>VUAW01000010.1 GCA_008711135.1 Rhodobacteraceae bacterium LNNU 3342
CCCGCGAGTTCATCGCTGCTCAAACCGCAACCGCCTGAGTGTCCGGTGAAATGGGGGCAAGACCACTCGGATGCAGCCCGCGACACGCGTTCAGACCGATCATATATGGAGACGTCAGCATGCGGCCTGAGAAGACGCGCGATGAGCTTGCCGAAAGCGCCAAAGCCGATGATGGTGATCGAAGGCAGCGTGGAGACCATGATCCTGATCCAGAAATAGCCAGCCAGGGGTTCATGGGCTTCTGATGCTCAACCACTGGCACAAGGCAGCGGTGAACATGAAAGTTGCTCCGCTACCTAAGGCAGCGGGTAATAGGACGTGGTGGAGATGGTTGCGATAAGCATCATGCCACTCTTTAAGCTGCATTCTCAGCGACAGTCAATGACCGCTTCGTCCCGCATAGCTGTACGCTAGAGCTGCGAACAGGTCGAATAGAACTGAAAGCAGCCGCCAAGTCATCGGCGGCTGCATCATCTACTATAAGGGCGGACCGATTTATCGCCTCTCTCGTCGTCGGCCCTAGTTTCTACAGAACGGCCCGCGCGATGCGGATCATCTGAAGAAGCTCGTAGTTCGAGTCGTTCAACCGCACGAGCTGCCCGTTCAAAACAGCGTAATTTCCATTGTCACCCAGTTGCGGCAGACGGTACAGGCTGATCAGCTCATCCTGCGTCAAGGCTGCAGTCGGAGCGATCGGCGCCCCAGCCACAAGGTCTGGCACCTGTGCCAGTTGGTTCACCAGAAGCAAGGAAGTGTAATCTTTCTGGTCGAGCAGGACAGGCAGTCCGTCGATCAGAGCATACCGCTGGCCATTGGGTGCAGGGTCCAGATCGAAGAGCGTCGCAATCTGGTCCGATTGCAACAACAGAAGCTCGGGGTCCGGATCGACCTCGGCTTGGGAACTGAGCCAATTGTCGCGGCGCTTGACCCAGATCGTGTCGTACTCATCCTGATCATAGGCTGCCCATTCGCCGTAGGTTACGCCTTCCTTGGCCAGTCCCGGCGGTACGCAGGGCGGATCCTTCTTGGCAAGGCCCGGCGGGCAATTGCGGTAAGTGATAAGTTCATCGTCAGGGAGATCGGCTACGAGCAGCTGAGGGGTCGCCAAGGCGAGGGCAGCCGCGCCCAGAACGCGCTTCATGTCACGACCTGTGGGGGCCGGTGTGGAGACGAAGCGACTGAAAACCTCATCGCGCTCTGCCGTGGTGAAGGGTCGGCGGCCCTCAGCGCCCTTGCCGTTCCCACGCGACGCGTGCTCAATGCCCTTGCCGCTCGTCTTGAGCTTCGGGCCGCCTGCATGCTCGGGCTTCCCGTTGCCTTTGGCGCCGTGATTATTTCCCTTACCCGCCTTGGCATTTCCATTGCCCCCGCGGGCTTTCCCGTCGCCGGGGTTACCGTTGCCGGCATTGCCATGACCCTTCTTGAGTGCCTTGTCGTTGCCGTTGTTGTCCTGGGCCAGCCAGATCTGTTCGTCGTGCGGCGTTCCGAAGCGTGCGATGTCGCCCTGTCTATGGGTCGATTCGGCGGCCAAGTGTGTCGAAGTCAGAGCAAGCGCAACAGCGCTGCTGATAAAGAACTTGTTCATGTCAGACGCCTTTCATTTCGAATATCAACACGACCATCCAGTGACGCGTTCCCCGGATCGGGGCCTCAGTGAAAACACCAGGTGATGCCACACAGCATATGGCGGGTCACCGTCTCACGGTATTTGTCGCAGCGACAGATGGAACAGGCTTTGCTGAGGTCGCAAAGGGCAGAATCGACCAGATCCTCCGGAAGACTTGCCGGCGGCTGAACAGGAACCGTTCAGCGGACCTCAGCCCGCAAGATGGTATTGCTGTCCTTCCGCCACTTGTCAATTGTTATGATATTACGTATTGATCCTGCTGCTGCGTCGAAAGCGTCGCAGGCTTCAGGAGGTTCAACATGAAAATAAGCTTTGTCGCACGCGCGGGAGTTCTGGTCGCAAGTTCGCTGCTGCTCGTGGCGGCTCAGGCGCAAGCCCAGCATTCACGGTCGTCAGAAGAACCGGTACAGGCCCACGCGCATGACCATGACCATAGCCATAGCCATAGCCATAGCCATGCTCACATTCATGTCTCCGAGGACATCCGGCGCGGCATCTTTGAGGATGAGCAGATCAAGCCGCGCTCACTCTCCGATTGGGAAGGGGACTGGCAGTCGGTCTATCCCCTGCTGCAGGATGGCACACTGGACGTCGTCATGGAGCACAAGGCCAAGACAGGATCAAAGACGGCGGAAGAATACCGTGCCGAGTATGAGATCGGCTACCGGACGCAGGTTGACCGGATCGTCATCGACGGCAGCAGCGTGACCTTCCATGAGGGCAACCAGATTTTGGAGGGGACCTATGAGGATGATGGTTACGAGATCCTGACTTACAAGGCCGGCAACCGCGGCGTCCGCTACGTCTTTGCAAAGGTCGCAGGCGATGACGCGGCACCCGACTTCATCCAGTTCAGCGATCACGGGATCTTCCCCGAAGATGCTGGCCATTATCACCTGTACTGGGGTGACGATCGTTCCGCCCTGCTTGAAGAGGTCACCAACTGGCCGACGTACTATCCATCTTCAATGAGCGGCGAGGAGATTGGCCGCGAGATGATGGTTCATTAGCACTCAAGGAGGTTCAGGGGCGCGACTGATCAACGCGCATTCTTCAGCACGGTCCGGAGATGCCGAACCACTGTTTCACTGAACGGCAGCTCCGCCCCGCAAAGCGGTCGCCAGTACGGCGGACAGAAACTGACGGGAAGAGCCCTTAGCTGCCTAAGGCGGATACTTTCCTTGGCCAAGTCTTCCCGTGGCAGGATCAAGCGTGAAGCTTCCCCACGTATCCTCGAACGGGTCGTACGCCACGCCACGAACCTCAGTTCCTACTTCGGAAACTGAGCGAATGCCGTCCCAGCCAATCCATTCAAATTTCCAGAGCTTCCGACAACCACTATAGGCAGTCGCGTGTGTCAGATCGAAGACAATCACCAATCCTGCACTCCGGCTAAAGACCGATGCGCCGATCCAGTCCCTAGCGGTCAGGACGGCTGATTTCTGTGCCACATCAACGACGAAGTGGTTTCCGCCGCTAACGACGTGAGCACAGTCTGGCACAGCTTGACAGAACAACAGAGCATCATAGTCCGTCTTCCCCTTTGCAAAATTTCCGATCCACTCGCCGTGAAAATCGATCACCAAGCCCTCAGCGTGAGACCCAGTGCCATCCGCAAGAAAGTCGTTGCAGGTGTGCCGTAGGCGGGTAGACCGGGCAGGATCTTAATTGGCATCTGAAGGCCTCGATTTTGCTCTCGTAACTCCATCCCAACAGAGCATGCTACGGCCGCTTTGTCCCGGAAAGCGGAGATCCCCTTCCCGCCCTTGCGCGTCCGCTTTACAGCGCCGAGCGGAAGTAGACGCAGCATCAGATGCGTGAAGTTCTGGCAGTGAGAGTGCCTAGTCGTTTCGAATGAACAAGGCCGACTTGAGCCGCAGAAGAGTGGCATCACGACGGGTATGGAATAGAAGCCAGCTTGTGTCGTGTGCTTCAAATTCTTCAATAGACCGTTCAAAAAGAATCAAACCTTGCTCAGAGTTTTCTGTGGGCGCGGCGGTGAAGCCACCGTCTGTAGGCGTCAACTTGGCGTGCGGAATGTCTGGCAGGTCTACCATTAGCTTTCTCATTTATAGTGTCGGGCTGGCTGAATGTCCGGAGGCTTCCGTCACATGGACATCAACCAGTTTTCAAGTGCCGCAAACACTCGACCGTACTGATCAAGCCGCGTTACTTGCGGTCCATTGCTGGGCTCCAGCTTGAGGCGGGGGCGCAGTTGTCGAAGTGAGGATCTGCCCGTCGTAATCTTCCGTGGTCCAGATCGCTCAGATCGAGCGCAACTTCCGCGAAACTGGTTAAATAATCGTAAAACTATCAGGCTATGGATGACACGGCCCTAAGTCGCCGTCCAGGCCTGGCGCTACGGAACACCTTCCGTGCTGGCGATGCCGATCATCGGGAAGGGGCCGTTGATGTAGCAGCCTCTTGATCATTTCATGGCGATTGGCAGGCGCATAAGGCACGCGAGTCCATCAGGTTCAAACCGCAGCACGGTAGATCCACCGCTGCTTGCCAGAGACGCTGCTATCAGTGTGGTGCCAAACCCTCGCGAGGACGGATCGCTGAGATCCGTGAGCCCCGTTTCCTTCCACATGACGTGCAGTTGACCCTGTTCCAGATGCCACCTGATGCTCACATGGCCAGCAGGGAGCGAAAGCCCGCCATATTTCCGGGCGTTGGTTCCCAGTTCATGTAGGATAAGGGCAATCTGCACTGACAGGTATGGTGGAAGGAAGATCTGCGGGCCGCTGAAGGTAACTCGTGGGCTGCCAAGAACGGCCTGGTCGAGGACCAGTTGCGCGAGAGATGCGCCTTTCATCTGCTCATGCGCAAGTTGCTCGTGTGCCCGGGCAAGGCTATCTATCCGTCCTGAAAAGCTCCTTGCAAACGCCTCTGGGCTTGCTGCCCTCCGAAGCGATTGTTGCGCTATGGACTTCACTACGGCGAGCGTATTCTTCACGCGATGATTGAGTTCATCAATCAGAATGCGCTGCAGATCCTCAGCCTTCTGGCGTTCGGTGATGTCTCTGGCAATCTTGGATGCGCCCACAATCTGCCCCATCCGGTTTCTAAGCGGCGAAACCGTGATCGACAGGGGAACAGTGCTGCCGTCCTTGCAGAGCCTGACTGTATCGAACGGCTCCACTCTCTCCCCGGCGCGGATTTTGGTAAGTATACGAATTTCTTCGTCCAGCCGATCTGGCGGTATGATCCGGAGGATGGGCTGACCGATCATCTCGTCCGCGCGCCACCCCAAGATCCGCTCGGCCGATATGTTCCAGCTTGTTATGGTGCCGTCGAGGCGCTTGCTGATGATGGCATCGAAGGACGAGGAAACGATGGCCGCAAGTCGCTCCTCTGTGTCCAGCGGGTCGTCGTCTGTCTTGGTCACTGGCAATCATCCTAGTTTGGGTTTCCTCGCTCTCCCAATGTCTTGGGCCGTAAGAGCAGGACCTTCCATTCTATTCAGCATCAGCCGAGTTGCGGCCCGTAAGGCCTTTTAAAGGTGCTCACGGATCTGTCAACAGCCGGCCTGTGCTGGGAGCTACATCGCACAGCCCCAATCACCGTGGGTCCTTTTTAGGAGGGCCAGCCCTTGGCCTGACAGGCAGGAAGCGCGGAGACATGGAGTGGCTGAAGGATCGTTGGGCATATCTGTAAATTCTGGCTGAAGATCCTTTCTCAGTTACTCGCTTCTGACCAGAAGAACGACCCCTGCAGGATCAGAGGTCCAGTGGCCGTTCACGCCATCCAGCGGTTCAAGCTCGTCGCGGCAGGGACTGTCGAGCCTTTCCAAGGCAAGGTCTGGATCATCTGTAAAGAGCTCCAACCACACGTCGACTTGGCTCTGCTTTTCAACACGATCAACCCACAAGGTCATTTCGCCGAACACGAAACCGACGCTGTTCGCCAGTTCCTTCGCAACCGTCAAGCCGACCCTGTCCCGGTAGAAGGCGATTGTCGCGTCCCACTTGTGCAGAGGGACCTTGATTGCAATATTCTTTCCCGGCCGGATTTCCATCGTTTCCCCCTGTTGAAATGTGCCGATGATAATCTGTGAAGGCATTCCACTGGTTCTACCCCACTACAGAGCAGCCGGTGAATCAGTCGGACGTTAGCTTGGCGTTCCTCAACTGCCCACTGAACCTGTACCCATTCTCATCCACAGCCCTGGATATTCGGTGACAGCATCAAAGCTGTCGACAAGCAGCACGGCGCGGTAGGAGTGCTGCGGAGAACTATAATCGTAAGCAGCTTTCCCGATGCGCCGATAGCTTTGGGCAAGAGGCTTCACCGCCCAGTCTTCAGTATCCAGCCAGACTGCTTCTGATTTACCCTCAGCGCCAATGACCAAGTTCAACCGACGTATGGCGCTTGTATTGGTGGCCGGCGTGAAGCCGAGGTCGATGTCCTTCAGCCCCGTCAGGTTCTCCCGGACGCAACCAGTCACGCGCCAGGTGTCCTCGCCCTCGCGCTCAATGTGTAAGTGAAAGCTATTGCTGCCGATCCATCCAGAAACAAATGCGGTGCGGCCCTCCCATTCTCGGGTGGAGGTCACATGATAAGCAAGGTTGGCGACCACTCCATCATGGTCGAAAACCGCCGTGCCCTCTACAGTCCAGCCGCTGTCCGTCTCGATGAACCGGCAGGCGTCATGCCCCTCCTGATCCAGCCGCTTCCAAAGAACCGTGTGCATGAAACCTCGCGGGTGCCGCGATCTGAAACCTGCTTAACATTTTAGCCTATGGTAGCAAAGACTCTCACCGTAGCGGCATTCATACGGACGCTCCGGTTATTGCGGGCCTGCCGTCATCAGGGGCACCGGCCTGAAATCCGCCGTATTGGTACGTTTTCAGGCTGACTGCTTCGACGATCACATCGCTGGCGACGTTCACGTTCCCCGGCACTGGGATATTGACTGCCCGGCCCGCGCCGATCGTGACGTCGCCGGGAGCCGAGATTCTCATGTTGCGGTTTAGAAACGCCCTTGGCAAAGCCAAAAGCGTGATGCTCTCCTTCGGCACCCCTGCCCGCAAAAAACACAATGTTTCAACATGGTGCCCGCGGCCGGACTCGAACCGGCACGGCATGCGCCTAGGGATTTTAAGTCCTGCAGAAAACCGATCAGGCCCAGCGCTTTAGCCTTTTCTGTTCCCAAAAACAAAACGGAAACATACAGTGAATGTGGGAACGCCTCCCGAGGCACTGAAAGCTCCCCCCTGCCCTCGTTCCCCGGAACCGACACAAGGGCGGAAAGTCTGCCCCCTCCGCAAGCATGACGGTGTTGCCTCACTTTCAGCCTGGCCATTCCGCTTCAACCGAGCACCGATAACCGCCGACGTCGAGCGTGTGCGTCACGCGTGAGATTAGCCATTCCCCCGCAACCCCTTCCCGGAAACCGGTCAGCATCAGCCGCCCCTCTGCCATCAGGTCAACGCGGCCAGGCAGCGTCAGCGAGAGGGAGCCGCCCTGCCTTTCCGATCGGCGCAGTTCGGCCTCTGCCGCTTCCTTGGCGGTTTCTTCATCGGGGAACGTCTGCCGCATGCGCCGGATGGGTTCCCCCTCCCCCGCCACAGCCTCCTTGTCCTCGCCCGCCTCAAGATCGCGCCAGACAGCCACGACCTGTTTGGCCGGCTCGCGGCGGGATATCCGCGCCGACCAGGTACTGACCTGCGCCGGCGTCAGCGCAACGACCGGAAGCACCGCGCCGCCCGTACTCTTGCTGTCGCCGCGCCGGAACACGGCCATCCGACCGCTGGCCGGCTTTGCCATTGCGCCGAACCAGCCCGCGACCCGCAGCAGCAGGTTCATGTCGCTCTCGTTGACCTGGTCGATATGCGGCAAGGGGCGACCGGCCAGATCCTGCGCGACGGCGGGTTCAAGCCCGTGGTCGGTCGCGATCCGTTCCACCAGCGCGCCCAGCGTCGTGCCCTTCGGGAAGGAACGGCTTTTCTGCGTCTGCAGGTCCGTCTTGCCGCCGCGGGTGGCCTCGTGCGGGGCGGCATGCGCGCGGATCAACATCCGGTCCGGCGGGCCGCTCATCTCTACCTCGTCGACGATATACAGCCCCATCCGCGACAGCGCCGGGTGATAGCCGAGCCATATGTCGAGCTCGACACCCGTGCGCGGCAGCGCGATCTGCACGGGGCCGGTGTCGGCAAGCTCGATCTCCACCATGTCGGACTGAAGGCCAGCCTCGTCGACGACCTCAAGCCGCACCAGCCGATCGCGGAAGACAGAGGTGGCTTCGTTACCGTCGGCCGTGATCCGGAACCCGGGCCTGAAGTCTGTTAATCCCATAGCCGCACCGTCGGCGCGGGCTCGGCGTCCGCGATCGGGGGCAGCGCGATCCGCACGCCGGCAGGCAGCACCGGGCCACGATCGGCAAGCCCAGGGTTGACCTCAATCACCTGCTCGACGATCCGCGCACCCTGGCGGCCATAGTGCGCCCAGACAATCGCATCAATCACGTCGCCCTCCTTAGATTGGTAGTACTGCACGAACGCCTCCCATCAGCCCGCCGTCGTACCGCGTCAGCCGCAGGTCGAATTCCTGCCGCCGGGGCGCGCCCCGAGCCGCGAACGTATCCTGCCGCTCGCTGACCTGCTCGATCACCCACAGCCCCCACACCCGGCCGCGACCGTCGATCATGGGCAACGGTACGCCGGCCGCAGCCGCCCGGCGCATGGCGTCGAGCTGCCCGAGCCCGCCGCGGAACGCCGGGAAGATCACGCCCTGCAGCTCGACGGTTTCGGGGCCCAGCCCGGTGAACTGCAGCGCGTTGTTCGTCCCGACTCGCTCTTGCGCGGCCCAGCGATATTGTGCCGTACGCTGCAGGCTCTGGTAAGCCGCCGTGTCGAGCGAGAACTTGAACGCGCCCAGGCGCATCATGACCGTTGACACTGTCAGCCCCCCGGCATTGCCGCGGCGGGATCATAAAGCGCCCCGCGGCTCGCGCTTTTCAGCCGGCGCATGACCTCGTCGGCGATCGCGCGCACGTCCTGCCCGGGCTGGGCGTAGATGTTGATGCCGCCCGAGATCGTCAGGCTTTGCGCGGCCTGCTGCACGCGCTCGGCGCCGCCCGCAGCCGCGCCGCGGATCCGGTCGGCCAGCCCGGCCATGTCCCGCAACTGCCGGTTCGTAGCTATAAAGCCGGCGCGATCCTCGAAGCGCAGCTCGGGGCCGCGCTCGCCGACCAGGACCGGGCCAGCACGATACGCCCCGCCAACCGCGCGTCGCTGCAGGCGCCAGCCCGACGCTTCGGCCTGCTGCTCGATCGGCAAGGGCGCCGGATCCGGCGCGTCGCTGCCGAACATGCTCGACCAGGCGCCCCCCGCCCTTTCGCGCACCCACGTCAGACCGGCGATCACGGGCTCGACCTTGCGGGCCAGCCAGTCGAACTTGTCGCCGATCCAGTCGACGACGACGCCGAGCCCCGCCTTCATGCGTTCCCACGCGGCCGGAATCGCGCGGGCGCCCGCGACCATGCCGTCGACCAGCGGCCGCCCAGCGTTGTCCCACAGCCAACCCAGCTTTTCGCCGAGCCAGTCGAGCACGGGCCGCAGATACGGCTCGATCTTCTCCCAGTTCGCGACGACCAGCGTCGCCCCGATCGCGAGCGCCGCCAGAACAGCCCCGATCGGGTTCGCCGCCAGCGCCAGCCCCACGGCCTTGATCCCGGCCGCCGCGAGCGGCAGTGCCGTGCCGATGGCGCCCATTGCGGCCGCAAATGCCGGCAGGACGGCCGGCGCTACCAAGGCGCCGACCGCGACGCCGAGCCGGGCAACGTTGAAAACGAACCCGCCAAAGGCCAAGATGGCCTTGCCGGCAAACACGGTCCCCAGAACCACGCCAAAGTTCCGCCAGCCACCGACCATGTCCGCAACCGAACCGACGATTGCCGCCGTGTTGCGGCTCACCTCGCCCAGCCCGCCGATGACCTGCGCTAGAACAGGAACGGCGGCCTTCACGCCCCCGGCAAAGTCGCGCGCGAGTTCCTGCACCGGCTCGCGGTTGGTTTTGACCCATCCCGTGAACTCGCGCATGACGTCGGTGACGACCGGCATCAGCTCCGACCCGATTGTCGTGCGCAGCCCGCGCGAGGCAAGTTGCGCGTCAAGCTGGGCATCCTTGAACACTTCGGCCGCGCGTGCCGCATCCTCGCCCAGGACAAAGCCCAGCGCCCGGGCGTCGTCGCGCAGCGCCCGCACGCCGGCAGCGCCGTCGCGCAGCATGACGTTCAGCGCCTGCCCCTGCCCGCCAAAGATCTGCATCGCGAGCGAGGTGCGTTCAGACTGGTCCTCGACCTGCGCCAGCCGGTCGGCCAACAGCTCGAAAGCCGCGTCGGGCGCCATGCTGGCAAGCTCGTCTGGCGACAGCTGCAGCTGTTCGAACGCCTTGCGTGCCCGGCCAAGACCCCGAGCCGCGTCGCCGATGTTCTTGTTCATCGTGCCGAGCGAGGCCGTCAGCGCGTCGGTGCTGACGCCCGAGCGTTCCGCCGAATACTGCAGTTCTTGCAGCGCCTCGATCCCGATGCCCATCGCGTCGGCTTGCTTCGCGACCTGGTCGCCCAGGGATGCCGTATCGTCGGCCAGCTTGTAGGTCGCAGCGGCCAAGCCACCAACGACAACCGCCCCGCGGCGGGCAAGACGCCCGACCTCTGTTGTCGTGTTTCGGAACGACGCGCCGACCCGAGCGCCGGCAAGGTTCAAGGCCTCAAGCCGGCGCTGCTTGTCCCGCAGCCGGTCGAGCGTCCGGTTCAGCTGCTGGTACTCTCGATCAAGCGCGTCGACCGACTGCCCCTGTCGAATCAAAACGGCCCGTTGCTTGTCGAGCTCGCGCTTTCGGGCGCTGATCTGCCCGATTTCTGTCCCGACATTTTTCAGCCCGCGGCCGACGACGTCGAGGTTCTTCCTGACCGACGCCTGCAGGGCAGCGCCGATCGTCAGCGTTGCGTTCAGCTTCTGGTTCTTAGCCACGGGGCAGCCCCTCAACCCACCAGACAAGCCGGGTTAGCGGCATGTCCTTGATTTCCCCCCACGGCCAGCCGGTGTGCTGGGCCAAGGCCAGAACCCCCGCCCTAAGGTCGTCGGGGGCCGGGGCTAGATCGTAAAAAGCATGTAGGCGTCCTGCAGCCGGCGATAGTCGCGCAGGGGCAGCGCCTTGATCTCATCGGGCGCCACTTCGCAAAGGTTCGCGAACAGCGCCACCTCGTTCTGCGCGGGCGTGCCCTTGCTGGCCGCCAGCTGGTCGCCCACCGTCGGCTCGCGCATGGTGACCTTGTCCGTTGTGGCACCGCCCAGCTGGTGCGGTCGCGTCAGGGCGATAGTTGCGGTTCCGTCTGGGTTCTCGGTGATGAAGTCCGGGTGATCCACGCTGTCGTCTCCTCAGATGCCCAGCGCAGCGCGCTGTTCGGCCAGCTGGTCGACGCCGTCGATCACGCGGACCATGTTGATCAGGTCGATCTCGTGCAGCTCGCGGCCGTCGTGGGTTTCACGGTAATAGTCGAGCCGCATCGTCACTTGCAGCGCCGGAAGCGTGCCGGGCGTCCAAGTGCCGCGCGCCATCCGGGTGATCTTGCCGCGCATCGCATGCACCACGGCCTTGACCGTCCCGTCGTAGCTTTCCAGCGCGCCGCGGGCGGTGCAGGCTACGGTTCGGCCTTGGGCGATCCCGAATAGCGCCAGCACATCGGCGTCATACGCCGACAGGCTGAATGACGTTTCCAGCCCTTCCATGCCCATCTCAAGCCCTACGGGGCCGTCCATACCGCCGGCGCGGTGATCCTCGATCAGCAGCGCCAGGTCGGGGGCGTTGTATTCGGTGACCTGCCCGGCATAGCCGCGGCCGTCAACGAACAGGTTCATATTCTTGAGAATTTCCCGGGCAGCCATCAGCTGAATACCTCCGTGAAGTAGTCCTGCACCAGGTGCGACCGGAAGGTGATATGCTCGGCCGGCGCGGGCGGGGTGAAGTCGAAGTTGAAATAGACCTTCCCGGCCGTGAGGTTCGCGGGGCTGTTCAGGTCGGGATCGGCCCAGCAGCGGCCGCCCAGCAGCGCGCCAATCGCGACGAGCGAGCGAATATAGGCGTTTACGCCGTCGGTGACGTCGGCGATGTAAGTCCGGGTAATGTTGCGATCGACGGCCCAAAGGTGCGCGCGCTGCAGGCTTTCGTTCAGAATGTCGGCCGTGCGGCGGACCGACAAGAACGCCCACTTTGGATCCAATGCCAGCGAGCGGTTGCCCCAAAGCCGGAACCCGTCTTGCCGGATGATCGTCGCGACCTTGGCCTCGTTCAGCAGGTTCGCGCGGCTGTTTGCGTCGCCGAGCGCGAAATCGACCGGGCGCGCCGTGCCGACGATCCCGTTGATCGTCTGGTTCGAGGGGCTCCACCAAAACCCGCGGTCGTTGTCAGTCTTGGCGATGATGCCCGCGGCGCGCGCAGATGCCGGTTCGACAACGGTTTCGCCGTCGCGGAAAACCTTAACCCACGGGTCGATGAGGTAAACCCGAGCGCTGCCGAAATCGCCTGCGGCCTCGATCGCGACGGCGTCGGTCGTGTTCGGGCCGTCGGCGACGATCACGGCGCGCAGCCGCTCGGCAATGCCGGCCAGCTCGGCCACGACCGGGTTGGCGTTGCCGCCCGTGCGCTGGTGGGTGAAGCCCGGCGCGATCAGGATCCGAGGCGCGAACCCGACAACGCTTTCGGCGCCAAGAAGCGCGTGCACGCCCTCGAATTGCCCGGTTGCCGAATTGGTGCCGCCGAGCACGTTCGCGAGCGTTGCCGCTTCGCTTTCGCCTTCCTCGACCCGCACCACGATAACCACGGCGCCCGCCTGGTCGAAAATGCCATCGAGCGCGCCCGGCAGCGTGCCGGATCCCGGCGCGCCCAGCTTGGCGGCCTCGGCGCGGCTGCCCGCGATCAGAACCGGCGTATTCAGCGGGAACGCCTCGGCGTCAGCCGTTGGCGCCGTGCCGACGATCCCGATCACGCCCGAGCGCACCGTTCGGATCGGCCGCGGCCCCGCGTCGATTTCCAGAACCTCGACGCCGTGCAAAAACTTATCTGCCATTCGATCCCCCGATCGCGTCTCTCAAAAATCTTGCCGCAGGATGCCGTACGGGGCGCCCGGTTTCCTCTGGCGGAATTTCCCGAAAAAGACCGCCCCGAGGGGCGGCCGAGGTGACGCCGGATCGCCGGCGTTCGGGACAGGAAAACAAAGTCAGTTGTGCGGGGGCGTATCCTCGACCGGCACGGGATCCTCGGGCGGGGCGTAGGGCGCGGCGTCGCCAGTCGCGACGATCGCTGCATAAATCGCGCGGCCGTGTTCCTCGACGTCGTCGGGCGAGGCAGTGAACGGGATCCAGCCCCAGCGCGGGTGCAAGATCTCGCAGTCAATCCCGCCATGCGCGTTGTAGCGGGCGTTTCGGTATTCGGTGTCAACCTCCATGTTTTACCTTTCTCAGCTGACGCGCAGGAACAGGGCGAGCGCCCCGTTATGCGATTGATAGGCGGCCCCGAGGCTACGCCAGGTGCCGGTTTGAAACGGGCCGTCGTTGCGGATCACGGCGACCGCATCGCTCGCCCGGCCAAGCCCCGAGGCGCGCAGGTTTGATCCCGCGACGAAGTCCCCGACCTCGACGCTGCCGCTCCACGGGTAATAGAGAAGCGCCGTCGTCCCGACCGCGCCGGGCTCGGCGCCGGCCATTGCTGCCAGAACCGTGCTTGTCGACAGGCTGGTGATCCCGGCGCCCGGCCCCGAAAACTGCCCGACCCCCGCGTGAATCGCGCCGCTTTGGAGCAGCGACAGTCGCGCCTTGACGACCCCCGCGTCGTCGCGGTTCTCGATCTGTAACGCCCCGCCCCCGCCACTCTGCAGGTTGTCGCGGCGAATGTCGGCGCGAATAACGGTGCCGGCCTCGTTTTCAAACCGAAACGCGGCACTATCCAGCGTGCGGATCCGCGCCGTCGGCCCCTTTGTCGTCAAGGGCGACGTGAAGATTTTAATCCCGTCGACGTCTTGAGCTCCAGTCGTGCGCACGACCCCGTCGCCGTCGCGCAGCATCTGTTGCCATGCGCCCCAAGTGCCGCTCGCCCGGCTGCGCACGAAAACCTCGCCCGATCCCGGCCGCCCGAGGATCATAAGTCCGGCCGAGGCGTTCGCGCTTGGAATGTAAACGCCCTGATAAACCGCCGCCTCGGCGCGCGGGGCGCCGGTCGTTATGCCGGTGCTTTGATAGAACCCGCCCCGCCTAACGTCGTTCCAGTTGTCGACCATAATCGCGTTCATGTTGCCGAGCCCGAACGCGCCAAGGATCAGACTGCGGCCGACCGTCTCATCGGTCGGGCTCTGCTGCTTTTGCGCGACGTCCAGGTTATCCCGCGCCGTCGCCGCGTTGGCCAGATCCGACAGGTTGTTGCTGCGCTGTGTAAACCGTGCGTCGTTCTGCGTGTTTGTCCGGTGCTGGTCGTTCGCCGTACCCGTCGCCCGCGTTGCCATGCTACCGAGCCCGAGGTTCGTCCGCGCCGTCGCCGGGGCCGTCAGATCCGACAGGTTGTTGCTTCGCTGCGGATAGCGGGCGTCGTTTTGCGCGTTTGTCCGATGCTGGGTGTTATCCTCGCCGGTGTCCCGCGTCGCCATGCTGCCGAGCCCGAGGTTTGCCCGCGCCATTGCCGGGCCGGGCAGGTCCGCAAGGTTTTGGCTTTTTTCAAGCCGCTGCAGCGCCGTTAGATATATGCGCCGCGCGAGATCAGCCGTTGCGGCCCGGTCCTTGTCCGTGCTCCCCCCGGTATCTTCCAGCCGCACAATCCCGCTGCGCGTGATGCTTGCCGTGCGCGCGGCCAGCCCCGCGGGCGTTAACGCCTTGGCAGTGTTGGTGCCGGCGATCGCTTCGTCGCTCGTCGCGAGCCGCACAACGCCGGGCGTGTCAACGGTCGCGGGCGGGTTCAGAAACGAGGCGTCGCCGAACGTGATATTCGCGGCGTCCAGCGTCGCGAGCACGACGTCGATCGCGAGCAGCAGGGTTGACCCGGGCGCCTTTTGCATGATCCAGCCCGACGCGGCCGGTTGCGAATAGACCGCGAACAGTACGCCCGTGTTCGTGAACAGCCCAAACTCGCCGACGTTGTAGGCGTCAGCGCTTTCGTCGGTCGCGGTGACATGGATAGTGTCGGCTGCAACGGCCGCGCCGGAGATCGTCGAAACCCGCTTGATCTGCGCCTGCAGCGCCGTGCGGGTTTTCTGCGGCGTATATTGCCCTGTGCCGAACCCCACTTGCGAGATCACAACGGCGCCGGTACCGGTGTTCTGCGCGTTGACTAGGGCGGCCCGCCCGGCGTCGGTGATGGTGATCTGCATTGTCATGCTTGCGCCTCTATTCCGGAAATGCGGCGGTAGGTGTAGAGCCGGCCGGCGCCGAGCAGCCCGAACTCGCCCGTCGCGGAAAGCCCGGCAATGAACGTGAAATGCGACCGCACGGGCTTTGTGCGCTCTACTTCGGCGATCACGTCGGCCTGATAAGCCGCGTCATTCGGCACGCCTGCGCCCGGCGTCAAAACGATCTGGAACGTGTGCGGCTCGCCCAGCGGATCCTGCTGCCACCATTCGCGCAGCGCGAGCCCGGTCCCGAATGAGGCGACGGTGTCGCGCACCGACTTAACCGTGCCCTTGCGGCGCTGAATTTCGATCGCCGCGCGGATCCGCGCCCGCTTGACGCTTTCGGGCCAGTAGGGTTGCCAGCTGTCGAGCGACAGCGCCCAGGCAAGCCACGGCAGCAGCCGCGCCGGGCAGGTGTCGGGATTCCAGACGTCGCGGATCGGCACGGGAACGGCTGCGATCCGCGCCGTCGCTTGCTCGATCGCCCGCTCGCCGGGTGTCGCGTTGTTGGGCAGCAGCGCCGGCGCGTCACTCATCGACGCCCCCGTCGGTCAGGTTTATCGCGGTGCAGTAGGCGGCCTGCGTGCGGTTGATAACCAGCGTCGCGGCCGGCTGGGCCAGCTCGACCCGCTGCACGCCCGGCAGGTGCAACGCGGCATAGACGCCCGACAGCGTCACGTCGCGGCCGAGCCGATGCACGTCGGCGACGTACCGCTCTACCGATGCCCGCACGGCCCGCATGACGACCTCGCGATCGGGGCCGGCGAAAAAGTAGATCGTCGCATTGACTTGAAACGGCACAATAGACGCCGACTGCACGGTGACGTGATCCGTCAGCGGCCGCACGTCGTCGGCCGACAGAACTCGGTCAACGGCTGAGATCAGCGCCGCGCTTGCCGTGCCGTCGCCGGTGCGAGAAAGCACGCTGACGACGACTCGGCCCGGGCTCGGGCTGGTCGCGCTTGCGTCCAGAACCTCCCCCGACGCCGACAGGGCGTGGAAGATATACGCCCCCTCAGGGCCGGCGACACTGAACCCTTACAAGGACAGCTGCACGCGCCGGCGCAGCTCGGCGTCGCCCTCATAGCTGGACGGCACGGGCGGCAAGGCCGCGGGATTGCCGGGATCCAGAACCAGGCGCTGCACGCCGAACAGGGCCGCCAGCTGGTCGAGATCCGACCCGGCCGCATAAGCCAGCATGACGCCGCGCGCGGCCTCGTTGACCCGCTGCCGCAGCAGCAGTTCGCGGAACGCCGCAACTTCCAGGATCTTGAACGCAGGGTCGCTCTCGACCAGCGCGTCGAATGCCGCGTCGCGGGCGCGCAGGTCGGCCAGCATTGCCGCGAGTATGGTTTCATAATCCAGCAGCTCGACGACATCGGGCGCCGGCAGTTGCGACAAGTCAACAGCCGTAAAACCGCCTGCCATTATGCGACCTCAATCCCATCCAGCGCGACCGGCTCGCCGGTCGGCGTGTAAACTCCGGAAATCGACAGTACGACGCGGCCCGGCCGGCGGCTTGACGCCGTGACCTGCTCGACCTGCAGCCGCGGCTCCCACATTGCCAACGCCTCGGCCGTCGCTGCGTAAAGGTCGACGAGCGTTTCGTCGTTCAGCGGCGCGTCGATCAGCTCGTAAATCCGTGCCCCGTAACCTCGGCGCATGACGCGCGACCCGACGGGCGTCGTCAGAATATCGCGGATAGACTGCCGCAGGTGCTCCAATCCGGCCAAGCGCCGCCCTGTGATCGCATCAATGCCATTCATGCTGCGATCATGGTCCCGACGCGGCGCCGGTTCCTCTGGCGGGATCACGTCAAGGAAAAAGGCAGTCGACTCGGTGGACGCGAAGAGCCCGTTGCGGTCATTCGTTTCTTAGAAGCAACACCACGCCTGCCGGGTCTGAGGTCCAATGCCCGGTCACACCGTCCAGCGGCTCTAATTCGTCGCGTTGGGGGCTTTCCAGATGATCGAGCGCCTGGTCCGGATCTTCGGTGAAAAGCTCCAACCACACATCGACCTGACTTTGCCGCTCCACTCTATCGATCCACAGCGTCATGTCGCCAAACTCGAAACCGACGCTGTTCGTCAGCTCCTTAGTGACCTCTAAACCCACTTTGTCGCGGTAAAACTCGATAGTGTCCTTCCACTTGTGCAGCGGGACCTTGATGGCGATGTTCTTGCCTGGCTTGATATCCATGATGTCCTCCCTCCGACAAACATCATCGTGAAACACGGCAGGCGGGAAGGCAACTTTGTCCCACATAGCTGCCGGTCTCTCGGTAGGCTGGTGCGTCTTCTAGACGGTGATGATTGCAGACCTCTTGCGACAGCCACCGCGGCCCGCTTGAAGCGGCTACGCCTGCTCGTGACGTCCGGCCTCTCCTTGCCGTGCTGCTCGCAACGCACGCGTCCACCAGACCAGATCCTGAATCATTGAAGTGGCACTGGCAGCAAGAAAATCGAATTCCTCAAGTCCCCGATTGCCGCTGGCGACCGCCAGATATTGCTCCATCCCGATATGAACGGCATTGCGCAAAGGAGTGAGCTGGAGCTCGACGCAGATAAGACGGAGTTGCTCGACCGCGCGTGCGGCGCCGACACCGCCATAGCCGAGGAACGCCGCGGGCTTGCGGTTGAACTCGTGATAGGCATAGTCGAGCGCGTTCTTGAGCACGCCAGGTATGCTCCGGTTGTATTCGGCTGTCACGAAAACGAAGCCGTCCATTTCCGCCACCCTTGCCGCCCACTTTCGGGCATCGGCGCAGTTAGGCGGCGCATAGGCAGGCGAAGCCTGCTCTTCGAAAAACGGCATCGGGAAGTCCCTCAGGTCGAGGACATTGGCACTGGTCTCGGGGAACATTTCGAAATGCTGAAGCAGCCATCGGGTCGGCGTGTCGGCGAAACGCCCCTCCCGCGTGGTGCTGATGATGATGCCGATGCGAAGCTCTTGCATGGGTATTTTCCTTCCGAACTGTGGCACCTCATCTGTGCCGGAAAAGCCAGCCGCCAAAGAGGAGGCATAGCGCGACGGACGCTGCTGCAATCGCGGTGCCGAGCAGAGCGGTCCCGGCCAAAAGGCTGGCAAGGCCTGCGCTGAGCGGCGCCACGAACTGACCGAGAAAGAGGGCTGTGGCGACACCGCCGGCGAACCGCCCGTGTTTGCTGGCGGGTGTCGAGGCGAGCACCAGCCCATTGACCGTGGGAAGCAGCAATCCCGTCGAACATCCGGCAAGCGCCATGCCAACCAGAACCATGGGGTAGTCACCGCCCGCTGCGAGGAACTGCCCTAGAGCGATCAGGGCGAATGCGAGCGCCAGGATCGAAGTGGGCAGGATCAGCCGCCGTATGCGGCTGTAGAATGCCGCGGCAATCCCCCCTGCGAAGGTGCAAAGCGACAACGCGTATCCGGAAAGCACGGGATCGGCGACACCATGCGCGGCCAGATGAAACGGCAATTGAACCGGGATCACATAGAACAGGATCATCCCAACGAAGGCGCTGGCATAGGCAAGCACGACTTGCGGCCAGGCAATGGAGCCCGTGTCAGCGCCCCCGCTGCCCGTGCCTCTTCCAAGTGGAATCTTCGGCAGGAAGATCAAGAAGAGAGGCAGTAGCAACAGAGAGAGAAGGTAGGTCGCGAACGGCAGCCGCCAACTGATCGCGGCCAGAAGCCCGCCGAGCAAAAGAAAGATCATTCCGCCGAAGGATGACGCCGCTCCCTGAAGGCCAACCACATGATGCCGCCGGTCGCCTGCATATAGGGCACCGATCAGAGTCAGCGTGCCGGTGCTCAAGCCAGCGATAGCCAGTCCGAGGATCGCGCGGCTGACCAGGAGCACTGCCAGGCTCGATGCATAAAGCCCGACTGAGCCTGCGAAGGCGAACAGCAGCGCCGAACTAATCAGAACCTTACGTGCTCCCAAGCCGTCGACGAGAGCTCCGACCGGGGCAGCGGCCAATGCGATCACGAGCGCCGGCAAGGTCAAAGCCACCTGTGAAAGAAACTCAGCGTTGGGCACTTCGCCGAATGCCACGGCAATGGCCGGTAGCGATGGCGTGATCGCTGTAGCGGCCATCGCGGTGAGACAACTCGCACCAAGAAGGCCAGCAAGCATTCCGATGCCGTCGGAGCTGCCCGAGGAAGAGGGAGGAACGTCGATCGCCGCTTTGGTGGTCATCAGGAGGGCCCGCCATCGTTTGACTTAGCTCCCTGTGTAGCCATAGAAACAGTGGCGAAGAAGATGGCCATTTATGGCCTCTGTGTTCCCATATGTGGACGATATCGATGATGAAGCTCAACGACCTGTTCTTCTTCGTCCATGTGGTGGATCACGGAGGCTTTGCGGCCGCCTCGCGCGCACTTGGCCTTCCCAAATCGAGCATCAGCAAGCGCATCACTGCACTTGAGGATGATCTTGGAGTTCGGCTCATCCATCGCACGACAAGGCAATTTGCCATCACCGAAGCAGGAACGGGCTTTTATCGACACGCTAAGGCAGCGCTGATCGAGGCGGAAGCGGCCGAGGAGTCCGTTCGACGAAAACTTGGCGAACCGCGCGGGCTCGTTCGCCTAACGGCGTCGGCTGCCATGGTTCAGATGGCACTCGCTGATCTGATACCAGAGATCGCGGCGCTATATCCCAAGATCCAGATCAGCCTTGTCACCACCAACCGCTATGTCGATCTGGTCCAGGAGAATTTCGACATCGCGATCCGTGCTCACCGGGCTGAATTGTCGGATTCGGAATACGTTCAAAGAACGTTGGGCTTCTCTCCCAATTACCTTGTGGCATCGCCCGCATATCTGGCCGAGCACGGCACGCCGAGCGAACCGGAAGATCTTCGTGCCCATCTTGGTATCTTCGTTGACGCCATGCGGCCGCACAAGCCGACCTGGCGACTGTGCCCGCAGAATGACTCTGCCGTCGACATCCCGCTTATACCGAAGCTTTTTGCCGACGATCCCATGGTAATCCTCAACGCGGCTCTCGCCGGTACGGCAATCGCGAACCTGCCGCATGGGTTGTGCTGGCCCCCTATCAAAGGCGGCAGGCTTATCCGGCTCCTTCCCAACTGGAGGGCAGGCGGCACGACGACGACGATCCTCATGCCCCATCGGCGGGGCCAATTGCCCTCGGTCCGCGCCGTCGTCGATCACCTTGCAAAGGGGCTTATCAACAGGCTGGCCTTGAGCTCCCCCTAACTCAGGTGCGACACAGATACTACGCCGTCGTCATTCACGCATAGAGGCGCCGGAAAAGACCCTGATAGCTGACAACCAGCCCTTGATCATCTACCTGCACATTTGCTTTGAAACCAGCCGATAGAACAAGATCGACGTAACGAAATTCGCTGCGCCCGACTCGGTCATATCGCTGGCGTGAGCGCGTCACTACCATGGACGCAGCGTCGATGAAGCAGATCTCTAACGTAATGCTCTCCGCGTTCTCTCGCATCAGCCGCCGGATTGGGAGAGTGTTACAGAAAGGAGTAACGGACAGATCCGGCTCATCCGTCCCGTCTAGATCGGGTCGGGAAACGCCATTGACCGTCCACCCATTGTCGACGCGCTCCAACTGCAGACGTTCATGCTCTCGAGCATCCCATTTCTCTACCTCTACCGACAGCACTTGCCAGTCCTTCAACATTTTCCAGCGATGGTCGAGCCGATATCCCCCATCGTCCGTGCCGATGACGGTCGATTCTGCAAGGACCAGATCCCCCTCCTCTCGCAGCGACATGCGCTCGAGGCCTGCTGTATCCGTACGTTGCCAGAACACGATTTCAGTTCGGTCCTTCATGCGGCTCTCCCTGTCTCCTGCGCGCGCCTCTTCCGCCGATCATCGTGGAGCATCTGAAGTGGCGGGCTACTCACCGCTGAGACGCCTTGACGTAGTTCGCGACTGCTTCCTGATTGCGCGGATCAATCTTAGTCTCGCCGTCCCTCAGTAGATCGGCTAGTGTTTGACCGCGAAGCGCATCCCGCCACACCGCTTCGGCTGCCAGCATCCGTGATTTAATGAAGCAATCGGTTCGATAGGCGCATGGATCCTTTGTCTTGCTTGGCCCCCGGCGCCTGATTTCGCGACAGACGAAGGCTGGCCCAGGACCGTCAATCGCCTCCACAATATCAAGCATGGTGATCTTTTCCGGGGCGCGCGCTAGCCGATAACCCCCACGTGGACCCGGCAGCGCCATGATCACGTCGGCGGCCGTCAGCGCCCTCAAGTGCTTGAGCAGATAGGTCTCTGAGACCCCATGCAATTCGGCCAAGCTCTTGCCAGGCAGAACCTTGTCGCCGGGAAGTCCGGCGAGCACCAGCGCACAGTGGAGCGCGGCTTCAACACCGTCGCTTAGCCGTCTCATATGCTTGTTTCGCCTATAGGTGTTAGTGACTTGCTTCCTGCATTCGTGGATATAATATATCGATGATTCGCAAGCAACCTTTTTAGGACGGAGTTTCCCGTGCAGACCAGAATGAACATCTCCCAGTTGGTCCCTGATCTCTACCGCGCAGTCGCATCGTTAGATGGACTGATCAGGAAATCAGGTTTTGACGAGCGCCTGATGCATCTGATCAAGCTCCGCGCCTCGCAGATCAATGGCTGCGCCTTCTGTGTTGATCTTCACGTCAAAGAAGCACTGGCCGACGGGGTGGACCCGCAGTCACTGCATTTGGTCGCTGCCTGGAGGGAATCTCCGCTCTTTGATTCCCGTGACCGAGCGGCGCTGGAATGGACGGAGTGCGTCACACGCCTCGCTGATACCGGTACGCCTGATGCCGCTTTTGATTTGGTCAGAGACGTATTCTCGGAACTCGAAATTGCTCAACTCACTATGACGATCGGCACCATCAATATGTGGAACAGGATCGCGGTGAGCTCGCGTATGCAGCATCCGGTAGATTCCGGACGCAGCTAGACTACACATTGGACTTGCCCGAAAAATGTGGAGAGCACCAACTGAGGAACCAGGAGGTGTTATATGGGAAACGGGAACAGGCCGACGCCGGAGTTTCGGCGTGAGGCAGTGCGACTGGCGCTGTCCAGTGGTCGAACGCGGCGCGAGCGCGTCACGGACATGGACGCCGCATCAATTTAGCAGATCTTTAATGTAATGCTTTCTGTGTTCTCGCGCATCAGCCGCCGGATTGGAGAGTGTTGCAGAAGGGGGTGATCGACAGATCCGGCTCATCGGACCCAAGTCGGGTTGGGAAACGCTGTTGACCGCCCATCCGTTGTCGACGCGATCCAACTGGAGACGTTCATGCTCTCGGACACCCCATTTCTCCACCTCTACCGCCAGCACCCGCCAGTCCTTAGTCAATCTCCAACGATGGTCTAGCCGATAGCCGCCCTCGTCCGTGCCAATGACCGTCGAATTCGCAAAGACCAGATCCCCGGCATCTCGCAGCGTCATCCGCTCGATGCCAGTTGTGTCTGTCCATTGCCAGAACACGGTTTTAGCTCCATCCTTCATGTGGATCTCCGTGTTTCCTGTGCGTCCCTCTTCCGCCAATCACCGTGGGCCATCTGCATTTATGGGTCACTCACTAGTTTGGACTGGAGCCTGATGCATTGGCTTAGTATCTCAAACAGTCGATGACCGCGCCGTCCGGCAGAGCTGCCGCTAATGCTGCGAACAGGTATGGACGCAAAGAGCCCTTAGGCGACCTTGAGTCAGACCTTGGACGCTGCAAGTGCGACAGGCCGCTCCCAGCCCATTGCGTCAGTTGGCAGGTCGCAGCATCATCGGCACATGAGCTCCTCATGGAACGATCAAGTAGAACGCCTCACCAGCAGAATTGCGCGCGATGCGGGAATGGTGGAAAGACCGTTCATCGTTTCGATTGACGGTAGAAGTGGTTCTGGGAAATCGACACTTGCAGGCTTCGTGGCGCAGAAGTTGGATTGCATCGTGATTTCGGGGGATGATTTTTTCGCAGGAGGAGAGACGGTAAGCCCCTTGTCTCCGGAGGAGCTGGCGCAGATATGCATCGATTGGAAGTCACAACGAGCCGTGCTTGAAAGTCTCCACCGGACTGAACCGGCGCAGTTTTTCCCATATAACTGGGATGCTTTCGACGGCTCCAAACGCTTTGAGCCAACGCATATCGGCGTTCGTAAAATTGTCGTTTTTGAGGGTGTTTACTCGGCGCGGCCGGAGCTGCGAGACCTTGTGGATTTACGCGTCCTGATCGAAATCCCAGAGAAGGAAAGACACCAGCGCCTCCTCAAACGAGAGGGTCAGATTGGCGAATGGGAAAAGCAGTGGCACCGCGCTGAGGACTGGTATTTTACAACGGCCGCACCCCGGAGCGCCTTTGATATTGTGCTGTCAGAGACGGCGCCTTTCCCTTCATAGCCAAGGTCTGCTCTAGTTCCACATAACGGACTTGCAGGTCTGCCCATACCGCCATTGCAGCGAAGGGCCGGAAGGTCCCGCAAAGCAGACCGATACGGCATTTACCGGATGCTCTGGTTACTGCGGTCCAGCCGTCGTCGAGCTTCCCCCTTGAACCCCGCCGTGCCGGTGCGCCCTCAGGCTGACCCCATCCGCAATCACGTCGCCAGCGACGACGACATTCCCCGGCGCCGCGATATTGACCGCCCCGCCGGCACCGATCGTCACGTCGCCTGGGGCCTCAATTGTCACGTTACCGCCCGCAATTGTCACGATAACGTTGTTCGGCAGGTTGACCTGGACCACCTCGCCATCCGACGACGGCGCGGGCGCCGCGGCCGAATACACGCTGCCCATCACCACGGCCTGTGCAGTGTCGCCGCCGGGCGAGAACACCGTGACCTGCTCGCCGACACTGGGTGGCGACCAGACCCGGGCGGCGCCGGCGCGTGCAACCGCGAACGGGATCAGCGCGCTTTCGGTGTCGCCTCCGAAGGTCACGCGAACCCGGGCCGCGCCGGCGTCGACCGCGACAACGGTCCCGATCCGCAGCACGTTTGCCAGGCGCCGCTCTAGCTCTGCCAGCCCGTATCCGCTCATTCGCCGCTCCCGATCAGGATCGCGTCGAGCCACTCCCCCGGCTCGGTCCAGTGCCCCGAGATCCCGAACCAGTTCGCAAACGACATCGGCGTCGACACAGCGCGGTAGGCGGCGACATGCGCAGGGCCAACCTCCGGCGACCAGCTCGTCAGAACCTCGCGCGGAGTCGTCCCGTCGTTTGTCCAGACACTGTTCCCGATTGCCCCGGTTTGCTCAAACTCGATCCGCCAGACCTCGTACTTGTCGAGCTCGGGCGCGAAATCCTCTCGGGTTATGTCGGTGACGCGCGCCGGCCCGACGCGCTGCCCCCAGCGTTGCCCGTTGACATGCTGCGCCAGGGCGGCGGCCAGCTTGCGGATCTCGCGCTTTGCGTTCGGCGCGCGAAACCCGATCACGATCTGGAGCTCGAACCGTAGTACGACGCCCAGCTGCTCCGTTCCTGCGTCAAGATCCGGGTCGGGTTCCATATCGACGAGCTCGATCAGCACGGCCGGCAGCGGCAGGCTGCGCCGATCCTCGCGGTAATCCTCGACCGTCGCCAGGTCGGGAAACGCGGCCGCTATGCTGCCGCGGATCCCGTCATGCAGGGCGTCGAGATCAAGGGCATTGTCGGGCTGGGCCGGCATGTCACAACGCCCACAAGACCAGCGGCGGCGCCGACTCGACCTCAAACGCGGCCCAGCCCTCGGGCGCGGCGGGGGCGACCGGAATCGGCGTGTTGACGTGATAGCCGGGCAGCAGCTCATGCTCGGCAACCGGGCCGCTATCGGTGTCGATCGTGCAGCCGGTCGGGCGCAACAGCGGCCCGATCGCGGCGACGTCGCCCTCGGGCTCGTCGCCGATCACGGCAAGGGCATGCGGCCCCTGAAAGATCCTGGTCCCCGTCTGTGCCATCATCTGCCCCCTACGCCGAACGCCGTGCGCGCCCGTAAATCCTGCTGAAAGTTCCGCATGAAGATCGCGCCGACCTCGGCAAAAATTCCTGCACCAATGATCTCGTCGGCCTGCGCCTTGATCTCTGATGTCTCCACGTCGATCGGCAGCCGACCGGATCCCCGGCGCTTGAACACCTGCTGCCTGCCCCCGCTGTCGCGGCCGATGAACGCGCCCGGATAGCTGCGGCGGCCAACCTCGACGCCAGCGCCGGTCTGCCGAACGCGCCCCTTGAAGGCGTCGGCTGGCAGGTCGTTCAAACCGAACCAGAGCTGCAGTCCCCTGCCCTTGCGAATCTCGCGCAGCCGGCGCCGGATCACGGCGGCCGCGCGCAGGTCGAGCCCTTTGACCAGCCGCCGACTTGCCATGCGGCGCACCGTGGCAGCCGTCCGCTTCAGCGCCCGGGTCCGAGCCGCTTCGACCTGCTTTTCCGTTGCGCCCAAGGCATCGGCGAGCCCTTTGAGTTCGGCGGCGTCGATCTGCACGCCCAGCATTGTTGCTACTCCTGCAATGTCAGGCGCAGCGTTGCCATGCCGGTGCCGTCAGCTTGGGGCGGGCCCATCACGTCGAGGACCTTCCCGTTGACCGCCAGAATGTCGCCTCGGGTAACCCCGTTGACTTGGTCGGCGCGGCACAGGAACCGCGGCTGCACCGTGTCGAGATCGTACTCGCCCAGCTCGGCGTTCAGGAACGGCTCGTCATAGATGCCGCGCACTTCCCGCACCTCGCCGGCCAGCGTCTCGATCCGTGCCACAACCGCGAATTCGCCTAGGCGCAGGAAGTCGTCGAGGTTCTCCCAGCCGGGCGACAGCATGGCTCAGGCAGCCCCCTCGATTCTCTCGATTGCGGAAATCAACTGGTCCTTCTTCATCTTGCTTGCGTCGGCGATCTGGTATTCCACCGCGAGCTCGCGCAGCTCCGGAACGGTCAGTTCCGACAGCGCGGGAACCGTCTCGCCCTCGTCGGGCTGGATGGCGTCCAGGACGGCCTTGCCGCGCGCCAGCAGATTGCGCGCGGTCGATCCGTCGACCTCGACGACCTCTCGGGCGCGGCGGACCTCGCCTGCGAGCACGATCGCTCCCGTCAGCTTCAACTGAACTCGTTTCGTCATGTCGGACCCTCTGTATTATCAGCCCGGGGCTGCAACGCGCGGCCCCGGTTCTCTTGCCGGGATTACTGGCCGGAAGCGGCGGAACGTCCGACAGCAAAGCTCTCCGTGCGCCGCAGCACGAAATCGACGTCCTGAAATGCAACGATGCGAAGGCGGCCCTTGGCGCTGTGCGTGTAGGGGTCGACGTTGATCTCAAGGCCGCCCCAAAGGCCGATCAGCGCGTCGGCAAAGTTGCCGAAGATCACGTCGCCGTTCTCGATCTGGTTCGTCACCTCGGCGCGGTAGCCGTTGACCGTGTTGCCGGTTTCCCAAAGCACGCCCTGATCGGTCCCGCCCGCGAATTTCGGCGTCGTCTTCATGTGCCCCCGCATGCGCGCATTCAGCACATAAGCCATGCTTGCGACGTCGGCATTGTCCGCGGCGATCTCGCTTTCCATCGCGACGGCGTCGGCATAGGACGGCAGACCGCCAGCCGCCGCAAACTCGACGGCGTTTATCCCGTTATAGTTCACGATGCCGCGCGGCTGGTTCCCGGCGCCTGAACCATAGAAGAACGCCTTGTCGATCGTAAGCGCCAGCGCGGCGGCCAGGTCCCGGCGTACCAGTGCCTCGACGTCAAGCGACGACTGCAGCAACAGCTTCCGGGTAATTTCCGACAGCGCAGCGACCGTCTTCGGGGTCATGCCGATCTGGTCGAGCTCTAGGTTCTGCTCCGGCGCATCCTCGTCCTCGCCAATCCAGTAGCCGGTCGCCCCCGAAACCTGCCGCGGCACCAGGATGTTTCCGACCAGACCACCCATGCTGGTGCCAAGGCGCATCGCAACGGCGCGGTTGCGCAGCATCTCGACGAACGACTGCGACAGCAGGTCGGTTGCAATCGAGTAACCGCCCGTTTCGCCCGGCGCCGCGCCGCTGGTCGCGGTCGTCAGGGTGCGTCGCAGCACGTCGGGCGGGATCAGGATGCCTTCAGGGTCCCGGCCCAGCTGCCGCGCGGCGGCCCGGCTGGCGTCGAATTCAAGCGCGGCAGCCTCCTGCGCGCTGCGGTCGGTCGGATTTGCCAAGGCGCGCAGCGCACGAACAAACGAAAACTGCCGCACCTCGCAGTCGCTCAGGCCGACATCGCCATCGCCGCCGTCGTGCAGCAGGTTGCCGCCGCGGCTCTGGTTCATGTGTTCCAGCAGCGCGGCCTGGAATGCCTCGGGGGTCGCGCCATCACGCACGTGATCGCGGGCGAGATCGGCCGCGCCGTAACGCTCGCCCATTTCCAGGATCATCCGCGTCCGGTTCTGCTCGGCCTCGGTCGCAGCGCGACAGGCGGCGTTTAGGTCATCCCCGGCCCGTTCGATCACTTCGAGAACCTCGACGATCTGGTCGTTCTCATCCACCTTTGCACGCACAAGGTTGCCCTGGGCGTCGCGCAGCACCTTCGTTTTCATGTTTCGCACCTTCCGTTGTTGCGATGCCTCGTCAGCGGGCAACCCGCTTGTGCCGTCAGTATCGCTGGCCTCGGCGTGGGCTTCCTCTGGCGGGTTCTCGGCGCGGCGGCCAATCCCGACGCTCGGGTCGGCCGGAACGCTGACGATCGAAATTTCATGGGGCTCCCATTCCGTGACGCGAACGAGATCAGTCTGGCCCTTGCGGGTCTCGACCTCGATCTTGCGAACGGAATAGCCGACCGAAACGTGCCGGCGGATCCCGTCGACGATGTCCTGCCAGATCTCCTGCCCTCGGGCCGACCGGCTGAACCGGACAACGGCTCGGCCGCGCCGGTCGTCGTCGATGGTCACCCGCTCGACAACGCCGACCTGATCGCGCCAGTCGTGGTCGACCAGCAGCGCGGCACCGTTTTCCATCCGGCTCAGCACGACAGCTCCCGGTGAATGGTCCAGAACCTCGTCACCAAACCATCGGGCGACTGGCGCCTCGGATGAGAACGCAAGGTCGACCGTCCGCGCCTCCTCGTCGATTGTCGCGACCTCGCCGACCCGGGAAAGCCCGGCGCTCCCAGCCTTCGCGTTGATCTGTTCTGGCGTGATCCCGCGCGTCAGGTCGAGTCCGACCAGCGCCGCGCTAAACGCCAGCGTCTTGCTGTGCAGCATTGCCGCCCCCTTCCTGTTTCTGCCCCATCGCGGCCATGATGAATTTCTCGGGGATCCCCGCCGAGCGCATGGCCTCAATGTCCGACGCCATCTCGCGCCAGACCGTGTCGGGATCCCGCCCAGTGTCGCGAATGATCTGCCCCGGCGACGCGAGCATGTTGTTCTTACTGTCGATCGACGCCTTGACCTCGGCGCTCGGGTCAATCCATGCCCAGCGCCGCGGCTGCCACATGACTCGGCGGAACTTGTCGATCTTCGCGGCGGGCAACGGGCTACCGCTCGGCAGGCGAATCCTGCCGGCTAGTAGTGCCCGCGGCAGCCATTCCTCGAACACCGGCTCGATCAGCTGCTCGATCAGCCATTCCTGTAGATCTTTCCAACTCTCGCGCTCGTCGAGCGCCCCCTGCCGGATCGAGGAGAAATTTACGTTCTCCAGGTCGTTCGCCAGGTTGTTGTAGGCAACCCCCAGGCCCGAGGCCATCCCACGCAGCATCGCCTTGATGAAGACCGCAAACTCGCCGCTCGGGTACTGCGGGTTCACTTCCTTCATCTTCAAGCCGGGCGGCAGCTCCTGGTAGACCCCGGGCTCAACCTCCATCGTCACTTCTTCGTCGAGATCGTCCTCGGGATCCGGTCCGTACCCTTCTTCCCACTCGAAAAACCCGCCCTTGGCTGCGCCGACGCGGGCGTTCACAAGGGCTGCGTTCTCGAACCCCTTCATCATTTGCATGCGCCACAGGGCGGTTGCCGTCCAAGGCAGCCCGCGTTTCTGCCCGACCATTTCGTCGAGGAACCCGTGAATGATCTCGTTGGCCGGAACGCGAACAAACCGGCGCCCGCCATAGTGGTAATCCGCCTGCTCGTCGTCGGTCGCCGTGAAGTAATACGCCGTTGGCTTGCCGTAGCGGCTGAACTCGATTCCGTGCCGGACGAACGTCCCGTCGCGGCGCCGCGCCTCGTCGAAATCGACGGGGCAACGCTGCGGATCGAGGGCCTGCAGCGCGAACCCCCACTCGCCGGCCGCAGTCCCGAACACCTTGCGGAACATGAACTCGCCGTCTTTCGCCGCGCTGACGACGGCCCCGCCTTGCATGGCGCGCCACGACCGGCGCCCGGTAATGTCGCAGTTCTGCGCCTTGCTCCATTCCCGGAACGCTTCCTCGATCGCCTCGCCGGCGTCGTTGTCGACGGTCCCGTTCGCGTCTTTCGGCTGCGCTTGCAGCTGCACGCCCCGCGGCCCCACGATGTTCTGCCGGCACATGCGCAGGAACGAACGCATGTAGTCGTTGTTCGTGGCCTGCTCACGCGAACGCGCGACAAGGATCCGTTGATTTCGCCGGATAACATCGTCTGCCGGCAGCGGCGTCGTTGGCCAATCGCCCTCTAGGCGCCCTGTGCGAGCGCCGTCGAACATGCGCGCCATCATGCGGCCGAACGCAGGCAGGCGCCGGCCGGGCCGCGGCAGCGCAGCAGGCGACGTGGCGGCCGTCTCAATCGCTGTGTCGGCGATGCTCCGCTTCAAAAATCCCAGCACTTAACAGAACCTCACTTTGACTTGCCGGCCGAGCAGCCCCTTGCCTTGCGCCGCCATCTTCTCGCGGCGCAGCTCGGCGCGGTAACGGTCGCGCAACAGCAGCAGGTCAGGGATCGGCGTACGCGCCAGCGACCGGTTGTTGATCTGGTAAGACTGCTGATCGAGCGACGCCCGGCCCTCGATCACGGCCTCGATCGCCCGCAGGACGCGCTCGGCGTGTGATCGGCCGTCGAACCCCGCAGCGGCAACTGCAAGGTCTAGCTCGACCGTTAGCTGACCCTCGTCAATCTGAACAACGTCATCACCCCGCGTCGCGCGCAGTACCCACCAATAAACTCCAGGCGCCCATTCGGACGTGACCGGCGCCGAAACCTTGAAATGGTGCTGCCGATCGGCCGCGACCGCCGGCACGTCAATAGCGGCTGGCCCCCGCAGGATCAGGGAAACTGCCCAATCCGGGGCCGGATAGGCGGTTTTTGTTACCCTGAAATCGAGATTTACCCCCGCAGAAATTCGCTCAGGAACTAGCCCCATCCGTTCACCCATCCAGAGATCCGACGACGCGGCCGCGAGCGCGCCGATCGTTTCGGCTTACTCTGTGGCTCTGCGGCGTTCGGTTCCTCTGGCGGGTTTTTCGGCGCGGTACTCGGGCGAGGCGGCATACGCTTCGGCCGCGCCGTGTTCTCGGGCTCGTCCGGGATGTCGTCACGCGGCGGTTCCAGCACCCCGAGCCGTCTCACTGCGGCCGGTATGTCTGGGTTGATGATCTTCAGCGCTGCATAGGCATAGACCCGGCAATCAAGCGCTTCGTTCCGCGGGCGGGTCTGATACCACTCCCGATATGGTACGCCCTTGATGTGCTTCACGACCAGCCGTTCCGCGGTTGCCTGGTCAAACCATTCGGGGTCCCGGTCCCTGGGAAAATGGCAATAGCCGGGCCCGGTCGTAGTCAGTGCAAAGCGGCGCATGACGATCAGCTTTGCCTCGTTACTCCCCACAGTGAACAGATCAACCTTCCGGGCACGCCGGCCGCTGCGCTTGCGACTGGGGGAACTGACGACTGGGCTGCCCCAGTTCCCGCCCCCTTTGACGGCAAACAGCCGGTGGCCGCGGCGCTTGCGCACGTATTCATAGGCCGCTTGGGTATAGCCAGAGTTGCCACCGGTATCCAAGGCAGCGGCGCTGATGCCGAGCTGGGCGCCAGACTGGTGCAGGAAGGTCTGGGACAGATAATCGTCCAGATCCTCCCAGACCTCGTCGCGCAGCGGATCGCCCCACAGCACCTTGTAGTCGATCGACCAGCTTTCTTCCCCAAGACCCCATGCGACCGTCTCAACTTCCAGACGATCCTCCTGCATGTCGATGCCTGCGGTCAGCACCGCCCCGCCCTGCGGCACGGGCGCCGCATATTCCTCTGCCCGAGCCATTAGTTCGCTGGCGTCGTTCTGGTCGCCGTGTTCCTCCCAGGTCTCGGCCAGACTGACGTTGACGAAGGTCTGCAGGTCGTTTGCGGCCTTCTTTTCCAGAAACGACTGGACGATGCTCGACAGCTTGCGAAAGCATGAATACAGCTCGCTCAGGTGAAACGACGCATGCCCGCGGAACGGTTTTGCTGCCTTCCAGCCCGCCCCCATCTTCTCTGCGTTGCGGATCGCGGCGACGCGTTCGCCGTCGCTCCACGCTCTGCCGCAGGTGACTTCTCCCGTCTCCGGGTCATGGGCCTGGCACACATAGCGCGCAGTCAGCGGCAGATCCTCGCCCGCCTCGTCCCTATCCCACTTCACGCCCGCCCATTTCAGGGGCTGGTGGGTACCGCAATGCGGGCAGGCAACATGAAAGCGGCGCTGATCGCCCTGCTCGAACGCATTTTCAATAAAGCTCACACCTTTGATCGTCGGCGTAGAGATCGTGATAAGCTTCTTGTCATCCTCGAACGTGGCCGCACGCTGCCATAGCAGGCTGACCGGATGGCCTTCGGCCGTTCGATCGTAACCGTCCACCTCGTCGCAAACGATAAAGGGCGCTGACCGACCGCGCATCGTCTTGGGCGAGCCGGCCCAGCTGAACATGATGAACCCACCGGGATAGGACTTCATGCGCTGGTTGTTTATACCGTCCCGGCCCCGCGGCTTGGCGATCGTACTGCGCAGATCTTCGTTGGCGTCGATCAGCGGGTTGAACTTGGTTTCCAGCCAGGTCTGCAGATCGCCCTGGCTCGGCTGCATCATGATTTGCGAGGTAGGATTCTGGCCGATGCGATAGCCCTGCGCGCACAGCGCCAACAGCGTCTTGCCCACCTGCGCGCCCCATTGCAGCGTGATCTGGTGGCATGAAGGATCGGCCGTTAGATCAAGCGGCTCCCGCTGATACGGGGCATTGTCGAACCGGATCAGCCCGGGGATAGCGTTTCCGACGGGGATCTTGACGTTCTGCTCCGCCCATTGGCTGGGCTTGAGGTTGGGCGGCGGACGCAGCTGCCGGGATGCCCGCGCGACGGCAGCGGCCACTATGGCCGCGTTGGCGAAATCGCGGGCTGCAAAGCTCATTCGTCTTCGCCATCATCGTCAGGTTCAAGTTCGGCCACATCCACCAGCGAAGACTGCGAAAGCGCTACCAGGGCCTGATCCACCTCGTCCAGCAGAACCGCTTTGAAACGGGCTTCGTCCGTCTCTCCCACCAGCTGGCGCACCGCCCGGCTTGGTACGTTCCGCATGGCCGCACGTACTTCGGCAAACGCGCTCTGCATCGCCTTTTCCATCTGCCAGACCGGGGCCACCTCTTCCAATTCTTTCGCAAGTGCCAGTTCCTCGCGCGCAGTCTGTGCCGCAAGCCTTCGTCGCGTAAGTTCTTCATATCCCAGTTCGGACACGCCCCGTGCCTCGTCCCGGATCTTCTGTTCACGCCATGCGGCAACGTCTGCCGTGTTGAACACCCAAGCCTTGCCCTTGCCGCCTCGCTCCACGGACGGGCAACCGGTACGCACCCAGTGGTCGATAGTGGGCATTGCGACGCCGAAAAACTCGGCAAGTTCCGTCCTGTTGACGGCTTTCCCTGTTCCCTTGCGATTGCTCATAGCGGCCTGTGTATAATAATAACCCGTCGTTCTGTCCTGCTCGCACAAATGGTTTTCTGCGGTGGCCTCATACCCGCGCGCCATACCCCCGCGAAAGGACCCATCATTTCGCGCCAGCGGCCGCACATCCGTCATCCAGTGCGCGCACCAGCCGGGCCCCGGTCAGCACAACGCCATCGGGCGTGTCGTCGCGCCGCAGCTCACGCACGTGATCGTCGCGCAGCTCGCGCGTGCCGGCGCAGAAGGCAGGTTCGCTAATGCTCTCCATCGTGGCGGCGGTGCAGCCAGTTACGAGCAGCATCAGCGTCAGGCATGGAACGCTTCGCATGGTCGATCCTCTCACGGGTCTTGATGTGGGTCTCAAGGTCCTGCGCCCTCAGCCGATCAAGCGTGTCATTCACAGCCCTGTTCACCGCCTGCGATCGCCAGCGCAGCAGCCCCAGCACGAATGCCAAGGCCAGAACCGCATAGATTTGCAGCCGAATCCACATTACCTCTCGCCCGCGGCCCACTTGCGCAGGCGCTCGCGCATGATCCAGATGCCCGCCAGCACCACGATCGCACCAAACGCGAGGGCGAAGACCTGCGCCGTGCCATCAAGCGCGCCCACCGCCGCGACGGCCGCACCGGCACCCGATGCGATCTGCACGGCACTTGCCTGTACCGTGGTCGACGATGCGGCCGAGGCGCGCTCGCCGTGATCAACCCGAGGCTCGGGCGGCAGAGCGGTCTTCGACCGTGGGAACGGCGTCCCCCATGTGCGGACGGAGCCGGTGTCGATGTGCATGAACCCTTGTTTCGGGTAATAGCCGAACCCCGTGAACCCAACCTCACGCGCCGCAGCCTCGAACTCGTGTGGGTCATGGTTGTCCATCCGCACGTCGAAGGCGCGGCCCTGCAGGTGCAGGCTGCCCCCTGCCCCGCCAACACGGCGGTTATGCTCGGGCGACCGATAGGCGGAGGTAAGGACGATCGGCCGGCCGAGCCGGGTTCGCAGCGCCTGCAGGCGGTCAAGCGCGGCCTCGTCTATCCGCAACTGCCCGGTTCCCTTGCACGCAAGCTCGCGCGGCGAAAAGTTGGCCCAGCGCCACCCGGGCTCGGCCTGCGTCCAGTTCTGATAGTGCATCGTCAGTTCCCCGTCATTGGCAAAAGCTGGCGCAGGAGCTGAAGCGTCGTTTCTTGCCCTCGGTCGAGCCGATCGAGACTGCGGCGGATGCCAACAAGCTCCTGCTCGGTCCGGGCGCTGGTAACGGCCTGAGCGTTTTGCACCGCAACCAGCGCCTCGATCTGCGTGCTGTGACGGTCGATGTTGACCTTGTGTTGCCGCACCTCGCCTGCGATCGTCGCGGCCCACCAGATCGCGCCGCCCGTCTGCAGTGCGATCGTGAGGATCAAAACGACAGGCACGCGCTTATCGAGGTGCCAGGGGTTCCCGTCAGACATTCCGCTTTCCTGCTGCCAATGTCTGAAGATTGTGGCGAATTTCACGCCGCGCCTCTGGCGCGTTCAGCGGAGAATACCCGGTGCAGTGAGCGTTGAATGTGTTCCTTTCAAGGCGCCGGATGCCAGATGCGTCAGAACACGGGGCCTCCTCTCTGCATCCTAAAGCAGCCCTGTCCTGAGGCACGGCACCTCACCTCGCCCTTGGCTGGTCAGCGCTGAGTCTGATGGCTCGAAGTTGACGTTAAAGTGTTGCACCGCCGGGATAATTACGACAAGAGTGCCCCGTCCCTATAGGACACCGGCCGTTCCCGGATCGGGTGGCCAATGATCGTCATGAGGGCGCCAGCGGCCAAGGGCTGGTCTTGGTTTAGCTGGCTCACTCGCTAACCATGGACACAAGAGCTGGAACCTCTCGTGAACTAAAAACGTTATGAGGGGTTGGCCCAAGAAAACACGCCAGACCACCGGCGAGGGAGTAAGGAGACTAACATGAATGTGGAGGAATTTCCGCGGCCCGCTCGGCGGCTGACAGAATTTGATGCGCTTGTGACAGCGGCGCCTAACGCCTTGGATGCGATACCGGGAGCTGTCTATCTGTGCGACGATGAAGGCTGGCTGGTCCGATACAACGCTGAGGCGGCCGAGCTTTGGGGGCGTTCCCCTTCGCTAGATGAGAAGCGCGAGCGCTTTTGCGGCTCGCATCGCTTGTTTCGAGTAGATGGATCGCTGCTGCCACACGACATCTGCCCCGTGGCTGTAGCGGTATCAACAGGCGAGCCCACCCGGAATGCCGAAGTCGTCATGGAGAGACCGGACGAGTCACGCTTTACGGCACTGGTGAACATCCGCGCGTTGCGGGACCATGATGGGCGAATCCAGGGCGCGATAAACTGCTTTCAGGATATCTCAGCACAGAAGGCGGCCGAAGAGGAGGTTCGGCGCGCGAATTCCGACTTGAACGACTTCTTTGAAAACAGCGCGATCGGCCTCCACATTGTTAGGGGAGACGGCACTATTCATCGGGCGAACCGGGCCGAACTCGCTCTTCTCGGTTATAGTCCTGAGGAGTATATCGGGCGTCACATCGCGGAATTTCACGTTGATGCGCCCGTTATAGGGGACATCCTTACCCGGCTCTCACGAGGCGAAAATCTGGAACGCTATCCGGCCCGCCTCCGCGCCAAGGACGGCTCCATCAAGCATGTGCTGATCACGTCCAATAGCCGGTTCAGCGACGGAAAGTTCATCAACACGCGCTGCTTCACTACGGATGTAACCGATCTGCACGAATCCGAAAGATCCCGTCGTGACTCCGAGGAGCGCTTGGCGGCCACCTACGAAGCAGCCACCGTGGGAATTGCCGAGGCGGATCCGTCCGGGCGCCTACTCCGGGTCAACGACGCTTTATGCGAGATGCTTGGACGCTTCCAAGACGAGCTTCTGCAGATGACCTTCTTCGACTATGCGCATGAGGATGATCGAAAGGAGGACGCTGCGCTTTATGGGCGTCAAGTGGCCGGCGAGCTAGACAACTACACGTTGCACAAGCGAGCCAGGAAGCCTGACGGTACTATAATCCATCTTGAAACACGCAGCTCGACAGTTCGTGATGAAGCTGGCGGGTTCCGCTACGGCGTGCGCGTGGTCCAGGACATCACCATCGCAAAGCAGATGGAGGATATGCTCCGCTCGAGTGAGCAGCATATGCGCGATCTGCTCGAGGCGCTGCCAGCAGCCGTGTATACAACAGATGCGACAGGGCGCATTACTTTCTTCAACAAGGCCGCTGTTGAGATGTCAGGGCGCACGCCTCAGCCGGGCGACATGTGGTGCGTCAGTTGGCGCCTATTTAACCCGGACGGCACGTTGCTGCCGCACGACCAGTGCCCAATGGCAATAGCGTTGAAAGAAAATCGGCCTGTCCGCGGGGTAGAGGCCATCGCGGAGCGGCCTGACGGCAGCCGTATCCCGTTCATCCCATACCCGACACCCCTTTACGATTGCGAGGGCAACCTTGTAGGCGCGGTCAACATGCTGGTCGACATCACGCACCACAAGCAAGCAGAGATCCGGCAGAAAACTCTTATCGACGAACTGAATCATCGCGTCAAGAACACGTTGGCCACTGTGCAGTCTCTGGCTGGGCAGACGGCCAGACACGCTGACGATATTGATGATTTTCTACACCGCTTCGTGGGCAGAGTGCTGGCTCTCTCACGGGCTCACGACTTGCTGACCAAGCGGCACTGGACTGACGCTCCTCTCGGTCTGCTTGCCAGCGAAGTGTTGTCTCCGATTGTCGGAAACTCGCCCGCGCGTCTGATGATCGACGGCCCCTCGATCGAACTCAACACGCGGGTTGCGCTAAATCTCACCATGACCCTCAACGAGCTCGCCACCAACGCCCTCAAATATGGAGCGCTTACAGGGGATGCTGGCGCGGTCTCTCTTGTTTGGCAGATCAAGGAGCGGCACGGCAGTAGGATGCTGGTCCTCGAATGGCAGGAGTCTGGAGGACCACAGGTTATTCCGCCGACTCGTAGGGGTACCGGCACTCGTCTCATGGAGCACTGTATCGAACGGGATCTTGGGGGAGAATTTGACCTCACCTTCCATCCGGAGGGTGTTTCATGCCGCATGACCATTCTTATAGAAGCGAAAGATGCATGACCCAGTTCACCGGTGTGAAAGTTCTGCTTGTTGAAGATGAAGGCGTCGTTGCCATGATGATCGAGGACATGCTGGAAGCACTGGGCTGTGAAGTTGTCTCATCCATTGCGCGTGTCACTCCGGCTCTGGAGATCGCGGCAAAGGCCGACATTGACCTTGCTGTCCTTGACGTCAACGTAGCTGGTGAACAGGTATTTCCAGTTGCAGAAGTGCTCCGCGACCGCAGCATCCCGTTCCTGTTCAGTACCGGGTACGGCGCGAGCGGTTTGCCCAGCCATTTCAGCGACCGACAGGTTCTCAGCAAGCCTTTCTCCGATAGTGAGTTGCAGGAAAAGATTGCAGCAACCTTGCAGGGGCGTGAGCTGATGATGCCTGCTGATGATCGGCCATGCTAAGCCGTCCAAGCTCGTGACGCCGGAGGGACAGACTTCAGGCATGGATGCCTGTCCCAAAGCGCTGTCGGCTCCTGCACCCTGAATTACAAAATGTTCCCGTTTTGATTGGGTCTCAACTGGCAGCGCCGGCAGAGCCGACCGGCGCTGCGGGCTGCTCGCGCCCTAGGATTAGCTGGCCTCAGTGATAACCTTATCGACGGCTGCCTTACCCTGCCCCACCATCCTGGCGATCGTGGCTGCGCTGTACCCCTCGCCGCGCAGCTGCCGGATCACGTGCTTGCGGTAGGCCCGCCGAATGTTGGCGCAGACCGGAACCTCAAGGATCATGTTCGTGTGCGACCGCCGCAGCCGCTCCGCCGCCTCAGGGCCGAGGATCTGCACCAGCGGATGATCCGGGCGCATCACCTGGGGCACATAGACCATCTTGCGCCAAGCGCGCGCACCGGCCGTGGGCAGTGCCTCTGACAGCCGTAGCGCCAGCTCGCGACCAATCACCTCGGCGATGTCCTCCAGCGTCTCGGGCAGTGGAAGGTGACGCCCAGCGCCCATGGCGAACTCCGTCACCGGCCAGTGCGACACGTTCAGCTCGTCCTGACGCTCGACTGTTGCCAGGTGCGGTGGCGAGGGGCGGCCTGCCGCTTTCAGCATGTCGTTCGCCCGCTTCAGCAGCCGGTCGCGTTGCTCCACCTGTGCGCGAAGCTCCTCGATCTGACGCTGCATCGCGCCGATGTCGCTCATGTCAGCCATGGCAGCCTCAATTCACCCTGCCAGGATCCGAAAGCCCTGCCTTGGCGACCCAAGCGCGCAGGGCTTCCGTCAGCTCATGGCGAGCCGCGAAATGTGACCGTGCTCCCGTCCATATCGGCACAGGCAACAGCATGAACATCCACATGTGCGCTGGGCTGCAGCTCAGGCGGCTGCAGACCCGGCCCGCCTCCACCTCTCCCAGCATCAGCACGGCTATGTCGCCTTCCTGCCGCCAGGTCACCGGTAGATCCAAAGTCACGTCACTCATGGCTGCCACTCTGGACGCGGCTCCGGCATGTGCCGATGTGCGCGCTCGCACCAGCGCATGGCCTTACGGTAGTCGGCATCCCGCGAACCTTCGCCCGAGGCGATGGCGCCGTGCAGCTGGTCAAGGTTGGCGAACTCCGTCTCGCGCAGGGTCAGGTGGCATTTGATGCGGGTGCGCCCCGTCTCCGGCCAGACCGTGCAAAGATAACGCGCAATCCTCCTGTAGTTGGACAGCGGGGCCGGTGCTTGCGTCTCAATCATGCCGCCCTCCAATTTTTATACACACTTTTATTGAAGAGGTGATTTAACGTGTGTATATAAAACCCATGAAGATCGAATGGGACCCGGCAAAGCGAGACAGGACGCTGCAAGAACGCGGGCTCGACTTCGCGTCGGTCTCCGAGGCTGAGTGGGATGAAGCGCTTACGGCGGAAGATACCCGGGAAGACTACGCCGAGCGCCGCTTTGTAAGCATCGTCCCGATCGACGGCCGCCTCTGCGTGGTGGCGTGGTGCGTGCGGGGCGATGCCCTTCGCGTCATCAGCCTGCGCAAGGCGAATGAGAGAGAAAGGAAGCGCTATGAGCAAGGATAAGGCCCTGATCGACCGGAACGGAGAGGTGGATGAGCTCGGCGACGACTTCTTCGCTAGGGCAAAGCGTGGCCGCCCCTCGATGCTCCCCTTTGAACGGAAGGTGCGGCAGAACTTCATGATCGATCCCGACGTTGCCGAGAAACTGGAAGCCGTCGGCAACAAGAGCGCGTTCGTGAATGAGGCGCTGCGGAAGGCGCTGGCGTAGGGGATCATCAGCGGATCCCCCGCTCGCGCATCCGCTCCGGCGTGACCAGTCCGGCTGCAAGCAACGCATCGCGCACGCTGCCAGAGATCGCCGAGGACGGCAGCGGGCGGTCGCCGTTCAGCCACTCGGCAAAGAACGCCAGCTTCTCCTGCTCGGTCGCCTGGCGCTGGGCCTGCGGTTCTGCCTTCCGGGATCCCCGCGCCCGCTTCATCAGGCGATCCAGCGCTTTCGGCCCCTCGGGCGGCTCGGGCTGATACCGACGGCTGGCGGCGGCGATGGTCAGGATAACGTCCTCAGACAGCCCCAGCTCATCGTGCCAGCGCAGCACATGGGCCTTGGCCTTCTCGCCCTGCCACCAGTCCGGCAGCTCAGCGTCCAGGTGGAAGCCCAGCGCCTGAAGCAGCGCCTCCCAGAACCCTTCACTGAAAACCGATCGAAAGCGCGCCTGCGCGCCCTCCTCCTTTACAGGTTCCCTTAAAGGTTCCCTTACAGGGTTAGTGTCCAAAATCTGGACACGGCTTTCGCTCGAATTTGGACACGGCTCGCTCTCAGATTTGGACACGGCTCCGTGTGCAATATCTGGACACGGCTCCAGTGCTTGTTCCACCTCCGTTCCGGGCGCGGCATCATCAGCCCCGTGTCCAAAATCTGGACTCGGCCCTTGCGCAAAGTCCTTCTCGAACCCAAGGATGTACCGGGTCGATTGCTGCCGCCTGGTCTTCGGGTCGATGCGCTGCTGACGACGGATCAGCCCCATCTCTTGCAGCCGGCGCAGATGATTACAAACTGATGACCGCGACATCTCGGCATCCTCGGCCAGCTGCTCTTGTGACGGGAAGCAGCCAAAGTCCGGGTTGTGGCGATCGGCGAGGTACCACAGCACCAGCTTGGTGGCGGGCGGCAATCCCCGCTGCTGGATCGCCCAGTTCGTCGCATGGTGGCTCATGACCCCCTCCCTGCCGGTGCCGGCGGCACCCGCTCAGGCAGACTGCGCAGGTCTTGCATCAGGCGCCCCCTCTTATGTTCAGCTTGAAACCGTGATCGCGCAGGGCGCCCAGCGCATCGTCTACCGACCGCACCAGCGCCCAGGGCACCCCCTGCCCCAGCATCAGGTCGCGGAATGCCTCCTGCGCCTCGCTCAGGCGGCCGGTGGCGCTCTTGACCTCCATCAGCATCAGCCGGCCCTCGGCGATGACCACCAGGTCTGGAAAGCCCGGCCACGCGCCCAGCGCCTTGCGGATCGCCTGCTGGGTTTTCATGGTTCTTCCGCCCGGCAGCTCGTTTGCGGCGTGATGCACAATAGATCCCTTGGGCAGGACCATGCGCAACGTGCTGACGATGGCGCGCTGGGCCTCCCCTTCCGGATTGCGGCGTTTGCGGACAGGCGCGCCCAAGGGCGGTGCCTTACGCGTTGACGGTTTTCGCATCTTCCTTACGCCGTTGCCGGCGTCCCTGCATGGTTGTGGATCAGTGGCGCCGTCGCCGGGCCGCGTGCGGCCAGTAGGGCGGCGCAGTGACGTCTTCCGGCCCGCCCCTATGGGTGTGGTCAGGGGTCATGGCGCTCTCTCTGTGAAGAATTCTTCATCACTTTTCCGACGCGGATCGCCACCGCGCGCGACAGGCGCACGATGAAGAACCGCGGAAGGATGATGATGGCTTGGACAATCCACATGGCTCAGCCCTCGATCTTCCGGGCCAGGGTCTCGACCCTATGAATGGCTTTGGCGATGGACTTGTAGGCCCACGCCGGCATGTCATGCTTGCACTGAAGCCAGTTGATCACGGTGCGGGTGGAAACGTCCCGGCCTGCGGCCTGGTGCAGGTAGCGGGCCGTCGTTTCGGCGATTTCGGCTTGGGAAGGCGCACGGAATGCGGCGTAAATGAGCCCCGCGTTCTCTCTGCGGTCAATATCCTGTTGTGAAAGACTTTTCATCAAAACTGCCCCATGTTGGTGCGATGAAAATGAACTCGAATAACACTGGCTTGAGAGGGCGCATGACATCACGTCGTCGCCCTCTCGCGACTTTCTTTGCAGGTGTAGCTGACGATCCGCTGAGCAACATCGAGTGTGCAGCCGCCGCCGGACTTCAGCCGATGATAAAGGCGGCTATTACCGACAGCTCGACTAGTTACAGTTGCAGGCGCGATCCCTCGCTGAGAGGCAAACCGTTCTATGTGTGCTATGAGTATATCGCGGGTCATGCTGTCATAGGGTACTTTTATCCCCATCCTGTCAAGGGACAATTATCTCCTATCTCAGGAGAGCGCGCTGAAATAACCTCTCAAGTATGACAAGGTCGTTCAGAGAAGCATTTGTTGAAGCTGTGAAGCAGCCAGGCTGGTCCATCAAGAAGGTGGCGCAGGTTTCAGGTGTTTCTGAAGAACAACTAAAGAAGCTGCACCAAGGCCGGACTCAACGCACAAACGTAGACGATGCCGTAAAGGTCGCCCATGCGTTCGGCGTCACGCTCGACGAGTTTCTCGGTGATGATTTGGCAACAGTCCGATCCGAGATTGCTCGTCTATACAGTGAATTAACAGAGGCAGAGCGGGAGATCCTGCAAGCTGCTGCACGAGGCCGCGCCGGTCCGGCCCGTGAGGTAGGCTGACAACTTTTCGCAGGACCTCTAAAACTTCCTCTTCTATCATCCACGTCTCGTTCAGTTCGCCTTATGTTCACGTTAGGCGGAATGCTTCCCAAGCGTCAACCGCAAGGCGACCAAAGGAACCACTTCAAGTAGAAGTAGGTAGCAAGCCTTGCTTCTGCTGCCTCACTCGCCACCGAAAGCCCTACTTCGAAGTTATCCTTGAATAGCTGCCGAGCGCTTCACCCCGCGCGATACGGGGACTTTAATCCCTAAAGGCATTGACGGGGATATTTGTCCCTGACATGTTCTTCGTACAGCGACGGAGAACTTCATGCCCCTCATCCATTACGCAGCAACAATGCTGCCCTGGACCACCGCCAGCCTTGGCCTTCTAGTTCTGGCACGCAGCGCCCTGCTCACTGCGCTTTACGTCAGCAGCCCTGAATTCGCGACGCGTGACCACGAGCTGACAATGGATGAAGTGCGAGAGATCATCGAGGTCAGCATCCCATGAAACCGGAACGCGCACCCCTATTCGCATCCGAACGCACGGCCGCGCGGCTTCTGGACATGAAGCCAACCGAATTCCGCAGATTGGTGGATGATGGGGCCCTGCCCGGGCCTACGTCTTTTGACCGCTGGGACGTCAGCGAACTGACGGCAATCATGCGCGGGCACAAGCCCAAGGTCGCCGAAGGATTCGAGCTTTGACACGCGCGCGCAAGCCCTACACCTGCCGGAAGAAGATCCGCGGAAGGTGGCGCAACTTTTACCGCATTACCTGGCAAGAAAACGGCAAGACGCGCGAACGCTACATTCAGCTGCCCGACAACGAGGACAGCCCAGAGTATGATCGCGCGTACTGGTCTATCCGATCGGGAACGAACGATGCCTTGCAGCCCAAAAAGCCAAAGCACACGTGGCGCGAGCTCGCGACCTGTTACAAGTCGAGCCCGAAGTTCCTCAAGCTCGCCCCCAGCACCCGCGCGCGCTATGCAAAGTTCATCGACGCAATCTTGGAAAAGAACGCAGACAAGGACGTGACCAAGGTCACACGCGCGCAGATCCGGGCAGCGCATGAGAAGCTGTCTGACACACCGCGCAAAGCCGATTGGTATGTCCAGGTCGTCTCGCTTCTGATGAATTTTGCGGAGCTAGAGCTTGAATGGCCGGTCAAGAACCCCGCCAAGGGTATCCAGCTTTTCGGCGCCCAACGCGAATTCCAGCCTTGGCCGGAATGGCTGCAGAAGGCCTGGATCAACTGCTGCGAGAAGAACGGAGAGTACCGGGCCCTGCTGGCGTTCTATCTGGGCACCGGAACCGGCCAGCGCGCCGGCGACCTGGTCAAGATGGAGTGGGAGCACTTCGACGGCGAATTCATGAGCGTGATCCAAGAAAAGACCGGCACACGCTTGCAGATCTACTGCCCCGCAAAACTGCGAGAGGTCCTAGCCCAGACACCGCGCAAAGGACGCTTCATCTTTGCCCGCAACCTGACGCAGCCGATCACCTACGACATGCTGTCGACCGACTTCCGACGCGTGCGGACGCTGCTGGGTCCGAAGGCGAAGGAATTCACGATGCACGGCTGGCGATATGTCGCCGCGGTGGAACTGGCCGAGGCCGGCTGCTCCGACGCTGAAATCCAATCAGTAACCGGCCACCGCGCCCTGCAGATGGTTCAGAAGTATCGCAACGCTGCTCAGCAGAAGGCGCTGTCGAAGGCGGCCCAGAGTAAGCGGGAGAGGGCGGCCGGGTCCTAAGACTGTACCTGACCTTTCTAAGACTGTACCTGACCTTTCGAAGTGCCTTCAGCCTGGCAAAGCAGTCACGAACCTAGTTATTGATCGCGGGCACGTGCTGATTTGTTTGCTGTAATGAACGCCTTCCGCAACTTTCAGCAACATCAACGCCAGCCCTCCATAACAGGCAGCACGACATCGTGGCAAAGCTGACCAAATGTCAGCACGTTTGCATGACCCGCATATTCCGTCTCTTTTGCGACCATCAGACTTTCCGGAATAACGAGATGCACGCCGAAGGACGCCATATCCTCGATCGCGTTGCTTGCGATGTTCTCGTCTACAGTCGTCAGATAAAGCCGCCTGCCTCCCTTCTCCCGCTCAACCTGCTTCCACCTCTCGCGAAGCGTAGTCTTGGCGCTCAGGATCAGGCCCGTCGCAGCCGCTGCATCACCACTGTCAATGAACCTGAGCGATGGCAGGATGAAATCCGGGCGCTTCCTGGCCTCAATGACAACCTGCTTCTCAAACGGAATGGCACCTCCTGCCAGCATGGCTTCGATATGATGCTCATACGAATATCCGGCGCGTGATTTACGCTGCTGGCTCGCGGACAGCATCAGAGCGTCGATCCTTGGCAGCTCACCGACCAGCTGCCGTATCACATCCGAGGCCTTAACCTCCCGTGGCTCGTCCCCCAGAACGATCCGCACAAGATCCACGGCCCGCTCCCGGCGCTGGAACTCACGGAAAAGGTCCCACTCAATAACGCGACTGATCTCGCGGAGCGCATCACCGGGCCGCTCGAGCACGAACGGATTCAGTTGTTCGATGCCGTATTTCTCAAGGAACTGTCCACGCGCCAGAAGAGCGAGTTCCTCAGTCTTTGGCATTGCCGCGCTTTGGCGGCCGAACTCCGCTACGGTACCTGCGTTCCACGCTGCGATCAGCTGTTCCACAAACTCCAAGACCCGATCCAGCTCCCGGGCGCGAACACGGGCCAGTTCAAACTCTCCGATTAGAAAATCAGGAGCGATGTCGAGCTGTGTGAAGAGAACATCTGCGTCGTCACTCGCCGAGTCAACCGTCAGGCATTCATAGGTGGCTTGTTCCCCCTCCCCCTCATAAATGCGGCCCATAACGATAAAGGATGCCGGCGAGAGATCCCGGAAGCACTCCTTCGGGAGATGCGTCATGTGGGTTTCTGCACCCTTGCTCGTGTAATGAACGATCCGGGTGCGTTTGACGCGCTCCCGTTCTGAAGCCTGAGGCCAGGCCATTTCGAACCACGCCTCTCTGATCGCTGGTGCCCCAAAATCCTTCCGCGCTTTTTGCTCGAGGACGGGGAAGAAGCCTCCCTCCCGTTGCTCGGCCGGGATATAAACGCCCGCCTGGTGCTTGTTCGAAAAGCGCGCCCAGTCCCGGTCGTTGTTTGACAGTTTCTTGACCAGAACCCGGTCAGACCGATCCAGGAGATTTGCCAGAAGGCCGGCATGCCCCTCTTTCTCTGCGCCAAAATCAAGCTCAGCCTGTTCCCTCAAGTCTCTGCCCCTGCTTCAGTCCAAGCCTTGCGCGGCCGTTATCCACTGAGAACAGATACAAATTTTCCGAGAGTCAACATTTGTCAGCTACCAGCGGAGACATAAGGCTTCGGCAATACCTGCACCAGGATGATCCCTTACAAACAGTGCCTTCTAAGCCACTATGAGCATCTGTTTCCAATATGTTCTTGCTGTTTGGGAATCGCCGAGACATATTGTCAGAAAAATACCCAGAAGAGAGCGGATAACTGATGAACCTTCCGACAGATTTTGACGGCCTCCTGCAGCGTGCAGGCTGGTCAGTCGCTGATGCAGCCAAACGCCTTGGATATTCGGAAGGGCACATCTATCGCTGGAAACGTGGCGAGGAAACCCCGCGCGAAGCTGCGCTCGAGCTGCTGAAAATGGAAGCTGAGCGACGCGCCCCCCCTGCGTTCGGCGGCACCTTTACCTTTATCGATCTGTTTGCTGGCATCGGCGGCCTCCGACGCGCGATGGAGAGCGCCGGCGGGCGCTGTGTCTTTACCTCCGAGTGGGACAAGTACGCCCAGAAAACGTACCTCGCGAACTATCCTGACAATCGACCAATTGCCGGGGACATCCGCGACGTTAAAGCTGAGGATGTGCCGGAGCACGATGTCCTCGTTGCTGGATTCCCCTGCCAGCCCTTCTCGATCGCCGGCGTCTCAAAGAAGAACGCTCTCGGTCGCGCACATGGCTTCCTGGATGAGACCCAAGGCACGCTGTTCTTCGATGTCCTGCGGATTCTGATGCATCACCGCCCGGCAGCCTTCATGCTGGAAAATGTCAAGAATCTGAAAGGCCATAATAAAGGCCGGACATTCGAAGTCATCAGCCGGGCGCTGAGCGAAGAGCTCGGCTATACCATCCACACCCGCATTATCGATGCGGGCCACTTTGTACCTCAGCACAGGGAGCGGATCGTCATTGTCGGATTCCGGGAGAGCGTGCCGTTCAGCTTCAACGACCTGCAGCTGCCGGCCTACGGCTCCAGACGAATGAGCAGCATCCTGCATCCGGAGAACGGGCTTGAAGAAGCCGAAGGCCATTTCACAGAAGGTCCAGATGCAACCGTCAGCGCCAAATACACGCTGACCGACAAGCTGTGGGAATACCTCCAGAACTACGCTGCCAAACACAAGGCTAAAGGTAATGGATTTGGTTTCGGGCTGGTCGGCCCTGATGACATCGCCCGCACGCTTTCGGCACGATATTACAAGGATGGCTCTGAGATTCTTGTCAGCCGGGGCGAAGGCAACAACCCACGTCGCCTAACGCCAAGGGAGTGCGCCCGCCTGATGGGCTACGACGACAGCTTCCGGATCCCCGTCTCAGACACCCAAGCGTACAAACAGTTCGGAAATTCCGTAGCGGTACCTGTATTCGCAGAAGTCGCCCGTATCATGCAGCCACATATCCTTGCACTGATGGCTCGCGGGGACGAAAAGATGCAGGCCTTGGCCGTTGGCTGACGTCCACGACCAGAAGACACGCAGCCGCAACATGGCCGCGATCCGGAGCACCAACACGAAACCGGAAATGGTGCTCCGGAAAGGCCTTCACGCGAGAGGGTTTCGCTTCCGCCTCCATGACCGGAAGCTCCCAGGAAAGCCGGACATCATACTCCCAAAGTACCGGGCTGCTATTTTTGCCCACGGATGCTTCTGGCACGGCCACGACTGTTCTCTCTTCCGTTGGCCCGCAACCCGCGATGAGTTCTGGCAGGAGAAGATTGGGAACAACGCCAAGCGGGACGCTGCCAACGAGAGCGATCTTCGTGCGATGGGCTGGAGAGTTGCAATCGTCTGGGAGTGCGCGTTGAAAGGACGCGGAAAGTCCCCACCGGGAGTTGTAATTGACACGCTAGTTAACTGGTTATGTTCAGAGGAAGGTTCGCTGATCCTCAAGGAAGCGACGGCAGATTTTAGATCCTAGTAGGAGCGTGAACATCCTCATTTGGAAACGCATTTAAGAACAAAAAATGTAACATTCTACGCTGGACCCTGATACTTGCTACCTAGCGCGAGGATCACTCTCAGCTGGATCTAATTAACTACGATGGGTGGGAAGCCGCCTGATGATGGTGCAGCATAAGAACTAGTGGCCCTCCACTGAGAGAGGGGCCTTATTCATATTGCAACTGGTGTTGTGTCTTGCACGTCATACACCAGTGTTGAGAACCCTGATTTAAGCCGATGATCCAGCAGCGCTGTAATGATCTCTGAGCACGTTTGCGGACTTGCAATGATAAGGCCGTCGTCATCGAACATAATGGCGAGGCCATATTCAGCCTGCAACGTCCTCAGTCTGTTCATGAAGGCTGAGTCGCGGAAATGACCTTTATCCGCGACAGCGCACATCCTTCGAAGCTGGATTTTGTTGGAACCGACGTGCGCAACTAGTGGAGCAATGTCCACGAACAGGCTCCGAAAGTCCGGATCATTTTGAAGCTCATCAAAAGCTTCTTGTTGAGCCTCCCTGTACCTCAATATAGACTCGAACCTCACCTTGCTAATTATCAAGATGTCGCCATTCGCGACGATGAAGTCGAAGCTACGACTCAGCTCAAAATGAGGCCTCTCATCAACGGTGAGAACCTGATCTTGAAAGATCGCACTTCTTACAGACCTTGACTGTCTCGTCTTCCAAGATTTTGCAGCCATCTTCACAGCATAGATAACGCGGTCTCCGATAATGATCTTTGCGACATAAAACTTACTGTTTGAAAGATGGCTCGTTTTAGTGACCTTCAGCTGCGCAGTTTCCGCAGCAATGGCTGCCATGAGCGTCGCCATATGTGTTTCATCGGCAGGTAGTTGCAATGCACTTGATTCGTTGTTTTGGGCAAGCAGCCCATAAGGAAGCACCTCGTCAATCCGCTCAAGTTGTTCGGCAAAAATAGCCTTCAAAGTGTCGTCAAGGTCGTCCGTAGTTTCAACCCATTTAGCGGAATAGACAGGTTCTGCCGCAATTGGCCCGGTGGGACCCTTAACGGTCCAAAGGTTCACTTGCGCCTGAGCGAGGTCAAGCGCTCTAAGATCTGTAAGTGTCGGCATACACGTCCCTTATACTACTCTGAGATAACCAAGATATCCTGCGCCTGTAGTTGCTGGTATCGGCCGCCAGGCGCAAGGTTGGCTCTTGAAAGCGCTCTACCAGTGTAGATCTTTGCATCGGCGGGGAAGCTATACTTCAGCTCGTAGAGCCGCCAGCCAAGGACCACTAACAGAGGATTGAGAATGAGTTGCCCTGATCGATAGGTGATGAGGAAAATCCAAAAGAGAAAGATCGTGAGGCCCACAAATTTCCCAGTTTCATGGTATTCAAGGCTCATGAACGACACGACATACGGCAGCGTGTAACTCATCAATTCAGCAGGAACGTGCTTTACCTCGCTCACGTCAATGGGACTCTTTGGCTTTATCGACCAAAGGGCAATAAGTGAGATCACCAGCCCGGCGAAGCAAACTGCGAAGATGACTAACGGGAACATTCCATTTCGAAGGGGAAGAACACACGTTTCCCCGTTCAGCGGCCAGCATGGACGAGTGCCGAGCAACTCGAACCGAAAATCCTGTGCCAGCAGGATCAGACTCAACGGAAAGTAAGAGCCTGCGAATACCGCAATTGATGCAAAAAGCCTTAATTTCAACTTTAACTCGCCTCACTCCTGCGCAGCATGCAGCAATTAGGCCCGCCGCGCCAGTCTTAGCATACACGCACATCTGCATCCGCCGGCTTGGTGGGTACCTCACGCCGCTGATAACACAGTTTCCTCGCCAAACCCGAACCTCTAGCGGCATGACCGGTACTTTGGCCGACGGTGGAGCCCGGAAACTGCTGCGCTACGCCTGAATGGCGGATTCAGAGACACGTCCCGCTCACGGTCACGCTACTGGAGGATGACTTTGGGCAGTATTCCTACACAGTAAAAGATGCTGCCGATGAAGGCGAGAACAAGCAGAACAATATGAACATTCGGCGCTTGGGAACGCTTCTGGGAACACCGAAAGCGTTAGACACCTGCGCGGACGGACGATCCTTAAGAAAATAACGATATTTCAATGTGGTGCCCGCGGCCGGACTCGAACCGGCACGGCATGCGCCTAGGGATTTTAAGTCCCCTGTGTCTACCATTCCACCACGCGGGCAAGCGGCGCGACCATAACGGAATGGCGGCCAAGGTAAATAGCAGTCAGAATACCTCCTTCACCGCCTCCATTGCGACGTAGGTGGAGGTTGAGGCGACGTGGGGAAGGGTCGAGATCCGTTCCGCGAGCACGCGCCTGTACTCGGTGATGTCGCTGGTGCGGACCTTCAGCAGGTAGTCGAACCCCCCGGCGATCATGTGGCACTGTTCGATCTCGGGCACTGTCAGAACGGCCCGATTGAAGGCCTGCAGGGCGGCCTCTCGCGTATCGGTCAGTCGCACCTCGACAAAGGCTACATGCGCCTGCGCAAGCCGGATCGGGTCCAGAAGCGCGCGGTAGCCCAGGATAACACCTTCATCCTCCAGCCGCTTCAGCCGCGCTTGCGTGGGCGATTTGGACAGGCTGATACGCCGTGACAGTTCCGTCGCGCTAATCCGCCCTTCCGTGGACAGGACACGCAGGATGGCATGATCAAAGCGATCCAGGTCAGCAGGCTGTTTTGGCATGTGGATCCCTTTTCTTAAGGCAGAAAATGCCCGTCTTACCCTCACAACAGGAAAATTGGCCTGCTTAGCTGATGTATCATAGGCCAAACAGCAGGAGCCCGCCATGCCCCGTGACATGATGATGTCCCCCATCGACCGTATCCGCTACGCGGCTCTCGCAGACGAGGCGACGCTTGTCCGTGACCTCGTGGAACAGGCTGCCCTTCCCGCACCTGCCCGGGCCGCCATCGTCGCGCGCGGCGCCAACTTGGTGCGCCGCATCCGCACCGGCGGCAAGCCGGGCCTGATGGAGGTCTTCCTTGCGGAATACGGGCTTTCCACCGACGAAGGCATTGCCCTGATGTGCCTGGCCGAGGCGCTGCTGCGCGTGCCAGATGCCGAAACCATGGACGCGTTGATCGAGGACAAGATCGCGCCTTCGGACTGGGGCCGCCACCTCGGCCATTCCGCATCCAGCCTTGTCAACGCCTCGACTTGGGCACTGATGCTGACGGGCAAGGTGCTGGACGACCGGCCGCCGGGGATGGCGGGCCACCTGCGCGGCGCGATCCGCCGCTTGGGCGAACCAGTGATTCGCCACGCCGTGTCGCGCGCGATGAAGGAGATGGGCCGCCAGTTCGTGCTGGGCGAAACCATCGAGGGCGCCCTGAAACGCGCCCGCACGCTCGAAGCCCGTGGCTTTACTTATTCCTACGACATGCTAGGCGAAGCCGCCCGCACCGACGCTGACGCCCGCCGCTATCACAAAAGCTATTCCCAAGCGATCAGCGTCATTGCCAACGCCGCCACGTCGCGCGACATCCGCGAGAATCCCGGCATCTCGGTCAAGCTCTCGGCCCTGCATCCCCGCTATGAAATCGCCAAGCGCGAGCGCGTGATGGAGGAATTGGTGCCACGGCTTCGGTCGCTGGCGACGCAGGCGGCAACGGCCGGCCTCGGCTTCAACATCGACGCCGAAGAGGCCGATCGGCTGGAACTTTCGCTCGAAGTCATCGAGGCGGTGCTGCAAGACCCGGCCCTGCGCGGCTGGGACGGGTTCGGCGTGGTCGTTCAGGCCTATGGCCGCCGCGCTGGCGCGGTACTCGACTGGCTCCACGCGCTGGCGACGCGGCTGGACCGGCGCATCATGGTGCGACTGGTCAAAGGCGCCTACTGGGACGCTGAGATCAAGCGCGCCCAGGTCCTGGGCCTGCCAAGCTTCCCGGTCTTCACCCGCAAGCCCTCGACCGACGTAAGCTACATCGCCAATGCACGCAAGCTGCTGGGGATGACCGACCGGATCTATCCGCAGTTCGCCACCCATAACGCCCATACCGTCGCCGCCATCCTTGAAATGGCAACCGACCGTTCAGCGTTCGAGTTCCAGCGCCTGCATGGCATGGGCGAACGCCTGCACTACATCGTCAAGACGGACGAGGACACGCGCTGCCGCATCTACGCCCCGGTCGGCGCGCATCGCGACCTGCTGGCCTATCTGGTCCGCCGGCTGCTGGAAAACGGTGCCAACTCCAGCTTCGTGAACCAAATCGTGGATGAAAACGTCCCAGCCGAAGTGGTCGCCGCCTGTCCCTTTGCCGAAGTCGAGGCGCTGGACAACATCCCGAACCCGGTGATCCGTCCGGGAACGGAGCTGTTCCCCGACCGGCGCAACTCGCGCGGGTTCGACATCACCGATGCCGGCGATCTGGCAGACATCGAAGCGGCCCGGTCGCTGCACCGCACCACGCGGTTCCACGGGGCGCCGTTGATCGCCGGCCCCTTGACGGATGCGCCTTCGGTCGTGGCCATCAATCCGGCCGATCCTGCCGACAACGTGGGCGACGTCCGGAATGCCACGCCGGAAGACGTCGAAACTGCCCTGGCTGCCGCGCGCCGTTGGGAGGCCTCGCCGCAGGAACGGGCTGCCGTGCTGAACCGGGCCGCCAACCTTTACGAGGAACACTTCGGCCAGATCTTCGCGCTTCTTGCGCGGGAGGCAGGGAAGACGATGGCCGATGCCATCGGCGAGTTGCGGGAGGCGGTGGACTTCCTGCGCTTCTATGCAGCCGGGATTTCGAACCTGAACCAGCCCGCGCGCGGCATATTCGCCTGCATCAGCCCGTGGAACTTCCCGCTGGCCATCTTTACCGGCCAGATCGCGGCGGCGCTCGCGGCTGGAAACGGGGTTCTGGCAAAACCGGCGGAACAGACGCCGCTGATCGCGACGCTGGCCACCGGCCTCTTGCACCGTGCCGGCGTTCCGGTCGAATCGCTGCAACTTCTGCCGGGAGACGGCGGCACGGTGGGCGCGCGGCTGACATCGGACCCGCGGGTGGATGGCGTCTGCTTCACCGGCTCGACCGACACGGCCCTGACGATCCGCCGCGCGATGGCCAAGCACCTGAAGCCCGGAGCATCGCTGATCGCGGAAACCGGCGGACTGAACGCGATGGTGGTGGACAGTACCGCCCTGCCCGAACAGGCGGTGCGGGACATCCTTGCCAGCGCCTTCCAGTCAGCAGGCCAGCGCTGTTCGGCCCTGCGCTGCCTCTACGTGCAGGAAGACGTGGCGGATACCATCCTTGAGATGCTTCAGGGTGCCATGGATGAACAGGCGGTCGGCAATCCGTGGGATCTTGCCACCGACATCGGCCCAGTGATCGACAGCGAGGCTCAGGAAGGCATCCAGCGTCATATCGAGGCCGCGCGGGGCGAGGGGCGAGTTCTCAAGCAACTCGCCGCGCCGACGCAGGGGCACTTCGTTGCGCCGACGGTCATCCGCATCGGCGGGATCTCTGACCTGAAACAGGAAATCTTTGGGCCAGTCCTGCATGTCGCGACCTTCCGGGCGTCCGAGATCGAAAAGGTCGTCGCGGACGTCAACGCCACTGGCTATGGCCTGACCTTCGGCATGCACAGCCGGATCGACGACCGGGTGCAGCACTTGGTCAGTCAACTGCGGGTCGGCAACATCTACGTCAACCGCAACCAGATCGGGGCGATCGTGGGCAGTCAGCCCTTTGGGGGCGAGGGGCTTTCCGGCACCGGTCCCAAGGCTGGCGGCCACGACTACATGATCCGCTTCACCGCTACACCTGCGCCCACGGCGGCACCCACTGCGGCAGCCCATTCGGATGCCGCTGCCGTGCAGGCCGCCCTCCGCACCTTGCGCCCGAAGGCCGAGGCCGTCGCGGTGCATGACCTGCCGGGACCGACGGGGGAATCAAACCGCTTGTCGCATTATCAGCGCGGTCCGTTCCTGTGCCTCGGCCCGGATTCAGAGGCGCAGAAGCGCGCGATCGAGCACTTGGGCGGCTTGGCCGTCATGGCACCCGGCCTTGCCCCCGAGACGCTCGTGGACCTGGAAGGTCTTGCCGGCGTCTTGTTCTGGGGGAGCGAGGACAGCGCGCGGGCCTATGGTCTTGCACTGTCGCGGCGGCAGGGGCCGATCCTGCCGCTGGTTACCGGGATGCCCGATCGCGGGCACGCGCTGACCGAACGGCATGTGTGCATTGATACCACGGCTTCGGGCGGAAACGCCCAGCTTCTGGCAGAGATGGGCGCCTGATGCCTTGACGGGGCATCGCGGATCGGGATGCTGAAGGCATGTTCCCGATCCGCGACCACAACCCGTCCCAAAAGACGCCGTTCGTTACCTGGTCGCTGATCGCGATCAACGTACTGGTGTTCCTGTCCTATCAGCCACTGTTCGGCGACGACCGGGCGCTGATGATCTTTTTCCTGCGCTGGGGAATGGTGCCGCAGTTGCTGAGCCAGGGCCACGGCGACTGGAGCACGGTCGTCACCTCGATGTTCCTGCACGGGGGCTGGCTGCACCTGATCGGAAACATGCTGTTCCTGTGGATCTTTGGCGACAACATGGAGGAAGAGTTCGGCCATCTCGGCTTCCTGCTCTTCTACCTGGCCAGCGGCGCAGGTGCGGCGATCTGGCAATATGCGACGGCGCCGTGGTCACCGGTCCCAATGGTGGGTGCATCAGGGGCGATCGCCGGCGTGATGGGGGGCTACCTGCTGCTGTTTCCCCGGGCGCGGGTCGATATCCTGTTCATCTTCATCATCTTTTTCCGAATCTTCACGGTCCCGGCCTGGGGAATGCTGGGTGTCTGGTTCGGGCTTCAGCTGATGAACGGACTTCTGTCCGATGCGGCCGCCGGCGGTGTGGCCTATTGGGCCCATGCCGGCGGTTTCATCGTTGGGCTGGTCCTGACGCTGCCCCTCTGGCTGCGCCGGGGCGGTCCCGCCTTCTGGAGCAGGACCCATGGGCATCCGCCCCATCCGGAGGCGAAGTATGGCAAGTCGTCGTTCCCGACGATCCGACGGCGTTAACCTTCGCGGATCACCTTGGCGAAGGGACTGAATATCTGGTCATTCGCCGCGATCACCGCGCCCTTTTCCAGGATGTCATAGCCTTCGCGCACTGGCCCGATCAACCCGCCCGCCTCGCGCACCAGAAGCAGGCCCGCGGCCATGTCCCAGGCGTTCAGTTCACGTTCCCAGTAGCCGTCATAACGGCCAGCCGCCACATAGGCGAGGTCGAGCGCCGCGGCACCCCAACGCCGCACACCCGCGCAGGCCGGCATAAGCCGCGCCAGGTCCTGGAGCGTCGCGGGCAGCGTCGCCTTGCCGGCAAAGGGCACGCCCGTGGCAAAGATACACTCTATCATGCTGCGCCGGCCCGACACGCGCAGGCGGCTTTCGTTCATCCAGGCGCCCGCGCCCTTCTCGGCCCAGAACATCTCGTCCTTGGCAGGGTCAAAGACGACGGCGGAAACGATCTCACCCTTGTGCTCCAGCGCGATGGAAACTGCCCAGTGAGGCAGGCCGTGCAGGAAGTTCGTGGTCCCGTCCAGCGGATCGACGATCCAGCGGCGCGTCGGGTCGGCACCGGCGGCGGCCCCGGTTTCCTCGCCCAGCCAGCCATAGGTCGGGCGGGCGCCCATCAGTTCGTCCCGGATGATCTTTTCTGCGGCGGTATCGGCGCGGCTGACAAAGTCGCCGGCGCCCTTCATCGAGACCTGGAGGTTCTCGACCTCGCGGAAGTCCTTGACCAGCGAGCGTCCGGCCTTGCGCGCGGCCTTGATCATGATGTTGAGGTTAGCACTGCCTTGCATCGGGCCCTCCTGTTCAATCCGCGCGTATACGCAGCCGGGCGCGGGATTCCAAGAGAAACTGCGCCGGATTCGGACACAGCCGCGTCAATCGCGTTGAAGCTTCACCGGTTCCGTCCGGGCCAGCCGCAGCACATGGGCCATGAAGGGCTTGGAGGCATCCTCGATCCGCGTGGCGCCGTAAAGACGCTTGGTCACGCCCTTTGCCGTCAGCGGTCGCGTGACGTAGTCCGAATTGTACCGAACCTGCCGAACCACCCAGTCGGGCAGCACCGCCACGCCTCGGTTCGCCGCAACCAGCATCAGGATCACTGCCGTCAGCTCCACCTGCCGTACGGCCCGCGGTTCGACCCGCGCCGGCGTCAGCAGTTCGGTAAAGACATCCAGCCGCGATCGGTCGACAGGGTAAGTAATCAGCAGTTCATCGCGCAGATCCTCCGCCTCGATGAACGGACGTTCTGCCAGGGGATTCTGGCTGGAGGCGACGAAGACAGGTTCATAATCGAACAGCGGCGTGAACTGGATGCCCGGCAGATCCTCCGGGTCCGAGGAGACCACCAGATCTACCTCCTCGCGCACAAGTGCGGGTAGCGCGCCAAAGGCAAGCCCCGGACGAATGTCCACATCCACGTCCGGCCAAGCATGGCGGAACTGCTCCAGCACCGGGAACAGCCATTCAAAACAGGCGTGGCATTCGATGGCGATGTGCAGCCGCCCGGTCTTGCCGGACTTGAGCGCGCGGAAATCCTCTTCCAGCGACTCGATCTCGGGCAGGATGCGCTCGGCCAGCCGCAGCAGCCTCTGTCCCGCCGCCGATAGCCGCAACGGCTTGGACCGGCGCACGAAAAGCTCCACCCCGACCTGATCCTCAAGACCTTTCACCTGATGCGAAAGCGCCGACTGCGTCATGTTCAACTGGTCTGCTGCCCGCGCGAGGCCGCCGGCCTCATGGATGGCGCGAATGGTCCGCAGGTGGCGAAACTCGAGGTGCATCTTCAATCTGGCTCATATTCATCTTGAGAACTATGAATTTGTTTCACGAAATGCTGCGTGCGACAAGGGGACAACAGCAGGAGTTGTCCCATGTCCACGCCGCGTATCTCGTTCGAGTTCTTCCCGCCCCAGACGCTGGAAGCCAGCTTTCGCCTGTGGGAAACGGTGCAGATGCTGGCGCCGCTGAAGCCATCCTTTGTTTCGGTCACCTATGGCGCGGGCGGCACCACCCGCAAGCTGACCCATGACGCCGTAACCACCATCGGTCGCAACTTCGGCCTGAACGTCGCGGCGCACCTGACATGCGTGGATGCGACCAAGGGAGAAACACTTTCTATCGCCGAGTCCTATGCCGCAGCCGGTGTCACGGAAATCGTCGCACTGCGCGGGGATGCACCCAAGGGGGCCGCGCGCTTCACACCGCACCCGGAAGGTTTTGCCGACTCGCTCGAACTGATCGCGTCGCTGGCGGACACCGGCCGCTTTACGCTGCGCGTCGGCGCCTACCCCGAACCGCACCCCGAGGCCGCGCATCCGCTGTCGGACGTGCTCTGGCTCAAGCGCAAGATCGACGCCGGCGCTCATTCCGCCATCACGCAGTTCTTCTTTGAGGCCGAGACCTTCCTGCGGTTCCGCGACGCCTGCGCGGACGAAGGTATCGCGGCGCCCATCATCCCCGGCATCCTGCCGATCGAGAACTGGGACGGGGTCAAGCGCTTTGCCGCCCGCTGCGGTACGCAGGTGCCCCAGTGGCTCGACGATGCCTTTGCTGCGGCCAAGCGCGACGGGCGCGAGGATCTGCTGGCCAGCGCTCTTTGCACCGAACTTTGCGACACGCTGATCCAGGAAGGGGTGAGGGATTTGCATTTCTACACTCTGAACCGCCCCCAACTGACCCGGGACGTCTGTCATGCCTTGGGCGTGGTGCCAGAGGTGGTTCTGGAAAACGTCGCCTGACCGTTGCGCCTGCCCTGCCCCCTCGCTAGCCTTCGCTGCAGCAAGGGGGGCAGGAATGGACGGACAATTCGTAGCAACGCGGCCAGAAGAACAGATCTCGCGCGACAGGCTCTTGTCGATGTCAGGGCTGGAGGCGATGCAGGAAATGCTCGCCGGCGGGATGGCACTCCCGACCATTTCGGGATTGCTGAACTACCGGCTGCACAGCGTCGAACAGGATCGCGTGGCTTTCCGCGGGGCCGCGCGTTTTGCCCACACCAACCCCTTCGGGACAGTGCATGGCGGCTGGTACGGCACGGTTCTAGACAGCGCCATGGGCTGCGCGGTGATGACACGCGTGCCGAAAGGCTTCTGGTACACAACGCTCGAATACAAGGTGAACATCACCCGCGCCCTGCCGATCGACATGCCGATCGAGGCTGTGGGCACCGTTCTTCACGCCGGGCGATCCACGGCGGTGGCAGAGGCGGCGATCCGCGGACTGGATGACGGGCGACTTTATGCCTCGGCCACGACGACCTGCATCATCCTGGAAGGATAAGGGCCGTTCCAGATGGCAAAAGGCGCAGCCGCAGCCGCGCCTTTCATCTACCAGCGGGTCGGTGCTCAGCCGCGCAGCGACAGTGCGGTGACGATGCTCAGGTCGCCGAAGCCGTTGAACCGAGTGTTCGTTGCGACCGAATAGGCGCCCAGCCCGTGGAACAGGACGAAATCACCCTCTTCCATGTCCGCCGGCAGCGACAATTCACCGGGCAGCCGGTCGACACTGTCGCAGGTCGGGCCAAAGATGATCCGCATCTGGCCTTCGCCGATACGCAGTTCGCCTTCCCGGCTGCGAACCTCCATCCGATCGATTGCACCGATCAGCGGCAGTTCCGCCAGCGCGCCATAGATGCCGTCGGTCAGGAACACATGCTCGTCGTCACGGATGCCGCGGACGCGGGTCGCCAGCGTGAAGGCATCGGCCACCAGACCGCGGCCCGGCTCACACACCAGCGCCGGACGGTTGTCACCGAAGGCTTCGGTCGCCACACGGTCGATCAGCGCAAAGATCGCCTCCAGTTGCGGTGCCACCCCGTTCAGGCGGTGCGAGGGAAAGCCGCCGCCCACGTTGAGCCGCGCGATCTTCACGCCCGCCTCGGACGCGATCTGCGCCGCGGTGCGGATGTAGGCGTCCCATGCCGACGCATCGGTGCACTGCGTGCCGGGGTGGAAGGTCAGCGACGGGATGAAGCCCGCCTCTGCGACCTCGCGCAGCAGCGTGATCGCCTTCTCCACCGTCGCGCCGAACTTGGCGCCAAAGTCATAGGCAGCGCCCTTGACCGGCAGCTTGAAGCGGACGGAAATCTCCTTGCCAGCGGCGGGCACCATCTCGATCAGCTTGGCCAGTTCCGAATGGCTGTCGACTGAATAGCTGTCCACGTCGGCTTCCACCGCGACGGCGATCTCGGCGCGCGACCGGACGGGATTATTGTAGTGCAGGGCCGCTTCGGGTGCGATGCGGCGGATCAGGCGGATCTCCTCAGGCGAGGCAACGTCATAGCCGCGCACGCCGGCCGCGGCGAGGTTCTCGATCACCACGTCGGCGGGGTTCGACTTGACGGCATAGGTCACCAGACCCGGAAAGCCATCAAGGAACCGGCGCGCGGTCGCCTGAAGGACGCAGGGCGCAAAGAACATCACCGGCGCGTCGCTGTCGTGGATACGGAGGAATTCGGACGGTCGCGTCCAGATCGTTTTCGAGAGCCCCATCGGCGTGTTCCTTTCATTCTGCCAACAGAGCGCAGCCTGACCCCATCCTGGCACGACCAGTTCGGAGCCGCTTACGCGTTCTACCAAACCAGGCCAGGTGCGTATGAGCCGCCCTTTTCCTGAAAACGAGACCGCGCATATGGGACACATTTTCCCCAAGAGGAAGAGTTGTTCTGCCAGAAAAAGCAGTCATAGTGACGAAAACATCGGCATTTTGACATGGACGATCTGGATCACGCAATTCTCGCCCAGTTGGCGGCTGACGCCCGGATTTCGGTGGCGGTCCTGTCGCGCCGGCTCAAGGTCGCGCGTTCGACCGTCCAGGCGCGGATCGAACGGCTGGAAGCCACGGGAATCATTGCGGGATACACGGTAAAGCTGGGCGACAAGGCGCGGCAGGGACGCATTCGCGCATCCGTCCTGCTGACGATTGAGCCGCGCGCGCAGGCGAATGTCCTGACGCGACTCAGGGCGCTGCCGCAGGTTGAAAAGGTGCATACCACCAGCGGCCGTGTGGATCTTCTGCTGCAGGTGGTCGCCACGACAACCGCGGCATTGGACGATGTTCTGGACGCGGTCGGCACGATCCCCGGCGTCAGGTCATCCGAAAGCCTGATCCACCTGTCGACCAAGTTCGACCGCGCCGATTAGCCCTTAACCAAACCTTAGGTCTTTGATCCGCATGCTAATCCGGCACATGGACGGAGCAGACCTTGCGTTACGACAAACCCCTGACCCTGCCCAAGGACGGGCGCCACGGCGGCTCGCTGAGCGCGAACTACCATGAATACGGTCTTGCTGCGCAGGATGAGGACGAAGGCGAAGAAGCGGTGCAGCTTTCGCCCCGGCGCTTCGCAGTCTTTGCCGCGCTGGCATTTCTGCCCGCACTTGTGCTGTTACTGTCCCGCAGCTTTGGATGACCAGCAGCCTTTCCCTTGATCCGGCGCCGCGCTAAACACAGGCGCGACAAGGATCGAAGGGGACGCCGCATGGCCATGGAAAAGACATTCGACGCCGCCGGGGCCGAAGCGCGGCTTTATGCGGAATGGGAAGAGGCAGGGGCCTTCAAGGCAGGCGCCAATGCCAGCCGGGATGATACCTTCTGCATCATGATCCCGCCGCCGAATGTCACCGGCAGCCTGCACATGGGCCACGCCTTCAACAACACTTTGCAGGACATCCTGATCCGCTGGCACCGGATGCGCGGGTTCGACACGCTCTGGCAGCCGGGGACCGACCATGCGGGCATCGCGACCCAGATGGTGACCGAACGCGAGATGGCGGCGAATGGCGAACCCAGCCGCCGCGACATGGGGCGCGAGGCCTTCGTCAACCGCGTCTGGCAGCAGAAGGTCAAATCCCGCGGCACCATCATCGGCCAGCTGAAACGGCTCGGTGCCTCCTGCGACTGGTCGCGCGAGGCCTTTACCATGGGCGGCGCCAAGGGCGACCCCGAGGCTGGGACTGGCCCGAACTTCCACGACGCGGTGATCAAGGTCTTCGTGGATCTTTACAACAAGCGCCTGATCTACCGCGGCAAACGGCTGGTGAACTGGGACCCGCATTTCGAGACCGCGATTTCCGACCTCGAGGTCGAGAATATCGAGGTCGCGGGCCACATGTGGCACTTCAAGTACCCGCTGGCCGGGGGCGAAACCTATACCTACGTGGAAAAGGACGCCGACGGCAACGTGGTGCTGGAGGAGGAGCGGGACTACATCTCCATCGCCACCACGCGCCCAGAAACCATGCTGGGCGACGGCGCAGTTGCGGTGCATCCTTCGGACGAACGCTATGCCCCCATCATTGGCAAGCTTTGTGAAATCCCGGTCGGTCCCAAGGAACACCGCCGCCTGATCCCGATCATCACCGATGAATATCCCGATCCGAACTTCGGCTCAGGCGCGGTGAAGATCACGGGCGCGCATGACTTCAACGACTATGGCGTCGCACGTCGCAACAACATCCCGCTCTACCGCCTGATGGACACGCGGGCTCAGATGCGCAACGACGGCGCACCCTATGCCGACTGCGCCGCCCGCGCACATGAAATCGCCAATGGCGCGGCCTTTGACGAAGCTTCGGTCGATGCGCTGAACCTTGTGCCCGACGACCTGCGCGGCCTTGACCGGATGGAGGCGCGCAAGCGCGTCATCGAACAGGTCACTGCCGAGGGCCTTGCCGTGATGACCACGGATGCCGAGGGCAATCCGGTGCCGCTGGTCGAAAACAAGCCGATCACCCAGCCCTTCGGCGACCGGTCCAAGGTGGTGATCGAGCCGATGCTGACCGACCAGTGGTTCGTGGATGCGGAAAAGATCGTCACCCCGGCGCTGGACGCCGTGCGCGATGGCCGCACCAAGATCCTGCCGGAACAGCACGAAAAGGTCTATTTCCACTGGCTTGAAAACATCGAGCCGTGGTGCATTTCCCGCCAGCTCTGGTGGGGTCACCAGATCCCGGTGTGGTACGACGAGGATGGCCGCGAATACTGTGCGGCGTCCGAAGAAGAGGCCGTCGCCATGGCCGGCGGCAAGGCGCTGACCCGCGACCCCGACGTGCTCGACACCTGGTTCTCCTCCGGTCTCTGGCCGATCGGGACGCTGGGCTGGCCCGAGGATAATGAGGCGCTGCGCAAGTATTTCCCGACGGATGTTCTGATCACCGGGTTCGACATCATCTTCTTCTGGGTTGCCCGGATGATGATGATGCAGCTTGCGGTGGTGGATCAGGTGCCGTTCCACACCGTCTACGTCCATGCCTTGGTGCGCGACGAAAAGGGCAAGAAGATGTCCAAGTCGCTGGGCAACGTGCTCGACCCCCTGGAACTGATCGACGAGTACGGCGCGGATGCGGTGCGGTTCACGCTGACCTCGATGGCGGCGATGGGGCGCGACCTGAAGCTGTCTACCGCGCGGATCGCCGGCTACCGCAACTTCGGCACCAAGATCTGGAACGCCGCCCGTTTCGCCGAAATGAACGGCGTCTGGGAAGGGCACGAAACCCGCACCACCCCGCCCCAGGCCACCGCCACCGTGAACCGCTGGATCATCGGCGAGGTCGCCCGCGTGCGCGAGGAGATGGATGCCGCCCTTGGCGCCTTCCGCTTCAACGACGCGGCCAACGCGCTTTACGCCTTTGTCTGGGGCAAGGTCTGCGACTGGTACGTCGAATTTGCCAAGCCCCTGCTGGCCGATGAGGCGACGGCGGCAGAAACCCGCGCCACGATGGCCTGGGTGCTGGACCAGTGCCTGATCCTGCTGCATCCAATCATGCCCTTCATCACCGAGGAGCTGTGGCAGACGACCGGCGCCCGGACCAAGATGCTCGTCCATGGCGACTGGCCGACCTACGGCCCAGAACTGATCGACGCGGCGGCGGACCGGGAAATGAACTGGGTCATCGGCCTGATCGAGGAAATCCGTTCCGCCCGCGCGCAGATGCATGTGCCGGTAGGCCTGAAGCTCAACATGCTGCAGATCGAACTGGACGAGTCCGGCCGCGCCGCTTGGGCCCGGAACGAGGCGCTGATCCAGCGGCTCGCCCGCATCGAGACGCTGGAGGAAGCGGCAACCGCCCCCAAGGGCGCGATCACCATCGCGGTCGAGGGCGGCAACTTTGCTATCCCGCTGGAAGGCGTCATCGACATCGCCGAGGAAAAGACGCGGCTGGCCAAGACGCTGGAAAAGCTTGAAAAGGAAATGGGTGGCCTGCGCGGGCGGCTGAACAACCCGAAGTTCGTGGCCTCTGCCCCCGAGGAAGTCGTCGAGGAAAGCCGCGAGCTTCTGGCCCAGAAAGAGGATGAGGCCGCCAAGCTTCAGGCCGCGCTGACACGTCTGGCCGAAGTCGCCTGATCGCGGAACAGGGGGAGGAACCGATGGCGCCGCGCTATACATCGCTGGTCGAGGGGCTGCCTGCCTCGGTCCCCTTCGTGGGTCCTGAAACGCAGGAACGGGAACGGGGCCGCCCCTTCATCGCGCGGTTGGGCGCGAATGAAAGCCTCTTTGGCCCCTCCCCCCGCGCCGTCGAGGCAATGCGGGCGGCGGCTGCCGAAACCTGGATGTATGGCGACGCGCAAAGCCACGACCTGCGGCACGCGCTGGCCGAACATCACGGGGTGGCGCCGGAAAACATCATTGTGGGCGAAGGCATCGATGGGCTGCTGGGCTATCTTGTCCGGCTGCTCGTGGCGCCGGGGGATGCGGTGGTGACCTCGGACGGGGCCTATCCAACCTTCAATTACCACGTGGCGGGATTTGGCGGGGTCCTGCACAAGGTGCCGTTCAAGGACGACCGTGAAGACCCCGAGGCGCTGATCGCCCGCGCGGCAGAGCTGGGCGCGAAGCTCGTCTACCTCTCCAACCCCGACAACCCGATGGGTACCTGGCACGACGGCGCCACCCTCCAGCGCATGATCTATGCAGTTCCAAAAGGCACGCTTCTGGTGCTGGACGAGGCTTATGTCGAACTTGCCCCCGAAGGCACCGCGCCGCCGCTGGACATGACTGACCCGCGGGTGATCCGGATGCGCACATTCTCCAAGGTGCACGGGCTGGCCGGTGCACGTGTCGGCTATGCCCTGGGTGAGGCCAAGCTGATCCGCGCCTTTGACAAGATCCGCAACCACTTCGGCATGGCCCGCGTCAGCCAGGCCGGCGCCTTGGCCGCGCTGCAGGACCAAGACTGGCTGGCCCATGTCCAGGCGCAGGTCGCGGCGGCCCGTGACCGGCTCGCTAAAATCGCACGAGCAAACGGCCTGCGGCCCCTACCCTCGGCCACCAACTTCGTGACAATGGACTGCGGGGGCGATGGCGCCTTTGCCCGCCGCGTGCTGGCAGAGCTTCTGGCCCGCGACATCTTTGTACGGATGCCCTTTGTCGCGCCGCAAGACCGCTGCATCCGGGTCAGTTGCGGACGCGAACAGGATCTTGACGCTTTTGCCGCTGCCCTGTCCAACGCGCTGGCAGCGGCACGCGGTTAGGCCTCGGCAATAACCCGTGCGGCGGCGCTCAGCGCGCCCTCCCCATGGGGGATGCGCAGCGCGATCAGCCCAGCCTCTATCACGCCCAGCACCCCCATCATCATGTGGGCGTTGACGTGGCCCATGTGCCCGATCCGGAAGAACCCGTGCCATGCGGGATCGCCCATTGGCGCCATGCCAAGCCCGATGCCCAGCGTCACGCCGGCACGTGTTTCGGTCCAGTCCCGCAGCGCGGTGCCATTGGGCGACTGCATCCGGAGTGCGGTCACCGCATGCGCACGATGGGCGGCGTCAGGGATGTTCAGTTCGATCGCCCCTTCAGCGCCCCAACATTCCACTGCCGCCCAGACGGCGCGGGCCAAGCGGGCATGGCGGGTCCAGATCGCCTCAAGCCCCTCTTCCTCAATCATGCGCAATGCTTCGGCCAAGGCATAGAGGTGGTGCGTGGGCGCCGTTCCCCCGAAATACTGGTGGAAGAATTCTGTCTCGGTCCGGGGGCCCCAGTCCCAGTAAGGGGTGCGCAGGTCGGCGCGGGCGCAGGCCTCGCGGGCCCGGTCGTTGAACCAGACAAAACCCAGGCCCGGCGGCGTCATCAGCCCCTTCTGGCTGGCCGCAACCATGACGTCGACGCCCCAGTCGTCCATCCGGAACTCTTCGCATCCAAGCGAGGCGATGCAATCCACCATCAACAGCGCAGGGTGCCCGGCCGCATCGATCGCCGCCCGCACCGCCGCCACATCGCTGCGAACCGAGGTCGCGGTATCCACATGGGTCAGCAGCACCGCCCGGATCGTGTGATCGCGGTCGGCGGCCAGCGCCTCGCTCACCCGCGCGGCATCGACAGGGGTGCGCCGGCCAAAATCCAGCTCATCCACCGCCACGCCCATCTGGCGCGCCGCTTCCGCCCAACCCAGCCCGAACTGCCCGGTGACAAGCGAGAGCGCCCGGTCGCCGCGGGAAAAGACATTGGCGTTGGCTGCCTCCCAGGCGGCATGGCCGTTCCCGATATAGATCGCGACGTGATGGCGCGTTCCGGCCACGGTCCGCAATTGGGTGCGCATCACCTCGACCAGATCATGCAGGGGGCCGCCGTAAATATTCGGCGCGGCGCGGTGCATTGCGTTCAGCACCCTGTCCGGCATCACGGAAGGGCCGGGAATGGCCAGATAGGTGCGACCAAAGCCAAGGCTCATGCGGATTCTCTTTCCTGTTGAACACCTTTGGCTACGCGGCGGTGCGAACGCCGTCAATCCAGCGGCCCGCCTTTCTTGCCTCGTCCGGCGAATGTCGCTAGATCAGCCCAAGCAACCGAAGGACTGCCGCTTGTCCAAGCCACCCCTGAAAAAACGCTTCAGCGCCGCCACCCGGCGGTTTCGGGAAACCTGGGGCACCGACATCGCGACGCCAGAGGCGCGCCGCCGTGCATGGTGGGATTTCCAACTGATGGACCACGCCTTCCTGCGGCGCTGGTGGACGAACTCGCGCGAGATCGCGCCGGGGGTGTACCGTGCGAACCAGCCGTCGCCGCAGCGGATCGCGCGTTACGCGCAGGCCGGGGTCCGCAGCATCCTCAACCTGCGGGGCGAGGGGCGGCACAGCCACTACCTGTTCGAACGCGAAGCCTGTGAGGCTGCGGGGCTGACCCTTGTCAACCGCAGGCTTTATGCCGCCGAACTGCCGACACGCGAAGAACTTCTGTCGCTGTTCGAGGCGTTCGACACGATCGAAAAACCCTTCGTCATGCACTGCAAGTCCGGCGCCGACCGCTCCGGCTTTGGCGCGGCGCTGTACCTTGTCCTGACTGGCAGACCAGTGGCCGAGGCGCGGCGGCAACTCCACTGGACGCATCTCCATTTCAAAAGCGACGCGACCGGCATCCTCGACTACTTCCTGGAAACCTACGAGGTGGCCCAGGCCGAAACCGGGATCGACCTGAGGGATTGGGTCGCCGACCAGTATGACCCGGCAGCACTGACCGCCGCCTATCGCGCAAGCAGGGAACGCAAATGATCGACCCACGCCCGGCAAGCGAACGGACCCTGATCGCCTGGGTCTGGCGAAACTACCTGCGCAAGCGCATGCCCTTCCTGATCGTCGCCCTGCTGCTGATGACGGTCGAGGGATCGATGCTGGGCGCGCTCTCCTACCTCATGCAGCCGATGTTCGACGACGTGTTCATCGCGGGCAACACCAGCGCGGTCTATGGGGTGGCGCTGGCCATTTCCGGCGTGTTCGTCGTGCGGGCCGTATCGGCCCTGTCGCACCGCCTCCTGATGTCGTGGATCGGCGAACGCGTCACTGCGGAGGTTCAGAGCGACCTGCTGCGCCACCTGATGACGCTGGATCAGGCGTTCTTTCAGGTTCATTCGCCGGGTAACCTGATCGAACGGGTGCGCGGCGACAGCGCCGGCATCCGCCAGATCTTTGCCAGCGTCATCGCCGCCTTTGGCCGCGACTTCGTGGCGCTGATCTCGCTGCTTGCAGTCGCGATCTATATCGACTGGGTGTGGACGCTGGTCGCCGCCATCGGCACGCCGCTTCTGATCATTCCCGTGGTGGCCCTGCAGCGGCTCGTTCGGCGCACAAGCCGCGCCTCGCGCGCTGCCGCGGCCCAGAATTCCAACCGATTGGACGAAATCTTCCACGGCATCACCACGATCCAGCTGACGGGATCCGAGGCGCGGGAGGCCGGGCGCTACCGCCAGTCGGTGGATGAGTTCGTGCGCGCCCAGCTTCGGGCCGAGGCAGGCTCGGCCGGGATCCCCGCGCTGATCGACATCGTGGCCGCGATCGGCTTTGCCGGGGTGCTGACCTATGGCGGCATGCAGATCATCGGGGGCGAAAAGACGGTTGGCGAATTCATGGCCTTCTTTACCGCGATGGCGCTGGTCTTCGACCCGCTGCGCCGGCTGGGGGGCGTCAGCGCCGCCCTGCAGAACGCGATGGCCAGCGTCGAACGGATGTACGGCATCCTGCAGACGCCTCCTTCGATTACGAGCCCGGTGCCGCCGCGCGCACCCGTGCCCGCCCGCGAGGACACGCGGATCGAGCTTGATCGCGTGACCTTCGCCTATGGGATGGAGCCGGTCCTGCGCGGCACCAGCTTCGTGGCCGAGGCAGGACAAACCACCGCGCTTGTCGGCCCGTCGGGGGCGGGCAAGACCACCATCTTTACCCTGCTGACCCGGTTGGCGGACCCGCAGCAGGGCGCCATCCGCATCGGCGGATATGACCTGCGCGACATGGATCTGGCCGGGCTGCGCGGAATGTTCTCCGTCGTTTCGCAGGACGCAGCGCTGTTTGACGAAACAATCCGCGACAACATCCTGATGGGTCGCATCGACGTCAGCCAATCACGGCTGGAAGAGGTGCTGGAGGCCGCTCACGTGGCAGAGTTCCTGCGCCACATGCCGCAGGGCCTGGACACGCCCGCAGGGCCGCGCGGGTCCGGCCTGTCGGGCGGGCAGCGACAACGGGTGGCCATCGCACGCGCCCTGCTGCGCGACGCCCCGATCCTGCTGCTGGACGAGGCGACCTCGGCCCTCGACGCTCAGTCAGAGGCGCTGGTGCAGGCGGCGCTCGACCGGCTCAGTGAGGGGCGGACGACGCTGGTCATCGCCCACCGGCTGGCCACGGTGCGCGACGCGGACAAGATCCTGGTGATGGACCGGGGCGAGGTGCGCCAGCAAGGCACCCATGCCGAGCTTATCGCTCAGGGCGGGCTTTACGCCGACCTTCACCGGCTTCAGTTCAAGACCGAGGTCTAGCCCTTGCCCCGCCCCGGTGCCATATAGGGGCGGAACCGGAATAAGGGGAACCAGATGCGGGGCGAAGAGGCAGCCGACCGGCGTGTGCTTCAGGTGACAGGAAAGGACCGGCGGGACTTCCTGCAGGGGCTTGTGACGAACGATCTGGAGCGGCTGTCACAGGGGCTGGTCTACGCTGCGCTGCTGACGCCGCAGGGCAAGTACCTGGCCGACTTTTTCCTGGCGGAACGTGGGGAGGCGATCCTGATCGACGTCAAGGCGGACATGGCCGAGGCGCTGGCACGGCGGCTGGGCATGTACCGGCTCCGGGCGGACGTCGCCATCGGGGACGCCGCGCTGCACGTGCAGCGTGGGCTGGGCACGCCGTCCGAAGGGGCGTTCGCCGATCCGCGCCACCCGTCGCTCGGATGGCGGCTTTACGCACCGGAAGCAGGCGACACACCGGTAGTCGATTGGGACGCCCTGCGCGTTTCTGCCTGCATCCCCGAAAGTGGGATCGAGCTGATCCCGGACGACAGCTACATCCTTGAATGCGGGTTCGAACGCCTGAACGGCGTGGACTTCCGCAAGGGCTGCTATGTCGGGCAGGAAGTCACCGCGCGGATGAAGCACAAGACCGAGTTGCGCAAGGGCCTGTTCCCCGTCCTGCTTGAAAGCCCGGTTCCTGTGGGAACCGAGATCCTGTCGGATGGCAAGGTCGCCGGCCGGATCTTCACCCAGTCCGGCGGAATGGGCATCGCCTACCTGCGGCTGGACCGCGCCGGCGACGCCATGGCCGCGGGCGAGGCCCGCGTCACATTGGCCGAAGCCTAGGCGCGTTCGGAATATTCCATCAGCTCGGTGTTGACGATGATATCCTCGTCAACGCCGACGAAGGGCGGCACCATGATCCGCACACCGTTGTCCAAGATCGCCGGCTTGTAGCTGTTCGCCGCCGTCTGGCCCTTCACGACCGGCTCGGTCTCAACGACCTTGCAGGTGACCTTTTGCGGCAGGCGCATCGACAGCGCCTCTTCACCGAAATATTCCACCGCGGCGGTCATGCCGTCCTGAAGGAAGGGGCGGCGGTCGCCCAAAATGTCGGCGGGGATTTCAGTCTGCTCGTAGGTTTCGGTGTCCATGAAGACGAGCATGCCGTCGCTTTCATAGAGGAACTGCTGGTCCTTGGTTTCCAGCCGAACCTGTTCCACCTTGTCCTCGGACCGGAACCGTTCGTTCAGCTTGCGCCCGTCGCGAAGGTTCTTGAGTTCGACCTGCGCAAAGGCGCCGCCCTTGCCGGGTTTGACGTGGTTGACCTTGACCGCGGCCCAAAGACCGCCGTCATGTTCCAGCACCTGTCCGGGCCGGATTTCGTTTCCGTTGATCTTTGGCATGCCTAAAACCTTGTCGAAAGGTTGATTGCGAAACAGAGGCCCCTATATCTCCGCGGGCCACCCCTGGCAAGGCAACTAGATGCAGTAGGCGCCCCAGTCAGCTATGCAGACACAACATGCCACCCATGCGATCGGCGTCATATCGAATCGGCGCCCAAGGGCCTACACACGCCGGACGCCAGAAAACGCAAGAGCAAGAATAAAAGGACGACATCATGGTCGATTTCGTTGACGGCACTGCATTCAATTATGAACAAGGGCAGCGCTCGCGCAAGTTGTTCGCTGCAGTGGTGCTGGCAGCCCTGGACGATGCAATCGCGGATGACAGGAAATACGGCAACGGGCCGGAACAGATCGCCCGCTGGGCACGGTCGCGCGACGGGCGCGAAGTGCTGTCCTGCGCAGGGATCGACCCGAACGAACGGGTGGTCAAGGGACTGATGGAATTCGTGGCCAAGGGGGTGCGTACCTCCGTCGCCCTGTCGCGTGAAGAAAGCGAACGCCGTCACGCACTGGAAGAGGCCGCTGCCGCATAAGCGCCTTCTTTGAACGGTTCCGACGCGCCCTTGCCGGGGCGCGTTTTCTTTTGGCTGATGCTGCGCCTTTACCACAAGCCGTAAAAGCCGGGAACCGGCAGACCCGGCGGCGGTTGAGGCGGGGTGAGGGAGGCGCTAGGACAAGGACATGCTGCCGGTATCCGCAGCGGTCGACTGCATGAAACTGCATAACCGACAGGTCATGCGGCGCAGATGCGTCCGGCGTTCCGTTGCAGGTGGCGTGCAACAGGGGATAAAAATGATGACGATGACTTGTCATGAGGATGGCGACCTGGCGCAGGCGCGCCTTGCTGCCATCGTGTCGTCCTCTACGGATGCCATCATCAGCAAGCGGCTTGACGGGGTGATCACCTCCTGGAACGCCGCCGCTGTTCGGGTCTTTGGCTATGAGGCCGTCGAGATGATCGGCCAGCACATCACCCGCATCATCCCCCCCGAACGCTGGCCGGAAGAGGTCGAGATCATCTCCCGCCTCCGGAAGGGCGAGCGGGTCGAACATTTTGACACCGTCCGCATGCGCAAGGACGGCAGCCTCATCGACGTCTCCCTCACCATCTCGCCGCTGCATGATGCCACCGGGCGCGTCGTCGGCGCGTCCAAGATCGCCCGCGACATTTCCGACCGCAAACGCGCCGAGGCGGTGCAGCGCATGCTGCTGGAGGAACTGAACCACCGGGTCAAGAACATGCTCGCCATGGTGCAGTCGATCGCGTGGCAGTCGCTGCGCTCCACTAGGGAGCCTGCCAACTTTGTCGACAGCTTCACCGGGCGCATCCAGGCCCTTGCCCGTGTGCATGAGATGGTCAGCGCCTCGAACATGGGCGGTGCGGCGCTTGGGGCGATGGTGCGGGATTATGCGCTGTGCACCGGGCCGGACCCGCGCGTCTCGATCGACGGGCCCGAGGTGGGGCTGAACGCCGAACAGGCCGTGCGGCTCGCGTTGGTGCTGCACGAGCTTTGCACCAACGCCCACCAGCATGGCGCCCTGTCCCGTCCCGAAGGCCGGCTGACCGTTGACTGGCAGGTAGATGGCGGCACCGAGCCACAGGTGGTCCTGTGCTGGCGCGAAGAGGGCGCGGGCGCAACCATGCCGCTCCGGAGCGGCTTTGGCGGCCGCCTGATCGCCGGAACCTTCAACAGCCCACCCGAAGAGGCGACGACCCTTGACTTCACGGAGCAGGGGATGGTCTGCGTCATCCGCTTCCCGGTCCTGCAGGCGACATTCGGCGCCCTTAAGGACCCTGCCTTCTGACAGCGGCAGCCGCGCCGGTCGTGACGCGACGGCGCGGGATGAGAAATGAATTGATCTGCAGGAACATTCCCGGTTTTCTGACGGCAGGAGCCGCGCGACGGCTCGTGACAAGACGGGGAGAAATCTGATGAAAATGGCGATGGCGCGCCTTGGCGTGGCGCTTCTGACATCGACGGTGCTGGCGGGTGCGGCCGGCGCCGAAACCATCCGCTGGGCGCGTGCCTCGGACGCGCTGACGCTGGACCCGCACGCCCAGAACCAGGGCCCGACCCACAACTTCAACCATCACATCTATGAAACCCTCGTGGACCGCGACAGCGAAGGCACACTGCAGCCCCGGCTCGCGACCGAATGGACGCTGAAGGAAGATGACCCCATCGTCTGGGTCTTCACCCTGCGCGAGGGCGTGACCTTCCACGACGGCGCCGCCTTCACCGCCGAGGACGTCGTCTTTTCCCTTGACCGGGCGCGGTCGGAAAGGTCGAACATGCGCCAGCTTCATGCCGACGTGGCCGAGGTGACGGCCGTCGACGACTTCACGGTCGAGGTGCGGATGAACGGCCCGTCGCCGCTTTACCCCAACAACCTCACCAATACCTTCATCATGGACAAGGACTGGGCAGAGACCAACAACGTGGTCGAGGTGCAGGACTATGCCGCAGGCGAGGACAACTATGCCGTCCGCAATACCAACGGCACCGGCCCCTACATCCTTCAGTCGCGCGAAGTCGATGTCCGCTCGGTCCTGACCCTGAACGAAAACCACTGGGACGAAACGCCCCAAGTGACCGAGATTGTCTATCTGCCCATCACCGACGCCGCCACGCGCATCGCGGCGCTCTTGTCGGGCGAGGTCGATCTGGTGCAGGACGTGCCGGTTCAGGATATCGACCGGCTTTCCTCCACCCAGGGGATCAAGGTGGAAACCGGGCCGGAAAACCGCGTGATCTATTTCGGCTACCGCTTTGGCGACGAACCGCTTGCCTCGTCCAACATCACTGACCGCAATCCCTTCAACGACCCCCGCGTGCGCGAGGCGATGGAGCTTGCCATCGACCGCGACGCCATCGCCAGCGTGGTCATGCGCGGCCAGGCCATTCCGACGGGCGTTGCCAACCCGCCCTTCGTCGACGGCTGGACCGAAGAACTGAACGCCTACCCGGCTGTGGATCTTGAGCGCGCGCGTGAACTGATGGCCGAAGCCGGGTACGAAGACGGCTTCACCGTCACGCTCGACACGCCCAACAACCGCTATGTGAATGATGAGGCGATCAGCCAGGCCGTCGTAGGCATGCTGGGCCGGATCGGCATCAACGTGACGCTGGCCTCGCGGCCAGTGGCGCAGCATTCGCCACTGGTCACCAGCAACCAGACCGACTTCTACCTGCTGGGCTGGGGGGTTCCGACCTTTGACAGTGCCTATGTCTTCAACGACCTGGTGCACACCAAGGAAGGCAACTATGGCGCCTATAACGGCGGCCTCTACTCGAACCCCGAACTGGACGAGAAGATCAAGTCGCTGGGCACCGAGGTCGACCTCGACGTCCGCCGGCAGACGATGGCTGAAATCTGGGAGGTCGTGAAGGCAGAGCGCGTGCTGCTGCCGATCCACAACCAGGTTCTCGCCTATGCGATGAAGGACAACATCACGCTGCCGGTCCATCCGGAAAACCAGCCGATGATGACCGACGTCACCTTCGCCAACTGACGCCTGCATTCTTCGGCCGCCGTGTCCGGGCACGTCCCGGCACGGCGGTTTCCTTTCCCTGACGGAGCGTCCCCATGCTGGCCTTCATCATCAGACGCCTGGCGCAGTCGGTCCTTGTCATGCTGTTCGTCGCGCTGATCGCGTTTATCGTCTTCCGCTATGTGGGCGACCCGATCACGGCCATGGTCGGCGTCGAAACCCGGCTGGAGGACCAGGAGATCATGCGCGAACGGCTGGGCCTGAACGACCCGGTCATCGTGCAGTTCCTGCGCTTCATCGGCAACGCCATGCGGGGCGAGTTCGGGATTTCCTACCGGCTTCAGCAGCCCGTGACTGAACTGATCCTGAGCCGCCTGCCCGCCACGCTTGAGCTGGCCTTTGCATCGGCCACCATCGCGCTGGTCTTCGGGCTGGTGCTGGGGGTCTATACCGCGCTGCGCCCGCGCAGCTTTGGCAGCGCCATCATCATGGCGGCCTCGCTTGTGGGCGTGTCGCTTCCCACCTTCCTGATCGGCATTGCGCTGATCTATATCTTTGCCGTCGAACTGGGCTGGTTCCCGTCCTTCGGGCGTGGCCAAGTGGTGGATCTGGGCTCGTGGCGGACGGGCCTGCTGACTGAAAGCGGGATCCGGTCGATCATCCTGCCGGCGATCACCCTGTCGCTGTTCCAGCTGACGCTGATCATGCGCCTTGTGCGGGCAGAGATGCTGGAGGTTCTGCGCACTGAGTACATCCGCTTTGCCAAGGCCCGCGGCCTGACGCAGCGGGCGATCAACTTCGGCCATGCGCTCAAGAACACGCTGGTGCCGGTGATCACGATCACGGGGCTTCAGCTGGGGTCAGTAATTGCCTTTGCCATCGTGACCGAGACCGTGTTCCAGTGGCCCGGCGTGGGATCGCTGTTCATCGTATCCGTGCAGGTCGTCGATGTGCCGGTGATGGCCGCCTACCTGATGTTCATCGCGCTGGTCTTCGTGCTGATCAACCTGATCGTCGACATCCTTTACTACGTCGTGGACCCGCGCCTGCGCGTCGATGGCGGAGGAGCCGGAAAATGACCATGGAAAACGCCCCTGCCGCGAAACCCATCGCCCCGCCGCGCCCCAAGGGCCGCCTGCGTCAGGCGCTGGACAGCGACATCTTCTATTCCTACCGCCGGTCGCCGGTGACGATCGTTGCCAGCATCGTGGCGGTCAGCCTGATCCTGATGGCAATCCTGGCGCCCTGGATCGCGCCGCACGACCCGTTCAACCCGGCGAGCCTGAACCTGATGGACGGGTTCACCCCGCCGATGTCGCAAAGCGCCTTTGGCGATAATTGGTTCCTGATGGGCGCGGACAACCAGGGCCGCGACGTGTTCTCGACCATCATGTACGGCAGCCGCGTATCGCTGTTCGTGGGCGCGATGGCCACGCTGTTCGCTATCACCCTGGGCGTCACGCTTGGCCTGACGGCGGGCTATAACGGCGGCACGGTGGACGCGATCATCATGCGGATCGCGGACATCCAGCTGAGCTTCCCGGGCATTCTGATCGCGCTCTTGATCTTTGGGATCGCCCGCGGCGTCATCCCCGCGAACCAGCAGGAAAGCATGGCGATCTGGGTGCTGATCGTGGCCATCGGCCTGTCGAACTGGGCGCAGTTCGCCCGGACGGTGCGCGGCGCGACGATGGTGGAACGGCAAAAGGACTATGTGTCCGCCGCCCGGATCATCGGGGTCCACCCGGTGCTGATCCTGATCCGCCACATCCTGCCCAACGTGCTGGGCCCGGTGCTGGTCATCGGCACCATCGGCCTCGCCCTTGCCATCATCGAGGAGGCGACACTGTCATTTCTTGGCGTAGGCGTGCCGCCGACGCAGCCATCACTGGGCACGCTCATCCGGATCGGGCAGCAGTACCTGTTTTCCGGCGAATGGTGGATCCTGTTCTTTCCGGCGGTGACGCTGGTGCTGCTGGCGCTTTCGGTCAACCTGCTGGGCGACTGGCTGCGCGACGCGCTGAACCCGAAACTCCGATAAGGCGACGGACATGACCGAACCGCTTCTTTCCGTCCGCAACCTTGCGGTCGAATTTCCGACCCGCCACGGCATCCTGACGGCGGTGCAGGACATTTCGTTCGACATCATGCCGGGCGAGGTTCTGGGGATGGTCGGCGAATCCGGCGCCGGAAAATCCATGACCGGCGCCGCGATCATCGGCCTGATCGAGCCGCCCGGCCGCATCGCGCGGGGCGAAATCTGGCTGCGCGACCAGCGCATCGACAACCTGCCCCCTGAAAAGATGCGCAAGATCCGGGGCCGGCACATCGGAATGATCTTTCAGGACCCGCTGACCTCGCTCAACCCGCTGTACCGCATCTCGGACCAGTTGATCGAGACGATCCGCACCCACCTGCCCGTGTCGCGGGACGAGGCGCGCAAGCGGGCGGTGAAACTGCTGGACGACGTCGGCATCCCTGATGCCTCGCGCCGAATCGACGATTACCCGCACCAGTTCTCCGGCGGGATGCGGCAGCGGGTGGTTATCGCGCTTGCGCTTTGCGCCGGGCCGGAACTGGTGATCGCCGACGAACCGACAACGGCACTTGATGTGTCGGTGCAGGCCCAGATCATCGAGGTGATGAAGGAGCTTTGCGCCGAACATGGCGCAGCGATCATGCTGGTGACCCACGACATGGGCGTGATTGCCGAGGCTGCCGACCGCGTTGCCGTGATGTACGCGGGCCGGCTGGCGGAAATCGGCCCTGTGCGCGACGTGATCAAGGACGCGCGGCACCCGTATTCGCAGGGCCTGATGGGGGCGATCCCGCGCCTGGGCGAAAGCCTGGAACGGCTGGTGCATATTCCGGGGTCGATGCCCCGGCTGAACGCCGTCCCCCCCGGCTGCCCCTTCAACCCCCGCTGCCCCAAGGTCTTTGACAAGTGCCGGACCCATCGTCCGGCCACGTCGGAGATCGAACCCGGCCGCCGCGCCGCCTGCTGGCTTTACCCCGGAGTGACCGAAGCATGAGCGAGCCGCTTCTTGACGTCCGCCACCTGTCGCGCCGGTTCGACGTGTCCCCGCCGTGGCTGAACCGCAAGCTGGAAAGGACCGGCAAGGTCTATGTCAACGCCGTCAAGGACGTATCCTTTTCAGTCAAACGCGGCGAAACTTTTGCCCTTGTCGGCGAAAGCGGATCGGGCAAGACGACCATCGCCCGACTGATCGTGGGCCTGCTGGAGCCGACGGAGGGAGAAATCGTCTTTGACGGCCAGTCCCTGTCACGCGGCCTGCAGGGGCGCGAGGCGCGACGCCTGCGTCGGCGGTTCCAGATGATCTTCCAGGACCCGCTGGCCAGCCTCAACCCCCGCTGGCGCGTGACCGACATCATAGCCGAACCCCTGCGCGCGTTCGAACGGGGGATGAACGACCGCGCCCGCCGGCTGCGCGTAGGCGAGCTGCTGACGCTGGTGGGCCTTTCGCCCGAAGATGGCGTGAAGTTCCCCCACCAGTTTTCCGGCGGGCAGCGCCAGCGCATCGCCATCGCCCGTGCCTTGGCGGCCAAGCCGGAGTTCATCGTCTGTGACGAACCCACGTCCGCGCTGGACGTGTCGGTGCAGGCGCAGATCCTGAACCTGATGAAGGATCTGCAGGACGAATTCGGGCTGACCTATGTGTTCATCTCGCACAACCTCCAGGTGGTGCGGCACATGGCGAACGAGATCGGCGTGCTGTACCTCGGCCGTTTGGCAGAGGTGGGCGAAAGCGAGGCGCTGTTCGAACATCCGCGCCATCCCTACACCCGGATGCTGCTGGATGCCGTCCCCGACATCGACATGACCGGCCGCCGCCGCAAGAAGGTGGAGGGAGAGATCCCCTCGCCGCTTCGCCCGCCGCCGGGCTGCCCGTTCAACCCGCGCTGTCCCTTCGCGAACGACCGCTGCCGGATCGAGGTTCCCGGCCTGACGCCGGTAGGGCTGCAGGCCGCCGCCTGTCATGCGGTGGAGGAAGGTCGGATCTGATCCCTCATGCCGTCTGTTCGTCCACCGCTTCCAGCTGGTCGCGTCCCTCGCAATAGGCGCGGGCGGCGCTGACCAGCGCGGCGAACAGCGCCCGCTGGCGGCGTGCATAAAACAGGTGTTCGGGGTGCCACTGCACGCCCAGCGCAAAGGGATCGCAGGTGCGTTCCACCGCCTGGATCATCCCGCCCTCGTCCCGGGCGGCAACGCGCAGGTCACGCCCCAGCCAATCCACCGCCTGACTGTGCAGCGCGTTGACCTTCATCGGCGCGCCACCTGCGAGGTCATGCAGCCGTGTCCCTTCCAGAACGCTTACCCGCTTTCGCGGCAGGACGGTGCTGTACTTGCGACTGCCCTGGTAGGTGCCATAGGCGTCCTGATCCAGCGTGCCACCCAGTGCGACGTTCAGCATCTGCGATCCGCGACAGATCCCCAGCACCGGCATGTTACGTTCCAGCGCGCCAACCACCAGCCGCCGTTCCAGCTCATCCCGCGCGGGGTCAAGCCGCGCTGTCGCCAGCAGCGTCATCCCGTAAAGCTCGGGCGAGATGTCGTCGCCCCCGCCAACGATCAACCCGTCCACCCCATCCAGATCCGCAGGACGCCCCGCCCCCCACCGGCGCGAGGTTCCCCCCGCCAGCCAGACGTTGAATGCCACCAGCGGAAAGATCCGCCAGCCCGACCTTTCCGAGGTGGTGACCGCGATGACCGGCCGCGTCATTCCTGCCCCGCAAGGCGGTTATCGCGCAGGAAGTCCTCCACATGTTCGCGCCAGTCCTTGCGCACCGTGGTCAGGGCGCCGCGATAGGCCGTCCAATCCTCCGCCAGCCTGTTCAGCAGCGCGGGCGCAACGGCCAGACGTTCCACAACGACCCAGCGGTTGACCTCATAGGCAAGCGACCAGTCGCTTTCATCCACGCGGCTGTCCGGCAGGCGATAGTGATAGGCGGGGCGCGGATTGACCTTACCCAGCTTGCCGCCCGTCGCCTCCATGCGGTTGGGGTCCAGCTTTGCCATGATGGGCAGCAGGTCAAGCCCCCGGTTCCGCGTGGCGTTGTGCTCCAGGTAAAGGTCCCAGAATTCGGAAAACCGCATATCCGGCCGTTCCGCCAGCAGATCGACAAAGCCACGCGGATAGGGCCGGGAAAAGGGCAGAAGCCGCCGCGTCAGGTCCAGCGGGTCGGCGCCACGCAGCCAGTCTTCCAGCAGGGCATAGGCGCGCACCACGGGCAGAATGTCGGTCTCGCTCTCTCCGGCGACAGCGGGGTTCAGGTGGACGCCAAAGCCTAGAAGCGCGCCGTTGCGGCTGCCCAGCGCCCCGGCATCGCGCAGCGCCTCGCGCAGGCGTTCGCATTCCGGCAAAGCTTCGGGCGGAAGCGGCTCGGTCACGATTTCCACGGGGACGACGTGCTGCGCAAGGTCCAGCCCCACCCGCCCGGCGGCAGAGTCATCATGCCCGCGATAGGCAGTGTCGAGGTAGATCTTGAGCTTCCCGATCGCGCTGCCGGTCAGACGGTACTCCTGCGTGGATTTCTGCTCAATCTCTCCGCCCAGGCAGGATCGGGCGACCTTGGCAGCGGCCTCGGTGTCCAGGTGCCCGAACTCGATCTCGATCCCGATCCGACGGGGGTCGCCGTTGCTGTCAGTTGGCGGGGACAGCGGCAGAAAGCGGTTCCGGGGGATCTGGGCGGTAAGCTGAGACATGCAGATGAACCCCGGGCAGTGCCGCCGGTTCCGGGGATGTTGGCACATTTCACACCCCTGCAATCAAACCATCACACGGGCGACATCCGTTAGCGCCAAGTGACGCGGATGGAACCTCAAGGATGACACCGATGTCCGCCAGATTGTTCTGCCTCACCTCTGCCCTTGCGCTGTCGGCCGGGACGGCCGCGATGGCCGAAATAAACTTCAACCGCATCGCCAGTTTTGCCACGCCCCGGAACATGGCCCCGGGCGAAGACCACAGCCGCGCCACCTCGGCCGAGATCATCGATGCTACGGGTGACGGGATGACGCTGGTCTATACCGACAGCCCCCTGGGGGTGATCGGCGTTGTTGATATCACCGACCCGGCCAACCCGCAGCCCAAGGGCAACATCGCGATGGGCGGAGAGCCGACGGCCGTGTCGATCATCGGCAACACGGCTTTTGTGGCGGTGGACACTTCGGCCTCGTTCACCGATCCCTCGGGCGTGCTTCGGGCGATTGACCTGGCCACCGGCGAAGAACTGGCCAGCTGCGACCTGGGCGGCCAGCCGGACAGCACCGCCAAGTCGCCTGACGGCAGCTTCCTGGCCATCGCGATTGAAAACCAACGGGACGAGGATGCAGGCGACGGCCGCCTTGGCCAGATGCCGGCCGGGTTCGTAATCCTGATGGATGTGACTGACGGGCGGCCCGACTGCGACAGCATGATCCGCGCGGATGTCACCGGCCTCGCCGAAATCTTCCCCGAGGACCCGGAGCCGGAGTTCGTCGATATCAACGCGCTGGGCCAGACGGTTGTCACCCTGCAGGAAAACAACCACATCGTCGTGCTTGAACGAGACGGGACGGTCGCCTCTCATTTTTCCGCTGGAACGGTGGATCTGGAAGGAATTGATGCGACCGACGAACGCGCGGCGCTGATCTTCACCGAAAGCCAGCCCGGACGGCTGCGCGAGCCCGACGCGGTCAAGTGGATCGACGACGATCATTTCGCCATTGCGAACGAAGGCGACATGGACGGCGGCGCCCGCGGCTGGACGATCTTCCACAAGGACGGGACAGAGATCTACGAGTCCGGCCCCAGCTTTGAACATGCGGTGGTCCAGGCAGGCCATTACCCGGACAAACGGTCGGACGCCAAGGGTGTGGAGCCCGAGGGCATGACCTTCGCCGCCTTCGGCGACACGCCTTACGTCTTTCTTCTGGCCGAACGCGCCTCGATCGTCGGCGTCTATGACGTGACCGATCCTGCAGCGCCAGTACTGCGGCAACTTCTGCCCTCGGGTATCTCACCCGAAGGGGTGGTGGCGATCCCGTCGCGCAACCTGCTTGCCACCGCGAACGAGGCTGATCTGGGCGAAAACGGCGGCGCCCGCGCCCATGTGATGATCTATGAATACCAGGAGGCACCAGCCGCCTACCCGACCCTAACCTCGGCCGGGGCGGATGACCTGATCGGCTGGGGCGCGATGTCGGGGATGGTCGCGGCAGATGACGGCATGATCTATGCGGTCAACGACAGCTTCTATGGCTACCAGCCACGGATCTTCCGTATCGATCCGTCATTCCAACCCGCCCGCATCGTCGAGGCGATCGACATCACCCGCGCCGGCAGCCCTGCGCAGAAGCTCGACCTTGAAGGCATCACGCTGGATGGTGAAGGTGGCTTCTACGCGGCCTCGGAAGGGCGCAGCGACCGGCTGATCCCGCACGCGATCTATCGCATCGACGGCTCGGGTGAGATCACCGAGGAGATCCCCTTCCCCGCGCAGCTTCTGGCCAGTGAAACCCGCTTTGGCGCCGAAGGCATCACGAAGGTGGGCGACACGCTTTGGGTCGCAATCCAGCGCGAATGGAGCGACGACCCGAAGAACCACGTCAAGCTGCTGTCCTATAACCTCACTTCCAAGGAATGGGGCGCTGTGCACTATCCAATCGAGGCTGCCGAAACCGGCTGGGTTGGCCTGTCGGAAATTACCGCGCATGGCGATTACCTCTACCTGATCGAGCGTGACAACCAGATCGGCGACGCTGCCCGCCTGAAGCAGATCACCCGCGTCGCGCTTGCAGACCTGCAGCCCGCGCCACTGGGCGGTACGCTGCCCGTCGTGGCCAAGGAGGTGGTGCGCGACCTGATCCCGGACCTGCAGGCCTTCAACGGCTATGTCGTGGACAAGGTCGAAGGGCTTGCCATCACACAGGACGGTCAGGTCTTCGTCTCCACCGACAACGACGGGGTGGACGACAGCTCGGGCGAAACGTTCTTCTGGGCGGTGTCGCTGGAAAGCTGAGCCACCGCAACGCGCCAGCACAAAGGGGGAGCATCGCTCCCCCTTCTTTCATTCGGGCTGCATTGCCCGGCCGTTCGGAACATCTGCGGCGGCGGCAGGTTGGCGTGGTCCAACCTGCTGGCAAAGGAGAAGACGATGCAAGTCAAGGAAATGATCAGCACCCACCCTGACGTGCAAGGCAGCACCGCCGACCAGCTTCTGCGCTGCATCGAGGAATGCTATGCCTGCGCGCAAACCTGCACGTCCTGTGCGGACGCCTGCGTGGCCGAGGACATGGTCGAACAGCTTCGGCAATGCATCCGCACCTGCATGGACTGTGCCGATATTTGCGCCGCGACCGGAAGCGTGGCAACCCGGCGTACCGGCTCGAACGTCGAGGTGCTCCGCGCCCTCATCCAGGCCTGTGAAACCGCGTGCCGGATCTGCGGCGAGGAATGCCGCAAGCACGCCGAGATGCACGAGCATTGCCGGATCTGCAGCGAGGCCTGCATGCGCTGCGCCGAGAGCTGCCGCAACGCGCTGTCAGAGGTGGGCGAAGGCAGCGGGATGAACCCGATCGATCCCGCCCCGTAAAGGGTCATGCAAGGGTAGCGGTTAACGAACCGCTACCCGCGGCACAGCCACGACGGAACGATTGGCAGCTCCGGCGGTTTCCAACATGACTGCCACCACTGCTGCCCGGAGACCACGATGGACCTCATCCGCATCCTGCTTGCCATCTTCCTGCCCCCGGTCGGCGTCTTCCTGCAGGTGGGGCTGGGGCTTCACTTCTGGCTGAACATACTGCTCACGCTGCTGGGCTACATCCCGGGCATCGTCCATGCGATCTGGGTCATCCTGCGCAAGTAGCGGAACTGTCCGGTTCAGGCATCCGCCCACATCCAAGCCGACGCAGGGAGCCTAGTCTGCTGATGGGGACCTATGGTAGCGGAGGAGGGACTTGAACCCCCGACACGCGGATTATGATTCCGCTGCTCTAACCAACTGAGCTACTCCGCCACTGGGTGGGCGCTAGGTAGGCGAGCGGGGCTGCGCCGTCAAGAGGAAAATGCGCGCCCTGCCCTGTTCAATCCTGCTGCCGCAACACCTGCGCCGGGCGGGCAGCCAAGGGCCGTAGCGCGAAAAGCAGCCCGGCCCCCAGCGTCGCCATTATGCCGCCCAGCACGATCACCAAGGCGGATACAGGCTCGAACCGGAAGGGCACCTCCATCACGCCGTACATAACGGCCCAAGCCGCCAATGCGCCTGCCAGCACTGCCACCGCGCCAGCCGCCATCCCCATCAACGCGGCCCGCAGACCAAAGCTGGTCAGGATGCGCCCCCGCGTCGCGCCGATGGTGCGCAGGACCGCCGCCTCGAACACCCGCGCACGTTCGCCCGCCGCGGCGGCGCCGATCAGGACGATGAACCCCGTCACCAGCGTGGCCGAAGCCGCATAGGCCGCAGCTGTCCCGATACCTTCCAGCGCATCGCTCACCTGCCCGATCGCATCCCGCACACGGATCCCGGTAATGTTGGGATAGGCACCGGCGAGGTCCCGGAGAATCGCGGCTTCGGCCTGTTCCTCGGCATAGACGGTGGCGATGTGGGTATGGGGCGCGCCCTGCAGCGCGGCAGGGTTCATCGACATCACGAAGCCGATCCCCCCCTCCGAGAAATCAACGACACGGAAGCTGGCAATGGTGGCGGTGATGTCACGGCCCAGAATGTTGACGGTGATCTCATCGCCCAAGGTCAGGCCCATCTCCTCGCCGGCTTCGGCGGAAAAGCTGATCAGCGGCGGGCCAGCGTAATCCTCGGGCCACCATTCGCCCTCGGTGATAGCAGAATCCTCGGGCGGCAGGGCGGAATAGGTGACGCCGCGATCGCCCCGCAGTACCCAATGCTCGCCCACCACCTCGCGCGCAGGGCGGCCGTTGATGCGGGTCAGGATGCCGCGCAGCATCGGCGCAGTCTCTACCCGTGACACCGCTGGATCGTCCTGCAGTCGCGAAAGGAATCCGGGCAGCTGGTCGTTCTGGATATCGACAAAGAAGTAGGCTGGCGCCCGTTCCGGCAGGTCGCTCTGGATCGCCTGGCGCAGGTTGTATTCGATCTGCCCCACCGCGGCCAGCACCGTCAGACCTAGACCCAGCGACAGGATCACCGGCGCGGCCTCGGACCTTGGGCCGCCGATGGCGCCCAGCGCCAGCCGCAGCGCAGGCATCCCGCGCACCAGACGCGTACGCCCGCCGCTTCGGGCCAAGCCCCGGACAAGTCGAGCCGCGCCGGCCAGCACCAGAAGCGCCACTGCAACACCCCCCAGCGTACCAAGCGCAAGGCTGGGAACCCCGGAATACCAGACCGCCGCCCCCACCAGCGCCGCAAGCAGCACCGCCGCCGCCGCCACGTCAGCAGGATGCGGCCAGCCCCGGCCCACCCCTCCGTCGCCCCGGAACAGCGACGCCGCCCGCACCGCCCGCGTCCGCGCCAGCGGCCAGAGGGTGAAAAGCGCGGCCGTCAGCACGCCGTACAGCGCAGCCTCGAACAGGGGACCGGGATAGATGGCAAAGACTGCGGGGATTGGAAGCCATGCCTCGATCAGCGGCGACAGCAGCAGGGGCACGCCCGCCCCCAGCACCAGCCCCAGCGCGACGCCCAGCGCCGTCAGGACGGCGATCTGCAGCGCATAGATCATGAAGATGGTCCGCCCCGTGGCGCCCAGTGTCTTGAGCGTGCCGATAACATTAGTCTTGCGTTCCAGATAGGCCCGGACGGCCGAGGAAACACCGACCCCGCCAACGGCCAGCCCCGCCAGCCCCAGAAGGACAAGGAAGGAGGCGAGCCGCTCCAGAAACCGGTCAAGCGCGGGCGCGGCGTTGCGGCGGTCCTGCCAACGCAGGCCACTGTCGCGGAACTGGTCCAGCGCCTCGCGCCGCAGGGCTGGCAGTTCGGCCTCGGGCGGCAGGTCAAGCCGATAATGGGTGTCAAACAGGGTGCCGGGCCCCAACAGCTGCGAATTCGCCAGCGCCTCAGTCGCGACGATGGTGCGCGGGCCAAAGCCGAACCCGCCGGATGCGCGATCCGGTTCACCCTCCAGAATGGCGCGAAGACGGAATTCCTGCACCCCCAGCCGGAAGGTGTCGCCGGGTGACAGGCCCAGCCGGTCCGCCAGCGCCCGTTCCATCACGCCACCGGGCAGATCCCCAGCCGTCAGCGCCTCTGCCATCGGCATGGGCGGATCAAGCCGCACCTCTCCGACCAGCGGATAGGCGGCGTCCACGCCCTTGACCTGCGTGAGGGCCCGCTCGGCCTCGGCACCTTCGCCTGCCACAGCCATCGACCGGAAATCGACGATCTCGGACACGCGGCTGGCGTTGGCGTCCATCCATGCCCGCTCCGCCTCGGTCGCGAAACGGTAGGTGAAGCCAAGGCTGGCATCACCGCCCAGAAGCGCCGCGCCTTGTTCGCGCATCCCGGCCTCGATGCTCGCGCGGATGGTACCGACCGAGGCAATGGCGGCCACCCCAAGCGCGAGACAGGCCAGGAAGATCTTGAAGCCCCGCAACCCGCCGCGCAATTCGCGGCGGGCGATGCGGGCGGCAAGCGCCACGCTCATTCCGCGGCCCGGCGCAAGGGCCGCTCCTCGCCCTCGATCCGGCCGTCGCGCAGCCGCAGGATACGGTCGCAGCGTTCCGCAAGTTCCGGCGCGTGGGTGACCAGGATCAGGGTGGCGCCATGCCGGTCACGCAGACCGAACAGCAGCTTCATGATGGCAGCGCCTGTGGTGCCGTCCAGGTTGCCCGTCGGCTCATCGGCCAGCAGGATCGCCGGCCGAGGCGCCGAGGCGCGGGCCAGCGCGACGCGCTGCTGTTCGCCGCCCGACATCTGGCTGGGATAGTGATCCATGCGGTCGCCCAGCCCCACGCTGCGCAGTTCCTCGGCCGCGCGGTCAAATGCGTCGCGCGCGCCTGCAAGTTCCAGCGGCGTCGCGACATTTTCCAGCGCCGTCATTGTCGGGATCAGGTGGAAAGACTGGAAAACGACCCCCATATTGCCCCTGCGGAATCGGGCAAGCGCGTCTTCGTTCATGGCAGTCAGGTCATGGCCAAGGGCATGCACCGTACCGCCCGTGGCCCGTTCAAGCCCGCCCATGAGCATGAGGAGAGACGACTTGCCAGATCCGGACGGCCCCACAAGGCCCAGAGTCTCGCCCCGCGGGACGTCCAGCGTGATACCGCGCAGGATTTCGACCGGGCCGGCGTTGCCTTGCAGCGTCAGCCGTACATTCCGAAGCGTCAGAATAGGTTCGTTCATGAAATCCGCTCTCCGCTGCCTCTCCGCTTTTCCTGTCAAGGCATATGGGGCGACCACCCTGTTCCGCAAGCGCTGCATCGCGGCGTCAGCGGCGCTGGCCCTTGCCTGTGTATCCGCCGCCCCCGCAATGGCGGCGACCTTGCTTGCGCTGGGCGACAGCTTGACGCAGGGCTACGGCCTACCGGCCGACCAAGGCTTCGTGCCCCGGCTTGAAAACTGGCTGCGGGACCAGGGGCGCGATGTGCGGGTAATCAACGCGGGTGTTTCAGGTGACACCACGGCAGGCGGGCTGGCCCGCGTCGAATGGGCGCTTGCGGACAAGCCGGATGCCATGATCGTGGCACTGGGGGGCAACGACCTGCTGCGGGGGATCGATCCTGCCGTCAGCCGCGCCAACCTTGAAGGCATCCTGAAGGCGGCAAACGCGCATGAGCTTCCGGTGCTTCTGGTGGGCCTGCCCGCCCCCGGCAATTACGGCCCCGACTTCCAGCGCGCGTTCGAGGCGATGTATCCCGAACTGGCCGCGGAATACGGCGCGCTGCACGTTCCGAACATGCTGCAGCCGATGATGGACAAGGCCGACGCGGGCGAAAGCTTTGCTGACCTCATGCAGGGCGACCACATCCACCCCAACGCGCGCGGGGTGGAGTTGATCGTGGAGTCACTGGGGCCAAGGGTCCTGGAACTGCTGGACCAGGTGGAATAACCTCTAGCCCTGACGCCAGTCGAAAAAGCCCTTGGGCGCGCGGGACAGGAGACGTTCAGCCATGTCCCGCCCCAGTTCGGCGCCCTGGGCTACCGGAACGCGGCCCTCGTCGGTCAGGGCTTCGGATCCGTCGGGGCGCAGGATCTCCCCGCGCAGCCAGATCTCGTCCCCCTCCAGCCGTGCAAGGCCGGCGATGGGGGTTTCGCAGGACCCGTCGAGCCCGGCAAGAAACGCCCGTTCTGCAGCAAGCCGAAGCCCGGTAGGCCGGTCGTGAATGGCGGCCAGCAGTGCGGCGGTTTCCGCATCGTTGGCCCGCCGTTCCACCCCGATTGCCCCCTGCGCCACTGCCGGCAGCATGTCCCGCGCCTCGATGGCATAGCGGGGAAGATCGGCCAGCCCCAGCCGGTTCAGCCCGGCCATGGCAAGGAACGTCGCCTCGGCCACGCCATCCTGCAGCTTGCGCATCCGGGTCTGCACGTTGCCGCGGAATTCCACGACCTGAAGATCGGGCCGCCTGTTCAGCAGTTGCGCCCGCCGCCGCAGGCTGGACGTGCCCACCACCGTACCCTGCGGCAAGTCCGCGATCGATTGGTAGCGGTGGGACACAAAGGCGTCCCGCTCATCCTCGCGCGGAAGATAGCAGTCCAGCGCCAGCCCGCCGGGCTGGGCCACCGGCATGTCCTTCATGGAATGGACCGCGATGTCAATTCCGCCGCCCAGCAGGGCTTCCTCGATCTCCTTGGTGAAAAGGCCCTTGCCGCCGATCTCTTTCAGCGGGCGGTCTTGGACGCGGTCGCCGGTGGTCTTGATCACGACGATCTCAAAGGCATCGTCCGGCAGGTCATGGGCAGCCATCAGCCGGTCCCGCGTCTCATAGGCCTGAGCCAGCGCGAGAGGGGAACCGCGGGTGCCGATCTTGAGCGGACGGTCGGAGTGGGGCAATGGCATGGTCATGGCCCAGCCTTACTCCCGGCGCCGCCGCGTGACAACCGCCCGACGCTTGACATCCCCCGTCCAAACCGGGACGACACCGGAAAGAGGAGCCATCATGACCCCTTCGCAAAAACCGATCCTGCGCGCCCTAAACGGCGAGGTTCTGCCCGTTCCACCTGTCTGGATGATGCGTCAGGCCGGGCGCTACCTGCCCGAATACCGGGCGACGCGGGCACAGGCGGGCGACTTTCTGTCGCTGTGCTACAATCCCGAACTCGCCGCCGAGGTAACGCTGCAACCGATCCGGCGCTATGGGTTCGACGCGGCGATTCTGTTCGCCGACATCCTGCTGCTGCCGCAGGCGCTGGGCGCGGACCTGTGGTTCGTGACCGGCGAAGGGCCGCGGCTCTCGACGATCACCGGGCCGGATGATCTTGCACGGCTGAAGCCGGTGGATGAAATCGACGCGGTGCTGAACCCGGTCTATGAGACGGTGCGCATTCTGTCCCGCGAGCTGCCAAGGGAGGTGACGCTGATCGGCTTTGCCGGGGCACCGTGGACGGTGGCGACCTACATGATCGCAGGCCGGGGCACGCCGGACCAGGCGCCGGCGCACAAGCTGATGCAGGAAGACCCGGCCACCTTCGACGCGCTGATGGCGCGGATCACGGCTGGCACGATTGAATACCTCTCGCGCCAGATCGAGGCCGGGGCAGAGGTGGTGAAGCTGTTCGACAGCTGGGCCGGATCGCTCAAGGGCGATGCGTTCCGCAAGTATTCGCTGGAACCCGCGCGGGAAATTATTGCGGCGCTCAAGATCCGACACCCCGGCACGCCCGTCATCGCCTTCCCGCGCGAGGCCGGACAGGGCTATGTCGGCTTTGCCCGCGCCACGGGGGCCGATTGCGTCGCGCTGGACAATTCCGTCACCCCGGAATGGGCGGCCGAACATGTGCAGGTCGATGGCTGCGTGCAGGGCAACCTTGCCTCGCACCACATGGTGACGGGCGGGCAGGCGCTGGTGGACGAAACGAAACGCATCGTTCGCGCCTTTTCAAAAGGCCCGCATATCTTCAACTTGGGCCACGGGATCACGCCGGACGCCGATCCCGACAACGTCCAGCGCATGATTGACGCGATCCGGGGCTAGACCCATTTGGCCAGCGGCGGCAGGCTCATCAGCACGGCGTTCGCGTCGTGCCCGGTGGCCAGTCCGAACTTGGTCCCCCGGTCGTAGACGAGGTTGTATTCCGCATAAAGCCCGCGGTGGATCAGCTGCGCATCGCGCTCCTCTTCGCCCCAAGGCATGGTGCGGCGGCGTTCCACCACGCCAAGGAAGGCGGGAAGGAAGGCGCGGCCCACATCTTGGGTAAAGGCAAAATCCGCCTCCCAGTCGCCGGTGTTGTGATCGTCATAGAAGATGCCGCCCACGCCGCGGGCGCGCTTGCGGTGGGGGATGAAGAAATACTCATCCGCCCACTCCTTGAATCGAGGGTAATAGTCCGGGGCGTGCCGGTCGCAGTGCTCCTTCAGCACGCCGTGGAAGTGTTCGGTATCCTCAGGGTATTCCAGGCAGGGGTTCAGGTCTGCGCCGCCGCCGAACCACCAGGCGCCGGGCGTCCAGAACATGCGGGTGTTCATGTGCACCGCCGGCACATGCGGGTTCTGCATATGCGCAACAAGGGAGATTCCCGAAGCCCAGAAGCGCGGGTCGTTTTCGATGCCCGGCACCCCGCGGGCAGCCATCGCCTTTTGCGCCTCGGGACCCAGCCGGCCATGCACCGCAGAAACATTCACGCCGACCTTTTCGAACACCCGGCCGCCGCGCATCACGCTCATCAACCCACCACCGGCGTCGGTGCCGGGCTCGTCCGGGGTACGCCGGGTTTCGGTCACCACGAACCGGCCAGCCGGAGTATCACCGGGCTGCGCATCCTCGACCGCCTCGAACGCGGCGCAGATGTCGTCACGAAGGCTGCGGAACCACGCCGCGGCGCGGGCCTTTTCGGATTCGAATGCGTCGGACATCGCTTCCCCTCAGTCTGGCCTGCTGCTCTGCAAGCCGTGAATTGGCACAGCCCCGCTTTGAGCATATGTTGCGCAGATCACAAGACCTTATCGCAGACCCCGGAGTGACCATGCGCCTGCACCTGACCATCCTTCTTCTTCCGGTCGTTCTGGCGGCCTGCTCGAACCCCCGCGAAGCCTGCATGAAGAGCGCGACCGAAGAATTGCGCGTGATCAATGCCCTGGTTGCGGAAACCGAAACCAACCTTGCCCGCGGCTATACCCTGATCAAGGAGCCGGGCGTCCGCACGGGGCTGCATTTCTGCCTGTCCCCCACCAACCCCTTCACCTTCTGCAGCAGCACCGAGCCCACGGTGACAACCCGCCCGACCGCCATCGATATCAGGGCCGAGGAGCGCAAGCTGGCCCAGTTGCGTGCGAAACAGTCGGAACTGACTGTGCGTTCAGCCAGCGCGATTGCAAGCTGCGAGCAGCAGTACCCGCGCCGCTGAGGCGCTAGTGGGCGGCGCACCCAACGGGGTCAAGCAACGTCCGTCCGCCATCCACCGTCAGGATCTGGCCGGTCATGAAGCCGGCCCCTTCCGAGGCCAGAAACTGCACCGCCTCGGCCACCTCATGCGGGGCGGCGATCCGACCCATGGGTGTACCCTGTGCGATTTTGCCGCGGTAATCCTCGTGCTCCCGCAGGGCTTCTTTCAGGCTTGCGCTCATGACGCTGCCAAACGCCACTGCATTGACGCGAATCCGGTGCGGGGCCAAAGCGACGGCAAGCGAGCGGGTCATCTGGTCAAGCGCCGCGGTGCTGACCGAATAGCCCAGAAGCTCCGGCCGCGTCCGGCTCGCCGCGATGGACGACAGGTTGACGATCGAGCCGAGATTCCCGCTGCCGGTGCCTGATCGCCCTTGCATGATCATCCGTTTCGCCACCGCCTGGCTGACCCGAAGGCTGGTCAGCATGTTCTGCTGCAGCAAGGTTTCCACCCCATCGTCATCGACGCTGAGCGGGTCCGACAAAAGCATCTGCCGGCTGGCGTTCACCAGGATGTCGATGCGATCAAAGGCGTCCAGCGTTGCGGAAACAAGGTTCGCCACGTTCAGCTTTTGCCGCAGATCACCGCCGAAGAAGCGGACAGAACCCTCTTTCCGGGCCTCATCGCCGACCTCGGCCTCCAGCCGCGCTTCGTTCATGTCGGCGAACATCACGTTTGCACCGGCGTTGACCAAGTGGCGGGCAATGGCCAGGCCGATGCCGTTGGCGGCGCCCGTCACAATCGCGGTCTTGCCGGAAATGGAGAAAGACATGGGTAAACACCTCTGTGGCGGCGCGAAAGCGCCGGTCAGACCCGCCGCTTGCCGGGGCGGGCCGGGGTCTGTGCCTGCGCCGGCTTTGCGGCGCGATAGATCTTGAAGCCCGGACTTCCCGCGATCTCCTCCACCTCGCGGAAACGGTGCTTCAGCGTGTCTTCATAGGGCAAGTGGCGGTTGGCCACCAGCCACAGCGTACCGTGCGGGGCAAGCATTCCGGCCGCGGCAGAAATGAAGCCAGTCCCAAGACCGGGATCCGCCGCCCGCCCGGTGTGGAACGGCGGGTTCATCACCACTGCATCCATCCGCGATGGGAGGACGATATTCAGCGCATCTGCCCAGTGAAACTGCGCCCGCGGATCACGGATGTTCACGCGCGCGCAGCCCAGTGCAAGATGATCGGCCTCGACCAGGTGAAGCTCGGTCACATCAGGGCGTTCAAGAATCGCCCTTGAAAGGAAGCCCCAACCCGCCCCCAGATCGGCCACCCGTGCGCCAAGCCGTCCCGGCAGCGCCCCTGCCAGCAGGGCCGACGCCGGGTCAATTCCATCTGCGGAAAAGACACCCGGAAGGGTCTGGAAGCCCTCGGGCAGGTGCAGGGGCTTTGCGGCCCAGTCCTGGAACACTGGCCCGTCCGGAACCTGCAGCGTGAAGATCTTGCCATGCGCCTTGGACAGCGCCTCGCCCACCGGCACGCGAGCACGGATGGTGCGCAGCATGGAATCCACACCATCGGTCTTCTGCCCGTCGATGGCGAGCGGGGCGCCGGGGGAGAGATGACCTATGGCCTCTGCAATCCGTGCCTGCGCCGCCCCGCGCGCGCGCGGAAGGCAGACGATCGCCGCCGCATAGGGGCCTGCGGGTTCGGTGCTGACCTCATACCCCCGGGCAGCGAAGGCGTCGTGGTCCGGGCGAAAGCCCTGCACCACATGCACCCGGTCTCGCGGCAGGGCCGACAGGTCGGTACCCGCGACGGGGCCGATGACCGCGATGCGGCCGGTTTCCGGAAGCGCCAGAAGGCCGCTGTCCAGAGCAAGGGGAAGTCTGATTGAAAGCATCTGGGGCCGTCCGGCCTATTCCTTTTCCATCGTGCATTGCAGCGGATGCTGATGCCGGCGCGAGAAATCCATGACCTGCGCGACCTTGGTTTCCGCCACCTCGAACGAGAAGACGCCGACAACTGCCAGGCCCTTCTTGTGGACGGTCAGCATGATCTCGAACGCCTGCGCGTGGCTCATGCCGAAAAACCGTTCCAGAACATGGACAACGAATTCCATGGGCGTGTAGTCGTCGTTCAGCAGCAACACCTTGTACATCGGCGGGCGCTGGGTCTTCGGCCGTGTCCTGGTGATGATCGACGCATCGCCGTCACGCTGGTCCTTGTCATCGGACATCATGCGGGGCCGTGGGATCAAGGGAAACTCCGACGCGGTGAAAGGGATTTGTAACGCATCCCGCAATATAACGTTTTCGCTCGCCAAGAAAAGGCCCACGCGCACCCCTCCCGGCAGTCGCCGTAAGGGGCAACCGCGGCGACACCTGAAAAGGGCAGTTTTCGCAGATCGCGCCACATATCCCATGGATGTGGCGTGCGACCCACACTCCTTTATCCCGCATGGGTTGCGTGGCTTGTATCGGTCGCAGAGGAAGAGGATGCGGCCCCTAGATCTTGGTCCAGACACATTCCCGTTAAAACACCTCCGGATTCCGCACTTTTCGGAGAGGTTCTGCTGTGTTACCGTCAATCAGAGGCAGAAAAGAAGCCCGCAAGAACCGGGCACAGGCAAGAAAAGGACAGGTGACGTGAAACCGTCTCTGGGGCAGTATGTCCGTATTTTCGTTGCGTTGTCATTGGTCTTCGTGCTCTCCGCGTTTCCGGGCGGGGCGCTGGCTGCGCCATACGCGGCCATGGTGATGGATGCACGTTCGGGAGAGGTTCTGCACGCGCAGAATGCCGACACCCGCCTGCATCCCGCGTCGCTGACCAAGATGATGACGCTCTATATCGCCTTTGAGGCGATCCGCAACGGCGAGCTTACGCTGGACACGCAGGTCCGCATCTCGCAGAAGGCGGCGAATGAGCCGCCCTCGAAACTGGGCCTTCGGGCCGGTCAGACGATCGCGCTACGCTACCTGATCCGCGCCGCGGCGATTCGTTCGGCCAACGACGCCGCCACTGCGATCGGCGAGGCTATCTCCGGTTCCGAATCCGCGTTCGCCGACCGGATGACCCGCACCGCCCGGGCACTGGGGATGAACAACACCACCTTCAAGAACGCCCATGGCCTGACTGCGTCGGGGCATCTGTCCAGCGCGCGCGACATGACCATCATGGGACGGCGGCTGTTCTTCGACTATCCGCAATACTACAACATCTTCTCGCGCCGGTCCGCCGATGCGGGCATCGCTCGGGTGCAAAGCACCAACGCCCGGTTCCTCGACTCCTACCGCGGCGCCGACGGGATCAAGACAGGCTTCACCCGGGCAGCGGGCTTCAACCTCGTGGCTTCGGCCGAACGGGGCAACACCCGCATCATCGCGACGGTCTTTGGCGGCACCTCGACCGCGCAACGTAACCAGAAGGTGGCAGAACTGCTCGACCTCGGCTTCCGCAACGCCCCGGCGCAGGTGGCGGTGAACCGTCCGGCGATGCCAAGCTACAGCGCCCCGGCCGCAACCCCGCAGCCGACGGCTATCGTGGCCGCCGTGCGGCAGAGCCTGCGCCCGATGGCCCGCCCCGCGCCCGAGGCCCCGCCGGCCGAACTGCTGGTTGCGATGCGCGACGACATCACCAGCGTTCTGGCCGAGGTGGTCGAGGAAGGTGCCGGGGCCGAGCCCCCTGCCCCGCCGCCAGCCCGTCCCGAAGAACTGGTCGTGGCGGCCGAACCTGCCGTTGTCGACCTTCCGGCCGAGGCCGAGGCCGAGGAACTTCCGTTCCAGGTTGCCGCGGCGGCCCCTCCGGGTGCAGGCGCGACTATCCCCTTCATGGCGCCGCGTCCCCGGCCCTCTGCGCCTGTGGTCATGGCCTCTGTTCAGGCCCGCGAAGTGGTCGAGCGCCCGCAAGAGGTACTGGCCGATCTTTCCGGCAGCGCCCCCTCGCCCGAGGTGGTGACGCGGGTTTCGACCTCTGGCGGACGGCACTGGGGCATCAACATCGGCCGCTACAACTCTCGCCAGCAGGCAGAGCGGGTGCTGCTGACCACGGCGCTTGCTGAAACGAGCGCGCTGGAAGGCGGGCTGCGCCGCGTCGTCCAGCAGGGCGGCGGGTTTGACGCGACCTTCATGGGGCTCAGCCAGGATCAGGCCGATCTTGCCTGCCGCAGGCTTCAGGCGCGCAACCAGCTTTGCTTTACTGTCGGACAGTAGGTCCTCCAACAGAACGTCAGGGGGCCGGTCGTTTTGACCGGCCCTTTGCATTTTGGCAGGCGGCGGCGTATGATCCGTATGAAGGTTTACAGCGAACTGGCAGGCTGATGGAGTAAGAGCCCGGCGACAGGAGCTGACCATGGCTTACAAGACCCTGCTGACAATACTGAGCAAGCCCGCCCGCGCGGCCGAAACTCTGGAGTCCGCGGCCCGCGTGGCCCTGCAGATGGATGCCCATCTGGATGTCCTGTGTCTGGGGCTTGACCGGACGCAGGTGGGGCTTGCCTACTCCGCCGGTTCGGCGGCGGTGCTTTACCATGAGACCCTGTCACGGGCGCAGGATGAGGCCGCCGCGACTGAGGCTGCTGCCCGCGCTTGGCTGGAGGGACGGCAAACGTTGCGCTGGGCCGTGGACACAAACGTGGCGCACTTGGGCGCGCTGGCCGACATCGCGGGACTTCGCGCCCGCTACAGCGACCTTGTCGTCCTGCCCCGGCCCTATGGCAATGACCGCGGTCCTGAGGATGAGGCCGCGATCGAAGCCGCCCTGTTCGCGGGCCGTGCCCCGGTGCTGGTGATCCCGGACGGGGGCTTGGCCCAGAACTTCGGCCGGCAGATCGTGATCGCCTGGAACCAGAGCGCCGAAGCAATGGTGGCCGTCCGCCGCGCCCTGCCGCTGCTTTGCGACGCGGAGCGCGTGCATATTGCAATCATCGATCCCTCTACCCGCGGAGCAGAGGCGTCGGAACCGGGCGCTGGGCTCTGCCGGCTGCTGTCACGACACGGGGTGCGGGCCGAGGTGGCGGTGCTGGCGCGGACCCTGCCCCGCGTTTCCGACATGATCTGCCGCCATGCCCGCGAGGTGGGCGCCGACATGGTGGTGATGGGTGCCTATGGCCATTCCCGCTTCCGCGAAGCGATCCTTGGCGGCACCACCCGCAACATGCTGCAGATGGCGACCTTGCCGGTCTTCATGGCGCACTGAGTCAGGTGCCTGCCGTCTCGACGAAATCGATGAGCCGCGGCAGGCACACCGACTGAAAGTCATAGCGCGTCACTGCGGTCTGGCGCGCGGCTTCCCTCAGCGGGGCCTGCGCTTGCGGGTCGGCCAGCGCCTGCACCAGCATCGCCGCCAGCCCTGGCACGTCGAAGTAATCCACCAGCCGGCCATTTTCGCCGTCGCGCACCACCTCGCGCACCGGCGCGGTGTCGGAGCCGACGATCATCGCGCCCATGCTCATCGCCTCAATCAGCGACCAGGACAGGACAAAGGGCACTGTCAGATAGCAATGCACGCGCGAAATCTGCATCAGCTTCACGAAGCTGCCATAGGGCACCTTGCCGGTGAAATGCACGCGTGATAGGTCGATCCGCCCATCCATCGTGCGCAGCATCACGTCCTTCCAGTTGCCGCCGCTTTCGGGTGGGCGGCCATAGCTGGTGTCGTTGCCCCCAACGATGACCACCTGCGCCTTAGGTCGGGCGTGAAGCACAGCAGGCAGGGCGCGCATGAACTGCGGAAAGCCCCGATAAGGTTCGAGGTTCCGCGCCACGTAGGTCAGCACCTCCTGCCCCGCCGTCAGCAGCGGCCCGTCGGGCAGTTGCAGTTGCGCGCCGGGATCCGGGCGCAGCGTGCCGGTATCCACCCCGTCGTGGATCACGCTGATCTTGCCGTGAAAGCAATCGGGGAAGGTGCTCGCCTGCCATTCGGTCGGCGACAGCGCCGCATCGGCCTGCGCCAGCGCCTGCGCAAAACCTGCCGTCCGTGACACGACGCCCAGCGCGCCGGCAAAGCTGCGCGGGCTGAATTCCGGGTCAAAGAAGGTGTCGCGCCCCTCGGTGCCGTGAAAGAACTCGGCATAGACAAGGAGGCGCGCGCGGGGCCAGACCTCGCGCAGGAACAGCGTCTCGCCCCAGCCGCAATGGCCGAAGATCACATCGGGCGTATAGCCGTGACGGTCGCGCAGCACGAGAGCAGCCCGCGCCACCGCCGTTGCCCGATCGGTCTGTTCCACATAATTCCGGCCCAGCCGGGTGGCGGCGGGATCTATCGCCTGAGGCTCATACCGGTAGTAGTTCACGGGGACCGGCGACGGGCGCGTGTTGCCCAGCGCCGTCAGCGCCGTGACCTGGTGCCCCCGCGCCTGCAGGGCGGGCGCAAGGCGCAGGAACTGGCCCGGAAAGTTCTGGTGGATCAGAAGGATCTTCAAACCGGGGCAGCCTTCATCTCGAACGCCGCGGCCATCAGGGCGCGGGTATAGTCGCTCTGGGGTGCGTCAAAGATCTGGTTGCCTTCGCCCGTTTCCACCACGTCGCCGGCACGCATCACCATCACCTTGTGCGCCAGCGCCCGCACCACCCGCAGGTCGTGGCTGATGAACAGGTAAGCCAACCCGTATTTCCGCTGCAGATCGCGAAGAAGATCGACGATCTGCACCTGCACAGTCATGTCGAGCGCGGATGTCGGCTCATCCAGAACCACCAGCTTTGGCCGCAGGATCATGGCGCGCGCAATCGCGATACGCTGCCGCTGCCCGCCCGAAAATTCGTGCGGATAGCGGGCCATGGTGTCAGGGTCGAGCCCGACCTCCGTCATGATGTGGGCCACCAGGTCGCGCGGAACGGCACCCTTGGGCGTTCCATGAACCCCCAGCCCTTCGGCAATGATCTGTTCCACAGTCATGCGGGGCGAGAGGCTGCCGAACGGGTCCTGGAACACGATCTGCATGTCCTTGCGGATGCCGCGCATGGCCTGCGACTTCCAGCCCTGAATGTCGCGCCCCATGAAGACCACCGGCCCTTCCGACTGGATCAGCCGCAGCACGGCCAGGCCGAGCGTCGTTTTGCCTGAACCGCTTTCGCCCACCACACCCAGCGTTTCCCCGGCGCGGACGCTGATGGTGGCGTCGTTCACGGCCTTCACATGCCCCACCGTCCGGCGCAGGAAGCCGCGGGTGATGGGGAACCAGACCCGCAGGTGTTCGGTGCGAAGAATCTCTGGCGACTCAGGCGGCACCGGGTCGGGGCGGCCCTGCGGTTCGGCGGCCAGCAGCATCTGCGTGTAGGGGTGCTGCGGGTTGGCAAAGATCTCCGCCACCGGCCCCTGTTCGACAATCTCGCCCGACTTCATCACGCAGACGCGGTCGGCGAACTTGCGCACGATGCCAAGGTCATGGGTGATGAACAGCATGCTCATCCCCTCTGCCCGCTTGAGATCGGCAAGCAGGTCAAGGATCTGCGCCTGGATCGTCACGTCCAGCGCGGTGGTTGGTTCATCCGCCACCAGCAGTTCCGGCCCGTTGGCCAGCGCCATCGCGATCATCACCCGCTGCCGCTGCCCGCCCGAAAGCTGGTGCGGATAGGCGCCCAGCCGGCTCTCGGCGTCGCGGATCCCTACCTTGTCCAGCAGCTCGATGATCCGGGCCCGCGCCTTTTCCCCCTTCAGCCCCTGATGCAGGGCAAGGCTTTCCATCAGCTGCTTTTCGATCGTGTGCAGCGGGTTGAGGCTGGTCATCGGCTCCTGGAAGATGAAGCTGATGTCATTGCCCCGGACCTTGCGCAGCCGGGATTCGGGCGCGCCTACCATCTGCTGGCCCATGTATGTGACCGATCCTTCAACCTCTGCCACGTCAGAGAGGAGCGAGACCGTCGAAAGCGCCGATACGGATTTTCCCGAACCGCTCTCGCCCACCAGCGCCACGGTTTCGCCACGGGCAACGGTGAAGGAAACGCCGCGCACGGCTTCGGTCACCTTACCGTCCTGGCGGAAGCGGATGCGGAGGTCTTTCACCTCCAAGACATTGCTCATCGAAAGGTCTTTCGCGGGTCGAAGGCATCGCGCACGCCCTCGAATATGAACACGAGCAGCGAGAGCATGATGGCAAAGGTAAAGAAGGCGGTGAAGGCCAGCCAGGGCGCCTGCAGGTTCTGCTTGGCCTGCAGCGTCAGTTCCCCCAGACTCGGCGCTGAGGCTGGCAGGCCGAAGCCGAGAAAATCGAGCGCCGCAAGCGAGGCGATCGTGCCGGTGATGATGAACGGCAGCATGGTCAGTGTCGCCACCATCGCGTTCGGCAGCACATGGCGGAACATGATCGTCCCGTTGGAAACGCCCAGCGCCCGCGCGGCCCGCACGTATTCGAAGTTCCGCGCCCGCAGAAATTCTGCCCGCACCACGCCGACCAGCGCTGTCCAGCCGAACAGCGTCATCAGGCCCACCAGCAACCAGAAGTTCATCGGCAAAAGCGCGGCAACGATGATGATGATGTAAAGGCTGGGCGTCGCGCCCCAAAGCTCGATCAGGCGCTGGAAGAACAGGTCGATTGCGCCACCGAAATAGCCCTGGATCGCTCCTGCTACGATTCCAATGACCGAGGTTGCCAACGTCACGACCAAGGCGAACGCGACGGACAGGCGGAAGCCATAGATCACCCGCGCCAGCACGTCACGCGCGGTGTCGTCGGTGCCCAGCCAGTGGTTCCAGTCGGGCGCCGACGGGGCCGCGCCCTGAATATCGTTCACCGTGTTGTAGGAATATGGGATCGGCGGCCAGAGCAGCCAGCCTTCGACCACCGGCTCACCTTCGACCGTGCCGGTGGCAGCCTCAGCCATGGCGGAGTCGGGATCGTCGAGGCACAGCACGGCCCCACCGGTTCGGATCAGGCACTGCACCTCGGCATCGCGATAGACGGCCTCGGTGTGGAAGTCGCCGCCAAAGGCGGTTTCCGGGTAGAAGCGGAACACCGGGGTGTAAAGTTCGCCGCGGTAGCTGACCAGAAGCGGGCGGTCATTGGCCAGCAGTTCGGCAAAGAGCGACAGCCCGAACAGCACCGAAAAGATGACCAGCGACCACACGGCACGGCGGTTGGCCTTGAAGTTGCGCCAGCGGCGCGCGTTGAGGGGGGAAAGCTTCATCAGGTCTCGCGCGTCTCGAAGTCGATGCGGGGATCGATCCAGACATACATGAGGTCGGACAGGATGCCCACCACCAGACCGATCAGGCCAAAGACGAAAAGGGTGCCGAAGATCACCGGGTAATCCCGCGCGACCGCCGCCTCGAACCCCAGCCGACCAAGCCCGTCGAGCGAGAAAATCGTCTCGATGATCAGGCTGCCGCCAAAGAAGACCGACACGAAGATCGCCGGAAAGCCTGCGATCACGATCAGCATCGCGTTGCGGAAGACGTGGCCGTAAAGCACCCGCCGTTCGGCAAGGCCCTTGGCGCGGGCGGTGATCACGTATTGCTTCTTTATCTCGTCGAGGAAGCTGTTCTTGGTCAGCAGCGTCAGCGTCGCAAAGGACGAGATCGTGGAGGCGAGCACCGGCAGCGTCATGTGCCACATGTAGTCAAGCACTTTGCCTACGAGCGTAAGTTCGTGCCAGTTTTCCGATGTCAGCCCCCGTAGCGGGAAGATCCGCCAGTAGGACCCGCCGGCAAACAGCACCAGCAGCAGGATCGCGAACAGGAAGCCCGGGATGGCGTAGCCCACGATGATCGCGCCACTGGTCCAGGTGTCAAAGCGCGTGCCATCCCGCACCGCCTTGCGGATGCCCAGAGGGATCGAGATCATGTAGGCGATCAGCGTGGACCACAGGCCGAGAGAGATCGACACCGGCATCTTTTCCAGCACCAGGTCGATCACGCTGATCGACCGGAAGTAGCTTTGGCCGAAGTCCAGCCGCATGTAGTCCCACATCATGTTCAGGAACCGTTGCAGCGGCGGCTTGTCGAAGCCGAACTGCCGCTCCAGCTCGGCGATGAATTCAGGCGGCAGACCGCGCGAGCCGAGGTAGCGTTCATTCCCACCGGACATGGGCGCGACTTCGGCCCCGCCGCCGGAGATGTTCTGGAACACGTCGCCAGAGCCTTCCATCCGGGCGATGATCTGTTCGATCGGGCCGCCGGGGACGAACTGCACCAGGGTGAAGTTGATGATCATGATCCCGATCAGCGTCGGGATCACCAGTGCCAGCCGGCGAAGGATATAGGCGCCCATTGTTCCTGTCCGTTACCGCAGCGCGCCTGCCGCACGCAGCGCCTGCGCCTTTTCCTGGTTTATCCACCAGAAGGACAGTTGTCCCAGATCATAGGGCGGCAGGTTTTCGGGATATTCGTACATGTCGTAATAGGACACCCAGTGGTTCGGGTTGAACCATTGGGGAATCCGGAAGCGTTCGGCCCGCAGCACCCGGTCCAGCGCGCGGACACGCACCCGAAGCTCGTCCGAGGATTCGGCTTCCAGAACCAAGTCGATCAGCCGGTCCACCGCCTCGCTCTGCAGACCCATGAGGTTCCGGGTAGAGTTTTCCGCGCTCGCGGAGTCGAAGAACTGCTTGAGGCCCGAGCTGGGGATATAGGACATCGGGAAATGGGTGATGGTGATGTCGAAGTCATAGCTGCGTTCGCGGTTCACGCGCTGCGCGTTGTCCACCCGCCGATTCACCGCATCGACGCCCAGTTGGCGCAGGTTTTCCACGAAGGGGTTGATGACCCGGTCGAAGGTTTGGCTGTCGTTCAGGAATTCGACCTGCAGCACCTGCCCCGCCGCATTCCGCCGCAGCCCGTCACTGCCCGTGGTCCAGCCGGCTTCGTCCAGCAAGGCCGAAGCGCGGCGCAGGTTGCCACGGTCCAGCTGCCGGTTGCCTGAAACCGGCGGCATCACCGCATCGTCGGCCAGGACACCGGGCGGCAGCAGGTCGGCAAGCGGTTCAAGAATGGCAAGCTCTTCTGGCGAAGGCGGTCCTTCGGCCGCAAGGTCGCTGTTGCCCCAGAACGAGTCCACGCGGCTGTAGAGCCCGGAGAACAGCGTCTCGTTCGTCCATTCGAAGTTGAACATCAGGCCGATCGCCTCGCGCACGCGGGGGTCCTTGAACTTCTCGCGCCGCAGGTTGAAGACGAAGCTTTGCCCGGACACAAGCGTGCCATCAGGCAGTTCTTCCTTCACGACATGGCCTTCCCGAAGGGCCGGGAAGTCATAGCCCGTCGCCCATTGCAGCGAGGAGCTTTCGGTGCGGAAGGTATAGGCACCGGTCTTGAATCCCTCGAAGGCTGCATTGGTGTCGCCGAAATATTCCACCCGAATGGTGTCATAGTTGTGCTGGCCGACGTTGATCGGCAGGTCGCGGCCCCAGTAGTCCGGATTGCGGCGATAGACGATGGTGCGGTTCACCTCGACCCGGTCAAGCATGTAGGGGCCGGAGCCGATGATCGGCTCCATGCTGCTGTCTTCAAGGTTGCGGTCCTGCGCCTCGAAGCTGGCGCGGGAAAAGACCGGCAGCCCGCCGACCAGCGCGGGCAGGTCCCGGGTGGGCCATCCCTCCTTGAAGGTATAGCGAACCTGATGCGGGCCCAGCGCCTCGACGCTCTCGACCTGCTGGGCCAGAATCACTCGAAACTCGGGCAAACCCTGTTCCAGCAGCGTTTCATAGGAAAAAACCAGATCCTCGGCGGTCACGGGGGTCCCGTCGGAAAACCGTGCCTCGGGGCGCAGGTTGAAGATCACCCAAGACCGGTCCTCAGGGTATTCGAGGCTTTCGGCCAGAAGCCCATAAGCGGCGTCAATCTCGTCAGCGGTGCCGGTCAGCAGCGATTCATGCGCAATGCTGGACAGAAGCGCCGAACGCCCCCGGATGCTGTAGGGGTTCAGGCTGTCAAAGCCGCTCTGCGACCAGGCCATCGAAAATTCGCCACCCTTGGGCGCATCCGGGTTCACGTATTCCAGATGCTCAAAATCCGCAGGATATTTCAGCTCCCCAAAGGTGGAGATCCCGTGGCTGCGGATGATGCCGTCACTTGTGACTTCTTCCTGCCCCGGTTCCTGCGCACGGGCAACGGTGGCGAACAGGCCAAGCACCAGGATCATGAACCCCGCCCATAGAAGGCTCCGCAGGTCAGGCGCCGTCTGCGCAAGGGCGCGTGTCCGAGAGAGGCTCTGGTCCGGGTGGTGCATCCACGTTCCTCCGACTGGTGCTGGATGGGGCCCAAGGCGCCGCGTGACGTTCAAGCTAAAGCGTGGGGCTTCAAGGGTTCAAGTCGATAATCCGTGATCCGGTTTCCGTCCTTTCCTGTTACGCAAGAAAAAACCGCCCCGAAGGGCGGTTCGCATTTCTGGCTGCGCCAGGGGTCATCAGTGGAACGTGTCAAGATAGGCGATAAGCGCGGCGCGATCCTCGGGGCTGCGCATGCCGGCATAGGCCATCTTGGTGCCCGGCGCATAGCCGCGCGGGTTTTCCAGGAAGTGGAACAGGTTTTCTGGCGACCAGACGTCGTCGCTGGTAGCGAACACTTCGGAATAGCCATAGCCCTCCACGTCGCCTTTGCCCCGACCCACAACGCCGAAAAGATGCGGCCCGGTCCCGTTGCGCCCGTCTTCCAGCGCATGGCAGGCGGCGCACTGGCGCCACAGGCGTTCGCCGCGCGCCGGATCGGCCTCGGCGTAGATCAGGTTGAAGTCAACCTCGGCCGCTTCACCCACGTCGGCATCCGATGCGCCGGTGTCGATCACATAGGCCTGTTCAAGCTCGCTGTGCGGACCTTCGGTATGATAGATCTCTTCCGCAGCCCATTTGCCCAGAAGGAAGATGAGCAAGGCGCCGCAGAAGGCACCCAGCGTCTTGGTAAAGGTCATCGTATCGAACATGTCGCGTCCCATGGCTTGGCCGGAGTTGCCTGTATGTATCCGCTTCCCCTGCGGGTTTTCAAGGTGTAGTTACCGCGACCAATCGCCCGCAGGGGCCATTGACTGCCAGGGGACAGGAAAATGACCGGAACGATCGCTTTTCAGGGGGAACCCGGCGCCTATTCGCACCAAGCCTGCCGTCAGGCCCGGCCGGATTACGAGGTCATGCCCTGCCGCACCTTTGAAGATGTCATCGATGCCGTCCGTACTGGCACCGCTGAACTGGGCATGCTGCCGGTGGAAAACACCACCTACGGCCGGGTGGCGGACATTCACCAGCTGCTTCCGTCCTCCGGCTTGCACATCGTGGACGAGGCATTCGTGCGCGTGCACATCAACCTCCTTGCCGTGCCGGGCACGCCCCTGTCCGACATCACCCATGCCATGAGCCACACGGTCCTGCTGGGACAGTGCCGCGACTTCCTGCGCAGCAACAACATCGCCCCGGTGACTGGCGCGGATACCGCCGGATCGGCGCAGGCGGTGGCCGCGCGCGGCGAACGCCACATGGCCGCGCTTGCGTCAGAGCTTGCCGGAGAGATCTATGGCCTTGAAGTGCTGGCCCGGCACATCGAGGATCAGTCCAACAATACCACGCGTTTCCTTGTCATGGCGCCCGAGGCAGACATGTCGCGGCGTGGCGCCTTCGGGATGATGACCTCTTTCGTGTTTCGCGTGCGCAACATCCCGGCCGCGCTTTACAAGGCACTGGGCGGATTCGCGACGAATGGCATCAACATGACCAAGCTGGAAAGCTACATGGTCGGCGGCTCGTTCATGGCGACCCAGTTCTTTGCCGAGGTCGAAGGCCACCCCGAGGATGAAAACCTGCGCCTTGCCCTGGAGGAACTGCGCTATTTCACCTCGACGCTCGACATCCTTGGGGTCTATCCCGCTGATCCGCGGCGGCGCTGATAGGCCCCAGCCGAAGCGGTTTGCCGAAGATCCACAACCCGCAGCGGCCCTGCTGCAAGCCCTGCGTCGGGCAACCCGAAGCAGAACGCCAACAGGTCGCCTGAAGGCACCCTGCGGGTTCAACAGGGCTGAACGGCAATCCCCGGTCCAGCGGCTTCAGCGTCAGGCGCGGACCAGCCGTGCCTCGATGTCGCGCAGGAAGAGACCGACGCGCGTCTCATAACGATCGTTGACGCGCCCGCGGGCAAGGCGCAGCGACTGCACCAGCAGCTTGGCCGGAAGGGTGCGGGGCGTGACCTCCAGATCCACCTGGACACGGGTGCGGTTGGGGGCCAGTTCCAGCAGCCTCACCTCCATCCGCCCCGAACCGACGCGGGAGTCGCTGTTGGAAACCATGCCGGTGGGGCGCGTGAAGCTTGTCAATTCGGCCTGGATCTGGCGCGGCTTGCCCCGGTAGCTGAAGTCGAGCAGCCAGCTCGTACCAACGCCGGTTCCGCCCCAAGGGTCAGTCCGCCGCGCCTGAACGCCCCGGCGCAGGCCCATCTTCTCGAAGCTGTCGAAATCGGTCAGCGCCGCAAAGACGGCCTCGATAGGCGCGCCAATATCCTCTTTGGCCGTGAACTTCATACCCTTGCCCCTTTTACATCCGCTGGGACAGCAATGCCGTCAGTCGAGCCGGTCCGCAAGCCAGTTGCGCAGCAGGAAGTGCGCAATGGCCCCCGCGCGCGGCGGATCAATGGCAGGGTGCTGCCCGGCAAAGACGTCGGCCATCTCCTCGCGGGTCAGCCAGCGGGCATCCTCGATCTCGGCCGGGTCAGGGGTCAGGTCGCGGGTCAGCGCTTCGGCGCGGCAGCCGATCATGAGCGAGGCGGGAAACGGCCAGGGCTGGCTGGCAAGGTAGCCGACGGCACCCACGCGGACGCCCGCTTCCTCGAAGACCTCGCGCCGGACAGCGGCCTCGATGGTTTCGGCGGGATCGATGAACCCGGCCAGCAGCGAATACATCCGCTCTGGCCAGCCTGGCGACCGCCCGATGAGGACCGAGTTGCCATGCGTCACCAGCATGATCACGACTGGGTCGGTGCGGGGGAAATGGCGGGCACCGCAGGCCGCGCAATGGCGCTGCCAGCCCGCCATTGCGACCTCTGACCGCGCCCCGCAGCTGGCACAGAACCCGTGGCCCCGATGCCATTCCAGAAGCGCCCGCCCCAGCGCCGCGGCCTCGGCATCCTCAGGGGATAGGCGCGTCATCAAACGGCGAAGCTCTTCGAACAGATGGTCGGGCGGCAGCAGGGGATGGCCCTGCCCCGCCGGATCGAAGGCCCCGCCCTGCGCGGCGGCATCTGCGCCCGTGGGTTCCCAGCCAGAAACATCGCGCGCAAAACATGGGCCCCGCGCTGTCCGGCCTAGAAGGACCTCGGTGCCCGCATCGGCAAGCATGGGATGATCGACAGGCAGCCAGCCCGCACAACTGCCACCCACGATCAGCGGCTTGCCCCGCCAGAAGGGCAGGACACGCGCCGCAGGGGCTTGCCGCAGCGCCGCCACGGCCTCTGCATTATCTCGCAGCGCTGCCAGGCGTTCGATTTCCATTGCCCCGAAAGTCACAGTCTCTGCCAGTTTCATCGCCGTTGCCCCTGTTCCGCCGCGCTGCCTTGGTGCCACGCGCCGCGGCACCCGGCAACCGCCTGCCGTACGTCGCGCAGTTGCCCGGTGATCGGGCAGGCGAGCGTGATAAGGGCCAGAATTTGTGCACTGATACCAAAAGATGGCTTGCCCGGTTCAACAAGCTGCCCACAGGATGAGCAGATGAACTAATCGACTTTTCTGCCATGCCCTGCGGGGCGGGCGTCGCATGTTCCAATAAGGAGGCCCTTGTCCGTGTTTCATCGCACATTCACCGCCGCGCTTGCCCTGACCGCGTTCGGCGCGCCTGCCATGGCGCAGACGATCTCGATGCCCTTCGCGCTTGACTGGCGGTTCGAGGGGCCCTCGGCGCCCTATTTCGCCGCCGTGGACAATGGCCACTTCGCCGAGGAAGGGCTTGAGGTCGAAGTGACTCCGGGCCAAGGCAGCCTTGACGCGATCCCGAAGGTGGCGACCGGCGCCTATCCGGTGGGCTTTGCCGACATGGCCAGCCTGATCAAGTTCTTGGACCAGAACCCCGGCGCCCCCGTTACCGCCGTCATGATGATGTATGACAAGCCTGCCTTTGCCGTCGTGGGCCGCAAAAGCCGTGGCGTCGAAGCACCCGCCGACCTTGAGGGCAAGATCCTTGGCGCGCCGCCGCCGGATGGCGCCTGGGCCCAGTTCCCGGCCTTTGCCAACGCGAACGGCATCGACATGGACAGCATCACGGTGGAACCCGTGGGCTTCCCTACGCGCGAACCGATGCTGGCGGAAAACCGGGTGGACGCGATCACCGGCTTTTCCTTTACTTCGTTCCTCAACCTGACGCGGCTTGGCGTCCCCGCTGACGATCTGTCGGTCATCCTGATGGCCGATCACGGGCTGGAGCTTTACGGCAACGCGATCATCGTCAACACCGACTTTGCCGAGGCCAACCCTGAGGCGGTGACCGGCTTCCTGCGCGCCGTCGCCCGCGGCCTGCATGACGTGGTCGAGGATCCGGAGGCCGGCATCGCCATGCTTGTGGAACGCAACCCCGCCGCCGATGCACAGCTGGAGCTGGAGCGCCTGCAAATGGCGCTGGACGGGAACATCATCACCGACTGGGTGCGCGAGAATGGCCTCGGCAACATTGACCAGGACCGTTTCGCCCGTTCGATCGACCAGATCGCCGAGAACTACGAGTTCCAGAACGAGCCTGACGCGAGCCTGTACTTCACCGACGCCTACCTGCCTGACGATGGCAGCCTGACCTTCGAGTGACGTTGCCGCCGCCCCGGTTCAAGCCGGGGCGGCCTTGCCATCTGAAAGACCCCATGACCAACCTCATCGAAATCAAGGGCGTTACCCACGCCTACCCCACGGCCGACGGGCCACTTCCGGTGCTTGACGATCTCAACATCTCGATCCCCGAAGGAAGCTTCTGCGCCGTTGTCGGCCCCTCGGGCTGTGGCAAGTCCACCCTGACGCGGCTGATCGCCGGCCTCATGTTCCCCGACAAGGGCGAGGTCTGGCTGCATGGGGAACGGGTCCGTTCGCCGCGGTCCACGGTAGGGATGGCGTTCCAGAACCCGGTGCTGCTGGAATGGCGCACGATCCTGCAGAACGTGATGCTGCCGCTGGAAATTGTGGCGCCCCGGATGCCCCGCGCGCAGAAAGAGGACCGCGCCCGGTCGCTTCTGGCGCTGGTCGGGCTGGAAGGGTTCGCGGACAAGCGCCCGTCGGAACTCTCGGGCGGCATGCGCCAGCGGGCATCGCTCTGCCGGGCCATCGTGCACAAGCCCGAAATCCTGATCATGGACGAACCCTTTGGCGCGCTTGACGCCTTTACCCGCGAGGATCTGTGGCAGTTGATGCACAAGCTTCGGGCCGAGGAACCCTTCACCGCCCTGCTCATCACCCATGATCTCCGGGAAAGCGTCTATCTGGCGGATCAGGTCATCGTGCTGTCCGGGCGGCCCGCGCGGACGCAGTACCGGCTGGACATCCCCCTACCCGGCCCGCGCCCGCTGAGCATGATCTACACCCCGCAGGCGGTCGAATGGCTGGCGATCCTGCGCGACCAGATCGAGATCGCCCAAGGCCGCGCCCCCGTCCGGAGCGGTGCCGTTCAGTCGCAGGAGGCCGCGCAATGAAGATGCAGAACGCACGCAAGGTGATGGTGCCGCTGGCGGCCATCGCGATCTTCCTGCTGGCCTGGGAATGGCTGGTCTGGTTCATGGGCTGGCCGCGCTACAAGATGGCGGCGCCGTCCGACATTTGGCCGGCCTTCTGGCGGTTCCGGCACATGTTCCTTGAGTACGGCTGGCAGACGCTGTGGCGCACGGTCGCGGGGCTGGGGCTGGCGGTCGTGGTAGGCACGGCCTTTGGCATGCTGATGGGGTTTTCCCGCACCCTCCGGGACGCCTTCTATCCGCTGCTGGTGGGCTTCAACGCAGTGCCCAAGGCCACGGTGGTCCCGGTGATCGCGCTGATGTTCGTGGGGCAGCACGACTTCAACACGATCCTGATCGCCTTCATGATTTCGTTCTTCCCGATCTCTGTTTCCGTGGCCATTGGGCTGTCAACACTTGAACCGGAATACCGCGACATCCTGCGGTCGCTGGGCGCATCGAAATTCACCATCTTCTGGAAGATCGCCCTGCCCAAGACGCTGCCCGAATTCTTTGGCGCCCTGAAGGTGGCGGCGACGCTGGCCTTCATCGGCACCAACCTGATGGAGATCGTCGAACCCCACGGTCGCGGCCTTGGCCACCTGTTCGACAGCGGCAAGATCAGCGCCGACTATCCGCTGATGTTCGCCGTGCTCATAGCGCTCGCCTTCCTGGGGATCCTTCTTTATTACGCGGTCGTCGTTCTGGAGCGGATCTTTGCCGGCTGGGCTGATCGCAGCCCGGCCTAGGGGCCCTTGCGAAGGCGGGGCATACCCTCTATATCGATCATCGAGAGGTTGGCGCGGGCAGGCGCCTCGCCAACCCGGTCAGGTCCGGAAGGAAGCAGCCGTAACGAGCCCCGCTTGGGTCGTTGTCCAGCCTCTCACCCTTTCCCGCGAACCCGCTGGCAATTCGCTCCGCCCGGCATTAGCTTGTGGCGGAAGAAAGAAGGGTACCCATGTCCGAAGCTGCCGCCTACCAGGTTCTTGCCCGCAAGTACCGCCCCGCCACCTTTGCCGACCTGATCGGGCAAGAGGCGATGGTGCGGACGCTCAAGAACGCCTTTGCCGCGGACCGGATCGCCCACGCCTTTGTCATGACCGGCGTGCGCGGAGTGGGGAAAACAACCACCGCACGGATCATTGCCAAGGGGCTGAACTGCGTGGGCCTTGACGGCAACGGCGGGCCGACCACGGAACCCTGCGGCGCCTGCGAACACTGCACTGCCATCGCCGAGGGCCGCCACGTCGACGTGATGGAGATGGACGCGGCCTCGCGCACCGGGGTGGGCGATATCCGTGAGATCATCGATTCGGTGCACTATCGCGCCGCCAGCGCACGCTACAAGATCTACATCATCGACGAAGTTCACATGCTGTCGAACAACGCGTTCAACGCGCTGCTCAAGACGCTGGAGGAACCGCCGGCGCATGTGAAATTCATCTTTGCCACCACCGAAATTCGCAAGGTTCCGGTCACCGTCCTGTCGCGTTGCCAGCGGTTCGACCTGCGCCGGATCGAGCCTGAAGTGATGATGGCCCACCTGTCGCGGGTGGCCGGGCTGGAAGGTGCGCAGATCGCGCCTGACGCGCTGGCGCTGATCACCCGCGCCGCCGAGGGTTCGGTGCGTGACGCCATGAGCCTGATGGACCAGGCCATCGCCCATGGTGCGGGCGAAACCTCGGCGGAACAGGTCCGCGCGATGCTGGGCCTTGCCGACCGGGGCCGGGTGCTGGACTTGTTCGACATGGTAATGGCTGGCGATGCCGCTGCCGCCCTGGCGGAACTTTCGGCGCAATATGCAGATGGGGCCGACCCGATGGCCGTGCTGCGCGACTTGGCAGAGGTCACGCACTGGATCAGCGTCATCAAGATCACGCCCGAAGCCGCCGACGACCCGACGGTGCCGCCTGACGAGCGCAGCCGCGGCTTGCGTATGGCCGAGGCGCTGCCCATGCGGGTGCTGACGCGCATGTGGCAGATGCTGCTCAAGGCGCTGGAAGAGGTCGCGCAGGCCCCGAATGCCATGATGGCGGCGGAAATGGCGATCATCCGGCTGACCCACGTGGCTGATCTTCCCTCGCCCGAGGATCTGGTGCGCAAGCTTCAGTCGATGCCTGCCCCGCCCCCCGGCGGCAGTGGCGGCGGAATGCAGCCCCCTGCCCCACGAGGGCCCACCGGCGGTGGCGCACCGGCCATGACGCGCGGCGGTACGGTTCACAGCGCGGCCACGGCGCAGGCGTTGGCCCCGCAGGCGGGCCTTGCTGCCTATCCCAGCTTTGACCACATCGTCGCCTTGATCCGCGACAGCCGCGACATGAAGCTTCTGGTGGAGATCGAGAGCCATCTGCGGCTTGCCCGCTACGCCCCCGGCCGGATCGAGTTCCAGCCGACGCCAGATGCCCCGCGCGATCTGGCGGCGCGGCTGGCCCAGCGCCTTCAGGCCCTGACCGGCCAGCGCTGGGGCGTGAGCTTGGTGAACGAGGGCGGCGGCGCCACCATTGCCGAGACCCGCGATGCCGAGCGGCTCGCGCTTGAGGAAGAAGCGCGGCAACATCCGCTGGTGCAGGCCGTGCTGCAGGCCTTTCCCGCGGCCCGGATCACTGACATCCGCACCCCTGACAGCCTGGCCGCGCAAGCAGCGACCGAAGCCCTGCCAGAGGTCGAGGACGAGTGGGACCCCTTCGAACAGGAATGAAAGGACAGATCATGCTGAAAGGTTTGGGCGGTCTTGGCGACATGGCCAAGATGATGAAGGCCGCGCAGGAGATGCAGGGCAAGATGGCCTCGCTGCAAGAGGGGCTCGACAAGATCACGGTCACCGGTGAAAGCGGGGCCGGTCTGGTCAAGGCCACGGCCACCGCCAAGGGCGACCTGACGGCGCTGGACATCGACCCGTCGATCTTTCACCCCGAGGAAAAGCAAGTGGTCGAGGATCTGATCCTTGCCGCGATCAAGGACGCGCAGGCCAAGGCTGCCGAACGCGCCCAGCAGGAGATGAGCCGGATCACTGAGGATCTTGGACTGCCGGCTGGCATGAAGTTCCCGTTCTGAACCGTGGCCGATACACCGCGTGAAATAGAGGCGCTGATCGAGATCCTCGCGCGCCTTCCCGGGCTGGGGCCAAGGTCCGCCCGGCGCGCGGTGCTTCACCTGCTGCGCCGGCGGGGCGCCCTCATGGCCCCGCTGGCGCAGGCCATGCAGATCGTCGCGGAAACCGCGCGCGACTGCCTGACCTGCGGCAATATCGCCACCAGCGACACCTGCGCGATCTGCGCGAGCCCCCAGCGCGCCACCGGCGAAATCTGTGTGGTCGAGGATGTCGCCGACCTTTGGGCGATGGAACGCGCTGGCGTCTTTCGCGGGCGCTATCATGTGCTGGGCGGCACGCTTTCCGCGCTGGATGCGGTCGGGCCGGAGGATCTTGGCATTCCTCGGCTTTTGTCCCGCGTGCGGGATGAGGGGATCAAGGAGGTGATCCTTGCCCTCAATGCGACGGTGGAGGGACAGACCACCGCGCATTACATCGCCGATGCCCTGCGGGGAACCGGTGCGGCGGTGACCACACTTGCCCAAGGCGTGCCGATTGGCGGCGAACTTGATTACCTTGACGACGGCACGATCTCGGCCGCGCTCCGCTCGCGCCGGAGCTTCTAGGACCTCCCAGTCACCTGCCCGAACCTTTGGAACGTGCTGCCTGCGTGCCCGCGCCCATGGTGCTGCGGGGGCAGGCTGATAGGCATGCATCATCATCCTGCCACCCCTGATTCGCGAAAATGATCGGTCTGATTATCGCTTCAGGCGAGCATGACAAGCGGCCACTCCCAAAAGATGAAGATACAGCTGTAGCTTCGCGTGCTTAGGCGCGGAGAATAATCATCTATTTCCACGACGAAGTTTGGCGTGATTATTTTCTTGTAAATTTCTACAATCTCTGTCGTGATTATGGACATGAGGAGAGCGCCTCACCCGCGACAGGAGGACGAGATGTTTCAGCGCAATTGGCTCCTAGAGACCGCGTCCCCGGCTTGTGATGAGCCTTGGGCCGATCCGGCACAGGTGGCCGGCTACCCAGACCCGGCAGGGCAAGATGTTCCGGTTGCTGCCCGCTTGGATCAACCGAGCCGCCGTCCCCGCCCTTCTGGTGAGGCCGTGGCGCCCCATGATACCGTCCGGCATTTTGAAAAGAAGATAGCTTCCGTGACCCATTCGATCCCCGTTTTGTTCAACGTCCCCAATGTCGAGCCGCGCGATCTGCGAAGCCGCGGCTGGAAAGCCATGGCGGCGGGTGCCATCTTCGGCATTGCTGCTTTTGCCACGGCAGCACCCGAGGCATCAGCACAATCTCTGCTGAACGTCAGCTATGACCCTACCCGCGAGTTTTACCGGGAGTACAACGCCTGGTTCGCCGACTGGTGGGTGGCGCAGGGCAACCCGGTGCCTACGATCCAGACCTCGCACGGCGGGTCGGGGGCACAGGCACGGGCGGTGATCGACGGGCTGGGCGCGCATGTGGTGACGCTGGCACTTGGCGGCGATATCGACGCAATTGCCACCCGCACCGAACGTGTTCCCCAAGACTGGCAGTCGCGCCTGCCGCACAACTCGTCGCCCTATACCTCAACCATCGTATTCCTGGTACGTCAGGACAACCCGCTGGACATCCAGGACTGGGACGACCTGATCCGCGAGGGGGTGCAGGTCATCACGCCGAACCCGAAGACTAGTGGCGGGGCGCGCTGGAACTACCTCGGCGCCTGGGCCTATGCCGAAAAGAACGGGCTTGATCCGCGTGAATTCGTCGGCGCGATCTACCGCAACGTGCCGGTGCTGGACACGGGCGCGCGCGGCGCGACCACGACCTTCGCACAGCGGGGTCTTGGCGACGTGCTGCTTGCCTGGGAAAACGAGGCCTATCTGGCACTGGATGAACTTGGCGAGGACCAGTTCGACATCGTGGTGCCGTCGATTTCCGTTCTGGCCGAACCGCCGGTCGCGCTGGTCGAGGGCAACATCACCTCGGATGCGGAACGTGCACTGGCAACTGCCTATCTGGAACAGCTTTACACCCCCGAGGCACAGGCCATGGCGCTACGGCATTACTACCGGGCGTGGGATACCTCAGCCGCCGATCCGGCCGATGTAGGGCGCTTCCCCGATCTGGAACTGGTCTCCATCGACGATTTCGGCGGCTGGGCCACCGTGCAGCCAGAGCATTTCGCTGACGGCGGCATCTTTGACCAGATCTATCAAGGGCAATAACACATGACCGCCCGTTCCCTTTCCTTCAGGTCGCCCACCCCGATGCCGGGGTGGGGACTTTCGTTCGGAATCATGATCACGATGCTGTCGGTCGTGGTCCTGATCCCGCTGAGCGTTCTTCTTTGGCGCGGTTTCGTCAGCTTTGGCCCCGGCCCGATGTGGGAGGTTGTGAACCAGCCGCGGGTCTGGAGCGCGCTGGCGCTCAGCTTCCGCGCCGCGCTGGTGGCCTCGTTGTTCAACCTGGTCTTTGGCGTGCTGTTGGCTTGGGTGCTGGTCCGCTATCGCTTCCCGGGCAAGCGGATCATCGACGCCGCTGTCGACCTGCCCTTTGCGCTGCCAACCGCCGTGGCCGGCATCGCACTGACCACGATCTATGCCCCGCGCGGGGTGCTCGGCTCCTTCATCCTTGAGAATTTCGGCCTTCGGATCGCGTACACCGAGATCGGCATCTGGATCGCGCTGATTTTCGTGGGCCTGCCCTTTGTCGTGCGCACGGTTCAGCCAGTGATCGAGGAAATCGACCATGAAACCGAAGAAGCCTCGGCCACGCTGGGCGCCTCGCGGCTTCGGACGCTGACCCATGTGGTGATGCCGATGCTGGCGCCCGCGGCGCTGACGGGCTTTGCGCTGGCGCTGGCACGGTCGGTCGGGGAGTACGGTTCCGTCATCTTCATCGCCGGTAACCTGCCGAACGTCACCGAGATCGCGCCGCTCCTGATCGTGATCCGGTTGGAAGAGTTCGACTACAACGGCGCGGTGGCCATCGGCATCGCCATGCTGGCGATCTCCTTTGCGCTGCTGCTCGCGATCAACCTCATCCAGATCTGGAGCCGCCGCCGCATGGGCGCGGTGTGACGGAGGACCCAATGACCGACACCCTGATCCTTCCCTCTTCTGTTCCCCAGCGCCCCCGCCGCCACCGGTCAGCCACAACCGAGCCCGTGCTTATCAAGGCACTGCTGATCGGCCTTTGCCTTGTGTTGCTGACGGTGCTGCTGTTCGCGCCGCTCATCGCCGTGTTCGACGAAGCGCTGCAGCGCGGCTGGGCCTTTGCCCTTCAGTCGCTATCGGACCCGGACGCGCAGTCCGCGATCCGGCTGACACTTCTGGTGGCGGCCATCACCGTCCCGCTGAACGCAGCCTTCGGGATTGCCGCCGCCTGGGCGATCACCAAGTTCGACTGGCGCGGCAAGGCATGGGTCATCACGCTGATCGACCTGCCGTTCTCGGTTTCGCCAGTGGTTACCGGGTTGCTTTTCGTGCTGCTTTTCGGCGCCAACTCAGCGCTTGGCAGCTGGCTGGTGGCGAACGGCTTCCCTGTCGTCTTTGCGGTGCCCGGCATCGTGCTGAGCACGATGTTCATCACCTTTCCCTTTGTCGCCCGTGAACTGATCCCGGTCATGATGGAACAGGGCCGCGCCGAGGAAGAGGCCGCGCTGACGCTGGGTGCATCGGGCTGGCGCACCTTCCTGACAGTGACGCTGCCCAACATCCGCTGGGCACTGCTTTACGGCGTGCTGCTCTGCAATGCGCGCGCGATGGGAGAATTCGGCGCGGTTGCCGTGGTTTCGGGCAAGATCCGAGGCCAGACCACCACGATGCCGCTGATGATCGAGATGTTCTACAACGAATACCTCTCGGTCGCGGCCTTTACGATGGCGGGCGTTCTGGCGCTGCTCGCCCTTGTCACGCTCACGCTGAAATCGGCCCTGGAGTGGCGCTATGCCGACCAGCTTGCCGCCACCCACCGCCATTAGGAGCCTGACCATGAACATCGAGATCGAAGCCATCTCCAAATCCTTCGGCACCACCGCCGCCCTGCATCCGGTGTCGCTGGCGATCCCCTCGGGTACGCTGGTGGCGCTTCTGGGTCCCTCGGGTTCAGGCAAGACGACGCTGCTGCGCATCCTTGGGGGGCTGGAGTTTCCCACGGCGGGCCGTGTCCTGTTCGACCGCACGGATGCCACCGGCCTGACGGTGCAGGAACGCCGGGCTGGGTTCGTCTTTCAGTCGTATGCGCTGTTCCGGCACATGACGGTTTTTGACAACATCGCCTATGGCCTGCGAGCCCGGCCGCGCAAGACCCGCCCCCCGGAGGCCGAGATCGCGCGCCGCGTGCACAACCTGCTGGAGCTGATCAACCTGCCCGACACCGGCGCGCGCTATCCGAGCCAGCTTTCGGGTGGGCAGCGGCAGCGTGTGGCACTAGCCCGGGCGTTGGCGATCGAGCCGCGGATGCTCTTGCTTGACGAGCCGTTCGGGGCGCTTGATGCCAAGGTCCGCAAGCAGCTCCGCCAAGGCCTGCGCGACATTCATGATGCGACCGGGCTCACCACCGTCTTTGTCACCCATGACCAGGAAGAGGCAATGGAACTGGCCGATCTGGTCGTCGTCATGTCGATGGGCCGGATCGAGCAGGTCGGCAAGCCCGAAGACATCCGCGCGCGCCCGAAGTCCGAGTTCGTGCGCGAGTTCATCACCGCATGACAGGGATCTGGCAGGATGAGCGGCACAGGGAAAACCGGCCCACCATTCTGGCAGCATCTGGCGCTTTTGCTCAGCACCAGGCGATGGCGGCCGCCACGGCACCTGCCAGAGGCTGACCGGGAAGCGCTGCAAGCGGCCGCGCAGGCGGGATGGTCCTTCCGGCAGGCCTCGCCCCGGTGGGACACGATCTGGCGGCCTTACGCCGCCGATCTGTTGCGGTTTCACGTGCTTGTTGTTCCGCGGTGGGGTTCGGCATGAGCAACAACGAATATCCAGCCTTGCTGCGCGCGAGGCTGGATATAGCCCGCCTTGAGGCCCCTGCCCCGGATCTGATGGCGCTTCAGTCGGCAGAGCAGAAATTCCGGGCGGCACTTGCTCCGAATTGGCAGGATGCCCCGGCCCCGCCTTTTCCACGCAGCAGGAGGAAGTGACGGCAGGCAGGTCTAGGCGGGCCGGATCGTGCACCTAATCTCACCGAAGGAGCGTGTTGCAGGCGCTGCCGAGGGGAACCGATCGTCATGCCCGCCCGGAACTCCCGTTCAATCCAGAAGCGACCGCAGATTGATGAAGCCCAGCATTTCACGGGCAAGCGCCTCGTCCGCCGTTCCAATGTGCTGCACGATCGAGAGGTGGTTATGCCCCGGGGCGGCAACAACAAGCGGCAGCCGCCCGTCCCGCTCTGCCACGCCCTCGATCAATAGCCGGACCTGGTCGATGATCACATCAGGCTCCAGCTCGGCATAAGCTATCATCAGGGGGATTTCGCGGCCGTCCAGCGCATTGATGACGGATTGCGCGGCCCGATCGCCTTCAGCGCCGTAATACAGCAGGTCCCGCTGCGGATCGAGTTCCCGGGCGTTCAGGTCGACCGTGGGTGTGGAAGCCAGAATGGCACCGATGACACCGTCATTTTCACGCTGAAGCTCCTCTCGGAAGACGTAATCGGCAACATGCATCGAACCTGCGGAATTCCCTGCAAGCACGATCTTTGCCGTATCACCGCCGTGCTGATCGGCGTTGGCGGCAACCCAGTCGAGCACCATCGCGAGGTCCTCGGCGCCAGAAGGCCAAGTGTTTTCCGGCGCGAAACGGTAGTTGATCGGAATCGTAACGATTCCGTTTCGCGCGAACCAGCGGCCGACATTCGCGGCGCCCGACTTGTCGCCACGCACAAAGCCGCCGCCATGCACGAACACCAGGATCGGCTGCGTCCCATCGGCGTCTTCGGGTGCATAGACGTCAAGCACATGGCGTTCATGTGGACCGTATGAGTGATCGCGGGAAAGGCTTAAACCATCGTCCGTCCCCTGTTGGTGCAGCGGGGCGTAAAATTCACTCGTACCGGCGCTTAGTTCCTTTGTGAGTTCCGTTCCAAGTTCCTGAAGCCTTTTGGCAATCTTGGGCGTCTCTGCCACCTGCGCCGAGGCCATTCCTGCAGCGGCCGCCATCGCAGCCGCAAGCATCACTGTCCGCATTCCACTCCTCCTTGTTCTTGTCTGGCCGGCGCCGTTCCTCCTCGCGCGGCAGGAGGAGCTGTATCACGATGAAGAAGCTTGATGGACTGGTACTTAAGTGAGCCTGCGCAGCGGCACGCGCCGTTCAGAACCCGCTGATCCGCGGCAGCCAGGTGGAGATGGACGGCACGAAGGTCAGCAGCAGCAGCACCATGATATTGGCAAGGATGAAGGGCGGCATTTCCCGGATCAGGGCAGCGGGGCGCAGGTTGACCGCCGATGCCACCACGAACAACAGGCTGCCAACAGGCGGTGTGGTCAGGCCAATGGTCAGGTTCACGATCACCACGATGGCGAAGTGGATCGGGTCGATCCCGAGCGAGAAGGCGATCGGTGCCAGGATCGGCACCAGGATCATCACCCCGGGCAGCGGATCGAGAAAAAGCCCGAAGCCCAGCAGCAGCACGTTGACCACCAGGAGGAAGACGATCGGGCTCAGGTTCAGGGCCACGATGTACTGCGCCAAGGATTGCGGCACGCTCTCGATGATGAGGATCCAGGCGAAGGCGCGCGCGGCCCCCAGGATCAGCAGCACCGCGGTGCTGGTCAGCGCCGCCTGCAGGATGATGCCCGGCAGATCCCGTAGCCGCAGCGACCGATAAACCAGCACGCCGCACAGCAGCGCATAGACCACCGCAATCACCGACGCCTCGGTCGGAGTGAAGAAGCCGCCACGGATGCCGCCGATGATCAGCACGATCAGGAACAGCGCCGGCAAGGCATGCAGCGTGGTGCGCAGCATCTCGGGCAGCGGCGGGCGGCTTCCGGTGCCGGTATATCCGCGCTGGCGGCTCATCCACCAGTTGGTCAGGAGCATCGCCCCGGAAATGCAAAGGCCGGGCAAAAGACCCGCCATGAACAGCGCCACGACCGACACATGTTCGTCCTGCATCGCGTACAGGATCATGATGATCGAGGGCGGGATGATCGGGCCCACGACGGAACTTGATGCCGTCAGCGCCCCTGCATAGGCGCGGGGGTAGCCGCCCTTTTCCATCATCCGGATCATCATCGCGCCCGGCCCCGCCGCATCGGCCAGCGCCGAACCCGAGATCCCCGCGAACATGGTCGATGACACGACGTTGGCATAGCCAAGCCCGCCTCGCAGGTGCCCGACGAACTGCGCCGCGAACCGCAGCAGGATCTGCGTCATGGCCCCGCCGCTCATCAGTTCGGCAGCAAGAATGAAGAAGGGAACCGCGAGCAGCGGGAAGCTGTCGAGGCCCGAGAACATTTCCTTGACGATGACGATATGCGGGTAGCTGCTGCCCAGAGCCAATGCGAGAAAGGCCGATATCGCCATGGCAAAGGCCACCGGTACACCCAGTGCCAGAAGGACGAAGAGTGCCGGAAACAGGATTTCAGCCATGAGAGGGGGCCTCGTTCGGGGCGCCGCGATATTGGCCGGCAAGGATGAAGCCCTTGGCCACCAGCCCCAGGTGCAGGATCAGAAGCGCGAAGCCAACCGGCATCGCAGCATAGACATAGCTGAAGGGGATGCGCGTCGCAGGAGTGCGCTGAAACCGCATCCGGGTCATGTAGTCATAGCCGACCCAGATCATGAAGGCGAAGAACGCGAGGAGCACCACCACCAGCCCGGCCCGCAGCGCCACCTGCGCGCGTCCTTTCAGACCCTCTTGCAGGTTCGTGATGGCAACATGCCCTCCCCGCCGCAGGACAAGCCCCGCGCCAAGGAAGGTCATCCAGATCATGAGATAGCGCGCCACCTCGTCCGCCCACGGGATCGAATGGTTGGTCAGCATCCGCAAGGACACGTTGGCGAACACCGTCCCGGCCATGACGACCAGGCACAGGATCACGGCGGTCGCGTTCATCACGACAAACGCGCGCTCCAACCGGTGGAGAATCTGCATGACGGTCTCCTGAAGGGCGGGCCGGGGTGCCGGCCCGCGATGCGATCACTCGGACGCGATGATGCGCTCGATCAGGTCGCGGTCGTAGCGGGTGTAATACTCCTCGTATGCCGAGGAAAGGGCCGCCTGGAAGGTCGCACGGTCTTCGGCAGACAGTTCGCCCACCTCCATCCCCTGTTCACGCAGGGCTTCGACGCCGCTTTGCTCGACGTCATCCACGAAGGCACGCATTGCCAACGCGCCCTCGGTCGCCCCTTGGGCAAAGATTTCGCGATCTTCCTCGCTCATCCCATCCCAGAGCGCCCGCGACACCAGTAGCATTGCAGGCGAATAGACGTGGCCGGAAACGGTGAGATAGCGCTGAACCTCTGACAGGTTGGCCGAGACGATGACCGAAAGCGGGTTCTCCTGCCCGTCAATCGTGCCTTGCTGAAGCGCCCCGATCACCTCGGGCCAAGCCATCGGCGTGGGCGCTGCGCCCAGCGTCTGGAAGGCGGTGATGTGGACGGGGTTCTCCATCGTACGCAGCTTCAGACCGGCCAGATCCTCGGGCGCGTCGATCGCGCCGCGATTGTTGGTGATGTGACGGAAGCCCTGCTCGCCCCACGCCAGTGCCACAAGGCCCACATCCTCGAACTTCGCAAGGATTTCCTGCCCAATTTCGCCGTCAAGAACGCTGCGCGCATGGTCAAGGTCACGGAACAGGAACGGGATGTCGAAGACGCCAGCCTCGTCGACGAAGTTCGATAACGTGCCCGATGAGACGATGGTCGCCTCGACAGTCCCAATCTGAAGACCCTCGATCACCTCGCGTTCGCCGCCCAGACCAGAAGAAGGGAAGTGGCGGAAGGTATAGCGTCCCTCAGACTCGCTTTCGACATGCTCTTGCCAAGCCTTTGCGCCAACGCCGTAGTGCGAGTTTTCCGCCAAGGCATAGCCGATCTTGACCTCAGTCTGGGCCAAAACCGGCGTCGCTGCGAATGCCGCCGCGGCGGCTGCCGCGCGGATGATGGTAGTCATGCGGATCTCTCCTCCCTTATCACGTCGGTTCGTGTCGGGGACGGAGCATATCGCCACTTCCAGTGCACCACAATTGGTTCAGACACTTGAACGGGATCGAAACTGGGCGAAGCCGATAAAGACCCGTGAAGCTTTCAAGGCCAGCCGGTTGTGTGCCAGTAGATGGAACTACCATGATCCGACCCACCTATGGTCAACGGAGCAGAAGTTCGGCGGCCCCCCTGCTCGTCCGAGCGCGCACGTCATCCTCACCGCATCGAGGAGCCGGTAGTTTTAACTCTTCGACGAAACCGATGCCGTTTGGGGGCACGGTTTCCCGCGTCAGCAGATCCCGGGCCACTGCTATGCAGTCCTCAAAATTCCGAAGCGTGTTCAGCGCACTGCCTGCTGATGCCACTGCGGCCCATGTTTCCTCGCAGCGGACCTTGGTAGCCACCACACCTTGCCGACAAAGGGCAGGGGCTGGCCTGTCGCATCTACCGGCGATGGGTATGAAGCCAACGAGAGTTGTGAAGGGTTTCCTACTGTCGGGCGAAGGGCAAGACTCGGGCCCTTATCTTTGTACGTAGCGCCAGATAAAGCCTCCACTCTAGCGGAGCCACCCGCGACCTGAGTGGTCTTGCCCCCATTTCACCGGACACTCAGGCGGTTGCGGTTTGAGCAGCGATGAACTCGCGGG
>VUAW01000011.1 GCA_008711135.1 Rhodobacteraceae bacterium LNNU 3342
GCCCCGAGGCACGGGCAGAGGCGATTGCCACCGCGACGGACGCGCTTCGTCAACTGGCGGCCGATGAACTGGCCAAGGTCGCCTGAGCATCATCCCACAACGGCCCGCCGGAATTGCCCCGGCGGGCCGTTTTCATGACACCCTTTCGATCATCGGCCTCCTGTCAGCCGATGGTGACCTCCAGCGGCTCCAGCCCGTCAAAGGTGGCGACCAGCTTGTCCCCCTTCACCACCGGGCCCACGCCATGCGGCGTTCCCGTCAGGATAATGTCGCCGGGGAACAGCTCGAAATATTCCGACAGGCGGCTGATGATTTCCGGCATTTTCCAGATGAGCAGCGAAACATCGGATTCCTGCCGCGTCTCTCCGTTCACGGTCAGGCAGATGCGGCCCTTTTCGATCAGGCCGGTTTCGGTCACGGGGGTCAGGGGACCCACGGGGAATGAATGATCGAATGACTTGGCGATTTCCCACGGCAGGCCACCGCCCTGAATATCGCGGCGGGTCATGTCGAGGCCCACGGCATAGCCCCAGACATGGTCAAGCGCCTCATCCTCGGGGATGTTCTTGCCGCCCTTGCCGATGGCGATGACCAGTTCCACCTCATGGTGGAAATCCTTCGTCACGCCCGGATAGGGGATCGTGCTGCCCGAAGTGACCACCGCATCGCTGGGCTTTTGAAAAAACAGCGGCGGGTCGCGGTCGGCGCTGCCGCCCATTTCCTCGACATGGGCAACGTAGTTGCGCCCGATGCAATAGATGCGCCGGACGGGGAAAAACTTGTCACTGCCCTTTACGGGGATGGCCGCGGGCTCTGGCGCCGGGATCACGAACTCGGTCATCGCACTCCTCCTCCTCATGCTTCGCCGTCAGGCTAGCCGTGTACAATTCGTGGATCAACAGCAATCATACATTATTTGGGCTTTGACATGTAATCGCATGTACCCGACACTGATCCGGCGCCCGAAGGGTTGGAGGAGCCTGAGGGCTGCATCGACATCTGCCACCAGGGAGGAATTCAATGACAAGACTGTGCGCCCGCGCTTTCGCGGTCGGCCTCGCCCTTGCCTTTGGCGGGCCCGCCGCGGCGCAGACGACGGAACTGACGCTCGTCCTGCCCAACCCGTCCGCCTTGAACAACTTTCCGCTGCATGTCGCGGTGGGCGAAGGCTACTTCGCCGAGGAAGGGATCGAGGTGAACGTCGAAATCGTCAACGGCTCGGCCTCGGTCCTGCAACTGCTGGCCTCTGGGCAGGCGGATATCGGGCAACCCGGCCCGGCGCCGCTGCTGGCCGCGCGGGCGCGGGATGTGGACGTCGTCTTCCTGTACAACCACTTTGCCAAGTCGGTCTTTGGCCTTGTTGTCCCCGAGGAGTCAGAGGCCCAGGGCCCCGAGGATCTTCGCGGCACGGTGATCGGCGTCGGCACCGCCGACGGGGCCGAGGTCGGCTTTGTCCGCGCCATGATGACCGAGGCGGGGATGGTCGAAGGCACCGACTATGAATTCCTGGCCGTGGGCGATGGCGGCACCGCCGCCGCCGCGCTGATCAATGGCGAGGTTCAGGCCTATGCCGCAGCAAGTTCGGACGCCGCGATCATCTCGGCCCGCGGCTTTGCCCTGCGTGAGATCACGCCGGAACCCTTCTTTGCCTATTTCGGCAACGGCTGGGCCGCGATGCGCGAATTCATCGACGCCAACCCCGAGGTGATCGAGGGCTTTGGCCGCGCGCTGGTCCGGGGCACCCGCTTCGGCCTTGACCCGGCGAACGAGGACAAGGTGCTCGAATACACCGCCGCCGCCAACCCGCAGGAAGGCGAGGACCCGGAATTCGCACGCGCCCTGCTGCACGCCATCCAGGAACGCGCCGTATCCGCCGACCCCGACGCCCCCTTCGGCTATCACCCGCCCGAGGCATGGGAGAAGTGGCACGAAAGCCTGCAGGCCAGCGGCGAGCTGTCCGAACCGCTGGAAGACCTTGAAGCCGCCTATACCAACGAGTTCGTCGAAGCATGGAACGAAGCGCCATGATGCAGCAGGCGGTCGAGGCGGGGGTCCGGCATGTGCCGGGCCGTCCCATCTATCAACTGAGGAACGTCAGCCGCAGCTATGGCGCCTTCAGGGCCCTGACCGGGATCAACCTTGACCTGACCGAGGGGAGCTTCTCCTCGGTCATCGGGCCGTCGGGCTGCGGCAAGACGACCCTGCTGAAGATCATGGCCGGGCTCGCGCCGCCATCGACCGGCAGCGTGATCCTGAACGGGCGGCCGGTCATGGGGCCACAGCGCCAGATCGGGATGATGTTCCAGCAGGCGACGCTGCTGCCGTGGCGGACGGCGATCGACAACATCCTGCTGCCGATTGAAATCCGCGACGGCCGGCAGGCGGCACGGGCACACCGCGATGACGCCGGCGCCCTGCTGGATCTGGTCGGGCTCAAGGGGTTCGAAAACGCATATCCCCGGCAGCTTTCGGGCGGCATGGCGCAGCGGACGGCGATCTGCCGGATGCTGATCACCCGGCCAGAGGTGCTGTTGCTGGACGAACCCTTCAGCGCGCTGGATGAACTGTCGCGCGACAACATGAACCTTGAACTGCAGCGGGTCTGCCTCGCGCGGAACGCGACCGCCTTCCTGATCACCCATTCGATCCCCGAGGCGGTGTTCCTCTCCGACACGGTCTACATCATGTCCGCCCGTCCCGGCCGGTTTTCCGAGGCCGTCACCATCGACCTGCCCCGCCCCCGCACGCTGGAGATGATGACGACGCCGGAATTCGGCGCCTATGTCACCTATATCCGCAACCGCCTCGACGAAGGAGCGGCGCCATGATCACCGTCAAGGGCCAGCCCATCCGCACCACCAACGAAACATTCCCGGAAACCGTCTGGGCCGAACATGTCGCCCACATCGACCGCATCCCGCGCCCCATCGCGATGATCGGCCTGCTGCTGATCTTCCTTGGCCTGTGGCAGGCGGTGCATGTCTTCGGGCTGGTTTCCCCCATCATCCTGCCCTCGCCGGCCGAGGTTGGGCGTGACATCCTGTTCGTCGGCAGCAACCTGATCAGCGGCGGCTACATGCTGAGTGCCATGTGGATCACCGCGCAAGAGGCCCTGCTGGGCTTTGCCTTTGCCATCACCATCGGCTTTTCGCTGGGAGTGCTGGTGGGGGAAACCAGCTTTGGCGAACGCGCTGTCCTGCCCTACCTCGTCGCCATCGACACGATGCCCAAGGTGGCCTTTGCGCCGCTGTTTCTGGCGTGGCTGGGGTTCGGGATCTCGTCCAAGGTCGCGCTGGCCGCCTTCATCGCCACCTTCCCGATCGTGGTGGGCACCGCGTCGGGCCTTTACGCCGCCGATGAAAACGCCCGGGCGCTGTTCCGGTCGATGGGCGCAAGCCGGTGGCAGACGCTTTGGCGGCTGAAGATCCCCAACGGGCTGCCGCAGATATTTACCGGGTTGAAGATCGGCGCCGTCGGCGTCATGGCGGGCGCGATCACCGCCGAATTCCTTGGCGGCGGCAAGGGGCTGGGCGAGCTGATCCGCGTCGCTGCGTCGCAACTGCAGACGCCGCGGGTGTTCTCGCTGATCCTTTACCTGTCGCTTCTGGGCTATCTGCTGTTCTGGACCGTTGTCCTGCTTGAGCGTCGGCTGGTCTTCTGGCATCGGGCCAGTGCAACCGGGATCGAGGAGGCACGGTGACAGTCGAAACAGGGCCCCGCAAGCGGTCGGAAAAGGGAACGTCCAGCACGTTCGTCTATCACGCGCTGAAGCGGGACATCGTGCGCGGCGTGCTGGAGCCGGGGGAAAAGCTGCAGATCGAACAGGTCGCAAGCCGCTATTCCGTCGGCACCAACCCGGTGAGGGAGGCGCTGAACCGCCTGTCCGCCGAACGGCTGGTGGACCGGGAGGACCTGCGCGGCTTCTTCGTCCCGCCGATCTCGGTCAGCCTGTTCCGCGAACTGGTGAAAACCCGCTGCTGGCTGGAAGGCAAGGCGCTGGAGGAATCCATCCGCAACCGGACCGAGGAATGGGAGGATGCGATCATCCTTGCCAACCACAAGCTGGCCCGCACACCGATCCTTCTGCCCGACGAAAGCGGCGCGCCGGTGGACAATTCCGAATGGGAGGAACGTCACCGCGCCTTTCACCGCGCCCTGATCGCCAACTGCGGGTCACGGCCCCTGCTGGGGTTTTGCGACGACCTCATGATCCAGATCGAACGCTATCGCCATATCTCGATGGCCAACAGCTATCCCCGCCGCCGCAGCGTCGAGGAACACCAGGGCATCGTGGACGCCACGCTGGACGGGAACATCCCGCTTGCCGTGGAACGACTGACCGCCCAGTACCAGCTGACGCTGAAGGTGTTCGAGGAAACCACCGGCGCGTGACGGGCGGCCAGCCGCGTCACCAACGGTAGCAACCCGTCACACCGGGTCGCTGCGGACATCCAGCGCGTCGCGCAGCCCATCCCCGATGAAGTTGAAGCTGGTCACCGCCATGGTGATGGTGATGCCCGGCACGATGGCCAGCCAGGGCGCGCTGGCCAGATACTGCTGCGCCCCGTTCAGCATGTTGCCCCAGCTGGGCAGCGGCGGCTGGATCCCATAGCCAAGGAAGCTGACGTAAGCCTCCAGCAGGATGGCGCGGGCGACGGTCAGGGTCGCGGCCACGATGATCGGGCCCATGGCATTCGGCAGGATTTCCCGGAACATGATGTGGCTGCGGCTGAGGCCCAGCATCCGGCCCGCCTGCACGAACTCGCGCTCTCGCAGCGAACGGACCTCGGCCTCGACGATGCGGGCGACCTCCATCCAGCTGGTGAGGGCGATGATCACGGTGATCATGATCGGGCTTGGCTTCAGCAGCGCGGCCAGAGCCAGCACAAGAAAGATCGACGGGAAGGCGAGAAAGGCATCGACCATCCGCATCAGCGCCGCCCCGATCCAGCCGCCGCGATACCCCGCGATCACGCCGACCAGCGCCCCGACCAGCGTCGAAAGCACCATCGCGCAGAACCCGACGAGCAACGAGATCCGCCCCGCCATCAAGAGCCGCGCCGCGATGTCCCGGCCCAGCGGGTCGGTGCCCAGGTAGTGCTGCCCGGTCAGCGGCGGCGAAAACCGCGCCCGCAGGTCGATGAAGAGAGAGTCATAGGGCAGCAGCCACGGCCCCGCCACGCAGGCAAAGGTCAGGAAGGTGATCATCACCACCCCGATCAGCGCGAGCCGGTGGCGGGCAAAGCGCCGGACCGCGCGGTTCTGCCACCAGCGGGCGGGGGCTGCAGGAAGGGCGAGTGTGGACATGTCGGTCTCCTTGCAGGCTGTGGCTCATCCCACGCGTATGCGCGGGTCGACCGTGGCGACCACGATATCGGCGATCAGGTTGCCCAATACGGTAAGAATGGCGGAAAACATCAGAAGCCCCATCACCACCGGGTAGTCACTGTAGCCAAGGCTGTCGAGGAACAGCCGCCCCATGCCCGGCCAGGTAAAGACGGTCTCAGTCACCAGCGCGCCGCCAAGAATGCTGGGCAGTTGCATCCCGGCCAGCGTGATCATCGGCAGCAGGGCGTTGCCGACCACGTGCTTCATCAGCACGCGGCGTTCGGTCAGCCCCTTGGCGCGGGCGGTCTTGACGAAGTCCTGGTTGATGACGTCCAGCGTCGCGCTGCGCATGTAGCGGCTCCAGACCGCGACGTTGACCAGCGAAAGAACGATGCTGGGCAGGATCAGGTGGTGCAGGTAGTTCAGCACCGACTCGTTCCCGATCGTGTACATGTTCCCGGCCGGCACCCAGCCCAGCCGCAGCGAAAACACATAGATCCCCACCAGCCCGAACCAGAAGGTCGGGATCGACAGCGCCACCATCGCGCCGATCGTCGCGCTGTAGTCAAAGATGGAATAGCGATGCGTGGCGCCCCGGATGCCGATCCAGGTGCCGATAGCGATGGCGATGGCCGTCGATGACCCCATCAGCAGCAGCGTCGCGAACAGATGCCGCTGGATCACCTGCAGCACCGGCACCCCGTCGCGGAACGAGGTTCCCCAGTCGCCCTGCAGCATCCGCAGCAGCCAGTCCAGGTACTGCACCGGCAGCGGGCGGTTCAGCCCCATCTGTTCCGCCAGGCGGTCAAGGTCGGCCTGCGTCATGCCGGGGTCCAGCGCGTACTGGGCCAGCGGCCCCCCGGGGATCATGTTCAGCACCGTGAAGCCGATGATCGACACGATCACCAGCAGGATGGCGCTTTGCCACAGGCGGTTGAGCAGGAAGACCAGCATGGGGGCCCCTCGACGGATCAGCAGGTTTCGGTGGGATGCGCCGCCCCCGTTACAGGGGCGGCAGCCGCGTCAGGTCAGGTCGCCCAGTACCACTTGGCCGCGTTCCAGGTTTCGGTGCGGGTGTTGCCGTTATGCTCGACCCCCTCGATCCCGGTCTTCCAGGCGCGGATGGAGTTGTCCGAGAAAAGCGGCAGGAACGGCAGGTCAGCGCGGACCAGTTCCTGCACCTCCATGTAGATCTCGCGGCGGCGCTCGGTGTCGAAGGTGCTGCTGCCCTCTTCCAGAAGCTCGTCCACCCGCGCGTTCTTGTACTGCGAGTTGTTCGACCCGCGCCCGCCCTGCGCGATGATCGCGCTGGAATGGAAGCGGTTGGTCACGTCCGGGTCGGGACCGATCAGGTAGGTGATCCCCACGACGACGGAGTCGAACTGCGACTGCGTCCAGAAGTCCCCCCAGATGACGGCGGCGGGAAGGTTCTCGATCGTCATCTCGACCCCGATCTCGCGCAGGCTCTGCTGAACGAACTGTTGCAGTTGTTCACGCAGGTGGTTGCCCGAGGTGGTGGAGTTCACGAACGCAAGCCGCACGCCGTCCTTGGCCCGGATCCCGTCCGCCCCCGGCACCCAGCCTGCCTCGTCCAGCAGTTGCCGCGCGCGGTCGAGGTTGAACTCATGGCGCGGCAGGTCGGTGTGAACATAGGCCGAGGTCCGCGGCATGAAGGTTTCGACCGGTTCGGGCAGCCCGTAGTAAAGCGCCTCGATGATCAACTCCTTGTCGATGGCGGCATAGATCGCCTCGCGCACCGCGAGTTCCTTGAAGACCGGCCGTTCAAGGTTGAGGTAGATCGTTTCGACCGAGGATGCCGGTTCCAGCTTCACCACCCGGTTCGGCAGGGTCACGGCCTCGGCATAGTTGTCGGGGGTGATGTACATCCGCCCCAGCAGATCGACGTCGCCGCTCTTGAACTGGGTGTAAAGCACGGTCACGTCGGGGATGTACTTGAAGACCAGCTGTTCCACATAGGGGCCTTCGCCGAAATAGTCGGGGTTGGCGGTCAGGCTGATGTGGTCGCCCGCGGTACGGTTGCCCCACTTGAACGCGCCCGTGCCGATCGGTGCCTGATTGAAGGCGGCGGTGTTCGGGTCGGCCTCGGCCTCCAGCACGTGCTTGGGCACGATGAAGGTTTCGGTCAGGAACGACAGGTAAGGGGAGAACGGCTCTTCCATCCGCCAGGTGATCTCGGTCGGGGAAACGACGGTGATCTCGCGGACCAGCGTATGCCCGGCTGTGCGCCAGCTGCGGAACTCGGGGTTGACGATCAGTTCCAGCGTGAACTTGACGTCCTCGGCGGTGAAGGGCGCGCCATCGTGCCAGGTCACGTCGTCGCGCAGCTTGACCCGCCACTCCAGACCATCCTCGGAAATGCCGCCATTGGCCTGCGACGGCACCTCGACCGCAAGGTTGGGCACGATTTCCCCGTCCGGCATCACCCGGAACAGCGCATCGAACATCGAGAAATGGACCCCGTCGTCCACCTCGATCTTGACCATCAGCGGGTTGAAGTTCGTGGGCTCCTGCGACAGGCCGACGATGATGCGGCCCGTGGGGGCATCCGGCGGTGTCGCGCCAAAGGCCGGTTTGCCCAGCAGGTTCGGGGCCAGAAATCCGGCCGTCCCGGCCGCCCCCATCAGCCCAAGGGCGCTGCGGCGTGAAATCTTGTTGGTCGTTTTGCGGTCAGCCATGGATACATCTCCCTGATGCGGCTCAGCCAAAGTCGATTATTTGATCCGGGTCTCAGGCGCCCGGTTGTTCCCCCGGGATCGCCGCCACCAGCTCACGGGTATAGGCGGATTGGGGGTTGAGGAAGATCTGCGAGGGCGGACCGCACTCGACGATCTTGCCCCGCTGCATCACCGCGATCTCATCGCAGATCTGCGAGGCAACGCGCAGGTCGTGGGTGATGAAGATCATCGCCACACCTGTTTCGCGCTGCACCTGGTCCAGAAGCTGAAGGATCTGCGCTTGGATCGACACATCGAGCGCAGAGACGGCTTCATCCGCCACCAGCAGCCGGGGCCGGAACATCAGCGCGCGCGCGATGCCCACCCGCTGACGCTGGCCGCCTGAAAATTCGTGCGGATAACGGCCGAAGGCCCCGGCATCCAGCCCGACGTGGGTCAGCAATTCCTGCGCGTCGGCGCGGGCCTTGGCATAGGGCACCCCATGCGCCACCGGTCCCACCGTCAGGCTGTGCCCGATCGTCGAACGCGGGTTGAGCGAGGCGAAGGGGTCCTGGAAGATCATCTGGATCTTCGGGCGCAGGGCGCGGAAGTCATCCTCCTTCAGCCCGGCGATGTCCTGGCCTTCGAACAGGATCTTGCCGCTGTCGCTTTCCATCAGCTTGACCAGCAGCCGGCCAAGCGAGGATTTGCCCGAACCGCTTTCCCCCACGACGCCCAGCGTCCGCCCCGGCGAAAGATCGAACGAGACGCCATCGACCGCCTTCACCACGCGCTCGCTCCGGAACAGCTTGCTGCCGCTGCGGTAGGTCTTGACCAGGTTTTCGACACGAAGAAGCGGCGCACCCCCTGCCCCGGCGTTTTCCGGCGGAACGCGGTCTTCCGAGGTCAGGTGCGGCACCGCCGCGATCAGGCGCTGGGTATAGGGGTGCGAGGGGTTGCGCAGAACCTGGTCGGCGCTGCCCTGTTCGACGATGCGGCCCTTTTCCATCACGACGACGCTGTCGGCGATTTCGGCCACCACGCCAAAGTCGTGGGTGATGAACATCACGCTCATGCCCTTGCGGCGCTGGATGTCGCGGATCAGCTTCAGGATCTGGGCCTGCGTCGTCACGTCAAGCGCGGTCGTCGGTTCATCCGCGATCAGGATCGACGCTTCCATCGCCAGCGCCATGGCGATCATCACCCGCTGCCGCTGCCCGCCTGATAGGCGGAAAGGGTACTGGCGATACATCAGCGGCGGATCGGGCAGGCCGACCTCGGCCAACAGTTCCAGCGTGCGGATGCGGCGGCTTTCGGGGGTTCCTACCCCGTGCGCCATCATCGCCTCGTTGATCTGCGCGCCCACAGTCATGAGCGGATTGAGCGCAGACAGCGGGTCCTGGAAGATCATCGACACGCTTTGCCCGCGCAGGCTGCGCATCTTCTCGCTTCCCGCCGTCAGGATGTCCGTGTCCCCGAGCCGGATCGAGCCTTCGGAAACCCGGATGCTTTGCGGCAGCAGGCCCATCACCGCATGGGCGGTGACCGACTTGCCCGAACCGGACTCCCCGATGATGCAGAGGATCTGGCCAGAGAGCAGATCGAACGAGATCCCCTGGACGGCATGGGCCCGTTCCATCCCCTTTGGAAGGCTGACGGTCAGGCCACGCACCGAAAGCGCAGCCTTGCCGGTCACCTCGATGGGTTGCGTGCTCGAATCCAACATTCCCCCCGATGTCCCGCTGGTTGCTGCAGTTCCGAGAACGAGAGCATATATTGAAAATTGTGGCAAGCAGCATGTCGCACTTTCAGAAGATGAAGATGACCGGGGCGGCGTATGTTTGGCCCACGCTATTGTTTAACGGAGATTATTTGATTCACGCCTAAAAGTTAGGCGGAACATCTCATCGGCTGCTGCAACATAGATATTGAAAGTTCCCGCAGAACCTTCAATATCGTTCGGGCGCAAGGGCGCCTCTGTTGTCGGCCGCAAGGTTCGGGGAAGGCTCATGGATCAGCAGGCAGACACACCAGTCGCGGGCCAGCCCGCCACCACCGATCAGGCCCCGGAAACCCGCGTCGGCCGGACCCTGCGCCAGTTGCGCAAGAAGAACGGCATGTCGCTTCAGGCGCTGGCCGAGGCATCCGGGGTATCGGTCGGCATGATAAGCCAGGTCGAACGCGGACTTGCCAATCCGTCCGTCCGGCTGCTGACGGCGCTGCGGCGGGCGCTCAACGTCTCCATGCAGGAACTTTTCGGGGAAACGCCGCCGGCCGAACAGACCGACGCCGACCCGCCCTTCGTCCGGCGCCGTGAAAACCGGCCGGTCATCAACCTCGGCATGATCCGCAAGGAGCTGATGACCCCGGCCGACCGCCAGAACCTGCAGCTGATGATCCTGAAAATCGATCCGGGCGGCGAATCCGGTGGCCGCGCCCTCAGCTACCCGGCGGAAAAGGGCGGCGTCGTCCTGTCGGGTCGCCTGACGCTGAGCGTGGACAACCAGACGGTGGACCTGAACACCGGCGACAGTTTCTGTTTCGACAGCGCCCTGCCCCACAGCCTGCGCAATACCAGCAACGAGCCGACCGAAGTTCTTTGGATTATCGGCGCGGTGCAATTCGACCGTCACCTCTAGCCCAGCCCCAGGAAGGCCGACCATGCAGCAGCCCAGCGTCGCGGAAAAGAGCACCCCCTACTGGTGGGAGGCCGCCGCGGTGCGCCCCCTGCCGTCGCAGCCGCTGGCGCGGCAGGCGGATGTGGTCATCGTGGGTGCCGGCTATGCCGGGCTGACGGCGGCGCTGACGCTGGCGCGGGCTGGGCGGTCGGTCACGGTGCTTGACCGCATGAACCCCGGCGAAGGGGCATCCACCCGCAACGGCGGCATCACCAGCGGCAATATCCGGCTGAACTTTGCCCAGTTGAAGCGTCGCTATGGCGAGGAACGCGCCCTGGCGATCGAGGCCGAGGGCAAGGTCGCCCGCGACTTCACCTATGATTTCATCCGGAGCGAAGGGCTCGACTGCGATTTTCAGCTGACCGGCCGGTTCCACGGCGTGATCGGGCACAAGCAGTATGAAGTTGCCGCCCGCAGCGCCGAGACCCTGCAGCGCAAGCTGGGGATCGAATCCTATGCCGTGCCCCACGCCGAACAGCGCAACTACATCGGCACCGACTATTACCGCGGCGGGACGGTGCGGATGGATATTGGGGGGCTGCATCCGGCCAAGTATCATGCGGAGATCCTGCGCGTCACGCTGGCGGCGGGGGCCGTGGTGCATTCGGGTTGCGCGGTGACCGGCATTGAACAGGATGGCGCGGGGTTCAGCGTCATGACCTCGGCTGGCACGATCAAGGCACGGCAGGTGCTGATCTGCACCAACGGCTATACCGACGGCGCCGCGCCCTTCCTGCGCCGCCGGCTTGTTCCTGTCCGCAGCCGTATCATCGCGACCGAGGAACTGCCGCAGGACCTGATGGACCGGCTGATGCCGCGGCGGATGATGATGTCCGAAGGCAAGGAGCTGGGATTCTACTACCGCCCCTCGCCCGACGGGCGGCGCATCCTGTTGGGGGGTCGTGATGCCTCTCAATCAGGGGACCCGGCAGCACCGACGCTGTTGCTGAGAAAGGGGCTGATCGAGCTTTTCCCGGAGCTGTCGAACGTTCGGCTCAGCCACAGCTGGTTCGGGAACGTGGCGATGCACCGCGACATGATCCCCCGGATTTTCGAGCACAAGGGACTGACCTACGCCACCGGCTTTTGCGGATCGGGCGTGGTCTGGGCGCCGTGGATCGGCAGCCGGGCGGCGTACAAGCTGCTGGGCGACGACAAGGGCAAATCGGCCTTCGACCTGCGCCCGCCGCCGTTCGTGCCGCTTTACAATGGCAAGCCGTGGTTCATGCCGGCCTTCATCCAGGTTTACCGGATGCAGGACCGTCTCGCGCTCAGCCGCGCCGCCCGCTGACCCCTTCCCTGCAAAGGACCGCGTTTGTGACCTTCCTGATTCTGTCCTACCCGGAGCGGGTGGAAACCTTCCGCCGCATCTTTGCCCGCGACCTGCCCGAGGTCCGGTTCGTCAGCGACGCCGCCGAGGTCGATCCCGCCGAGGTCCGCTTCCTGATGACCTGGACCTTCCCGGTGGATCTGGCGACCCGGTACCCGAACCTCGAGCTGATCTTTTCCACCGGGGCGGGCATCGACCAGGTGGTGAAGGCGGAACTGCCGCCACGGGCGCGGCTGGTGCGGATGGTCGAACAGGGCCTGACGACGATGGTGCGCGACTATGTGGTAATGGCTGTGCTGGCGCTTCACCGCGACCTGCCCGCCTATCTGGACCAGCAGCGCCGCCAGGTCTGGAAGGAGCGGAGCTTCGTCTGGCCGGATGAACGTCGGGTGGGAATTCTGGGCCTTGGCGAACTGGGGCGCACTACGGCAGAGGCGCTGCGCCCCTTCGGGTTCCAGATCGCCGGCTGGTCGCGCAACCCAAAGACGCTGGAGGGTGTGACCTGCCACCACGGCGCAGATGGGCTGCAAACGATGCTGGCCGAGAGTGACATTCTTGTCTGCCTGCTGCCCCTGACGGACGAAACGCGCGGGATCCTGAACGCCGACCTTTTTGCCCGGCTGCCCACTGGGGCGGCGCTCGTGCAGGCTGGGCGCGGTGGCCATCTGGACCAGGAGGCTTTGCTGGATGCGCTGGACGCGGGGCACCTGTCGGGCGCCTTTCTTGACGTGACGACGCCAGAACCCCTGCCCGAGGGCCATCGCCTTTGGTCCCATCCCCGCGTCGTGCTGACGCCCCACATTGCCGGCCATACCCGATCCGAAACTGCGGCGGCCGCGACGGTCGAAAACGTCCGCCGGCGCCTTGAAGGGCAGCCCGTCAACGGGCTGGTCGATCCGCAGCGGGGGTACTAGGGCGTCAGCCGACTGTTCCTGAACAGCCATGGCTTTGAAAAGGCGCCTGTATCTTCGGGGCTGTTCCGGCCATTTGAACAGCCGTTAAACGGCTGAGTCACCAGCGAAAATCCGGCTTCTTGCCAACTGGCAATCAAATCGGGTTTGCCTCGGCATATTTGCGAAAGAAGGCCAGGTAGCCCTTGTCAGGGTCGATTGCGGGCGGTTTTCCGGACGCCCAAGCGCGCCATTCGGCCTCTACGAAATAGATGTCATAGCCGGGATAGCGCATCCGCGCCGTTTCATACGTCTCGGTGCGGAGCGCAGCTCCCTTGCTCTCAAGCCAGGCTGGACGCGCCCTGTCCTGCGTCGCCGCCTGCGCCTGTTCCTCCACCCGGATCTTGCGACCGACCTTCGAGAATTGCAGCGCGCGATCTGCGGCGCCTGCGGCGTCGTCATCCTTGCGCCACCACCGCAGTTCGACATGAGTCACGCTGCGGCCAGTCTTGATCGGGTCGATCGCCACCATGAAATCCGACAGCGCGTTCACCTCGGCCACGGCGGGATCGATCGCGCGGAGCTTGAGGTTCGACCACGAAGTAAGCTTGCCGCGCGGGACGCCCAGCACCCCCCGCAGCGCCTCGAGCGAGAATTTTTCGGATGAGCGCCAGCGCAGGTTTCCGCGCTTCTGCACCATCTCGTAGAGCGTCAGGGCATATTTGGAGGAGAGCGCGAACATCACTTCCCGCTGAAGCCGCGCAAAGACGGTGGAGTTGCTGATGATGCGGCGCAGGCGCGCCGGGATTTCGTATTCGATCAGCCCGTCGGACCGGTTCGCCTCGATATTCCCCCCCAAAAGCTGGACCCGTTCCACCGCCGGCTCACCGTCCCAGATCACCGCGACCTTGACGATGGCCGACATCAGCCGTTCGAGGCTGTCCCCTACCCTGTCGTTGGAATTGTGCGACCCGCGCAAGGCAGCTTTGGCAATCACATGGCTGACCGGCTTGTCGATCGCGTCCCAGGCATTTTCCAGAAGCTGGTTATAGATCCGCCGGTCGGTGAGCGAGAGCGGCGTCACCTCGATCAGATCAACAAGCTCGCCGGGCTTGACCAAGCTCTCGGCATTCGGGCGCGCGTCGACGGTACGATAGGATCTCTCTGCCATGTCCTTACCTCGGAATGCTTACTTTTGTATCGTGAGCCGGGTAAGTTTTCAACATCTGATCCGCCGGCTTGCCGATGGCCCAGGGTTCTGCACCCAAAATGTAAGCCAAGCGTAAAGGCAGCGTACGCAGGTGATTCGCAGCCCCTTGATGATAAGGGATAAAAATCAGTCTGCAGAAGGCTTCACGTAGGGCACCCGAAATGTAAGATTTGAGGCCCTCCCGATCTGTAAGGCCAACATCTCCGATTCGTAACGCAAACCATCCCAGAACGTATGAATTGGCACCCAATCCGTAAGGAATAAGGCCAAATGACACAGGATTTCAACATCTTGCGCTTCAGGAACATATGAATCCTGAAGACTCTGAACCAGAGGTTTGTTTTTATCCACAGTTTGAGGGGCGGCAACCACGGCCGCTCCGCCCAACTCTTACCAATTGGATGCGGCGCGGTGCTTTCGGTGCATAATCTTCCGGAAACAACTGCAACATTCCCCAACTTCCGCTTTTTGGATCGGTATGCCGCAAAATTCGAACTTTACGGCGATACCCGATTATCCCATGCTCTGCACGAACTAGCAAAGAGGCAGCATGACCCCCGTCCTCCCCCCCGTTTCGCTGGAAGAACTTGGCCAACTGACCCGCCGCGCCAGCACGGTGATCGAGCGCCTGCGCGAGCGTGTATTTGCCCCAGGCACCCAAAAGCAACTCGACCTGCGCTTCAACGTCCGGACCGCCGCCGAAATGGTGGGACGGACGGAAAAGGCGATCCGTGACGCCGAGGGCGACGGCCGCCTGCCTGAGCCCGACAAGGATCCTGGCACCCAGCGCCGCACCGGTTATACGCTGGCGCAGGTCAACCGGATGCGCGAGGTGTTCGGCACGCTTCCCCATCGCGCGCCGGACGACCCGCCGCTGGTTCTTGCGGTGCAGAACTTCAAGGGCGGCGTGGGCAAATCCACCCTCGTGAGCCATCTGGCGCAGTATTTCGCGCTAAAGGGTTACCGGGTCTGCGTGATCGATTGCGACAGCCAAGCCTCCACCACTGCGATCTTCGGGATGAACCCGGACGTGGATGTGGATGAGGATGAGGACACGCTTTACCCGTTCCTGCGGCACGGCGGCCCGAAGACGCTGCATTACGCGCTCCGGGCGACCTACTGGCCGGGGATTGCGCTGATCCCGGCGAACCTCGGGCTTTACGATGCGGAATATGAATTCGCCGCCCGGATGGCGCGGGAGCCGACCTTCATCCTCGACCGTCTGCGCGAGGGGGTGGAGAGCATCGCGGACCAGTTCGACGTCATCCTGCTCGACCCGCCGCCGGCGCTCGGCATGCTGTCGCTGTCGGTGCTGCGGGCGGCGAATGCGCTGCTGATCCCGGCGCCGCCGAACAACGTGGATTTCGCCTCCACCGCGCATTTCCTCAAGATGATGGAGGCGACGCTGTCGGAGCTTGCGCAACACGGGGGTGCGCGCAGCTATAGCTTTGTTAAGGTTATCGCGACAAAGATGAACGACCAGAAATCGGCGCATCTTGCCATCAAGCGGATGATGGACGCGGTATTTCCGCAGGACATGCTGCAGGCCACGCTGAAGGACAGCGCCGAGATCGACAATGCAACTGCTAACCTGAGCACGGTATATGAGCTGACCGGCCCCGCCACGCGCACCGAAACCCACCGCCGCTGCCGCGCCTACCTGGACGCCGTCGGCCGCGAGGTGGAGCTTCTGGCGCGCAAGACCTGGCCCAGCCACCACCGCGCGCTTCGCAAGGAGGGAGTGCTATGAGCAAACGCCACGACGCGCTGTTCGAAGATGTGCTGAAGGATTTCGAACCCGCCCAGCCGGCTGTCGAGGATCGGGGCGGGGCGCGGTTCCTCAAACGCTCCTCCGCGCTGGCCGAGGCCGGGGAGCGCGAGGAGAAGGTGCTGCGCTGGGTCGATCCGGCGCAATGCGTGATGTGGGAACGGCACAACCGGGCCTATGACCTGCTGACCGAGGTGAACTGCGGCGATCTCATCGCCTCGATCAAGGCGCAGGGGCGGCAGGAGTTTCCGGCCATCGTGCGCCGCCGCGAAGGCGAGGGGGCGGAGTACGAGGTCATCTGCGGCGCCCGCCGCCACTTCGCGATCAGCTGGCTTCGGGCGAACAACTATCCGCAGTTCCGCTACCTGATCGAGGTGCGCGACCTGACGGACGAGGAAGCCTTCCGCCTTGCGGATCTGGAGAACCGCGACCGCGAGGATATTTCGGACTTCGAACGTGCCCGCGACTATGCCATGGCTCTGGAAACCTATTACGGCGGCCAGCAGAAGGCGATGGCAGAGCGGCTGGAGGTATCGGAGGCGTGGCTCTCGCGCTACCTGCAGCTTGCCCGCTTGCCGGAGGAGGTTGTGGCCGCATATGCCAGCATCCGCGACATCAAGGAGCTTCACGCCCGCACGCTGAAGCCGCTGCTGGCCGACCCGAAGGCCCGTGCCAAGGTGCTGGACGCGGCGGCCGAGATCGCGGCCGAGCAGGCGGAGGCGCGGAAAGGGCAGGGGGAGGCCATCGCCCCGGCGCAGGTTCTGTCGCGGCTCAAGGCGGCGGCGACGGCGCGCAAGAAGACCCGCCCGCCTGAAAACATCTTCCGCCGTGCGCCAGAGGAAAGCGGCGTCACCATGCGCCGCAAGAACGGCCGCATCACGCTGGAATTCTTGGAAACGCTGTCGGACGAGGCGCTGCGGGCGGCCTTTGACCAGTTCATCGAAACGCGGCGGAAGTGATTGCCAATTGGCAAGAACTGGAGATTATTTAGTTGCAACAATGCCTTGTCGGATAATCAGTTAATTGCCCTGCGATGCGGCAACGCGTGCCGCTTCGCAGGGCGCAGAATGCGTCAAGGACCCGGGATGTGATTAGGGTCGTCGAAATCCTTGACGGGTTCTTCTAAATGGCTCGGCTCGGCTGATCCTTGGTCAGCCTTGTCAGCGTTCGCCGGTTCTTTTCCTGATCCGGGATCGGGATTTCCCTCGGGCGTCTTGGTGCGGTCTTCTTCACGGCCATCGTCTTCCATCGGGCAACTCCTTGGGTATGGGCTGCTGATCAAACGACGGCCGTGCCGTGCTGTTCCCGTGCCGGGGTCATGTTCGCAGGGCGGCGATGTAGGCTTCACGCATGGCGGCGTGGACGTCTCGCGAGGCGACGGCATCGCCAAGCAGTGTCGCCACCGGCGCAAGCTTGCCCGACGCGGCGAATCCCGCCTTCAGTTCTGCATGGAGGTCGTGCAGGGGCAGGGTGCCCAGTTCAACGACGATCTGCCCTGCGGGAACCGTCCTGATCGCTCGGCTGAAGGTGTGGCGGAGGGTCGCGGTCAGGCCGTTCCCCGTCTTTTCGACCCGGAGCAGTTCGTGATCGGCCAGCGTGTGGATGCCCTTTTCCGCGAACCGCTTCCGAAAGCCGGTGTTGTCCTGATAGCCCATCTCTTGCCCCACGACACCGTCGGGGGTCACAAAGATCACCGACGCCCCTGCCTGCCGCGCCATCAGCGCAGCCGAGGGCGCAGCGGCCCGGCCGGTTCCGTCATAGATCAGGATCTCTCGCTGCACCGAAAGGCCACCGGAAAGCAGATCCCAGGTTGTTGCGCAATGTTCGCCACCCTCAAGCTGGTCAAGGGCGGGCAGGCCGCCCGTGGCGATGAACACGTGGTCGGGCGCTTCGGCGGTCACGTCGGCGACTTCGGCAAAATGGTTGGTGCGCACCTCGACCCCAAGCCGGTCCAGTTCCGCGATGCGCCAGTCGATGATGGCGATCAGGTCGCCCCGTTCCGGCGCCCGGGCTGCCAGCCGCAACTGCCCGCCGACTTCCGACGCGGCTTCGAACAGGATCACCTTGTGCCCGCGCAGGGCGGACACGCGCGCGGCCTCCAGACCCGCAATCCCGCCGCCGACCACGACCACCTTGCCCGGCGCGTCAGAGGGCGGGACATCATGGCCGATCGTCAGCTCGTTCCCCGTAGACGCGTTGTGGATGCAGGTCGCTTTTTTATAGAGGCAGTAGGAGGCACCGACGCAGGGGCGGATGCGGTCCTCCTGCCCTTCCTCCAGCCGGCGCACGATGTGAGGGTCGGCAAAATGGGCGCGGGTCATCCCGACCAGGTCAACGATGTCTTCGCGGATGACATGCCGGGCGGTGGCGACATCACGGATGCCGCCGGCGTGGATCAGGGGCAGGCGCGTTTCGGCCCGGAACAGCCTGACCGCGCCAAGGTAGGGGGCGCTTGGCTGGAACAGGCCGGGCATGTTGTCTTCGGACAGGATCAGGTCGCTGTCCATCCGGCCGTAGATCGCGTTGAAGTAATCGACCGTGCCTTCACGTTCGAACATCTGGGCCAGGGCGATGCCGTCTTCGGCCGTCAGGCCGCCCGGCACGCCTTCGTCCACTACGATCCGGATGCCGACGACCAGCTTGTTGCCCACTGCCTTGCGGATCGCCTCATGCACCATGAGGCCAAAGCGCGCGCGGTTTTCTAGTGAGCCGCCAAATTCGTCGGTGCGGTGGTTGGCCAGCGGCGACATGAACTGGCCAATCAGATGGCCGCCGCAGACGGTCTCCACCCCATCCAGCCCGCCTTCCAGGGCGCGCTTGGCGGCGCAGGCATAGTCGGCGATGACGCGGTCGATGTCGTCGCGGTCCATTTCGCGCGGGAAGCCACGGCTGCGTACCTCGCGCAGGGGCGAAGGCGCGATGACCGGCAGCCAATCCCCGTGGAATGCGTTCGCCCGCCGCCCGAGGTGAGAGATCTGGGTCATCACCGCCGCGCCGTGGCCATGCACGCGGTCGGACAGCGACTGGAGGTAGGGAATAATGCGGTCACTGCTCATGTCCAACTGGCCGCCGCCCCAGCTCGAATCCCGAGATACCATGGCGCTGCCGCCGATCATGGTCATCGCCACGCCGCCGCGGGCCTTTTCCTCGTGATAGGCTTGGTAGCGTTCCGCAGGCATGCCGCGGTCGTCATACATCGACGCATGGCTGGTGCTGACGATGCGGTTGCGCAGCCGCAGCCTTCCCAGCGTGAAGGGCGACAGGAGCGGGTCTTTGGAAGGGGCAGCGATCATTGGCGTGTCCTGAGCTTTGATGCCCCCATCATCCGCCCGGACGTCCCTTGGATACAGATTGAAAAGATGCGGCAAGGCTATACGCTGGACGTATGGCCGAACTTGCACGTCTCATCTCCTCGCCCCGGTCGCTTCTGATCTTCGAAGCGGTGGCACGGCATGGCAGCTTCAGCAGGGCGGCGCAGGACTTCAACATCTCCCAACCCTCGGTCAGTCGCAACATCGCCCAGCTGGAACGGGATCTGGGGCTGCCGCTGTTCGTGCGTGGCGCCAAGGGGGTGGTGCTGACCCCTGCCGGCAAGGAGCTTTTCGCGGTGGTGAGCGACGGCGTCACCCGCATTGCCGAGGTGGTCACCACCTTGCGCGACCGCGGCCAGAAGGCGGGGAACGAGGTGATCCTGTCGCTGTCCAACGCCTTCGTCACGAACTGGCTGACCCTGCGGCTGAGCCAGCTTTCGGCGGCCTTTCCGCAGGCGACGCTGCGTTTCGAACTGGTGGCCGGGACGCGAACCTCTGTTCCGGAAGAGGTGGATCTTGCCACGCTGATTACCTCGGGGGCAGAGGCGCCGGGCCTTGCTTTGGCGCCAGAGGTCATCGTCCCGGTCTGCAGCCCCGCCTACCTTGAAACGCACGGGGTCCTGACGGCCAGCGCCGGTCACAGGTTCCTGCACCTGTCGGACCATGACGCGGCAGTTTGGGACCCGGTTCTGGGGGCAGGGGCGGCGGCGCGGGCGGGGGCGGTGTGGCATTCGTTTTCCGACTATGCCGCGATCATCCAGGCGGCGATGGACGGGACCGGGATCGCACTTGGCTGGCTCAGCGTGGTGGCCTCTTCGCTGCGCAGCGGGCGGCTGGTGCCCGCCTGGCAGGGCGGCTGGATCGAGACGGGGCGCACGATCCGGCTGCTTTCCACCCGGCCAGGGCCGATGCGCCCGCTGGTGCGCGACATCGCCGACTGGCTTTGCGCCCGGATGGACGAGGATCTGGAGGCCCTTGCCGCCCAGGGGCTGGGACCGCTGCGCAGGCGCAACGGTGCAGCAGATAGTGTCGCCGGGGGGCTGCATACGGTATCAAAATCCGCGGATCTGCCGGCATAGTCAGTGCCAGAAGCGTTCGGTCCGTGCCGGCGCGCAGCGATGGAAAAGGTCACGGATGCAGGGCGAAGGTCTCTCTACCACCTCCGGTGCGGGTCAGCCGACCACGGGCAAGATCAGTTCAGAGGCGCGCTATCACGCCTTCATGGCCGCCACGCAGGAGGACGACCAGCCGCTGCGGCTTGATGCCTTCGAGGCGCGGATCAAGCCGGTCGAGGAGGCAGACCGTTCGCTGTTGCACGAGCTGACGGTCAGCGTCTTTTGGCCGCATCGGCCGCATGACATCGATCTCTTCATCTCGCTGGGGCAGGGGTATCTGGCGCTGGATGAGATCGGGCGGCCGCTCTGTTCGGCGATGTTTTTCCCGATGGGCGAGGATTTCGCGATGTTCGGGATGATGGCCACCACGCCGCGGCTTCAGGCCCAAGGGGCAGGGCGGCGTCTGCTGCGGCGCATCATGCAGGATTGCGCGGGCAGGGATCTGCGGCTCAGCGCGACAAGCTCTGGCTATCGGCTGTACGAATCTGCGGGTTTCGAACCGGTGGCGACGATCTGGCAACAGCAGGGAATCGCCCGCCCGATCAGCCTGCCCGAAGCGGTGCCGGGGCTGGAATGGCGCGCGCTGCGGCAGGATGACCAAGACGCCATCCGCAGGCTGGATGCCCATGCCTATGGAGCGACGCGGACGGCGGTTCTGGATGCTTTGTTCGAACTGGCCACCGGGGCCGTCGTGGCCCGCGGGGGCGAGATCTGCGGCTATGCGCTGATGCGGCCCTTCGGCAAGGGCGTGGTGATCGGCCCCGTCGTGGCCGAGGATGACCCGATGGCGATGCAGCTTGTCGCGCCCCTGATCCAGCAGTGCGAGGGGCAGTTCACCCGCATCGACACCCCGCAGCAGAGCCAGCACTTCCGCGCCTTCCTCGCCGCCGCGGGGATGGGGACCTTCGACACCGTGACTGAGATGCGCATCGGCCCGGCCCGCCGGTCGACCGAAGGCGGGCTGATCTATGGCCTTGCCTCGCATTCGCTGGGGTAGGTGAATCGGTTCCGTTTCTGCAATAGACGGGTTGGCAGGGTCCGTGTTGCGATGCGGTTGCCCTGAATGGCGCGTCCGCTAAGGCGCCGCCCTGAGGATCGATAATCAACCCGCTCGCCCCTTTGGGCGAAGACCGAAGTGCCGAACTGGTAACTTCTTCCGGTGACGCATCACCTCCTGAAGCGATGGCGTCATCCCGGAAAGACTGGGAGGTTCTTCATGGCGAACATCACCGTGGCACCGGCCTCTGACAAGCTGCTGGACGCTCCGGCAGCGACACGAGGGACGGACTTGGGCAACGACATGATGGACGGCTTGGGAGACTGCCTCCTGAGCATGGACGAAGATGCGGACAACCCATTGCAGCGGTACATGACAATATACGAGCAAGCTATGGCATCCGATAAGTCAAGCTTCCCGGATGAAGCGGAAGAAGGACAGGGGCGGCGGATGAATTGGCGCTGGCGCCGAATGGGCGCCGCGACGGTATGTTTAAACACTGCAAAGGCTATAAGGCTTAGTTAGGAACGGTGCTTTGAGGCCCTTGCGACATCCATCCGCTAGATCCCCTTGCGGTAGACAGCAGATGTGCCAGCCCGAGCGCCTCTGCCGTTGTGCAGAAGGGCGTTGTGGCTGCGAACAGGGCTTGCTCGTCCTTTCACTGTACGTCGTATCCCATGGGCCGCTGACTGCTCCGGCGGCAGCGAGGTTCGTGACGTCAGCCGAGACCGCGTAAGTTAGTCAGCTCGCTTCGCAGCGATCATCGTTAGGTTTGGAAGAGATTGGCCACGTGGTTGTGGATAGATAAGAGCCGCCGAGATTGCACGGGGAACTTGAAGCGCTTCGCGATCCGTATCCCTAGCCGCGTCGGCTGAAGGCCGTTCCCTGCAAGTTGTCACAATTCTTGTGCTGGCGCTAGCGGCGCCCGGGCATGATCGCTCTCTGGGCCCTGTAGTTTCGCATCTGCGGGTGATGCAACGCACCGCTAGTACGTCTGACGGCAATCTAAACTTAATGACCTCTTCAAGATGCCACTTTTCGCCTGCCGCGATTGTCCCCTCGATTTTCCTCAGCCTTAGCAAAAGGCGGACGTAAAGCGCCATGGCGATGATCGCCGCTGATCTTGTTCGCCGCGAACTGCGTCAGCAAGCGGCGCCCTCTGGGTATGCAGGTGCGATCAGTAGCAGCATTATGTAAGGGACCCTCATATTATTGTTGAACTGGCAGGTGCTTTTGTTACACAATTGGCAGCGTGGGGCGCCTGTCGCACACAATACGTAGCGTGCGGCAAGGCGCAGCACGCTGCTGCCAGCCGAGCAGCCCAGCCGCCCGCGGCCCGGGCCTTACCTTCTGGAGGGGAGGTATCGGCAAGCCTTGGGAGGAGAGGCCATGGAAATCACACTCAACATCAACAACGAGCCCGTGACGGTGGACGTTGATCCGGAGACCCCGCTGCTGTGGGTGCTTCGCGATTCCGTCGGGCTGACCGGCACCAAGTTCGGCTGCGGTATCAGCCAATGCGGCGCCTGCACGGTGCATATCGACGGTCAGGCCGCGAGGTCCTGCGACACACGCGCGTCGGAGGCGGTCGGGCGCCAGATCACCACGATAGAGGGGCTTTCGCCCGACAGCAGCCATCCGGTCCAGCAGGCCTGGAAGGAACTGAGCGTCGCCCAGTGCGGCTATTGCCAGTCCGGCCAGATCATGCAGGCGGCGGCGCTACTTGAGCGGAGCCCGCGTCCGACTGACTCAGAGATCGACTCGGCCATGTACGGCAACCTGTGCCGCTGTGGCACCTATCTCCAGATTCGAGCCGCGATTCATCGCGCGGCCGATATCGGTCAGGCTTAGGCGCCGCATTTTTCCGGGAGGACCCATAGATGAACGTCCCGTCCGCAAAGACGGCGATCTCTCGCCGCAGTTTTATCCTATCAGCCTCGGCGGCGGCCGGTGGCGGCCTTGTGCTGGGCTTTCACGTTCCGGCCGCCGGCGCCGCGACGACGCAGGCGCAGCCTTGGAAGACGGCCGTCGAGGGCACGGAAATCAACGCCTGGCTGACCATCAATCCTGACGGCACAACCACGATCCGCGTGCCGCATACCGAGATGGGCCAGGGCGGCATGACCTCGGTCGCGCTGATGATCGCCGAAGAACTCAACGTGCCGTGGGAGAGCGTGCACGCGGTTTTCGCCGACCCGAACCGGCACATCCGCAATAACGAAGAATACAAGGTGATGACCACGCATGGCTCTCAGCTTGTCATGCTGCAACACCCGCACATCATGCAGGCAGGCGCCTCGGCGCGCGAGCGTCTGAAGCAGGCGGCCGCGGAAGCCTGGGGTGTAGAGCGCAGCGAGGTTGCCGCGGAGCAGGGCGTCCTTTCCGCCGGAAGCAACAATGCCCCGTATGCCGACTTCGCCAGTGCCGCCGCCGCAGTGACTCTGGAGGTCGAGCCGGAGATCAAGTCGCCGTCGGAATGGTGGCTTCTGGGAGGAGAGATCGCACGCCTCGACGTGCCGCTTAAGGTCAACGGCAGTGCCGCCTATGCGCTGGATACCAAGCTTCCGGATATGGTTTATGCGGCGGTAAAGTCTTGTCCGGTCCCCTTCGGCAGGCTGGCAAGCTATGACGCCGACGCCGTCAAGGATCGTCCTGGCATCGTCGCCGTGATCGAACTCAAAGCTGTCGAAGGCGCGCGTGGAATGCCCGACATGCAAAACGGCATCGCTGTCGTTGCCGACAGCTGGTACCGGGCGAAGACTGCGCTGGACCTGATGCCGATCGTATGGGATCTGGGGGAAAACGGCACCATCTCTTATGACGACATGCGTGCCAAAATGGCGGCCATACTCGACGAGGAGGGCACCGTCACCAACGAGGTCGGAGACGATCCGCGCGCGTTGATCGAGGCGTCGGACAAGATCGTCACAGCAGAGTATGAGCGGCCTTTCGAGGCGCATGTGCGCATGGAGCCTGTCAATGCGACGGTGTCGGTGACAGATGAGCGTATTGACGTCTGGTCCCCGACGCAGGACCAATCAGCCGCGCTTCGGTACGCTGCCGATCAGGCCGGGCGCAGCACTGACGACGTCTATGTCCATACCGTTTTCCTTGGCGGCGGTTTTGGCGGCGGCGGTGGTGGCAACACGGCTGTTACGCGTCAGGCGACCGAACTTTCCAAGCAGCTTGGGCGTCCGGTAAAGGTCGTGTGGAGCCGAGAAGAAGACATCATCCAGGGCAAGCATCGCCCCCCGAGCATGGCGCGCCTGACCGCCGCCCTTGGCGACGACGGTCTTCCGACTGCGATCCATACGCGTGCGGCTTGGGTGACGATGGACGGCGCCGGACGGGTCGGCCCGGCCGGCAGTTCTGACTACGTCATCTACAACATGCCCTACATCATCCCCAGCCGCAGGCACGAGGCCCATACGGTTACCGGTCATATCCCGACCGCCACCCACCGGGCGCCGGGTGCCAACCAGAACGGCTTCATGGTAGAGGTCTTCGTTGACGAACTGGCCGAGGCGGGAGGCTGGGACCCGCTTGACTGGCGCCTCAGGATGACAGAGGGGCTGGACGACTGGCAACTCGTGCTCACGACGCTCAAGGACAAGTCGGGCTATAGAACCAACCTCCCGCAAGGTGAGGGAATGGGTGTCGCAGCCGTCGCCTGTCATGGCACGATTGCGGCCTGTTCGGCGCATGTCTCGGTCAGCCGGCGCGGCCAGCTCTTTATCGAGGAGATCCACGTGGTGGTTGATTCCGGTCACGTGATCAACAGGCTCGCGGCAAGGGAACAGCTCGAAGGCTCTGTCTGCTATGAGCTTTCCCACGCCTTGATGGGTGGCCTCGAGATCCGCAATGGCCAGGTCCAGAATACGAATTTCCATAACTACAGTCTGCTGCGCATCGACGAGATGCCCGAGGTTCATTGCCACTTCGCGCTGAGCGGCGGCTCCAAGTGGGGCGGAATTGGTGAGCCTGCCGGGCCGCCCACTCCGCCTGCCATCGCCAATGCGATCTATGCGGCTACGGGCAAGCGCTTACGTTCAACGCCGTTCAACAAGTACGACCTGAGAGCCTGAGGCCAATTCAAAGCCCGCTGCCGGAGGCTGCTCCGGCGGCGGGTTTCCATTCTGTAACGGGCGTGGTCGCGGGCACTGGGATCGTTATGGCCGGCGAGGATTGCTGGAAGTTGAAGGTACCACGCACCGCGATAAGGGACTGCGCATCACTGGCGGGACCATCGTCATCTTTGGACTGGTCGGCGCCGGTTCTTCAATCCCTTGTGCCCCGAACGTGGCGCCTCGATTGCGGCATACGCCGTATCGCGGGGGCTGCCATCCGCAGCGCAATTGAATGGGCGCCGGGAGAACTGGTTCGGATTTGTATGGTGCCGGGCAATCGGCCTGTTGGCGTTCAGCTGGACCGGAAGGTGATCACGGAAATCCCGAAGGCCCCGAGACGCGGTCCTCAATGGTCTCCGCCATCGGGCCGAGACCGGCGCTTTCGCCATCGCCCGCACCAGAGCTTGTGCATCACTGACAGTCATTAATTACCTGATACCGTCATTGCACAGAAACGCGTTTGGTTCTTGACCCGGGCAGGGAAGTTGATGTGTAAGGGAACCATACAATGCGGCGCGGGGAGGCGTCGCCGTGTCGGTGCCATCGCAGAGCCTTTGAAGACGTGAATCCGACACTTGGTGATGTCGGGCAATCGGCTGAGCGAAGTGCCGGCGGTATCCAGGGAGGGATCGGACATGAAGCTGAAGTATCTGTTTGCGGCCGTGGCTTTCGCGGCCCTTGGTTCGGCGCCGCTTTCCGCGCAGCCGCTGGGCATTGGCACGATGGGACAGGGTACCTCGGGCTATTCGATGGGATCTGCCATCGCCAGCGTCCTGGCGGCGAATGGCATCAATGCGCTGGTGCAGCCCGCAAGCGGGACCAGTGCATTTCTTCCGCTGATAGATTCGGGGGAGCTGGATTTTGGCATCGTCAACGCCTTGGAGGTCGCCGAGGCGACGGCCGGCGAGTTCGCGTTCGAGGGACGACCCCTTGAAAATCTGCGCATGGCAGCACGCCTGTTCCCGTTCCGCGTAGGTGTCTTTGTGCGCAACGACAGCCCCATCCAAAGCATCAGCGATTTGGCCGGACAGCGTGTGACCTATGGTTTTACATCGCAGTTGACGCTGAGCCGGGTGTTCGACGGCCTGCTGGCCACCGAGGAAGTGGGACCTGATGACATCCAGCAGGTGCTGGTGCCGAACGTGGTGCGAGGGGCCGATGATTTTGCCGCGGGACAGGCTGATGCGGCGTTCTTCGCGATGGGGTCGGGAAAGGTGTCCGAAGTCGACGCCGCGGTCGGCGGTATCCGCTTTCTTCCGGTCTCGACGGATGATGCCGCCGTGGCGCGAATGCAGGCAATCGTGCCGCAAGCCTACGTACAGATGGTCGAGCCGTCAGAGAGCCTGACCGGGCTGCGCGAGGAAATGGGCGTGATGTCCTATGACTATGTGCTGGTCGCCGGCGCACATGTTCCCGACGACGCGGTCGAACGGGCGGTGACGGTGTTGCACGAAAACCAGGAGGCCCTGACCGAGGCCTTCGCCAACTTCAGCACGATGGACGCGGACGCGATGTATGGGGACTTGGGGTCGCCATGGCATGAGGGCGCAATGGCGGCCTATCGGGCGCTTGGGCAGGCCGAGTAGGCGTGCAGCGAGGCATCGCCCGGCAGGGCGGTGCGTTCTGGGCCGGGGAGCGGACGCAGGATGAACGACCAGAGCGGAGAGGCGCAGTGGCTGGAGCGGGCCATGCAGGGGCTTGGCTGGGCCATGGCGGGAACAATGTCACTGGCCGCCATTGCCTATGCACTGGACGTGCCGCGCCGGCTGGCGTTGCCGCTGTATACCGAGCAGTATCTGGCGCTGATCCTTGCGCTGACGCTGGGCGTAGCGTTTCTGAGATATCCGCTGTTCCGAGGATGGTTCCGGCTGATCGATCTGGCCTGCGCGCTGGCGGGGTTCGGGGCGGCGTTCTACATCGCGCTGTTCTATCCGCAGCTGGTGAATGAACTGGTCTACCGGCCGCTGGATGGCAAGATCATCTCGATCATCATCGCCGTGCTGACTATCGAGGCGGTACGCCGCGCCACCGGCTGGGGGCTGACGGCGGTGGTGGCGGGCTTCATGCTCTATGGGCTTTTCGGTCACCTGCTGCCTTTTGGCGTGTCGCGCGCGATGCTGTGGGACCGGCTGTTGATCTATGTGGTGGCCGACACGAACGGCATGCTTGGCCTGCCGCTGATGGTGGCTGCGATCGTGGTCTATACCTTCATCCTGATGGGACAGGTGCTGCAGGTATCGGGCGGGAGCGCGTTCTTCAACGATCTGGCCATGGCGGTTGTCGGGCGGGCGCGGGGCGGGGCAGCGAAGATTGCGGTGGTGTCGTCGTTCCTGTTCGGCTCGGTTTCGGGCAGTGCGGTGGCGAACGTTGTCGCATCGGGCGTGGTGACGATCCCGATGATGAAACGGTCGGGCTATAGTCCGAAGTTCGCGGCGGCGACGGAGTCGCTGGCTTCGACCGGGGGCCAACTGGCGCCGCCGATCATGGGGGCGGCAGCGTTCCTGATGGCTGAGTTCCTGCAGATTTCCTATGCGACAGTTGTTCTGGCGGCGGTCATTCCCACGGCGCTCTATTACTTCTCGATCATGCTTTACGTGCATGTCCATGCCACGGCGCAGAACCTGAGCATCCCCGAGGATGTCGAGATCCCCCGGGTGCGGGACGTGCTGAAGGACGGGTGGCATTTCATTCTGCCCTTCGTGATCCTGATCGGGACGCTCTTCTGGCTGAACTGGCGGCCAGAGCTGTCGGCGCTGTCGGCTGCCGGGGCGCTGGCCGTTCTGGCGCTGGTGGTGCCGTACAGGGGCTTCAAGCCAAGGCTGCGCGAGGTTCTGGGAACGATCCCAGCTACCGGCTTTGGCGTGGTGGAGATCATTGTCATCTCGGCGGCGGCGGGCATCGTCATCGGGGTGCTGAACCTGACCGGGCTGTCGTTTTCGCTTACCCTGCAACTGGTCCAACTTGCGGCGGGCAACCTGTTCCTGTTGCTGATCATCGCGGCACTGGTCTCGGTGGTGCTTGGCATGGGGATGCCGACGGTGGGGGTCTATGTGCTGCTTGCGAGCCTGATCGGGCCCGCGCTGGTGCGGGCGGGGATCGATCCCATCGCGGCGCATCTGTTCCTGCTGTACTTTGGCATGTTGTCGATGATCACCCCGCCTGTGGCGCTGGCGAGCTTTACCGCCGCCGCGATCGCCGGTTCAAAACCAATGGAGACCGGGTTCCAAGCCGTCAAGATGGGGTGGGTGGCGTATCTGATCCCGTTCATGATCGTGTTCGAGCCGGGGCTGGTGATGCGCAGCGGCTGGGGGGAGGCGGCCTGGAACACCGCCGCTGCCGTGGCCGGAATCGTCTTTGCGACCGGTGCGATCTACGGCTTCCTGTGGCGGCCGCTGCGGATATGGGAACGGGTGGCGTTGATCGTCGTCGGAATTGTGGCGCTGCTGCCGGTGCATGTTTTTGCCGGGACTTCGCATCTGCCGAACGCGCTGGCGCTCGTGCTGGGGGCGGGGCTTCTTTTTTACATCCGGCGTCCGGTTGCAGGGGTGCACGACGTCGGCGGTGCCGGGGAACGTCCCATTCGAGGCCGGTCCGGGTAGATTACGGAGGAGAATAAAGTGAAAAAGATAGACGTATTCAACCACATCTGGCCAGAGCCCTTTTTCAAGGCGCTGATCGAGGAGATCGGCACCATGAGCGACATGACCCGACGTTCAGGCATGGTACCGATGATGACCGACCTGAACCGCCGGTTCGAGGTGATGGACATGTTTGGCGAAGACTACTGCCAGATCCTGTCGCTGGCCTCTCCTCCGCTGGAGAAATTCGCGGGGCCGGAGAAGGCGCTGGAACTGTCGCGTATCGGTTCGGATTCGATGGCTGAGCTGTGTCAGAAACATCCGGACCGGTTCCCTGGTTTCATCGGCACGGTGCCGATGAACAACCCCGATGCGATGGTGGAGGAATGCCGCCGCGCCATTGAGGATCTTGGCGCGGTGGGGATGCAGATCTTTACCAACGTCAATGGCAAGCCCATAGACCTGCCCGAGTTTGAGCCGCTGTTCGAATATATGGCGAAGTCGGGCAAGGCGCTGTGGCTGCATCCGGCGCGTGGCCAGGATTTCGCAGATTACAAGACCGAGACACGTTCGGAATACGAGATCTACTGGACCTTTGGCTGGCCATACGAGACGTCAGCCGCGATGGCGCGCATGGTGTTTTCGCGATTGTTCGACAAGTACAAGGGGCTGAAGGTCATCACCCACCACGGCGGAGGCATGATCCCGTACTTCGAGGGGCGCGTGGGGCCGGGTTGGGACCAGATGGGGGCGCGTACCTCGGACCGGGATCTGAAGAAGGACGTGCTGGACGCGCTGGAGCGGCCGCATCTGGAGTATTTCAAGGAATTTTATGCCGATACTGCCACCTTCGGGTCGCGCAAGGCCATCGAGCACGCGATGGAGTTCTTTGGCGAGGATCGGGTGCTGTTCGCTTCGGATGCGCCCTTTGACCCGGAGGGCGGGCCCTATTACATCCGCGAGACAATCCGGCTGCTGGATACCATGGACCTTACCGACGAACAGCGGCGCAAGATCTATCAGGACAACGCAGTCGAGCTGCTTGGGCTTACGCTTTGAGTTCGTGACGGCGGTGCGGGAAACTGCGCCGCCATTTTGTGCAGAAAGGTGGGACGAGTGGGTCAGGCTGCGGGCTTGTGGGATTTCACGCTTCGGTTCTACGGCGCCCCGGGGGTGGCCGAAGCTTGCCTGGCCTTGCAGGACCGGCACGAGGCGGACGTGACGCTGTTGATCTTTGCCGCTTGGGTGGGGGCCGATCAGCGCGCGCTGCTGGATACAGGTAAGGCCGAGGCTGCTGCAGAGGCGGTGGCGGACTGGCACGCCGAAATCGTGCGGCCGCTGCGGGCGGTTCGGCGGCGGATGAAGGTGGGACCCGGCCCAGCCCCCAGCCCACAGACCGAGGCGCTGCGCGACAAGCTCAAGGCGGTAGAAGTCGGCGCGGAGAAGATCGAACTTCAGGTGCTGGAGAGATTTTCGCAGCCACCGGGCGAGCTGCCCGTTGATCAGGCCGTACGCGCCAACCTGAGGACAATGCTGGCACGGACGGCTGGGGCCAATCTGCCGGACGGTACCGCCGCTGCGCTGGAAGTTCTGGTGGCAGCGGCGGCGGAACTTCAAAATTGGCCGGTGGCGGCGGGCGACCGGGAGGATAACGAGGGGGAGAGCGCGTGAGCACTGCAACCACGATGAAGATCGGCAAGGCAGAGGTGTCGGTTCTGACGGATGGAGCCTCGGTCTTTGGGGCGGAGATGTTTCCCGCGACTGAGCCTGCGCATATCGACGGGCTGCTGAAGGCAGCACGTGAGTCCGAGGTGCGGACCAACTTCAACGCCAATCTGATTCGCACCGGGGATCGGGTCGTTCTGGTGGACGCCGGGGCTGGGGCATTGTTTGGTCCAGCCTGCGGACATGTACCTGAAGGGCTGGCAGGATTGGGGATAACCAGGGATCAGGTCGATACTTTCTACGTCACCCATCTGCATCCTGACCACATCGGCGGGGCAATGACGGCAGATGGCCAGGCCATGTTCCCCAATGCCGAGCTGGTGGTGCAGAGGGCCGACGCCGATTTCTGGAGCGGTGAGATCCCAGGCGCGCCAGAGATGATCCTCAACTGGCAGAAACTGGCGCAGGGATTGCTGGCCGCCTATGGCGACAGGCTGCGGCTGATCGAGGGCGAGGCGGAGATCGTTCCGGGGATGCATTCGCTGCCCCTGCCGGGGCACACCCCGGGGCATGCAGGGTATCGGCTGACCTCGGGGGAGGAGCAGTTGATCCATGTGGGCGACATTGTCCATGCACCACATGTGCAGATCAGCGATCCGGAGGTGGCCGTGGTCTTTGACATTGACGCGGAGCAGGCCCGCGTTTCGCGGAAGCGGCTGCTGGATCAGCTGGCGACCGAGGGGTCGCTGATCACAGGGGGGCATCTGCTGGCGCCTGCGTTCAACCGGGTGACGCGCGACGGGCGCGGCTACCGGCTGACAGGGCGCTGAGGGGCGCAGTGACGCCCGTTGAGATATCGCGGGACGAGGAGCAACGAGTTGGGTTGATCCTTGTCTGCGTTGCCATTGTGCTGTTGCTGGCATCGCTGGGCCAGACCAGCGTGTCGCCGGCCTTTCCGACCATCGCCGCCGAGTTGGGCGGCTTGGACCGGATTTCGTTTCTGGTGACCTCCTACCTGCTGGCCTCGACCATCAGCGCGCCAGTTTGCGGAAAGCTGGGGGACCTGTTCGGGCGCAAGGTGGTGATCCAGGCAGGAATCGTGGTTTTCCTGTGCGGCTCTGTGGTGTCCGGGTTGGGGCAGAGTCTGGAAGTGGTGGTGCTTGGCCGGACCATCCAGGGGTTGGGCGGCGGTGGGCTGATCGTCGTCGCCATGGCTGTCGTGGCCGATGTGCTTCCGGCGCGAAGCCGGGGGCGGGCGCAGGGCCTTATGGGCGGGGTCTTTGGCGTATCAACCGTGATCGGGCCCCTGATCGGCGGGTTCCTGGTCGAGCATCTGAACTGGCACTGGATTTTCTTCTTCAACCTGCCGCTGGGGCTGGTGGTGCTGGTCATTCTGCAGGTGGTGCTGCGGCCTGCCGCGCCCCGCATGCGCCCCAAGGTGGATTATGCCGGGGCGGTGCTGCTGGCGACACTGCTGAGCAGCGGGGTGCTGATCGCCAATCTGGGCGGGCGGACGCTGGCCTGGGACTCGGGCGCAATCCTTTTGCTGTCGGCGACAGGCTTGGTGGCGGTGGCTGGTTTCGTTCTGGTGGAAGCGCGCGCGGTAGAGCCGATCCTGCCGCTGGCGCTGTTTGGCAACAACAATTTCGTGCTGCTGAACCTGTGGGGGATGATCGCGGGCGCGGCGATGTTCGGCACCATCACCTTCATGCCGCTCTACATGCAGGTGGTTCAGGGGGTCAGTCCGACGGTTTCCGGCATGTTCCTGTTGCCGATGATGGCCGGGATCATGGTCGGGTCGATGTTGGCCGGGCAGGTCATGGTGGCGGCGGGGCGGTACAAGGTGTTGCCGCTGGTGGCGGCCTGCGTGCTGACGCTGGGCATGTTGTTGATGGCGACGCTTTCACCGACGACGCCATTGTGGCTGGTGGCGCTGTTCATGCTGATCACCGGGTTGGGGATCGGCCCGGCGATGAGCGTGGGAGCCACGGCGGTGCAGAACGCCGTCGCCCCGTCGCTGCTGGGAGTGGCGACGGCCAGCGCGAACATGTTTCGGCTGGTGGGCGGCAGTATCGGCACCTCCGTCTATGGCGTGCTTTTTGCGGCGGGGCTTGAAGCGCGGCTGGCCGAAGAACTGGCGCGCGGCCAGATCGTCGACTTGCGGGCGCTGAATGCGGCCACGGTAGCAAGCATGCCGCCGGAGCTGAGAGATGCTGTGATGCGAGCGTTTTCCGAGGTGTTGCACCCGATCTTCCTGATCGGCGCCGGGCTGGCTGTGGTGGCGGCGCTGGCTTCGCTGGCGATCCGCGAGGTGCCGCTGTCGGCCATCCTGCCGCACAATCCGCCGGAGCGGTAATTTATTCCTTCCAGCGGCAGACGGTCCCTGTGTCCAGCCCGAACAGATCGAGCGCGCGGCCTACGCTGTGGTCGATCATCTCCTCAAGCGTTCTTGGCCGGGCATAGAAGGCGGGGACCGGCGGCATTATTATGGCGCCTGCCTGTGTGGCGCGGGCCATGAGGTCGATGTGTCCGGCATGCAGGGGCGTTTCGCGCAGCATCAGCACAAGTCGGCGTCGCTCCTTCAGGCAGACATCGGCGGCGCGCACGATAAGCTGGTCTGCATAGCTGTTGGCGATGCCGCTGAGGGTCTTGATCGAACAGGGCGCCACCAGCATCCCATCCGACCGGAAAGAGCCGGAAGATACGGAGGCGCCGATATCCCGAAACGCGTGTGTATGATCGGCAAGTGCACGGATGTCGTCTGCGGAGATGTCCACCTCATGCTGGGCGGTGACCAGGGCAGAGGGCGAAATGATCGCATGTGTTTCGATGCCACCCATCGCCCGCAGGATCTGCAAGGCGCGGATGCCGTATATCGTGCCTGAAGCGCCCGAGATGCCAACGATGATGCGCTTCATGCAGAGTTCCTTTTGTGGCGGGACGGACGACCTGTGTATAACGTAATTTGTTAAAGACGAATCCGGTTCAGGTCCAGCCTGCCTGGCCGCCACCCGGACTTCAGATGGCCATGATGCCGCCGTCGACCGGAATCGTCACGCCAGTCATATAGCTGGAGGCGGGCGAGGCCAGCAGCAGAGCGACGCCCTTGATCTCTTCTGCCTCGGCGATGCGGCGCATGGGTACTGTTTCGGCGAACATGGCAGCGACCTGCGGATCCCGGATGCGCCCGCCTGCGATATTGGTGCGGAACGGGCCGGGAGCAATGCCGTTCACGGTCACGCCGTGCTGCGCCAGTTCGACGGCTGAGTGGCGCACCAGATTGACCACGGCGGCCTTGGTGGCGGCATAGGCATAACCCACCATGCGTTCAGACTTTAGCCCGGCGACCGAGGCTGTGGCGATGATCCGGCCATAGCCACGCGGTTTCATCACACCGGCCGCAGCCTGAATGGTGGTGAACACGCTGGTCAGGTTCATGTGCAGGACCTGATCCCACTGATCATCGTTCACCGAAGAAAGTTGCCCGCCTTCGGTCATGTGGCTCGGGCCTGCGGTAATGCCCGCGTTGGCGATGACGATGTCCAGCCTTTGGTAGCGGCGGTCGATCTCTGCCACTGCGGCGCGGAGGGCCGCGCGGTCGGAGACATCAAGCGTCAGCGTCTCGCCGGCGCCAGGCAGCGCCGAGTGCGCCTCGGCCAGTGCCTCGGCGTTGATGTCCACCAGCACCACCTGTGCCCCCGCTTCGGCGAGCACCTCGGCCATCGCGCGGCCCAGGCCGCTGCCCGCGCCGGTAACCACCGCGACCTGCCCGTCAAGATTGAAAAGGTTCATATTAGGCCTCCTTGTCTTCAAGGTATGCAAACCGAAAAAGCGTCTGCAAGACGTTCCCGAGGAACAGCCCCGTATGCTGCATCATTGCGGCAATAATGACAAACGTTGTTCAACGTTGACGAAATCATTTTGAAAGAGTATACAAAAATTAGTTGAAGGCAGTTTCTGGCTGTGCGAGGGGGTACCATGGGCCATACCGAGATCACCGAAACCGTAGCCGGATGCCGGATCAGGATCATGCGCAAGGGCAGTGGTGCGCCGCTGCTGTTCCTGCACGGCGCGGGCGGGGCCAGCGGGTGGCTGCCGTTCATGGAGGCGCTGGCACAGCACTATGATGTAATCGTGCCCGAACATCCGGGCTTTGGGCAGAGCGAGACGCCAGGATGGCTCGATTCAATCGGCGATCTGGCATTTTTCTACCTCGACCTGATCGGGCAGATGGGCCTTTCGCCGGCGCATGTGATGGGCACATCGCTGGGTGGATGGATAGCCGCGGAAATGGCTATCCGTGATCCGGGCGCATTGCGGTCGCTGACGCTGGTGGCGCCCGCGGGAATCCATCTCAAGGGCGTCGCGCGCGGCGACATTTTCATGTGGTCGGAGGAACAGACGGCGCGCAACCTGTTCCATGACCCGGCGCTGGCAGCCACGGTGCCGTTGCCCGCCAATGACGACGAAATGATGGCAGCGCTGAAAAATCGCGAAACCACTGCACGGCTGGGCTGGAACCCGCGTCTGCACAACCCTGACCTGCCCAAGTGGCTGCATCGGGTCGCGGTGCCCACGCTGATCATCTGGGGCGATGACGACAAGGTTCTGCCGGCGGCCTTTGGTCCGGCCTACCGCGACCTGATCCCTGGTGCAGAGTTGGAGATCTTTCCGGCCTGTGGGCATCTGCCGCATGTCGAGAAAGCCGCCGATTTTACCGCCACCACCCTGCGGTTCCTGCAAAAGGCGGCCTGACCGCGTTCAGTCAGCGGAGTCGGCCAGATGAATGATCGAGAACAGATGTCCCGACATGGCGGCCTCGGCCCAGTCGGGATTACGGGCCTGAAGGGCGTCGATGATTTCTCGATGCTGGATATGGGTGCGGCGCGTGCGGTTGTCGACGGGTTCCGAATAGGTGTTGAAGATCGACGCGGGCAGTTCCAGCGAGGCCGCGAGGATCTTTTCCAGCCGCGGGCTGTCGGCGGCGCGGGCGATGAGGGTATGGAAATCGTTGTTCAGGCGGTCGAATTCCGCCAGATGCTTGTGCCAGCCCAACTGGCTGAAGGCGGTTTCCATCCGCGCCTCGATTTCATTCAGTTGGGCGATCTCGGCATCGGTGATGCGCCGGGCTGCGCGGCGGGCGCCGTGGCCTTCAAGCTTGGCGCGGAGACGAAAGACCTCGGCGACATCGGCGCCGCTGAACTGGGCGACCCGGGCGCGGCGGTAACGTTCCAGAAGCACCAACCCCTCATTGCTCAGCCGGCTGAGAGCCTCGCGCACGGGGGTGCGGCTGACGCCGATGCGCTCAGCCAACCAAGTCTCGCGCAGGATTTCGCCAGGCTGCAGTTCGCCGGTGATGATTGCGTGGCGGATATGGCGATAGGCGGTTTCGACTGCGCCACTCGCATCCGTCTGATCGGCCACGCGCTGTTCCTTATGCTGTGGGTGGGCGCAGGCCTGGGCGCGCGCCGCGGTCGGTTGAACCGGTACACACTGGCATCCCTTGGCCGAAGAGGCAAGGCCGCGGCCAGGAGCGGCAGCCAGAGAGGGCCGGATCTGGCAACGTTGGAAGGCAGGGGCAGAGATTTACCTTCAAGAGGGGCTGCATGAAGCTGGAACAGGGGCAGATCGCGTTCGTGTCAGGCGCGGGTTCCGGGATCGGGCGCGCGCTGGTACTGGCGCTGACGGCGCGCGGGATCAGGGTCGCGGCCTCCGACATCCGGATGGAGGCCGCCGAGGAGACTGTGGCGATGGCCGGGCCACATGCACAGGCTTTTTGCGTCGATGTGTCGGATCCGGCATCGATGGAGGCGGTTGCCGATGCCGTAGAACGCGACATGGGGCCGCTGGACCTAGTGTTCAACAATGCCGGCGTGGCCATGCATGGCAAGCCCATCCATGAACTGAGCCTGGAAGAATGGGATTGGGTAATCGGGGTCAATCTGTATGGCGTGATCCACGGCATCAGGGCCTTCGTGCCGCGTCTGCTGTCGCGGGAGGGAGCGACCCATATCGTTAATACGGGATCTGTCGCGGGGTTTCAGGTGAACCCGGACTTCCTGACAGGCGCCTATTCTGCCACGAAATCGGCAGTCGTGGCGCTGAGCGAGGCGTTGGAACTGGAAAACCGGGGCAGCCGGATGGGGGTTTCGGTGCTGGCCCCGGCGGCGGTGAATACCGAGTTGCACCTTTCCGAGCGTGCACGGCCAGAGCGGATGGGCGGGGCCTTTGTCCGGAGCGAGAACCATTTCCTAGGGCCGCTGATCGAGATCGGCACCAGCCCAGACGCGATTGCGGCGCAGGTGCTGGAGGCAGTAGAGGCCAACCGGTTCTACATCATGACTCACCCCGAAACGCGCGGCTGGTTGCAGCGGCGGTTCAACCGGATTCTGAACGCCTATCCTGAAGCGGCAGAGTGAAAGGATCACCATGACCATGCAGACGTCAACCGAGGCCGTACGGCAGGAGTTCTATGACCGGCTGGCCGAGAAGGACATGGCCCCGCTTTGGGCAGTATTGAAGGGGCTGTTGCCCAACGAGCCGCGATCGAAGGCGAGGCCGCACAGGTGGCGGTATGATGATGTCCGGCCCCTGATGATGGAGGCGGGTGCCCTGTTGACGGCAGAAGAGGCCGAGCGCCGGGTGCTGGTGCTGGAAAACCCGGCGCTGAAGGGCATGTCGCGGGCGACGGCGACGATCTATGCGGGGATCCAGCTTATTCTGCCGGGTGAGACGGCGCCCGCGCACCGGCATTCGCCATCAGCCCTGCGCTTCATGCTAGAGGGCGAGGGGGCGATCACCGCCGTGGGCGGCGAGCGTACCGTAATGCGACGCGGAGATTTCGTGATCACCCCCTCGTGGGCCTGGCACGACCATGGGGCCGAGGGGAATGATCCCTGCGCCTGGCTCGACGGGCTTGACGTGCCACTGGTGCAGTTCCTGGAGGCTGGGTTCAACGAGCATTACAACGACAAGAACCAGGCAATCATCCGTCCCGACGGGGACTCCATGGCGCGCTTCGGCATGAACATGCTGCCGATGAGGGCGCAGAGCCCCTATGGGCTGACCACGCCGATCTTCAACTATCCGTATGAGCGGTCCCGCGCGGCGCTGGTGGCAGCCGCCGCCGGGGCTGCGCCGGACAAGCACGAGGCGGTGTCGCTGCGCTATGTCAACCCACTGGACGGCGGCTGGGCGATGCCGACCATGTCGGCTTGGATGATGCACCTACCCGCGGGGTTCGAGACGGCGCCGATCCGGTCGACTGATGGCATCGTGATGTGCGTAGCAGAGGGGCGGGTGAGCACCGAACTTGGCGGTGAGCGGTATGACCTGGAGGAGCGTGACGTGGCTGTTGCACCCGGCTGGGCATGGCGGCGCTTTCGGGCTGAGCGAGACAGCTTCCTGTTCTGTTTTTCAGACCGGGTGGTGCATGAAAAGCTGGGCCTTTGGCGCGAAGAGCGCGGCGCGGCCTGACAGAAGGGAACAGAACAGATGCGTTTTTGCCGTTTCGACGATAACCGCTTGGGCGTGATCAAGGGTGATATGGTCCATGACGTGACAGAGGCGCTGGCGGCACTGCCGCCGCTGGCTTGGCCGGTGCCGCATGGCGACCAGTTCTTTAACCACTTCGACATGCTGCGTCCGCAGATGGAGGCGCTGGCGGACAGGGTGCCGGGAAGGCCGGTGGGCGAGGTCAGGCTGTTGTCGCCGGTGGGCAACCCCGGCAAGATCGTAGCGGCGCCAGTGAATTATGCGCTGCATCTGGATGAGTCACGGGCTGACAGGCAGATCAACTTTGGAAGCGAGATCAAGACTATCCATGAGTACGGGGTGTTCCTGAAGTCGCCCAGTTCGGTGATCGGGGCGGGCGACGCCGTTGTGGTGGACTGGGAGGACCGGCGAACCGATCATGAAATTGAACTGGCTCTCGTAATCGGCAAGCAGGGTTTCCGCATTGCGGAGGAGGATGCGCTGGATCATGTGGCAGGCTATATGATCGGGCTGGACATGACCATTCGCGGCACCGAGGATCGTTCCTTCCGCAAGTCGCTGGACACATTCACGGTTCTGGGGCCGCATATCGTCACCGCCGATGAGGTCGGCAATCCCGGGGCGTTGGATTTCGAGATCACGGTCAACGGCGAGTCGCGGCAGAAATCGAACACGGCGCTGTTGATCCTGAACGTGCAGCAGCTGATTGCCTATGCGTCAAAGGCGTACACCCTTTACCCCGGCGATGTGATCATGACCGGCACGCCCGAAGGGGTGGCCCCGGTCAAGCCGGGCGACGTGATGCACGCTTGGATCGATAGGGTGGGCGAGATGTCGGTACGCGTGGCATGACCGCGCCCATTGCGCCCATTGCTGACATCATCGAGGACGCCTGCGCTGGACGGATGTTCATCCTTTTGGACCACGAGGACCGCGAGAATGAGGGCGACTTGGTCATTCCCGCCTCGATGGCGACGCCTGAAGCGATCAATTTCATGGCGCGCCATGGGCGCGGGCTGATCTGTCTGGCGCTGACGGCTGAACGGGTCGATGCGCTGGCCCTGCCCTTGATGACCAGCAACAATGCCTCGCGTCACGAAACCGCATTTACCGTCTCGATCGAGGCGCGGGAGGGAGTGACGACGGGAATATCGGCAAAGGACCGTGCGGTGACCATCGCGACCGCCATCGACCCGCAGAAGGGAACGACCGATCTGGCGACGCCGGGACACGTGTTTCCGTTGCGGGCGCGGGATGGCGGGGTTCTGGTGCGGGCTGGGCATACCGAGGCGGCGGTCGATATTGCGCGGCTGGCGGGGCTGAATCCGTCGGGGGTGATTTGCGAGATCATGCGCGAGGATGGCACCATGGCGCGGCTGCCTGATCTGGTCGAGTTTGCGCGAAAACATGGGCTGAAGATCGGCACAATTTCAGACCTGATCGCTTATCGGCGGCGCAACGACAACCTTGTCCAGCTGGTCGAGCAGAAGCCCGTGAGTTCGGCTTTTGGCGGCGACTGGATGATGCGGGTCTATCGGGACACGGTGGAGGGGCGGAGCATATCGTGCTGTCGATGGGCGACGTGTCAGACGGTGGGCCGGTGACGGTGCGGATGCATGTTCTGGACTCGGCGGAAGACGTATTAGGCATCCGGACTGCGCCGTTCAACCTTGCGGAGAGGGCCATGCAGATCATCGCAGCCAAGGGCCGTGGCGTGATGCTGTTGTTGCGCGACACCCGCAAGACCATCGACCGCAGTGCGGGCACCGCGCCCTATGTGCTGCGCGATTACGGGCTGGGGGCGCAGATCCTGACCTCGCTGGGGATTCACGAGATCGATCTGTTGACCAAGAACCGGATCGTGCGGCCAGTGGCGCTGAATGGCTACGACCTCTCAATCCGGTCCTGCACGCAGATCAGCTAGAGCGTTTCATGCGCTCTTGCCGGTCGCGGGTATTGTAGCCCAGGCGGTCAGACAGGCGCTGCGTTGATTCCAGCAATAGTTTGGCGATACCTTTGGCCTTGGCGCCCGACATTGCCTTGTCAGACCCCAGCACGGTGGTTGCGGCAACGATGCGCCCGGTGTGGTCGAAAATCGGCGCGGCCATGGCGGCGAAGTTGGCGTTGATGTTGTTCCGGGAGGTCGCGTAACCCTGCTGGCGGATCACCTCCATCTGGTTCTCGATAGCTTCGAGGTCATCAGGCAGATCGGAGGCGCCGGGCCAGATGTCTTCGCCCGTCCTGATTGCTGCAAGTTCCTCCGCCAGAAGCTGTGCGGTTTCCGAGCGGTTGAGGTAGGCTAGGAAGACCCGCCCTGTTGCGGAGGCATAAAGCGGCAGCACGTAGCCCAGCCGCACCGTCAGGGAGCCTTGCCGCTGACCATCCACCTTGGACACGATCCCGGGTCCGCGATTGCCCCATACCGAAAGATATGTAGCGAAGCTCGTCGCCTCTTGCAGCGAAACCAGTTCGTCGCGCGAAAGGCTCACTACATCAAGCTGGCGGATGGCCGAATGACCAAGCTGGATGGCAAAGCTGCCCAGCCCGTAATGGCCGGTGTGCGGGTCCTGTCGCACAAGCCCTTCGCGGATGAAGCTGACAAGATAAAGGTGAACCTTGCTGGGCGGCATTCCGGCAATTGCCGCCACATCGCGCAGGGGCAGGGGGCCATCGGCGGATTCCATCGCACGGATCACCTGAAAGCCCACCTCAATCGACTGGATCCGCCGTTGTGACCAGTCATCATCCCTGTCGGCTCTCTTCATGTTGTCCTCTTGATTATCCGCGCACGAGTTTAGCCCATATCATGCATCCGGTCGATGCCGGTTCAACCGCGGAATGATGGGTCGATCCGGTCCAGCATGCGCAGCATCGCTGGCCATTCCTTGAGTCCCGGAATGGCGGGAGATTGCTCATACATGTGCGCGGTCAGTTCTGCGATGGTCTCGGGCGGCACCGTGAGCCCGCCTGGCTGCGCGGCCATGGCGGCAAGCTGGGCACGGGCGGCTTTTTCGAGCCAGAAGGTCCAGACGAACGCCTCGCCGACTGTGGCACCTGCCGTCAGGGTCCCGTGGTTGCGCAGGATCATCGCCTTGTTGGTGGGGCCGAGGTCCTGGATCAGACGCTCCTGCTCCTCCATGTTCAGGGCGAGCCCTTCGTACCCGTGATAGCCGATGCGGTTGTAAAAGAACATCGAGTGCTGCGAGAGCGGCAGCAGCCCGCAGTCGAGCATCGACAGGGCCATGCCGGCCTCGGTGTGCAGGTGCATCACGCAGTGCAGATCGGGGCGGCCGCGGTGGATGGCATGGTGGATCACAAAGCCCGCGCCGTTCACGGGCCAGTCGCTTTGGCCGATGATGCGGGCCTGGTGGTCGATCTTGACCAGGTTGGAGGCTGTGATCTCGTCGAACCGAAGGCCGAAGGGGTTGATCAGGAAATGATCCTCGTGCCCCGGCACGCGGGCAGAGATATGGGTATAGATCAGGTCATCCCAGCCGTAATGCGCGGCCAGCCGATAGGCGGCGGCCAGATCAACCCGAAGCGCCCATTCCTCGTCCGTGATGGGGGCGGCGGGGACGTTGGCTTGGTCGGTATCCAGGCCGATGACATGGCGTTGGGTTGAACTCATGGTTTCGGTCCTCATGCTGGCAGGGCGACGGGGGTTGGCAGGGGCTGGTCTGCGAAAAAGGCGGCAAGATTGTTGATCAACAGGCGGCCCATGGCTTCTCGTGTGTCTTGGGTGGCGCTGCCCTGGTGCGGAGTCAGGATGACGTTTGGCAGGGCGCGCAGGCGCGCAGGCACGTTGGGTTCGTCGGCAAAGACATCCAGCGCGGCAAAGCCGAGGGTCCCTGTTTCCAGTGCCTCGATCAGCGCGGGTTCGTCGACGATGGACCCCCGCGCCACGTTGACCAGAGTTCCCTGCGGACCAAGGGCGGCCAGCACCCCGGCATTGACGATGCCCCGCGTCTGCGCGTTGGCGGGGCAGGCAAGGATCAGGAAATCGCTGTCCTCTGCCAACGCGGTCAGGTCCGGTTCGTGCCGCCAGGGAACATCCTTGGGCCGTGGACCATGCCAGGCGATGATCAGGCCGAAGCCCTGCGCCCGGAGCGCGATCTGATAGCCGATGCCGCCGAGCCCGACGATGCCCAGCCTGCGCCCCCGTAGGCCCCGCCCCAGCGGCAGTTGTGCCACAAGGTTGGTCCACCGCCCGCTGCGCACATAGGTGTCGCTGGCCGGGATCGCGCGGGCCGAGGACAGGAGCAGCGCCATCGCTAGGTCAGCCACGGCGTCGGTCAGCAGGCCCGGAGTGTTTATGACGCGGATGCTCCGCGCGGCGGCGGCAGCGAGATCCACCGCGTCGATGCCCACGCCATAGACGGCGATCAGTTCCAGCCCCGGCACGGCATCCATCATTGCCGCCGTGACGCCGCGTCCCGGATCCGTGACCAGAACCCGCGCGTGCGGATTTGCCTCTGGCGAAAAGGGTTGCAGATCATGCGTCGTGGCGAGCACCTGGGTGATGGCGGGCGGCAGGGCCTCTGTGGCCATAACGAGGGGCAGGCGCGCGCTGTGCTGCGGCATGAGGTCTCCTGATGAAGGTCGGCAGCCGGCAGAACTCTGGCTGAGCGAATTTGATAATGTCATATAGACTTCGAAAACGTCAACAGAGTTGCAGGAGGATTTTGCCGCGGCAATGGCGGGCAGCGTACTGGCGCATGGCGAATGGCGGCAGCAGAGGCGCCGGGGAGTTTGGCGCCCGGCTGGTCCTTTAAGGAAGTGGAGGCGACAGAAGCGCGTCCAGCCGTCCGCGCAGCGCGGCGCGGGTGCTGACGCCCAGTTTCTCATAGGCCCGCGCCCGGTAGGTGATGACAGAGCTGGGCTGCAGGGCAAAGCGGGCAGCGATCTCGGTCTGGTCATGGCCCGCCATGATCAGGGCGACCACCTGCGCCTCACGGTTGCTGAGGGTGGTGACTTCCGTCAGGCGGCGGGCGAGGGCGGCGGGATCTGTCGTAGGCGGCTGGGCATCAAGCAATTGGGCATGACGTTCCAGCGCGGCATGCAAGCAGCGGGCAAGGGTGGCGAAAGCCTGCGCATGGTCCGGGTGAAACGGCCCGCTGGACCGTTCACGGTAGGCATTGGCGATGATGGAGGGCACGCCGCGGCGATAAAGCGAGAGGCGTTCGGTGACGGAGCCTTCGGTATAACATTCATGCTGGTATTCAACGTCACGGATGCCCCGCGCGGGGCGCTTCAGGATCTGCACCGTCCGATGCGCCCGTCCCAGCGTCGACAGCGCCGCGACGTCGCGGCGCCAGTAGCGTTGTGCATATCGCAGCGAGGCCACGCGGGCGAAGGCCGAAGAGGCCGGGTTGCTGCTTTCAGCCACAAGAACCGCAGGCTGATCCTCTTTTAGCGTGAAGACAGAGCAGAGGTCGGCCCCGCAGTGCCGGTGCAGCAGGTTCATCAGCGCAGGGCCGAGCCCAGCCGTCCCAAGCGCGGTCAGAAGCGGCGCGATATCGTCCAGCATCTTGTCCCTCTTTAGACGGGACAGAATGATTGGCCGGGGGCGGTAGTCTGTCAAGCGCAGGGGCCGTTGCGGCCCCGACCGTTCGGGAGGATCAGATGACAGACGCGCCCAAGATCAAGGGACTTTACCACTATTCGTTCCCCTGCCGCGATGGCGAGGAGACGCGCAGGTTCTACGAGGACATCATGGGCCTGCCGTTAGTGGCCTGCATGATGTCCGATGTGGTGCCCAGCACTGGGGAGAAGAAACCCTACTCGCATTTCTTCTTTGAAATGGGTGACGGGTCCTACATCGCCTTCTTCGACCTCGGCGAAAACCAGATGCCGCAACCTTCGCCCAACACGCCAGATTGGGTGATGCACTTTGCCGTAGAGGTTGAAAGCGTAGATGCCGTGCTCGCGATGAAGAAGCGGCTGAACGACGCCGGGATCAAGACGACGGACATCGTTGATCATCATTTCATCAACTCGATCTACTTCTTTGATCCGAACGGCCTGCGGCTGGAAGTCACCGCCCGGGTGGATGAGCCAGGCTTCCTGGAGCAGCAGGCCCGCGAGGCACATGATGAACTGAAGAGATGGACTGAAAAGAAAAAGAAGATGCTGGAAGGCGTCGCCTGAACTGACTGCCAATCCGGCCGTGGCGCCCGTCGGGGAATGTCCCCGGCGGGCGCTGTTCCTTCCGCGGAGGATAATGGTTGACCAGCCCCTCAAGTTTGTCATAGTCGAATAACATTCGATCAAGACAAACTGGAATCCTGTATGGCCAATCAGATCAAAGCCGGCTGGCGGCGCCAGATCCAGATCGTCTCGTTTCCGGAGGTGGCCAAGGCAACTGAGGTTTACGGCTTTGCCGGCAATTCTGGCATGGTCAACCTGGAAGGGCAGTTGCTTGCCGGGGATGCGCCGTCTAAGACCGTACTGGTGTTCATGCACCCGGCCTCGACTCTGCAACTCTTGCCGATGCCGATGGCGCTGGCTGACGCGGGCTTTAATGTGCTTTGTGCAGCCAGCCGCTATGCGCGCAATGACAGCGCGCTGATCATGGAGAAGGTCGCGATGGACCTGGGTCAGTGGATCCGACATGCGCGCGAGAAGCTGGGTTATGAGAAGGTGGTGCTGGTTGGCTGGTCAGGCGGTGGTTCGCTTTCGCTCTTCTACCAAGCGGAGGCGGAGAACCCGACCATCACCCATACGCCTGCCGGTGATCCTGCGGATCTGGTGGCGGCGGGGCTGACGCCGGCAGATGGTGTGATCTTCATCGCAGCCCATCTGAGCCGCGCTGAAACAATGACCGAATGGCTGGACCCGTCTGTGACCAACGAACTTGATCCCGACAGGCGCGATCCTGAATTCGACATCTATTCCGACACCTGCCCCCATCAGCCACCCTATGCGCCCGAGTTCATAGCTCGGTTCCGCGAGGCGCAGCGGGCGCGCAACCGCCGCATCACTATTTGGGCGCAGGATCTGCTTGCCGACCTGAAGGCACGTGATACGCCTGAGGTAGAGCGCGCGTTCGTGGTCCATCGGACGATGTGCGACGTGCGCTGGCTCGACCCCAGCATCGACCCCAACGGGCGCAAGCCGGAATGGACCTACATGGGTCATCCCCGCACCGTGAACGTGGGGCCGGTCGGACTGGCCCGATATACCACGCTGCGATCCTGGCTGAGCCAGTGGAGCTATGACCTGTCAAATGCCAAAGGTCCCCTGAACGCGGCAAGGATAGCCCGTACACCAGTCCTGCAGATCGTTAACGGCGCCGATGATGCCGTGCCTGCTACCCATAATCCCGCGATCCGCGCCGCCTTGGCAACCGCTGACCAGACCTATGTCGAGATCGAGGAGGCGACACATTACTACCTGGGCCAGCCTGATCTGTTGGCGCGCTGTATCGAGACAGTAAGCGACTGGTGTGACGCGCGTGGGATGGGCCGTTGATCAGCGCAGGGGACTTCTGACGTCAAAGAATGCCGTTCCCAGACAAACGCCGACGTTCCCTGCCTGGAATCAACGCAGGCCATGAAGCAGAAGGATCTTCACGTGCAAGCCAGAACCATCATGATCGCAGGGGCCGGAATAGGCGGATTGACGGCGGCGCTCGCGCTTTTGCAGCGGGGTTTCGACGTTATCGTATTCGAGCAGGCGCCTGAACTGAAAGAACTGGGCGCGGGCATCCAGATCGCCGCTAACGGGTCACGTGTGCTGATCGAGCTGGGGCTGGAAGAGCGGTTGAAGCCGATCATCTGCGAGGCTGCTTCGAAAGAGGTGCGGCTGTGGAACACCGGCCAGTCGTGGAAGCTGTTCGACCTAGGCGAAGATTCAATCAAGCGGTTCGGCGCGCCATACTGGATGGTTCACCGGGGCGATCTGCACCGGGTGCTGCTTGAGGCGGTGCGGGCGCTCAAGCCTGATGCGGTGGTGACTGGTGCGCAAGTTGATGGATTTGAGCAAGTTGGCGAGATCGTCACGGTACAGCTGGCGGATGGGCGAACCGCGTCTGGTCACGCGCTGATCGGGGCGGACGGGGTGCATTCAAGGCTGCGCTCGCAGATGTTCAAGTCGCCGCAGGTGCGGTTTGCGGGGCTCATGGCCTGGCGTGGGCTCGCGCCGATGGACAAGCTCTGCCCTGAGTTGCAGCGGCCGGTGGGCACCAACTGGATCGGGCCCGGCGGCCATGTGATCACCTACCCCATCCGCGGCAACACGCTGCTGAATTTCGTTGGGCTGGTGGAGAATGTGGATTGGACCAGTGAAAGCTGGACCGAGGCTGGCACCAAGGAGGAATGCAAGGCCGACTTCGAAGGCTGGAACTCGTTGATCCATGAGGTTATCGACGTGATGAGCACGCCCTACCGCTGGGCGCTGGTGGGCCGAGACCCGCTGCCTGTCTGGACCCAGGGAAACGTGACCCTTTTGGGGGACGCCTGCCATCCCACGTTGCCGTTCCTGGCGCAGGGGGCCATCATGGCGATCGAGGATGGGCTGATCGTGGCCCGCTGCCTCGAGGAGCAACCGGATCACATCCATTTGGCGTTCAAGACCTACGAGGGACTGCGCACAGAACGTACGGCGGCCATCGTGCGCGGGTCTGAGGCGAACCTGCACCGGTTCCACAACCAGGCGCTTGCCGAGCCGGTGACTGCGGTAGAGTATGTCGAGCGCGAGTGGCAGCCGGAAAAGGTGCGCAAGCGCTACGACTGGCTGTTTGAATATGATGCGACGCGGCTGCCGATACCGGCGTGACGAAGCGGGGGCCGATGGCCCCCGTTCTGCTCAGACGTTCAGGAAGTAGCGGCCCATGTCGTCCCGTTCGAGCCCCTGGGCGCGGAAGCTGTCAAGCTCACGGACGATTTCGCGGCCATCGCGGCTGCCGACGGCAGCGATCAGTTCCTCGAACCGTTTCGGGCCGTCCTCAAGCGCCGCGCGGATCGAGGGGAAGCGCTTTCCGTCATAGGTTGGGGCCGAGGGAGTTTGCAGTTCCCAGCGGCTGGCATGTTCCATCGGCCAAGTCAGGTCATACCCCGCCTTGGCCCCGGTGCGTGCGCCGTGCAGCGACGGATCCAGCGGGCTGAGCCGCACGCCGGTTGCGATGACCAGATCACGGTCGGCTTGGAAGCGGGTGCCGAAAGCCCATTCCATCTGGTTGTCATCGAAAATGTCGATGTCGTCATTGACCACGAAGACGTTCTTGACCCCCACCGCCCCCAGCACCGCGTAAAGGGCGGAGCGGGCCTCGCCCGGATAGGTGGGCTTGATCGAAAAGCGCATACTCATTGATCCGCCTGCCGCGACCGGGGCGTAAACGGCGACCGGCTGGCGGGCTACGCCTTCGAGCGCCGACCACACCGCAAGTTCCATCCGCAGGGCCTCCAAGTTCGAGGTGTCGGTCAAGTCCATGCGGTTGCCACTGATCGTGACGGTCTGGAACAGCGCATCGCGGCGGCGGGTGATAGCGGTGACATGGAAGACTGGGTTGGTCTTTACCCCGCCGTAGTAGCCCAGATATTCGCCGTAAGGGCCTTCCTTTTCGACATAACCGGCTTCGTGGAAATATCCCTCGATAACGATTTCCGCGTCGGCGGGCACGTAGAGGTCGTTGGTCACACATTTGACCACCGGCAGTGGCGCGGCGCGCAGGCTGGAAAGCAGCTCCAGCTCATCGGTCGGAACCTTCATCGTGGCAGAAACCATGTCGATGGGGTGGCAGCCGATGACATAGGCCACCGGCACCCTTTCGCCCCGGGCCGAGGCCGCCATGTACATCACCCGCAGGTCCGACGGGGCAATCAGGTCGACGCCGGCCTCGCGGGGGCCACGCATCATCAGGCGGCGCATGCCACAATTCCGGCGCCCAGTGGCAGGATCGGCCGTGTAGTCGATGGTGGCAGAAATATAGGGCGCACCGTCCATGCCGTGCTGAAGATGGACCGGGAAATCCAGTAGATCGGCGTCTTCGCCGGTCTGCACCACCTGTTGCACGGGGGCTTCGTCGCGGCTCAGCTCGATCAATTCAGGCTTCAGGCCAAGGCGGCGCTTCATCTCCCGCGCTACCTCACGGGGCGGCACCCCAAAGGCCATCGCCAAACGCGCACGGCTGCCCACGACGTTGCCGATCATTTCTTGGCCGCCGGCGTTCTTGAACCATACGGCCTTGGGGTTGTTTTGCAAGATCGCAGCGACGTCGATCAGGTCCACCGGCTCTTCGTGGACGTCCAGTTCGTTGGAGTGACCAAGTTCCTCGACAAAGCGACGCAGGCGGAAGCGGTCGATGTCAATGGTATCGATCGTCTCGGTTGCGATGTTCATGCGGTTTCCTCCCATGCAGATGCTTGGAGAAAACCGTACGGGCAAACCCGTAGTGGATCAAACGTTATTAAACATTATGCAGGGCCGGTCACCTGATCACGCGTGCGTCATCCTTGTGATCTGGGCGCGCAGGGTGTCATGCAGCATCTGGCGCTGGTCCGGCGGCAGGCTCTCAAGAAGCTCTGCCTCGAGCTCGTCGGCGATCCCGTCGCAGACTTCCAGCAGGGCAAGGCCCTCGGGCAGGACCCGCGCGATCAGGATGCGCTTGTTCTGCTCGCTTTCAGTCCGTGCGATCAGGCCGCGCCGTTCCAGCGCCGTGACGGATTCGTTCATCGTCTGTGGAGTGACGAAGAAGCGGCGCGACAGTTCGGCTGAGGAGATCCCGTCGCGGTCCCTGATAAGCGTCAGGATCGTGTACTGCAGGCTGCCCAACTTGTGCGGCTTGAGTCGCTCATCAAGGGCTTTGCGTAGCAGAAGGTTCAGGTTGTTGATCAGGTAGATCATGCGCGGGCGCAGCGCCCCGGCAGCGCTTTTGCGCGATGCTGATGACATTGACAGTGTAAGGGTTCCTTATATATGATCTCCTTTCATACTAGAGGAAGTCAGGGAGACTGACAATGAGCGACACAGCAACCGGCCTCGGCGAAGGGGCGGGGTGGGGAGAGTTCGTCACCACCGAAGTGCGCGACGGGATCGCATGGATCACACTGAACCGCCCGGACAAGCGCAACGCCATCAATCCCGGTATCGTGCGTGAAATGACTGCTGTTCTGGATGCGATGGAGGGCGATGATGCGGCCGAGGTGCTGGTCATTACCGGTGCAGGGGATGCATTCTCCGCGGGGCAGGACCTCAAGGAATATTTCCGTGAAACGGAAAACTGGCCTCCGCATGAGCGGGATCGGATGTTCGCGGCAAATGCCGCGTGGCAGTGGCGGCGGCTCATGTACTATCGCAAGCCGACCATTGCGATGGTGAACGGGTGGTGCTTTGGCGGGGCATTTCAGGTGTTGGTGGGATGCGATCTGGCGATTGCGGCCGAAGATGCCACCTTTGGCCTCTCAGAGATCAACTGGGGCATCATACCGGCCGGGATCGTCACGAAGTCCGTGTCCATGGTCATGCCACAGCGGGACGCGATGTATTACATCATGACCGGTGAGACCTTTTCAGGCACGCAGGCCGCCGAGATGAGGCTGGTCAACAAGGCTGTACCGCTGGATCAGCTGCGGGACGAGGTAACAAGGCTGGCCGAAACATTGAGAAAGAAGAATCCCCATGTGCTGCGTGCTTGCAAGACGGCGTATCATCATGTGCGTCAGATGGGCTGGGAACAGTCGCTGGAATACCTGATGGCCAAGTCGGACGCGACCAAGTTCCGCGACCCCGAGCGCGGCGACGAAAAGGGCATGTCGCAGTTCATCGATCAGAAGAAGTTCAAGCCCGGCTTAGGTGCCTATGACCGGGAGAGCTAAGGCGGCTTTCCCAGCGAGGTAGAGCGGCCGGAATACCGGCCGCTTATTTGGGTCTTCCATGTACTTATTCGGCAGCCGCAGAGTTCCGTGCCGCGCGGCGGATACTGCGGCTGCGGAAGGCTGCCCAAAGCGTGAAGACGACAATCAAGAATGCCAGCGCGAGAAAGGTGCCGCTGATGGGTCGTGTCAGGAACACGGTGTAGTCACCTCGATGCAGCATCAACGTGCGACGCAGATTTTCTTCCAGCATCGGGCCAAGGATCAGCCCCAGCACCAGTGGTGCGGGTTCGAAGCGGAGGTATGTCATCAGGCAGCCAAGCACCCCGAAAAACAGCAGGACGTACAGGTCGGTCACGCTGTTGTTCACGCTGTAGACGCCGATGCAAATGAAGGCGATGATGAAAGGGTAGAGCACCGAGTAGGGAATTGACAGCATCCGCACCCACAGTCCGATCAGCGGTATGTTCAGCAGCAGCAACAGGAAATTACCGATCAGGAAGCTGACCAGCAGGCCCCAGAACAGGTCGGGATGCGCGGTGATGACGGCGGCCCCTGGCTGGATGCCGTGGATGATCATCGCGCCCATCATGATCGCCATGATCACGTCGCCCGGGATGCCCAGCGTCAGGGTGGGAATGAAGGCCGTCTGGACGGCAGCGTTGTTGGCGGCCTCGGGTCCTGCAATGCCCTCGATCGCGCCATTGCCAAAGCGGCTGGGATCCTTGGCGACACGCTTTTCCATTGCATAGGACATGAAGGCGGCCAGAAGACCCCCTGTGCCAGGCAGCGCCCCGAAGAACGAGCCGAGCCCCGTGCCGCGCAGCATCGCGCCGCGCGATTTCTGCCAGTCGTCCTTGGTGGGTACCATCGACCGGAAGGTGATGTCTCGCGCGCTGAGCTTGCGCGGCATGATCTTGCCGGCGTTGCGGATCACCTCTGGCAGGCCAAAGATGCCCAGTGCGACGGCGACCAGAGGCAAGCCTTCGTATAATTCGTCCACCCCATAGCTGAATCGCAGCAAGCCGCTGTGCAGGTCCCGCCCGACCAGCCCTAGGATCAGCCCAAGCCCGATCATTGCTATTCCTCGCAGAGGAGAGCCGGAAGAGAGCATCGACGCCGCGACAAGGCCCAAAACCATCAGCGCAAAGAAATCCGGGCCGCTGAAGCTCATGGCCAGCGCGGCCAGCGGGGGCGAGAAGATGCCCATGATGATCATGCCGATGATGCTGCCGACAAACGACGCGATGGCGGTTATGAAGAGCGCCACTCCGGCCCGGCCATGCTGCGCCATTGGATAGCCGTCAAGGCATGTCACGGCGGAGGAGGGCGAGCCGGGCAGGTTGAGCAGAATGGAGGCGGTGGAGCCGCCGTAATTTGATCCGTAGTATATGCCGGCCAGCATGATCAGCGCGTGCGTGGCCTCAAGCCCGAAGGTAAGCGGAAGCAGAAGCGCGATCGCAGCCAGCGCCCCGATGCCGGGAAGGACGCCGACGAACGTCCCCAGCGTCACGCCGATGAAGCAATACCACAGTCCCTGCAGCGAAAAAGCGACGCTGAAGCCAAGGGAAAGGTTGGACATGAGGTCGTTCATGGGCGCCACCGGACGATGTCGGCGTTCATGCCCAACCCGACCTTGAAGATCAGGACGGAAACGACAGGAACGGCAATTGCAAGGAGGATCTTCTGCAGCAACGGGGTGCTTTCATCTGCAAGCGAGCCCAGGAAGACGGCGACCGCTGTGGCCGGAAACATGCCGAAGCGCTGGATCATCAGCGCAAAGGCGATCACGCCGGCCAGGATCAGCAGCAGGCCACGCAGGCTAGGCAACTGCCCGAACTGCATCTCTTCCCGCGGCGGGCGCAGACCCTCCAGCACGATGCCCACGCCGATGATCAGCATAGCTAGGCCGATGTAGTAGGGAAAGTATCCCGGCCCCATGTTGCGGGCGTTGCCCATGCTGAAGGAGAGCGACTCGATAACCGACAGGACGCCGATCAGGATCACGAAGAGCCCTGCCAGAACGTCTATCTTGTTGAGCTTCGCCACAAGTGCCTCCGATACTCATGTTGTGTGGAGATTGCTTACGGGAGCGGCGGCAGGAGGTTGACGCTCTCTGCCGCCTTCGGTTCTAGCAGCATCATGCGCAGAGGCAGATGGATGCCGGTTCAGTTCTTTGGCAGGTCGGCCAGTTCAACCAGATATTGGGCTTCGTCCACCGAACGGACCATCATGGCATCTACTTCCTCAGGGGTGCCGATCCAGGTGTCACCGCCCATCGACGCCAGGAAGGTCTGGGTCTCTTCGCGCTCGAGCACTTCGCGGAAAAAGCCGTTCAGCTTCATGACTACATCATCGGGCGTGCCTGCCGGAACCCAGGCCGCCCACCAGCCAATCTGATCAATCTCGAGCCCGACTTCCGCCAGTGTGGGAATATCGGGTGCCACCTGCATTCGGGTGCCGGCGCCGGTTGCCAGGGTCCGGGTGCGGCCTTCGCGGGCGTTGACCATAGTCTGCACCGGGTCAGACACTGCGAAATCGACGGCGAGGCTTACGATGTCGGGCAGCGCGTCGGTGCCGGTACGGTACTGCACCTCTACCGGGTTCACCCCAAGCGCATTGGCATAGGCGGCTCCGAGCACGCGCCCCGAGGTGGCAGAGGTGGCGTATGAGGCGTTATCGCCCGCCTCGCGCAGATAGGCGTTGAGGTCTTCAATCGTTTGATGCGGAGAGTCCGCACCCACGACGATGTAAAAAGGCTGCTGGTTGATGGCAGCTACGCCGCGCAGATCGCTTCGGGGGTCGATGGGCGGGTTGTTCCACAGGTGATAGTTCATGGCGGTGGACGATCCGGCATGGAGATAGACGGTGTGGCCATCAGGATCGGCACGTGCAGTGTATTCGGCGGCGATGTTCCCGGCAGCGCCGGCCTTGTTCTCGACAATAACGGTCGCACCTGCAACTTCGCTCACGGCTTGGGCGAAATAACGTACCAGCACGTCCGCGCCGCTGCCTGCTGGAAAGGCGCAGACGAAGCTGATGGTCCTGGATGGATAATCCTGCGCTAAGGCCGGCAGGGCGGCCACTGAACTCAGTATCGCCGCTCCGGCAAGGGCGAGGCTTTTGCGGCGGGTCAGTTTGAAGATTGGATCATTCACGTGGTTTCCTCCCTGGATTGATGAATTTGAAAGCGTCATCTCGCTTGCCTTGCACGTTGATCCTCGTCGCCATGGCCCTCCCTGCCAGCGGCGGCGATGTGGCTGACGTGGCTGTGGCCGGGCTTCCTCCTTGCACGGCCATGCGGTCGGCTCATGCGCCTGAACGGCGCCAAGCACTGCTATGCTTGTGCGTTTGACAACAGCGCAAGTTGCCCTCGGCAGTCAAGGAATATATTCGATCTCCGCGTAACAATGCCAAGGTCACATCAGCCCGAACTAAGGTATAAGCGGCGATATTCAAATAATAATTTTGAACGCCTGATGTTGGCCTGAGGAACATGTCTTTATCATATAGTGTTATACGATGACGGAAGAGACCTTTCCCTGATGCCGGTAGCCAACCCTTGAGGCACCTAGCCGTTGCCGCCGCGCGAAACGGACACACGACCATCTCATAACGGCCACAACGCGGCGGAAGGAGCCTGACGACAGATGATTCGTCCTGCCATGGCGCATGCTATACATTGACAAATGATGTTCAGGAAAATCGAATACCGGAGCTTGTAGGGAGGGCAACGTGATGAGGTTGGACAATCGGGTAGCAATTGTAACCGGAGCCAGTTCAGGCATCGGGCGATCCATTGCCCGCGGTTTCGCGGCGGAGGGAGCAAAGGTGATTGTCGCCGCGCGCACCGCAGGCAAGTTGAATGCACTGGTGGCTGAGATCGAGCGTGCAGGAGGGGCGGCGCATGCGGTGACCACTGACGTCACCGATGAAAAGCAGGTACAGGCGCTCTTTGCAGCCTGCGTCGCCGCCTATGGCCCGCCGAACCTTCTTGTCAATAATGCTGGGATCGCGGATCACACGCCCAGCCCTGACCTGTCGCTTGAACGGTGGCAGGAGGTGCTTACCATCAACCTCACCTCTGTGTTCCTGTGCAGCCGCGAGGCGCTGCGGCTGATGACAGGAGGCGGGAGGATCATCAACATTGGTAGCATCTCGGCGAAGGTGCCGCGCCAGCATACAGCGGCCTATACCGCCAGCAAGTTCGGGCTCGAGGGACTGACCCGCTCAATGGCGCTGGACGGGCGCGACCAGGGTGTGGCGGTGTCGATGCTGCATCCCGGCAGCACGACCAGCTCGCTGGTTCCCGGCATCACCGACCAGCCGCGCCCCGGATCAATGGACCCTGACGATGTGGCGCGTGTGGCGGTACTGATGGCCAGCCTGCCCAACGATGTGAACCTGTTCGAAAGCACAATACTGCCGATCTCCATGCCGTTTCTGGGACGCGGCTGAACCCCTGCTGGCCTCGGCAGATGCGTTGACTTATATATGGGTCCCTGATAAGCAGGCTGCAATGGAGGAAGTGGCGGGCCTGCCCATCTGGCGGCCCTGTCACGACGGGAAGGACACAAGACATGACGCACCCTTCGGGTTCGTCGGCGTGCAGGGCCGCCGACGATGGACACATGCTGGCCCGGCTCCTGCGGCCCCGTTCGATCGCCATTCTCGGGGCCTCGCCCGAACGGACCTCCGTCGGCGGCGGTGTTCTCGCAAACCTTGAGGATTTCGGCTATGACGGCGAGATCCACCTGGTCAGCCGCTCACGCGACAGCATCAACGGGCGCGCGTGCGTCAAGTCTGTCAATGACCTGCCGATGGGGATCGACGTCGCGGTGCTTATCGTGCCCTTTGCTGCCATTCGTGAATCCGTCGTTGCCTGTATCGGGCGGGGTGTGGGCGCCATCGTCATCTACACATCCGGCTTTGCCGAGGCCAGCGACGAAGGGCGACGTCAACAGGAAGAACTTGCGGACTTGTGCCGTGCGGCGGGCGTGGCGCTGCTGGGGCCTAACTGCATGGGCTATACCAACTACGTGGACGGCATCCCGCTGACCTTTGAGCCGGTCGAAAAGAAGGGCGCGGGCGAAGGCGCGCGCGTGGCCATCGTCGCGCAGAGCGGGGCAACAGCCGCCAACATCCGCTTTGCCATGCAGGCGCGTAAAATCCCGATTGCGCATGTTGTTGCTACCGGCAACGAGGCGCTGCTGAGCGCCGAGGATTTCATTGACTACAGCATCAATGACCCGCAGATCACCGCCGTCGCCGTCTATGTGGAGCAGTTGCGCGATCCGGCGCGGTTTCTTGCCGTCGCCCGCGCCGCGCGTGCCAAGGGCAAACCCATCGTCATGTTGCATCCGGGGTCCAGTGAACGGGGGCGCAAGGCGGCGGAATCCCATACCGGCGCGCTGGCGGGGGACCATGCCGTGATGCAGGCAGCCGCCCGCAACGAGGCCGTGGTGATCGTCGACACGCTGGACGAGATGTTTGACGTGCTGGCCATTCTCGTCCGCTTTCCGGTACCGAAGCCGGGGCGGGCAGGAATCGTGACCAATTCGGGCGCAATTCGCGGGCTGGCCTTTGACTTCTGCGAGCATGTAGGGCTGGAACTTGCCCGGCTTTCACCTGAGGTAGAAGCCGAGCTGCGCGCGCAGGTGCCAGATTATGTGCACGTGGACAATCCGTTCGACGTGGGCACCACCGGCTTTTCCAATCCGGGGATCTTCGGCACCTCGGCTGCGTCGATGCTGAAAGATCCCGAAGTCGGCATGATCCTGAGCGCCCATGCGGGTGGTTCTGCCCCCATGCAGGTCAAGAAGTCGGACTACCTGTTGCCGGTCTATAGGACGGCTGAAAAACCTATCATCTTTACCATCATCGGGGATGATTATCCGCTGGACCCGCAGTTCATGCGCGACGTGCGCGGCAGCGGGATTCCCTTCTTCCGCTCGCCTGAACGGGCGATCAGGGCGATGAAGGTGGTGTCTGATTACGCCGATGCCCTTGCCGCCGTGAAAGACCGGAGCACGGAGGCCGCCGCGCAGCTGGACCTCCCGTCTGGAGGTGCCTTGGCCGAACATGCCGGCAAGCGCATTCTGGTTGATCTGGGCATAAGGTGCCCGAAGGGTGAGCTGGTGCAGGATATAGAGGCTGCGCTGAACGTGGCCGCCCGGATCGGCTTTCCGGTTGTCATCAAGGCACAGGCGCCTGACCTGAGCCACAAGAGCGACGCGGGCGCCGTTCTTATCAACTTGCGTGATGAGGCTGAACTGCGGGCGGGATGGGACCAGCTGCACGCCAATCTGGCCAAGGCTGCCCCCGGTCTGGCACTTGATGGCGTGCTGGTCGAGGAGATGGCGCCGCAGGGGTTGGAACTGGTGGTCGGCGCGCGCCGGGATCCCGGCTGGGGATCGGTGCTTCTTGTGGGGCTGGGCGGTGTGTGGATCGAGGTCCTGAAAGATTCTCGCCTGCTGCCTGCCGATATTAGCCATGCCCGCGCGATGTCCGAGATCCACAAGCTGAAGGCTGCCAGGCTGCTGGGACCCTTCCGTGGTCAGCCAGCGCGCGATGTGGCGGCAGTCGCGGATGTGGTGGTGAAGCTGGGGGCGCTGATGCGGGCAAACCCGCAGATCGCCGAGGTGGATATCAACCCGCTTCTTGTTTTTGCCGAGGGGAAGGGGGTTGTGGCGCTGGATGCGCTGTTCGTCACGGAAGGAGGCCGCGCAGCGGTAGGGGGGGGGGGAATGAATCAAAGCTATGGCGAGCTGAACCTGTTCATTGACGGGGAGTGGCTGGGGGCAGGCGGACGCAACGCAGAGGATGTGATCAACCCTGCGACAGGCGAGGCGATCGGTTCGCTACCTCATGCCACGCCCGCCGATCTGGACCGTGCTTCTGCCGCTGCGGCCCGCGCCTTCGCCGACTGGCGCAAGGTCCCCGCTTATGATCGTGCCAAGATCCTTCGCAAGGCAGCCGACCTGCTGCGCGAACGCGCCCAGGGAATTGCCCGCCGGATGACGATGGAGCAGGGCAAGCCACTGGCAGAGGCGCTGCAAGAGGTCTTCATCTCCGCGGACATCTTCGACTATACGGCTGATGAGGGACGCCGAGTGTATGGTCGCATCGTGCCCTCTCGCGTTCCTGGGGTGCGCTGGATGGTCACCAAGGAACCCGTCGGTCCTGTCGCTGCCTTCACGCCGTGGAACTTCCCTGCCGTCATACCGGCCCGCAAGATCTCGGCGGCGCTCGCGACGGGTTGCACCATGGTCATCAAGCCGTCCGAGGAAACGCCTGCCAGTGTGCTGGAACTGGCCCGCGCGCTGGACGACGCAGGGCTGCCGAAGGGTGTCCTGAACGTGGTCTATGGCGTGCCGGCGGAGGTTTCGGAACATCTGATCGCGGCAGAGGAAATTCGCAAGATCACCTTTACCGGGTCTACCGCCGTGGGTCAGCATCTGGCGGTGCTTGCTGCGAAGGCTGGTGTGAAGCGCGCCACGATGGAATTGGGGGGCCATGCGCCGGTCCTCATTTTCGACGATGCCGATGTCGATGCGGCAATCGCGGTCATGGCCGGGGCCAAGTACCGCAATGCAGGGCAGGTCTGCGTGTCGCCCACCCGGTTCTTCGTGCAGGAAAGCGTGCACGACCGGTTCGTGGACGGCTTTACCAAGGCCGCCGCCGCAATCCGCACCGGCAACGGGCTCGAGGAGGGCGTTACCATGGGCCCGCTGGCGAATGACCGCCGCGTGGCGGCAATGGACCGGCTGATAGCCGATGCCGTAAGCCACGGGGCCGAGCTGCGGCAAGGTGGCGAGGCGCTTGGCAACCGCGGCAATTTCTTTGCGCCGACCGTTCTGGCCCATGTGCCTGATACGGCCCGGATCATGAACGAAGAGCCCTTTGGCCCCATCGCAGTGACCTCTTCCTTCGTGTCGTTTGACGAGGTGATCGCGCGGGCAAACCGTCTGCCCTTTGGCCTAGCCGCCTATGCCTTCACCAGTTCGGCCACCACGGCCGCCAAGCTGGCCGATGCGCTGGAAGCTGGGATGGTGGGCATCAACAACACCTTCATCAACATGCCCGAAACCCCCTTTGGCGGCGTCAAGCAAAGCGGCTATGGCAGCGAGGGCGGGATCGAGGGGATGGAAGCGTATCTGGTCACCAAGACCGTCAGCCAATCCTGAAAGGCCATCCCATGACAACCACATCCCCCGAACCTTGGGGCGAAAACGTTCTGGTGGAATTCGAAGAGGGCATTGCTTGGGTCAAGCTGAACCGCCCCGAAAAGCGCAACGCCATGTCGGTCGGTCTGGCCGAGGAAATGAACCGCGTGCTCGACGCGCTGGAAGTGGACGACCGCTGCGGTGTGATAGTCCTGACTGGTGTGGGCGAGGCTTTTTCAGCGGGGATGGATCTCAAGGATTTCTTCCGGGCCACTGATGGGGTTTCTGATGTAGAGCGGATGCGGGCCTACCGGTCCACCCGCGCATGGCAGTGGCGGACGCTGATGCACTATGCCAAGCCGACGATCGCCATGGTCAACGGCTGGTGCTTTGGCGGCGCCTTCACACCGCTTATCTGCTGTGACCTGGCCATCGCCGATGAGAACGCCACCTTCGGCCTGTCGGAAATCAACTGGGGCGTGATCCCCGGCGGCGTGGTGTCCAAGGCGATCTCCACCCTGATGAACGACCGCAAGGCCATGTATTACGTCATGACCGGCGAGAAGTTCGACGGCAGGAAAGCCGAGCAGCTTGGCCTGATCAACGAGGCCGTCCCCGCCGACCAGCTTCGCGCGCGGACGGTGGAACTGGCAAAGGTCCTGCTGGCGAAAAACCCGACGGTGCTGCGGCAGGCGCGACTGGCGTATAAATACGCCCGCTACATGGACTGGGAACAGGCCGCTGAATACCTGACTGCCAAAGCCGACCAGACCACCTTCGTTGATCCCGAAAGGGGCCGCGAACAAGGCTTGAAGCAGTTCCTGGACGAGAAGACCTACCGCCCGGGCCACGGGACCTATCAGCGCGAGGCCTGAATGCGGCTGACCCTGACGGACGAACAGCTTGCCCTGCGCGACTCTGCGCGCCGAGTACTGGCAGAGACCTATGACTTCGGCCAGCGGCGGCGCATCGCGGCACAGGGCGGGTTCGATCCACAGGTCTGGGCGCGTTTCGCGGATCTGGGATGGCTCGCGCTGGCACTGCCGGAAGAACACGGGGGCCTGGGCTGCGGAGGAGCCGAGGTGGCAATCCTGGCCGAGGAGCTTGGCCGGGCGGCGGTACTCGAACGCTGGGTGGCCTGCGTGGTGCTGGCAGGCGGTGTCATCGCGGCGGTGGCAACGCCGGCACAGGCGTCGGCGCTGCTGCCGCCCGTGGCCGAGGGACGGTCCCGTCCGGCGTTGGCGCATTTCGAAGGAAGCGACAGTCTGATAACTGTTACCGCCAAGGCGCGCCCTGCGGGCGTGGATTGGCGGCTGACCGGCACCAAGCACCTGGTGCTTGATGGTCATGTGGCTGATCTTCTGCTGGTGACCGCACAGGCTGAGGATGGGCTGGGGGTCTTTATGGTGCGGCCCGATGTGCAGGGCGTGACCCTGTCCCCCTTCGATACGGTCGATGGTGGGCGTGCCGCCGATCTGGTGCTTGATGACGTTACAGCCGAACGGCTGGGCGAGGGCGACGCCACCGCCGCGCTGTTGGCCTGCATCGACCGGGCCAATGCCGCGCAATGCGCCGATGCGCTAGGGGCCATGGGGGCGCTGTTGGATGCCACAACGGCTTATACCAAGGAGCGTGTGCAATTCCGCCAGCCGCTTGCGCAGTTTCAGGCGCTGCGGCACCGGATGGCGGAAATGGCCGTTAAGCTAGAGGAGGCCCGGGGTATGGCCCTGCTGGCCGCGCTGAGCGTCGATGGCGATGCCGACACTCGCGCGCGCGGCGTTTCCGGTGCGCGGGCCAAGATCGGGCTGTTGTCACGGCGACTGGCGCAAGAGGCGATCCAGCTTCATGGCGCCATGGGGTTTTCAGAGGAGATGCCCATCGGCACCTGGTTCAAGCGGCTTTACGCCTTTGAAAACCTCTGGGGCAGCACCGCGCTTCATCTGAGGCGCTACTCGGAAGTGATCACACGCCCCGAGGTTCTGCAATCCTCGTTGCTGCGCCCCGGCGCAGCGTCGGACGATGCCCTCAACCTGACCATGTCTGAGGAGGACGCTGCCTTTCAGGCCGAAGTGCGGGCGTTTCTCGACAGTGCCCTGAACGAAGAGACAAAGCGCGCGGAGCGGCTGAATCCCAGCTTTCTGGCGCATCCTGACATCGGCCTTCCATGGCAGGCACAGCTTCACCAAAAAGGGTGGGTCGCGCCTTCATGGCCCGCAGAATATGGCGGCACCGGCTGGACGCTGACGCAGCGCTACATCTTTGATCAGGAATGCGAACGCGCCGGAGAGCCGCATTTTCGTGGCGCCAGCCTGAAGATGATCGCCCCGGTCCTGATGCGCTTTGGAACTGAGGCGCAGAAGGCCTTTTACCTGCCGCGCATCCTGTCTGGAGAGGATCTCTGGGCGCAGGGGTATTCCGAACCGGGATCTGGATCTGACCTCGCATCATTAAGCACCAAGGCCGTGCGCGAGGGGGACCATTATATCATCAACGGGTCAAAGATCTGGACGACGCTGGGCCATCACGCCACGCGCATGTTCGCGCTGGTCCGCACGGACGACACGGGGAAAAAGCAGCAGGGCATCACCTTTCTTCTGATCGACATGAAGGCCCCGGGTATCACCATCAAGCCGATCATCTCGATCTGCGGCACGCATGAATTTAACCAGGTCTTCTTTGACAACGTGCGCGTGCCGGTGGCGGATCGCGTCGGCGAAGAGGGAGCAGGCTGGACCATCGCCAAGTACCTGTTGGAATACGAACGTGGCGGGGCCTTTGCCGGGGGCTTGCTCCGGGCGCTTTACGTGCGGCTTTACCGCATGGCGGCGACGCCCGGGCCAGATGGGTCACGGGTGCTGGATGACCCGCTGTTTCTGGCCCGCTTTGCCGAAATCGGAACCGACATCGACGCCAATGACATGCTGGAACTGGCCGCCATGTCCAGCGTGCAATCGGGTGGTAGCCCTGGCCTAGTGCCGTCGTCGGTCATGAAGATCGAGCGTAGCCGCATCCGGCAGGAGATCACCGAACTGGCCGCGATGAACCTGGGCCCGGGCGCCCTGCGTTGGTACCGCGAACGACTGCTCCACCACCTGCCCCAGCAGGACGCGGTGACCGAAGATCGCATGGTTGCCCCGGCGCTTTACTTCAACGCGCGGTCGCAAAGCATCTTTGGTGGCAGTAACGAGATTCAGCTGGAGATCATCGCGCGGGAACTGCTGGGCTAGCCCTCGTGGCCAAGCTTGCCGGGGTTCATGATGCCCTTCGGATCGAAGGCAGATTTGAGCGCTTTCATCAGCTCCACCGCCTCCCCATGTTCACGGCGAAGGTACTTCAGCTTCGAAATGCCTACGCCATGCTCGCCGCTGAAGGTGCCCTCCATGTCCATCGTGCGCTGGTAGAGCCGCTCTGCCAGCCGCTCCGCCTCGGCCAGTTCGGCGGGGATCTCAGGCTTGATCAGGTAGCCCACGTGGAAGTTTCCGTCGCCGACATGGCCGATGATCTTGCCGGTGATGAAGGATGCGTCGAGATCCGCCCGCGCTGCGAGGATCGCCTCGGGGAGGCGGGAGACGGGGACACAGACATCGGTGGTGTAGGTCTTGCATCCCGGGCGCAGCGACTGGTTCGAATAGATCGTTTCGTGCCGCGCCTTCCAAAGCCGGGCACGATCTTCGGTGCGTGTCGCCCAATCAAAATCCGCGCCGCCGTTCTCAGCGGCCAGCGAGCGCACGGTCTCGGATTGCTCTTCCACCCAGCGGGCGCTGCCGTGAAATTCGAGGAACAGCGTCGGCTGGCGTTTCAGGCCAAGATTGGCATGTGCATTGGCGGCATCCACGGCCACCTCGTCCAGGAATTCGATCCGCGCCACGGGGATGCCGCTTTGCAGGGTTTCGACCACGGTTTCCACCGCGCCCCTCATGGTGGCAAAGCTGCAGATCGCCGAGGCGATGACATCGGGCACCGGCTGAAGGCGGACGGTCACCTGCGTGATGACGCCCAGCGTGCCCTCTGCCCCCACGAAGATCTTGGTCAGATCATAGCCCGTCGAGGATTTCTTGACCCGCCGCCCGGTGGTGATGATCTGCCCCGAGGGCGTGACCACGCGCAGGGCGATGACGTTTTCACGCATCGTGCCATAGCGTACTGCCGTCGTGCCGCTGGCGCGGGTCGAAGCCATGCCGCCAAGGCTCGCGTCGGCGCCGGGATCGACGGGAAACATCAGCCCCATGTCGCGCAAGTGCTCGTTCAGCTGCTTGCGCGTGACGCCGGCCTCTACCACCGCATCGAAATCCTGCGGGTGTACCGCCAGGATGCGGTTCATCCGCGTCATGTTCAACGAGATGCCGCCCCGGATCGGGATCGTGTGCCCCTCCATCGACGAGCCCGCGCCGAAAGGGACCACGGGCAGGCCATGCTGGTGGCAAAGGGCGACGGTGCGGACCACGTCGTCTTCGGTTTCGGCAAAGACTACGGCATCGGGGAGGTGCGGGGGCTGGCGGGACATGTCGTGGCTGTGGTGATCGCACACCGCCGCGTTCTGCGAAAGCTTTTCACCAAGCGCCTGTTGCAGGATCGTGATCGCGGCTTGGTTCATGATACCTCCGGCGGGGTGAAATCAGCGCTGGTCCAGGCGTCGGGATGGCGGGTCCGCAGGCTGCGCACGTGATCAAGCGACGTGAGGCCGCATTGCGCCATGGCGCTACTTAGCTCCTCGATAAATGCCCCGGCCATGTGCCGCGCTCCGATATCCCCCAATGCCGCCAGTGCCAGCATGAAGGCCCGTCCGGCAAAGGCACCCTGCGCACCCAATGCCATCGCCCGCAGGACGTCCACGCCCCCGGTCACGCCGCTGTCCAGCATTATCGTGCAGCGGTCGCCGACGGTTCGTGCGATTTCGGGCAGCACATCGATGCCGGCCGGCGCGGCATCGAACTGGCGCCCACCGTGGTTGGACACGATGATGCCATCGATACCCAAGGCCACGGCCTGTTCGGCATCCCCCGGGTGCATGACGCCCTTGACCATCATCGGGCGCGGCCAGCGGTCGCGCAGTCGGGCCAACGCCTCCCACTCGAACCCGCCGCCGACGTTCTTCTGCACGAAGCTGGCCGTTTGCTCATACCCTCCGCCACTGTAGGCCAGCATATTGGCAAAGTTCGGCCTGCCGCGCCGGGCCAGCGCCAGCGACCACGGCAGGGCGGTCGCCATCTGCACCAGCATCCCCGGCCCCAGCCGGAAGGGCATGACAAAGCCGTTGCGCAGGTCGCGCGGGCGCTTGGTGCGGGCCGGCACATCCAGTGTGGCCACCAGCACCTGCGCCCCCGCCGCCTGCGCGCGGTCTGCAAGATGATGGCTGATGCGATGATCGTCGGCAGGCAGGGGATAAAGCTGGAACCACGTCACATCGGGGGCGATGGTGGCGACAGTTTCGATGGTTTCAGTCGCCAGCGTGCCTACCAGGTAGGGAATGTTGGCACGCTGCGCCGCGTCTGCGAACAGCCGGGTGGCGCCGGGCCACATGATGCCGTCAAAGCCGATGGGCGAGATGCCGATGGGGGCGGCATACCGACGGCCAAAGAGCGTGGCCGAGGGATCGACCGGTGCCACCTTGCGGCCATAGCGCGGGGCGATCTGCACCGATTGCAGAGCGGCGCGGTTACGCAACAGACCACTCTCGTCGCCGGCGCCGCCTTGGATGAAGTCGAAGGCAAAGCGGGGGATGCGCCGAGCCGCACGACGTTCAAGGTCGCTGACCGACGGAAAGCCCCGGCGCAGTTGTGCAAGACGCCGGATTTCGGACGGAACAGCGTCCATGCCTCAGTAACTCACCACGACTTCCAGAAGCGCCTGCTGGCCGCTCCGGGTCGCCGTCAGGGCGCGCTGGATCGCGGCGGGCAGATCGGCCCCGTCTTCCACCCGTTCGGCATGTGCGCCATGGGCACGGGCGATGGCGGCATGGTCAGGCATGGCCGACAGTGCGGTAATTGGCATGGTATTAGCCGCAGCGGCCTTGCCTTCCGGATACATGTAAAGGGTCGAGCGGCGCACTGCGTTCCAGATGCCGTTGTTGAACACCACCGTCAGCAGCGGCAGATTGAGCGAAGCCGCGGTTTGGTGACAGGCGACCGGGTTGGCAAAGACATAGGAGCCATCGCCCACACAGGCGATGACCTGTCGTGACCGGTCGGCCAGTTGTGCGCCAAGAGCAGCCGTAAGGCCCCAGCCAAGGCCCCCGGACAGGGGCGAGGAAAAGAAGCTCTTGGGGGCGTCGAGATCCATCACGCCCGGGTCCACGCCCAACTCGTTGAAGAAGGTGGTGCTGTGGTCAGCAGCGTCGCTCAGGCACTTGCTGACGAAGGCCGGGCTCATGGGCTTGCCGCTGCCAAGGGCCACCCGCTTGGCCGTTGCTGCCGCCTGTTCGTCCCGGAATTTTGCAACCCTTGCGCGCCGCTCTGCATGTGCGGTGTCCGTCGCTGCGGCATCCAAGGCGGTTGAAAGGGCTGCAAGCGTCGCAGTGGTGCCGCCAGCAAGGGAAATGTCCATTTCGAAGCTGCGCATCGGCACTGCACGGAACTGCGGGTCGGGGCCGATACCGATGACAACGCATCCTTCGGGCGGGGATACATGGTCCGACACCCAAGGAACCATTGCGTTGACCACGACGATCACGTCAGCCTCGGCCACCCAGGGCGAGGGATCGCGGCCCGCGTGCATCGGGTGGCTGGTGGGCAGGGCCTGCCGGGTGGACCAGTATTCCACCACGGGCAGCGCGTGTTTTTCCGCCATGCTGGACAGCAGGTCGAACCCCGCATGATGGTCCGGGCTTTGGGTGATGATGACGGGGCGTTCGGCCCGCACGATCAGCTCGGCAGCGCGGGCCACGTGGTCAGGATGGGCGGCAGCATAGGTCGTGGGTGCAATGGTCTTGGCGCGTGTGTTCGACTTCGGCGCGGCCTCGGCCAGAACCTCTCGTGGGAGGCTGACATAGACCGGCCCACATGGTTCGCTCAGGGCGATGTTCATGGCCCTGTCGATCACTGGGCCCGCCTGTTCGGGATAGCGCAGTTCGTAATCCCACTTCACCGCCTCGCGGATCATTCCCGCCTGATCGCGCATCTCCTGCCCCCAGTGGATGGGGCTGCTGCGGCTGCCGAAGCGGTTGTTTTCGGTCAGCGGCGTGCGCCCCGAACACATCAGAAGCGGGATCTGCTCGGACGCGGCGTTCACGATGCCCATGACGGAATTGGCCAGACCGACATTGACATGCACGATCACCCCGGCGGGCTTGCCTGCCATCAGGTAATAGCCATGCGCCATGCCAAGGGCCACGCCCTCGTGGGTGATGATCACTGGTTCGGGCATCTCGATGCCTGTTTCCGGGGCGCGGGCATATGCCTCGATGATCGAGGGGAAGTCGGTGCCGCCATTGGCGAACAGCACGTCGATGCCTGCAGCCTTCATGCGGCTGAGGATGTCCTCGGCGGCAATCACACCTTCAGGAGGCTGGTACTTCATCGTGATCTCTTTCGGTTCAAGATGCGTCAGGTGATGCTGAGGGTTTTGGTCACGAGGTAGGCGTCCAGCCCCTCCACCCCGACTTCAGATCCCATGCCGCTTTCCTTGATGCCGCCAAACGGCACTTCCGGCATGGAGATGTTGAACGAGTTGATGCCCAGCATCCCCGCCTCGACGTCATCTGCCAGCCTGTGAATACGTGCCACAGACTGGGTGAATGCGTAGGCGGCCAAGCCAAAGGGCAAGTGATTGGCCTTCGTTATCGCATCATCGATGTCAGAGAAGCGGTTCAGCACGGCGACTGGGCCGAAGGGCTCCTCGGACATGATGCGCGCGCTGTCGGGCACGTCGGCCAGGACAGTAGGGGCATAAAAAAAGCCTTCGTTGCCCACGCGTTCGCCCCCCGCCAGCAGCCGGGCGCCCTGCGCCACGGCATCCTTGACCAGCGCTTCGATGGCGTCGCGGCGGCGGCCGTGGACCATGGGGCCCATCATCGTGTCGGGGTCCATCCCGTCCCCCACGCGAATGGTTTTCGCCCGTGCCGCGAAGCCGTCGCAAAACGCATCATATGCGGCGTCCTGCACGTAGAACCGCGTGGGCGAAACGCAGACCTGCCCGCAGTTGCGGAACTTGCGTTGTACGGACTGATCCAGCACGTTTTCCTGATCGGCATCGTCAAAGACCAGAACCGGCGCGTGGCCGCCCAGCTCCATCGTCGTCCGCTTCATGCTGTCAGCCGCCAACTTGACCAGATGCTTGCCCACGGGGACCGAGCCGGTGAAGGAAATCTTGCGGATGATGGGAGAGGCCAGCAGATGCCGCGAAATGGTGTCAGGTACGCCAAAGACGACCGATATTACCCCGGGCGGCACCCCGGCTTCGACCAGACAGCGCGCAACGGCCAGGGCAGAGGCGGGGGCTTCCTCGCCGGGCTTGTAGATCATCGGGCAGCCCGCGGCTAGCGCCGTGCCCATCTTCCGGCAGGCGTTGCCGATGGGGAAGTTCCAGGCCGAAAAGCCCGCCGAAGGGCCGACCGGCTGCTTGTGGACCGAAAACCGCGTCTCCCCAAAGCGCCCCGGCGGGACGCGGCCCCAAGTGCGGCGAGCCTCCTCGGCAAACCATTCCAGTTCTTCGGTGGCGACGTGCAGCTCGATCCGCGCCTCGGCCAGTGGCTTTCCCATCTCCAGCGTCGCAAGACGAGCGATCGCGTCGCCGCGTTCGTGCATCAGGTCGGCGGCGCGCTTCAGAATGCGCCCTCGTTCGCGCGGACCGATCTTGCGCCAGAGAGGAAATTCTCGTTCGGCGGCGGCCAAGGCGCGATCCAGATCGGCGGCGGTGGCGTGGGGAACATGCCCGACCACCCGGCCATTGGCCGGGTTGACCACGGGAGAAGTTTCGCGCGCTTCAACGCCGATCCACTCTCCATCAATCAGAAGCTGAGGCGCCACATAGGCCGCGTCCTGCGCTACTGGAATGTTCATCTCGTCCTCCTTCCCTCACGCGCGGCAGCGGGGGCCGCTGACGATCCTGCCCATTTGTTATAAGGAAGCCTTACAAAGTCAAGGCATACAGTTTGTGCGAGACATTGTTGTTCCGCATCTTTGACGCGTGTCTCGAGGATGTTGTTCCTGTGCTGCACCTTTGGAGCTATAGGCAGAACTGATTTCGCCAAGGCAGCAACGTTCACTGCAGGTGGGACGGATCCGGCTGCTGTGTTTCCTAGCGAGATAAGCGAAGCAATTCAATAATGATGAATTTGCTTATAGAATGTATATGTTGACCGAAAGAGAAAAGATATACATTTTTGAACCTGTCCCCAGCGTCGGCTGGATAGGCGCGAAGGTGAGTCGCGCGGGACAGGGTGGCCAGCCGAGGGAGGAGAGACGATGAAATTCTACTTCATGCACCTGATGCCGTATGCGGATCTGGATCTGTCCTACGATGAACAGCACAATTCGGCATGGGTCACACTGCCCAATACATATTACGACCCCGAAAAGGGGCATAAGCTCTACAATCGCTACCTGGATGAACTCGAGTACGCGGACACGCTGGGCTTTGACGGCATCTGCGTGAATGAGCACCACTCCAACGCCTATGGCCTGATGCCCATTCCAGCCGTCATGGCCGGGGCGCTGGCGCGGCGCACGAAGAACGTCAAGATCGCGGTTCTGGGTCGGGCGCTTCCGCTGGTGAACAACCCGCTGACGATCGCCGAAGAATTTTCAATGATCGACAACATCACCGGCGGGCGCTTCATCGCCGGGTTCGTGCGCGGGATCGGTGCGGAATACCATTCTTGGGGCGTAAACCCGGCCTTTTCCCATGAACGGTTCCAGGAAGCGCACGACCTGATCGTGCAGGCCTGGACCCAGCCGGGGCCGACCGTGTTCGAAGGCAAGCACTACGAATTCCAATACGTGAACGTCTGGCCGCGCCCCTACCAGCATGACCCGCATCCGCCGATCTGGGTGCCGAGCCAAGGTTCGACCGAGACGATAGAATGGGCCGCCCATCCGGACCGGCGCTATACCTATCTGCAAACCTTCGCTGCCATCTCGACGGTGGCGAAGTACATGCAGATGTACAAGGACGTCGCGCGCCGCCACGGATACGAGGCTACCGAGGATCAGCTGGGCTGGTCGCTGCCGGTTTATGTCGGCGAAACCGATGAGCAGGCCTATGCCGAGGCACAGCCGCATATCGACGCCTTCCTGCAGAAGTTCCTGCGGATGCCGATGGAGATGCTCTTGCCGCCGGGCTACACCTCTGCCCGCTCAATGATGGGGGCATTGAAGGCCAAGGCGGGGCACGCAAGAAAGCAGACGATCGACAGCGTGATGGCCGAAGGCAAGTTCATCTGCGGCAGCCCCGAAACCGTGGCACGCAAACTGAGCGAGGCGTATCGTGAGATCGGGTTCGGCCATCTGCTGACGCTGCTGCAGTTCGGTACGCTGCCGGCTGACCTGACGAAAAAGAACATGGAACTGTTTGCCGCCGAGGTCATCCCCGCGCTGCGCAAGGCCGGTGTGGATGCGGGCGCCGACGCACTTCAGGCGGTCTGAGGGGCATCGGGTGAAATTCAACTTCTTCCACCTGATGCCTTACCCGGAGTTCGACCGGGTACCGCATGAATGGCCCGTCAGTACAAAGGGGATCGACAGCCGCCGCATTACCGGCCTCTACAGGACCTACGTGGATCAGCTTGCCGACGCCGAAAACAGCGGCTTTGACTGGATCGGCTGCAACGAGCATCATTACAGCCCCTACGGCCTCAACCCCAATCCCAACCTGATCGCCAGCGCGCTGGCCATGCGCACCGACAAGGCCAAGATCGCAGTGATGGGTAACCTGTTGCCGCTGTTGAACCCGGTGCGGGTGGCGGAAGAATACGCCATGATCGACGTGATGAGCGGCGGGCGGCTGATCGCAGGCTTCCTGCGCGGCATCCCGCATGAGTATATCGGCTACAACATCCCGCCGGATCACTCACGCAGCCGCCTGCGGGAGGCTACCGAGCTGATCCTGAAGTGCTGGACCGAGGACGAGCCCTTCGGCTGGGAAGGTGAGCATTACCAGTTCCCGGCCGTGTCGATCTGGCCCAAGCCGATCCAGAAGCCGCACCCCCGCATCCTCATGTCGGCCTCGAACGCGGAGTCGGCTGAATTTGTGGCCAAGAGCCGGGCAATCATGGGCATAACGCTGATCCAGAACATCGAGGCCGCGAAAGAGGCGATCACCCATTTCAAGACCGTGTCGAAGAGCTACGGGTGGGAGCCGACGCCCGACGACATACTCGTGGGTCAACAGTTCTGCCTGTGCGATACCGACGAGGAAGCGCAGGCCCAGATGGAAGGCGCGCAGACCTATTTCCACCAGACCCTGATGCGTCCGCAACGGGCAGCCCAGCAGTTGGTGCTGCAACAGAGTCGCTATTACGCGGGCGCCGACATTGGGGCGAGCTTTCAGAAGCGGTTGGCCACCCTGCGCGCGCGCACCGTGCCGGAACAGATCGACGCGGGTTCGATCATCTGCGGCGGCCCGGAAACCGTCGTCAAGCAGATCAAGCGACTGCGCGATGAACTGGGCTGCGGCATCATCAACCTGACTATGAAGGTCGGCAACATGCCCGACGCCGTGGTCCGCCGCGGGATGGAGCTGTTCCGCGACCGGGTTGTCCCGCAAGTGGCAGGAATGTGAGGAACGCATGAGCTATGAAATCAGGCGTACAGAACTGCCGGGCGGGGTACTGCATTATCATGTTGCCGGGCAGGGCAAGCCGGTGCTTTACCTGCACGCCGCTGGCGGGGTGTCCATCACCCGACCGTTGGAGGCACTCGCGGAAAATCACACGGTCTATGCTCCGGTAACGCCGGGCTTTGACGGTACCGCGCCGTCCGATGACCTGAAAACTGTGGCGGATTATGCCGCGCTGGTAGCTGATTTCGCTGCCGTTGCCCTGGAGGAACCGTTTGACGTTATAGGTTCGTCCTTCGGATCTTGGGTGGCAATGTGGCTGGCGGTCTTACGGCCTGCAATGGTGGATCATCTGATCCTTCAGGTGCCCGCTGGCTTTCGCTTTGAGGGAAAGGGCGGCTTACCGGATGACCCGGCGGGACGGAAGGCCGCGCTCTACACCCACCCCGAGCGCATCACCGCCCCCGCAAAGCCCGATGCTGTCATGGCCGCAAATCGCCGCACGTATGACGCCCTTGCCACGCTGCCCGGAGGCGCCACGGTGGACGAGGCGTTGAGTGCACGGCTGAACGAAATTGAGGCCGTGACGCTGATTCTGCTGGGAGCCGATGATCCGGTAGTTCCGGCTGAAGCGGGTGCCCATCTGAAGCAGCGTATCCCGGTATCGCAGCGGGTGTTTGTGTTTGATGCCGCGCATTCGATCGAGGTGGACCAGCCTGAACGGGTTACACGGCTCTGGTTCGAGTTCCTGATGCGCGGGCAAGGTTTTGTGCTGAACCGCGGGGCTGCGTGATGAGCCATATCGGGGCCGAAATCCGCCGCAAGGAAGACCTGCGCCTGCTGGCCGGGCAGGGGAAATATGCTGACGACCTGCAGATGGCGGGCATGGTTCATGCGGTCTTTGTCCGCTCACCCTATGCCCATGCACGCATCGCGCAGATCGACACCAGTGCTGCCAAGGCTGCTGAGGATGTTCTGCTGGTGCTGATCGGCGCCGATCTGGTCAACGCAGGGCTGAAGCCGATCCCCCACGCCATCGGCAGCTCCAAATTCGGCGCCGATGTAAAGCTGGCCAACCGCGACGGGACTGAACGCGCCAGCACGCCGCACATGCCGCTGGCCGTCGACCGCGTGCGGCATGTCGGCGAAGCATACGCCGTGGTCATCGCCCGCAGCCTGAGCGCTGCCAAGGACGCTGCCGAGTTGATCGCGGTGGACTGGCAGGAACTGCCTGCCGTGACCAGCGCGCTCAAGGCGCTGGAGCCGGGGGCACCGCTGCTTTGGGACCATGTGCCGGGCAATCTGGCGCTTGAGGCCGTGATCGGCGATCCCGAAGCGGCAGAGGCGGCCTTTGCTACCGCCGCACACCGGGTCCGGTTCACCAGCCAGATCAACCGGGTCACGGGGGTCCATATGGAGCCCCGCACCGCGTCCGCATTCTTTGACACTGATACTGCTCGATACACTGTGAACTGTTCGGGTGGGGGCGGGGTGGTGCAGATCCGCGAACATATTGCGGCGTCGCTGGACGTTCCGCTGGACACCGTGCGGATCGTCGCGCCCGAAGATGTGGGTGGAAATTTCGGCACCCGTAATGCTACCTACCCGGAATGGGTGGTCATCGCCCACGCCGCCCGCCTGACGGGCCTTCCCATCAAGCATCAGGTAGAGCGGGTCGAGGCATTCACCTCGGACTTTCAGGCGCGGGACCTGCATGTCGATACTGAACTCGCACTGGATGCAGAGGGCAACTTCCTGGCCTTGCGCTGCGTGAACACCTCAAACATCGGGGCGCACGCGGTTTCATACACCCCGCTCAACAAGGGTGTGCAGCTGATGACTGGGCTTTACCGTATTCCTGTCGCCACGGCGGTGGCGCGTGCCGTGATGACGAATACGCTGCCAACCATTCCCTATCGCAGTGCCGGGCGGCCAGAGGCGATGTACGCCATCGAACGGCTGGTCGATCTGGCCGCGGTGGAATGCGGGTTCGACCGGGTAGAATTGCGTCGGCGCAACATGATCCCGGCGGATGCCTTCCCCTATACCAATCCTTTTGGCGTCAGCTATGACAGCGGCGATCATATTGCCGCGATGGAACAGGTTCTCAGCATGGCCGATCATGCAGGGTTCGGGGCGCGACGCGCCGAGTCCCGGGGACGGGGCCTGTGCCGGGGTTTCGGCTTTGCCAATTATATCGAGGGCACCGGCGGCAACCCCCGTGAACGGGCCGAAATCACTGTGAGGCCGGAGGCCGGCATCGTAGAGGTCATCCTGGGCACTCAAGATACTGGCCAAGGTCACCGAACGGCCTTTGCGCAGCTTGTGGCTTCATGGCTGGGGCTGGAGGTGGATCAGGTAGTGATCCGTTCGGGCGATACTGATTTTGTTCTGGCGGGGGGCGGCTCGCACTCCGGGCGGTCGCTGCGCTTTGGCAGCATCGTGATGGACAAGGCGTCGCGCCGGGTCATCGAGCGTGGCAAGGCGATCTTTGCCGCGCTGCACGGGCTTCCGCCCGAGGATGTGGACTTTGCCGAAGGGTATTTCCGTCACCCCGGCGGGAACGCGGTGCTGCATCTTTTTGAAATGGCCGACGCCGCACAGCGCGACGAGACCCTCCCCGAAGACCTGCGGGGCCCCGTCTGCGAAAGCTGCGATGAGGTTACCGCGGGGCTAGCCTTCCCCTACGGCTGCGCCGCCTGCGAGTTGGAGATCGACCTCGAGACCGGCGCGCTGGAGATCCTGCGCTATACTTCGGTCGATGATGTGGGCCGCGCGCTGAACCCGATGATCATTCATGGCCAGACCCATGGCGGCATCGTTCAGGGCGTAGGGCAGGCCTTCCACGAGAACTTCGCGTTCGATCCCGAAAGCGGCCAATATCTAACGGCCTCATTCATGGATTACCAGATGCCCCGCGCCAGCGACTTTCCGCGCTTTGATACCGCGATCAGCGAAGTGCCTGCCACTAGCCATCCGATGGGATTCCGCCCGGGCGGAGAGGGCGGAACCACCCCCGCGCTTGCGGTGGCGATCAGTGCCGTGGCGGATGCGCTGCGGCACCTGGGTGTGCGTCATGTAGAGATGCCTGCCACCCCACTGCGCATATGGCAGGCCATTCAAGATGCACAAGGGAACAGCGCGCATGACTGAGGATGTGATCATCACCCAGCAGGACGGCATTTTGCGCATCGTGCTGAACCGCCCTGATGAAGGCAATGCGCTGACCCCGGCAATGGCCGCGGCGATTGCCGCGGCGATAACCCGCCCCGCGGCGGAAACGCGCGTCATCCTGCTGACCACCGGAGGGAGGGACTTCTGCACTGGCCGCGCCGCCGTCATGCCCAAGCCGGGAACGAAGATGACAGCCAATGACCTGCGCGCCTTGATATCGGACCCGGTGCTGGAATTCTATGATGCCCTTCGCAATGCTCCTGTCCCGGTCATCGCCCGGGTGCAGGGAAAGGCCGCCGGGGTGGGCTGCGCTCTTGTGGCACTGGCTGATGTGGCCGTCGCGGGTGAAAGTACGGTCTTCGTTGTGCCAGAGATGAACCACGACATCGCCCCCACGCTGGTCATGGATGCGCTTGCCGACCGGCTGCCGCGGGCGGCGCTGGCCCGTCTGGTGCTGACCCGGGATACAGTCACCGCAACTGAGGCGCTGGCGATGGGTGTGATCGGCAAGATTGTGCCCGACGCCCAACTTGAAGCCGAGGCCGAACAACTGGCCGCCCGGCTGGCGGTCAATTCAGCGGCGACGGTGCGCGCGATCAAGGCCTTCCTGATCCGCGCGCCAGAAAGCTCATATGCCACCCGCAGAGAACTGGCGGCGCTGCTCAACAGCACCGCCACCGCCGAGAAGTTCCGCTAAAGCGTCAGCCCAGCCACGCAATGCGTCTGCAGTTCCGTCCGCGCGGCGGCGGTCAGCCTGATTAAACGGCGGCGGTCAAGGTCGAAATCGACGGCGATGGACTGCATCGAGCCATAGACCCGCCCGCTGACCGGATCGAGCATCCAGTGGATGAGCGACTTCGCATGGCCGTCCACCGTTGCCAGCCCCGAGCGGATCTCGAACGCGTCGCCGGCGCGCGGCCAGTCTAGGTGCAGCACGCGGAACTCGACCACCGCGCCGCCTATGCGGCCAACCGGTTCTTCGGCATTTCGGGCCACGATTTCGCGGAGCGGCGCCGACAGGGTGCGGATCCCGTCCGACACCGCGCCGATGAAACCGTGTACGGCCATTTTGCCAAAGGCATCCAGCCGTTCAGCCCCGGTCACCCCTGCTGCGATCCGCACCAGGTCCAGGACGCGCGCCCTTTCCAGGCTGGCGCTGCTGGATACAGGGCCCTCGGCCGTACTGCGGGGCAGGGCGGCTTCGGGTACATCGACCGGCTCGACGTTCAAGCCCGAGGGCCACGGCTGGGCCGTTCCGGAATGGTCGCTGGCAGCGTGCCGGACCGCGACGCGGAAGGTCGCCTTGATCTCTCCGTTCGAGATATCTTCCATCACCAGCACGGCCTGTGCATCTGTCCCGGCAAGGGCCGTGAAGCCGCCCATGATGCGCAGGGAGGCCGAGAGAAGCGCCTCACGGTGAAAGCGAATATGCATCTCGCGGATCACAGCGGTGGTGGCCGACAGTGGCGAGAACAGCCCTCCCATTCCCGACAAGGCAAAAAGCATCGCCAGCCCTTCAGCCGCGCGCTGGACATAGAACCGGGTGTTCAAATGCCCGTTGTCGTCGCATTCCCAGGCGTTCACGCCACCGCGCCAGACTTCGGTCAAACCGCGCATGCTGGTTTCTCCCTCAGCACGGTTTGGCAGTCCGGCGAGCGGTGCTTCAGGATGCTGGCGGCACATGGCACGCGTTCCACTGCGAGGGCGAGGGTGCTGACCAATGGCGGCCTCTTGTTCCTGTGGAGTCGGTCCCGCGTTGAGGTGCGAGCAGAAAGGTCAGGTAGGGACCTGAACGCCGTCTCCGTCCGAAAGGGCGATGAGGTACAACGTGCCTTGCGCGGCGGCGCATACATCATCCCAGCCGATAGTGATTGCATATGCTACTCCCTGAACGTTCAGTTCATATTATAAGTCGTCCTGATATTCATGAACAGACTTGACCGGTGTACCATCATCGGTTTCAGTAGAAAGGCATTCTATAATGTTGAACTCGACGGCAGCATCCGGGAGGAGTGATGACCGAGTATCTGGTATGCAACGAGGCCGACATCGCGGAAGGTAGGCGAAAGGTCGTCCAATGCGGTCACCGGGAGATCGGGATTTTCCGCATCAAGGGGCAGCTTCATGCCTGGCACAATTCCTGCCCGCATCGTCAGGGGCCGATATGTCAGGGTCATATCTACCCGCGCGTGGTCGAACCGGTCGATAAGCAGGGGCAGGTCCGGCTGCTGCAATATGATGAGGCCGATCAGCATCTGGTCTGCCCATGGCATGGCTATGAATTCAACTTGGAGACTGGCCGCTGCAACGGCACCGACCGGCTGAAGCTGTTCCCTGCCAAGATAACCGTCAGGGACGGGGCGCTCTATGTCCTCCTCTGACGCAATTCGCCACAACGACCCGTTCGCCTGGATCGAAGATGCCGCGCGCCAGATCGAGGAAGACAGCCAGGCGCTGGTGTCCGCGCACGAGGCTGCGCGCGTGTCGGATGAGGCAGTCGCCCGCCTGATGACCGCTGCTATTCGTCTTTATGCTGCCAAGAGCGACGGAGAGGAGAGGACCTTCAAGCCCCTTGCCGGAGAGGGTGACGTGGTCTCTCCGACAGAGGCGCTGACAGCTGTTTCCGAAGTGCTGCGCGCGCTGCATCTGGGGCCGATGGAACTGGCCCTTTGGTACCGCCGCCGCCCGGACGAAGACTGAACTTCTCAACAGGATACTCCCATGGATGCCATCAATCCCACCCGCGCCGTTGAACTGCCGGTGCAAGAGATCGACGTCCACACCGATACCCGCGACATCCTTGCCCATGCCAACACCGGTGCCAGGAAGCGAGGCTTTCAGGACTGGCTTATATGCGATGTGGATGCCCATCATGTCGAAACCGTCAGCTGGCATGAACTTGTGGAATACATCGAGGATCCGGTGATCCGTCATCAGGCCATGCTATTCCACAAGGAAAAGCTGGGCGGCGCGTCCTATGGGCTCAACGGCGACATGGGGTTGAAGTATCAGGACGTCGGCGGCCGCATCCCGCATCAGGCCAGCCTGCGGGAGAAGACCGAGCCGGGCGTACACCGCGACGTCACCCTGACCCGGCGGGCGATGCAATCCTTGGGCGTCGACTACATGGTGCTGTTTCCCACGCCCATGCTGACCTTGGGCCTGCATCCGCAGCCCGAGATGGAGGTCTTTCTGGGCCGCGCTTACAATCGGTGGCTGATCGACAAGGTTCTGAGCGTGGATAGCCGCATCAAGACGCTGGCCTATCTACCGTTCAACGTGCCTGCCGAGGCCGAACGCACGATCGGGGAGTTTTCGGACAAGCCCGGCGTGATCGGATTTTGTGTACCTTCTACGCGGCACAAGCCGATCCATCACAACGACTACATGCGCAGTTATGCGATGCTCGAAGAGCGGGGGCTGCCTATCGCCTTTCATGCTGCCTACCACTGGCAGGACCAGTCGCTCGCCACCATCAACCGCTTTCTTGGCATGCACGCGCTAGGGTTCGTCTGGTGCAACATGGTGCATATGACCAACTGGATTCTGAACGGCATCCCGGAACGGTTCCCGAAACTGAAAAGTATCTGGGTTGAAAGCGGGCTGGCGTGGATCCCGTTTCTCATGCAGCGGCTGGATGACCAGTACCTGATGCGCCCGTCAGAAGCGCCGCAACTGAAGAAGTTGCCCAGCGAATACATGCGCGAAAACTGCTGGTACACAACGCAGCCCATGGAAACCACCAATATGAAAGCGCTGCAACTGACGCTGGAAATGATCAACGCCGAGACGCAGCTGCTGTTCGCCTCGGACTGGCCGCACTTCGACTTTGACCTGCCGCAAGAGATCTATGACCTGCCGTTTCTTACAGAAGAGGCCAAGCGCAACATCCTCGGCCTGAACGCGGCAAGGCTGTTCAATCTTGACCCGAAGCCGGTGAAGGTCTTGTAGATAGTCTGCCATCGGCTTGGATGATTGTGAAACGTCCATCGCCTCGCTAGTGGGTCGGCAATCCCAGCGTTGTTGACGAGCAGCGCGAGTGGCCCCAGCCGGTCAGCATAGGCGCTGACGGCCTCGGGCACCGGGTGCAGGCGCACGGTCAGTTCGGTGATGATGCCCAGTGTGCCTTCGGAGCCCACGATGAGATGGGTCAGGTCATAGCCCGTCGATGACTTGCGCGCCCGTGTCCCCGTGCGGATCACCCGCCCATCCGGAAGCACCACCCGCAGGGCCAGCACGTTTTCCCGCATCGTGCCATAGCGCACGGCCATCGTGCCGCTGCCCCGGGTCGAGGCCATGCCGCCGAGAGAGGCATCCGCCCCCGGGTCGATGGGGAAGGTCAGGCCGGTGGCGCGCAGGTCGGTGTTCAGTTGCAGCCGGGTGACGCCGGGTTCCACGACCGCCAGAAGGTCTTCAGCCGCGATTTCGCGGATGCGGTTCATGCGGCTGGTATTGACGGTGATGCCGTTGCGGACGGGGATGGTGTGCCCCTCCATCGACGAGCCGGCGCCATAGGGGATGACGGGCACGCCCGCGGCGTGGCACTGGCGCAGGATGTCCTGCACCTCGGCCTCGGTTTCCGGCCAGACGACGGCATCGGGCAGGCTGGGGGGCAGGCGGGACATGTCGCGGCTGTGCTGGTCCCGGATAGCGTGGGACGTGGCAAGCCGGTCGCCGAACCGGGGGCGCAGGGCCTCGATCACGGAGGTGGCGGTCATGGGAACCTCGTCGGGTGCTTGGAGCTGTTGAGTTCCTGGCTGGTGATGAATTCCAGCAGGGCGGGCTGGCCGGCCTCGGTTGCCGCGATGCCGCGCTTGATGGCGGGAATGATCTCATCGGGCGTGGTGATGCGTTCGCCATAGCCGCCAAGGGCGCGGGCAAAGGCGGCATAGTCGCCGGAGATGTCGGTGGCGCGGTATTTTTCGGTGGAAACCGGCATGATCGGCAGTTCCATCGCCATCGAATAGTTGTTCAGCAGGATCGACAGGATCGGGATGCGTTCCCGCACCGCTGTTTCAAAGTCCATGCCGGTGAAGCCGATGGCGGAGTCGCCCCAGACGTTGATGCAAAGCTTGTCGGGCCGGGCCAGTTTCGCCCCCATGGCGAGGCCAAGGCCATACCCAAGCTGAGTGGACTTGCCCCAGCCGATATAGCTGAGGGGGGTGATGGACTTCCAGAACGGGGTCAGCTGATCGCGCGGGCTGCCGGCATCATGGGTGATGATGGTGTTTGTCACATCAACCGTGTTCTGCAGGTCCCAAAGCACGCGGTAGGGCGTCATCGGGGCCTGATCCGACGTCAGGCGCGGCATCCATTCCTTCAGCCAATCGGCATGGACCCCCGCGATTTCCGCCGCCACCGCATCCGGGGCGCGGCATTCGGTTCCGCGTGCGGCCATGGCGGCCAGCAGGGCATCCAGCGTCAGGGCGGCATCGCCGATCAGGGCAAGGCGCGCCTCGTAATCCTTGTTGATGTGGTTGGGGTCGAGCGTCGAATGGATCACCGTCTTGCCGCGCGGCATCTGCACGCCGAACGCGGTTTCGGTAAAGGAACAGCCGATGCCAAAGATCAGGTCGGCTTCGTCAAGGAAATGCCGCACGGCGCGTGGGATCGCGGCGCCCCCTGATCCAAGGGCGAGGGGGTGGTTTTCGGGGAAGGCGCTTTTGCCTTCAAGGCTGGTGCAAACGGGAATGGACAGGTGTTCGGCAAAGGCGCGAAGCTGGTCCCAGGCCTGCGCGTAATGGATGCCCTGACCGGCGTAGATCACCGGCCGCTTCGCCGCCAGCAGCATGTCCAGCGCCTGTTCCACGCCGGCGGGATCGGGGCCGGGCCGGGCCGAAACGACTGGGCGGTAATCCAGCGGTTCTGCGACTTCGGCGTCCCAGATGTCGCCGGGAATTTCCACCACCACCGGGCCGCCGCGACCGTTCCGCAGCATGGAAAAGGCGCGGCGGAAGATGTTGGGGATCTCCGCCGGCAGGTTGATCGGTTCCACATGCTTGCTCACGTCGCGGAGCGACCGGCTGGCATTGTAGTTCGGCGCAATATGGGCAAGACGACGCGCATAGCCGCCCGGCAGGACCAGCACGGGCACGGATTCGGAGAAGGCCTGCGCGACGCCGCCATAGGCGTTTTCAGTCCCAGGGCCGGATTGCATGGCAAAGACGCCGATCTTCTGCCCGGATGTGAGCCGCGACAGCGCGTCGGCCATGTGTACGCCCGTGCGTTCCTGCCGCACGATGATGGTGCGGATATCGGCCATCGCCGCATGTTCGATGATGTGGTTCACCGGATAAGCGAAGAGGATCTCTACCCCCTCGCGCTTCAATATTTCTGCGATTGCGTCGCCGGTTTTCATTCTGTCCCTCCCTCGAAATCCTTGATGCACCAGCGGCGCGGGTGTCGAACCGCCAGCTCCCGTGCTCCCGCCGCCGTCAGCGCGTCCAGCGGCGCAGGGCCGCATCGTGCTGCCGCCCGTGGCTGAAAATGACGATGCCATTTGTCCGAGAAAGGGGCGCATCCCGCGTCACGGGCATCCATCACTCTCCTGATCACGTCGCCGTCTTGGGCGTCAGTTATCCTGCGGGCCTTGGGAGTCTGTGCAAGGTGATGGTCCGCGCCGGACCATCTCCCCGTCCATCCCAATGATCGCAATGACCTGCAACGCGTCATAGGACCGTCTGAGCAGCGTCACACCCAGACGCTGGCCACTACGGCCACCGCGTGCGCCGGCGGAGTTCCATCCCGCCAAAGGTCTTGCTGTTCGGGGGCGAACGGTTCGCAGGCTGGTTTCCCGCGTTCTTTGCTCATTGAAGGCCTGCATCGAACTTTCGGCGTGCCTGGCCGCATGCTGTGCGGGTGATATTGGGGTCGCCAGCCGATGTTGCATCGTCGCCCCCTCCCGTGGCTTTGAAGGCAAATGAAGGGCGTGAGTGCATACAGGACGGTCGGAGCGGCAGGATTGGTTTAATATCGCCGCCCGCGGACTCCTGCCATTTTTCGTTTCAGCCTTATTCATTAATGTCGGTACCTGTGTGGAAAGACAACAAAAACTTGAGAGGCACAAACATCTTCTGCCTGCGAACGGGTGAGGCTAGTGTATACGAAGATGCTATCGGCTTTCTACATGCGCGATGTTCATTTCTGACGCATCATCAGGCACGTCATTTGTGCAGCAGGATGTGCAGCAAAACACGGCCTCATTTGACACCACCGCAATCAAATGCCTTTGCTAGCTGGATAAGGGCTGCCCGCGGTACCTGAGTCGTGGCGGGTATGCTTTCCGTCACGTGGCTCGGCAGGATCTTATCGGGATGGTGAAGCGGGGAGCTTGGCACTCAGCGCGGGAGCGCATCGGGCGTTCCGCGCAAAGGCAACGACAGGCTCGAATTTGCTTTTCCGGTCTTTGGACGACCAGCCCGTTGAGCGTATCGCTTACACTGAGTTGTCAAGTCAGCCGTGACTGTTCAGGATCAGGCTGCCACGCAAGATCCGGCATGTCTTCGTCCTTTACCTCGCGGGGGCAGGCGTTCAGTCCGTCGAGGATAGAGAGGCGCACGTGGCCATCGGCAAGCAACCTCCGATCTGCTTGCAGAATTGTCTGCAATTCGGCCACTCTTAATCTGTCGGGCTCGGCGGGAACCTTGCATCCCCTGTCAGCCTTGCTAACACCGTCCTAAGCAATTGACGATGCTGGCGCGGCTGAAAGGCAGCGCGGGCGGTGGCTCATCCGACACAAGAACAAGGGCTCAACATGACCGCTAAACTTTCCGATGGCCTTGAGCTCCTTGCGGCACGCATTCGTCATGATCTCGCGTGCCTGAACGTGCCGGCGCCGAACTGGGTGCCGAAACGTTCGGCGCCATCAGGGGAAAGGGTTACGGATGTTGTCGTAATGGGCGGCGGCATGTGCGGGCTTGTGGCCGCCTTCGCACTCCGCGTCGGCGGCATCCGCAACATGCGTATCCTTGACCGGAATGCCGAGGGCCGAGAGGGCCCTTGGCTGACCTATGCAAGGATGGAGACGCTGCGTTCGCCCAAGACCCTGCCAGGGCCAGCCTATGGCATGGGGTCACTGACGTTCCGCGCCTGGTATGAGGCACAGTTCGGCACCGAAGCATGGGAGGAACTGGACAAGATCCCGCGCCCCATGTGGATGGGCTACCTCTCCTGGTACCGCCGCGTGCTGGAACTCCCGGTCGAAAACGGGATCGAGATCACCCGCGTCACCCCCGAAGGCGACCATCTTCGGCTGTTCCTGAAAGGCGGCGGGGAGTCTTCGATCCTGACACGGCGGCTGGTGATGGCCACTGGCCGTGACGGCACGGGCGGGCCGAACATTCCCGGCTTCGTCAACGGGCTGCCGCGGCATCTATGGGCGCATTCGGCGGATGACATAGACTTCGAGGCGCTGCGGGGGAAGCGGGTGGCGGTCGTCGGCATCGGGGCCTCTGCCGTCGACAACGCCGCCGAAGCGCTGGAACATGGCGCGGCCGAGGTGCGCCACCTGATCCGGCGGACCGAGATGCCGACCGTGAACAAGATGATGGGCATCGGCTCATACGGCTTCACCCAAGGTTATGCGCGGCTTCCGGACGAATGGCGCTGGCGCTTCATGCACTATTCCTTCGTGACGCAGACCCCGGCGCCAAGGGGATCCACCCTGCGGGTCAGCCGCCACCCGAATGCGCATTTCCACTTTGGCGCGGGCGTGCAGGCGGCGCGGTTCGACGGACAGCAGATCCTTCTGGACACGGCCCGCGGCACGCTGCCCACCGACTTCCTGATCCTTGGCACCGGATTCCGGATCGAGCCTGCCGCACGTCCGGAACTGGCGGGGGACGCCGACAAGATCCTGCTGTGGCGCGACTGTTTCACGCCGCCGCCGGGGCTGGAACATCCGGAACTGGGCAACTTTCCCTACGTTGGCCCCGGCTTCGCGTTTCGCGAGAAGGTCCCCGGAACCGCGCCTTGGCTGGGCCGCATCCACTGCTTCAACTTCGGCGCCACCGTGAGCCTTGGCAAGGTGAGCGGCGACATACCGGGGATCAGCGACGGCGCCCGCTGGCTTGCCGAGGCGATCGCCGCCAGCCTCTATGCCGAGGACGTGGAGACCCACTGGCAGGCGCTTCAGTCCTACGACAAGCCAGAGCTGCTGGGAGATGAATGGCGGGTGTCGGAATGGCCTGACCTGACGGAGGAAAACGCATGACCCATGTTCTGGAAACCGCTGCCCAAGTGCCGGATCACGGTCCTCTGGCCGATGCGCTGAAGTTCCGCGCCCGGCTGATGGATCTGACGCAGGCTTCGCATGACGCGGCGCTGCTGCCGGAAACGCCGGGCGGGCTGGACCTTCCGCTGCGGGCGGTGCTGGCGGCCCGCATGTCCCGGATCTGCCGGGACGAGGTGCTGGCGGCTCATTACGACGGGCTGGCTGGGGACACGCCCCTTGCGCCGCTTGCGCAGCCGGATGTCAGGGCCGACGATGCCCGGCTGGCGACGATCCTTGACTACGTGGATCTGGTGACCCGCCAGCCGCGGGACGCGCGCCCCAAAACCATTGACGCGCTGCGACAGGCGGGCGTCGAGGAAGGCGACGTCGTGCGCCTGGCTGGGCTGGTCGCCTTCGTGAACTATCAACTTCGCGTTGCCCATGTGCTGCGCGTGATGGGAGCATCCGCATGAGCCGCGTGATCCGCAAGTTCACCACCCGCGTGCCCCACTGGCGCCCCCATGTGACGCCGGTCGATCTTGACACAGCCAACGACGAACAGCGCGCTGCCCTGTCGGAGACGCCATCGAACACCAAGATATCTGAATACGTGCTGGTGCTGGCGCATGACCCGCAGGCGCTCGCGGCACGCACGCCGCTTTTCAACGGCATCATGTATGATTCCGGCGGCCTGTCGCGTGAGGAACGGGAACTGGGTGCAGTCGCGGCATCCTTCGTCAACCGGTGCATCTACTGTGCGGCGGTACATGCCAGCCGCTACAACCAGATCACCAAGGACGAAACGGTGATGCAGAAGGTTTTCTTCGACGGTCCTGCCGCCGACATCGACCCGCGCGCCAAGGCGATCCTGGGCTTTGGCGCCAAGCTGTCGGACTGCCCGCCTGACATCACCGCGGAGGATATCGAGACCCTGCGCGCACAGGGGTTGGACGATCAGGAAATCCTTGACCTTACGCTTTCGACGGCGTTGTTCGGCTGGGCGAACCGGCTGATGCATACGCTGGGCGAACCGGTGGACAAAGCCTGACAACCAGATAAAGCAAGGGGTTCGTCAAGGAACCCGCGCAAACAGGAGAGAGACATGAAATTCATCGCAACTTCCGCCGTCCTGGCTGCGGCACTGTTTGCCGCGACCCTTCCTGCCGGGGCGCAGACACTGCGGCTTGCCACTGTCGTCGCGGCACCCCACCCGTGGATCGATGCAGCCGAAGCCTTCAAGGCCGAGGTCGAGGCCAACACCGACCTGACGGTCGAGATCTTCCCGGGCGGCCAGCTGGGCAACGACCAGACGGTGGTCGACGAAATGCGCATCGGCACCGTGGACGTGATGATCGGCGGGGTTCAGAACATTTCCCCCTTCGTCAAGAAGTTCGAGTTCTTCAGCTTCAACTACCTGTTCGACGGTATGGACACGTTCCGCGCCGTCACCGCGCCCGAGAGTGAGGTTTTCCAGTATTTCAAGGATGAAGTCGCGAATGCGGGCGTTGGCCTGAACCTTCTGGCCTTCACTGGCGGCGGCACGCGCAACCTGTCCACCGCCGCAGGCCCCGTTACCAGCCCGGACGATCTGCGGGGCGTGCGGATGCGCGTCACTGGCTCGCAGCTTGATGCCGAGATGTGGCAGGCGGCAGGGGCGCTTACTACCTCGCTGCCTTGGACCGAGGTCTATACCGGCGTCCAGACTGGTGTCGTAGGCGCGTTCGAAAGCACGATCAGCGGCTATTATGGCGGCCGGCTCTATGAGGTTGCCCGCTACCACTCGAAGACCGAACACCAGATCATGATGAGCCATATCTCCATCAGCGAGATCACGTGGGGCCGGCTGTCGGAAGAAGATCGTGCGGCAATCGAGGCTGCGGCGCAGGTTGCGGCCGCAGTCGGCACCGATATGGGTGAGCAGTACGATGCCGAACTCATCAACCAGCTGGAGGATCAGGGCGTTACCGTGTCGGAGGTGGACAAGGAGGCGTTCATTGCCGCCGCAATGCCGCTGCACGATGAGTACGCTGAACGTCTCGACATCACCGACCTGCTAGAGACCGTGCGCGCCCTGCACTGACGCTTCACTGCCGGCGCGGGGGCGCGCCCCCGCCGCCCCTTGTCAAGGAGGGCACCATGCACAGCCTGAACACGCTGATCGAGCGGGTCTTCATGTTTGTCGCCAGCAGCCTTTTTGCGGTGTTCATCGCGACGATCTTCTACCAGGTCATGGCACGGAACTACCTGAAGATATCGGTCGGATGGACAGACGAGGTGGCGCTGTTCTGCTTTGTATGGTCTGTTTTTCTTGGTGCTGCCGTCGCGCTGCGGCGAAGGGCACATTACATCGTGGAGATTCTGCCCGAGCGTATGATCAACGCCAACAATGCGCTGCGGCTGTTCGGCAGCCTGGCCTGCCTGCCGGTGATCTACGTGTTGGTCGTGCATGGCAACCTGTTCATGGACATGGGATGGCGCCGGTCCTCGGTCTCTCTGCAGATGCCGCTGGCCTATGTCTTTGCCGCTATCCCGGTGTCGGGTCTGGCGATGGCGCTTTTTTCGATAGAAGTACTATGGGACGACGTCCGCCAACTTCGATCCCGGCGGGCCGCCGAACGTCCGCAAGAGGATAACTGACCGATGCCCCCCATCCTGACGCTTATCGCGAGCTTTCTCGTCCTCATCGGCCTGCGCGTTCCCATTGCCTTCGCCATCGGGCTGGCCTCGATCATCACGATCGGCCAGTTGGGCATTCCGCTGACCTCAGTCGTCAACCAGATGTTCGCGAGCATCAATTCCTTCCCGCTGCTGGCGGTGCCGTTCTTCCTGTTGCTGGGGCGGCTGATGAACGACGGAGGTATCACTGACCGGCTGCTGAACTTTGCCGATGCCACCGTGGGCCACGTCCGGGGCGGGCTCGGCCACATAAACGTCATGGTCTCGATGATGTTCGCGAGCCTGTCGGGATCGGCCGCGGCGGATACGGCCAGCGTGGGGGGCGTCCTTATCCCGGCGATGAAGAAGGCAGGTTATCCTGCGCCCTTCGCGGTGGCGCTGACGGCGGCCTCCTCGGTTCTGGGGGGGATCATCCCGCCGTCGATCCTTATGGTGATTTACGGCGCGTTCGGCAACATCTCGGTGGGCGCGTTGTTTCTGGGAGGCATCATGCCCGGGATCCTCGTGGGGCTGTCGCAGATGGGTTATACCTACGTCGTCGCCCGCAAATTCGACATCCGTCCGCAGGAGCGGGCGAGCTTCCGCCGGGTTATCACTACGGGAATGCATGCTTCACCACCAATGATCCTGCCGATCGTCATCCTGGGGGGCATCACGCTGGGTGTCTTCACCGCGACCGAGGCGGCGGCCATTGCCGTGGTCGTAGGACTGTTGCTGGCCATGGGGTTCTATCGGGCGATCCGGGTGCGGGACCTGCCAGGGATCTTCTCGGACACGGTCATCGCCTATTCGCTGCCGATGTTCGCAGTCGCGGCGGCGGGGATAATGGGATGGCTGATTTCCTACCTCGGCATCGCCCGGGAGGTGGCGGAGTTCATCCTTTCGGTGACGGACACGCGGATTGGGCTGATGCTGATGATCATGGCGTTCATGCTGATCATCGGTACGGTGCTGAGCCCGGTGACAGCGGTCATCATCTTCCTGCCCATCATCCAGAGTATCGGCAACATCGGCGGAATCGATCAGGTGCATCTGGGGCTGATCGTCGTGCTCTCATTGACGCTGGGCCTCATTACCCCGCCCTATGGTATCTGTCTGCTGATCGCGACGCAGATCGGCGGCGTTTCCACCCCCCGCGCTTTCGTGGCGATCATGCCGCTGATCGGGTTGGTCATGGCGATTATCGTCGCGGGTATCTTCATCCCGGGCCTGTTCATGTGGCTGCCCTGGATGTTCCTGCCAGACGCCTTCCCGATGCGGTGACGACACTGGCATCTTCGCCTTATGGGCTTTCCGTCCATCAGGTGGGCGTTATTACGCTAATTCAGCATGGGCTGGTGGCCGCTATCACACAAACCAGCCATTTCTCTGGTTACTGCCCGTAGTGCAAGGACCTCCTTCTGAGGGTGTGATAGAGTGAGGTCTTCTGTCAGGCCTGTTCATGCGGCATTTTCAAGAAGCCGCTCGCCGAGATAGTGATCAGCGGAGCGAGGCCGCATCTGTATCACGAACTCAAGTGCTCGCAGTTGGCTCACGATATAGCGCGCGCTGTCGCTCGGTCGCCGCAAGGGAGCTGGATGGTCGCATTCACATGCGCAAGTTCATGCTTCGCAAACACGGGTTAGTCCTCATAGGCCTTGATCTGCCCAAGGATTCTAGTGCGTTTTTGCGTCAGGGTTCGAATGATCATGGGTCTCTTCATGCATCTGTTGCACTCGACCCCGCCGCGGCGGTCCATCCGGCAATTTGGCGCAACTGCCACCTGTGATCGAGCTGCTCAAGGAGAGATCTTTACAGCCTCGGGCCGGATCATGATCGAGAATTGGCGCCGACACTACACCACCCGGCACCGCCATCGTTGGGCTATCGCCTGCCGGCTCCCGAGGTCGTGGGTCAAGACACCATAAGGCCCCTGAACGAACGTGGCACGCTCGCGAACTTGGGGAGGCCCGCGCTGCATTTGCCGGAACCTTCTGGCAATAGGCGCGTCGGGAGATATGTTCCTGCTTAAGGATACGCTCATTGCAGTGCACGCTTATGGTGCCCTCGCCCCTGACGGGTACCCTGAGCTGATGCAGATCATGCATCGGGAGCGAGGACCAAATGACGTAAGCCATATGCACCGCTGCGACCCACCGTTTCGTGATCAACAACCGCATGGTCCCGGTGTGACTGATGACTGTCATGAGACTGAACGATAAGGAGCGATGAATGAAGGTAATGGCGCTGCAATCGCCTGGCGGACTTGACCGCTTGGTTCTGGAAGAGCGGCCGGACCCCGGAGAGCCCGGCCCGGGAGAGATCCGGGTCGCGCTGCACGGCAGTTCGCTGAACTTCCATGACCTGGGAGTCGCCACGGGCCGGATGCCGACCGAGAATGGCCGCATTCCGCTCGCCGACGGAGCAGGGTTGGTCGAAAGCGTTGGGGCCGGCGTGGACGAGTTTGCACCGGGCGACATGGTGGTGTCGTGCTTCTTTCCAGACTGGCAGGACGGCGCGCCACGCGTGGGCGACTTCAGCCGCACCCCGGGGGACGGCATTGATGGGTTCGCACAAGAGCATGTGGTACTTCCTGCCACTGCTTTCACTCATGCGCCCGCGGGCTACGACGCAGTCGAGGCGGCGACGATCACAACAGCAGGCCTGACGGCATGGCGGGCGCTTGTCGCCGATGGCGGGCTGAAGCCCGGGGACACGGTGCTGCTGCTCGGCACCGGCGGCGTCTCGATCTGGGGGCTCCAGATCGCGAAGCTGATGGGCGCCAACGTGGCAATCACCTCCTCCTCCGGGGAAAAGCTCGAGCGCGCGCGCGACCTCGGTGCCGACTTTCTCGTCAACTATCGCGAGCAGCAGGACTGGGGCCGCGTCGTCCGGAACTGGACAAGCGGGCGCGGTGTGGACCACGTGGTTGAGGTCGGCGGTCCCGGCACCTTGGCGCAGTCAATCGAGGCTGTGCGCGTGGGGGGGCATATCTCGCTGATAGGTGTACTGACTGGTGGCGCGGGCCAGGTGCCGACCGCTGCCCTCATGGCCAAGCAGGCGCGGCTCCAGGGCCTGATCGTTGGCAGCCGGCGCCAGCAGCAGGACTTCGTCCGTGCGCTCGACGGGGGCACGATCCGTCCGATCGTGGACCGTCGCTTTCCGCTCGAAAAGCTTGCCGATGCATTCCGCTTCGAGATAAGTGGCGGGCACTTCGGGAAGATTGGAATGGAGTGGTAGCCATGGCAGCGGGAACCGCGCTGGTTGCGGCACGGCTGGGATCATCGGAGACGGGGTGATGCGCGCACTGAGCGGCAATTGGTGGAAGATACTGGGCCCGTCACGCAAACGGCTGAACGGGCGCCTCCATTCAAGCCGACCTGACGGATCCGGATGCAACAGCAACTGCGGCGCGCGAAGCGGCGGAGACGATGCACTGCTCGGCAATGCACTCGACGGGTTCGAGGCGGCGGTGCCCCACTTCAGCACGCTGGGGAGACAGAACATGCGCTGTCTCTCATGTTCCTCTGGATCTAAATCTCGACGCCGAATTTTCAAACTCACTGGGTTGTCGGCAAAGCCGGATCATCCCGTAACAGGGCCGTTGAGGACTCCAGCGAATGTGGCGACGGGGCGGTCGAGATTGAGCGGTTCTCGAAACGCGCAGGCGCCACAGCTTGCCTTGCGCAACAGGTGAGCAACAGGCACGTGATCTTCGATCCGGAACCCGTAGAAAAGGCTCTCCTAAGTCTCCAACCGTCCCTGAGTCGCCCGACTCCCTCCCAAGAAGAACAAGTAAATCGGGCAATCGGTCCCCGTTCAGGCCCTGAGTTTTTCGGTTGTTGCTGGAAATCGGTCTAGAACATGCTCCGCACGGGCCAGTTCAGGACGCACAACAACCGGTTTCAGAACTTCCGCCAGCTTGCAGACTGAGGCAGGGACACTGCAGGTCCGCTATGCTTGCCGCAGCTTGCGCGACCCGATGGCATGTTTTGGCGCGGCCTGTAGGTGATCGACCACGTGACCGGCTACGGATTTGGCGGCCCCGTCGATGCCTTGAAAACTGGGGAAGGCGTTGACATCAACGATGCTTGCAGAGCCGTCATCGTGTTCGATGAAGTCGACGCCGTAGATGCTCAGGCCGGTCGCGCTTCCCACATGCAGCGCAAGTGCCTCCAACATGGGGCTGGGGCGGAATGGCAGCTTATGCGGTACGTCCAGCCGCGGCCAGGGCTTCAAAAGCCCCCAGACCGACCTGCCGACGACATAGACCTTGCGATCCCACCCATCGCCTGCGACGTGATCCTGCACAAGAAAGGGACCCGTCAGAAGCGGCAGCTCCGGAACCTTGCCGGGCCCAAGGAATGCGGTGCCAGCGCCGCGCCCGCGACTGGCGTCGCGTTGCTTCAACACCACGTGCGCCTTTTCCCCGAAGGCGGAGGCCGCCTTCCAGTCTTCGGCAAGCCGCGCCCGTGGCACCGGAAGCCCGGCTTGCACCAGCCGCTCGTGCAGAGCCCACCGATCAAGGGCAACGCGTACACCTTCAACCGGATTGATGCAGCGGCGGCCCCGGCTCTCGTACGCCGCGAGGGCGTGGAGCGACGCGGGGCGCAGGCCCCGGTGCACGATCATGGCTGCCTCATCAAGCCAGGGTGGCATGGTGTCCTTGTGCTCGTGAGGGAGGTGCAGGTGCACGGAAAACCCGCGCTGCCGGAGGTCGTGCATGACAGCGGGAAAAATCGTTTCGGCCCGCGGTGGCTTGCCGAGAACAAAAGCGATGCAAGGTGCCGGGCGTTCTTGCTTCATCATTGACCGTCCGTGTTCAGCATCCGATCACGCCTTTGGGCAGAGGATGAGTTGAGTTCTTGTATCGGGCCACGGCTGCTCCCGACTGCGGTCACGGCAGCACTTTTGCCTCCCGCCCATGTTCAGGTGCCCGTGCCAAGGCAGGTCGCATGGCGTTCTGCGCCGGGAGCAAGTGCTGACAGCGACAGGGCGAGCAGACGGTCTGTCGTGTGCGCCCGCCCCGTGATCGCCATGCTGAGGTAAACGTGTCTTGCAAGCGAAACCGCTCGCCAAGTCTCGATCCTTCCGGTGTCTGGCGGATAGGCTGCCGCAGCCCTGTAGCCGTCCACGAAGGCTTCTCCCTGCGGCCGCAACGCCTCTGGTGCCCCATAAAGACGCAGGCCCAGTTCATCGAGATGCGCAAGAAAGTTGCCGAGGTCGAGGGCGGGATCGCCAGCCGCATACAGGTCAAGGTCGAGCAGCCATACACGATCTTTGTCGACGATCACCTGGTCAAAGTAAAAGTCGCGATGGATGCCGGCAGTATCGCCCGCAGGCAACGCCTTGAGCTTCTGGGTGGCGAAATTGCAAAGGGTTCTGCATTCCGCTGCAAGATCCGGACGGTGGAGTGCCGCACGGTCGAGCGCCTGGCCAAGCACGTTCAGCTCGTCATCCACCCTCCACTCACGCCAGGGCGCGATCGGCGTGCCATGCAGCCGGGCGAGCGCCGTGCCGACAAGGCGGAGTGGGCCAGTCGCGCCGCCGGGCACCAGCAGTGCGCCAAGCGGGACACCAGGCACCCGTTCCTGCAGCCACAGGCCAAGATCCTCCACCGCGCCATGCACCGCAGGAACGCCAACGCCGTCGCCACCATCCAGCCCCAGATCGCGCAGTTCGACGTGGAGGCTCGGCGTTCGCCGGTCGAGCCCCTTCGCCCGCAGCTTGCCGGTGAGCCGCTGCCGACGAAGCTTTCCGTCTTCTCGTAAGACCAGATCATAGGCGACAAGTGCGCGCCGCCCCGGCTTGTGTCGCATGAGGACGGGCTGGGCCAGACGCACGTCCGCCAGATCACGGCCGAGCGCCGTCGCAAGGCGGTACCGCATCCCGTGCCGGTCGAGAGCGAGGTCAACCTGCGAAGTTTCCGGTTCGCGCGTGTCCGGAATAGGGCCAATCCGCGGAACAGGGTCGTGGCGGCGCTGCCCGGTCTGCGCAAGCAGCGCTTCCGCACGGGCGAGGAGCGCCTCCGTCCGCGCCGGCCAATTGGGAAGCCGCATTCGGAACCCCTCGCTCGCCAGCATGAGCAAGCCTCGCGCGTGCTGGAGCTTGACGCCTTCCGGCACGGCACCGGCCACCTTGGCATAGCCCGTGGCCAGAGCACCCCCGATATTTTCGGCAGCTGCGGCGGTAATTGTTCCGTCAAGTGCCTGCGCGTCCAGCCGGGCAAGAAAGACGCCAAAATCCACTGCCGGATCGCCACAGGCCGCGTGGTCCCAGTCAACGATGATCGCGCGCCCGTCGCGCATGACGACCTGATCGGCGCTGAAATCCCCATGCACCAGCGCCCCCTGCCAAGGCGCTGCCAGAAGTGCCTCTGAAACCGCAGCAGCGAGCCGGTTCGCCGCCTGCGCCAGCGGCGGGTCAAGCGCGATCAGCGCGGCGGTGGCCTCACGCGCGGCTGTCGCTTCGCCTTCGCGCGACAGACGTGCCGCCGGCATGAATGGCGCTGCGTGAATCCGGGCGAGTGTGGCGCCCGTTTGTTCGAGTTCATCCTGCGTTGGCTGGCCTCCCCTTCCCTCCGGGCAGAGCGGCATGCCCCCGATCCAGCCGGTCGCCAGCGCGCAGTGGTCGAAATCTGCGCCAAGCAGGGGCGCACCACCGAGCGCGGCGGCGGCGGTCGCCCCGATAAGTGCCTGGGCAAAATCCGCCCGCCCAGTGATCTTCAGCGCCGCTTGCGGTTCTGCCCCGGAACGAAGCTGTGCAACCAGCCGCCGCCCGGGCTTGTAGCGCAGGACATGGCAGGTGTCGTCGATGACGCTTCCGCGGGATGCAAGCAGCGGGCGGAGGAAGTCCGGCCGCCGGTCCGGGTCGTAAAAGCGCCGGAGTGCCCGAAGACCCCGGTCGAGCCGCGCCGGGATCACGACCACCTGCTCGGCGTCGAGGAAGTGCACGTCAGGATCCTCCCGCCATTTCTGCCGGGCGTGGACTTCAGCATAGCGGGCGGCCGGATAAGCATAGGCTGCAAGGGGGCCAGCCTCTGGATGCAGGTAACCGGCCGCGCAGCTCGTCCGCGGCTTGTAGCGGAGGTAAGCATGCGCCAGATCGGCAAGCCCCAGTCGCAGCGCAAGCGCATCGGCGTCAAGAAGAAGCGCAAGGCCCGGAAGCCCCGGATCGCGCCCGCAGACAGCCCAGTCAGCCGGCGACAGCATGGCGATGCGCCCCCCTGTCCTGCGCCCCCGTCTGGAGCCGCCAAAGCCGGGCGTAGCGCCCACCCTGCGCAAGGAGCGCGTTGTGAGGTCCGTCCTCTGCAATCCGACCATCTTCGAGGTAGAGGATGCGGTCGGCGCGCTCGGCCAGCGAGAGATCATGGGTGATAAGAAACGTCGTGCGGCCCGCCGCCAGTTTCCAGATCGCATCGGTGACCGCAGCCTCATTGGCGCCGTCTAGGCCGGTCGTTGGTTCGTCAAGGATCAGGATGGGGCTCTGGCGAAGCATCGCGCGGGCGATCGCTATGCGCTGCCGTTGTCCGGCAGACAGGGTGGCGCCGCGTTCGGCCACCTCGGTTTCGTACCCGTCGGGCAGCGCCACGATGAAATCATGCGCATTGGCGCGACGCGCGGCGGCCGCGATTTCTTCCGCGCTGACCTCGCGTCCCGCGCCGAGGGCGATGTTCTCTGCCAACGTGCCGCGAAAGAGCAGCGTCTCTTGCGGCACCAGGCTTACCTGCGCGCGCAGGCTGGCCAGGGTAAAGCCCCGGATGTCGGCGCCGTCAAAGAGGATGCGGCCCGAGTTCGGGTCGTAAAGCCGGAGGAGCAACGTCGCGAGGGTCGATTTCCCGGCACCCGACGATCCCGTAAGAACGACGCTGCTGCCTGCCGGAACAGTCAGGGAGAGGCCGTCGAGGGTCGAACAATCCCGGTTATAGGCAAAGCTGACCTGGTCGAAGGTGACGTCGCCGCGCAATGCTGGCGCTGGCTGCGCATCGGGCGCGTCGCGGACGTCCGGCACTTCATCAAGGAGTTCGACGACCCGCTCACCGGCAGCGGTCGCCTTGGCAAGCCGTGCGGTGTATTTGGCGTAGCTGCGGATCGGGCGGAAGGTCGCCTTGAGGTAGGTGATGAAAACGATGAGATCGCCCGGCGTCAGCCGCCCCCGCAGTACCTGAAGCGCCCCGAAGTACAGCACAAGCGCGGTGGCGAAGGCCGCCAGCAGATCCACCCCCCGCTCAAGCCCGGCGGCAAGGCGTTTGGCCTTGACCGCATCCTTGAGGCTCTTCCTGCTTGCGCCGGTAAAGCTTTCGGCGGCGCGACCCTCGATCGACAGCGCCTGGACCGTTCGCATCCCCGCCATCGCCTCGGCGGCGGTCGCAGCCATTTCACCCTCAAGCCGCCGCTGCTTCCGGCTCACCTCCTGGATCCGCTTGCCGATCCGAACCGAGCCAAACCAGAGAAGCGGAAGAGGGATCAGCGCGATAAGGGCAAGTTGCCAGTCGAGCCAGAGCATCACCCCCAGCATCCCGAGAAGGATCAGCGCATTTGCCGCAAGCGGCAGAGCCGCAGTGACCGCCGTTTCCTTCAGCATCCCAATATCGCCGATAAGCCGGGTGGTGAGATCACCAGTGCGGGCGCGCGTGTGGAAGCTGAGCGAGAGTCCCTGAAGATGACGAAAGAGCGCATGGCGCACCTCCATCAGGACCCGGCTGCCGACAAGGGCGAACCCGATGGTGGACAGATACTGGAAGAGCGCCCGAAACCCGATAACGGCGACAAGGCCGCCCGCCGAGAGCGCAAGCAGGACCATCGGGTCAAGAGCGTCGACAGCCGCGATGCCTGAACCGCCGGTGCCCGCCACGGTCGACGGCACCACCCGGTCGATGACGAACTTCAGCGGCCACGGCTCCAGAAGGCGCATCAGTGTCGCACCCACCAGTGCGAGCGTGGCACCCGCCAGAACCGGGCGGTGTGGCCTGAGATACGGCATGAACCGCAGGATCACGCGCCGCAGGCCCGGCAGTGACTTGGCCAGCGACGGGGGGTGTGAACCTGCCATCACACCGCCTCCGCCACGCCGACCGCGGCCAAAATGCGCGAGGCTACCGCATCCCAGGAGCGGTGAGCTCGAACGTGGTCCCGGCCTGCCTGCCCAAGCCGCGCCCGAAGCTCGGGCCCGGTCGCCAGCCGGGCCAGTGCCGCGGCAAGGGAATCGGGATCATCCGGTGGAACAAGGATGCCAAACCGCCCCCCGCCGAGCACCTCCGGCAGGTCGCCGACGGAACTCGCCACGACCGGCAGCCCCGCCGCCATGTACTCGTAGAGTTTGAGCGGCGAGAAATAGAAGGAGGGACCACCCGCATAAGGTGCCGCACCCGCATGCATCCGCGCAAGATGCCGAGGTACCTCGGCTGCCGGCACAGCGCCCGTGAACTCGGTCGCATCCTCCAGCCCATGCGCTGCGATGCGCGCTGCGATGCGCGGGCGCTCCGGCCCATCGCCGACGATCAGGAGGCGTACATCGGGAACTGGACCGCCGCGCAGCCGGGCGACGGCATCAACGAGGACCGTCGTGTCATGCCAAGGCTTCAGCGAGCCAAGGAAGCCGATCGTGGAAGGCCCCGTGGGCGGGGGGCACAGGGGAAAACGGGCAGGATCGACGCCATTCGGGACAACGGCCACACGGTCAGGTTCCGCGCCGTGTCCGACGGCGTAGGCGGCAGCCCCGGCCGAGACAGCCGCGACGAAGCCTGCCGCGGCAAATACGCGCCTCGCGCTCGCGACAGCGTCCTGACCCTGCACCAGCGTCCGATGGCAGAGCTGCTCTTCGATCAGCGGCGCGTTGAGTTCAAGAACGGATGGCACATCTCGTGCCCGCGCCCATTCCATCGCCGCATGGGCAAAGAGCGCATGCCGTTCGTAAACAAGATCCACAGGCCCCAAGGATGCAAGCACCTCGGCGACACGGGCATTGGTCGCCAGCGCCCAGTCAGCCCGTTCCTCCGCTCCGCCCGGTGGAGGCGCAGGCAGCGCCCGGCAGATGACCGGTGCAAGGTCATGCGGGGCGGGATCGCCAAGCCGCGGCGAGATCAGCACGATGGAAGCGCCACGGCGCAGAAAAGCCCGCAGCATTTCCTGCACGTGGATCGATGCTCCCTTTGCGCCGAAGACCGGAATGCCGGGATCGGTACAGACGTATGCAATCCGCATCACGCGATCTCCCGGGCCGGTTCGGGTCTTTCGACCGTCTGTTTGGCGAACATGTTCCGCAGCCGGGCCGCGTTTATCCGGATGTCGAAGTCGCGCTCGATCGCTTCCCGCCCTGCCTTTGCCAAGCGGCGGCGCAAGTTCGCGTCGTCCATCAGCCGGCTTAACCCTTGTGCAAGCGCCACAGGATCACCCTCGGCCACGCAGAGGCCCGTCTGTCCGTCACGAACAAGCTCCGGAATGCCCGTCACGTCCGTGGCCACGACCGCAGTTCCAAGCGCCATCGCTTCCAGAAGCACGGTTGGCAAACCGTCGCGGTTTCCATTGCGGCCCACGACGCAGGGGCAGGCAAAGACGGCCGCTTCTCGCATCATCGCCATGACCTCTGCCTGCGGCCGCGGCCCCATCAGTTCCACAGCGTCCTGAAGGCCGCTTGCCGCCACCTGCGCCGAGAGATTGGCCGCTTCCTCACCGCCGCCGACGATCCGGCAGCGTACAGCGCGGCCTTCCTCCCGCATGACGCGAATGGCCTCGATAAGGATGTGGAAGCCCTTCTTCTCCACCAGCCGTCCGACCGCGAGGATAGCCCCGTCGGGATTGTCCTGCTCATGAAATGCAAAACGGTCGAGATCGAGGCCATTGTAGAGACGGGTGACCCGCGAGGCATCCCCCCTGAAGCGGTGCCGCAGATAGCGCAGGTTGTAATCCGACACGGTCACAACATGGGTCGCATCACGCAGCTTCACGTCGAGATCGATGCTTTCCTCATAGTCGAAGTAGATGTCCTTGGCATGGGCGGTAAAGCTGTAGCCGATCCCGGCGAGGCGAGCTGCAAGCCGCGCAACCGTGGTCGCAACAGTTCCGAAGTGGGCATGCAGATGCCCGATGCCTTGCTTCTTGCAGGCAAGTGCAAGAAGGACTGCCTGGGCAACGTCGTTGCCCGCTGCGCCATCCATCGTGGCCAGTGCATCCCACGCCTTTGGAAGGCGCGCGCGTGCTGAATTCAGGAGCTGCCAGAACTCCTCGGTATTCTTGATCTTGTCGGGGATCCGGACGACCGGCGCCTTAACGCGGCCAAGGATGTCCTGGAAATGCGTCTCCTCGTCGGGTCGAAGCGCGAAGATTCCGACGGGGTAGCCGGCGGCCTCATGCGCAAGGATCTCGTTCACGATGAATGTCTCTGAAAAACGCGGATAGCGCTTCATGACGTAGCCGACCTTGGGGAAATTGCTGTGCATCTGTCGCATCTCCTGTTTCATCCTGCCCGCAGGTTGAGTGCCGGCCTGCCCAGGGCAGCATCGGCGAGTTCCCGCACACGCTCGAGCCCGCGAAGGTCGGGCGTTGCATGTCCCCGGCGCGCAGGCCGGCCCGGCAGCGCTGCAAGCCATTGCCCAATGGCCGCGGGAGACAACGCTTCAAGCGGTAGCATGTCGATCAAGCGGCGTGCCGCGAGCCGCTCGGCCCGGATCAGTTGCTCGGCACGCGGTTTCGCACGTGGGACGATAAGTGCAGGCCGGCCAAGCGACAGCACCTCCGTCACCGTGTTGTAACCGCCCATCGCGACCACCGCGGCAGCGCCCGCATGAAGCGCGATCGGCTCGCGCACGAAAGAGAGCACCTCAAGATCGTCCCGCGCCTCGGCCATGGCGTTGATGCGGTGGCGTTCCTCCTTTGGCATCTGCGTTCCGGTGACAAGGATGCCCCGGTATCCCTTTGGAAGCTGCGCCCCCGCAAAGGCTTGGCAAAGGGCCGCCCCGTCCCGACCGCCGCCCACCATGCAGAGCACGTAGGGCCGCGGATCATCGCCAACGAGCGCGCGCCGCACGCTTTCCGCCGCCGGTGAGGCGAGCCGCGCCCGCTGGTCAAGGTAGCCGGTGTAGGTCATCCTGGGGGCCAGGTCGCCGCCCAGCCCGTATTCGAAAGCTGCGTCGTAAAGCGCCGGATCGCCATAGATCCAGACCGCCGAATAGAAGTTGCGCAAAGCCTCGATGTTGCGCTGGCGCAGCCACTGCCGCCGCACCGTGGCCGGTTCATCGATGACATCCCGAAGCCCGAGGATGAGCCGCGTTCCCTTCTTCTTGCCCAAGAGCTTGAGAGTTGGATCAAGTTCAAACAGCGCGCCGCGCGGAACGTTGTCCACGATCATCAGGTCAGGGGAAAAGGCCTCGACCGCGGCGCGGATCATTGAGGCCCGAAGCGCCCGAAGCGCATCGACACCGCTTTGGAGATCGCGGGCGCGGTAGACGCCATCCGCGCCCTTGGCATATGCGGGCAGGCTCACGCAATCGACGCCCTCGGGCATCTCGAAGGCGCCCGCTTCGCGCATCCCGGCGATCAGCAGAATGTCGGGCCGGGCATGGCATTGCCGAAGAGCGCGCGCGATGAGCAGATTGCGCCGCAGATGACCGAAGCCCAGCGTGTCGTGCGAGTAAAGCACGACCCGGGGCGGCGGCGTGTGCCTGTCAGCGCCCGAACAAAATGCCGCGCCGGCTCCATTCGCTTCAACTGCCCTGATCTTTAACAACGTCTCACTCCCGGTCAGGGGCGCTCATTTTCGTGGCGCCATTGCGACACTCAGGTGACGAGAAGGTTAAAGGCGCCCCCGCGACGATCAAATTAGAATACCGTTAGAGGCTTGATCGGCGGTTTTTCCCCGCTCACGATGGGCCTAACATGTAGCTTCAGGACTGGCGCTCAATGTGGACCACGGGAGGCAAAGCATCTGCATGCGGATACGGACCAAGATCCTGTTAAGCCACCTGGTAAAGCTGATGACCGTCACGCTGGTCTGCGCTGCGATCGTGGTCGCGCTTGCATATACCAACGACGATCGGCGCCAGCTCAAGACGTCCTACGAGCAGCTTCGCAACATCAACCTCGTCGCCGCCGAGGCTAACCGCTACTCGGAGCAGATCGCGGAACTCTTCATCCTCAACGGCCAGGAGGCCGACATTCCAGATGCTCGTGACGCGCTCTTGTTCCGGCTGGAGCGGCAGCGCGAGCTGATCACGCGTGAACACGTGCTTGCCGGGGAACCTGGTGCAACTTGGGGCGGGCTTGACCGGATTGACGAGATGGAGCGCCTTGTTCAGCAGATTGGCGAGGTGAAGCTTCAGTTGATCAGCGCGCTTGCCCTGGGCGACAGGCGACAAGCCGAACTGATCTACAGCCGGGAGATCGAACATCGCCTTGACCGGATGCTTTGGCAGCTCATCGAGCAGGCGACGGCGCGCGAGCGGCAGGAGGTAGAGCAAGCCCTTGCAAGCTCCGAGAACCTGTCGCGCCAGTCCATCTTCATGGCGATCAGCCTGATCATCCTGGTTGGCATTCTCGGCATCGGCAACGTCCTGATGCTCAACCGCCTGATCCTGCGTCCGGTTGCCGATCTTGCGGCCGGCGCCGAGGCCGTTGGCAAGGGGGATCTCAACTACGTCGTCGGCAACAAGAGCGGCGATGAGTTCAGCCATCTCGCGGACCGGTTCAACCAGATGACCCGGCAGCTGAGGGAGCAGCGCGACAGTCTGCTTCAGGCAAAGGCGACGCTTGCCGAGCAGGTCGAGACACGTACCCGCGAGCTTCGCGAACGCACCGAGCAACTGGAGACAACCAACGAAAAGCTCCGTGCGGTCAATGCAAGCCGCGCCAGCTTCTTTGCCGACATCAGTCACGAGCTCAGGACTCCGCTGACCATCCTGCGTGGTCAGGCCGAGGTCACCCTGCGGGATCCGGCTGCCGGACCGGAACATCTCCGCTCTGCGCTTGAGGCAGTCGTGCGCAAGGCGGAACAGATCGGGCGGCTCGTTGACGATCTACTCTTCCTTGCGCGGTCAGAGACAGGATCGATCATGGTCAGGAAGAACGACGTGGTTCTTCAGGAGGTGATCGCGGACATCCTTCTGGACGGGAGGGGGTTGCTGGGGCGCAAGGATGTCACGATCCTTCCGCATCAGCCGTCCGAGCCGCTCATCGTTCGCGGTGATGGCGATCGGCTGCGCCAGGCGGTACTGATCGCGCTCGACAATGCGATAAAGCTCGCGCCTCCCGGCACGACGGTCCAGGTCGGCCTTGCCAGGGAGGCGCAGCATGCCGTCATCCGGGTGCGCGACGAAGGCCTGGGTTTCACGGAGGAGGAGCTCGGCAGCGCCTTCACGCGTTTCTACAGCGGCAAACCTTCCCGCGGGCGATCAGGGCGCGGGCTCGGCCTGGGTCTTTCCATTGCCAAGTGGATCGTCGATCAGCATGATGGCACCATCCGGATCGACAGCCGGCCGGATGGCGGCGCAACGGTAGAAATCGCAATGCCGCTGGTAGAGGCCGCGGCATGACCACGCGCATTCTTCTGGTCGAGGACGATCCCGAGATCGCTGGATTTCTCGCTCAGGGGCTGCGGGCGGAAGGGTATGGGGTCGATGTGTCCCCAATCGGGTCTGGCCTGCCAGAGCGTCTGGCGTCGGGAAGCTACCGGATCATCATTCTTGACCGAATGCTTCCTGACGCCGAGGGGGCCGAGATCTGCCATCAATTGCGCACCGCCGGCATCCAGACCATGATCCTGATGCTCACCGCAAAGGACGCGCTCGGAGACAAGGTGGAGGGCTTTCACGCGGGCGCGGATGACTACATGACAAAGCCCTTCGCCTTCGAGGAGCTTCTCGCGCGGCTTCGCGCGCTCTTGCGGCGCGCGCCGGAGCGTGATGTTGCAGAGGCGCTGGAAGTTGCGGACCTCCGCCTCGATCTTGGCCAGAAAGTGGCCTGGCGCGGAGAACGGGAACTGGGCCTGACGGCGACCGAGTTCGCGCTCTTGCGATTCCTCGTTGAAAGTGCCGGCAAGGTCGTGAGCCGCACAGATATCCTGAAGGCCGTTTGGGGCTACAATTTCGACCCCCACACCAACATCGTCGAGGTCTACATCGCCTACCTGCGCAAGAAGGTGGACCAAGGCCAGGACGTGCGCATCATCCGCAATCATCGCGGATTTGGCTATTCACTTACAACTGACTGATCTGGGGCACAGCTACCGCGAAGAGGCGCTGTGGGCGCCACTTGTCCTTCGGCACCGTTGTCCTCCAGAAGTCAGGGGGAGCGGGTCGGGCGGCCGGAAGATGTCTGATCCGAAGGCCCGCGAGGCATTAAAAATGCGCCTGGGCCCGCGTTGTGATTTGCACTGGCGCGAAGAGCGGACTGCTGACGTTGGATTGAACCTGAATTTAAATCTCAATACGCCAAAAGCTCGCCGTCGTGCTGAATGAACAAGGAGTGGTAAAGAAGCCAAAGGCTTGAGCAGGCACACCCTCTTTCTGCTGCGACAGTGGAACCCCATAGATGCAAGCGCTGGCGCGACTTCGAGCAAAGAGCCGATGATATGGTTGGGGGAAACGGAAGATTTGAGGGAGCGTCGTGTGGGTTGAACCAGATCCCTTTGATGCCGTCCCGAACGTGGATCCGCAACGACCGGAAGTGGAGCAGGATGCCGCCGATCCGGCCGCAGCACCAAATGCGGAGTTGCCTGACACGGATCGCGGTGCCAGCCCCGGTTCCGAAGGATCAAGCAATTCAGTACCTACGCAGTAGCGCGCGGTTAGCTAGTGATCTGTTTTGGTGTGGTAACGAGTGAGCCAGTGGGATCACCCGCCCGTTTTTCGTTTGGAACATGTCCTGATGAACGCCGAGGGGAAGGGACCTGCGGGAACGCCGCAGGTCTCCGATCCCCGAGCGGCCTGGGTCCTTTTTTGCCAAACTTTCAGCTTCTTCAGTTTTCGGTTGTCGCCATGCTGCGCAAGGCCGCGTCCTCAAGGCGCATGGCTGCGGATCCCGCGTATGGTTCCGTGCAGGCTTTGGTGCCCGATCAGGTTTCAGAACATCGGCAACGGGCGCACCTGGGTAGCGCCCAAGACCCCCTTGACACGTCCCAAGCCCTTGAGCCGGAGTTCCAGGGACACGCGCCCGTTCCCGAAGATCTCAGGGCTGGTCGGCCGTCGTTGGGGGTGCGCCGCTGACGCGCACCCCCGTGACCTCACGGCGGGCGTGGAGAAACGTCGCGCGGAGAACGGAGGCAAAGGAACCGTGTTCACCAGAGGTCTCCTGCAGGTTGGGAGGGAAGTGGCGCGACAACCCGGAGGATAATCGAATGTTCCAGAGATTTTGCGCGCATGAAAAGGCCCCAGCGGCACCCCACGTGCCGGGGCCCCATGCCAAAACCGCGTAGTCTGGGAGGGGTTTTGGCACCGTCAGGAAGCCTTCTAGGCTATGCCCGTTGTCTAGTATCAGTCTTTCAAACGAGCGGCACCTTCTTCCTTTTCGACGCTTTCAAGCAGATAGCGGCCTGCGGTCTTCAGTGACCCGTCAGCATGCAGGTAGTGGTAGAGGACGGCGGTCTGATCCCGCCCAACTCCCTGCAGATTTCCGGAATAGACCGCGTTCTGTCCCTCATGAGGTGCCGGGCATAGTTCAGTTTGTCCGGTGTCATGATCCTGGGCCGCCGCCTTTCCGACCGCGCGCGCGGGCTGCGGCCAGCCCTTTGGTTCACCCGCTGGCGGATGATATTGCGCTCCATTTCGGCAAAAGCGGCCTGAAGCTGCAGAAAAGCCCGGCCATCGGAGTTGAGGTGTTCATCGGCGCGTTCAGCGCGCGAAAGGCAATGCCGCGGGCTTCCAACTGGTCAAGCAAGGTAATCAGCTCCCCCACAAGCCGGCCTAGGCGATCCAGATCAAGCACGACCAGCACATCGCCCCGGTTCAGCGCGGCAGGTGCGGCGGCAGGCTTGCGCGGTAAGCCTTGAAGGCATCAAGCGCGGCAAGGGACCTGCCTCCGTCGATCGACGCAAGATCAAGGATCACGGCATTGGCGATGGTCATGGGCACCACCAGCGACTGCGACTGCCCCACCCCGCCGCGCGAGACAAGGATCTGGAGAGCGGCTGGCGGATCCATGCGTGCGCCTTTGATGTCGCCAAGCACAATCGTCCGGGCGCCCTTTTGCGCAGCGGCGAACCGCAGGTCCAGCACGACCGGCGACGGTGTGCGGAACGACAGAAGCCACACCACGTCATCTGCGGTGACGGTGGAAAGCAGTTCCGGCAGCAGGTGCATCTGCGAGGCAAGGTCAGTTGCGTCATAGCCCGACCTCTTCAGCCGGAGGGCGATCAGGGCGGACAGCATCGCGGCATGGCTGCGGCCGAGCACGAAGATGCGCCGGGCGTCCCGCAGCGCCTGTGAAAACGCTCGGATGTCAGCGTCGCAGACGCTGCTTCTGACCTGCTGCAGGGCGGCGATTTCACTGTCAAGAAGGGTGGAAAGCAGCTGCCCCTCGGTCGCGCGGACAAGGCGGGCCGCCATGCGCGCGGCAGGGTTTTCGAAGTCGTCAGAACCTGCATCAAGCAGGTTTGCCTGCAGAAAGCCGCGAAACTCCGGATATCCGGCGAAACCCAGTCGCCGGGCCAGCCGCACCGCTGACGCCGGATGGACCCCCGCACGCGACGACACCTCGCGCCCGTTGTCCATCGCGGCCCGCACCGGATCGCTGAGCAGGACATCCAGGAGCCGGGCATCGGCCGCCGTGAGCCGGCCAGAGTTCTGCGCCATGAGGTCGGACAGGAACCGGGGCACTGCCGGCTGGTCATGGCTCATGCCGGAACCTGCTGCTGTTCCGGCAGCGACCTGGCTGTGCGCGGCAGCCGCACCGCATCGCCGGTGCCTGCGTCAAAGAAAAGCGCGTCTTCGATCCGATAGCGGATCCAGAAGCGGTCCGGATCGGCAGGCATGGCAGCACGCGGAACGGTCAGGGTCAGCGGCCCCACCGCCGTGTCGCAGTGCAGGATCGCTTCTGGCGTATCGAACTGAAGCAGGTGGCCGCCCTTGAAGACGGCGACGCGGTCGGCAAGGGACAGCGCCTCGGTTTGGTCGTGGGTGACATAGATCATGGTCGCGCCCAACTGGCGGTGAAGCTGCTTGATTTCCCTCCGCATTGCCACGCGCAGCGCATTGTCGAGATTGGAAAGCGGCTCGTCCATCAGGAAGGTCAAGCTGTTGCGCGCCATGGCGCGGCCCATGGCGACGCGTTGGCGTTGCCCGCCGGACAGGGCGCCGGGTTTGCGGTCAAGGTAGGGGTCCAGCTGCAGGGTACGCGCGACCTCTTCGGCGCGCGCGTTGCGTTCCCGCAGCCGGAGGGGCCGACGATGACAACAAACTCGCCGGCTTGGATTTCCATATCGATGCCATGCAGGACCTGCGGCCCCGCAGGATAGCTTTTGCGGATATTGCGAAGGACGATGCCTGAACCTGTTGCTGGGTCGCAGCCAAATTTCCCGACGGGCGATGGCGAGGGTAGGGCGGTCGCTGGTGAATACCTTCACCCCAAAGTCGAGCGCCTTGTCGAACTGTTCGGCGCTGTGGGCGGCCCAGCAGCCGAAGGCGATACCTGCGTCCAGCGCTTGTTCCATGAGGGTGGGGGTGGCGAGGTCGATGTGTACCACAATTTCCGGCAGGCCATGATCCCGGGCGATGCTGATCACATGGTCAATGCCCTCCCGCTCCAGCAGCGTAGAGTTGACCAGCCACAGGCGCGGTTGGTCACAGGCTTGGCCAAATCCGCCGACTGTGCCGATGTCAAAAGACGAAAAGCGGGAGGACTCGAGCCTGCCGTGGCGGGCCTGCGTGGCAATGACCTGCGGCACGAAATCCTGGTAGGGGGTGCCGTCGGCGCTGGACTTCACCTCGCACCGGAAGGCGACCGGGCTTTGGGCGTAGATGTCGCAAAGTTCCTCCAGCAGCAGGGGATGGCCGCCCGCGCCATCAAGGATGGTGGCGGCGCGAACCTCGTCCAACGTCAGGTCGGCAATGGCACCGCTGCGGTCCGTCGTCCGGTCCAGCGTGGGGTCGTGGTGAACGACGATGTGGCCGTCGCGCGTGGGATGGACGTCGAATTCAACCTCTTCCAGCGCCATCCGGGACGTGGCGAAAAAACCGGCCGGGGTGCTGTCGCCATATTCCAGCGTACCGCCGCGATGGAATGCAATGCGGGTCAAGATCTTTCCTTCTGGTTCATGTGTCATTTGACGGCCCCCGTGGTCATGCCGCGCACCAGGTGCCGTTCGACAAGAGCAAATCCCACGATGACCGGCAGCATGGATATGGCTGAGGCAGCCATCACCAGCGGCTAGTCCACCGCACCTTCACCGGGGTTGATGCGGTAAAGCCGCACGAGGCCCAGTTGCAGGAGTTGAAGGGGGTGATGTAGTTCCGGCCGTCATAGACGCCCACTTTGCGCGCATAAGGATAAAGCTCATCCCGCAGCGGGTCGGCGTCAAGATAGCCGGTCAGGTCGATCAGCACGTTGCGTTCCGCGAACAAGCCATAGCGCGTGACCTCAAGGATGACGGCATCGGGCGCGCACCGGGCAGGGATGGCGGCCTGAAGGAGGGTGACGATGTTCTCGTAACTTCCAACGTGTTCGGCCTGGATGGTGATGCCGGGGTTCTCGGCCTTGAACTCGCCGGAGCATTGATTGTGTTATCGGCGACACCGTTGAGGTGAAATACCTTCATCGGATAGCAACCCTGCTCGATCACAACGGCTGGCGGCTAATCATCATAAAGCGGCGAGAGCAGGGACTCCGCGCCACCAAGCTCAGCTGGGTCGTCAAGCGGACCTTTGCGTGATCTGGTCGGCACTACCGGATGTCCAAGGGTCACGAGTTCAGAGCGCAGACATTCGGGATCCTTACCACCATTGCCGCCTGCACACAGATGATCCGGCGGATCGCACCGGCATACTTCTCACACGTCACGCTAAGCAGGCGCCCTCGCCCCAGCCAGCCGCTCAGTAACCTTTCCAGAGCCCGGGCGTGGCGAGTTCCAGAAGATGGCCGTCGGAGTCCCGGAAATAAACCGACTGACCGCCGCGGGGCCATTCGGTAGTGCTCTCGATGACGACATCATGAGCAAGAAGATGTGCCTTCCAGGCCGAGAGCTGTGCGCTCTCGATCGCAAAGGCAACATGAAGCGGGCCGGAGCCGTCATGGGGCGGAATCATGCCGCCGGGGGTCTCGACAGGTTCAAGTGTGCCCCCCTGAACAAACAGCAACAGGACGCCGCGCCCAGCCACATCATAGGCGCGCATCCGGCCATCAACGTGGATCGCGGGCAAGCACATGATGGTCTCGTAGAAGGCTGCCGCGCGATCAAGATCGCTGACATAAAGAACCGTTTCGAGGATGGCGGACAATCTTGGCATGGCGTGATGCTACGGGCGGCAGTCCACTGGGTCAATCAGTCGGCCTTGGGAAAGATACTCCGATATCCTACCGGATCCGCATCGCGACGATCCCGTGCAACCGCTGGTGCAGGGCCGTCAGACAGGTGTGCTACGTAAGGGCGCGACAGGTCCGGGTGCAAGCGTCTGCTCTGGATGAAGAGCGTGGGGGTCTTCCAGTTCCCGGAGGCTGCTCTTTCGCGGCAGGCTGACGCTGATCTGGAAGCGGGACGGGTGGCTAGAAGCCATTCAGCCTGCTGAAGGCAATCCACATGAACCGCCCTTTGCTGACCTAGCGCAGGCTACGTCGCTTCCGGGCTTTCCTCCCACGATCCTCGCCATCTTTCGTCCCGAGGGCAGGTGGCTCAGACCGCCAGACAATGGCGACTGCGCCTATGTGCCCGGTTTGGCAGTTGTCCCAGCCGGCCCTCTGCGTTGCGAGTGCCTGACCTGCTGGCTTCCTTGCCATGGTGGTGGCGAAGCTGACGAGAGGGGCGGCGGGAGATCATGTGGCAAGATCTGTTTCGACCAAGGCCGCCAGCACCTCGAGAAGGCGTTGCGGCTGGACGGGCTTCTCGATCCATGGAACTTGCGCCAGCTTCAGCGGTGGCTTGATGGTCGCGGAATACCCGGTCGTGAAGATAAACGGAATGCGCCGCGCCCGAAGCGCCTCTGCCGCTGGCCAGGCAAGATCACCGTCGAGGTTGATGTCGAGCACCGCCGCTTCGAGTTCCTCGGTCGCGGCGGCGCGCAGGGCTTGGGCGAGGTTCGACATCGGGCCGATCACCTGGCACCCCGCGGCGCGTAGCGTCTCTGCCGTCTCTTGCGCGACCAGATGTTCGTCGTCGACCACAAGAACCTTCTTGTTCTTCAGCACCGCCGTATCCCCGGCAAGGAGCGCCTCGACCCGATGGACGTCGGGAACATGTTGTCCATGCCTCACCCAGAGTTTGTCGAGCGGCAAGTCCATCACCGCCGTGAGACCGTCCCGTGCGAAGTCGAGCGTCACGTCGCCGCCCAGCTCGAATGCCAGCGTGAGCTCGATCAGGCGCGACCCAAATCCCTTTCGCATCGGCGGGCCTTCGATCGGCGGGCCTCCGAACTCATGCCAGACCAAGGTCAAGCGGCGCTCGTTCCCTTCACCGCGCAGCTTCCACCGGGCTGCAACCCGCCCGTCCTGAGTAGAAAGGGCGCCATGCTTTGCCGCGTTGGTCACAAGTTCATGCAAGGCGAGGGTGAGCGTCTGCGCCGCTTTCGGTGTCACCCTCAGGTCCGGCCCTTCGGTGACGACCCGATCAGCGCTTTCGCTGCTGCGGTATGGGCCGACGGCGCCCTCCACCAGGTCTCCGAAGCTCGCGCCCTCCCATCGGCTGCTGGCCAGAAGCCTGTGCGACTGCGCCAGCGCCGATATGCGGCCGATCAGCCGCTCTGCCGCCTCTGGGTCCGCCTGTCCCTTCCTCCCGAGGGTCTGGCGTGCGATCGACTGAATGACCGCAAGGATGTTCTTTACCCGGTGGTCGAGTTCAGCCATCAGCATATCCTGATATGCGTCCGCGCGCTTTCGCTCTGTCACGTCGATCACGAACTCGACCGCAGTGCTGTCGTCGAGCATCTTGTCAGCGCACAGGATCCAGATGATGGAGCCGTCCTTGCGGGTATATTCCTTCTCGTATGGCCCGGCCGTTCCGGTCGCCTTGAGTTCGGAAACTGTCTGCGCGTCGCGCCATTGCCAGTTCGGCGGCGTCAGGTTCTCGTACCGGATTTCGCCTGCCTCAAGCTCTGCGCGACTGTATCCGATCATCTTCAGAAAAGCGTCGTTGGCATCCTGGATGCCGCCGACCAGGTCGAAGAACGCGACGCCCACCGTCTCGATGTCAAGCACCCTGCGCAGTCGCATCTCGCTCTCGCGCAGCGCCACTTCGGCGCGGGCGCGCTCAATCGACACCGTCAGGCGCTCGGCTACTTCCTCTGCAAGCGCGATGTCGGCGGGATGCCATTTTCTGGGCTGGCTGGCGCTTGCCGCCAGGACCGCCGCCAACTGGCCGTTCCGGATATAGGGAATGTTCAAGATGGCCCGGATGCCAAGGTTCTCGAAGGTCGCCAACACTTCGGGCGTCGCCGTCCGCGGATCCTTGTGAACGTCGTCGATGGCGACGCTAAGGCCGTTCTTCAGGTCAGCGATGAAATCGGGCCCGAAATCCTCAATCCGGTGGCGGCCGGCATTGCTCGACATCTTGCCGTTGTTCCAGTCACGGGCGACGATCCCGTATTCACCGGATTCGTCCACCTCAGCATATGCCGCCTGTTCAGCCTGCAAATGTTGTGCAAGCAGCGCCGCGGCGTCAAAGGCGAGGTCCGCCGGGTCGCCCGGTGTCCGGAGGCGCTCGGTGAGATCCGCCCGCAGGCTCGCCCGCCGCTTTTCGAGCACCTGGTCGGTGATCTCCAGGCAGGGGCAGAAGAAGCCCTGCACGGCCCCGTTCGCATCGTGTATGGGTGTGTAGGAGAAGGAGAAGTGCGTTTCTTCCAGGTAGCCCTTGCGCATCATCAGGAGCTGGATGTCGGTCATGTGCAGCGCCTCGCCGGCATAGGCGCGCGTGACGATCGGCTTCAGGTCGCTGTCCCAGATCTCGTGCCAGATCTCGCGGAAAGGCTGGCCAAGGGCGGGGTGCTTGGCAGCAAGAATCTCGCTGTAGGCGTCGTTGTAGATCGTGGTGAGCTCAGGACCCCAGACCAGGAACATCGGCTGGCTTGAGTTCAGCAACAGGCGCGTCAGCGTCTTGAGAACATGCGGCCAGTCCTCGGAAGGACCGAGCGGAGTGGCTGCCCAGTCGTGGGCACGGATAAGGGCTCCCATTTCACTGCTGCTCGCCATAAAGGCGGATCCAGTTTCAGTTATGAGCAAGATTATCATACCTCGTAGACGCCGGGCGCGTGCCGGTGAACTGCTTAAATAACCTTGCTTCAAGCCCGTGACCAGTATCCCGAACGCCAGCCACGACTGTCGTTTTATCTTCAACCTCGGGACAGCGGTCCTGCGAAGCTTTACGCTGTCCTGCGAAATGATGCTCAGCCTCAATTCGGCGCGGCGTTCTCGAACGTCCGATCTGTCCCCGCTACGCGCCGGGACAGCATATAACCGCATGCACAGGAAGCACGGATGGCAAAAAGAGAGAGAAGCTGCCGCCCCGCTCGTTGGCTCAGGCCCGGTGAGGTCAGGAATTTCTGACTGTTCAAGACCCCGAAAATGCTGAAGAGTGAGCCTTAGGGGATCAAGTTTTCAGGATCCCTCTCCGTGCGGGGGCACGGGCGTAAATTTATTATTCTCGTGGTGTAACGAGTGTACCGGCACGGGACACTCGTGCCGGTTTTTCTTACAGACGCGGCCGGTCCGCACCGCAACCTGATCAGGCTACTTGTTCCGGCGGATCGGCAGTGGAACACGCCTTCCATCGTCAAGTCATCGTAAGAAAGATGGATCGCATCGGGCGTGATTGCATCATTCAGCAGGGCAGCCAGCGTCGATCTTCCCGCCTCGGCACTGGATGCGGCGGAATTGCTCAGCGTAGAGGCTCTGGCTTGCTTGGGCGAGAGGATCCCGAAAAACTCCATACCGCTTCGCCGCGGGTGGTGGCTTCGGCATGACCCTGAACACCATCATGAACGGTGTTCAGGAAGGTGTCGGATTTGGCGTCGTGATCTTCAACAATGGCGCCCTTGGCTGGCCGCTGCACGTCATGCAGCCCGAAAACCAGAAGCATTTCGAATTCTACGATTTCGCCCATGCGGGAGTCGCAGGGGTGATTGGCACGGACGGGAATGCACTTCGATCACTGATGTGCGCGAGGCGCTGAAGGCCGCGGCGGTGTCGACGGTGCCTTATGTGATCGACGTTCCCATCACCATCGCGGCGACGTTCATGCATTCGACCAACAGCCTAACCTTTGAGCCGCGCGAGAAGCCGTTCGGCGCGAAGGCCGAATGACCGCTATGGGGACACTTCATCATGTCAGCATGGTTGTCCCTGATCTGGGGGCGGCGATGGCTGAAATGACCCGGCTGTTCGGCCTGCAACGGACCGAACCGCAGGAGCGTCCTGACGGCAACCGAAAGCTGCTGGTCTCCTTCTCCATCTCGCAGCCCCCCTGATCGAGCTGATCCAAGGCAATCCGGGCGGGCTCTGGACGACCGAGGGTGCGCCGAGGCTGGACCATCTGGCCTTCTTGACAACTGATTTCGACGAAACTCGCGCCACGGGCGAAGATCTCGGCCTAGAGGAGGAGGGCAGGGGGAACCGCGTCATGGGGCGGGAAATGGGTCGATCTGCGGATGCGGGATACCGGCACGCGCGTCGAACTGTGCGATATTCGTGGTCAGGAGCCATTTGGCAGTACATAGGGGTTTGAAAGCCCCTGAGGCGTCCGGCGTGACCGTATGAGACGAACAACGATCTGGGCATGCTGCTGATCGGGCACGACGGGGAACTGGTTCGCGCCAACTGCACTATGCTCATTTCGCAGAATTTCAGGGAAGGTCATTGCCAACGGCCGATCGCGCCGTCCTGCCCAACTCGTGCGTCATTATCACCTATCTAGGCGAGGAAGTCACAGAGTAGGCGAGACGGCGAAGGACTGGCACCGCATTCGATGCCGGCGGTGGAACTTTATCCGAGAGTGGGAGGGAACATGAACGGATTGTTAAGGAATCTCTGCATCGTCACCGGCACCGCGCGGCATCGTCGGGCGTCGGCACGGCGGCTGGCGCTGGTCGATTGCGATGGGGATCTGGTGCCCAAGGTCGCGCATTGCCATCACTAAGGGCGCCGCTCGAGCGCTGGCGGCCCGACGCTGCCCGCATCGGCATGCTCAACAACTCCGGCTTCCAGCGGAGGAAGGCTGTCGACAATCCACGCGCGTTCGAAGCGGAGCCAACTGCCAAGTCGTGGACGAGCGTGTCAACTGGCAGCTACTGAAGGGCCGGTAGCGTCATCCTGACAGGTAGCGGCAGCCTGAAGGAAGAACAGGGTCTTTGGCTCGATCTGTGCCGCGCGTGGCGCCTTCGCCAGCCTCACCTGCTTCCTGCCGGTCGGAGGCGGCCCACTTCACGAGCGACGACGAACGTACAGCAGAAGAGCTTCGTGGATCGCGGGTCTCGATGGAGCGGTTTCTCATCCCATCAACCAGACCATGGCCGACCTTGCCATGGAAAACGTTCATGGCCTTATGCATCTATTATCGCAGGCTGTGGGATGTTCTAAGCTGCCGCGCATTGCGCATCAACAATCCAGTAGTCGCCTGCCGATCCATCGCGCGGGAGAAGAAATAACCCTGGCCGAGCGTACAGCCGAGGGCATGCAGACGGTGCGCTTGATCTTCTGTTTCGATGCCTTCCGCTACTACGCGAATATCGAGCCTGGTTGCGATGCGGATCAGCCCTTCGATGATGGCCGCACTGGCATCGTCGGCTGCCAGGCGGTCGACGAAGCTCTTGTCGATCTTGATGATGTCGGTGGGCACGGTCAGCAGATGCGTAAGCGAGGCAAAGCCCGTTCCGAAATCGTCCAAGGCAACGCGAAGGCCCTTCGCCCGCAACGCTTCTATCGTATCCTGCACGATCCGGTCACCACGCCCCATGTATACCGACTCCGTCACCTCCAGAATTACATGCTTCAAAGGAACGGCCTGAGCCTCGAACGCCGCCTCGAGGACTTGCATGATATTGCCGTGCATGTCTGCGGACGTGACGTTGATACCGACGTGCTGAAACGGGATCCCCAGATCGAGCCACATACGGACGTCCGCCGCGACGAGCGACATCATCCGCGTTGTCAATTTGACGGCAGTATGAACATCAGTGGTGGCTTCGTGAAAGTCCGCAGCTGGGACGATATTCTCTCCCACTCGCATGCGGCACAGGGCTTCAAGCCCAACGACCTCACGCGTGTCAAGAAGGACAACAGGTTGATAGTAAACCTCGATGCGGCCTTCTTGCAGGGCCGCGTCCACCTCCCGTATCGCGTTCAGGCGGTGGATGATCTTGGTGCCGATGCCCGGCCAATAGCGCACAAAGCCGCCACGGCTGGTTTCCTTGGCGTGATACAGGGCGAAATCGGCATTTTGACGAACGCGTTCGGCTGTGCGCTCCCCAGGCGACAGTACCGCGCCGCCGATCGTGGCGCGCGGGATCACCTCATGTCCGCCGCATGCGGCTGGCCGTGCCAAAGCATCCACGATACGCTCTGCCGTCCGGTTGAGATCGCGCAGCCCGTCGGCGGATTTCAATATGACCGCGAACTCGTCCCCTCCGAGCCGAAAGGTTTGATCCGGATGAACGGCACCGGATATCCGCCTGCTGGCATTCTGCAGCAGGCAATCGCCGGTTCCATGGCCAAACGTGTCGTTTACAGTCTTGAGGTTGTCGAGATCGATCACCAGCAACGCCCATGCATCGGGCATGTCACACGGGAGGCTGGCCAGAGCCGCATCAAACGCCGCCCGATTGGGCAAGCCGGTCAACGCGTCTGTAAATGCCTGCCGCTGATGGTCTTCGACACGCCGGTGGCTCTCGATGGCGATGACACACAGGGGGAGCGAATGCGTGACCATCTGCCGCTCGAACTCGGTGGGGCCACGGCATTCACGGTAATAAAACGCAAATACGCCGATCGGGATGCCCTGCGCGTTCAGGATCGGGCTCGACCAACAGGCCCGTAGCCCCAGAGGAAGGACGAGGTGCTTGAACTTCGCCCACCGCTTGTCAGTCCGGATATCGGCCACCACGACCTCGGTGCGCAGGTAAGCCGCAGTGCCGCACGAGCCCGCTTCTGGCCCACTTTGCAGGCCTTCAAGCGCTGCCAAATAATCGTCCGGCAGGCTTGGGACGGCAAGCGGATGAAGCAGGCCGTGGGCATCCACGGTCAAGATTGAGCAGATCAGGCCAGGTGCCAGCTTTTCCGCCTCGATGCACAGATGTGTAGCGGTGCGCTCCAGCGGCTCCCCGCTCGCGATCATCCTCAAAACACGGTTCTGCAAATGTATCAGGGCTTCCACAGGAGCAGTTCCTTATCGGAAGGTTTGCCGAGTTATGCGCCTGCCTAGGTCATGTTGACAAATGACGGAACCAGAGGCGGATCGATGTGATGTCGATGAA
>VUAW01000012.1 GCA_008711135.1 Rhodobacteraceae bacterium LNNU 3342
GGTGGATCACGTTGACAGGACGCGCCGCGCTCAGCGCCTCGACGGTTTCCCGGACCAGGGTGTTGGAAACGGAGGCATCGCCGCTGATGGCGCTGTCGATGGCAAGGATGGTGGTCATGTGGGGCCTCATGGCGGATGCGATTGTTGACCCGCCGAATATGAAGTTGCGCGAACAGAGACGCTAGCCGCATAGTATGCACGACACTTTTGCAGAAACAGGAACGCCCAGGTGCCTGAACTCAACGATATCCAAGTCTTTGTCGAGGTGCTGGAATGCGGCAGCCTGTCCCGGGCGGCGGGACAGCTGGGAATGTCGAAGTCAATGATCAGCCGTCGCCTGTCGCGGCTGGAGGCGGACCTCGGCCGGCCGCTTCTTGCTCGGACCACGCGCGGCCTTTCACTGACAGAAGCAGGTGCGGACTTCCGTCCCTTTGCCGAGCGCATGGTCGCGGATCTGCAGGCCGCCCGCGATGCCCTGAGCCAACAGGGAGAGGCGAGGGGACGCCTGCGCCTGACTGCGCCTACGTCCTTGGGCATCACCCATCTTGCGCCGGTGCTGGCAGAACTGGCGCTGCGCCATCCGCATCTTGAGGTCAGCTGCAGCTACAGCGATCATCTGGTCGACCTTGTGGGCGGCGGGCTTGATGCGGCGGTGCGCATCGGCGCCCTTGCTGATTCAAGCATGATCGCGCGTCGGATCGCGCCGATCCGGTCGGCGCTGGTGGCGAGTCCGGAGTATCTGAAGGCGCGCGGCACGCCCATGACCCCTGCCGATCTTGCCGGGCACGACGCGATTCCGCATGGAAATGAGGTCTGGCGTTTCCAGCACAACGGACGGACCTTCACCCATCGTCCCCGCGGCCGGTACGTCGCCGACAGTGGCCCCGCGGAACTTGCGGGAGTAGTGGCGGGGCTCGGGATCGCGATGATGCCGATGTTCCTGATCGGGGCGGCGCTTCAGCGAGGCGAGGTCGTGACGGTGCTCGACGAATACGAGCCCCCGGAACTGGGGCTTTACGTCGTGCGGCCCCCACCGGCAGAGCCGGTTCCACGAAAGATCCGGGTGCTGACAGAGATCATGGTGGAGAAGTTCGGCCGCGCGGGCTGGGATGCCGGCGGACCACAAGCCTGATCGGCTAGTGTGCCGGCCGCGGGCATCCCGCCTCGCGTAGAGTACGGCAGGTGGCGCAAAAACATGCCAATATGGCGTCTTTGGCTCGGCGATCGCAGCGCCCCATGCCAGACCAGCAGTCCGAACTAGTCGCGGAGGCGATCAGCGGTGCCAGGACGATGCGCATCACCGGCGCCGCCAACATGGCGTGAACAATGACATCGGCCGCTACAGGTGGTCAGAAATACGGCTGTACCAGTCGACTGGGTCGCTCGGGCATTGGCCATACGGGTTCATCCACGACATGATGCTGGTTTTCGTGGCTACTGCCGTGACAAGTTCGTCCAAAATCTCTAGAGTGGCGGCTTGCCCTGCTTCAACCTCGATAGCTGCTCATGACGATGACGGACGCCGCCCTCAATGATCCGTCGCATGGCGTGTCTTGCCCCGTGCGTCAGATCCTTTCGTCGGCGCCCCCGCGTGCGTCTTCCTTCATCGTCACGATCTATGGCGACGTGGTGGAGCCGCGCGGTGGTGTCCTTTGGATGGGGACGCTGATCGACTGCTGTGCGCGCCACGGGATCAGCGAGAGCCTTGTGCGCACCGCGGTGTCGCGTCTTGTGGCTGCAGGACGGCTGGAGGGGCAGCGGATCGGGCGCAAGAGCTTCTATCGCCTCTCGGACGCGGGCCGCCGAGAGTTCCGCGCCGCCGCACGTATCGTCTTTGCGCCCCCGCCGCTGCCGACCGGGTGGCTGGTTGCCTTGGGCGAAGAGGAGGCCGCGCTTCCGCCGGGCTGGATACGCCTTGCGCCCGGGACCGCCATCGCGCCGGAACATGAGGGGATGGCGTTGCCTGATCGTACGGTAATGTCCGCCAGCAGCATCGCTGGTGATGCCTATCTGCCGGACTTTGCCGCAAGACATTGGCCGTTGACCGAGGTAGCCGACACCTATCGCGACTTTATGGCCCGTTTCGCCTACCTGCCAGAGGACGAAGTGCTGGCGCGACTTGAGCCGGGCGAGGCGCTCGCCCTGCGTCTTCGGCTTGTGGACGAATACCGGCGTGCGGCCCTTACAGATCCGCGCCTGCCTGCGGCTGCCTTGCCCGCGGATTGGCCGGCATCCCAAGCCCGGGGCGCGTTCCGGCGGATCTACCTTGCCCTGACGCCGGCAAGCGAACGCTTCATCGGCCAAAGCTTTGCTGATTCGGAAGGCTTGTTGCCAGAGGCGACAGTCGAGACGCAGCAGCGGACGGCGGATCTTGGTACCTCCTGACAAGATGTTGTCTTCGGAGAAAAATTTCCTGCCGGACTAAACATCACACGAATTGTAGAATTTATTATTTTATTGTGACGCTTCTGAGGGTACATTCATGACCGAGCGGTCAATGAATCCTGTTTGCGGCCGCCGAGGAGGGCCCGCATGACTGACGCCTTCATCTGTGACGCTGTTCGGACGCCCATAGGGCGTTACGCTGGGGCGCTGTCGGCCGTTCGGACGGACGATCTTGCTGCCATTCCGCTGCGGGCCTTGATGGAACGGAACGGCAGGGTTGACTGGCAAGCCGTGGATGACGTGATCCTTGGCTGCGCCAATCAGGCGGGCGAGGACAATCGCAACGTGGCGCGTATGGCGGCGCTGCTGGCCGGTCTGCCGGTCGAGGTGCCCGGCACGACGATCAACCGGCTTTGCGGCTCGGGCATGGACGCAATCGGAATGGCCGCCCGCGCGATCCGGGCAGGTGACGGCGATCTGCTGCTTGCGGGCGGGGTGGAAAGCATGAGCCGCGCGCCCTTTGTCATGGGCAAGGCGACCACTGCCTTTTCCCGATCCGCCGAGATCTATGACACCACCATTGGCTGGCGGTTCCCCAATCCGCAGATGCAGAAGCTTTTCGGCACCCACTCGATGCCCGAGACCGCCGACAACGTGGCCGAAGACTATGGCATCAGCCGTGAGGATCAGGACGCGTTTGCCGTGCGCAGCCAACAGCGTTGGGCCGCAGCACAGGAAGCCGGCCTGTTCGCGGAGGAGATCGTTCCGGTCACCATCCCGCAGCGCAAGGGCGATGCGATCGTGTTCGACACTGACGAACATCCGCGCCCCGGCACCACCGTGGAACAACTGGCCAGGTTGCGGGGCGTGAATGGACCGGATCTGACTGTCACCGCGGGCAACGCGTCCGGGGTGAACGATGCGGCGGCAGCGGCGATCATCGCGTCCGAGGCCGCCGCCAAGGTGAACGGGCTCGTCCCGCAGGTGCGGATCGTGGCAATGGCCGCGGCTGGCGTGGCGCCGCGCGTCATGGGGATCGGCCCGGTTCCGGCCGCGCGGAAGGTGCTTGAACGCGCCGGACTGACACTGAACCAGATGGATGTGATAGAGTTGAACGAGGCCTTTGCCGCGCAGGGTCTTGCAGTGCTGCGCGAGCTTGGTCTGCCCGACGATGCGTCGCATGTGAACGCCAACGGCGGCTCGATCGCCTTGGGTCATCCGCTTGGCATGTCCGGGACGCGCCTGGTCATGACGGCGACCCGGCAGCTGCATCGTACGGGTGGTCGCTACGCGCTGTGCATGATGTGCGTTGGCGTCGGGCAGGGGATCGCCATGATCCTTGAACGGGTCTGAACAAGGGGGAACACGTCCATGTATGCGCAGATGGTGAAGTCGGAAGGCATGAAGTCGGCGGAGGAGATGACTCCCGAGGAACGCGCCTTCCAGAACCGCATCGACCGGAATGAGAAGATCGAGCCGAAAGAGTGGATGCCTGAGGGCTATCGAAAGACGCTGATCCGCCAGATCGGTCAGCACGCCCACAGCGAGATCGTTGGTCAGCTGCCCGAAGGCAACTGGATCACCCGCGCCCCCACACTGGAACGCAAGGCGATCCTGCTGGCCAAGGTGCAGGACGAGGCAGGGCACGGGCTTTACCTGTACAGCGCCGCCGAAACGCTGGGCGTCAGCCGGGATGAGCTGATGGAAAAGCTGCATTCGGGCGCGATGAAGTACAGTTCGATCTTCAATTACCCGACACTGACTTGGGCCGACATGGGCGCGGTGGGCTGGCTGGTCGACGGCGCTGCGATCATGAACCAGGTGCCGCTGCAGCGGACCTCTTATGGCCCCTACAGCCGCGCGATGATCCGCATCTGCAAGGAAGAAAGCTTCCACCAGCGGCAGGGCTATGCGATCATGATGAAAATGGCGCAGGGCACGCCTGAGCAGAAGGAAATGGCGCAGGACGCGCTGAACCGCTTTTGGTACCCGGCGCTGATGATGTTCGGCCCGTCCGACAAGGACTCAGTCCATTCCGCGCAATCGATGGCGTGGAAGATCAAGATGAACACGAACGACGAGCTGCGCCAGAAGTTCGTCGACGAAACGGTTCCGCAGGCGGAGTACTTGGGCCTGACCGTTCCCGACGAAACGCTGCGCTGGAACGAAGAGCGTGGGCATTATGATTTCGCCGAGCCCGACTGGAACGAGTTCTTCGAGGTCATCAAGGGCAATGGTCCCTGCAACCGCGAACGGCTGGAGGCGCGGCGTACGGCTTGGGAGGAGGGCCGCTGGTTCCGCGAGGGGCTGATGGCTTATGCCGAGAAGTCCGCCGCGCGCCGCAAGGCCGCGCCGCATGCCGCCGAATAAGGGAGGAATTGATGTCCAGAAAAGAATGGCCGCTTTGGGAAATCTTCATCCGCGGCCAGCACGGGCTGAACCACCGCCACGTCGGCAGCCTGCATGCTCCGGATGCCGAGATGGCGATCCGCAACGCCCGCGACGTCTACACTCGACGGAAAGAGGGCGTCTCGATCTGGGTGGTCAGATCTGCTGACATCACCGCCTCGGCCCCGTCAGAAAAGGGCCCGATGTTCGATCCGGCGGAAAGCAAGGTCTACCGGCACCCGACCTTCTTCGATATTCCCGATGAAGTGGGGCATATGTGATGCCGTCGCTGCCCGACATGACGACGCCTGATGTGGTCGCGCTGGCCGAACGCGCGGCGGCGTCCCAGCCCCATGACCCGCATCTGGAGGATGTGGACCTTCGGCCCGCATTCTTTGACTGGCTGTGCAGGATGGGGGACAACACGCTGATCCTCGGGCACCGTATTTCCGAATGGTGCGGCCATGGCCCTGTGCTGGAAGAGGACATCGCGCTGGCAAACACTGCGCTGGACCTGATTGGCCACACGCAGATGTGGCTGGGCCTTGCTGCCGAGGTTGAGGGCGAGGGCCGAACCGCCGACGACCTCGCCTTCCTGCGCGACGCGATGCGGTTCCGGAACCTGCAGTTGCTGGAGCTTCCGAACCGCGACATGGCCGTGACGCTGATGCGAGAGTTCCTGTTCGACGCATGGCACTTCGAGATGTTGACGGCGCTGTGCGGTTCGCAAAGCCCCCGGGTGGCAGAAATCGCCGCAAAGGCGTTGAAGGAGGTCAGCTACCACCTTGAACGGTCGTCCGACCTGATCGTCCGGCTGGGCGACGGGTCCGAGGAAAGCCACCGGCGCATGCAGGACGCGCTGGACCGGCTGTGGCCCTACCTGGGCGAGATGTTTGTTGAAGACGCCGTCGACAAGGCCGTGGCAGAGGCCGGAATCGCCCCGCGCCCAGCCGACCTTCGCGGCGCGTGGGAGCAGACGGTGAACGAGGTTCTGGAAGAGGCGACGCTGGCCAGCCCCGACACCCGCATGGACGTCCACCAGGGCGGCAAGCAAGGCCGGCATACCGAGCATCTGGGCTATATCCTGGCGGAAATGCAGTTCCTGCAGCGCGCTTATCCTGGTGCAAGCTGGTAACCGCCATGGCCGAGACGCTGCCATCCGTCGAACAGGTGTGGGTTTGGCTCGGGGATGTGCCGGACCCGGAAATCCCTGTCGTGTCTGTCACCGAACTGGGCATTGTCCGCGACGTGAGGTGGGATGATGACACCCTTGTGGTGGCCGTCACCCCGACATATTCGGGCTGCCCGGCAACCGCCGTGATCGACCTCGCGATCGAGGCGCGGCTGCGAGAGCAGGGCATCACTCGGCTACGGATAGAACGGCGCCTGTCTCCGCCCTGGACCACAGACTGGATCACCAAGGGCGCGCGGGAAAAGCTGCGCGCTTATGGGATTGCGCCGCCGGTGGACGGAACGGCGTCAGACGGGCGGACGGCGGCGCGGGCGGCACGGATGACGGGGCGGACGAACCTCGTGATCGCCTGCCCCCGCTGCGGGTCGTCGCATACGGAACGGATCAGCCAGTTCGGCTCCACACCCTGCAAGGCCAGTTATCGCTGCACGGATTGTCTTGAACCGTTCGACTATTTCAAATGCCACTGAGGCTGATGCCCCCGGGGTCCGCATATGCCCCGGATATGTCCGGACAGGAGGCCAGACATGCCCCGTTTCCATCCCCTTGAGGTGACAGGCGTCCGCAAGGAGACCCGCGATGCCGTCGTAGTCACGCTCAAGCCGCGCGACGCCGATGCAGAGGCGTTTGCCTTCAGGCAGGGCCAGTACCTGACATTTCGCCGTGCCTTCGACGGCGAGGAACTGCGGCGGTCCTATTCAATCTGTTCCGGGCTAGACGAAGGTTGCCTACGCGTCGGTATCAAGCGCGTGGACGGTGGCGCGTTTTCCACCTGGGCCAACGAAGAACTGAAGCCCGGGGACGTGTTGGAGGCGATGCCGCCGCAGGGTCGCTTCTTCACGGTCATTGAGCCTGACGCCGCCCGGAGTTACCTGGGCTTTGCCGCCGGATCGGGGATCACCCCGGTGCTGTCAATCATCAAGACTGTGCTGGCGCGGGAGCCGCAATCGACCTTCACCCTGATCTATGCCAACCGGCAGACCAGCTCGATCATGTTCCGCGAGGAGCTTGAGGATCTGAAGAACCTCCATCTCGGCCGGTTCTCTGTCATTCACATCCTCGAGGCCGAGGGGCAGGAGATCGACCTGTTCACCGGCCGCATCGACAGCGAAAAGATGGACATGCTGTTCCGGCTGTGGATCGATGCTGAAAGCGTCGACACCGCCTTCATCTGCGGGCCCGAGCCGATGATGCTGACCATCGCGGAAAGCCTGCGCCGCCACAGGTTGACCGAGGATCAGATCAAGTTCGAGCTTTTCGCCTCGTCTCAACCCGGTCGGGCAAAGGCGCGGGCCGTTTCTCAGGCGGCGGCGGCTTCGGCCAGCGATTGTGAGGTTCTGGTGACGCTGGACGGCACCACCCGCAGTTTCCGCATGCCGAAAGACGGCACCTCGGTTCTGGATGCTGCAGTCCAGAACCACATGGACACGCCCTATTCCTGCAAGGCGGGCGTCTGTTCAACCTGCCGCGCAAAGGTGCTGGAGGGCGAGGTGGAAATGGAAGTGAACCACGCGCTGGAAGATTACGAGGTTCGCGCAGGCTATGTCCTTTCGTGCCAGTGCATTCCGCTCTCGGATCGGGTGGTGCTCAGCTATGACGAATGATGCCGAAACCATGCCGCTCGCGGATTACCTGGCGCAGGGGGGCAAGCTGACCTCGCCGGAAAACGTGCCGCCGCGCTATCGGGGCGAACTTCTGCGACTGATGTCATCCTTCGTGGATAGTGAGCTTGCCGGGTCTGCCGGCTTTGCCGCTGCGATCAACTGGGCGCCCGGCATCAAGGAGCGGATCGCGGCGAGCCGGATCACGCTGGAAAAGGCAGATCATGCCGAACGCGTGCTGGACCTGATGGAAGGGTTCGGCACCGACAAGGCGCGCTACACCCAGTCGCATGACTGGGCGGCGCGCGGGCCGCGGGAGGCCGTTCTTGACCCGCGCCGCCACGGCAGCGACATGCGCCTGTCCGTCTTTCACTACCCACTGACGGGCTGGACGGATGCCGTGGTGATGAACGTGTTGATGGGCAGCGCCACGGTCCATGCTGTCAGCGAATTGGCGTCGGGGTCGTACCAGCCGCTTGGCGAGGTCCTGCGCGAGATCCTTCCGCGAGAGCGCCGCCACATGGAGCTGGGGCTGGAAGGGCTCGCGAAGATACTGCCCGAAAAGCGGGACGAGGCCCGCGCGTCAGTTCAATACTGGCTGCCGCGGGTGGCAGAAACCTTTGGCCCCGCGCAGTCCGAACGCCTTGAACGGCTGAAGGCAATGGGCCTGCGGCAGACTGACAATGAGACCTTGCGTCAGCGCTGGGGCGCCGAGATCGGGGCGACGCTCGCCTCTCTGCAACTGGATTGAGGAGGAGCCATGCTGGATTCGGGACATACGGCGCGGCGGCTGGAAAGCTATGTTCAAGGCCGCTGGCAACCCGGCACGGGCGAGGGCAAGCCTTTGGCCAACGCGGCCACCGGGGTGACGCATGCGTTGATTTCTTCTGAAGGGATCGATTTTGCCGGCGCGCTCGACTGGGGGCGCGAGGTGGGAGGTCCGGCGCTGCGCCGGCACACGATCCACGAACGCGCCCTGATGTTGCGCGCCATCGGTAAAAAGCTGATGGAGATGAAGGACGAGTTTCACGCCGAAAGCCTTGCCACCGGCGCCACACCACAGGATGCCTGGCCCGACATCGACGGCGGCATCGGCACCTTGCTGACCTTCGCGTCAAAGGCGCGACGCGAACTGCCCAACACCAAGGTCCTGACCGAAGGCGCGGTAGAGCCTTTGTCGCGGGACGGCACCTTTGTCGGGCAGCATATCCTGACGCCGATGCAGGGTGTCGCGATCCACATCAACGCCTACAACTTCCCCGTCTGGGGGATGCTTGAAAAGATCGCGCCCTCGCTGATCGCGGGCGTTCCCTGCCTTGTGAAGCCAGCCTCGCAGACGGCCTACCTGACGGAACTTGTGGTGCGCCGGATGCTTGCGATGGACATCCTGCCGGTCGGCGCGTTGCAGCTGGTATGCGGAAGCGCCGGGGACCTGCTGGATCATGTGACGGGCCAGGACATCGTGACCTTCACCGGTTCGGCGGCGACGGGGCAAAAGCTGCGGACGCATCCGGCTGTGGTCGGCAATTCCGTGCGGTTCACGATGGAAGCGGACAGCCTCAACGCCTCGATCCTTGGTCCGGACGCCGGGCCGGGTACACCCGAATTTGATCTGTTCGTCCGCGAGGTTCAGCGCGAGATGACGTCGAAGGCCGGACAGAAATGCACCGCGATCCGGCGGGTGCTGGTGCCGAAGCAGCATGAGGAAGCCGTGATCGAGGCGCTGTCAGCGCGTCTTTCCTCTACGCCCATCGGAATGCCTGACGATGCCTCGGCGCGGATGGGGGCGCTTGCGTCGGTCGATGAGCGGGACGGTGTGCGGGAAAAGATCGCCGTCATCGCGCAAGAGGCAGAGATCGTCTTCGGCAACCCCAACCAAGTGACCCTGGTTTCCGGCGACTCAAGCAAGGGGGCCTTCATGTCACCGGTGCTGCTGCGCTGCGATGACGCCATGCGTGCCATCGCGCCGCATGAGGTCGAGGCGTTCGGCCCCGTGGCCACCGTGATGACCTATGACGATCTTGATCAGGCAGTGACACTGGCCAAGAAGGGCAAGGGCTCGCTGGTATCATCGGTCTTCACCGACGACACTGACGTGGTGGCAGCAATGGTGGTGGGACTTGCGTCGTTCCACGGCCGGGTGATGATCGGCAACCGCGACAGCGCCAAAAGCTCTACCGGGCATGGGTCGCCGCTTGCGCCGCTGGTGCATGGCGGGCCGGGCCGTGCGGGCGGGGGCGAGGAAATGGGCGGCATGCGCGGGGTCAAGCACTTCATGCAGCGCACTGCGGTTCAGGGAACGCCGCGCCTGCTTTCTGCCGTGACAGGGCAGTGGGTGCCCGGCGGGCCAAGCCGCACCGATGTTCATCCGTTTCGCAAGGCGCTGGCGGAACTGCGCGTCGGCGACCAGATCGTGACCGAGGCGCGAGAAGTGACGCGTGAGGATGTCGAACATTTCGCCGAATTCACGGGCGATACCTTCTATGCCCACATGGATAGCGACGCCGCCAAGGCGAACCCGTTCTTCGAGGATCGCGTGGCGCATGGCTACCTTATCGCCTCATTCGCGGCAGGGCTGTTCGTACAGCCTGATCCGGGGCCGGTATTGGCCAATTATGGGGTCGACAACCTCCGCTTCCTGACCCCGGTCTATTTCGGCGACAGCCTGCGCGTCCGGCTGACCTGCAAGGAGATCAACCCGCGCGAAAACGCTGTCTATGGCGAGGTGCGCTGGGACTGCCAGGTGACGAACCAGAAGAACGATGTCGTGGCACAGTATGACGTGCTGACCATGGTGGCCAAGACCTGGCCGTTGGAGGAGACATGAGCGTCTGGTCATGGAACGGAATCGTGCCGGTGGTTGACCCCACCGCCTTCATCCATCCTGACGCCGTGCTGATCGGTGACGTGATCATCGGCGCCGGCTGTTATATCGGGGCTGGTGCCGTGCTGCGGGGCGACTTTGGTCGGATCACCCTGCGGCCCGGGTCGAACTTCCAGGAAACATGCGTGGCCCATGCCTTTCCCGGCAAGGATGTTCTGGTCGAGGAACTTGGCCACATTGGCCACGGCGCTGTGCTGCACGGGTGCCGGATCGGTCGGAATGCGATGGTGGGCATGAATGCCGTCGTGATGGACGAGGCGGTAATCGGCGAAAACTCCATTCTTGGGGCCGCCGCCTTCGTCAAGGCAGGCGCGCAGATACCGGCGAACAGCATGGCGGTAGGGTCACCGGCCCGCGTGGTCCGGGCGCTGACAGCGGAAGAGATCAACTGGAAGCGCCGGGGAACGGGCGTCTATCAACAGCTGGCACTGGAGGCGTTCGGCAAATTGGCACCCGCGACCCCGCTGACGGAAGTCGAACCCGATCGTCGCCGCGTGGAGGCACCAGAATACGACCCGCTGTTTGTCGAACGGCGCGGGTTCAGCGAACGGCCTTGACCCCTTCCAAGATTAGGGTCGTCGCAACCCGCGCGTAGTCTTGGCGGCTGACCGCCCCGCCGTCGCGGAACCACATGTAGACCCAGTTCATCATACCGAACAGCGACATGGTGACCGGCATCAGCAGCGGGCGATCCGGGTTGTCGAGATCGGGATGAATTTCACGAATGATAGTTGAAAAGTAGCGGACGATGCGGCGTTCGACCTGCATGATCTGCTGGCGCTGTTCATCCGAAAGCGCGGGCCCTGCGTTCAACTGCACCTTGTGCTGGTCATCGGCGCCCTTGTAGGCCTCCAGCATTGTCAGAACCAGCTTTTCCAGCCGCTGCTGATGCGGCAGGTTCGGATCAACAGCCTGCTCCAATGCCTTTTCCAAGTCTTCAAGATGCGTGTGGATGATCGCAAAGATCAGCGCGTCCTTGGACGGGTAGTAATGATAAAGCAGCGACTTCGACACGCCCGCCTCGCTGGCGATCTGCGACATCGAGGCCTTTTCCATGCCCTGCGTCGCGAACACATGCGCCGCTGTGAGGAGAAGCTGGTGCTGCTTCTCCTCGAAGTTCTCTGCTCGCGTCCTTGCCATGAGCGACGGGATTCCTTTGTGTTCCAGTTCCCAATGGAGAGGGTGTCGACCCTTTAGTGCGAGTATCTGGAATCTTCCAGCGGCGCGTCGGCACTACTTTGGCCGACTGTCGACGACGCGCTTCGCCTTTCCTTCGGAACGGGTGATGAAGTCAGGATCATGGACCACGACCTGCGCCGAAACCCCGATGACCGACTTGATGTAATGCGCCAGCTCGTTTTTCGACGCTGCCCGTGCCTCGGGGGCGCAGCGGTCGGCCGTGCATTCCACATGCACCACCATCGCATCCATGCGACCGTCGCGGATCAACTCGATCTGGAAATGCGGCGCCAGCCCGGCACATTTCAGGATCTGTTCCTCAACCTGCGTCGGGAAGACGTTGACGCCGCGAAGGATGATCATGTCGTCACAGCGGCCGGTGATCTTTTCGATCCTGCGCATGCTGCGTGCCGTACCCGGCAGGATCCGTGTCAGGTCCCGCGTCCGGTAGCGGATCATCGGCAGGCCTTCCTTGGTCAGCGTGGTGAACACCAGTTCGCCCATCTGGCCGTCCGGCAGCACCTCGCCCGTCTGCGGGTCGATGATTTCGGGATAGAAGTGATCTTCCCAGACATGAAGGCCGTCTTTCGTTTCCACGCATTCGCAGGCGACGCCCGGGCCCATCACTTCGGACAGGCCATAGATGTCCACCGCTTGCATGTCGAACGCATGCTCGATTTCCTGACGCAGGGCGTTCGTCCAAGGTTCAGCGCCAAAGATCCCGACCCGCAGCGAACTTTGGCGCGGATCAAGCCCCTGACGGTGGAACTCGTCCAGGATCGAGAGCATGTAGGACGGCGTCACCATGATGATGCGCGGCTTGAAGTCGTTGATCAGCGTGACCTGCCGTTCCGTCATGCCTCCCGAGATCGGGACCACCGTACAGCCGAGCCGTTCTGCCCCGTAATGCGCCCCAAGGCCGCCGGTGAAAAGGCCATAGCCGTAAGCAATATGGGCGATGTCACCCTTGCGGCCACCGCTGGCGCGGATCGACCGCGCCACTACGTCAGCCCAATGATCAATGTCGTTCTTGGTGTAGCCCACAACCGTCGGCTTCCCTGTCGTGCCCGAGGAAGCGTGGATCCGCACCAGCTGTTCGCGCGGGACGGCGAACATGCCAAAGGGGTAGGTGTCCCGCAGGTCCTGCTTCATCGTGAACGGGAACTTCGCGAGGTCGGCCAAGGTCTGGAAGCCATCGGGGTGGGCGCCATGCTCATCAAGACGCTTGCGGTAGAAGGGCGAGTTCTCATACGCGTGCCGCAGTGACCATGCCATGCGTCTTTCCTGAAGCGCGGTGATCTCGTCGCGGCTGGCGATTTCGATGGGCTCGAGAATTTCCTGATCGGGTGTCATGTCGTTCATCGGCTCCTCCCTTGAACGTCGTTCAGCTGTTGCCCTCGGGCAGAAACGTGCGGTTGGTGGTCCGCGAGTGGCCCCGGAACTCGGCGATCACAGTTCCGTCCTCGTGCGTGATCCGGACGTCATAGATGCCGGAACGGCCCTTGCGCGAAACCTCGCGCGCGGTGGCTGTCAGCCTGTCCCCGCGCGCACCCGGGGCGATGTAGGTGATGGCGCAGTGCTGGGCGACGGTCATCTGGTTGTAGGTGTTGCAGGCAAAGGCGAAGGCGCTGTCCGCAAGCGTAAACAGGTAGCCGCCATGGGCATTGCCGTGGCCGTTGGTCATTTGGTCGGTCAGCGTCATCGCCAGCGTCGCCTCGCCCGGGGCAATGTGCAGCAGTTGCATTCCCAGCCGCTGTGACGCGCTGTCGTCGTTCCACATCGCCTTGGCGCATGCTTCGGCAAGTTCCTGCGGGGACATTCCGGCTACGTCTTTCATTCTAGCGGCCCCGGAACTGCGCAGGGCGCTTTTCAAGAAACGCCGTCACGCCTTCGGCATAGTCGTCGCTGCGCCCCGCCTGACGCTGGCAATCGCATTCGGCGTCCAGATGACTGTCGAAATCGCGGTTCGCGGCCTCCTGGATCAGTCGCTTGGTCAGCCCCAGCCCCAGCGTCGGTCCCGCGGCCAGACGCTGGGCAAGAGCGCTCGCCTCTGGCAGCAGCGCGTCGTCATCCAGTGCCTTCCAGATCAGGCCCCATTCGGCGGCGGTTTCCGCAAGCAGGGGCTCTGCCGTCATCGTCAGCGCCTTGGCGCGCGGCTCACCAAGGATGCGGGTCAGCGTCCAGCTGCCGCCTGCGTCAGGGATCAACCCGATCTTGGAAAAGGCCTGGATGAATTTCGCGGATTTCGCTGCCAGGACGATATCGCATGCAAAGGCTATATTGGCGCCGGCTCCCGCAGCCACCCCGTTGACCGCGCAGATTACCGGCTTTTCCAGCGCCCGGATCAGCCGCAGCGCGGGGTTGTAGAACGTCTCAAGCGTGTGCCCAAGATCCGGCCTTTCCGTGTTCTTACGCGGATCGCGGTCACCCAAGTCCTGACCCGCGCAGAAGCCCCGACCCGCTCCGGTCAGAAGAACGGCACGGATCTCTTCATCCTCATGTGCCCGCTCAAGTTGCGACCGCAGGGCCAGATGCATTTCCTCATTGAAGGAATTCAGCTTGTCCGGGCGGTTCAGCGTGAGCTTCAAGACGCCGGATTCGACCTCTGCCAGAACAGTGGGGCTTGTTGTCATTGGGTCCTCTCCATGGCCCTCTCCCCGGGGCCAATGGAGATAACAGTTGCATAAACCGTCCGGTCGGTCAATGTTCAGAGCATGGCTTTGGGAGGAGCCGGGCGTGAATCAGGGCGGCGCGAAAAGCGCCTCCGATCAGCGCGCCTTCAAGGGGATAAGCTAGGGAGGACGACATGAAGTTCACATCGAGTACTGCGGTGATCGCGCTGATGGCGGCGGCGATGCCCTTCGCAGCGCAGGCTGAAATCCGGCTCGGGGCCAGTGTTTCGGCCACCGGCCCGGCTGCGTTCCTCGGCGACCCCGAGGCCAAGACCATCGAGATGATGGTTGAGGAGATCAACGCCAGCGGCGGCATCAACGGCGAGCAGATCGCCCTGACCCTTTATGACGACGGAGGCGACCCGAACAAGGCGCGCACCTTCGCGACGCGCCTCGTCGAGGATGACGAGGTGGTGGCCATCATCGGCGGCTCGACCACCGGCACGACGATGTCCATCCTCGACGTGGCGCAGGAAGAGGGCATCCCCTTCATTTCCTTGGCGGGCGCTATTTCGATCATCGACCCGGTGCGCGAATACGTCTTCAAGACCCCGCATACCGACCGCATGGCCTGCGAAAAGATCTTTGCCGACATGCAGGCCCGCGACATTTCCCGCATCGGACTTATTTCCGGAACCGACGGCTTTGGCGCATCCATGCAGGCTGAATGCAAGGAGGTCGCAGGCGACAGCGGGATCGAGATCGTGGCGGACGAAACCTATGGCCCGCAAGATGCCGACATGACCCCGCAGCTGACGCGCATCCGCAATACTGGCGATGTGCAGGCGGTGCTGAACGCGGGCTTTGGGCAGGGACCTGCGATTGTGACGCGCAACTACGCGCAACTGGGCTTCGAAATCCCGCTGTACCAAAGTCACGGTGTCGCCTCGAACGCCTTCATCGACTTGGTGGGGGCAGAGGCTGCGGAGGGGGTGCGCCTGCCGGGCACGGCGCTGCTGATCGCCGACCAGCTGTCCGAGGACGATCCGCAGTATCAGGTCACGACCGACTATACGGCGCTTTACCGCGCAAAATACAGTGATGAACCTTCGACCTTCGCGGGCTATGCCCATGACGCCGTTCTACTGATGGCAGACGCAATTGCCCGCGCGGGCAGCACCGATCCTGATGACATCCGCGATGCGCTGGAGGCGACCTCGGGCTTCGTCGGCACCACGGGCACCTATACCTTCTCGCCCGAGGATCATCTGGGCCTCGACCTCAGCGCCTTCCGCATGCTGGAGATCAACGACGGCGACTGGACGCAGTTGGATTGATCCTGTCCCGGTCGGGTGCTGCCCCGACCGGCTTCCCCAACCCCGGAGGTCAGGAAGGCTCATGGACGCCCTGCTGCAATTCATCTTCTCCGGCATGACGGTCGGCGCGGTCTATGCGCTGGTCGCGCTGGGGTTCACAATCATCTACAACGCGTCAGACGTGGTGAACTTCGCGCAGGGCGAATTCGTCATGCTGGGCGGCATGATCACCGTGTTCACCTACATGGCGGGCGTGCCGCTGCCGCTGGCCGCGGTGCTGGCGATCGTTGCCACCGCCGCGGTCGGTGTGGCCCTGAACAAGCTGGCGATCGAGCCCGCGCGCGGGGCGCCGGTTGTTTCGCTCATCATCATCACCATCGGGGCCTCGATCCTGATCCGGGGTGCGGCGCAATTGATCTTCGACAAGCAGTTGCACCGGTTTCCGGCCTTTTCTGGCGACGCGCCGCTGCGGGTGATGGGGGCGACGATCCTGCCGCAAAGCCTCTGGGTGATCGGCGGCGCGATCCTGGTCTTCGTCGGGCTGTGGCTGTTCTTTACGCGCACACTGACGGGCAAGGCGGTGCTGGCGACCGCGAACAACCGTGTGGCGGCGCAGCTTGTGGGCATCAACACTAACTGGGTGATGACCCTGTCCTTTGGCCTTTCCGCGGCCATCGGCGCCTTTGCAGGGGTTCTGGTGACGCCGATCACGCTGGTCAGCTATGACATCGGCGTGGGCCTTGCGCTCAAGGGCTTCGCAGGGGCCATGCTGGGCGGCATGGGCAACCCCAAGGGTGCGCTGGTGGGCGGGCTGTTGCTTGGGCTGCTGGAGGCTATGACGGCGGGCTACCTGAGTTCGCAGTACAAGGATGCGGTGGCCTTCATCGTCATCCTTGCCGTGCTCTTCGTGATGCCGCACGGCCTCTTCGGAAGCAAGTCGGTGGAGCGCGTCTGATGGGTTCCCGCCGCAAATGGATCCAGCTTGCGGTGCTGGCCGCGCTGATCATCGTGCTGCCGTTCTTCTTTCCGTCCAGCTACTATTATCGGGTGGGCGCGCTGATCTTCGTCAATGCTCTGGCGGTGGTGGGGATGGTGATCCTGATCGGCTATGCCGGACAGATCAGCCTGGGTCACGCGGGCTTTGCCGGTATCGGGGCTTATGCCTGTGCATTGGCCCCTGAATATCTTGGACTGCACCCGGGGCTGGCCCTGATCCTGGGGGCGGTTACATCGGGCGTGCTTGCCTTGCTGATCGGGCGGCCCATCCTGCGGCTCAAGGGCTATTATCTTGGCGTCGCGACCCTAGGGTTCGGCATTCTCGTTTCGATGGTCCTGACAAATGAACGTGCGCTGACAGGCGGGCCTGATGGGATGTCCGTGGCGGACCCGGGGTTGCGAGGAATGCTGCGGGATCTTGGATGGCGGCTGTCAGTGGGTGAACTTTGGTATGGCGTCAGCGCGATCGCATTGCTGATCGGCGCGTGGGTCGCGCTGAACTTGTTCGACAGCCCCACCGGACGGGCAATGCGCGCGCTGCACGGGTCAGAGGTTGCGGCCTCGACCGTGGGCGTTGACGTGGCACGGCAGAAGCTGCGGGCCTTCGTGATCTCGGCCCTCTATGCTTCGGTGTCGGGTTCGCTGCTGGCGCTTCAGAACGGGTTCATCACCCCTGATGTCGCGGGCTTCATGCACTCGATCGAGATGGTGACGATGGCGGTGCTTGGCGGCGTCGGCTCGGTTCTGGGCGGAACGCTTGGCGCGGCGATTTTGACCACGCTGCCGCAGGTGCTGACGATCTTCGCCGAATATGAACAGCTGGTGCTGGGCGCAGTCATGATCCTTGTCATGATCTTCCTGCCGCAGGGGCTGCTGCCCTCGATCGCTCGCCGCTTCCGGGGGAGGGACGAATGAACCTGTTGGAGGTCAAGGGCCTTGGCATCAGCTTTGGCGGGCTGAAGGCGGTCGACGATGTCAGCTTTGCGGTGAAGCCCGGTGAAATTGTCTCGGTCATCGGCCCGAACGGTGCAGGCAAGACGACGCTGTTCAACATGATTTCGGGGATATACTTGCCAAGCCGGGGCAGCGTGACGCTCAAGGGGCAGGACGTGACCGGAACCGCCCCCCACAAGCTGGCCGAGATGGGGCTCTCGCGAACGTTCCAGAACCTTCAGGTCTTTCAGGAGATGACGGTGCTGGAGAACGTTCTGGCCGGCTACCACCTGCGCGTACGCGGCTCGATCCTCGCGGACCTGTTGTCGCTGCCCTCCATGCGCCGTCGTGCCGCGACCGCGCGTGAAGGAGCGCAGGCACTGCTGACCCGGGTACGGCTGGACAAGGCGGCTGGGCAGGAAGCGGGCAGCCTGTCCTATGGCGCGCTGAAGCGGCTGGAGATCGCGCGGGCGCTGGCGCTGAACCCGTCGATCCTGTTGCTGGACGAGCCGGCAGCCGGGTGCAACGCAGTGGAGACTGAAGAGATCGACCACCTGATTGCGGAACTTGCCGCGTCTGGTATCGCGATCCTGCTGGTGGAACATGACATGAAGCTGGTGATGCGGATTTCGAACCACATCGTCGTGCTGGACCACGGCGAGAAGATCGCCGAGGGTGACCCGGTAACCGTCAGCCGCAATCCTCAGGTCATCGCAGCCTATCTGGGCGCCGACCACGCGGAGGCGACACATGCTGACAGTTGAGGGGCTGCGATCGCGCTATGGCCGGATTGAAGTGCTGCACGGCATCGACCTGCAGGTCAACACGGGCGAAATCGTGACGGTGGTCGGGGCGAACGGGGCAGGGAAGACAACCTTGCTGAGATGCCTGTCCGGTACGCAGCCAGCCAGCGACGGGCGTATTACCTTCCGGGGCGAAAGCATCACCGCGGTGCCCGCGCATCGGCGGCTGAAGCGGGGGTTGGCGCAATCACCCGAAGGCCGGCAGATCTTCACCAACCTGTCGGTCGAGGAGAACCTGCGCCTTGGAGCCTTCCTGTTCAAGGATGAGCGGGTTGATCAGGACATGGCCGAAGCCTTCGCGATGTTCCCGATCCTGAAGGAAAAGCGGAACCTTGCTGCAGGCGGCCTTTCCGGAGGGCAGCAACAGATGCTGGCCATCGCCCGGGCGCTGATGGGGCGTCCGTCATGCCTGTTGCTTGATGAACCCTCCATGGGCCTTGCTCCTTTGCTGGTAGCGCAGATCTTCGAGGTGGTCACCGATTTGAGGGGCCGCGGGGTGACGGTGCTTCTGGTGGAACAGAACGCCTTCGGGGCGTTGAAGATCGCCGACCGTGGGTATGTAATGGAAACCGGGCGGATCTCGATGTCGGGCGCCGCAGCTGAACTGATCGCGGACCCGCGGATCCGCGAAGCCTATCTGGGGCTTTGACATGGACGTTCTGACCTGCCGCCGTGATGGAAACATCGCCATCGTAACAATCAACAACCCGCCGGTGAACGCGTTGTCAGCCGCTGTGCGTCAGGGGTTGTGGCAGATGGTGGAAACGCTGGATGCCGATGATGCGGTGCAGGCCGTGGTCCTGATCTGCGCAGGTCGCACCTTCATCGCGGGTGCCGACGTGCGCGAGTTCGGGCAGCCCCCGGTCGAGCCGCACTTGCCGGACGTCGTGGATCGTATCGAGGCCGCCCGCAAGCCTTGGGTCGCAGCCATCCACGGCACCGCCCTTGGCGGCGGGTTCGAGGTGGCGATGGGCTGCCGCTTCCGCGTCGCTGCGTCCGATGCCAAGGTGGGGCTGCCAGAGGTCGGGCTGGGCCTGATCCCGGGGGCCTCTGGCACGGTGCGGACACCTAGGCTCGGCGGTGTTACCGCGGCGGTGGAGCTGGTCACATCGGGGGTGCCGGTGGGAGCGGCCAGGGCCTGCCAAGCCGGCTTGATAGATGCCGTTATCGAGGGTGATCTGGAGGGCGAAGCGGTGCGCTTTGCGCGCGCCGCGCTGGAGAGGGAACTGCCGCATCCTGCGTCACAGCGCCCGATTGAGCCGATGCCGGAAGAATTCTGGGCCGAGGCGCGCAAGTCGGCGGGCAAGACGGGGCATCAGGCGCCGCTGCGGGCGCTCGATAGCATCCGCTTTGCCACCGAACATCCATTTGCTGAAGCGATGCGGCACGAGCGCGAGATTTTCCTGGAACTGCGCATCTCGTCCGAGGCCGCGGCGCTGCGGCATGTGTTCTTTGCCGAACGCGCGGCACCACGCCCGGCCCGCCTGAAGGACATCACCCTGTGGCCACTGTCGACGATTGGCGTGGTCGGTGGCGGCACAATGGGGGCGGGCATCGCCGCCGCCTGCCGGAATGCCGGCCTGCCGGTCGTACTGATTGAACGCGATGGCGAGGCGGTTGCCAAGGGCGTTGCCAATATCGCCGGGATATTCGCGGGCTCGGTCAAGCGCGGCAAGCTGAGCGCCGAGGCGCAGGCAGAACGGATGGCTGGCGTCACCGCCACCATTGATTACGCCGCGTTGGCAGATTGCGACCTCGTGGTCGAGGCCGTGTTCGAGGAGATCGGCGTCAAGCGCGCGGTGTTCCGGCAGCTTGGCCAAGTTTGCCGGGCTGACGCCATCCTGGCCACGAACACATCTTATCTGGATCCTCGCGCCATCGCTGATGGCCTTCCGCATCCGGAGCGCTTCATCGGGCTGCACTTCTTCAGTCCCGCCCACGTGATGAAGCTGGTCGAGATCGTACCGACCGATGACACCGTACCCGAGGTGCTGGCTACCGTCTTTGCGCTTTCCCAGAAGCTTGGCAAATTTCCGGTCCAATCGGGCATCTGCGAAGGCTTCATCGGCAATCGCATCCTGAAGCGCTATCGCGCCGAGGCGGAAACCCTTGTCTGCGACGGCGTCGCCATCGCCGCTGTGGACGCGGCGATGCGGAGCTTCGGCTTCAAGATGGGGCCGTTTGAGTCGCAGGATCTGGGCGGGCTAGACATTGCTTTTTTGCAGCGGGAGGGGCTGCGGGCGGCGGGGCAGAATGTTCCTGACACGCTGTGCGACATTCTGGTCCGCGCGGGCCGCAAGGGGCAAAAGACCGGCGGCGGCTGGTATGACTACCCCGCAGGAAGCCGCGCGCCGCAGGTGTCAGCGGAAACGGAGAGGCTGCTTTCGGCCCATGTCGCGGCAGGCCGGGACGTGGATGCCGACCAGATCATCTCCCGCCTTTTGAGTGCTATGGCCCACGAGGGGCAGGCGATCCTAAACGAGGGCATCGCAGCCAGTGCCGCAGACATCGATCTTGTAGAGATCCACGGCTATGGCTTCCCGCGTTGGAAGGGTGGGCCGATGTTCCTTGCCGGTAAGGTCTGAGGTCCATCAGCCGCGCGTTTAATCCTTGATCGTGCGCAGCACCAGATTGGTCTGCGCGCTCGCAACGGCCGGCATCGAGAACAGGAATTCCTCCAGAAACCGGTTATAGGCCTCCAAGTCGCGGCAGACCACGTGCAGGTGGTAGTCGGACGCACCGGTGGTTGCCCAGCAGGCGCGGATCTCCTCCTTGGTGCGCACCATTCGGATGAAGTCCGTGACCAGTCCCTGATCGTGCCGGGTGAGGTGGACGTGGACGATCGCCTTGAACGTCAGGCCCAGCACCGTTTCGTCCAAATCGACCGTGTAGCGCCGGATCGCGCCGCTTTCTTCCAGTGCCCGCACCCTCCGCCAGCAGGACGAGGGGGATAAACCCACCCTTTCGGCAAGTAGGTTATTGGAGGTTCGACTGTCGCGTTGAAGCTCGCGCAGGATCTTGCGGTCGGTTTCGTCTTCGCTTGGCAAGATGTTTCACCTGATGTGGGTCTTCTGACAACCTTATTCATGAACATGCGCCCAAGCCATCACTTTGGGCAGTTTTTTCGCAGGTACCCGCGTAAACTGGGCGCGGCCAATGCTCGAGGGGAGGAAGAGCGATGACCCGTCACGACAGCACGTTCGACACGTACCAGCTGAACGACCGCTATGACCGGACCAAGGGGCGCGTCTTCCTGACGGGTACGCAGGCGCTGGTGCGGGTGATGCTGGATCAGGCGCGGCGTGACCGGCAGGCGGGGCGAAACACTGCAGGTTTCGTTTCCGGCTATCGCGGGTCGCCACTGGGCGGGCTCGATCAGGAATTGTGGCGCATCGGCGAACGGCTGGAACAAGACCGGATCGAGTTTCTGCCCGCCGTGAATGAGGATCTGGGCGCGACCGCCGTGCTTGGCGCACAGCAGGCGGTGCTGGACCCTGCCTGCACGGTCGATGGCGTTTTTTCGATGTGGTATGGCAAGGGTCCGGGCGTAGACCGATCTGGCGACGCTCTGAAGCACGGCAACGCCTACGGCAGCTCGCCCAAAGGCGGGGTGCTGGTGGTGGCCGGGGACGATCACGGCTGCGTTTCGTCCTCAATGCCGCATCAATCAGACGTGGCCTTCATGTCTTGGTTCATGCCCACGCTGAATCCCGCCACCATCCGCGAGTATTTGGAGTTCGGCGAGTACGGGTTCGCCCTGTCGCGGTTTTCCGGAACTTGGGTCGGCTTCAAGGCAATCTCTGAAACCGTGGAGGCCGGGCAATCAATTGAACTGCCAGAGGACCGGGTGTTCATCCAGCCCGATTTCATCGGCCCACCCGGCGGCATTCATGTGCGCCTGTCGGACATGCCGAGCCCCGAGATCGAGACCCGCATCGGCCACAAGCTGTGCGCGGTAGAGGCGTTCGTCGAAGCCAATCCGATTGACCGCCGTATCTACAACCTGCCGGAGGCGCGGTTCGGCATCGTCACCACGGGCAAGGGCCATCTGGACACGATGGAGGCACTGCGCCTTCTGAGGCTGGACGAGGCTGCATGCCGCCGGCTGGGCATCGACATCTACAAGGTCGGCATGGTCTGGCCGCTGGCGCGCCGAGACGCGCTTGCCTTCGTCACCGGCAAGGACGAGGTCTTGGTGATCGAGGAAAAGCGCGGCATCATCGAAAGCCAGTTCAAGGAATATTTCTATGACTGGCCAGGCGCGAAGCCGCGCAAGATGGTTGGCAAGCACCGGGCTGCAGGCGATCCGTTGCTGCCCTGGACGGGCGAGCTTTCACCCTTGATGCTGGTGCCGGTACTGGCCGAACGGCTGCATGCCTTCTTCCCTGAAGAGGGACTGGATGAAAGGGCGCGCAAGCTGGCCGAAATCCCCGCGCCGGTGCTTCAGGTCTCCGGCGCGACACGGACTCCCTATTTCTGTTCGGGCTGCCCCCATAACAGTTCCACCAAGCTGCCCGAGGGCAGCATGGCTGGAAGCGGCATCGGCTGTCACGTCATGGCCGGATGGATGGACCGCAGCACGCTTGGCTATGCGCAGATGGGCGGGGAGGGCGTCGCGCTTGCCGTGGCGCAACGTTGGAACGGCGGCAAGCACATGTTCCAGAACCTGGGTGAGGGAACGTGGTACCACTCGGGATCACTCGCCATCCGGCAGGCGGTCGCGACAGGCGCCAACATAACCTACAAGATCCTTTACAATGACGCGGTGGCGATGACCGGTGGCCAGCCGGTTGACGGACCGGTCAGCGTCGCGGCAATCGCCCATAGCTGCCGCGCAGAGGGGGTGAGCCGTATCGCGCTGGTCAGTGATCAGCCCGAAAAGTTCACAGTGGCCGATTTCCCCACGGGCATCACAATCCATGACCGGGCAGAGCTTGACGCGGTTCAGCGCGAGCTGCGAGAGATCGCAGGGGTAACCGTCCTGATCTATGAGCAGACCTGTGCCACCGAAAAACGCCGCCGCCGCAAGCGCGGCAAGATGGACGACCCGAAGAAGTTTGTCTTCATCAACGAACTGGTCTGCGAAGGTTGCGGCGACTGTTCGAAAGAGTCAAACTGCCTGAGCGTCGAGCCGGTCGAAACGCCCTTGGGCCGCAAGCGCAAGATCAACCTGTCGAGCTGCAACAAGGACTTCTCCTGCCTCAACGGCTTCTGCCCCAGCTTCGTGACCATCGAGGGCGGCCGACGCCGCAAGCCCACGCCTGCCGGTCTGGATGTGGAGGCGCTGCGGGCGAGCCTGCCGCAGCCCCGGATCCCGGAACTGGACGGGCCTTTTGACCTGCTGGTGGCGGGGGTAGGTGGCACCGGCGTCGTCACGGTCGGAGCCCTGATCACGATGGCCGCCCATCTTGAGGGGCGCGGCTCCAGCGTGCTGGACTTCACCGGTTTTGCGCAGAAGTTCGGGACCGTCCTTGGCTACGTCCGCATCAGCCGGACGCCAGAGGAGATCTTTCAGGTGCGGATCGAGCGGGGCCACGCGGATGCCGTAATCGGCTGTGACGCGGTGGTCTGTTCCTCGCCAAAGGCGTCGGTGCATTATCGGGCTGGCACCCAAGTGGTGCTGAACCAAGCCGAGATGCCGACCGGAGACCTGGTGCTGCACCGGGACGCGGACCTGAAGATCGCGGCGCGGGAGGCGCTGATCCGCAGAACGGTGGGCGAGGAAAACGTCATCGGCTTCAATGCCAACATGGCGGCCGAAGCGCTGATGGGCGACGCGGTTTTCGCCAACATCATGTTGCTTGGCGCCGCGTGGCAGCGGGGCCTGGTGCCGGTAAGCGAGCTTGCCCTGAAGCAGGCAATCCTGTTGAACGGGATGGCTGTCGAAAAGAACGGCAGGGCCTTCGATTTGGGCCGTGTCATGGCCGCCGATCCACAGGCATTGGCGCCTCATATGAAAAGGACTGTTCCGGGCCCGCAGACGCTGGACGAGGTAATCCGTCATCGGGCCGACTTCCTCACCGCCTATCAGGATGCGGCCTACGCGCGGCGCTATGCTGATCGGATCGCGCGGTTTCGGGAGGCTTTGCCCGCAGAGGCGGGCGACGCGCCAGTCATGGCGGCGGCCAAATCGCTGTTCCGGCTCATGGCCTACAAGGACGAATATGAGGTTGGCCGCCTTCATGCCGACCCGGCCTTTGCAGACAGTGTCGCCGAACACTTCGAGGGCGACTACAAGATCAAGTATCATCTTGCCCCGCCCTTGCTGCCCACGGCCCCTGATAATCGCGGTCGCCCGCTGAAGCGGAGCTTTGGCCCCTGGATGCGCCACGGGATGAAGCTTCTGGCGCGGATGAAGGTATTGCGGGGGACCCCGTTCGACATCTTTGCTCGGACAGAGGACCGGAAGCTGGATCGCGCGCTGATCACGTGGTTCGAAGAGGTCTTGGATCACGTGGAGCGGAACTTCAGAGTGATGGGAGCCGAAAAGGCGGTTGTGATCCTGTCCGCGCCGATGGAAATTCGTGGCTATGGACCCCTAAGACACTCTGCGGCAGATCGAGTGAGGGCGGCTGTGGCAAATATGCTCAACTGAGAACGGAAGGCGTCATCCATGGCGCGTCGTAGGACAGCGAGATGCATCAGGGGCAGCTGACAGCTGCAGAAATGGCGGGTAGCCACAGTCGGTTTGAGCAGTGTCAGCGGACAGATGTGCTACTGCCACGCTCCGGGTGTTACCTGTAACGCGGATTATGTTGTGACGAGCCATATCGAGGCTGGCTACAAATTGACGCCTGTCTGCAACATGCCGCGGCTGGTTCAGGATGATCAATAGTTGCGCTGGACGGATTGCGGTTGCGCCTTATCTGCGTGGGCATGAAACAGGCAATTGTAACAGGCGGCGCCGGCTTGCTTGGCGCGAGGATTTGCTTGGCCTTGAAGGAACGAGGATGGGACGTGGCCTCCTTTGACCTTGAGGCGGGGCCAAGGGATGTGCGGCACGTCAAGTGCGACGTGGCGGATGAGGGCTCTGTTCGGGATGCGTATGCCGAGTTGGGCTCGGACGGGCTTGACCTGTTGGTGAACAACGCCGGCATTGCGGACCCGGTAACGGGACCGATCACGGAACTGTCCTTGCAGGACTGGCGGCGCGTGACCGACAGCCATCTGACCGGGGCCTTTTTGATGACGCGGGCGGCGGTGCCTATCCTGCGCGATGGCGGCAGCATCGTGAACATGGCCTCCACCCGGGCGTTCATGTCCGAGCCACAAACCGAGGCTTATGCGGCAGCGAAAGGCGGCCTTGTCGCCCTTACGCATGCCCTCGCGGTCAGTCTGGGGCCACGCTTGCGGGTCAATGCCATCGCACCCGGCTGGATCAGTGGCGAAAGCGACCTCCGCAAAGTCGATCATGCGCAGCATCCCGTAGGCAGGGTCGGCCGCCCCGAGGATGTGGCCCAAGCAGTCATCTACCTGACCGAGGCTGGCTTCATGACCGGCCAGGTGCTGGTGCTTGACGGCGGCATGACTCGCAAGATGATCTACGCGGAATAGCCGCGTCAGGCGCCGCCTAGCGGGACAATCACCTTGCCGGTGCCGTCGCAATCTGGACACTTGCCGCCGTCGACCGTGCCGGTTCCCTCGCAATTGCGGCAGATATTCTCGCCCGCACCGGGGGTGTTTTCGGGGACTTCTTCGGGGTTTTGCTCGCTCATGGCATCCTCCTTTGGCTGATTAACCAGCGCGACAGGCGGAAGTTCCGAAAATCAGACCAGCATTACCGGCCCGCCATAGTCCGCCACCCGGCGATCAGCAGTCAAAAGCGTCAGCCCCTCGGCCATGGCTTGGGCAATCAGCAATCGGTCAAACGGGTCGCCATGAAGCGGCGGCAGCGTCGTCAAGGAAAGAACATGCCGCCCCTCGATCGGGATTTCACGGTAGCCGTTGGCAAGCAGCCCAGCCCGCAGCACGCCAGGATCGGTGCGGAAGTCGGGCCGGCCAAGGCCACGCTTGATCGCGACCTCCCAGATGCTGGCCACGCTGAACCACAGGACGTTGGCGCTGTCCTTGATCAGGGCGTCCGCGCGCTTGGACATCAGATCCTCGCGCGCGGCCGACCACAGCAGCAGATGCGTGTCGAGTAGAAGGTTCACGCGTCGCGCCCGTCCGCCCGTCCTTCGAACATGGCCTGAATTTCATCAGCGAACATCGTGTCGAAATCTTCGGGGACTTCGACTTGATCCTTCAGGAAACCGGTGCGGCGGGGCTCCTCTGCCTCGATCATCACAACCTTGACCAAGGGCTTGCCCGCGCGCGCGATGACAAAGGGCTCGCCCTTCGCCGCCCCCTCCACCAGCCTTGACAGATGGGTTTTTGCCTCGTGCATGTTGACGGTTTTCATGATGGCCCCCGGCTTAGTCCATCAAACTTAGTTCACCATGATTATCCGTTCAAGGCCGTCCTTCGCGGGTGCGGGGCAGAAACACGGTCAGCAGCCCCAGAAGCGGCAGGAAGGCACAGATCTGGTAGACGAACGCGATCCCGCGGGCATCGGCCACCACGCCCAGCACCGCGGCGGCGATCCCGCCCATCCCGAAGGCAAACCCGAAGAAGATCCCCGCGATGAGGCCGACACGACCCGGCACCAATTCCTGTGCAAAGACGACAATCGCTGGAAAGGCCGAGGACAGGATGACGCCGATGAGCATCGAAAGCACCCCCGTCCAGAACAGGTCGACATGCGGCAGCAGCAACGTGAATGGCAGAACGCCGAGGATGGAGAACCAGATCACCGTCAGCGGCCCGAAGCGGTCGCCGATCGGCCCGCCAAAGATCACGCCCACTGCGGCTGCGCCCAGGAAGAGGAACAGCATCAGCTGCGACTGCTGTGTCGTCAGCCCAAAGCGTTCGATCAGGAAGAAGGTATAATAGCTGCTGATGCTCGCGGTGTAGATGTTCTTGCTGAAGACCAGCAGCGCCAGCACCGTGATGGCACCGATGACGCGCCGTCGCGACAGCGTCGGCCCGCCCGCCGCCCGGCGTGCACCCCGCGCCGTTTGGCTATAGCGTGCATACCATTGTCCCACGTTCCACAGGATCAGCACCCCCAGCAACGCGAGCACTGAAAACCACGCGATGCTTGGTCGCCCTAGCGGAACGACGATGAACGCCGCCAGCAGCGGCCCTGCCGCCGTTCCGAAATTTCCGCCCACCTGGAACAGGGACTGCGCAGTGCCGTAACGCCCGCCCGAAGCTAACCGGGCGACCCGCGAGGCTTCGGGATGAAATACGGCTGAACCAAGGCCGATCAGCATCGCCCCTGCCAGCAGGAACATATAGCTTTCAGCACTGGCCAACATCAGCAAGCCAAACAATGACGCCCCCATCCCTATCGGGAGCGAATAAGGCATCGGGCGTCGGTCCGTGACCATGCCCACCACCGGCTGCAAAAGCGATGCCGTGCCCTGAAAGGCAAAGGTCATCATCCCGATCTGCCAGAAGCTGAGCGCAAATTCCTGTTGAAGAACGGGATAAAGGGCGGCGAGCAGCGACTGCATCACGTCGTTCAGGAAATGGCACAGGCTGATGGCAAGGATCACCATCCAGGTTGTCGTGTCAGGTGCGCTTCGTTCGGCTAGGGTCATGCGATGTTCCTGTCCCGACGTGGTGCCGGAGACGGGGCTGCCGGCTGCGAAACCGTTTTGGCCGCTGACGCAGCATCAAGCAATAGGGATTTGCCCACATATCGCTGATGTTTCGGCCGCGCTTGCGTTCTGAAGATATACTACTAAAATACTCGGATTAGGGATGGAAGTTGCAGGCCGCGCGCTGTAAACGTGGCCCGTTGGCATCAACGCTACAAACTAAACGGATTTTTCATGAAGACGGATCTACTTTCATGGCAGTTCTGGGCCTTGGCCTCGGCAGGATTTGCGGCACTGACGGCCATTCTGGCCAAGGTGGGGGTTGAAAATGTCGGCAGCGATCTTGCCACCTGGATCCGCACCATCGTGGTCCTGCTGGTTGTCAGCGCGATTTTGTTCGCGAGCGGCCAGTTCCAGCCCCTGCATACGATTTCTGGCAAAAGCTATGTCTTCCTCGCGCTGTCCGGCATGGCGACGGGCGCGTCATGGATCTGCTATTTCCGGGCGCTGAAGCTAGGCGAAGCCGCGCGGGTCGCGCCGCTCGACAAGTTGAGCGTCGTCATGGTCGCGGTCTTTGGTGTGCTGTTCCTAGGGGAAAACCTGAGCCTGCCAAACTGGCTTGGCATCGCGCTCATCGCGGGCGGGGCAGTACTCGTTTCCTACCGGGGCTGAGGCCCGGCAAGAAGATGCCGAAGCCGATGTAATGCTTTTCAGCATAAATGATAACGGTTACATTCTCGGCATCTTCAAAGATGGGAGGAAGTCATGAAGACCTCTAATACCTGGAGCACCGCCCTTTCGACCACGGTTCTTGTCACGCTGATGGCGCTGCCGGCAGCCGCGCGCAGCCCGTCGGAACTGCCGATCGCGGTGCAGATGTACACGCTGCGCGACCATGGCCCTCTGGAGGAGCGTTTCGCCGCCGTGCAGGCTGCAGGTGTAACGGCCGTCGAAACGGTTGGTACGCATGACGTCACTGCCGATGAACTGAACGCCCTGCTCTCGGAATACGGGCTTGAGGTGGTTTCGAGCCATACGCAACTTGCTGCGCTGCGCGATGACCTGAACGCGGTTGTTGAGTTCAACAAGGCCGTGGGCAACGACACGATCGTCGTCCCCTACCTGACCGAAGAAATGCGCCCGACGGATGCTGATGGCTGGCGGGAACTGGGCGAAGAGCTTGGCGGCTTCGCCGCCGACCTGGGCCAGGAGGGCATGCGCCTCGCCTATCACAACCACGACTTCGAGATGCAGGAGTTCGACGGCCGAACCGCGCTCGAGATCATGCTAGAGGCTGCGGGGCCAGAGGTTCTGGCGCAGATCGACCTCGCGTGGGTCGCCCGTGGCGGGCATGACCCGGCGGAATACCTTGGCCTGTTCGACGGTCGCCTGTTTGCGGTGCACGCGAAGGACAACGCCCCTGAGGGCCAGGGCGAGCAAGAGCGCGGCTTCGCGGCCGTCGGAACCGGGGTACTTGACTGGGATACGATCCTTCCCGCAGCCCATGAAGCCGGAGCCGAGTGGTATATCATCGAGCATGACCTGCCGATCGATGCGGCCGAAGTCGTCCTCACCGGTGCGACCTTCCTGACCGAGAACCTGCCGGAAGAGGTCACTCGATAAATGACCAGCCGCACCAACACGATGGTTGCGTCCGCAGGGCTGGCTCTTTCGCTGGCCCTGCTTTCCAGAGCTGCACAGGCGGATGAGACGCAGGCCGCAGCGGCACTCTATCAACAGAATTGCGCTGCCTGCCACGGTCCGCAGGGCGAAGGGATCGCGATCTTCCCAGCGCTCGCAGATGTCGGGTCGCGGCTAGCGGCCGAGGATGTCGCGGAGATCCTTGAACATGGGCGCAACCAGATGCCGTCCTTCGATCACCTCGCTGATGAAGAGCGTGCCGCGTTGGTTGAATACCTGATCAGCGGCATGGGCGTCGAAAAGCAGGACTGAAACAAAAAGGGCGTCCATCGGCGCCCTTCTCTTGGCCAAAGCTGCTCCGCAAACAAAGAGGCCGCGCGATCAACGCGCGGCCTCCTGTCTTGGTTAGGATGCCTTAGTACGGGCTGTTCTCGAAGTAGAAGTTCTCGGCGTTCTCGGGGGTGATCAGTTCCGAGGCGATGATGAACTCTCCGGTGATCGGGGCGCTGGTCATGAAATGCAGCGCCGTAAGTTCGATCGCGGTTGAGATCATCGAGGGCGGGTAGGTTACGTTCACCGGGATCTGGGGATCGCCCTGCTGAATGCGCTGGACCATCTCTTTCATGCCGGCGCCGCCCACGACCCACATTTCGTCCTGACGACCGGATTGTTCGATGGCGGCAAGTGCACCCATGGCCTGATCGTCATCGGCGGCCCAGACGGCGTCGATTTCGCCAAAGCGGGACAGGTAGTCCTGCATCACGGTGAAGGCGTCGTCGCGGTTGAAGTTGCCATGCTCCATCGCAAGGACCTCGATCCCGGAACCTTCGATCGCCTCCTGAAAGCCCGCGACGCGTTCGTTGTCGATGGTGGAGGCGATGCCGCGGATCACAACGATCTTGTCGCCTTCCGAAAGCGTCTGGGCGAAGTATTCCCCTGCCGTGCGGCCAAAGCTCGTGTTGTCGCCGGCGACGTAGAGATCCTCGATCCCGTCCTGCGCGAGGCCGCGGTCGACGACCGTGGTCCAGACGCCGCTTTCCTTGATCCGGCGCACCGGGTCAGTGAGCGGCTCAGACTCGAACGGCAGCACAACCAGCGCGTCGATGTTCCGGGTCGCGACCATGTCTTCAAGGTCGCTGACCTGCGTGCTGGGATCAGGAGTGGTGGTCAGCACGAATTGCAGGTCCGGATAACGCTCGCCCAGTTCCCGAATGGTTTGTTCCGCGTGGAAGTTCAGCGCGCCGGCCCAGCCGTGGGTGGCCGCGGGGATCGAGACCCCGATGGTCTGTGCAGCAACCGGAGCGGCAAGCACGCCCACCAGCGCAGTCGTCGCAATCAACATTTTCGTCATGGATTTCCCTCCCGTTTGACGATGAAAGAGTTTCAGCGGCTGTTGCTGCGCTTGCGCTGCAGGACGACCGCAAGAATGATGATGACGCCTTGGATGGCCCCGTTCAGATAGGGGCTGACCATGTCGGTCAGATTCAGGATGTTGCCAATAAGGCTCAGGATCAGGACGCCAACGACCGTGCCCCAGATCCGTCCGAACCCACCCTTGAGCATGGTGCCCCCGATGATCACGGCAGCGATCGCCTCCAGTTCCCACAGGACACCGGTTGACGCCGAGGCCGAGCCGAGCCGGGGCACGTACATGATCACGGCGATGCCCACCAACAGGCCAAGCCCGATGAAGGTCAGCGTCCGAACCCGCGCCACGTTGACCGAAGAATACCGTGCCACCGTTTCGTTCGATCCGATGGCGGCGCAGTGGCGGCCGAAAGCCGTGTGCCGCATCACGATCTCGCCTAGGATCGCGATGACCGCGAAGACGATGATCGGCCAGCTGATGCCCATGATGCCGCCGTAATAGACGGGCCGGTAAATCTCGCGCATCGCGAAGTCGAGCGACAGGGTCCCGCCATCGGCCAGCCAGGTCACCAGACTGCGGTAAATGCCCATCGTGCCGAGGGTCACGATGAAGGCCTCGATCCCGATCTTGGCCACAAGCAGGCCGTTGATCGCCCCCGCAATCAGGCCCGCGACGATCGCGACAAGCATCCCCACCAGGATGATGCCGACCCCTGCCCCCATCACCGGGATCAGCGCGTTCATCACCAAGATCATCAGCCCGGCGATAAAGGCCGCCATGGACCCTACCGAAAGGTCAAGGCCACCCGCGGTAATCACAAAGGTCATGCCAACCGCGACGATGCCGATGAAGGCCGACCGCGCCAGCACGTTGGTGATGTTGGCATAGCTCAGGAAGTTGGGGTTCAGGAACATGCCAAGGGCCACCAGCGCCAGAAGCGCGAGAATCGGGCCCAGAACCCGAAGGTCGATGGACCAGCCCGCACTCTTGGGGCTGTCAGTGGTTGCAGTGCTCATGCGGCGGTCTCCTTGCTCCCCTCGCCGAGTCCCATCGCAAGACGGACGATGGCGCGTTCATTTACGTCCTCACCGCTGACTTCCCCCGACACGCGGCCCGCATGCATGACAAGCACGCGGTCGGCCAGGCCAATCAGTTCCGGCATTTCCGACGATATCACGATGATGCTGCGACCCTCGCTCGCAAGGCGATGGATCAGGTCATAGATCTGCTGCTTGGTCCCGATGTCGATCCCGCGCGTCGGCTCGTCGATGATGACGATCTGCGGGTCCGGCAGCATCGTCTTGGCCAGAAGCAGTTTCTGCTGGTTGCCGCCGGACATGTTGCCTACGGCAATGCCACGCCCCCCGGCGCGGATCTGGAAATCCTGGATGGCGCGAGTCAGCGCCTCCTCTTCCTTGCGGCGGCTGATCAAAGGGCGCCCGAACGCCGAAAGCATCGGCAGAGTCAGGTTTTCCCGCATGCCTTTTTCAAGCAGCAGACCGGCGCCCTTCCGATCCTCGGTCAGGTAGACCAGCCCGCGACGCGTGGCCTCCGCAACCGACGCTGCGGGCAGCTCCTTTCCGAAGAGAGTGACGCGGCCGGTGCGAGGCCGCAGACCGGCGATCGCCTCGACCAGTTCGGTGCGCCCGGCGCCGATCAGGCCGCCGATGCCAAGGATCTCTCCTCGGCGGAGGGTGAGAGAGGCGTGCGACACATGACCCGGCACATGAATGTCCGCGGCTTCCAGCACGACCTCTCCGCCGCCGCGACGCTTGGGCGGGAACAGGTCCGACAGCTCACGGCCAACCATGGCCGTGGCCATGGTGTCTTCGGTGAATTCATCGATCGGCCCGCTGGCGACAACGGAACCGTCGCGTAGCACGGTCACGCGGTCCGCGATCCGCTTAACCTCTCCCAGCTTGTGAGAGGTGTAGAGGATCGCGCATCCCTCTACCCGCAGACGGTTGATCTGCTCGAACAGGACCTCGGTCTCGCTTTCCGTTAGTACGGCGGTCGGTTCGTCCATGATCAGGACACGAACTTTTCGCGAAAGCGCCTTGGCAATTTCCACCATCTGCTTGTCAGGGACAGAAATCGTCGAGACGCGCGCTGTCGGGCTGACCCGGCAATCAAGCCGCGCCAGAAGCTCCGCAGTGCGCTTTTGCATGGTCTTGTGGTCAAGCAGCAGCCCGCGCCGGATTTCCCGGCCCAGGAACACGTTCTGCTCGACACTCAGATGTTCTGCGAGGTTGAACTCCTGGTGGATCATCACGATGCCAGCGGCTTCGGCTGCATCACTGTTCGCGAACCTTGCCAGTTGCCCATCCAGTTCCACCGTTCCGGTGGTGGCATCCAGATAACCGCTCAGGATCTTCATCGTGGTCGATTTGCCTGCCCCGTTCTCTCCAATCAGGGCGTGCACCTCTCCCGGGCGCAGGTCGAAGTTGACCCCGTGAAGGATCTCGATGGGCCCAAAGCTCTTGGTGACATTCCGGAGGGCAAGGACCGGTGCCGTCATGTCCGCAGCTCCGTCCACGCGGCGTTCCGCTTGGCGGAACGGACGCAGGCATCCACGAAGGCCACGCCATCAAGCCCCTCGGCAATTCCCGGAAGCAGCAGCCCCTCTGGCACAGGCTGGCCTGCCTGCCGCGCGCGGATCGCGGTAGCCGCGGCGGTGTAGATGTTGGCGAAACCTTCCAGATATCCTTCCGGATGGCCCGATGGCGTACGCGAAACCGCGGCGGCCGCAGCACCTGTGCCGGGACCTCCCCGGGTCAGTCGGCGTGTCGGCTCGCCGTGTGGGGTGAACCACAGGTAGTTCGGGTCCTCCTGATGCCACGACAGGCCGCCCCTGTCGCCAAAGACCCGCAGGCGCAGCCCGTTTTCATGCCCCGGCGCCACTTGGCTGCACCAAAGCACGCCCTTGGCCCCGCCTTGATAGCGCAGAAGGATATTCGCATTGTCATCAAGTTGCCGCCCCGGCACGAAAGAGGCCAGATCGGCGGCAAGGCTGTCCAGCTTCAAGCCGGTCACGAAGCCTGCCAGATGGAAGGCGTGCGTGCCGATGTCGCCGATGGAACCGCCTGCACCCGCGCGGGCTGGGTCGGCGCGCCATTCCGCCTGCTTCGACCCTTGGGCTTCGACCGCATCGGTCATCCAGTCTTGCGGATATTCAACCTGCACGACCCTAATGGTGCCGATGTCGCCCGCCGCGATCATCTCGCGCGCCTGCCGGATCATCGGGTAGCCGGAGTAATTGTGGGTCAGTACGAAGAGCGCGTCGCTTTGTTCGGCAACCTGCGCAAGCTTGCGCGCCTCGGCCATCGTCGCCGTCAGCGGCTTGTCGCAGATCACGTGGATGCCGCGACGAAGGTACTCGCGCGCAACGGGATAGTGAAGGTGGTTGGGGGTGCAGATGGCGACGGCCTCGATACCATCCTTCAGCCGCGCCTCTCGCTGCGCCATCTTGGCGAAATCGTCATAGCTCCGGTCTTCGGCAATGCCGAGCGTGGCGGCGCTGGCCCGCGCCTTGTCGGGCGTCGAGGACAGCGCGCCGGCGACGAGCCGGAATTCACCGTCAAGCCGCGCCGCAAAGCGATGGACTGCCCCGATGAAGGCGCCCGAGCCGCCGCCGACCATCCCGAGCCTGATAGGTTCATGCCGCTCCATGTCTCAGCCCCCCAGCCCGAGGATCTTGCGGTTCGCGGCCGTGTCGATGCCGCTGTTCGCGAAGTCATCGAACGCACGTTCCGTTACCCGGATGATGTGATCCCGCACGAACTGCGCCCCCTCGCGCGCGCCATCTTCGGGATGCTTGAGCGCACATTCCCATTCCACCACGGCCCAGCCGTCGAATCCCATTGCGGTAAGCTTGGAGAAGATCGCGCCGAAGTCCACCTGCCCGTCGCCGGGACTGCGGAAACGGCCAGCGCGGTCAACCCAGCCCTGATAGCCGCCATAGACGCCCTGCCGCCCCGTCGGGTTGAATTCCGCGTCCTTGACGTGGAACATCCCGATCCGCTCTGCATAAACATCGAGGTTCTGCAGGTAGTCCAGTTGCTGAAGCACGTAATGCGACGGATCATACAGCATCCGCGCCCGACGATGCTGATCCACACGGTCCAGAAACATCTCGAAGCTGATCCCGTCGTGCAGATCCTCGCCCGGATGGATCTCGAAACAGATGTCGACGCCACGCTCCTCCGCATGGTCGAGGATCGGGCGCCACCGGGCAGCAAGCTCGTCGAACGCGGCCTCGATCAGCCCCGCCGGGCGCTGCGGCCACGGATAGACATAGGGCCAGGCAAGGGCCCCCGAGAACGCCGCGATCCGATCGATGCCAAGGCGGGCCGCCGCGTCGATAGTCTTGCGCATCTGGTCGGTCGCCCAAGCTTGTCGCGCCGCGCTGTTGCCGCGAACGGCCTCAGGGGCGAAGCCGTCGAAAAGCTGGTCATAGGCCGGATGAACGGCAACAAGCTGGCCCTGCATGTGGGCGGAAAGCTCGCAAATCTCCACTTTGGAAGCCGCCGCAAGGCCCTTCAGGTCGTCGCAGTAGGTTGTCGACTCTGCGGCCTTGTCGAGATCCATCAAGCTGGTGGCACCAGATGGCACCTGAACCGCGGCGTACCCGCAGTCAGCCGCCCAGCGGGTGATCGTCTCAAAGTTGTGGAATGGCGCAGTGTCGCCAACGAATTGCGCAAGAAAGAGGCCCGGGCCTTTGATCGTCTGCATCATCCCCCCTTGGCGATCACGGATGTAATCGTTTACGTAGACCATTACATACAAGTAAACGGCGCACAAGTCTGTTCGGAGAGCCAATTAGTGCCTAAGATCAAGATCAGGGAGAAGAACGTGAAACAGTCAGTCGGCGCCGTACGAATCAAGGATATAGCTCGCATGGCGGGGGTATCGGTGGCAACTGTCAGCCGCACCCTTGCCAACCCTGAAATCGTGTCCGAGGCGACGCGCGATGCGGTTCGGGCTGCGATTGCCGAGACGGGTTATACGGTGAATCAGGCGGCGAGGAACCTGCGGCAGAAGCGGGTCGGGGGAATCGTTGCCTTGGTCCCGAATCTCGCGAACCCGTTCTTCTCGAAGATCTTGTCCGGCATCTCATCTGTCCTGCGCGAGGAACGGCTCAACCTTCTAGTTGCAGACACGATGGCCGGTGCAGAGGCGCGGGAGGCGCTGATCGCCTATGCCAACCGGTCACATGCGGACGGGCTGATCGTCCTTGACGGCACCCTGCCGCCCGAAATCTTTCGCCGCAGTGGCTGCCCGCCCGTCGTGTTGGCTTGCGAAACAATTGACGGTCTGGACACGGCAAGCGTCGTTGCCGACAACGCCGGCGGTGCCCGGCTTGCGGTGGAGCATCTGGCCGGCCTCGGGCATCGCCACATCGCGCATCTGGCAGGGCCTGAACAGAACTCGCTCACCGTCGATCGCAAACGCGGGTTTGAGGCAACAATGGCCGAACAGGGGCTGGACCCCCGCCCGGAATGGATGCTGCGCGGGGACTTTTCGCTGGCGTCGGGCCGAAACGCGGCGCGGCAGCTGCTGGACATGGCCACCCGCCCCACCGCAATCTTCTGCGACAACGATGAAATGGCCTGCGGGCTGATTGGGGAACTGCTGAAGAACGGCATCTCGGTGCCGGGGGACCTGTCAGTAGCGGGCTTTGACAATGTCGATTTTTCCGCTCACATCACCCCTGCCCTTACAACCGTGCGCCAGCACCGAGACGCGCTTGGAGAGGCCGCAGCGAGGGTCATGCTTGGCTTGCTGGACGGCCAGCCTGCCACAGACCGGATCGTCCTACCGGTTGAGCTTGTGATCCGTGATAGCACCGCGCCCCTCGACCCGGGGCGCGGCTGAGGTCGGTCAGCCGTCAGAAAGGTCCCGCACCCAGATGTTGCGGAACGCCACCTCGGATGCATGATCCTGAAGGGAAAGCGGCGCGCAGCCATGCGCAGTGTAAGAGGGGGCACCGATCCATTCGGTCGTTCCATGGATCTCCACGTGGTTCTGCACAAGCACGCCGTTGTGCAGCACGGTCACGAAGGCCGGCGTTTCCAGATCGCCATCCGCGTCGAAGCGCGGCGCCGTGAAGATGATGTCATAGCTCTGCCACTCTCCCGGCGGCCGCGAGGCGTTCACCAGCGGGATGTGCTGCTTGTAAACCGACGCCGCCTGCCCGTTCGGATACGTTTCATTCTCGTAGGAATCGAGCACTTGGATTTCATATCGCTCCTGCAGGAACACGCCGCTGTTGCCACGGTCCTGCCCGTCCATTCCTCCAATTTCCTCAGGGGTCCGCCATTCAATGTGAAGCTGCATGTCGCAGAAGTCACGCTTGGTGCGGATACCGCCCGTGCCCATCCCGACCACCATGGCATCACCGTCGACCCGCCACGCGGCGGGCGCGCCCTCCTCTCCTTCCCACTCGTCCAACCCGCTGCCGTCGAAAAGCACGATGGCATCGGAAGGAACACCATCGGCGGGCGCCTCTACGACCGGCGGGACGGGTTCCCAAACCTCGGTCTCTGCAGCAAGCGCGCGACGGCGCGCAGCCTCATCGTCCTGGGCAACCGCAGCCACAGGCATGGCGGCAGCGACCGCCAGAAAAAGCAGCCTTGTTCCCATCATTTTATCCTCCTCCAGAAAGACAAAGGCCGCCGGCGATCCCGGCGGCCTGCGCGTCAGGTTGCCCAAGCCGGCTGACCGGCCTCGTATGGCATGTTCCCGTCATAGCGCCCCGGCACCGCTAGATAGCGCAGCACCTCAGTGGCGCCGACCCGCGACGTGAAGAAGCCAAAGATCGTGAGCTGCTTCATCATCGTGAAGTAATGGGGATCTTTCTGATCCGCAGCCTCGCGCGCCTCACGGTTCAGAACGCTCAGCATCGCGTGGCGTTCCTCGTCGCTCAGGTCGACAAAGGCCTTGCTATGCTGTTCTTGGCTGAGGGCCTCGATCAACTGAAGCCCGCTCTGGAAAAGCTCCTGCTCCTCGGGGGTGTAGCAGTTGCTGACGAACGTGGTCATGAACCTGCCCACTTCGGCATCCTTCGCACCGGGGGTGTCTGTGCGCGGGATGATCGTTTCCGCCAGTTCATCGAGCATCAGGACGTCATCCTCAGTGAACAGGTTTTCGACCGACTCGGTGGGAATGTAGGCAAGGGCGCCGGTCGCCCCGAACATGCCCATCCCGGTCGAGGCGGCGATCATCTTGAGAAGCTGGCGACGATCCATCACAGGTTACCCCTTTTCAGTTCGTTCACGGCATGATCAACCGCCCGCGCCGTCAGTGCCATGTAGGTCAGCGACGGGTTCACGCAGGAGGACGAGGTCATGCAGGCGCCGTCGGTGACGAAGACGTTTGGCGCATCCCAGACTTGGTTGAACTCGTTCAGGACAGAGGTCTTCGGGTCGCGACCCATGCGGGCGGTTCCCATTTCGTGGATGCCCATGCCCGGTGCATAGTCGCTTTCGGTTCCGCGCACGTCCCGGACGCCCGCCGCCTCCAGCATCTCCATCGCGTCCTGCTTCATGTCCTTGCGCATCTCGCGCTCGTTCGCACCCAACTCGACGCTGATCGAAAGAACCGGCAGTCCCCACTTGTCCGTCACATCGCGGTTGAGCGAGATGCGGTTGTCGTGATTGGGGAGCATTTCGCCAAACCCCGTCATGCCGATCGTCCAGTCGCCCGGCTGGCTCAGGGTCTCCTTGAGGTCGACGCCGATGTTGAGTTCCGCGATCTCGCGCGTCCAGCCCTGCCGGCTGGCGGAACCTTGGTAGCCGAAGCCGCGCAGGTACGAGCGCTCTTCGCCGTCGATGTTGCGGAAGCGCGGTATGTAGAACCCGGCAGGCCGGCGTCCGTAGAAGTAGCGGTCCTCAAAGCCGTCGACGTGTCCGGTGGCGCCCACACGGAAGTGGTGGTCCATGACGTTGTGACCGAGTTCGCCGCTGCTGCTGCCAAGACCGCCTTCCCATACGTCAGTAGCAGAATTCATCAGGATCCAGGTGGAATTGAAGGCAGAGGCGTTGAGGAACACCACATCGGCGGTGTATTCATAGGTCAGGTTGGTTTCGGAATCGATGATCTCCACGCCCGTCGCGCGCTTGCTGTCCTTGTCGTAAAGAACCTGCCGCACGATCGAGAATGGCCGCAACGTCAGCCGTCCCGTCGCCATGGCCGCCGGCAGCGTCGCCGACTGGGTGCTGAAATAGGCTCCGTACGGGCAGCCGAGCCAACATTTGTTCCGATACTGGCACGCCACGCGGTTCTGGTCAGGCCGGCTTTCGGTGATGTTGGCGACACGCGCGTTGATCAGGTGGCGCTTGCCACCGAATGCGGCACGCAGGCGTTCCGCGACATGTTCCTCCACCACGTTGAGCGGGATTGGCGGCAGGAACTCGCCGTCCGGAAGGATGTCCAGCCCTTCGCGCGTCCCGGAGATTCCGGCGAACCGCTCAACGTAATCGTACCATGGGGCAAGGTCGTCATAGCGGATGGGCCAGTCGACGCCCACGCCTTCACGGGCGTTGGCCTCGAAATCCGCGGGCGCAAGGCGGTAGGTCTGCCGCCCCCAGAGCAGCGACCGCCCACCGACGTGGTAGCCGCGAAACCAGTCAAAGCGCTTTTCCTCGACGTAGGGGCTGTCCTGCTCGTTCGCCCACATTCCGTGGGTCGCCTCGTTCAGCGGGTAGTCGCGGCGCAGGACCGGGAAGCGTTCGCGCATCTCCTGGGTGGGACGGCCGCGATGCGGATAGTCCCAAGCTTCCTTGCCTGCGTTCACATAATCTTTCACGTGCTCGATGTTGCGCCCACGTTCCAGCAGCAGCACCCGAAGCCCCTTTTCCGTCAGCTCCTTAGCGGCCCAGCCTCCGCTGATCCCGGAACCGACGACAATCGCGTCGTAGTGGTTTTCTGACATGGTTTCCTCCTCTTGGACTTTGCGCGATCAGACGTCGCAGATCTCGATTGCCTGCCGGAGCGAGGCCGCCGCTGCGTCGGGTGTCTTGTCGCGGGGAATGAATTCCTGCGCCACGTAGCCGGTGAAGCCGGTTTCCACGATGGCCCTGCAGATTGCCGGATAATTCAGTTCCTGGGTGTTATCGATTTCATTTCGGCCCGGATTTCCTGCCGTATGGTAGTGGCCGAAGTATTCGTGGTTGTCGCGAATGGTGCGGATGATGTCACCTTCGCTGATCTGCATGTGGTATATGTCGTAAAGCAGCTTGAAGTTCGGCGAGCCGATCCGCCGGCAAAGTTCGATGCCCCAGGCGGTGTTGTCGCACAGGTAGTCCGGGTGGTTCACCTTGCTGTTGAGCAACTCCATATGCAGCATGACGCTGCGTTCTTCTGCCTGGCCGATGATTTCCTTCAGGCCGGCCTCGGCGGCGCGCAGCCCGTCTTCAGGGTCCATGTCGCGACGGTTGCCGCTGAAGCAGATCAGGTGCACGTAGCCGGGGTCGGCCACCAGGTCGATATGGGCGCGGTACCGCTCGATCAGCGCCGGATGGAACTGCGGGTCGGCCCAGCCGTCCGTCAGGTTCAGCTCGGCCCCATTGCACATCGAGCAATCAATGCCATTGGCCGCAAGCGTTGGCCAGTCTTCCGACCCGACCAGGTCGATAGCGGAAAAACCGGTCTCTTGCACCAGCGTGCAAAGTTCATCAAGCGAGAGGAAATCATAGGTCCAGCGGGCCACCGAATGGCGGATGTTCCCGGCAAGCGCCCCTTGGGGGTTTGCCCCCTGCGCATGTGCGGCGGCGGTAAATGACACCCCCGTGGCAAGCCCCGCCGCCCCTGCGAGAGAGGCCCGCAGGACCTCCCTTCTGGTCGTAAAACTGTTACTCATTACAAACTAACCTTGGATCAGTGTAAACGTCAGCAAGCCCCGCGCAGCCGCGCGAGACGCGGTGCGGCAGATCCGCTGCCTGAACATGAAGTCAGCAAGACACAGCCGTCCCGGGCCTTTGGCCAGAACGACGCGCCCGCGCAGGACCGGCTAGGTTTCCAGCGCCACCACGCATCCTGTTACGGCGGAACTGGCTGCTGACCGGCTGGGCGCACAACTGTCGCGTGGCATGGCTTTCTCCTCCCCCTCAACCACCATCCAAAGTGCGGTGGCCTCTCCGTCCCGCTACAGCAGGTTCTAGAATCGATTACATCCTAAGATGGAGGTGGATTTGCCGCAAGACTCGATGTTGCACCGCAGGGGCTTCAGCGTCCGTAGGCGCTTCCTTGGCTGCCGCATCCGCCGTGGCGATCAACTACGGCGAGAAGTTTACTGCGCCGAGGGATGATTGGCGGAATGAGTTCCGCTGCTGCCTTCTGAACGCTTTGGTACGTCCGCCGAGCTTGGACCTTCCATCTGCGGACGTCTGTCGGCCGCCGCGCGGAACCTTTCCCGTTCCAGCGCATTAAGGCGTCGGCTTCCTTGGCAGACGGTCTGCGCTCGGACCTTGGGATCGCGAATGGAAGAACAAGCCCCCACTGGACTCGAGGCCATAGGCCTGCTGCGCCGCGCCGAAGACAAAGACCGGGACATCCTCCACATCACGCTGGGCGAGCGCCATGCTGAGGCGCTGGCGCGATTTCTTGCGGGCGCCTTGCCCGATCGGCAGGTGCTACTGTTTCCTCCTTGGGATTGCCTGCCATATGATACGGCGTCGCCTACGCCCGAGGCGATGGGACGCAGGATGGATGTCCTGCGCCAGCTTTCGGCGTCCGGGTCGGGCCGCATCGTTATTGCCCCGTTGCGCGCGATGGGTCAGCGGCTTCCGCCGCCCGAGGTGGTGCGGGTGTGCGCCCTCTCCGTCAACCAGCCGCTCGATGTCGAGAGCCTGCGCGACTTCTGCCTTTCCTCCGGGTACGAGATCGACGACCGCATCGATGAGCCGGGCGAGGCCGCCTTTCGCGGCGCCACGGTGGAGTTGTTTCCAGGTGGGCACAGCCTGCCGTGCCGGATCGAACTGACGGACGGCATCATCACCGCGATCCGCACGTATGATCCAGCCACGCAGCGCTCGCTCGCCTCGCTTGCGGAACTTGCCGTCGTGCCGGTGACCGAACTTCCGCCGTCGAGCTCAGACGATGAACGTCCGCGCGGTGCGGAACATCGCCTCCCTGAAGCTTACGAGGTGATGACAACGCTTGCCGAATATCTGCCTGCCGCAAAGATCACTGCGGCCACTAATATCAAGCGCTCTGTCGAGAATGCCATTGCCCGGATCAACGAGGCGCACAACGACGGACGCCGTCTGGCCGAAGATCGCGGACCAAAGCCGCTGCCGCCAGAGGCGCTTTACCTCGATCAGCAGGAGTGGGCGGATCTGCTTGGCCAAGCGGACATCCTGCCGGCAGAGCCGTGGGAAGCCCTTCCACAGTTTGCGCTGGACCGGCGGCCGCGCAACCGGCTCGCGCAGTTTCTGGCGGCAGAGGCAACCAAAGGCCGCCGCGTGATCTTCTGCGCTCATTCAGAGGCAGAGCGCGGCCGGATACTGCGCATGGCCGTGCAGGCGTCGGGAGAACCGCCCGAGCCGGTTGCCGACTGGGCCAGCGCCATCTGCGCAAAGAGCAGCGCGGCGCTGCTTGCCGACCTCGACAGTGGCTTCGTCGCCTCCGACGCCGGCCTGACGATTATCTCCGCCGCTGATCTTCTGGGCACACGGGCAGAGCAACCCGGCCTGCTGACCCCGGCGGCAGAAGTGGAGCAGCTTGAGGTTACAGGCTTCGCAATCGGCGATCTGGTGGTTCATGAGGATCATGGCCTGGCGCGGCTGGACGGGCTGGAGCGTCTTGATCACTCCGACGGCGCCGAAGCCGCACGACTGGTCTTTGCCGATGACGAGCGGCTTCTGGTCCCCGCTGCCGAGGCTGGGCGCATCTGGCGCTATGGCGCCGACGTAGGCGGGTTGAAGGTTGACCGGCTGGGCAGCGTGGCCTGGCAGAAGCGCCGGACGGGAATCGAAAAGGCGCTAGACACGCTGGCGCACCGGCTTGCAGAACTGGCCGCGCGCCGCGCTGGCGAAGCCGCGCCCAAGCTGGCCCCGCCGCAACAGGCGTTTGAGCGGTTCGTTGCCCGCTTCCCCTACCCGCTCACGCCGGGGCAAAGGCAGGCGGCCTTGGCGGTAAGCAAGGACATGGCGTCTGGCCATCCGATGAACCGGCTGGTGATCGGCGACGTGGGCTTTGGCAAGACCGAGGTAGCGCTGCGTGCCGCCGCCGCCGCTGCCCTTTCAGGGGCGCAGGTGGCGGTTTGCGCCCCAACCACCGTGCTCGCGCGACAGCATTACGAAACCTTCCGCCGGCGCTTTGCCGGTTTCGGTATCAACGTCGCCCATCTTTCGCGTTTGGTTACTGGAAAAGAGGCCGCCTTCGTCCGCGAGGGGCTCGCAGATGGGACGGTGCAGGTGGTGGTGGGGACCCATCCGCTCGCTTCTGACAAGGTGCGGTTCGCGAACCTCGGCCTGTTGGTCATTGATGAGGAGCAGCGGTTCGGCTCTGCGCACAAGACCAAGCTGCGCAGCCCGGGCGATGCTGTGCACCTGCTATCGATGACCGCCACGCCAATCCCCCGGACGCTGCAGACCGCGCTGGTGGGGCTTCAGGACCTAAGCGTGATCACCACCCCGCCGCTCCGCCGCCGGCCAATCCGGACGTTAATCGCCGATGCTGATGGCGCCACCGTGCGGCAGGCGCTGGTGCGCGAACGACGAAGAGGCGGGCAAAGCTTCGTCGTCGTGCCGCGCGTTGCGGATATCGCGGAAACCGAGGCGATGCTGCGCGAGTTGCTGCCACGTTTCACGGTGCGGATCGCCCACGGCGCCATGCCCGCCCGCGAGATCGACCAGGAGATGCTGGCCTTTGCGAACGGCGACGGCGACATCCTTTTGGCCACCAGCATCATCGAGAGTGGTCTGGACGTCGCGCGTGCAAACACGATGATCGTGATGCGGCCATCGCTTTTCGGGCTGGCCCAGTTGCATCAGCTCCGCGGGCGCGTGGGCCGGGGGGCGTTGCAGGCGTACTGTTACCTGATGGCCCAGGAGGGTGAGGAGCTGGGCGACGACGCACGCAAGCGGCTTGGTACGCTCCAGGCATTTGACCGGCTGGGCGCCGGGTTGGAGATCAGCGCCGCCGATCTTGAACATCGCGGTGCGGGTGATCTGCTGGGCGATCGGCAGGCCGGCCACGTCCAGCGGGTGGGGCTGGGGCTTTATCAGGAAATGCTGGCCATGGCGTTGGCCCGCGCGAAGGATCTCCCCCCTGCGCCGCCCTCTGCAGACATCCAAGGCTACAGCGGCTTCATCCCCGACGATTATATCCCAGAGCCGGAACTCCGCATGGACTTGTATCACCGCGCCGCCCGGACGAACGCCGCAAATCAAATCACAGCGCTGGGGGAAGAGATTACTGACCGCTTTGGTCCGCTCCCGGACGCAGTCGAGGCGCTGCTCGACGCCGCGCGCATACGCGTTCTGGCGGGGGCATTGCGGATGACGCATTGCTCTGCCGGACCAGTTGGTATCGCCCTGCGGTTCCATGAAGATGTGGATGTACCCGCTGATTTCGCACGGGTGATCCGAGCGGTTCCAGATCTCGAATGGGATGGCGAGCGTCTTGTGCTGCACCGTCCATGTGAAGACCCGCGTGATCAGATGCGGATCATGGCCGACCTCATGGAACGGCTGGCGTGAACGCCCGGCGGTACCGTTGCGGCGCACGCATAGCGACCTTTCCGAATGCTGCGTTGCGGCGTTCGAGTCCAAGGACTAAGTTTTCCCCAACAAAACCCATGATACGAAAGAGCTAAAAAGTGTCTGCCGCAATCGCCGTTACCGCACCTCAGTTCCGGAACTTCTTCGCACCGGTAGTGTCCGCCGTGAAAGTCGTACGTGCCGCAATCGCAGTCTCTTCGGCAGTAGAGCGGAACCTCCGTCCCGCCGACGTGGACCTGCGCGAACTGGGTATCGCGCCAACCGCCTTCGCCTCGATCAAGTACTGAGCCAATCGCCCGCTAGTGCGGGAAACGGGCACGATCACCTTTGGCTTAACCGCCGACCGACCCGCCTGAGGCACGTGACCCGCCAAATCCCCCCGAACGGGCGACAGTCGCGCGGCTCATCGGCGGCGCGTGAACCGTTGCGGCCGGCCGCTGGAAGTTCGACGCGCGAAGCGTCGCGTTCCCGTTGTTGGACCTGAAAGTCGTCGTGCCGCCGGCGGTCGTGTAATTGCCGGCGCTGGTCCGGTAAAGCGGCTGCGCCAAAGCGGCGCGATTACCGGAACTCATCATGTTGCCCATCATGTACCCCATCATGAGCGGCATGAAGATCGACCCGCCACCGGCGCGGGTTTCTGCCTGGCAGGGGCCGCCGTGCTGCTCTTCGCACAGCGCCTGCTCGTCATAGCGGGGCGCAGTTTCGCGATGGACCTGCTCTGCCTCGGCAAAGGACGTTTGGCAGTCTGTAGGTGTGTACCACGTTGCCGACTGTTCAGCTTGCGCCATGCAGGCATCCACGCTTGGGAACACCGAGGTTTCCACCTGCTCTTCCCGGCAGGCGCCAAGCGAAAAGGCCGCCGCCCCCACAAGCACCAGACGAACCTTGCCGGAGCGCATCTTGCGGTGTTTCCTGATGCTGCTCATGCCGATCTCCTGTCTTCTGTTCCTGCCGGGTGATCCCCTTGGGGATGCAGCACGCCGGCCTTCACGGGTGGATATAGTGCGGTTTGAAGCAACTTGTCCCCTTTGTAATCCGCGACCGATCTTCGCGGATGCCCATCCCCAAGCAGGCTTGGCCAATGATCCACGCGCCAATCACAGGGCGGAAGCCGTCGAACACCGGCATGTCGTGTAACGCCTGGACGATCATCGGGTAACTGTCATATCCCCGATCCGCCGAAGCTTCCAGCGTGCCGCCGTCTTTGTTGATCGTGATGCTGGCCCCTTCGCGTGAAAACAGCGGCTTGGTCACGGTTCCTCGTGCAAGGGCGGCTGAGGAACGCTGCACGATCTCTGTCTGGTTGACGAAGTCGTCAGCGAAGAAGGATGGCAGCAGGTTCGGGTGCCCTTCGAACATCTGCCACAGAACCGGAAGGATGCCCTTGTTCGACACCAACGCTTTCCAAGCAGGCTCCAGGAAGCGGCAGCCCGACTGCGCAATGTGATGCGCGAAGTCATCGCGCAGCATGTCCTCCCAAGGGTAAAGCTTGAAGAGCGCGCCGATCACGCGTCCTTCATCGTCGGCGAATTGCCCCTGATCGGTGATGCCTATTTTCCTGATATCGACGAAATGGGCCCCCATCTCCGCCCCCCGCGCCGCCCACGCGATCGTCTCTACAGTCGAATAATCCTCGATCAGATCCTCGAATGCCGTGAAGTGGACATGGGTGCCGGGCAGGAAAATCTCGCGGAAGCGGTCGATGAAGGCTTCGTGGAGGCCATTGAACTGGTCGGCGCCCTCCGGCAGTACGCCCGCCGCGATCTGGTCTTCCAGCCACTGCCATTGGAATGACGCGGCTTCGTAAAGGCAGGTGGGTGTGTCGGCATTGTACTCGATCATCTTTGCCGGGCCGTTTCCGTCGTAGATCAGATCGAACCGTCCATAAAGCTCCGGCTCCTGCTCGGCCCAAGAGTGCGCGACCAGATCCCAATGATCCGTAGGGATCTCAAGGCGCCGCATCAACTCCTCGGAGGCAACAATGTGCGCTACGGCTTCCCGGCACATGGCGTGAAGCTCTGCCGCAGGACTTTCAATCCCATCCTCAATCTCTTCAAGATCGAAGGCATAGACGGTTCCCTCGTCCCAGTAAGGCTCCCCTTCGGTCGAGTAAAACCTGAAGCCCGCTTCTTCCGCCTTTGCCTGCCAGTCGGGCCGGGAACCCAGCGCGATGCGCTCCATCTGCATTCTCCTTTCGAACAAGTAGCTTCCGGCCGGGTCCGCGCTACATCCCGGGTCCTGAGGTACTGCAACTTGTGTTCACATAACGTAAGGAGGTCTTAATGCCACGTTTGATGCTCGCCCTGTTCGGCGGAATGATGTTCCTGCTGCCGGCCTGCGGTGACAATGCGACGGAACGCGCGGCGACCGGCGGGCTTGGTGGTGCGGTGATTGCCGGCCCGGCAGGCGCCGTCGTTGGCGGCACGATCGGCGCCGCCACGGCTGAATGAGCCTTTTCGGCCTGCATTCCGTATCGACACGGCCAACCTGCTGCTCATGCGGCGGGTTGGCCCTCTGACAGCAGCGCATCTTGCCCTGCAGGGGCCGTTCCCCTAGCCTTTCCGAAACGGGGAGGGAAAAGATGACACGCACTTACGGCTTCGACACGCTGCAGGTTCACGCCGGCGCCCGGCCTGATCCCGCGACCGGCGCGCGGCAGGTGCCGATCTATCAGACCACCGCCTATGTCTTCCGCGACGCAGACCATGCGGCAGCACTCTTCAACCTGCAGGAAGTGGGCTACATCTATTCGCGCCTCACAAATCCGACGGTTGCCGCGCTCCAGGAACGGGTGGCAGCACTTGAAGGTGGCGCAGGCGCGGTCTGTTGTTCCTCGGGCCACGCGGCGCAGATCATGGCGTTGTTTCCACTGATGGCTCCGGGGCGGAACATCATCGCCTCAACCCGGCTTTACGGTGGCACCGTCACGCAGTTCAGCCATACCATCCGGCGCTTCGGCTGGTCAGCCAAGTTCGTGGACTTTGACGATCTTGATGCGATGCGGGCGGCGATCGACGATGATACCCGTGCCATCTTCTGTGAAAGCATCGCGAACCCAGGTGGTTATATTACCGATCTGGATGCGGTCGCGCAGGTGGCCGAAGCTGCGGGCCTGCCGCTGATCGTCGATAACACCAGCGCCACGCCATACCTGTGCCGCCCGATCGACCACGGGGCGACGCTGGTTGTTCATTCCGCGACCAAGTACCTGACCGGCAACGGCACGGTTACGGGAGGCGTCGTCGTGGACAGCGGCCGGTTCGACTGGTCAACTAGTGACAAGTTCCCCTCACTCGCCGCGCCAGAGCCCGCCTATCACGGGTTGGAGTTTCACCGCACCTTTGGCCCCTTGGCCTTCACCTTCCATTCCATCGCCGTTGGACTGCGGGACTTGGGGATGACCATGAACCCGCAGGGTGCCCATTACACGCTGATGGGGATCGAAACGCTGAGCCTGCGGATGGAGCGTCACGTGGCCAACGCGCGCAAGGTGGCCGAGTGGTTGCAGAACGATCCACGCGTGGAAGGCGTGACCTATGCCGGTCTCCCCTCGTCTCCCTATCACGATCGCATCGCACGGATCTGCCCCAAGGGCGCCGGGGCCCTGTTCACCGTCGCGATAAAGGGCGGATATGAAGCCTGCGTCAAGCTTGTCGGCAGCCTGGAGCTTTTCAGTCACGTGGCGAACCTGGGGGACACCCGTTCGTTGATCATCCATTCCGCCTCGACGACGCACCGGCAACTGACGCCCGAACAGCAGTTCGCGGCGGGGGCGGCGCCCAACATGGTGCGCCTTTCGATCGGGATCGAGGATCCGGACGACCTTATTGCGGATTTGGATCAGGCGCTGACAAAGGCGGTCGCTTGATCAACAGTCCCCCGCGGCCGATGCGCCGCGGGAGCATCCTTACTCTGCCGGAATGGGTTCCGCGTGTTTGTTCCGTCCGACAAGCCGCGCAAAACGCGCACCCGCCCGTTCGCCAAGAACCAGCAGACAGGGCGTCAGCACCAGCGTAAGCAGCGTCGCGACTGTCAGACCGCCAGCGATGGCCGTCGAAAGCTCCATCCACATCTGCCCCGACGGCGCCCCGAAAGTGATGTCGCGGCCGAAGAAGTCGATGTTCATCCCCAGCACCATTGGCATCAGCCCGAGCACCGTCGTGACCGAAGTCAGGAAGACCGGCCGCAGACGCAAGGCACCTGTTCGCAGTGCGGCCTCGACCGCCGCATAGCCGCGCGCGCGCATCTCGTTGAACGTGTCGATCAGCACGATGTTGTTGTTCACAACGATTCCGGCCAGGGCGATGATCCCGATCCCGCCCATCACCACCCCGAACGGACGTCCGGTGACCAGAAGCCCGATCAATACTCCCGCCGTGGAAAACACGATGGCCGACAGCACAAGAAACGCCTGGTACAGGCTGTTGAACTGCGTCACCAGCGCCAGCAGCATCAGGAAGATCGCGCTGATGAATGCCACCCCGAGGAAGGCCGCCGCATCGGCCTGATCCTCGGCCTCGCCGCCAAAGCTCAGGCTGACGCCGGGCGGCAGTTGTTCGTCCGCCATCGCGGCCTGAAGGCGCGCGATCTGGTCCGCGACAAGCAGACCATCAGCAACGTTGGCATCGATCGTGACGACGCGGTTGCCGTCGATGCGCGTGATCGTTCCGGTGCGCGGCGCCGGTTCCAGCGTCACGAAGTTGCGGATCGGAACCAGCCCGGCGGGCGTATTGAGCCGCAGGTATTCCAGCCGCTCCAGGTTGCGTTCATCAGCCGGAAAACGGACGCGGATGTCGACCTCATCCGTCGCATCGCCGGGACGATACTCGGCAAGCTGCACACCAGTAGTGAGTAGCCGCACCGCCTGCCCCAGCGTCGTGATGTCGGCCCCATAGCGGGCGGCCTCGATCCGGTCCACCGCCAGCCGCCATTCCACGCCCGGCCGCGCGAGGTTGTCGTCGACGTCTGTGAAGCCGCCCACAGCATCCATCGCCTGCCGGATACGCGTCGCGGTGGCCAAGGCTGGCTCTGCTGGCCCGGTTATGCGCAATTGTACCGGCTTGCCTTGGCCTGGGCCGCTTTGCTGTTCCTGGATCTGGATGTCGATCCCTGCGATGTCGCTTGTGCGAGCGCGCACCTCGTCCAAAATTTGCGTCGCGGGTCGGCGCTGATCCCACGGCAGCAGATCAAGCTGCAGCACGCCGATCGTGTCCTGCGACTGGTTGGTGCCACCGCCCCGGCTGATGGTGCGGGCATAGACGTACTCGATCCCCTCCATCCCCGTGACACGCTCCTCGACCCGGCGCACGAGCGCGTCCTTTTCCCAGACGGACAGGTTATCGCGCGAGGTAATCTGCACCTGCGCCACCTCGGGCTCCTGTGAAGGAAAGAAGGTCGTCCCGTGGCCCATGGCCGCATAGGCGGTATAGGTCGCCACCAGAAGCGCAATCGCCGTCAGAAGCACCTTGCCCGGATGGCGCAGCAGCCGTGGCAGGATGTTGACATAGATCCGCGTGCTGCCGGCCAAATCGGCTAGGTCGCCGGATTCAGCCGCGCGCTCGGCAACCGCGGCTTCGGACCCGGCTCGGCGCTTGCCCCCCATGATCCCGCCCAGCACCGGCACAAAGATCAGCGCCATCGCAAGCGAGGCGGAAAGTGTCACGATCACGGTGAGCGGCAGGAACTTCATGAACTCGCCGACGATCCCGGTCCAGAACAACAGCGGGAAGAACACCGCCAGCGTCGTCGCGGTCGAAGCGATAATCGGCCAAGCCATCCGTTTCGCGGCCTCGGCATAGGCATCGTGGGGCGAGGCGCCTTCGCTCAGCCGCCGGTCCGCAAGCTCGATGGTGACGATCGCGCCGTCCACCAGCATCCCCACCACGAGGATGAGCGAAAAGAGCACGATCATGTTCATGGTGAAGCCCATGAAGTGCAGGATCGCGATCCCTGCGAGGAACGAACCCGGAATGGCAAGTCCCACAAGAATTCCGGACCGGACGCCAAGCGCCGCGATGATCACCACCATCACCAGCAGGATCGCGGTGATGACGTTGTTCTCCAGGTCGGAAAGCAGGGTTTCGATCTGTTCGGATTCATCCTGCAGATAGGTGACCTCGATCGTTTCCGGCCAGGCCGGACGCGCCTGTTCCATCAGGTCGCGGATGCCCGCCACGGTGTCGATGATGTTGGCGCCGACGCGCTTGGTCACCTCAAGCGCGATCGCGGGTTCACCATTGATGCGGGCAAAGCCTTCGGGGTCCTGAAAGGTGCTGCGGACCAGCGCAATATCGCCAAGCGTGACGACGGCGCCATTCTCCACCTTCACGGGGATGGCGTGGACATCCTCCAGCGTCTCGATCACGCCGGGAACCTTGAGCGTCAGCCGCCCCGCGCCCGTGTCGATGGCCCCGGCAGCAACCAGCCGGTTGTTCCGCTGGATCTGGCCAAGAATTTCCTCGAACGAAATGTTGTAGGATTCAAGGGCCACCGGGTCGATCAGCACCTCGACCATCTCGTCGCGCTTGCCGCCAAGATCTACCTCAAGCACGCCGGGAAGCGCCTCGATCCGCGTCTTTATCTCATCTGCCATGGCAATAAGCGCGCGCTCCGGCACGGGGCCAGAGATCATGACGGTCAGAACCGGGAACAGCGCCGTGTTCATCTCACGCACGACGGGCTCGTTCGCGCCACCGGGCAGGTCGCTTTTCGCAAGGTCTACGGCGTCCTTTACGTCGTCCAGCGCCTGCTTGGAGTCGCCGCCAGCCTCGAACTCCAGGATCAGGTTCACGTAGCCGTCCGCTGCAGTCGAGCGTATCTCCTTCAGCCCTTCAACGGATTGAAGCTGCGTCTCCAGCGGACGCAGCAGAAGCCGCTCGCCATCATCGGGCGAGATGCCTTCATAAGCAACGGACACATAGACGACCGGAATTCGGACCTCGGGCATCGACTCCTTCGGTATCGACACCCAAGCCATGGACCCTGCGGTCAGGAGCAGGGCAAGCAACACCAGAATGGTGCGCGCGTGGTCGAAGGACCAGCCGATCAGTCTGTTCACGACTCGTCTCCTTCAGCCACAACGTTGTCCGCTGCAGCGGTCATGGCTGGGGCCCGGGCGCAAAGTTCCGGTGACAGGTTGGCAGAAGCCAAGCCTTCCGGGGCGGCGGGCGCCGGTGCGCTTTGTCCCTCGGATACCCGCACCACGTCGCCCTCTTGTACGAAGCCTTGGCCGATCGTGATTACACGAGCCTCTTCCGGAAGCCCGGACACCCAAAGGCCCTGCGCCTCCGCGCGCACAATCTCGATCTCATGAAAGCTCACCTTGCCCGCGGTGTCGGCAGTTTTGAGGCCCAGTTCCCCGCCCGTTCCCAATGCTAGGATTGCTGGGGAGACGAATTGCGCGGGAACTGTGTCGACCGGGATCGTCACCTCGGCGCTGATGCCGGACGGAACAGTGCCTGTTTCGTTGGGCGTCCGCACCTCGACGGCAAAAGTGCGGGTCGCCGGGTCGGCAGAGGTGGCGACGAAACAGACCAAACCACGCTCCGTTTCGCCGGTGGCATAGGAGACCATGACTTCCCGGCCCGGCTCAACCTTGGCGCGGTCAAGTTGGCTGACGCGAACAGTCGTCCGCAGCGGCACGTTTTCTACGATGGTTACGACATCAGTACCTGCACCGACGAATTCGCCCACTTCGGCGGCGATATCATCTACCTGTCCACCGAACGGCGCCCGGATGAGGGTGTTGTCGATCTGCTCTTGAAGCCGGGCGACTTCCTCGCGCGCCGCTTGCAGAAGCGTCTCAAGCTCGCGCAACTGGGCCGCGGTGGCATAGCCGCTGGACTGAAGCCGTTGCTGCGCGTCGTAATCCCGCTGCCTGCGGTCGAGGACGGCCTCCGCCTCGCGCAGACGGCTGTCGAGTCCCTCCAGCGTCATCCGGAACAGCGGCTGCCCCGCCTCTACCCGCGCGCCGCGATCCACCATGATCTCAGCCACGCGCCCGGAGGTTTCCGTGCGTGCCGGCGCCTTTCGGAACGGCTGTACATCGCCTTGGCCCCGCACAAATCGTGCCACCGGCTGCGCCTGCAAGGTTGTCACCTCAACCAGGGGTGCCCGCGCCTCGGCCTGAGGGGGCGCGACGGCAGCCAACGGCTCGCTGAACAGCACGCCGGAGGCCAGCCAGCCGGCTGCGCCCAAGGCGAGTGCGCCTGCAACAGCGATGGATGAACGGGACATGGAGGGCTCCTTCAACGACTCACCGCCGGACCTGCCGGCGTCTGAGGCATATTGTAATCCGAATTCCAATTACAATATGACATGCAGGAAATTGAGCGAGATTGTAATGAACCGTCCTCTCCAGCCTCTTGCGCGCCGCACCGATGGCGCCGCCACCCGCGCCCAGCTGCTTGAGGCAGCGGGCGCCATCATCGCGGAAAAGGGCGTGGATCGCGCCACCGGCAAGGAAATCGCTGAAAGAGCGGGTGCCAGCACGAACGCGATCAACTATCATTTCGGAAGTATGGAGGGGCTGCACGCAGCCGTTCTGGCGACGGCGCATCAAAGCCTTGCCTCGCTTGACGAGCTTCTGATGATCGCCCGAAGCACTGCCGCGCCAGAAGAAAAGCTGCGGCAGATCCTCAAGCTGGTCGTTTCAGCAGCAATTCTGCCGCAAGAGCGGTCCTGGGCGCTGCCGGTGATTACGCGGGAATTTCTGTCGCCCTCTCCGGCACAGCGGTGTTTGGTCGATCGGGATCTGCTGCCCAAGAAGCAGCTTGTCATCAGTGTTCTTGCCCAATTCCTGGGCCGCCCGGTCGACGATCCGCTGGTGGCGCGATGCAGCTTTTCCTTTTTCGCGCCGGTGATGATGCTGCTTTCGGCAGCCCGTGAAAGCCGGGCCGAGGCCTTCCCATGGATTGGCGAAGGTGAGGCTGCGGTCGAACGGCTGACAGCGCATCTTCATACCTTCCTCTTGGGTGGCCTGAAGGCGGCCAAGGCGGAAAGCAAAGGCTGACGCACACGTGTTTCCAATGAAAAGGGCCGCCCGGCGGGGCGGCCCAATCATGCTCAGGCGGACTTTTTCGTCCGCCAGCTTTCGGCATAGTTTTCCCGCGCCTCGCGGGCGTAAGGGGTAGCAGAAACGCGGACGCGGATTTCTGCCTGACGGTGCGGCTCGACCGAGGTCTTGCCGCTGCCGCCGTCGGGCTCGCCCCAGATCAGCGTGAGCACGTCACCCTCTTGCACGTCGGCATCGACCACCCCGAGCGATAGCATGCAGCGCTCGTTAAAGCTGTAGCCGTTGAACATCGACAGGCCGACCATCTTGTCGCCGTGCATGATCTTGTCAAAGCTTGACGAGGCATAGTTCGGCTGCGGGAAGTCGATCCACTTCATGTTCTCTTCGCCGGGGCGGAAGGACGAGGCGATGACCTTGATCACATCCTCGGCGTTCCACTCGAACGTCACCTTCTTGCGGCGCGGCTGTTCCTTGATCTTCTCAAGTGCCTCGCGGCCCACGAAGTCATGGTCGAACTTGACGTAGATGCCGTAGCCGAGTTCGTAGGGGTTGGTGTAGTAGTCGCGGATGTCGTCGGACACAAAGCTGCCGCCGATCGACCCGGTCGCCTCGTAGCTTTGGGGACCCAGCCACTTGCGGTAATCTTCCAGTTCGGGGCTCGTGTAGATCCCCGGCAGCGGCGACGGGATCCAGCCGGACTCGAGCGTGTTGGTCGAGTAAGCCCGGGCGCCGACTTGGTGCAGATCAACGCCTGCCTCCTCAGCCGCCCTCAGGATGGCCTCGCGGACCTCGTCCTTTTCCTCGTAGGGACCCCAGATTTCCAGACCGGGCGCACCCGCCATGCCGTGACGCAGGGCGCGGACCTGACGGCCTGCGATGTTGATCCAGTCAACGTGGAAGAACTTGATGTCGGGGACGGTGCCGCCGTTCAGCTTCTCGAAAATCTTGGGCGCGTCGGGGCCTTGGATCTGGAAGCGATAATGGATGCGAGTAACCTGCTTGCCGTCGGGGCGGGACGGCGACCGCGGGCTGTGCGTCAGCTTGACGTCGTGCTTGCCGAGCGAGGCGTTGTAGAGCAGCCAGTTCGACGTCGGCGCGCGGCCCACCGAAAGGAACTTGTCCTCTGCCTCGCGGAACATGATGTGGTCGCCGATCACGTGCCCGTCCGGCGAGACCGGAACGAAGTGCTTGGCGCGGTTGGTGCCAAAGTTCGAGAAGCTGTTAATGGCCAGACCCTCAAGGAATTTTGCCGCGTCTGGGCCCTCGATCACCACCTCGTCCATGTGGTGCGACTGGTCAAACAGCACCGCGGATTCCCGCCAGGCGCGCTGTTCGCTACGCCAGTTCGTGAATTCCGGCGCAACGACTGGGTATACATACATCCCGATGCGTGAGTTTCTCAGTAGCTCCACCGGGTTGGTGCGTTGAATAATTTCATGAAGATTAGCGTCTGACATTCCGACTCCTCCCGTTATGCCCGTCATGGTGTATACATTGAGAGCGGGCTGAGCCGGAAAAATCAAGATATTTTCTGTGAAGATCATCCAACAAGGAAGGACAGCGCCGGCACCTGATGCCGCAAGCTGCGGTCCTGCGAAAGGATGTAGTCCAGGTTTTGACGGGCCAGCCGGGCATGTTCGCGCATCAGCGCCTCGGCCCGTGCGCCCTCTCGGGCATGGATCGCTTCGGCCACGCGCCGGTGCTGTTCCTGGGCAAGCTGAAGCGAATGGTGGAAGGCATCAGGCGCCGCTCGATCCGGCAGGAAGGCAGAGGGTGAGGCGAAGGGAAGGCTGGTGGCGCGCCCGACTTCTTCGCAAATCATCCGGCTCCCGGGAAGGCGGGCCAGCGCGTCGTGGAACTCGGCATTCAGCTCTGAATAGCGTTCGAAATCGAGATCCTCACCGGCAGCGCCGGGAAAACATGAATCCAGTCGCGCCACGATGTCAAAGAACGCGTCCATACGCTCGGGCGGCACTCCTCGTTCAGCCGCAAGCCGCGCTGCGGTGCCCTCCAGAATCCCGCGAAGCTCGATCGCGTCGATTACGTCGGCTGCCGTAAAGCTGCGCACCGCAAAGCCGCCGCTGGAGACGCGCTCCAGAAGCCCCTCCTCAGCCAGACGCGACATCGCCTCGCGGACCGGGGTTCGGGAAACCTCAAGCTGCTCGGCCAGGTGAACCTCAAGCAGGCGGGTGCCACCGGGCAGTTCCCCGCTCAGGATGCGTTTGCGCAATTCACTCAGCGCGCGCCGGGTATGAGTGTTGGCCCCATCTGTCTTCATGTTCCCCACCTTGCCTTGGAAATACCCGCGTCGGGTATCGTGTATGCATAACACGGCAAAAATCGCTTGATAAAGGCGCTACCCCACGTTAGCCCTAGAAAAATGTATTCATCGCGGTGAGGGAGGAGCCTAGCCTGCATGACAACAGCCATCCTGATTCCGGGGCTGATCTCTGACGCGCGCGTCTGGCGTCCAGTGGCTGCAGTTCTGGACTCCCACGTGCTCGTCCATCATGCCGATCTGACGCAGATGACCGGCATCACGCAAGCGGCCGAGGAGCTTCAGGCCAAGGTCGAAGGTCCGCTCTTGCTCGCCGGTCATTCTATGGGCGGCCGGATCGCGCTGGAAATGGCGCGGCTCGCCCCCGACCGGGTTCAGGGCATGATCCTGGCCAACACCGGCCACGGCCCCCGGCGCGAGGGGGAGGAGGTCAAGCGTCAGCAAATGATCGACCTCGGCTACCGCAGTATGGAGGAGTTGGTCGATACCTGGCTGCCCCCGATGGTGGATGTGGCGCGGCAGGACGATGCCGAATTGATGGCGGACCTGCGGGAAATGGCGCTCCTGGCCGATGCCGAGCAGCACGAACGGCAAATCCGAGCGTTGATGGATCGGCCCAATGCCTCGGCCTATCTGGACGCAATTAAATGCCCGGTGCTGCTGATCGTAGGCCGCCAGGATAGATGGAGCCCGATCGCCCAGCACGAAGAGATCGCCGCCGCGGTGGCGGACGCGGAACTTGCCATTATTGAACATGCCGGTCACTTCGCGCCCGTGGAACGCCCAGAGGATGTGGTGTCGGTTGCGCGGGACTGGCTCAGCAGGAAGGTGCTCTCATGACTGACTCCTCTCGCATTCCCGATACGCCGCTATTCGACCGTGCGGGTTCCATCCGGGGCTACAAGCTCAACAAGATGGCAATGGCCCTAGGTGATCCTGCCAACCGTGATGCTTTCCGTGAGAATGAAGAAGCGTTCCTCGACCGCTTCGGCTTGTCGGCCGAGGAGAAGGCAGCCGTCATGTCGCGGGACTGGCACGAAATGGTGCGCCTGGGCGGCAACCTGTTCTTCATCCTGAAGATCTCTGCCGTCGATCCGGTGCCGATCACCCAGATCGGCGCGGCACAGGCGGGAATGGATCACGCGGAATTTCTTGCGCAGCGGCTTGGAAAGGTCTGATCATGGCGACAATCATTGGCGGGCTGGGTACCAGCCATGTTCCTTCCATCGGCGTGGCATTGGACCGTGGTCTGCGCGACACCCCGGACTGGAAGCCGTTCTTTGACGGCTATGAGGTTGGGAAGGAGTGGATGCGCGAAGCGAAACCGGATGTGGCGGTGGTGATCTTCAATGACCACGGCAACAGCTTCTTCCTTGACCGTGTTCCGACCTTCGCGGTCGGCGTCGCCGAAACCTACAAGCCGGTGGATGAAGGCTGGGGTCCCCGTGCCATCGCGCCGTTCGAAGGCGCGGTGGACCTGTCTTGGCATTTGGTCGACAAGCTGGTCGAACGGCACTTCGACCCGCTCGTGTGCCGGGAGATTGACGTGGATCACGGGCTTCAGGTCCCAATGGAACTGTTCTTTGGTCGGCCCGAAGCTTGGCCGGTCAAGGTGGTCCCGATCTGGGTCAACACCATCCAGTACCCGATCCCCACTCCGCAACGCTGCTGGGACATGGGCCGCGTCCTGCGCGAGACGATCGAAAGCTTCCCCGGCGATGAACGCGTCGTGATCCTTGGTACTGGCGGCCTGTCCCACCAGCTTCAGGGTGCGCGCGCGGGCTTCATCAACCGCGAGGCTGACATGGCCTGGCTCGACGGAATCGCGAACGACCCTGAACACTACCGCAACATGACGCGAGAGGACTACGTCGAACAGTTCGGTTCAGAAGGCGCGGAACTCATCATGTGGCTGGTGATGCGCGGCGCGATGGACCCCAAGGTCAAGCTGATCCACAAACATTATCACGCCCCCGCTTCGATGACCGGCGCAGGGATGGTGGTTCTGGAAAACGAAGGCTGAAGCGATGTTCGTACTAATGCGCTGCCTTCATCACCCGGGCCAGGATGCGGCCCGGGATGAACACCGTCCCGCCCACCGGGCCTGGGTTCAATCCGGGGGCGGGGGGAAGGTCTCCGTTCTCATCGGCTCGGCGCTTCTGGGTGAGGATGGCGCCTCGGCCGGCAACTTTGGTATTCTGGAGGCGCCGGACATGGCCGCCGCGCGTGCCTTTGCCGAAGGGGACCCCTTCAACGCGGCAGGCATCGTGGCATCTATCGAGCTGACGCCCCTTCCCGACGCGTTTCAGGCGGACCGGATCGCCAACCCGATGAGCCCGCGGCTCGGTTAAGCCTCCTGCCCCGTCCGTGCAGCCAGCGCCTGCGTGATCGTCACGTCCAGGGCATCGGCGGCGCGGACACCACAACCGCCCATCCGATCCTGAACTGCCGCAATTTCATCCGCCAGCGCCCCGTGCAGACCAAGCGCCCGCAATGTTTCCGCACTCTCCCGCATCTCGGCGGCGCGGCGCTTGCCGTGGCGCAGGGTCCTTTCGAACTGGTACTGAGCAAAGTCGGGCCAGCCAAGACCGGGGAAGCTTCCGGAAAGCGATGTCATGATCTCGTCCCGGCAGCCAGACGCCTCGGCCGCCAGCAGGCATTCCACTGTAATCGCCTCCAAGCCCTTGACGAACAACGACCGGACCATCTTGATCGCCGTCGCCGCCCCGGGGACTGCGCCCGCTACGTTGAAGTTGAAGTCGAGCTGGGCCAACTCCTTGAGCAAGTCAGGCACATCGCCCGCTACCAGGACTGGCGTCCGGTGCCCACGTGGATGCACGGGCGCCATTACCGCCATATCGACGTAGAAGGCGCCTGCCTGTGCCACCAGATCCGCGCTTTCGCGTTTGCGCCCCGGCGAGACCGAATTGATGTCGATCACCACCTGACCCTGCCGCAGATGCGGCCTTTGTACGTGCAACGCCTGAAGGCTCTGATCTGCTGTCACGGCGCTGATCAGCCAGTGGCAGTCGGCCAGAACTTCGTGATCGCCCGCTGCGACACCACGGATGCGCATCGCTTCGGCCATATCGCTGTTGGCGTCTGCCAACAACCGGTCGTGCGCGGCGAAGGACAGGCTGGCGTCCTGCGCGGCGAGGCTGTCGCAAAAGGCTCGGGCGGCCTCTCCGAAACCAAGAAAACCGATCTTCATGTTCAGATCTCCGCAAATATCATGTGTAGACGACACCATCGAAAAGCTTGCGCGCCGTGCGCAGGACCGCCGCCCGCGTCACCTGCCCGTCGCGGATCGTGGCGACGACGCTCATCTCTCCAGTTGGATGCTCAACTGAAAGCAGTTTCTCATCCCCGTCTGGCACTGCCGCGAGTTCCGCGGCAGGCCCGTGGGGAAGCAGGCAGGCGGTGGCGACGCTGACGGCGCCCAGCACGCCAATCGCCTTGTGACAGCGGTGCGGGATGAACGTCCGCGTCATGATCGCCCCGCCACGTTCTGCCGCCGATACCAGCGTCATCTTGGGGACTGACTTCTCACGCACATTGCCCAGGTTCATCATCGGGCCCGCCCGAAGGCGGATCGCCTCCACCCGTGCGCGCAGGTCGGCATTCGCCTCCAGTTCCTCGGGCGGTTCTTGGCCCGTGACGCCCAGATCGGCCGCAGCCATGACCACGCATGGCATCCCATTGTCGATCAGCGTACAGGGAACACCCTCGATCACATCTACCGCCCGCCCCGTCGGCAGCAGCGCCCCACAGGATGAGCCTGCCGTATCAGCAAAGACAATGGGCACTGGCGCGGCCGTTCCCGGCACGCCGTCGATGCGTGCGTCCCCTGAATAGGTGACGGTGCCACCGGGGGTTTCGACTGTGGCTATGGCTATCTGGCCGGTGTTCTCCATGAAGATACGTACGTCAGTCCGCCCTTCTTGAGCCGGGGCCAGCCCCCGCTCGATCGCGAAGGGGCCAACGCCGGCCAGGATATTGCCGCAATTCTGCGCGTCAGTCACCACCGCCTGGTCGACGAAGACCTGCAGGAACAGGTAATCGACATCCGCGTCGGGCCGCTGCGACTTCCGAACCACCGCCACCTTGGAGGTGAGGGGGTCCGCCCCGCCCATCCCGTCGATCTGCCGCGGGTCAGGTGAGCCCATGATCCGCAGCAGGAAGGCATCCCGGTCGGCGGGCAGGTCGTCTGCAAGGAAGTAGCCCCCTTTGGAGGTCCCGCCCCGCATCCACATGGCCCGCACGCCGTCAGACATACTTCAGGCCCTTCTCCGCAAGCCGTTCGCGCATCTTGTAGATGTCGAGTCCAAGTTCACCGGCCGCCAGACGGTCACGCTTCTCCCCCTCGGCAGCGACGCGGACCCGCGCTTTCTCCAGTACAGTCTCGGCATTCTCGCGCGGAATGACGCAGACACCATCATCATCGGCCACGATCACATCCCCCGGCCGGACATATGCCCCGGCACAGACCACCGGGATGTTAACCGAGCCAAGCGTCTCTTTCACCGTGCCCTGGGCGTGGATGGCGCTGGACCAGACAAGAAAGCCCATCCGCCGCAGATCTGCCGTGTCGCGGACGCCGGCGTCGATGATCAGCGCCCCACACCCCCGCGCCATGGCCGAGGTCGCCAGCAGGTCACCGAAGTACCCGTCCGTGCATGTCGAGGTCGGAGCGAGCACGAGGATGTCGCCTTCGCGAAGCTGCTCGATCGCCACATGCAGCATCCAGTTGTCGCCTGGCGGGGCGGAAATTGTGACGGCGCTCCCGGCGATGGTGCGGTCCATCTGGATCGGCCGCATCGCCGGACCCATGAGACCCGTCCGTCCCTGCGCCTCATGCACCGTCGCCACACCGCATTCGCCGAGCGCGCGGATTACATCGGCATCGGCACGTTCGATGTTCTGAACCACCACCCCCATCAGAGTTCATCCACTGTGCGCGGGAAGATCGACTGGAAGCCCTCAGCATGGGTGGCCTTGCGCCCGCCCGACTGGCCGCCGGAGTTCCGCATGAAGTGGTTGCCGCGGTTCTCGCCGACGTTTTCATAGTAGTGCCAGAGGTGCTCCTGCCCCTCCATGCACTGGATCGCCTTCCACTTCTTTTCCCAGACCGGAGAGATGTCGAGGAAGACGTCCGGCTTCCATTTCATCTGCTCGGTCTGGTGCGGCTCGAACAGGTAAAGCTGCGGCGCGCCGAGGACCTTTTCCCCCGGATTGTGGCCCCAGGCCTGCGCGATCATCCGCGCCTCAAGCGCGACCGTCGTCGCATACATGTGGTCGGTGTTATAGGGGTCCCACTGCGAATGCGACAGCATGAAGGCGGGCTGCACCTTGCGGATCACGTCGACCAGCCGGTACTTCGCCTCGCGGTCAAGTTCCAGCGGGTAGTCGCCGCAGTCAAAGAACTGGATATCATGCACACCGAGCGCCTGGGCCGCGTTCTCTGCCTCGGTCCGGCGGGCGGCTTTGACCTTTTCCAGCGTCATGCCTTCCTGCTTCCAGAGCTTGGCGCTTTCGCCGCGCTCGCCATAGGACAGGCAGACGACTGTTACCTCATAGCCCTTTTCCTGATGCAGCGCGATCGCGCCGCCGCAGCGCCAGACAAAATCGGCGGAATGGGCGCTGATCACCAGTGCAGTCTTTGTCATTGTCTTGCTCCTTTGCCGCTAGGGCGGCGTTTCGTACGCAGGTCCGGCATTTCCAGGCCTAGCGGATCATCGTGTTGGGAAGGATCAGCGCGATCTGCGGAAACGCCACCAGCAGCCCCAGCGCCACCAGCATCGCGACCCAGAAGGGCGCCACCCCGATGAAGATCTGTTCCAGCGGCACATGCCGCGCCACTGATTTGACGATGAAGATGTTCACACCCACGGGGGGCGAGATCAGCCCCATCTCCAGCGTCAGCACCACCAGCACCCCGAACCAGATCGGGTCGATCCCCAGCTGCACAATCACCGGGAAGAAGATCGGCAGCGTCAGGACCAGCATGGCAAAGCCTTCAAGGAAGCAGCCAAGCACAAGGTAGCAAAGCAGGATCAGCGCAAGCACACCCACCGCCGGCAGGTCGAGCGCAGCGAGGAACGTCCCCACCGCCTGAGGAATGTGACTCAGCGCCAGGAAGGGGTTGATCATATGCGCGGCGATCAGGATCAGCATTACTGTGGCGGTCGTGACGATGGAGTCCCGCCCCGCCTCCCACAGTGTGCGCAGTGACAGGCGGCGCATCAGTGCCCCGGCGATGACCACAAGACCTGCGCCCACCGCCGCAGCCTCGACCGGAGAAAAGATGCCGCCATAAATGCCGCCGATCGTCAGCAGGATGATCAGGATGATCGGCAGCGCCCGCCCTGTGGCCGCGCCCAGCTGCCTCAGGCTGCTCTTTGGCCCCGGCGGACCGAGTTCTGGCTTCAGCCAGCACAGGATCGTCACTGTCAGGATGAACAAGCCAAGCAGCATCAGCCCCGGCAGCACCCCGGCCAGGAACAGACGGCCGATCGATTGCTGTGTCAGGATCGCATAGATCACAAAGCCTGTCGACGGCGGGATAAGGATGCCAAGCGTCCCGCCCGCAGCCACAACCCCTGTCGAAAGCCGCGAGTCGTAACCAAAACGCTCCATCTCGGCCATCGACACCTTGCCCATCGTCAAGGCTGCGGCCACCGATGACCCCGACAGCGCGGCGAACCCCCCGCACCCGATGACGGTGGCCGAGGCCAGTCCGCCCCGCACCGGCCCGACCAGTGCATAGGCCGCGTCATAAAGCGCGCGGCTCATGCCAGTGGCGCTGGCCACGTTGCCCATCAGGATGAACAGCGGGACGACCACCAGTTCTGCCGAAGAGGCGAGAGTGAAGGTTTCAGAGGCCATGAGGCTCATCGCCGCCGGCAGCCCGCTCAGCGTCCAGATCCCGGCAAAGCCCACCGCGAACATTGCGAACGCAACCGGCACGCGCAGCATCAGCATGACGATCAGCGCCGCCATGCCGATGGTTCCGATCAAGGCGGGGGTCATGTACGCACCTCACGCGGGGTCAGCAGCAGGGCCAGCGCGCGCAGCAGCATTCCCATTGCCGTCACCACGGCAAAGAAGCACAGCGCCCACTGGAAATGAGCCTTTGGCAGGCGGATCACGTTGGTCGAGAGGTTGAGCATCTGCGAAAGCCGCGACGAGTCATAAACAGTCCACGCGATGCCAAGGAAGATGACCGCCCCCAGCAAGGCGCTCAGGATGTCGGCCCAGCGGTTCAGCCAAGCCGGGAACAGGCGCTCGAACACGTCGACCACCACGTGGCCGCCGCGCCGGTCGCACAGGGCCATGCCGCCGAAGACGATGATCACCATGCCCATCTGGGCAATGTCCTGTGCCCCCGCCAGCGGCGCCCGCATGTTGCGCCCGATGACGTCGCGCAGGATAACTGCGACGACAACGAACAGGCCCAGCGTCCCCACCGTGGCGCAGAGGCGGATCAGAAGATCCGCCTCTCGATCAATCTTCGGCAGCATCAAGGTTCACTCGCCCCGCATGGCAGCCAGGGCTTCCGCGCCACCGTTGACCTGCGCCACAAGCGTTTCCGTCAGCGGCGCCAGCACTTCGGCAAAGGCAGCAATTTCCTCGTCGCTCAACTCGATAACGGTCTTGCCAGCGGCCCGCACACCCTCCAGCGCTTGATCCGCGCGGGCGTTCCAGCCTTCCTCGGCGCTTTGCGACAGGACAAGGCCGCTGTGGGCGTCAATGGCGGCGCGATGTTCCTCTGATAACCCTTGGTAGCGGGCCTCGTTCATGACAAGGAAGAAGGTGATTTGGCCCAGCGGCGCGCCAATGCTGTAGCTGTTCGCGACCTCGTTCAGCTTGAAGTCATCAATCGCGCTGGAGCCCGTGATGATCCCGTCGATCAGGCCGGTCTGAAGCGCGTTGTACATCTCTCCCGCCGGCATCTGGACGGGCGTGCCGCCAAGCGCCTCGACCAGCGCGCCGGAAATCGAGCCCGACACGCGGATCTTAAGGCCGGCAACATCGGCTGGGCTGCGCACATCTGCGTTGCGCATGATGAAAACGTTGGGCTCCGAGGTCCAGAGGGCAAGCGGGCGGGTGCCCGGGAACTCTTCCTTCAGGTGCTCTTCATAACCGTTCCAGAGGAACTCATAGCCGGTCATGCCCTCGGGGATCGCACCCGGCATCTCGGCGATCATCGTGCGCGGGAATTGGGAGGAGGTATAACCCTGCAACCCCCAGACAATGTCGGCAACGCCCTGAAGCGCACGGATATACTGTTCCTGCGGGCCTGCGCCAAGTTCCCCGCCGGGATAGGTCTGGATGGTCAGCTCGCCGTTGGTATCTGCAGCCACGCCTTCCGACAGCGGCTCTACCACCGCACTGGTGATCGTATGCGCTGGCGCCACGAAATGCGCCAGCTTCAGCGTCTCAGCGCTGGCCACAGGGGCCGAAACGAGCAGCGCGCCGGTTGCCACAAGGGCCCGTGCAGCGCCGGACGAATTCCGAAGATTGATCATTTTTCCCTCCCTGATGCCGCCCGGCACAAAGCGCCGGGCGGACCTGCAGGAAGGCTATGATGTGGCTACCCGGGGCGCCAATTCGAACTTGAGCAGAAGCATAAGAACAAGCTATAGCCCCGAGCGGTTGTGTTAGGCTTCCAAGGCCGCCAGAACCCGCGCCGGCGACAGCGGCAGGTGGTTCAGCGTCTTTCCGGTCATGCCGTGGAAGGCGTTCGCAATTGCAGGCGCCACGGGCGGCAGGCCCAGTTCTCCTACTTCGGTCGGCATGTCACCGTGGCGGAGGATCTCGACTTCGATCTCTGGCATCTCGTCCATGCGCATGACTTCGTAGTCATAGAAGTTGGCCTGCTGGATCTGCCCCCCGACGACGGTGATCTCCTCCTTGAGCGTTTCGCTGAGGCCAAAGGTCATGCCGCCCTCGACCTGCGCGCGGATCGTATCCGGCTGAAGGGGGAACCCTGCCTCGGCCGCCGCCCAAAGATGATGCACGGTGATCCGGCCGTTTTCCTGGTTCACCGAGATCTCTGCCACCACCCCGATAATGCTTTCGCCGTATTCGGTGAAGGCCAATCCCAGCCCGCGCCCGTCTTCGCGCACCCGGGACCAATCCGACATCTCTGCCACGCGGCTCAAGACGTTGCGCACCCGGTCCGACGCCGCCATGTCGAGCCGGTAGTCCAGCGGGTCGCGTCCCTGTTCGCGGGCGATCTGGTCCACCATGGTCTCAAGCGCGAACTTGGTGTAGCCCGCCCCAATCCCACGGTAGGCCGCCACCCGGGCGCCGCGCATTTCATAAAAATGCACAGCCTCCTGATGTTCGACGCCATAATGCGGCAGGGCAGAGCCGCGCATGGTGATCAGGTCCTTGCCTGCATCAGCCTCCCACCGGGCGGGGCCGTACATGTAGGGGCTGACCGGTTCGCAGGCGACTGCATGGTGAAGACCGGTGATGCGCCCACCTTCGTCCAGCGCCATCGTCACGCGCTGCACGGTCAGCGGCCGCATCCGGGCCGAGGCGACGTCATCTTCACGCCGCAGCAGCAGCTTGACGGGCCGGCCAACCTCCTTGGCGATGGTCACCACGTCGTCGATGTATTCGGTGTGTGCCCGCCGGCCAAAGCCGCCGCCCATGTAAAGCTGGTGGATCTTGACCTGTTCCGGATCTAGCCCGGTGATGGTGGCGGTCTTGTTCAGCGCCATCGACTGCCACTGGGTGCCGGTCCAGACCTCGGCCGCTTCAGCCGTCACATGCGCCACCGCGCCCATCGGCTCCATCTGCGCGTGATACAGATATTCGGTGAAGAACTCCTTCGTCACCGTGCTTGCCGCGCCTTCCAGCGCCGCCTTGATGTCACCGGTCGAGGAAAAGACGACATCCGGCTCTCCGGTGTGGAGGCGCTCCAGATATTCCTCCCGGTCCTTGTCAGAGTTGATCGAGAGGCCTTTGGCGTCCTGGCTCCAGTCAACCTCAAGCGCCTCGCGGGCAGCGAAGACCTGCGCGGTGCTTTCACCCACAATGGCCACACCGTGTCCTAGGGAAATCACGTGAGTGATGCCGTCGCGGCCGGCGACTTCCTCCTCGTTGAAACGCTCTACCGTCTGGCCGGTGACGGGCGAACGGGCCACCGTGGCGTAAAGCATGTCGGGCAGTTGGATGTCGCTGGCATATTGGGCAGCGCCCGTGGATTTCTCGCGCATGTCGACGCGGGTCACGTCCTTGCCCAGCAGGCGGAAGGCGCTGGCGGGCTTCAGGTCTTCCGGTGCGATTTCAGGCAGCGGGCCGGGCTCGACCCCCAGCGCGGCGATCTCGCCATAGCTCAGCCGCTGCCCGGAGGGGCCGACGACCACGCCCGGCTCTGTCGAAACTTCGGCAGGGTCAACGCCCCACTCATTGGCCGCCGCCTGCATCAGCACGGCCCGCACCTGCGCACCCGCCGTCCGCGCAGGAATCCAGTAGCCGCGGACCGTCAGGCTGGCGACCGTATATTGACCACGGAACATCGCGTGATTGAAGGCGGCCGCCACCGGAGCGGTGCGAACGGTGACGTCTTCCCATTCGGCATCCATCTCCTCGGCCACCAGCAGGGGAACGACCGTCTGCACGCCCTGCCCCATCTCTGCCGCCGGGGCAAAGATGGTGATCTGCCCTTCGGGATCGATGGTCACCCAAGCGTTGATCTGCAGCGGCGCCGCTGCGGCCTTTGCCTGACCTGCCAGCCCCGGTACGAAGGTCATCGAGAAGGTCAGCCCTGCCGAGGCCGCCATGAAGCCGCGGCGGGTGAATTTCATCGCCTGTGTCATGGTCATCCCTCCTGCGCAGCGCGTTCGATGGCGCGGGCGATGCGGGGGTAAGTGCCGCAGCGGCAGATGTTGCCCGCCATGTGGCTGCGAATCTCATCCCGGCTTGGGCTTGGGTTGTTCGCCAGAAGATCGGCGGCCTGCATGATCTGCCCGGACTGGCAGTACCCGCATTGCGCCACCTGTTCGGCCACCCACGCGCGGACCAGCGGATGGTCTTCGGATGCAAGCGCCTCGATCGTCGTGATCTCGGTCCCTTCGGCCATGCTCAGCGGCGTGGCGCAGCTCCGTGTGGCTACCCCGTCAAGATGAACGGTGCAGGCGCCACAGGCGGCGACGCCACAACCATACTTGGTCCCCGTCAGGCCCAACTCATCCCGGATGACCCAAAGCAGCGGCGTGTCTTCGGCTGCGGCAGAACTTACCTGCCTGCCGTTGATCGTGAACTTGATCATGTTCTTCCTCCCTTAGCGGCGCCATCCTGCCAGAGTATCTGGGCGTGGGCAAAACAGAAAAACGGCCCCCGGCCCGACGACGACTGGCAGGTTACCGGGAACATTCCCGGCGCATGGCGATTTCCCCAACTTAGCAAGGGGGTTTCATGCAAAGGATTACCGGCAAGGTCACGGTCGTTCAGGAGGGCCGCATCAGGATATCGACAACCGACGGTCGCTCGCTTCTTTTCACGGTGGCGCATGGCGCGCCGTTCGAGCCTCAGGACCTCGCGCGCTTTGTGGCGCGGGCCGAGGAGGTGGAGATTGATTTCACCGAGGCGAAGGACTTCAAGGGCCTTGTCGCCCATGACATCCGCCGAGCGGGCCGTGGGCGCAGCCCCACGCGGCGGTTGGGGCACTTCCTGCGCAACTGGTCCCTGCCCCGGCAGGCGCGGGGCGCCGACCACCGCAATGCCGCCGCCCAGAGCGAAATGTCGAAAAACTTGCGCCCGCGGCTGGAACAGGCCGACACGGTTGGCGCCAGCATCTGCCCCTATTGCGCGGTCGGCTGTTCGACCCTGATCTATGCCCGCGATGGACGGATGATCCATGTCGAGGGTAATCCCGACAGTCCGGTGAACCAGGGCACGCTTTGCCCCAAGGGTGCGACTTTGTTCAGCCTGCACGCGAACCCGAACCGGCTGGCCAAGGTCAAGTACCGCGCCCCCCATTCGACCGAGTGGGAGGAACGACCGCTCGACTGGGCAATGGACCGCATCGCCGAACTGACCAAGCAGGCCCGTGACGAGACGTTCGTAGAGGCCCTGCCGGACGGCACAAAGGTGAACCACACGCTGGGCGTCGCCTCGCTGGGCGGCGCGACCCTGGATAATGAGGAAAACTACCTCATCAAGAAGGTATTCGGCGGCGGGCTGGGCATGGTCTGGATCGAAAACCAGGCGCGGGTTTGCCACTCGAACTCTGTTCCCGGTCTGGGCGCATCCTACGGGCGGGGGGCGGCGACCATGGCGCAGTGGGATCTGGCGAATTCCGACTGCATCCTGATCATGGGCTCGAACATGGCCGAGGCGCACCCGGTGGCTTTCCGCTTTGTCCTTCAGGCCAAGGAGCGGGGTGCCAAGATCATCCATGTGGATCCCCGCTTCACGCGGACCTCGGCCTTGGCCGATATCCATGCCTCGATCCGCACCGGGACGGACATCGCCTTCCTAGGCGGGATCGTGCGCTATGTGCTGGAAAACGACCTCTGGTTCCGCGACTGGGCGCTGCCCTTCACCAACATCGCCACCATCATCGACGAGAATTTCCAGAGCCCGTCCGAAACCCCTTCCGGACGGTTTTCCGGCTGGAACGAGGAAAAGCAGACGTATGACTATGACAGCTGGCAATATGACGGGCTTGTCATGCCCTCTGCCCTGTCAGAGCATTACCTGAACACGGCCGAGTCATTCTCCGAGATGACGAACCGGCTGCATGACCGTGCGCCCCATCAGGACCCGTCCTTGCAGCACCCCAATTGCGTCTACCAGATCCTGCGGCGGCACTATGCCCCCTATACGCCCGAGATGGTCGAGGCAGTGACCGGCTGCCCGAAGGACCTGTTCCTGAAGATCGCGCAGATGGTCGCCGAGAACTCCGGCCCTGAGCGTACCGGCGCGATAGCCTATGCGGTGGGCTGGAACCACCATTCCACCGGGGTACAGATGATCCGGGCGTCGGGTGTGCTGCAGTCGCTTCTGGGCAACATGGGGCGCCCCGGCGGCGGGATCATTGCCCTGCGCGGCCACTGCTCGATCCAAGGTTCGACGGATATCCCCACGCTTTACAACATGCTGCCGGGATACATGCCGCAGCCCAACGCCTTCAACCCGCACGCGCACAATTACGACGATTTCCTGGATGACGAGACGATCCCGACGGGCTGGTGGCGCAACTTCCCCAAGTACATGACCAGCCTGTTGCGCGCCTGGTACGGGGACTCCGTCGGGCCGCACAACGAATGGGGCTTCCACTGGCTGCCAAAGATCGTCGGCGACCATTCCCAGATGACGATGACGCTGTCCATGAATGACGGGCTCATCAAGGGGCTGTTCCTGATGGGCCAGAACGTCGTGATCGGCGGGTCGAACAGCAAAATGATCCAGCGCGGGCTGGCCAAGCTCGACTGGCTTGTCGTGCGCGATACCGACATGGTCGAGAGCGCGAACTTCTGGCAGAAGGGCCACATCATCCGCGACGGCGAGATGCGCCCTGAAGACATCAAGACCGAGATCTTCCTGATGCCCGCCGAACTCGCCGGGGAAAAGGAAGGCACCTTCACCAATACGCACCGGCTTGTGCAATGGCACGACAAGGTGGTAGACGGCCCCGGCGACAGCCGGTCCGAGTTGTGGTTCATGTATCACCTGGCAAAGCGGCTGAAGGCGCTTTACGCCGACAGCGACGCCGAGCGGGACGCGCCGATCCGGCATCTCACGCTCGATTACCCAGAGGTGAACGACCGCGGCGACATAGATGCCGAGGCGGTGCTGAAGGAAATCAACGGCCACACGTGGCCCGAACGCAAGCAGGTCAGCAGCTTCAGCGAGCTTGAGGCCGATGGTTCAACCGCCTGCGGCTGCTGGCTTTATTCCGGGGCTTATCCAGATCACAACCAGGCGCGGGCGCGCGAACCTGACGGACCCGATGGTCCCGGTACGCATCTGGGATGGGCCTTCGCCTGGCCTGCCAATCGCAGGACGCTCTACAACCGCGCCTCGGCCGATGCCGAAGGGCGGCCGTGGTCGGAACGCAAGCGGCTGGTGTGGTGGAACGAAAGCGAACAGACGTGGGAGAGCCACGACGAGATCGACTTCCCCGAGGATAAGCCGCCAGGCTATCGGCCCGACTGGTCGACGCGGCCGGAGGGGATGGATGCCATTCGTGGGGATGAACCGTTCATCATGATGCCGGATGGGCGGGCGCATATCTACTCGCCCTCGGGCCTCAAGGACGGGCCGCTGCCTGCCCATTACGAGCCGGTCGAGGGGCCAGGCCGGAACCACCTGCATCACCCGCAGCGGCAAAGCCCCGTGGCCAAGGTCTTCCTGCGCGACGACAACCCGCTGCATGAGGCCGGCGATCCCCGCTATCCCCATGTACTGACCACCTACCGGCTGACGGAACATCATTGCGGTGGCACACCCACGCGTGGGGTTCCCCATACCGCCGAGCTTCAGCCCGAAGGCTTCGCCGAAATCCCGCCGGCGCTGGCGGCGGAGCTTGGTGTGGAAATGCTTGACTGGATCACGATTTCCACCCCGAGGGGGGCGATCGAAACAAGGGCCATGGTCACGGACCGCCTGCGCCCGCTGCGCTTTGACGGGCGGGAGATCTACCAGATAGGGATGCCCTGGCATTTTGGCTGGGAAGGAGAGGCCACGGGCGACATCGCCAATGTGCTGACCGCTGCCGTAGGAGATCCGAACACCACCATGCACGAAAACAAGTCGCTGACCTGCGCCGTGCGCGCGGGCCGGCTGGAACGGAGGGCCGCGGAATGAGCTTGGACATGCGCCACGAGGCGGAAAGCACCGCTAATACAAGGATCGAACCCGGCCGGTCCTACGGCTTCTTTACCGACACAACGCTTTGTATTGGCTGCAAGGCCTGCGAGGTCGCCTGCAAGGAGTGGAACCAGCTTCCGGCCGAAGACGACAAGCTGACGGGTATGAGTTATGACAACACCCGCGACCTGTCCGCGACCACATGGCGCCACGTCGCCTTTGTGGAGCAGATGGATCAGGGACCCGACGCGGTCATGCCCGGCTTGCAAAGCCGCTGGCTGATGATGAGCGATGTCTGCAAGCATTGCGACCCCGCCCCCTGCCTTGAGGCCTGCCCCACAGGCGCGATCTTCCGCACCGAGTTCGATACGGTTGTGGTGCAGCAGGACATCTGCAACGGCTGCGGCTATTGCGTGCCCGCCTGCCCCTTCGGCGTCGTTGACCTGGACGAGGTGGATGGCAAGGCCCACAAGTGCACGCTGTGCTATGACCGGCTCAAGGGCGGGATGGAGCCCGCCTGTTCCAAGGCCTGCCCGACGGATTCGATCCAGTTCGGTGCCTTGGATGACCTGATCCAGCGCGCACATGATCGTGTGGATGCCTTGCACGAAGGCGGGCGCACCGACGCCTACCTGTACGGCGCGCCCGACACCCCAGGCGCCACCGGCGGGATCGAGAAGCTCAACGCCTTCTTCCTGCTGGTTGACCGATCCGAGGTCTACAACCTGCCCCTTGCGCCGACACGGCCCGCCAGTCGCACTGCCCCGGCGTTTGGAACCGGGCTGGCGGCTTTTGCCGGGCTTGCCCTTGCCGCCGTTGCACTGCTGAAAGGACGCTCATGACTCGCCACGACCGTCAGCCCGACACTTGGAACGGGCAAAGCTACTATGACCAGCCGCCGCTCAAAAACCCGCACTGGGACTGGAAGGTCAGTGGCTATATCGCGGTGGCTGCGGTGTCGGGGGCGGCACAAGCGCTGTCATGGATCGGCAGCCTGCGCGACCGGGCCGCCTTCCAAGGCGCGCGCCGGAACGCGAGTGCCATCGGGCTGATCGGGTCCGTGATGGGGGCGGCGCTGCTGATCGCTGACCTCAAGACACCGCAGCGGTTCCACAACATGCTGCGCATCTTGCGGCCAACCTCGCCCATGTCGTTCGGAACCTATATCTTCGGCCTCTTCGGCACCAGCAGCGCGCTTGCATCGCTGGGAGAACTGCCTGCGGTGTCCCGCTACAGGCCGCTGCGGTGGATCACCAGACTGGCCCATGGGGGCGCTGCAATCAGCGGCGCCGGGGTGGCAACCTACACGGCGGCGCTGATGTCGGCGACCTCGAACCCCTATTGGTCATCGGCGCCGCGGGCGCTTGGCGCGCAGTTTGCCACTTCGGCCATCGCGTCGGGGGCCGCCGCGCTGGCGCTGCTGGAACGATTCTCAGGCCGCACGCGAACCGCACGCCAACTAGAGGGCGTGGCCGCATTGGCCAGCGCGGCGCATGCTGGCGCGACGCTTTGCGCCAAACAGCGGCACCAGGAGGTTGGTCTTGACGAGGCACTGAGCGATCATCCGGGCCGACGTCTGGACGCTGCGGATCTGCTGGTGGCCGGGGCGCTGCCGCTTGCAGCCTATGCCGTGGACCGGGCGACCGGTGGTCGCTCGCCCACGGCGGCGGTCGTGGGGTCAGCTGCCGTGCTGGCGGGCGGCTGGCTGATGCGGCACGGCATCCTGAACACCGGCAAGGAAACGGCACGTCGCCCTGCCGCCGCCTTCCGCGTCGCAAGTCCCTGCAACCTGCCCCGAACAGACAAGAGGCGTTCATGGATCAGGAACTGATCGACCACGGCCGCGAGGCCATCCGCCTTCTGAACCGCGTGATCGAGGCCGGAACCGAGTTGGAACACCACGATCTGAACGCGGCCTCGACCTGCGTCATCGCCTTCCGCAACCGGGCGATCGAGCTGTTCCCTGAGGGCCGCGCCAGCCGCGCCTGCCTTGACCGCGCCAATTCCCTGACCAGCCTTTCCTTTGGCGGAGAATTTCCCCTCAGCGGCCTGCATCTCCATCGGCTGGAGCAGACGCGCGACGGGATGGAACGCCTGATCGAAGGTCCGGGCGACGGCTGAACAATTTCACTCAACGCCAGCAAGATCGTCACATATACGTCGCGCGGCCTTGCTATCAGCGGGCTGCCCGAAATGAGCGGTTTGACCGCGGGAGGGAAGGATCGCGCAGCCATGGTTTTCATGGGCGGGCTTTCCCAACCGGCGCGGAAGCCTATTGATCGGCTTCCGGCGCCGGTGCCTCGGGCACCGGACGGAACATTGCCGCCGCCTTCTTGTTGAGCGCGTTATCCAAGCGAACGCCAAGAGGAACCGACACATGATAACGACCCTTCTGCGCCGCCCGCTATATGCCGCCGCGTTGGTGCTTGCCCTGCCTGCCACTGCGCAAGAGGCGGCACCACAACAGCCCAACATGCAAGGTCAGCCCGCCGACTTCACGCAGGTCGTCGCGGAACAAAGCAGCGCGGTCGTCGGCATCCAGGCGCGGGGCCTGCGCCCGATGCAGCCGATCCCGGGCATGCCCGGGATGCCACCGGGCTTTCCAGGGCAGCAGTCGCCGCAGCAGGAGATTGCGGCGCTCGGCTCCGGCTTCATGATCTCTGACCAGGGGCACATCGTCACCAACAACCACGTAATCGAAGGCGCACAAGAGATCGAGATCCTGCTCGCCGATGGCACTGCGCGCCCCGCCGAACTGGTGGGGGCTGATCCCGCCACCGATCTTGCGGTCCTGCAGGTGGAGAATTCTGAGGGTATCTCGGTCGCGCGTTGGGGGGATTCCGCGCAGATGCAGCCGGGCGCCTGGACGATCGCGATTGGCAGCCCCTTCGGGCTCGGCGGCACCGTGACAGTGGGCGTGCTTTCCGCAACCTCGCGCGATATCCGGTCGGGGCCTTATGACGACTTCCTGCAGACGGATGCCTCGATCAACTCCGGCAACTCTGGCGGGCCGCTGTTCAACGCGGCAGGAGAGGTCGTGGGCGTCAACACGGCGATATTTTCGCCGGTCGGCGGGAACGTCGGGATCGGCTTCGCAGTCGCCTCGGCCACGGCACGCACCATCGTGGACCAGTTGATCGCGGGCGGCCGCGTGCAGCGGGGTTATATCGGGGTAAGCCTGCAGCCCATCGATGATGCGCTTGCCCGGGCGTTCGAACTGAACGAAGCGGTCGGCGCGCTGGTTACAAGCGTCGATCCCGAAGGGGCTGCGGCGCAGGCGGGGATCGAGGAAGGCGACGTGATCCTAGAGCTGAACGGTACGGCCGTCACCGCACCGCGCGATCTCTCGCGGAGCGTTGCCGCACTGGAAGTCGGCAGCGAGGCGACGCTGGCCGTGCTTCGTCGAGGGGAGCGGACCGAGATCACCGTGACCGTGGGGGAACGCGGAACAGACATGGCGGAACAGCCGAGCGAGACCGATCCGGCAGAGCCGCAGGCCCGGCTGGGGCTGGTGCTTTCGCCGCTGCCTGAACTGCTGCGTCGTAATCTCGGTCTTGAAGAAGGTCAGGGCCTGCTGATTCAGCGGGTAGAGCCGCAATCCCCCGCGGGGCGTGCCGGTCTGCAGCCGGGTGACGTGATCCTTGCCGCCGGGAACCAGCCGGTCGGCGCCGCAGAGGAACTTGCAGCCCAATGGCGGCAGGCGCGGGAGGAAGGCCGTCCGCTTCTGCTGCGGATCGGGCGCGCGGGCGGAACGGTGTTCGTGGCAGTCGAGCCCGCGGCAGAATAGGGTGTCCATCTGCCATTGACGCGGGAGTGCAAAACCGGAAGATTGCACCCCCGCGCCAAAGGAGGACAGATATGATGCCCGGAACCTTCAGCCGCAGCCTTGCTGCCATCGCCACGGCAACCTTGATGACAGGGGCTGCGGCCGCACAGGACTGGCCAACGGGGCCGGTTCACGTGATCGTGGGCTTCCCGGCCGGATCGTCGCCCGACACGATCGCGCGGCTGATCGCGGAACCGCTGGCCGAACGGCTTGGCCAGCCCGTTGTCGTGGAAAACAAGCCGGGCGCGGGCGGCGTGATCGGTGTGCAGCAAATGCTGGCGGGCCGCGCGGGCCATACCTTTGGCGCGACCATCAACGGGCCGCTGACGACCTCTCCGCGGCTGGTGCCGGACGTCAGCTACAACGTGGCCGAGGATATCGCTCCGGTCGCGCTGGTTGCGACCAGCCCGCTGGTTCTTGCGGTGGCCGCCGATGCGGAAGCCGACGACCTGGAAGGCTTCCTTGAACTCGCCCGTGGTGGTGATCTCGCCTATGGGTCGGTGGGCCAAGGGTCCGGCGCGCATCTCACGGCCGAGCTGTTCGCCAATGCCGCGGGGATCGAGATGCTGCACGTCCCCTTCCAGAGCTATGCCGAGGTCACGACCTCGATCATGGGCCGTGAGATTGATGCGGGCTTCATGGCGCCTTCGGCCGCGATGCCGCAGGTAGAGGCCGGCCAGATGAAGATGCTGGGCGTCACCTCGACCGAACCTTTCCCGCAGGTGCCGGATGTGCCGGTCATGGCAGGCACGGCCGGCCTGCCCGAGGACTTCCGCGCGGAGCTTTGGAACGCTTTCATCGCGCCTGCCGCCACCGATCCGGCCGTGATCGACCGCCTGAACACCGAGATCAACGAGATCCTCGAGGACCCGCAGGTACAGGAACGTCTTCTGTCGATGGGCTGGCAGGCAGCGCCGGGGACAACTGAAGAACTGGCCGCCCGCATCGCCGACGACACCGAGGTCTGGGGCGCGGTGATCGACCAGATCGAGGCGAACTGAGGCCACAATGCAGCGCGACCAGCACGATCTGTTCGGGGGCGGCATCCTCGTCGCCCTCGGCCTTGCCGTGGCGGGCTATGCCGCCATGCATTATGATCTGGGTACGATGCGCCAGATGGGGCCGGGGTTCTTCCCAACCGCATTGGGTCTGGTGCTGGCTGGTCTGGGGCTAACTATTGCGGTGCCTGCCTGGTGGCGGGCCGGCGAACGGCGTGGCTTCGTGGGGCGCGAGGTCCTTTGCGTCATCGCGGCGATCCTGATCTTCGGCCTGCTGCTTGGTCAGCTGGGCCTTGTCGTCACCACCGCGCTTGCGGCAGTGGTAGCCAGTATTCCGGCACCCAAACCCGGAATTGTCTGGCGCCTTGTGCTGGCGGCGGGGATCACAGCGCTGACCTGGGCTATTTTCATCGCGGGGCTTCGCATGACCATCCCCGTTTGGCCGTGGAGCCTGTAACATGACGATGTGGGACGGCCTGCTGTCGGGCCTGAGCGTTGCGCTTCAGCCAGCGGTGCTGATCTATAGCCTGTTCGGGGTGTTCCTGGGGACGCTGGTCGGCGTGCTGCCGGGGATCGGGGCAATGGCGGCGATTTCGCTGCTGCTGCCCCTTACCTATTACATCTCGGCCGAGGCGGCGCTGGTTATGCTGGCCGGCGTCTACTACGGCGCGCAGTATGGCGGGGCGGTGGCGTCCATCCTGCTGCGGCTGCCAGGGACGCCGCAGTCCGCGATCACCACGCTGGACGGATACCCGATGGCCCGGCAGGGACGTGCCGGTATCGCGCTGTTCACGGCAATGGTTTCGTCGTTCGCGGGCTCGATCCTGGGGATCATCGTGCTGGTGGTGCTGGCCGGATGGCTGGCCGGGCTTGCCACGCGTTTCGGGGCAGCGGAATACGCGGCGATGATGGTGCTGGGGCTTGTCGCGGCCTCGACCGTCGGCAGCGGCCGGCCTGCCAAAAGCATGGCGATGGTGGTGCTGGGGCTGATCCTTGGCTGTGTCGGGACGGACGTGAATTCGGGCGCGCAACGCTTCACCTTTGGCCAGACGCAGCTCATGGACGGCATCAACCTTGTTGCGCTGGCGATGGGTCTGTTCGGAGTGGCCGAGGTGATCGGCAACATCCGCAGCGCCGACAGCCACGGCCGCCCCCGCCGCATCGGGCTGAGAGAGCTTGTTCCCAGCCGGGCCGACCTGCGGCAGATGCCGGGGCCGATCCTGCGCGGCACGGCGCTTGGCAGTTTCTTCGGGGCGCTGCCGGGAACAGGCTCGACGATTTCGTCGTTCCTCAGCTATGCGCTGGAACGCCGGGTTTCGCGTCGGCCGGAACGGTTCGGCCAAGGCGCGGTGGAAGGGGTAGCAGGGCCTGAGTCTGCGAACAACGCGGCCTCCATCACCGCTTTCGTGCCCACACTGACGCTGGGCATCCCCGGCGACCCGATCATGGCTCTGATGCTGGGGGCGCTGGTCATCCACGGCATCCAGCCGGGCCCGATGATGCTGGACGCGCGGCCCGAGATGTTCTGGGGCCTCGTCATCAGCTTCGGGATCGGGAACCTGTTCCTGCTGATCCTGAACCTGCCGCTGATCGGGATGTGGGTTTCGATCCTCCGAATTCCCTTTCGCTGGCTTTACCCAGCGATCATCGTCTTTGTCTGTCTTGGTGTCTATTCGGTCCGGGGGGCGACCTTTGACATCGTCATGGTCGCGGGCATCGGCGCGATCGGCTACCTGCTGACACTGGCCAAGTTCAGCCCCGCGCTTCTGCTTCTAGGGTTCGTGCTGGGGCCGATGATCGAAACCAACCTTCGCCGCGCGCTGCTGATTTCGCGTGGCGACCCGATGGTGTTCCTTGAACGGCCTATAGCCTGTGGCTTTGTCCTGGTGACCGCGGCGCTGATCCTGATGGCGGTGGTCAAGGCGCTGCGGCACACCCGCCAGCCGGCTTAGGGGCCACCTGCCACGGCGCCGACCACCACGAATGACAGCGCGTCAAGATCGACCTTCCCCTGCACGGTCAGCGCGTCGTCCTTTACTTCGACCTTGAGGTCGGGGTTCTCCTTGGCCTGGCGCTGAAGCTCCTCGACGATGGCCTCTCTTACCTTGTCCTGCACGGGGTCCTCCTTGTTGCCGGACCGGCCGGACCGGCACATGCGCCCCCGGCTGGCAAATGGTTGCCTTTAGGAAACGCGGCGGGGCGCGATTTGTTTCTCCATCGGCGGCGGGAACATTCGCCCAAGGCTGCCGTTGCCCCGGCACCCATGATGGAGAGTGACATGACAGCGAAACGCCTCGCACTTGTAACCGGCGGCTCGACCGGCATCGGGCGCGCCCTCGCGCAGATCGCGGCCGAGGATGGATATGACCTTCTGATCGCATCAGACGATGCCATCATTGAAAACCCCGAGGAACTGTCACGCACCGGCGCCGAGGTGCAAACCGTGACGGTCGACCTGTCCACGCCAGAGGGCGTGCGCGAACTTCTGCAACATCTGGGGGACCGGACGCCTGACCTGCTGTTCGCGAACGCCGGGCGTGGCCTTGGCCATGCCTTCATCGAGCAGGACCTTGACGACATCCTGCACGTCATCGGCACCAACGTGACCGGGACCACCTGCCTCGCGCACGAGATCGCGCGTCGGATGGCGACGCGTGGCGAAGGGCGGATTTTGTTTACCGGGTCGATCGCGGGCTACATGCCCGGCACCTTCCAGGCGGTGTATAACGCGACCAAGGCCTACGTGGACCTGTTCTCGGTCGCCCTGCGGCACGAATTGCAGGGTACCGGCGTTTCGGTCACCTGCCTGTCGCCGGGGCCGACTGACACCCGCTTCTTTGACCGCGCGGAAATGACCGACACAAACGTCGGGCAAGGCCCGAAGGACGATGCCGCCAAGGTTGCCCGCGTGGGCTATGACGCGCTCATGGCGGGGACGGAAGAAGTGGTCAGCGGGTGGCAGAACAAGCTGCAGGCGGCGGCGGCACGGGTCATGCCCCAGTCGATGATGGCCGAAACCCATCGGAAGATGGCGGAACCCGGCAAGGAATGACGCGCGGGAACATCGGCGCCGGGAAACGGTTCATACGAACCAACGGAAAGGAGACACGATGTCCAACAAGCATCCCAAATCCGGCCATCCCAGCGACGCGGATCTGCGCGGGAACCCCGGCATCGGCACGACCAAAGGCGCGGGTGACGACGAGGATCTGGTCGAGGGTGAGAACACCTTCGAAGGCGATGTGCTGAACGATACAACGCCTGTAGGCGGGATCGACCCCAACCAGCGCGGCCGCACGAACAAGTAGCGATGCCCACCGCCGAGGAGGCCCGTCGCCATATGGTCGAGGCGCAGCTCGCCCGTCGCGGCATCCGCGACGCGCGGGTGCTTGAGGCGATGAGGACTGTCCCGCGCGAAGAATTCGTGCTGCCCAGATGGCGCGATGCGGCCTATGACGACCGGCCCTTGCCGATCGAGGAAGGCCAGACGATTTCCCAGCCCTGGGTGGTCGCCCGGATGGCGGAGGCGGCGCGGGTTTCAGCCGCCGACCGGGTACTGGAGGTCGGCGGCGGCTCGGGCTACGCCGCCGCTGTCTTGGGCTTGCTGGCCCGAGAGGTGCATGTGGTGGAACGCCATCCACCCTTGGCCGAGGCAGCGCGGGCACGGCTGCATCGGCTGGGCGAGACCAATGTTCACGTGCACGAAGGCGACGGCACGATCGGCCTGCCGGATCTGGCGCCATTTGATGCGATCATCGTTTCTGCCGGCGGGCCGAGGGTGCCCGAGGCGCTGAAGGCTCAGCTTTCGGACGGTGGCCGACTGGTAATCCCGACCGGAACAATGCGGAACTCTCAGCGGCTGCTTCTCGTCCTCCGCGAAGGGGAAGCGTTCGAGACCGAGGACTTGGGCGCTGTCTGCTTCGTACCGCTTATTGGCGCCGAAGGGTGGGAACCCTGACTTATTCCGCGGAATGATGACGCCCTGCAAAGCACCAGATGCCCCGGGATCGGCGCGAATTTCACGCATCCTGTTCCCGCGCGCCTGAAAGGCGTCGCATCATCAGAAAGTATGATGTCCGGCCCCTGGAACCGTGCTTCCATGGGAACAGCCGCTTCAACTTCACCCTGCCGATCCGGAGGTTGCCATGATCGAGCTTGTCTTTGTTGCCTGCCTCACGGCCCAGCCGGCAGCGTGCCAGGAGTACCGCTTCCTCCAGATGGAAGGTTCCAACACCCATAGTTGCATGATGCAGGCCCAAGCCCAGCTTGCCCAGTGGAACGAGCAGCGCCCAAAGATGAGCATCCGGCGCTGGTCCTGCCAGCAGGTGATGATCAGGGAAGCCCTTCTTTGACCAGATGAGCCGTAAACGTCGGTCGATTGCAGCAGATAGGCGCGAACAGCGCAGCGGCCGGACGCTTGAAGATATCGTACAACGTTGCTGAACTGCTTGCCCCGGGGCACAGGTTCCGAGTTTCCTGCAGCATCGCCGGGCACAAAGGGGCGCCGATGGCGCCCCCGCAGTGGCATCAGACGAACATGAAGTCGGATTCCGTTAACCCAGTGACACCATAGACTGTGACTGAATTCGAACCATCGAAGGCGACGAGGGTGCTGTCGCCGTAGGTTGCGTCTTCGAACTCAGTGATGGTCAGGTCATCGAACTGGTATGGCCGCGTATAGGGCTCAAGCGCATCTTGTGCGGTTTGCAGCGCTTTCTTCACCTCGTCGCCTCCGGACAAGCCCAGACTCTCCAGCGCCCTGCCGGCTGCGCTTGCCAACGGAGTGACCCGGTCTTCGTAGACGCTGAACAGGTCAAGGGCTTCGGTGATCAGCTGCTGCTCTTCCTGATATGACAGCGGCAGCGTCACGATGTCGGGCCGGTCAATCTCGATCCGGTCATGGCCCGTCTGGAAGTCATAGATAAAATCGTTGCCGCTGTTCGCCTTGAAGACGAATAGATCAGACCCCGGTACGTACCCTTCTATGTCACGCTCCATCGCGTCGCCATACATGTGGTCAGTTCCGGTTCCACTAACCAGCCGGTCGTTGCCGGCAATGGACTCTCCCGTCGGGTTCGCGACATCGCCGAACATGAAGTTGACGCCGCCGTTGCCGGCGATGATCGTGTCGTTGCCGAACATGGAACCATCTGCCGTCGCGCCGTCGCCGTAAAGCCAGTTAGCGCTGTTGTCGCCGCCCCAGATCGTATCATCGCCACCCTGACCCAAGGTCAATGATTTCGCGTCACCAAAGATCGTGTTTTCCGATTTACGCCCGCCGATAAGCAAATCGTTTCCGCCGACGCCTCCATCATTAAGATAATTGGAGTCACCGAAGATCTGGTTCACGCTGTTGAACGCGCCCAGGATCGTGTCATTCCCCCCGGTCCCGGTCAGGTAGGCCGCGTCGCCAACCAGATGGTTGACGCTATTGATGCCGCCCTTCAGCCAGTCGTCACCACCGGAGCCCTGGTTGATGGTGTAGGCGTCCCCAAAGAGCTTGTTGTTCCCATGGGCACCGCCGACCAGCACGTCGTCCCCGCCGTTGACGGAGTCGAGCATTCCTGCGTCCCCATAAAGGTTGTTTTCCGCCCCCGCATGACCAACGAGGGTATCATTCCCCGCCGCATCCTCGGTGGCCGGCAACTTCACCCCGTCGCCGTAAAGATCGTTTCGCTTGGGGTGGATGCCTTTCACGAAATCGTCGCTGCCGGCTAGTCCCACATTGATTATCATTGCTTCCTCCACTTCATGATCAGCGGCGAAGGCCCTTTGCGGGGCCGGCCACCACGAGTTGACGCCTTGCGGTGCAGCCTGCCCGTCGCAGTTCGGACAGCGCCACCGGTCAGCAAATGAAATCCTGCTTTGATCAGGGCGCAGGCTTGCGATCAGATCCCGCACCAGCGCCGAAGCCAACCCGTGGCACCATCAGGATTTCGCGCAATATCAGTTAGGTAAGAATAGTTAATGAAGAAGATTAGGCAGGATCGCGGAGGGGTGTCAACACAACTGCAGACAGATGCGGGGCGGAACGGAGCCGGAAAGGCAGGCCGCCGCTCATCAATCCGATAGCGTTAACGCAACATTAACGCTCTCGAGTGCGTCTATTCTTGCACTACAACCTCCAGTAGTGTCCTCACACGATCAGGTCAATTTAACTTTACATCTCAAGCAGCAGGACACAGATCATGAAACCGCTTTCCAGAGACACCGCCCCAAGCGACATCAGCACCGCGGCAGTGGAAGAGACCATCGCCCGGCTGCTTTCCCTCGCGCCGCGGGCAGAGGATCATGCCTGCCTTCGCGCCCTGCTGCTGGATCGTGACGAGACTGCTGCTGATTGCCTGCGGCAGGAACGGGTGATCCACGAACAGGACCGGCTGATCGACAGGCTGTGGGACGCGCTGACCATCTATGCGGACCCGCAGAACTGGCAGGCGGGCGGCTTAATGACAATAGATCGAGGCCGTCTGGCCCGCGAGGCGCTTGGCGCGGACTGAGCTGATCGCTTGGTCTCAGTCTGGGGGCAGGCGCTCTGCAGGGGTAAGGGGCTGCGCCTCGTCTGGCTCTGCCTCGCCGCCTTGCTTCATCGCCTTGTTGGCGCGAACGATGTCGGCTGCCTCGCCTTCCAGCATTTCCGGGTCCATGTTCTCAGGGTCCCGGCCATGAGAGGCTCCTTCCTCCTTCGTGATCCTTTTTGCTCTCTCCGCAATCCGCTCTTCCCGGTCATCCATGGCATATCCTTTCTGCATAACCGCCTGAGGACGGAACAGGTAGACGGGGTTGCGGTTCCAAAAGGTGCAAGGTCGTGACCCGCCGCGGGCCGGCCTGCGCCGGAACTTGAGGCGAATGGCTGCGTTGCGTCTTCGGCAGCCACTGCCGGAACAAGGAGCCCCCGCGTGAGCCGTTCCCTACCCAAGCGTCTTACGGCGCTGCCTGTTCTGGCCGCTGTCGCTGCAGGCCTGACCGCCTGCGCCTTGATCAATCACAGGGCCGCCAAGCAGGCAGAGCAGCGCCATCCCCCTTCTGGCCGCTTCATCGAGATAGACGGTGTACGCCTCCATTATATTGAGCGGGGGCGCGGGCAGCCCCTTGTGCTGGTCCATGGCAACGGCAGCATGATCGCCGATTTCGAGAGCAGCGGCCTCATCGCGCTGGCCGGACGCAATTACAGGGTCATCGTCTTTGACCGACCCGGTTACGGCTATAGCAGCCGGCCCCGGACCAGGATCTGGACCGCGGGGGCGCAGGCCGATCTTTTCCGGAAGGCGCTGGTGCAGATGGGCGCTTCCCCTGCCTTGGTGCTTGGTCACTCTTGGGGCAGCTTAGTGGCGCTTGAACTGGCGCTGCGCCACCCAGAGGCGGTAAGCGGGCTGATCCTGTGCGGCGGTTACTACTATCCCTCGGCACGACTGGATGCATTGCTTGCGTCCACGGCGGCGGTGCCCGTGCTGGGCGACATCATGTGCGCGACAGCGGTCCCGGTTCTGAGCCGGATGCTCTGGCGTCGCTTTCTGCGAAAGATCTTTGCCCCCGCCCCGATTCCTGCCAAGTTCAGGCGCTTCCCGAAAGAGATGGCGCTGCGCCCCGTGCAACTGCGGACAGCAGCGGCTGAGTCGGGGCTGCTGCTGCCGGTGGCCTTTGCCGGCGCACGGCGGTACTCCGGCGTGCAGGTGCCGGTGGGCATCCTCGCGGGGGCTGATGACCGACTTATCAGCACCAAAGCCCAATCGGTCCGGCTGCACAGGGTCATCCCGCACAGCACGTTCAAATCCACGCCGGGCGCCGGCCACATGATCCACCAGACCGATCCACAGGCGGTCATGGAGGTCATCGACAAGGTGGCCGCCCGCTGCTGATCTGCCAGCGGAACTACATCACCTCCACAAGCCGCGCGTTCGGAGTGCCTGAAGGACAAGAAGGCGGGCGCAGCACAGTCCTCGCGTTCATCATAAGCTCCCTATCAGGCAGAAATCGAGCGACCGCGCCTTTGACCGTAGCCTTTCCTGGACAGTGTCGGGAAGAGTGTACCATGAATGTGGATGTGCAGTCGGCCTGCAGCGACGTGAGCGCCTTAAACGCTGGCGGCCCCCGGACGCGCCAACGAACCAGAAAGAGGACGATCAACAGTGCTTCCTGAACTCCTAACCTATGAGAACACCGCCGGCGCCCTGAACTGGATCGACACGGTCGAGGCGCTTCGCGCAGGGCATTTGCTCCCGAAGGCAGAGGTCGGCGATGTCTTCCTGGGCCCGGCAACGGCAACTTTGTTGAGCCGGTCCGCCTACATTCCGGGATTGGGATACGGGGTGAAAGCTGTCACGGTGATGGATGCAAATCCGGCGCGGGGGCTGCCCACCGTGCAGGGCGCGATGATGCTTTATGATCCTGACGGCGGGACGATCAGAGCGATCATCGACTCTCGGCTGATCACCGAGTTCAAGACGGCGGGCGACTCCGTTCTGGGGGCGAGCCTTCTGGCGCGGCCTGACAGCCGGCACCTGCTTGTCATTGGCGCAGGAACGCTTGCTGGTGGGCTGGTGCGGGCCTACAGCGCTTACTTCCCAGAGATCGAGAAGATCTCGATCTGGGCGCGGCGGCCGGAACAGGCGCAGCAACTGGTCGCGGAGTTGGACGACGTTCGGGCTGAACTTGTTGCCTGTGCAGATCTGCAAGCGGCCGTGGCAGAGGCGGACATCATTTCAACTGCTACGATGGCACGCGAGCCCGTCCTGCCCGGCGCATGGGTGCGGCCGGGGACCCATGTCGATCTTATCGGCGCCTACAAGGCTGATATGCGAGAGGCGGATGACACCCTGATTGAGCGGGGGATGCTGTTCGTCGATAGCCGCGACACGACAATCCATCACATCGGCGAACTGATGATGCCGATCGCGGCGGGCGTTATCACGGAACAAGATGTGCGGGGCGATCTTTACGATCTGGTCTCTGGCGCCGTCGCGGGACGTCATGATCCGGAGGACATCACGGTATTCAAGAATGGTGGTGGCGCCCATCTTGACCTGATGACGGCGGCGTACATCACGAAGGCGGTTGGATAAGGCGAAATAGGGCAGATTGAGCTTCGGCAGCGATCTGCGCTGAACGCGCCGCTGCCGAACAGATGCATCAGCCGTCTTGGCAAAAGAGACTGGAGGTCGAAGCAGCAAACCTGCTGCCGCGGCGTGTAACCGCCTCTTGGGCCGCTTTGAAGTTCAGCGGCTCATTGGAAGTGGTATGTCCGTTCAGCAGCGCCAGACGTTATTCGCCCTTCAGGCTGTCCTTGATGCCACCGATGGTGTTCTGGACCTTTCCTTCGGCCTGATCGGCCTTGCCGTCGGCTTCGGTCTTGGTGTCACCGGTGACTTTGCCAGCCGCTTCCTTGACCTTGCCGCCGATGTTCTTGGCAGAACCTTCTACTCTGTCTTTGTCCATGTTCTGTCTCCTTTTATCCTGAAATCAACCCGAGACCCTTGGGTCTGGTTCCGACCTCCCGGCCTATTCGGCGTCGAGAGATCCCACGCAGCACCATAAGCTCGGCCCCGCAACATCCGCAGGGGCGCCAAGGCGTGCGTTTCTGTGATGCAGCGACTCCTTGCTGATGGTGTTTCGCCAATAAGATCCTGGCGGGCCCTTCGGCGACGGTGCTGCTACCGAGTCTCCGCCCGGCCCACTGCTTCAGGGGCGGCCTAGTTGCCGCGACCGGCCTCCACCCGTTCCCACACCGCCTCCAAGAAGTTACGGAGCGCCTCCTCCGGGTCCTTGGCATCCCCAAAGGTGATCAGGGTAATACCCCATTGTTCCAAGACCGCCTTTTGCGCAGGATCGGCGCGCGGCATGAAGACGTAGCTTGCAGGGCGCTGGTTCGAATATCCCGAAGCTTTCCAGCTTTCCCACACTCGGTGCAGCAGCAGGCGTATGTTCAGGTCCTGCATCGAATAGCCGATGAACAGGACCGGGCGGCTCATCGCGTCAGCCCGGAACTTGACGTCGAGCGGGCTGTCGAAATTCAATCGCGCAAAGAAGTCGGTCTCGGTCAGCACCAAGCTTTGATCGTCGTCAAAGTCGCCGTGGAACTTGACGATCTGGGTGCCTTCGCTACTTGCAAGCGCCAGATCCCGCGCATTCGCGATCTTGACATAGGGCTTGTCGTGAATCTCGAAGGCAACCTCCAAGTTGCGGTCATAGTTCGTCGTGTAGATCAGCGGGAAATCAAGGGCGACGATCAGTTGGTGGATGCGCGACTCAGTGACGCGATCCTCGGACACCTTCCATTCCCGGTCCATCCAGCTGCGCAGGGGGCCGATACTCCCGCACTTGATCCGGTAATATTCCGCCACGACCTCGTGCCCCGTACCGTGAAGATCGTTTTCGGGGTCAAGGTCCAGTTCCTCTGCCATGTGGGTGATCAGCGCCTTCCACGACGGCAGACCGACCACCATCGACACCCCTGCCCCCACGAACAGGATGACGCGGCGTTCACAAATGGCTTGGGCGAGATCGTCGAGTCCTGGATGCATGGTCCTGTGACAACCACCGACCGCAGCCTCCGTTCCATAGCGGTTTCTGCAGGTGCTTGAGCGCGGTAAAATGGCATGCTATCCTGCACGGACTGCTTGATGCAGAAATCTGGCGACCGGGCCCCTCTGGCGAGAACCTGCGGCACTCTCGTGATGTCGGCGCCACCTTCTGGACTGCCGCCCGGAACTTTGAGCTCATGACATATTGCTGTCCGTGCACCATTTGGCGTGCACAGTTTACCGTGGCCCTGCCTCGCGTGGGGGGCGACGAATGAACCGTCCTGTTTCCGAAAAATCCGTTCTGAGCTACCTGAAATGGGCCCTTATCGTGACCGGCCTTGGACTGGCGCTGGGGGCGCTGCTTGGCTGGCAGACCGAGGGCACTCTGCGGGGCGCGGCCACCTTCCTGTTCATCTGCTCGGTCTTGGCCGTGCTTGAGATCTCGCTATCCTTCGACAACGCGATCGTAAACGCCAACAAGCTCAAGCAGATGACGCCAGTCTGGCAAAGGCGGTTCCTGACCTGGGGCATCCTGATCGCGGTCTTTGGGATGCGGATCGTCTTTCCGCTGCTGATCGTGGTGATCGCGGCGCAGATCGGCCCGATCGAGGCAATCGTGCTTGCCGCCTCACAGCCTGAAGAATATGCGCGGATCATGCACGACGCGCACCTGCCCATCGCCGCTTTCGGCGGCACCTTCCTGATGATGGTCGCGCTCAGCTATTTCTTCGATGATGAGAAAGAGGTGCACTGGCTGCACTGGATCGAAAGCCAGATGTCCAAATACGCGGCGGTACGCGGGGTGGAAACCGCGCTTGTGCTGCTGCTGATCCTGAGCTTTTCGCGGCTGCTGGACGCGGACTCCGCAGATATCTTCATCCGGTCGGCGATCTATGGGCTGCTGACCTTCCTGCTGGTCGAGGTGGTCGGCGGCCTGCTCGATGCTACTCAGGAAACGACAAAGGCGGCGGCCCAAGGCGGCCTTGGGGCGTTCCTGTACCTGGAGGTGCTGGACGCGTCCTTCTCGTTCGACGGGGTGATCGGCGCCTTCGCGCTGAGCCAGAACCTGTTCGTGATCGCCATCGGCCTGGGCATCGGCGCAATGTATGTCCGTTCGATGACCATCATGCTGGTCGAAAAGGGAACCTTGGCGCAGTACCGTTATCTGGAACATGGGGCGTTCTATGCGATCCTGATCCTGTCCGTGATCATGTATGTCCAGACCATCGTCCACATCCCTGAGGTCATCACCGGGCTGGGTGGCGCTGCATTGATTGGCGTGGCCCTGATGTCGTCGATCCGGTGGAACCGCACCCAAGGGCAGGCTGTCGCAGGCTGATCCGCTTCCTAGGCGAAAACTTCTCCGCAGCGCCATGTGCTGCGGGGATACGAAAGAGGGGCCGCAACCAGATGGATGCAGCCCCTCCGCAAATACCCGATCAGGGCGTGTTACCTGCCGGTGTGGTCCAGATCGTCCCGACCATCCCGGTCAACGTCCACCTCGACTTCGGTGTGCCGGACGGTATCGGAAACCGTTTCGCTATGGGTGTCGGTAGTCTTGCGAAGGCTGACTTCCTCGACCACGCGCGCTTCCTTGGAAACCACGGCTTCCTCGCGATATTCTTCGGCTTCCAGCGTGCGGTCCTGGAACGCGGCTTCGGTACCGGTGGCGGCACGATCAACCGGGCGCCGCTCAAGCTCCACATGATCTTCGCGCAGTTCGACGGTTTCGCTTACCGGCTGCTCAACTGTGTAGGCGCGGACCCGGACACGCCCGTGGCTCGCATCGCGCTTGCCGACGCGGAGCCGCTCCTCGACGATCGGGATGCTCTCGTCTTCGGTCGTGGCGGCCCGTTCGGTGTAGCCACTGGTGGCAGCACCGGCCGCCGCAGTGCCCGTAGCCGCGGCCGACCCCGCATAGCTGCTCGTCTCATAGCCGCCCCAGCCTTCGGAGCGCCAGTTCTGCTCCCGCTCATCAAGGTTCACGGTGCCCTCGTCATCCAGAATATCAAGAGCGGTTTCATACTCTGACGCGGACAGCTCGCTTACGGCGACAAGGCAGCCGCCCCGGGAAAGCCCCTCCGCATAGCTGTATCGATCCTCTTCCGGAAAGAAGAAATCTGCGAGGCTGTCCCAGAAGCCTCTGTCCTCCCCGCTCGACGCGGTGGTGGTTCCTCCGGTGCTCGAGGCCCCATCCACCGTACGGATCTGCGCGCGCGGGACGCCAGCGGCTACGAGCCGGTCAACGGCACGTTCGGCATCCGCTTGGCTGTCGAACAGCGCGGAAACCGATGTCGTGGATCCCGCTGCGCCGTATGAGTCTTCATAGGTCATCTTGATCGTCCTTTGTGATTGGGTGAGAAGCGAGCTGATCTTCCCCTTCATGGGCAAGACGCTCGACATGGACAGTTTGCCGCCGCGTGGTCACCGCGATCTCGGCGTTCTCCCGACGCTCCACGCGTCGAACATGCACTTCTTCCCGAAGATACAGCTCACGCGTTACAACAATCCGTTCTTCCACCACGGGGATGATAGTTAAGTCGCCTTGCGTGACGACCTCGGGGACCGCGTCGATCTTGCGGTCAACAGGAACGCGCACCACGTCCACGTCCACACTGGACAGTTCAACAGGTATAAGGCTTTCGACAACTTGGGTTCTTGTGTCAACGCGCACACGGCCCGTGACTTGTTCAGCCTTCGTTACCTGTACCTGCTCCTCTACCAGAGGAAGAACGTCCGGCTTGTGGTCGCTTTGCATGGCGTGCCCTCCGTGGTGGCAGGTCAACCACCGTCACAGGCACGCGTTCCACACCCCTTGGTAACTGTCCCGTGGGCGGCAGGAAGCCGCTGGTCGCGGTCCGACGCGGATTGTGGCAGCGTCACTGCACGTGAACGTTCCCGCATCAACTGGATGGTGACTCAAGACGTGCACCGCTGGCGCATAAGGGGCCGTGAGTTCCTCTAGATCTCATGCTATGCTCTTAAGACTGGAGGATTGTCCATGATCAGCGAGGATCTTCGCGGAGGTGTGGTGATCGGCATGCTGCTGGGCCTTGATGAAGGCCGGCCGCTGGTCGTCTTTCCCGGCAACCCCTCGGCCGAGGCGATCGCGGCGCGCAGTCTTGTCATGTTCGAAACCTCCGACATCGGCGCCGAACTTGCCCTACTGTTCGAGGACGGTGATCCCGCCCGCCCGCTGGTGATCGGCCGCATCGTCTCGCCCATTCCCCCGGCCCCTGTTGCGATCCGAGACGGCGAGCCCCTGCGCCTTGTTGCCCAGGAACGGATCGAACTGCGCTGCGGCAAGGCCTCCATCGTGATGGAGGCCGACGGCCACATCACCATCCGCGGCACCTACCTCGTCAGCCACGCCTCGGCCTCCAACCGGATCCGGGGCGGTTCGATCAACCTGAACTGATGTACCCGCCCGCCCCCGTCCTTCCTGAAATCCTCCGCCAGCACGCCGAACAGGCGGCGTTCCTCTGGACGGTCTACGACCGCGCGATGCTGTATCCAGAGGAGAACCCTGAACTTGACGGCCTTCGCCTCGCTCGCCTGCTGGAACGGCTGGAGGCTCATTTGGACGGCCTGCGGGTGGCGGGGGCCGAAGGACTGCGGGTGGCCAAGGCGCGGTTCGGGGAATATCCGGAGGCGGGAGAGTTGTTCGTAGTGCGGATGCTGCAGCCGGGGGCCGAGGAATTACGGGTGGCAGCGCTGGATGTGGAGCGAGTGCGGGCGTATTTAAAAGCGTCGGGCAGAAAGTAGCTTTAGACAAGTCCCACAAAAGGCAGCGCCGTAAGCCCTTCGGGGAAGTCGACCCACTCCCAGTTGCGCCCATCTGTCAGGCCGACAGAAGATTCCAAGAATACCCATATGCCGCCCGGCACCACTGACATCGCCATCACTCGTCCTCGCTCATCTGGAATTTTTGATCCAAAAGGAGAGAGTTCGGAGTCCACAAGTTGATAGAGGCCCCCTTCGCTCGCGACAATAACAAGCCCGTCAGCTTCCTCCACCTCAACAATCGGCACTCCGGGATCTACTGTAGCTAGTTCCTGTATCTCATCAGGGTTCATGACCTTTCCGATTACGCCACCACTCGTACCGAATATAATTCGTCCATCAGATAATCGCCGAAGCACACGAATGTTTCCACCATACGGTGAGGCGACTACTTTCCATGAGCCATCTGCTTCGAATAGAAAGACCCCTGTTTCGGGCTTCACCTCATCGAACAATAATTTCACCCATAAATCTAGATCCTCCTCATACGCCTTTTTTGTAACCTCACTGAGAATGTTGTCAGGAAGCTGTCGCCCACCGGCGACATATCCGATTTCTCCCTGTTCAAGAGCCGCTATTTCAAATGCTCCATTACCGTCAGGCGGTACTGGAAACGGCTGCGTCAGAGGCTGCCAGTTGCCGCGAAAAACAAACATGCGTCCCGCCTGTCCTGTGACTACTCGACCAACATCAAGGTCGCGCATCATGATCAAAAGCTCGTTTCCACGTTCCGGCAGATTCTCAGAAGAAGAGTAGATGTCCTCGGCAAGCGTAAATGATCCGAAATGATATATGATCCCTTCTCCCCCTAACGCAGAATAGAGCAACCTTTCATCTGTATGACTACGTTTAGGAAGCAGGCCATAAATCTCTGATGGCACGTCAGCTCTAAACCACGGCTGGCGATAATGTCGCGTCCAGTGAATAAGAAGATTAACAGGATCATCAATCTGCCTCGGCGCAATTCCGACCGCGAACTGATTACAGCTCAGGCCAGTTCCGACACGAATAGCATAACCGTTCTTGAACATTCGTCAGACCTTTGCTGTTAGGTCGTGTTGACAAAAGGGATTCACAGGGCGGGCTGATCGTGCTTCAAACTGG
>VUAW01000013.1 GCA_008711135.1 Rhodobacteraceae bacterium LNNU 3342
CGCCGCAGGCGCTGACGGTGCCCACGTGACACTGCTCCCAGAGTGGCTTTGGGCGGCGGCAACCGCTGCGCGTCAGTTTCCGCAGCATGTGCACTGCCAGCCCCAGCCTTTTTGTAAGACGCGGATCCTCAATTCGCGCCATTCCCGCTTGCGCGATGCACGCGATAGCCCGGTCTTGCAAAAGACCTGATGCTGGATCGGCTTGGAGCGCTCGCTCCGCCGGCCACTGGGGGATGATGAGAGGGTCACAGCGCTGGGGTTGATGGAGCAGCTTAGTACGTGCAGACTCCAGATGAAGGTTGGTATAGACGAACTACCCGCAAAGCCAAGGCGTGTGGCAGCGTGTTCTGGAACCTTCCGGCGACCGTGAGGTTCGGTTAAAGGGACCTCGATCACGAAGGGCGTGCCAGTGTACGCATCTAAGGTGGAATACAAGGATCAGGATGACGGAACAGCATAAAGACCCCGCAGAGACCGAGGAACTGGGGGTCGAGCCGGTTCCGGAACCGGAGGGCGAAACCGAGATCATCGAGACGGATTACGAGATCGGACAGGATAACTGGCAAAAGAGCTATGTTGTCCAATTCGACGTCCACAATCCGGTGTTCGGGGTTGCCGCCGGTCTGATACTCGCGATCACCCTGCTGACGCTGTTTTTCCAGACGCAGAGCGAGCCAGTCTTCACCGGCTTGCGGGACTGGCTGACGGCGCATCTGGACTGGTTCTTCATGCTGGCGGGAAATATCTTCGTCATCCTCTGCCTTGCACTAATCGTGTCGCCGTTGGGCAAGGTTCGTTTGGGCGGGACGGAAGCCACGCCAGACTATGGCTATGTCGGGTGGTTCTCGATGCTCTTTGCCGCGGGCATGGGCATCGGACTGATGTTCTATGGGGTATCGGAGCCACTGGGGCACTTTAATGCGGCGCTTGGCGGTGTCGAAATCGGCGCGGACGGTGTCCGTACGGACTGGGCACCGCTTGGCGGTGCAGAAGGCGATGCGGAGGCCGCGCGCCGTCTGGGCATGGCGGCCACGATCTACCATTGGGGTCTGCATCCATGGGCGATCTATGCCGTGGTGGCGCTTTCACTGGCGCTTTTTTCCTACAACAAGGGCCTGCCTCTCACGCTGAGATCAGCTTTCTACCCGATCTTTGGCGAACGGATCTGGGGCTGGCCGGGCCACGTGATCGACATCCTGGCAATCCTCGCGACGGTCTTCGGCTTGGCGACGTCACTTGGGATTGGGGCGCAGCAGGCGGCTGCCGGGCTTGATTTCCTGTTTAACGTCGGCACCACCAACACTGTGCTGATCCTGCTGATCATCGCGATCACCGCAGTCGCGATCTGGTCAATTGCACGGGGCCTTGATGCCGGTGTGAAACTTCTGTCGCAGGTCAACATGGGGCTTGCGCTGGCGCTTCTTGCATTCATCATCATCGTCGGCCCGACCGTCGCGATTGCCACGGGCTTCTTCAAGAACCTGCTGGCTTATGGCGTCCACCTCCCGGCGCTCGCGATGCCGTTCGGACGTGAGGATGCCAACTTTGCGCAAGGCTGGACGGCCTTTTACTGGGCTTGGTGGATTTCGTGGTCTCCGTTCGTGGGCATGTTCATTGCGCGGGTATCCCGCGGTCGGACGGTGCGGGAGTTCCTGATCGCGGTCCTGATCGTGCCCACCGCTCTGTCCATCCTCTGGATGACGGCGCTGGGTGGAACGGCGATAACGCAGGTCGTGCAGGAGGGGGCGACGAACCTGCTCGACGCACCGCTCGAGCTGACGCTTTTCGAAATGCTGCGCGGGCTGCCTTTGACAGCAATTACCTCCTTGGTGGGCATTACCCTGGTCATCGTGTTCTTCATCACCTCGTCAGATTCAGGCAGCCTGGTGATTGACACAATCGCGGCGGGCGGAAAGGTCAACGCACCGGTCATCCAGCGCATCTTCTGGGCTACGCTGGAGGGGATTGTCGCGATAGCTCTGCTGCTGGGTGGAGGTCTGGTGGGGCTGCAAGCGATGGCAGTTTCAACGGGGCTCCCGTTCACGCTGGTCCTGTTGGCTGCTTGCTACGCCGTGGTAAAAGGACTCATGAACGAACCGCGGTGATGTGAAGCACATCATTAGCCCAAGGTGTTCCACGTCAGTCCGATGCGTCTTGATGAAGGGACTGGCCGCGTGCGCGCGGCCTCAGCACAAGCGACGGCTGAATTCCGTCCCACAAATAGACAAGCGCCTTACAGCCTTGGTCATCAACTCAACACGTGCCGCCAGACAATGAGCGGTCATGAAGCACAGCGGTTCTCATTGGTCAGATCCGCACCGGTTGAGATCGGCTGGCCCCATGCTGAAAGGCGACCGGTTCTGGATTCCGTTCGACAACGCTCCGCCGGAGCCTGCTGGAGTTGAACTGGTTCAAGCCGGCGAGCGCGGAGTAATTGCCCATTTGGAGTACTGGAGTTTCAAACTAGCGCAAAAAGGTACAGTGCCATGTTCATAAGTGCAGCTAGTGGCGGTCCTCCCGCGGGATAGACTGGAGGCAACTTTCCAAGGCGGGAGTGCGGCATGACACTCAGTTTCTCAGCCCCCGGATTTTCCGGTTTTTCCCGCCCATTGTTGCGGAAGGGCTCCATCCGCGGGGATCAGCTTCAGGGCAAATCCCTGCGCTTCCTAGCGGGTGACGGCGCCACTTTCCGGTGGCAGCACGAGCTGAAGGCTCTTGGCGCGGCGGCTCACTGGCAGGGTCCCGGCGAAGGCGCGAGCGCTGGGTCCCGGTGGCTCACGGCGCTCGAAACGCAGCTCTCTCAGCTGAAGGTGCGGCTAGAGGCGCTTCGGGCGCGAACCGGGAGCGGCGGACAGGGGGATAACGGCCTCGGCGGGAGCAATGGCGACGGAGCCGGCGGGGGCGATACTGTCATCCAGCCGCCGCCGCCTTCGCAGGGGCCGCCTGTGCCCGGCCCCGGCGGTCCCAACCGCGTGCCGGGCCGCGTCATCCAGGGAACCAACCGGGCCGACAAGCTTCTGGGCGGAGCTGGCGACGACACCTTCGTGCCGGGCCGGGGGAATGACGATGTCGACGGCGGCGCAGGGTTCAACACGGTCCGGTTCACTGGCTCGGTGCTCGACTACACGATCGAGCGGCGCGGCCAGAGCGTTGCCCGGGTAGTCGACAAGAGGCCGAACCGCGACGGTGACAACCAGGTCCGGAGGGTTCAGCAGCTCGCGTTCCACGACCGTACCGTCTATCTCCAGAACGGGGTAAACAATGCTCCGATCGGTCGCCCAAACCAGTTCACCCTGCGCCATGACCAGGAGCTTCGTATCCCGGTTGCTCACCTGACAGGAAACGACATCGACTTTGATGGCGACGCACTGACCGTGGACAGCGTGCGCCGCGCGACGCTTAACGGAGGCGTCGTCATCTATCGCCCCCCGACCCAGATCCAATGGGCGCTGACCGAGCGCAACGAGTTGGAGCATTCCTTCAGTTACCAGGCGAGTGACGGGAAGGGTGGCGTCTATACGCAGATAGCAACCGTCACCATCCTCGGCCCGGGCCATAGCGGAACGCCCTCCAGGCAGGCGGCACCGGTAACGGGTCAGCCGGCGCCCGGAAGGCCGCAGAGCGGCGGCGGAGAGTCGGGTGCCCCAGCCTATAGCCTGTGGACCGATGCTACGGTTCCCGCAGTCGCAAGCGACACCGAGACGGCGCCGGTGGAGCTTGGCGTGAAGTTCCGCGCCTCCGCCGATGGCGTGGTGGAGGGGGTGCGCTTCTACAAGGGCGCGCAGAATACGGGCACCCACACAGGCAGCCTCTGGACCGCCACAGGTCAGCGCCTTGGCTCGGTCATCTTCACCGGCGAGACGGCGGGCGGCTGGCAGACTGCGACCTTCACCAACCCGATCCCGATCACGGCCGGCACCACCTACGTCGCCTCCTACCATGCGCCGATGGGGGGCTATGCCATCAACACGAACTACTTCAGCTCCGGCGTGACCAGCGGACCGCTCCAAGCGCTGGCCGACGGCGTGCAGGGCGGCAACGGCGTCTATGCCTACGGACCCGCCGGAAGCTTCCCGACGGGCAGCTGGAACCGATCGAACTACTGGGTCGACGTCCTTTTCCGGCCGAACGAGGCGGTACCGAACCGGCCGCCGGTCGCTCAGGATGACGGGGGGTTTGTGATCTCCGCCGGCGGCACGCTCGCCATTCAGGGCACGCAGCTCCTCGCCAATGACAGCGATCCTGACGGAGATCCGCTGACGATCATCGGCGTCTCAAATGCTCAGGGCGGCATCGCTACGCTCGATGCGGCAACGGGTACCGTGACCTTCACTGCCGCGCCATCTTACACAGGGCCCGCGAGCTTCCGCTACAAGATCGCGGACGGCCAGGGGAACGAGGCGAGCGCGAACGTCTCGCTCAACGTGCAGGATCCGGGCGCGACCTACAGCCTGTGGAATCCTTCCGCCGTTCCGGCGGTCGCGAATGCCTCTGATAGTGATGCCGTCGAGGTCGGTGTACGGTTCCGCGCCTCCACTGACGGCGTTGTGGAGGGCGTGCGCTTCTACAAGGGCGCGCAGAACACCGGAACCCACACCGGGAGCCTGTGGACCGCCACAGGTCAGCGCCTGGGCTCGGTCATCTTCACCAACGAGACGGCGAGCGGCTGGCAGACCGCGACCTTCACCAACCCGATCCCGATCACCGCCGGCACAACCTACATCGCCTCCTACCATGCGCCGGTGGGGCGCTATTCTTTCAGTCAAAACTATTTCGGCTCTGCCGTGGTCAATGGTCCGCTTGAGGCGACAAGCGGAAGCAACGGCGTCTTTGCCTACGGCCCGGCCGGAAGCTTCCCGACCGGCAGCTGGAACAGCACGAATTATTGGGTGGATGTCGTCTTTCGTCCGAATGCGGCAGCGCCCAATCGCCCACCTGTCGCCACGGACGACAGCGCCCGCACCGCGGAGAACGCCCCGGTCACCATCAACGTCCTCGCCAATGACAGTGATCCAGATGGCGACACGCTCAGCATCACAGGTGTTGACCTGACGGGAACCCTGGGCACCGCCACCATCAACGCCAATGGTACGGTGGTCTACGACCCGGGCGAGGCCTTCACCTACCTCAACAGCGGCGAGACGGCGACCGACCGCTTCAGCTACACCGTCAGCGACGGTCGCGGCGGCACCGCCACCGCGACAGTCACCGTCATGATCGACGGCGCCGACAGTGCCAACCGTAATCCTGTCGCCGGTCCGGACAGCGCCAGAACCGACGAGAACACGCCGATCTCCATCAATGTGCTGGCAAACGACAGCGACCCGGACGGCGACAACCTGACCGTTACAAGCGTTGACATCACTGACACGCTCGGCACCGTCACCATCAATCCCAACAACACGATTTCCTACGATCCGACCCGCGCCTTTCAGTACCTCCGTGCCGGAGAGACCGCGACGGACAGGTTCAACTACACGATCAGCGACGGCCAGGGCGGCACCGCTTCAGCGATGGTCACGGTGACGATCGACGGGCGCGATGATGCCTTCAACCGCATCGCCGAGGAGAATGCCCGACCGGGGAATCCGCAGAGCGAGTGGGGCATCAATGGTCACGGCGACTCAAGCATCGAGGGTTTCGCCACGGACATGAGCGTGAATGTCGGCGAACGGGTTGGCTTCAAGATCAACACGGAGGCCAGCGCCTATCGCCTCGACATCTACCGGTTCGGCTACTACGGCGGTATGGGCGCACGGAAGGTGGCGACGGTCCGTCCCTCGGTGAACAACCAGCGGCAGCCCGCGCCCCTCACCGACCCGGCGACCGGCCTCGTCGACGCCGGAAATTGGGCAGAGTCCGCATCCTGGGAGGTTCCGGATGACGCGACCTCCGGCGTGTACTTTGCCAAGCTGGTCCGGGAGGACGGGGTAGGCGGCAGCAACCACATCTACTTCGTGGTGCGCGATGACAGCCGCCCGTCTGACGTGGTCTTCCAAACGGCCGATACCACGTGGCAGGCCTATAACACCTGGGGCGGCAGCAATCTTTATTCGGGTAACGCGCCAGCAGGGCGGGCCTACAAGCTGAGCTACAATCGCCCCTTCGGCTATGCCGGGCACAGCGTCAACAGACCGGTTCTGGACGCGGAATATCCCATGATCCGCTGGCTCGAAGCGAACGGCTACGACATCAACTACATTTCTGGTATCGATACCGATCGCTTCGGCTCAAACCTTTCCAACCACAAGCTGTTCCTGTCGGTCGGCCACGATGAATACTGGACGGGCCAGCAACGGGCGAACGTTGAGGCCGCCCGGGATGCAGGGCTGAACCTCGCCTTCTTCAGCGGCAACGAGGTCTACTGGAAGACGCGTTGGGAAAACAGCATCGACGGATCGAACCAGCCCTATCGGACGCTTGTCTCCTACAAGGAGACTTGGGCGAATTCGAAGATCGACCCGGACCCGGCTTGGACGGGAACCTGGCGGGATCCGCGCTTCAGCCCGCCAAGCGACGGGGGGCGGCCCGAGAATGAGCTTACCGGAACGATCTTCACGGTGGACTCGTACCGTTTGGATACGATGACCGTGTCGGCTGAGGACGGGAAGATGCGGCTCTGGCGCGACACGAGCATCGCGAACCTCGCGCCCGGGCAGACGGCCACGCTTACGCCCAACGTGCTTGGATACGAGTGGAACGAGGATCTCGACAACGGCTTCCGCCCGCCGGGGGCCATCAACTACTCGAGCACGACCCTGGACGTCGCGCAGTACGTGAGCAATTATGGAAACACCGTGGGTCCCGGCAGGGCAACGCACCAGTTGACCGCATACCGCGCCCCTAACGGCGGTGGGATCGTGTTTGGCGCCGGTACCACCCGCTGGTCTTGGGGTCTCGACGATAACCACATCAACGAGCCTTCGACGCCGGACCCCCGAATGCAGCAGGCGACCGTCAACCTGTTTGCCGACATGGGCGTTCAGCCGACAACGCTGAAGCCGGGCCTGAAGCGGGCGACGCAATCAACAGACCAGACCGCGCCGCAGTCCAGCATCGCGTCGCCGGGGACGGGCATGACGATACGCGCAGGCGATACCGTCACCATTTCCGGCACCGCGACCGACGTCGGAGGCCGGGTCGGCGGGGTGGAGGTCTCTACCGACGGTGGAACCACTTGGCGGAAAGCAAGCGGCCGCGACTCCTGGAGCTACACCTGGCAGCCGGAGGCCGCCGGCACCTTCACGATCAAGAGCCGCGCGACGGACGACAGCCTCAACACCGAGACCCCCGGTTCCGGAAAGGTTATAACGGTAGGGGAAAGTCCCGGCCCTTGGAGCATCTGGAACGCCTCGGCGACCCCCAGCGTCGTCACCGTCGACGACCCCAATGGCGTGGAACTAGGCGTCAAGTTCAAGCCCGGCCGGGATGGCTACATCCAGGGCATCCGCTTCTACAAGGGGCCGATGAACACCGGCATACACACCGGCAGCCTGTGGAGCGCCACCGGAGAGCAACTTGCGACCGTCAGGTTCACGAACGAGACCGCGAGGGGATGGCAGCAAGCCAACTTCTCGAGCCCGGTTCCGGTTCAGGCGGGTACCACCTACGTCGCCTCCTATTACGCGCCCCGGGGCTACTACTCGGCAAGTCCCGGCTTCTTCGCCTCGGCGGGCGCCGGCAACGCCCACATCCGCGCGCTGTCGAGCCCGGAGTCGGGTGGCAACGGCGTCTACGCCTACGGCAACTCGTCGCGCTTCCCGTCATCCTCGTACGGCTCGACCAACTACTGGGTGGATGCCGTGTTCACAGACACGCTGGCTGCATAGCCTTGGCGACCCAAGACGAAGGCAAGGGAGAGATTGATGTGACCTAAATGCCGAAGAACGTCGACAGCAAGAGCATCAGCAGTCGGCCCCGCCTGCGACCACAACAGACCAGCTTTGAAGCGAACAGGAACATCATGTCCGAGGAAGTATTTGTAGACGGCCTGAGCGAGATCACGGTGACCGGCAGCACCGTCCGCATGGACCTCGTTACCATGTCGATCACCGAGCGGAAGGCCGATGGAGAGCCGAAGCTGGTCTTCAAGCAGCGGATCATCATGCCGATCGACTCGTTCATGAACGCGCTTGATCTGATGGACAACGTGGGCAGGGAACTGGTTCAGAGCGGTGCCGTCAAACGCATCCCTGAGAAAGGCACCGCGTCAGTGAACGGCAGTTCCGGTCGCGCGCCCTCTCCGAACTTCGAGTAGCCGTCGATGAGCATGGTCGTCGATGCCGTGGCCGACGTCGAAGCTGAAGACGACAGTCGGACGAATGACGGCGGCAGGACGGGTCTGATCTGCCTGGCTGCCCTTGCACAGCATCACGGGCTCGACCTTTCTGTCGAGCGGATGGAGCATGACTACGCCGCTGGCAGCGATGGCGTGCCGCCGCCCAGGCTCCTGCGCATCGCGCGCGAGGCCGGGCTGCGCGCGCGTCTCCTTCGCCTGCGTCCGGCCGATCTTGCCAAGGTCGGCGCAGCGTTTCCGCTCATGGCCCAGCTATCGAACGGCAACTGGATCGTGCTGAACGGCTGCCAAGATGGCCCGGGAGGGACCGAACTGCTGGTTACGGATCCGCTTGCCCAAAGGCACGATCCCTTCGTGGTGCCAATGGAGAAGTTTGTCACCCGTTGGGATGGGCAATGCCTGATCGCCAAGCGGTCCAGCAGCATCACCGATCCGGACCAGCCCTTTGGTCTTCGTTGGTTTGCGCCGGAACTGATCCGTCAGCGCCGCCTGTTCCTGGATGTGGCAGTAGCCGCCGTCTTCCTCTCCATGCTCGGGCTCGTGGTGCCGATCTTTGTCCAGATCGTGATCGACAAGGTGCTCCTTCACCAGAGCTATACGACCCTGATCGTGCTGGTGGTGGGCGTCGGCATCGCGCTCTTCTTCGACGCCATCTTCACCTTCCTGCGCCGCTACCTGCTCCTGTACGCGACCAACCGCATCGATATTCGGGTGGCGACGCGGACCTTTAGCCATCTGCTCAACCTGCCGATCGGCTACTTCGAGGCAGCGCCCGCAGGCGTTACCGTGAAGCATATGCAGCAGGCATCGCGGATTCGCGAGTTCCTTACCGGCCGTCTGTTCCTGACCCTTCTGGATGCCCTGTCGCTCTTTGCCTTCATCCCCGTGCTGCTGCTTTACAGCGTCCCGCTGTCACTCATCGTGCTCGGCTTCACGGCAATGATCGCTCTGGCGATCGGGCTGCTCATGGGTCCTTACCGCCGCCGGCTCAGGGAACTCTACGAGGCAGAGGCGCAGCGCCAACAACTGCTTGTTGAAAGCATCCATGGCATGCGCACGATCAAGTCGATCGGGATGGAGCCTCTTCAGTGCCGGCAGTGGGAAGACCGGTCCGCCGCAGGCGTGAACGCACGCTTCAGGCTGGAAAAGGTGTCGAGCTTTGCACAGGCGGCGGTGGGCTACCTCGAGAAGATGATGGTGGTTGCCATCATCGGGTTCGGCACATTGCAAGTCTTTGGCGAGTCCATGACGGTCGGCGCGCTCATCGCCTTCAACATGTTGGCCGGGCGGGTGTCGGGTCCCCTCGTTTCCATCGTGACAATGGTGCAGGAATACCAGGAGGTGGCGCTGTCGGTCCGCATGCTTGGCGAGGTCATGAACCAGCGGCCCGAGCGGAGCGGACGCAGCAGCGGCATCCGGATGCCCGTGCAAGGCCGGCTCGAGTTCGAGGGCGTGTCCTTCAGCTATCCCGGCAGTTCCTCGCCAGCACTGCGCGACGTCAGCTTCACCGTGCCCGAAGGAACCGTCTTCGGGCTTGTCGGTCGCAGCGGTTCGGGCAAGACCACGGTGACGAGGCTGATACAGAACCTCTATCCCGTGCAGGAAGGTGTGATCCGCCTCGACGGGACGGACCTTCGCGAGGTCGATCTGGTACACCTACGGAACAGCACCGGAGTCGTGCTCCAGAACAGCTTCCTGTTCCGCGGCACTGTTCGGGAAAATATTGCCGCCGCCAAGCCAACCGCTAGCTTCGCGGACGTCGTTGCGGCCGCCCGCCTTGCCGGCGCAGACGAGTTCATCGAGCGGCTTCCACGCGGGTTCGACACGCATCTGGAGGAGAACGGCCACAATCTTTCAGGGGGGCAGTGCCAGCGCCTTGCCATTGCCCGCGCCCTTATCACCGATCCTCGTCTGCTCATCCTCGACGAGGCGACGAGCGCGCTGGATCCGGAAAGCGAGTTCATCGTGCGACAGAACCTCCGCCGCATTGCACGCAACCGCACGGTCATCATCGTGTCTCACCGGCTTGCCTCCTTGGTCGAGGCAGACACCATCGTCGTGCTCGACCGCGGCAGCCTCGTCAGCAAGGGCGCGCATGGTGATCTTCTGAAAGATTGCAACATCTACCGCCAGCTGTGGCAGCAGCAGACCAGGAGCGTGGCATGAGCGATCAGCTTCCCGAGCCACCGGGCCAGCGCCCCCCTGAACGGGTCGACGGAAACGCTCGCGAACCGGCGCGGGCCGTGGTACTTCAACCCCGTCCGAGCGCGCTGATAGAGTTCCAAGCGGACGCCATTGAAGTGGAGGAGCGTCCCCCTTCATGGCTTGCCCGAATGACCCTCTACGCCGTCGGGAGCCTTATCATTGCGGCGATCACGTGGGCTGCTTTGGCCGAGGTCGATCAGATTGTCACCGCCCAGGGCAAGCTGGTGACGCGGGCGCCTAACCTGGTTGTCCAGCCGCTCGAAGTGTCCGTAGTCCGCTCCGTTGCGGTTCAGCAGGGTGCGATCGTCGCGGCAGGTGACCGCCTTGCCACGCTGGACCCGACGATCTCCGCTGCGGATGTGGAGCAGTTGCGGGCGCGCGAGCAGGCCTTGGACGCCCGGGTCGAGCGTCTCGAAGCCGAGATCGGCGAGCAGGACTACAGGTTGCCCCAGCCAAGCGCCGCACAGGCGCTCGAGCTTGCGATCTTCCAGCAGCGCAAGGCGCTCCGGGAAGCACAGGTCGAGCGGCTTGATCGGGAAATTGCACATCTCGAGAGCGAAATCGCAACCAATCTCAGGGATCAACGGGCCCTGGGGGAGCAACTTGAGATCGTTACCGAAATCGAGGAGATGCGGGCACATCTGGCAGCCAGCCAGGTGTCGTCGCGGCTGTCACTGCTGGAGGCGCGGCATCTTCGCATCGAAGTCGACGGCCAGATCGACCACCTTCGCGGTACCGAACTGGCTTTGGCGCACAGGGTTCAGGCGCAGCGGGCTGAGAAGGAGGCCTTTCTCCGCGACTTCAACCGCTCGGTGCTGGAGGAGCTTGCCGCTGCACGTGACGAGCGTTCGCGCATCGGGGAGGAACTCGTGAAGGCGAGTTATCGGGCAGAGCGTGTCGAGCTTACGGCGCCGGTCGATTCAATCGTACTCGAGGTGGCAGAGCGATCGGTCGGCTCTGTGGTGCGCGAGGCAGAGCCGATGTTCACCTTGGTGCCCTTGAACGAACCGCTGCACGCGGAGGTGCAGGTCGATGCCGCCGATATCGCGCATGTGGCACCGGGGCAGAACGTGCGGGTCAAGTTTGTCGCCCTGCCTTTCCAGAAGCACGGCACCGCAACAGGTACCATCAGGACGATCAGCGCGGACAGCTTCGTAACCGGGGCGGAGCAGCGAGCGTCCTTTTACCGGGTGGTGGTAGATCTCGAAGACATGCCGCTGCGCAATGTACCCGCTGGCTTCAGCACCCTGCCGGGGATGGTGCTGCAGGTGGAGATCCTGGTGGGCCGGCGCACCGTGCTATCTTATCTCGTCTACCCGTTGCTGCGCGGTCTCGACGAAAGCGCCCGCGAAATCTAGCGGGCGTTTTACATGAAAACATTCGGGCAATGGGTGGCTGCTTGTGCCCGTTCCGTGGAAAGTCACCCATACCTCGGGGGCAGGGCGGTGTCTGATCTAGGCAGACAATATTTCAGTCCAGCCTAGGTTCCGAAGCTTCAAGCAGCACGCGCGGCTCTGCATGCGCGGAGGACGGCGATAGCTGCGGGCTTGAATAGACGGTTCAGCGCCAGGAGTTTCTGATTGAACCTTAGCGCCGCCCTAGGCGACGCAGCGGTCCAAATTGGTCCCGGCGCGAATTCTGAAGACGGCGCCTCTTGTTCACTGACAATCGCCCGACTGTCAGGCCTGAATCGCAAGATCCTCGAGCGTCTTGCCCTGGGCAAGCGCGGCGGCGGCCCACCGCGGCTGGCGACCGCGGCCGCTCCAGGTCATTTGGGGGTCTTCCGGGTTCGCGTACTTGGGTGCTACCGGCTTGCGCTGTCTCCTGACCACGCTTGTGAGTTCTTGCAGCGCGAACCCCTTCTGGCGCGCGAGGTTCTCAAGCTCTTGCAGCACATCGGCGCGCTGGCGCTCCTCATAGGTGGCAATGGCATGGTCCACATCCTTCCGGAGTTGCTTCAACTCCTTGAGTGACATGTCGTGAAGGTTGATCACCATGATCTTCCTACCCCTTAAATACGTTTACACTGACAAACAAATCCGTTCACGCGCACAAGTAGACCTGCGTTCACAAATATTTCAATGTGTTTTTCAAGAAGATACCGAACATCGGGAACTTTCTGCATGCGCGCATGCGGCAGGTGCATCGCTGGGCCTGCTGGGGTGGACGATACGCTGCGTCTTATAGGTCACGCAGGCGCCGGCTGAACCTGCCAAAGAAGCATCGGCATCAAGGGCGAGATGGCCTCAAGTTCGGCAGCGGACGGCATTGTTCTGGAAGTCACGGGACCGACTGCCGACGGTTGATCTCCATCGCTGATTTGATCTCGCACCCAAGTACTCTAGAATAAGACTTGCACCATTCAGAAGTTGTCGCACCCAATCGGTGGAGAAACGAGATGGCCCAGATATCCCCTGATGTACCCATTAGGGCCGCGCCGGCCGCCCCCCGGCAAAGGTATGTAGAGGCTGCGTTTGGGCATCGCCTGTGCTTAAGCCAGTTTGGCGGCCGCCTGCAGTTTCGCACCTGGAATATCCCGGCCAATAATCTGCGTGACCCGGTCGGACACGTCCCTATGAACTTGGGCAACCAACGCGACAACATCGCTGGCCCCCTGAGCCGCCATGCAGGTTCGGCATGACCCAGCAGACATCCCATCTGGCCTGGACCAGCGTTCCTGGGGCCGGTATCTCGAAATTCATCCGCCGCGCACGGATCGCCTACTTCTCGATGGAGATCGCGCTTCGGCCCGAGATGCATACCTATGCCGGGGGCCTTGGTATTCTTGCGGGCGATACGGTTCGGTCAGCGGCCGATCTCGACCTGCCGATGGTTTTCGTGACCTTGGCCAGCCACGAAGGCTATCTGAGGCAGGAGATAGACGAGGCCGGCCGGCAGGTTGACCATCCCGACCCTTGGACGCTATCCGACTGGGCGCGGCCGCTGGACGCGTCGATCGCCATCCGCGTAGAGGGGCGCGCCGTCTGGGTCCGACCCTGGATCCATATCCACGCCGCGCCAACAGGGACTGCTGTGCCGGTCCTCTTTCTTGATACGCGGCTCAAGGCCAACGACCCCGTCGACCAGACGATCACCGACCGGCTTTATGTTGGCGATGAAGCCATGCGGCTCAAGCAGGAAATGGTGCTGGGGATCGGGGGCGAACGGTTGCTCAACGCGCTTGGCTTCGCGATCGAGACGTTCCACCTCAACGAGGGCCACGCGGCGCTGCTTGCCGCAGAACGCCTCCGTAGATACCCGGTGAATGTTGAGATGCAGTCGCTCAATGGCCACCGTCACGACATCGAGCGGGTGCGGAGCGAGTGCGTCTTTACGACCCATACGCCGGTCGAGGCGGGGCATGACCGCTTCGATTATGACATGGCGGCGCGATATCTTGGCGAATTCTTGGATCCCGAACAGATGCGCCTTCTCGCGGGAACAGAAACGCTCAACATGACGCGTCTCGCGCTCAGTCTCAGCGGCTTCGTGAACGGGGTCGCGCGGCGGCACGGCGAAACCACCCGGCGGATGTTCCCAAGCTACCGCATCCGCGACATCACCAACGGCATCCACGCTGCCACGTGGACCCATGCCGCGATGGGGCGCCTGTTCGACGAGGCGGTGCCCAGCTGGCGGCACGCACCGGACGAGCTTGTGAATGCGGACCAACTGGCAGACAACCAGGTATGGGAGGCGCACCAGGCAGCCAAGGCAGACCTCATTGCCTATACTGCCAAAAGTACCGGCGTTGTGCTGCAGCCTGACCTGCCCATCGTGGGCTACGCCCGGCGCATGACCGGATACAAGCGGCCTGAGTTGATCTTTTCGGATATCGAGCGTCTGCGGGCGATCGCACGGGAGCGGCCGTTCCAGCTTGTCGTCGCTGGCAAGGCGCATCCACATGACACGGACGGCAAGGACCTGATCGCGTCAGTGAATGCGCATCTGCGCGCCCTTGCCCCGGACCTTTCGGGAGCCTTCCTGCCGGGCTATGACATGGACATCGGGAAGCATTTGGTGGCGGGCTCGGACATCTGGCTCAACACGCCGCTGCCGCCGCTCGAAGCCTCGGGCACCAGCGGCATGAAGGCTGCGGTGAACGGCGGGCTCAATCTGAGCGTCCTTGACGGCTGGTGGGTAGAGGCATGGTCAGAAGGCGTGACCGGCTGGGCCGTCGGCGGCGATGATCCCGCGGGCCATGCCGAGGCGCTCTACGACAAGCTGGCCAATGTGGTGCTGCCGCTCTACCACGAAGACCGTGGGAAATGGATATGGATGATGAAGCAGGCGATCAGCAAGATTGGCAGCCGATTCAACAGCCAGATGATGATGCGCCGGTACGCGTCGGAGGCGTATCTGAGGTAAGCGGCAGAGGTCGGGATGGCAGTGGCGGCTTGCGACGATTGGCCTGCATGAGGTGATCTCGAATGCCACGGTTCCCGGTGCGGCATCCCCAAGCTGCAAGCTTCCGGTAATCGCATGTACAGCGTCTCCCGGATAAAGAGCCGCTCCCGATGTCCTACAGCAAAGCCTTCAGGCGGCATGCAGCATGGCGTGGCTGGGTCCTGCTCAAGCATGCTGCACCTAGGCCAAGGCATACCTTTCAAGTGGTTCCGCTGACACTTCCAAGGGACCCGCGCATCGTCTGCCGCAGCGAGCTCCTGTCGTGGTGGAAGAAGCCGTGCAGGCGTTTACTGTCCTGCTTGTACAAACTTCCGGTAGCAGCCTATCAGGCACCGGCGCTTGTTGCCCACCTCCTCTGCAAATTCGGCATCGGGGCACCTTGTGTCAGAGATACCATCTGACAGTGAGCTAGCGAGCGTAAATGCGATCAAGATAAAGGCTAGGATCCGCCTCGCCTCAGCGCTGCTGAATCGAAATCGAAGATCGGCCCACACGCCGATTTCATTTTGTAGTCACAACTGCAGGTTGTATGCTCCCGAAGCTGCCCCACTCCTTTTGCAGCAAAGCATCTTTCTGAAGCGGACGCTTTTAAATGAAGATCAAATACACCTATGCAGTCGAGGCGAAACTCGAAGCCATTCATTTCTTCCAAGCCCGGTCTGGCATGAAGGGTCGGCCCCAGGCGCCGAAAAAGCGCTTTCGCCTCGGGGCGGTGCTTTCCGTAAACCCTGAAGCAACGATTGAAGCCTTTAGTACCATCGCCGCCGGCGAAAACCTCTTCACCATCGGGGCCTTTTCTTCCGTTGCATCGGCGCTGCCTCCTTACGCCACAGTAGGCCGCTTTTGCAGCGTGGCGCCGGGGGTCCGGGTGATGGGCTTCAAGCACCCGGTTCAGGCGGTCTGCCAAAGCTCGGCCGTGTTCAACTTCTCCCGCGAGTTCGTCCATGCATACCTCGAAAAGAGTTTTGCTTCCGGAGACCTGAAGGCAAGGCCCCCTCGCGTCCCGACGCCTCAGCCGCCCCGCATTCTGCATCTTGGACATGACGTGTGGATCGGGGAAAATTGCACCATTGCACCGAATGTCTCGATCGGGAACGGTGCGATCGTTGCCTCCGGATCGCATGTCGTGAAAGATGTGCCGCCCTATGCCATCGTCGGAGGGAATCCTGCCAAGCTCATCCGCTATCGCTTCCCCACCGAGATCTGTGAAGAGTTGTCGCGGACGAGGTGGTGGGATTATGAACTGTCGGATCTTTTTTCCAATGATGTCAGCTTTGCGGATCCAGAGGGTTTCATTTCGAAATTCCACCAGGTGTCTGGGCATCTTCGCCCGGCCTGCTACCCAAAGGTCATGGGCCATGAGCTGGGGACAGAGTCCGCTTTCCGGGGATTGATAACCTGTCACGGGACCATCTTGCGCATGCAGGACGGAAACTTCTGCCACGATATGAATTTCGCGATCGAGCAGGGCATAGTCAGCCCGGATGAATTGCGCCAGACTGCGACGGTGGAGCAGAACGAGGACGGAACAGTCTCGCTTCATCTTCCAGGCGGTTACTTGTCTGCCCGAAGGGACGGAACGACCAAGCTGTCTCGGCAAAAGGACGCGTGGGAAAGATTCAGAACCGCGGCTTGAGGCGCCTTATCAGAACGCGGATCCGCCTGCACTGTTCAGCCAGCCGGTGTCAGGCTCCTGCAATTTTGCAAGGTCGAGGCCGTGGAGCAACTCTCCCAGCCTGCCCGTCGGGCCTTCTCGCCTATGCCGCAGGACGGCCTGAACCCTCACTCCACGGCCTTGGCCGCAGATCGGGAAGAGGTGAAGCCGCCACTCCCTTGCCCTAAAGCCGGGGCCGCCCGATCCAGCGTCATGTCGCTGCGGGAAAACCGGATGGGGGTACGGAGCCCTTCGATACCTTCGGGGGAAATGCGCAGCGCTCGGGCCTCGATCTGCGGTTCTGACAAGGCCTCGGCGACGGTGTTGATCGGACCGGCGGGCACGCCTGCAGACTCGAACAACTCGATCAGCGCAGTCTTGGCATGCAGCGCGGTCCGTTCCGTGATCAGCGCGCAAAGCTCTTCCCGGTGTTCAACTCGTGCCGCGTTGGTCGCGAACGCGGCACGGGCGGGCAGGGCCTCAAGATCAAGGGCCGCGCAGAGCGCGACGAACTGGCGGTCATTTCCGCAGGCAATGATCACATGTCCATCCGCGGCGGGAAAAACCTGATAGGGCACGATATTGGGATGGGCGTTCCCCATGCGCGCCGGCACCGCGCCGCCCAGAAGATAGTTCGTCGCCTGATTGGCCAATACGCCCACGCCGCAATCCAGAAGCGACAGATCGACATGCTGGCCAAGGCCCGAACGCTCCCGCTCGGCCAAGGCGGCTTGTATGCCGATCACTCCGTAAAGGCCGGTGAAGATGTCGATCCAGGCAACGCCCACCTTCTGTGGTTCGCCATCCGGCTCTCCGGTCAGGTCCATGATCCCGCACATACCTTGGATCAGGAAATCATAGCCGGGCTGGCTTGCCCGAGGCCCGGTCTGGCCAAAGCCCGTCACGGACGCATAGACGAGCCGGGGGTTGAGCGCAGCGACGCTGTCATAGTCGAGGCCGAATTTCTTCAGGCCGCCGACCTTGAAGTTCTCCACCAGCACATCGGCCTCGGCGATCAGCGCCTTGAGTCGGACAAGATCGTCCGACTTGCCAAAGTCGCAGATCATCGAGGTCTTGCCCCGGTTGGCGGCGTGGAAATAGGCGGCAACTTTTTCCGTGCCGCCGCAGGGCAGGGGGCGCTCGATGAAGGGTGGGCCCCAGCGGCGGGTGTCGTCGCCCTCGGGCGCCTCTACCTTGATCACCTCCGCGCCCAGATCAGCCAGCGTCTGGCCAATCCAGGGGCCGGCAAGAATGCGGGCCAGTTCGACGACCTTCAGGCCCCTCAGCGGCGCATTTTCCACGGTTCTTGCCTCAGGTGAACGCTTGCAGGTCGGTGATGGCACGGCCCAGGATCAGGGCGTGCACGTCATGGGTACCTTCATAGGTGTTCACGGTTTCCAGGTTCTGCGCGTGGCGCATCACGTGATACTCGATCTGGATGCCGTTGCCGCCATGCATGTCACGGGCCGTACGCGCGATATCCAGCGCCTTGCCGCAGTTGTTGCGCTTGATCAGCGAAATCATTTCCGGCGCGAACCGGCCCTCGTCGAACAGGCGCCCGACGCGAAGCGCGGCCTGAAGGCCAAGGGTGATCTCTGTCTCCATGTCCGCGAGCTTTTTCTGGTAGAGCTGCGTCGCCGCCAGTGGGCGGTTGAACTGCTTGCGATCAAGGCCATATTGGCGGGCGCGGTGGAAGCAGTCCTCGGCCGCGCCCATTGCCCCCCAGGAAATGCCATAGCGCGCGCGGTTGAGACAGCCGAAGGGACCGCCCATGCCCTCGATGTTCGGCAGGATCGCATCCTCGCCCACCTCGACATTGTCCATCACGATCTCGCCGGTGATCGAGGCGCGCAGCGACAGCTTGCCCCCGATCTTGGGAGCCGACAGGCCTTTCATTCCTTTTTCAAGAATGAAGCCGCGCACCTTGCCGCCATGCGCTTCGGACTTTGCCCACACCACGAAGACGTCGGCGATTGGGCTATTGGAAATCCAGGTCTTCGCACCCACCAGGCGATAACCGCTGTCGGTCTTGATCGCGCGGGTCTTCATTCCGCTGGGGTCCGACCCCGCGTCAGGCTCGGTCAGGCCAAAGCAACCGATGTATTCACCGCTGCCAAGCTTGGGCAGGTATTTCTGCTTCTGTGCCTCGGACCCATATGCATAAATTGGGAACATGACCAGCGACGACTGCACCGACATCATTGAGCGATAGCCGCTGTCGATCCGTTCCACTTCTCGCGCCACGAGGCCATATGCGACGTAGGACGCACCGGCGCAGCCGTATTCCTCGGGGATCGTCACGCCCAGAAGGCCGGCCTGACCCATCTCGCGGAAGATCTCGGGGTCGGTGCTTTCCTCCATGTAGGCCTGCTCGATCCGGGGCAGAAGGCGTTCGGCGGCAAAGGCTGCGGCACTGTCGCGGATCAGGCGCTCGTCTTCGTGAAGCTGGTCGTCCAGCAGGAACGGGTCGGCCCAGTTGAACGAGATACCCTTGTGCGACGTGGATGACATGGCGCCTTCTCCGAGTTGTTCAGTATGCAGTCCGCGCAAAGCTATCAGCGGAACTGCCGCTGACGAAAGGATTTACTGCACCTGTACACCGATTAAATGAACACGAGAGGGCAGGGCGGATTGCGCGGTTCTGTCGAACCAGTTGTGGACCAGAGGGCTCGCCAAATCAGCCCGCCACAGAATTAACAAGGCCCTCCAGTCGAACGGGTCGACTGGAGAACCTCATGGAACTTCGTCTTACGGATCGGGAACGTCGGGTGGTTGAACCTCTGGCCGGCAGTCCGATCCAGGGGACTCCGGTCAGCCGTCAGGCTTCCTGTGCCTCGCCCTTGGCATTGGCCAGACCTTCGGCCACCTGGGACATCAGCATGTCCGTTTTCTTTTCTTCTTCCAGCGTCTCTTCCAGAAGCTTGGCGGCATCATCCAGACCCAGTTGCTGGGCCCAAACGCGCAGCGTGCCGTAGCGGGCAATCTCGTAATGCTCCATCGCCTGGACCGAGCTGATCAGCACCGCGTCTGCCGCGGGCGTGCCCTTGTAGTCCTCCAGGTGATCCTCGAGCTCGGCCGTCAGCCCCTGCATGGCTTCGCAGGTCTTGCCCCGGGCAGCGCGGCCGAAGATCTCGAACACCTGCTCCAGCCGCTCGACCTGGATGGCGCTTTCCTCGGCATGACGCTCCAGCGCCTCGCGAAGTTCGGTGGCCTCCGCGGCCTTGGCTCCTTTCTTCATCGCCCGGACCGAGGCCTTTTCGGCCGAGAGCGTGTCCCTGAGCGCGTCATAGAAAGCATCGTGAAGCGTCTTTTCCTTGGCCATGTCGATCTCCTTCATGGGTTCGCCAGAGCAACCGGCGAGCGAGGAAATCGTTCCCACACTCTCGTCCCGACGCGGCAAGGAACAGGAGGCGCGTGGAAAAGTTGTCAGAAAACCGCCAGCGCAGGGGAAGGAAGACAGATGGCCGAGCATGAGGTTGACTGCTGCATCATAGGCGGGGGGCCGGCGGGATTGACGGCCGGCATATTCCTTTCCCGGTTCCGGCGGCGCTTTGTCCTGATCGACGGCGGCAACAGCCGGGCATCCTGGATCCCGCGCAGTCACAACCATCCGGCCTTTCCGGACGGGATCAATGGCAAGCACCTTCTGGAACGGATGCGCCTTCAGCTTGACCGTTTCGGCGCCGAGATCTGGCCGGGAACGGCCACGGGCGCCGAGCTTCTTGCCGATGGCCGCATCCGCGTCACCACCGACGGACGATCGGTCGTCACACGGTTTCTGCTGCTCGCGACCGGGGTCAAGGACAACTTGCCGCCGCTGGAGGAAGCCGCGGCCGAGATGCTGGCCGGCCGCATCCGCCAATGCCCGATTTGCGACGCGTACGAAGTAACGGACCACCGCATCACCGTGATGGGATCCGGCCGCAGCGCCGCAGGAGAGGCCCTTTTCCTGCGCGGCTATTCCGATGATGTCACGGTCGTGACCTTGGGCCACACGCTCGGCGTCGAGGATGAGGACCGCCAGCGCCTGAACGACGCGAGCATCCGCATCATCGAAAAGCCGCTGGCGGATGTCAGCTTCTCGGACACCGAAGTGATCCGCATCAACTTCGAGGACGGAGAGGAGCTTCTGGCGGATGCCATCTATTCGGGCATGGGGACCGTACCGCGCACGCAGCTGGCTGAACGCTTGGGCGTCGAACTGGCCCCCACGCGCTGCATCAGGACCGACAGCCACCAGCGAACGTCGGTTCCCCAAGTGTACGCGGCTGGCGACGCCGTGACAGGACTCAGCCAGATCGCAGTGGCCATGGCGCAGGCTGAGATAGCCGCGGTGGACATCCACAACAAGCTGCGTCAGGCGGAACGGCTGTGCCTCTCGGACTAGAATTTCGGGAAGGCTTGCCTCTGTGACCGGGGCGTCATCCCCGAAATTTACCAAAATCCCGCAGTTTGCATTGCAACTCGCACCAGTTCGGCAGATAGAGATCAGGACTCGGCCAGCGATCGACTATTCGCCGACAGGGAGAGGCGACGGGTGACATTTCAGGGAAACACGGTTTCTGACCGGCTGGCCTTTCTTGCCGAAGGGGGGGAGGTTGCGCAGCTTGTCGCCCGGTTTGACTGGTCCCGCACCGTGCTGGGGCCGATCGAAAAGTGGCCCGAGCAGCTTCTGACCGTAATCAACGTCATCATGAACTCGCCTGTGGGCATGGTGGTGATGTGGGGTGCCGAGGGCACCATGATCTACAATGACGGTTACGCCCGCTTTGCCGGCGATCGCCACCGGGAGCAATTGGGTTGTGCCGTCCTTGACAGTTGGCCTGAGGCGCGCGCCTTCAACCAGAATGTCATGAACGTGGTGATGGCCGGGGGCACCCTGAGCTATCAGGACCACGAACTGACGCTCAATCGCAACGGGGTTCCGGAAAGGCTGTGGGTCGATCTGCATTATTCGCCCATCATCGGTGCTGACCTTCGGCCCGCGGGCGTCCTGTCCGTGATTCAGGAAACCACCGTACGGGTGCTGGCCCGGCAGCGGATGGTGGATGACCGGCAGCGGCTGCAGAACATGTTTGCACAAGCCCCCGGCTTCATGGCGGTCCTGAACGGGCCGGATCATAGGTTTGAACTGGTCAACCAGTCGTACCTGAAGCTCGTCGGCCACCGCGACCCGGTGGGCAAAACCGTTCGCGAAGCCCTGCCCGACGTGGAAGGCCAAGGCTTCATCGAACTGCTGGACCAGGTTTATCACAGCGGTGAAGCCGTGGCCGGTCAGGCCGCCCGCATCCAGCTTCAGGCCAATCCACAGGCCGCGCCGGAAGAACGGTTCCTGGATTTTGTGTATCAGCCTCTCAAGGACAGTACCGGCGCCACCCACGGCATCTTTGTCGAGGGGTATGACGTTACCGAACGTGTCCGCGGCGAGGAGCGCCTGCAGGTCCTGATGTCCGAGATCAGCCACCGGCTCAAGAACACGTTGGCCGTGGTTCAAGCGGTCGCCGCGCAAACCCTGCGCACCGCCCGAACATTGCCCGAGGCTCGGGTGAACCTGGACGCGCGGATCGTGGCGCTGGCCCGTGCCCAGGATGTCTTGCGGAAGGAAAGCTGGCACAGCGCCAGCCTGTGCGAGGTCATCTCTGTCGCGATCGCGGCCCATGTGGCCCCGGACGGGGATCGCGTCATCAGCCGCGGGCCGGATCTGGAGCTTTCGCCACGGGCGGCGGTTGCGCTTTCGCTTGCGCTGCATGAACTTGCCACCAACGCCGCGAAATACGGCGCGCTGAGCAGCGCTGGCGGGCACGTCAACCTCAACTGGTCGTTGCAGGGCGACCACCTCGTACTGCAGTGGCGCGAAATCGGCGGTCCGGCGGTTGAGGCGCCCGAGCGTCGGGGCTTCGGTTCGTACCTGATCGAGAAGATCGTGGCGGCGGACCTCAGGGCAGAGGTGGCGCTGGAGTTCCCGCCCGAAGGCCTTGCCTTCACCCTGCGCGCGCCGCTTTCAGCCGTTTGCGCAGAGGCGTTCGGAACCGTGTCCTGAGCTTTGGGGAACAAAGCACCTGCCGCGCCGGTTCTGTCTGTCGATGTGACAGCCAAGGACACAGAGATGGCAGAGCAAGACGATACCCAGAACGCCACCGTGGTCGCCCACCGTCAGATGATCGCGCAGCTGATGGCATTGACCGTGCTTGGCCCCGACGCCCGCGAGGCCCTTGTCGGAGAGCTTCTGCGCGAGGAAACGCCGAGCGACGGCACCGAAACCGACCCGGTCCGCGACGAGATGCGGCGCGTGATCCGCGAGGCGAGCCGCCTTATCAAGGAAGCCCGCGGCACCCCGAACGCCGCCGATCCGTCCGACAGCCACGGGCCGCTCTCTGACTAATCCGTTTCCGGGAACAGGGCCCGCCTTGGGGAACCGCCCCGGGCGGGCTTCGTTTTATTGGTGACCAAGACGGGAGGACAAGATGAGATCAGTCATCGATGCCAACGGTCACCCGGTGGATTATGATGCCGCGACCGAGGCGATGGACAAGGACCTGCGCGAGGAGGTGGCCCGCAGCGTCAGGCCGGAAGACGCGCAAGCCTTCTTTGAAAGCTACGCGGCGCGTCATGCCCAGAAATACCTGCAGCCCTTTGCGCCCTACACCGGGGGCGGGAACTGGTAGTCGCGTTCAGCCTGCGGCGCGCAGTGGTGCCCGCCGCAGGTCCTCCAGCGTCGCGCTGCCGGTACAGAACATAGCCAGCCGCAACTGGTCGATGACCACGCGAAGCCGTCCGTCCAGCGCCTCGGCCGAGGCTGCCGCCGCCTCAAGCAGCCCTGCCGCCATTCCGGCCAAGTTGGCCCCCAGCCGCAGCGCCTTGGCCACGTCAAGCCCATCCCTTAATCCACCAGAGCCGATGATGACGGCATCTGGGCACGCCTGACGGACACCGGCAATGGCTTCGGCAGTAGGGATTCCCCAGTGAAAGAAGGGTTCCGCCACGGCGCGCAGATGCGCGTTCTGGCTGCGCTCTGCCTCTATACGCGCCCAGCTTGTTCCGCCCGCGCCGGCCACGTCCAGCACCGCGATGTCCATGTCGCTCAGCCGCTTTGCCAGCGTGGGCGACAGGCCGCAGCCCACCTCCTTGACACCGACCGGAAGGCCAAGCGTCTTGACCAGCGCCTCCAGCCGCGCGGTGAGGCCGCGCCAGTCATGGTCACCTTCGGCCTGAAGCGCTTCTTGCAGCGGGTTGAGGTGAACGACCATGAGATCCGCGCCAATAGCCTCGGCCAGACGCGCCACCGCGTCCGTGCCCACCCCAAGTTGTGCCGCGCCAATGTTGCCCAGGATCGGAACCGTAGGTGCCCGGCGGCGCAGCGACAGGTCCAGCCCCCCCGCAGCGGCCGCTTCCAGGGCGATCCGCTGTGATCCGACCGACAGCGCGATGCCAAGTTCTTCGCAGACCTCCGCAAGGTTCGCGTTGATCGTAGCTGCCCGTTCAGGTCCCCCAGTCATGGCTGAAACCAACAGCGGCGCCCGAAGCCTGCGCCCCATGAACGTGCTGCTCGTATCTATTTCGTGCAGCGACACCTCCGGCAGGGCAAGGTGTTCAAATGCGATATGCTCCAGCCCCGTCGTCAGCCGGTCCTGTTGTCCCCGCCCGGCAAGGACAAGGTCAAGATGCTGGCTTTTTCGCTGCGTAATATCGCTCATGCGGACTCCTTCCGGGCAGTGCGCGGCTTCATGCGCTGGACATAGCGGGGCGCCACATCATTTCCTCTGATTGAATGCCAGACTATGTTAATCTCGACCAGACCGCCGCAGCGACGCCACATGGGGAACCCGGTTTGAACGCACCGCCAGAGCGCCTTGTCTCGCCCGCAGTTGAAGGGCTTACCGATCTTGTCGCTGCGGTCGAAGGCGCCCTCGACCAGCGGCTTCCCGCTACGGGACCTGCGCCGCGGCTGATCGGCGCGATGCGGCACACGACGCTCGCCCCCTCCAAGCGATTTCGGGGTGTGGCTGTGGTCCTGCTGGGTGACGCGGCAGGCTGTGACCGGGCGGCGGCGCTTGATCTGGCCTCGGCGATCGAGATGCTGCACGCGGCCTCGCTCACCTTCGACGATCTGCCCTGCATGGATGATGCGCCGATCCGCCGGGGGCGGCCAAGCGTGCACAGTTGCTATAGCGAAAATATCGCCATCCTGTCCGGTCTTTCGCTGCTCACGCTCAGCTTTGGCGTCATTGCGAAGTCAGAGGCAATCCCCGCGGATCTTCGCGCCCCCATTCTTGGGGTTCTGGCCGATGCGGTGGGCCATGCCGGTCTTTCGGCGGGGCAAGAGCTTGACCTGAACGGCGCCGCCGATGGGGTTGACCTGGACCGCATCGTCGAGGCGCACAGGCTCAAGACCGCGTCGCTTTTCACCGCGGGGATCGAGTCGGTGGTACTACTTGGCGGCCTTCCAGCGCCCTGCGCCGGCGCCCTGCGCAGCTTCGCGGACTCGCTTGGCCTTGCCTTCCAAGCGTATGACGATCTCATCGACATATCACGCGATCAGACAAGCCACGGCAAGACGCTGGCCCGCGACGGTGACAAGCTTGCTCTCAGCCGGGTCATGGACCGCCACGCGGTCGAGGCGCTGTTTCATGCCCGTGTGCAAGAGGTCAACACCGCGCTGGACGCGGTGGAACTCGACCTTGTGCCGCTGAAAACTTATGTCGGCTCGGTCCTGGCGCGGAGCTTTCCGATATGACGATCCTTCTGAACACAGCGATCGTGATCCTGACCGTCGCTGTGATGGAACTCGTCGCCTATGCCGCGCACCGCTGGATCATGCACGGCAACTGGGGCTGGAACTGGCACCGATCGCACCACGAAGAACGTCATGGCGTGTTCGAAAAGAACGACCTCTACGCCGTGGTTTTTGCGGGCATCGCCATCCTGCTGTTCGCGGCGGGCAGCCAGTGGTGGCCGCGCCTGACATGGATCGCTATTGGGGTGACGCTTTATGGCGCGATTTACTTCATCGTGCATGACGGGCTGGTGCACCAGCGCTGGCCCTTCCGCCACGTGCCCCGACGCGGCTACCTTAGGCGGCTATACCAGGCGCACCGGCTTCACCACGCGGTCGAGGGGCGTGAGGGCTGCGTGTCCTTCGGCTTCATCTATGCCCCGCCGGTGCCGGTGCTGAAGAAGCAGCTGCGACAAGGCGGTGCACTGTCGCCGGCAGAACATCCGTCCTCAGAGCGCGAAACGATCCACTGACCGAACCGGGCGGGTCCAAAGCCCGTCGCGCGAGGTCGAAGCCCGGGGCAGGCGGCTGATGCCCATGTCGCCCAGGCCCGCCGCCAGCAGCACCGCCTTGCGACTGCGCGAGGTCGATACCCGCCCGGCATAGGCCACCGCGCCCTGCTTCCGGATCTGCTGGCCGATCTCGCGGTATATGCGATGCGCCGCGGCAATCCCCCAGGCACATCCCGCCGGCAGCGCCGCCAACCCGCAGCGGGCAGAGGCATAATAGGGCTCTGCCGTATCCAGCAGGCGCAAGGTAGCCGCCATGACATTTGGCGAGGGCAGGCCCTCCGGATCAACCTCTGCGCCTCCAAGCCATTCGGCCGGCAGATAAACGCGCCCTGCCTGCGCATCCTCGCGCACGTCCCGCGCAATGTTCGTCAGTTGGAAGGCTAGGCCGAGGTCGCAGGCCCGGTCAAGCACCGCCTCATCCCTGACACCCATCAGCCGCGCCATCATCACGCCCACGACACCTGCCACATGATAGCCATAGCGCAATGTGTCCCCGATGGTGTTGAAGGGGCGACGCTCCACATCCCAGCGGAAGCCCTCGATCAGGTCGAGCGGCCAGTCCAGCGGCATGTCATGCCGCCGCGCCACCAGCCGCAGTGCCTGGTAGGGTGGGGCGACCGGGTTATTTATTTCCAGCGCCGCCCGCGTCTCCGCGATCAAGGCTTCAAGCCGCATCAACTGCACCTCGGCCGGGGGTTCGTGCAGGCTGCCGCCCAGTTCCTGCCCGTCGATCATGTCGTCGCAGTGCCGGCACCAGGCGTAAAGCAGGATGGCATCCTGCCGTGCGGACCTGGGCATCACCCGCGCCGCGGCGGCAAAGCTGCTCGATCCCTGCGCCATCTGGGCTTGCGCCCATTGCAGAAGCGCCGCCTCATCCATCGTGCTGCCCTGCATCCGCCAGCATCAGCGCTGCAGTTGCCTTGGCAGATCCGACCACGCCGGGGATGCCCGCGCCGGGATGGGTGCCCGCGCCCACGATGTAGAAGTTCGGGATCTTGCTGTCGCGGTTATGGGGCCGGAACCACGCGCTTTGGGTCAGGATCGGCTCGACCGAGAAGGCAGAGCCGTGATGCGCCGCAAGTTCATCCCGGAAATCCGCCGGCGTAAAAATGCGCGAGGTCACCAAGTCAGAGCGGAGGCCGGGGATGTAGCGCTCCTCAAGATAGGCCAGGATGCGATCCCGGTACTTGGGTCCCTCTGTATCCCAGTCGATGTCGGCCTGCCCAAGGTGGGGAACCGGCGACAGGACGTAATAGGCCGAACACCCCGGCGGGGCCATGCTGTCGTCAGTCACCGATGGCGCGTGAAGATAAAGAGAGAAGTCATCGGGCAGGGCGCTGCCATGGAAGATGTCCGACACCAGTTCCCGATAACGCGGCCCGAACAGGACCGTGTGATGCTTCAGGTGGTCATGCTTTCGCCGCAGGCCGAAGTAGATCACGAACAGAGACATCGACCAGCGCCGCCGGTCCAGCCGCCGCGCCGCCCGCTGCCCGCGCCGCGTGTGGCCCAGAAGGTCCCGGTAGCTGTGCATGACGTCCGCGTTGGAGGCGACCATGTCAGCCGCATGGTGCTCTCCGTCCTCGGTGACGACGGCGCGGGCGCGGGTGCCCTCCGTCTCGATCCGCGCGACGCGGGTGTTCAGCCTGATCTCGCCGCCAAGCTCGGTGAACAGCCGCACCATCCCGTCAACCAGCGCACCGGTCCCGCCCTTGGCGAACCAAACTCCGCCTTCCCGTTCCAGGGCGTGGATCAGCGCATAGATGGCCGAGGTTTCAAAGGGGTTCCCGCCGACGAGCAGCGAGTGGAACGAGAAAGCCATCCGCAGCTGCTCGTCAGTGATGAACCGCGCCACCGCGTCATGTACCGACCGGTCCGCGCGCAGCCGGACAAGTTGCGGCGCCGCCCGAACCATGTCAGCAAAGTTCAGGAACGGCACGGTCCCCAGCTTGCGATAGCCTTCTTCATAGACATCGCGGCTGTAAGCCAGGAAGCGGCCGTATCCCTCAACGTCCGGGGGCGATTTTGCGGCGATCTGCCGATCCAGTGCGGTCTGGTCGTTGTCATAGTCGAAGGTGAAACCATCCTCCCAGCAAAGCCGATAGAAGGGCGAGACTGGCAGCAGGGTCACGTGGTCCTGCATCCTGCGCCCCGACAGGGCCCAAAGCTCTTCCAGCGCCGCGGGATCGGTGATCACGGTCGGCCCCGCATCGAATACGAAACCCTCGTCGCGATAGACATAGGCCCGCCCGCCCGGCTTGTCGCGGGCCTCAAAGATCGTGGTGGGGATGCCCGCGCTTTGCAGCCGGATGGCAAGGGCCAGCCCGCCAAAGCCCGATCCGATGACGGCGGCACGCGTTTGCTTCATCTTTCAACCATGTTCCAAAAGGGGCCGTTCAGCAAGGCAGGCAAATGCCCGGCGCAGGGGAATGGGCGGTTTGCCTGTCACGATCCGCAGCGTGTCGCTCAGGGTCAGCCGGTCCGCATAGAACCGTTCGATCAGCGGCTCGGGCAGGCGGTAGAACCGCTCGAGCAACCGGTAGCGTTCCTGAGGCGGGCAGCCCCGGAACAGCATCCGGTTGAGCAGCCGCAGGAATGCTTGCCGCCGTGCGCAGGCCACCGCGAAGTCGCGGACGAGGGGAAAGACGACCTCGGTTTGCAGGCGCGGGGCGGCGGCGATGACCTCGGCCGTGCGGACAGCGGTGGGAAGGGAATAGCCGGTTACCGGGTGGAACAGTCCGGCACGCAAACCGATTGGCACGGCGCTGCCATCCAGTTCCTGCCAAAGCCCGGCTGCATCCAGCGCCAGCGCAATCGGCAGCACGCCGTCCTCCTGGCGCAGGATGCGCGGGGACTTCCAGCCCCTGTCCACCGCGTAATCCAGAACCGCATCCCTCAGCGCCAGAGGGTCCTGGCCCGGCCCGTCGCTATAGCGCGTATCCTCGACCAGCACCCTGTCAGCCGTGAAGGGAAGGCAATAGACAAAGCGGTAGCCGTCAAGCTGCGGCACCGTCGCATCCATGATCACCGGACGCGGCAGGCCGTGGCCGCCCGGCACCTCCAGCTCCAGCCCAAGGAACTTCTGATAGCCCAGCCGCATGTGGCGGCTGGAGACATGGCCCCGGGCGTCGATCGTCAGGGGCGCGGTGAAGCGGCGGCCATCCTCAAGCCGCACCTGCGCCCCGTCCACTTCCGCCACTGTCCCTTGGACGACACGGATCTGCGGATGGGCGATGAGGGCGGCGCGCAGACTGTCCGGCGTGATGCTGTTGTACCCGGCCCGCAACTGCCGCTGGTGCGTAGGGAAGCGGACCTCTTGTCCCTGCCAGCTCCAGGCGATGGCGGGCCGGATCCATTCTGCGCTTTGGGGGTCCAGATCGGTCGAGTGGAATGACCAGGTATGGCCGCGTCCCGGTTCCCGGTCCCGATCCACGATCAGGATGCGCAGGTCCGGGTGTTGTGTGGCCAGACGCATTGCGACAAGGCTGCCGGCGAGGCCCGCCCCTGCAATGATTACGTCCTGAACCGGGTTGAAGGTCATCCGGCCCCCGCTGCCAGCACCGCGGGACGGCTTGGCACCGCTGCCTCGATCAGATCAGCGGCACGGTCGACGCCGCCAGCCGCACGGATCTCTGCCGCAGGCCGCACAAGCGCGGCCCGGTAGGATGGTTCGTGCAGCACCGCCGAAAGCGCGTCGCGCAAGGCGGCACGAGAGGCCCGCCACCGCGGCACGACCCGCGCGGCCCCGGCCCGTTCCAGCCGCGCCGCGATGGCGGGCTGTTCATATGCCAGCGGCACCACCACCATTGGCACCCCGTGTTCGGCGGCATCAAGCACCGTGTTGAATCCGCCGTGCGTTACAACAGCGGCGGCTTGGGCCAGAACCGCGCGTTGCGGAAAAAAATCCCGCACGACGGGCCGCCCCGGCAGCCGCGCGACCTGCGCCTGTGTCAACCCGCCGCAATGGGCCAGCGCCAGGCACAGATCGAGATCGGCGCAGGCTTGGGCAATATTGCGCATCAACCGCACACGGCCGCCTTGGAGCGTACCCAGCGAAGCGAACACCAGCGGGCGGCCCCCGCTGTCGATGGGGAAGCTGTCAGTGTCCGGCCCGCGCACGGACCCGATCCAGTGAAAGCCGGGGCCGGGCGCCATGCGGGGAAAATCGAGGCTGGGCACCCCTTGCGCCAGGTCGCAAAGGGGAGAGACCCAGTCCGACAGCCATCCGCGGGGGGGCAGGCCATGCCGGGCACATGCTTCCAGAAGCACGCGCGACTGTGCCGACATCAGCCAGTCCGACACGCGCCACGCAGCGGCAAAATGTTTCTCTGCCCGCGGCCCCTCGGCATAGCGCCAGCCGACGAAGGGCGGCGGCAGGCCCGGCTCCCGGTTGGCGGGCAGGGCCGAGGCGAGCGTGATCCGCGGCAGGCCCGCAACTTCGGCCGCAAGGCTGCCGCCCGGCTCCATCTGGTCGCAGATCACCGCGTCGACGCCGATCTGGCGGAGTATGTCGGGCGTGGCCTCGCAATGCAGGGCAGTCTCGGCCGCAAGCCGCCGGAGCAACTGCAAGAAGCCTTTGCCCTTCCGCACCTGCGGGCGGCCGATTTCCAAGATCCGGGGCAGGGGTGGGTGTTGCGGCAGCCCTTCTGCCACCTTCATCAGCCCGTCAGGGCCCAGCAGGCTGACCCGGTGCCCGCGTTCCATCAGCGTCTGCGCGAGGCACAGATGGACCGACACGTGGCTCGGCAGTGCCGGTGTGATCACCGCAAAATGCGCCATCATTGCCTTCGGCTGCCCATCCCTTAGGTCCAGAGGTACAGTGACCACGGGGAAAATCAAGTGACGCATGTTTCAAAGCCGGACCGCCCCGCCAGCGGGGGCGGCATCGCCACGGCGCTGCTGCGCCAGGACCGCCTGCTGCTGGCGATGCAGGCGTTCTTCCTGACGCAGATCGGGATCGAGTTGATGCTGGGCCGCCCTTGGGATGCGCTGGCCGCGTTCGGCGCCCTTGGCGCCTGCCTTATTCCACCGGCAATCCGGGGCAACACACGGTTCCACCTGCCGCCTTCTGTCGACCGATCAACAGCCGTGCTGGTGTTTGCGACGATTTTTCTCGGCGAACGGCTGACTTTCTATGAACGCTTCTGGTGGTGGGATCTGGCGGCGCATGCGGTGGCGGGGGCGCTGCTGTGCTTCCTGGGTGGGCTGCTTTTCGACCAGCTTTCCCATGGGCCAGACCGCAGGAACCACAGGCTCAAGATCACGTTCCTCCTCAGTTTCTCCATCGCCATCGCAGCCCTGTGGGAGGTGCTGGAATATGCGCTCGACGTGTTGTTTGACTCCGACGCGCAGGATACGGGGCTTGACGATACGATGACCGACATCATCGCCCATGTCTGTGGTGCGCTGGCGGCCCTGATGGCCTTCCGCCGGTCGCGTCGTGACTGATCCCGGGACAGCGGCGTAGGGTGCGCTAGCTTGTGCCCCTACGTGAAGAAGATGAGGTGACAGCCACCGTGGCCAATCCGGCGCAGGAACAACCCGTAGCCCTCCCAAGGACATACGCCCGCGGCAAGGGCGCCGCACCGGCCCGCACCCGAGGGCGGCCAACGCGAGTGTCGGAACTGGTCCGGCCCCTGAGCCTGCGGCACGCATTCAGGCGGCTTTTTGTTCTCCTCTTGGTTCTGGGGGCCCTGCATGTGGCCGCCATGATGCTGTTCGAGGGGCTGGACCCGTTCCAGGCGCTGTGGCTTACGATGACCACGATGACCACCGTCGGCTACGGCGACCTCTCGCCCGAGACGTTACCGGGCCGCATGTCCACGATGTTGCTTGTTTTCCTTGGCGGCATCTGGATCGCCTTCCAGGCAGCGGCCACCTATTTTGAATCCCGCACCGACCGCCGCGACCGGATGCGCCTGGGCCTTTGGAGGTGGAACATGACCGGCCATATACTGGTACTAAACGTGCCGTCACAGCAGGCGACCGCCTACCTTATCCGGCTGGTCAAGGAGTTCCGTGCCAGCCGGCGCTTCCGCGATACCCCAGTTCAGTTGCTTTGCACCTGCTTTCCGAACGGCCTGCCCAGCAGCCTGAGCGCGCTCGGCGTCGTCCATCACCAAGGAGAAATCTGGGACCCGGACGCCCTGCGCGAGGCAGGCGCCCCCGACGCGGGTGTCGTCGTGGTGCTGGCGGACAGCGACGTGGACCCGGCTTCGGATGCCAGCACGCTTGACGCCGTTGACCGGCTGCGGGACATCGGCTGCACCTGCCGGATCCTCGCGGAATGCGTGATGGATGAAAACCGTCCTCGGTTTCGCCGCTTTGGCGCCGATGTCATCGTCCGCCCCCTGCGCGGCTATCCCGAGATGATCGTCCGCGCCTTGGCAGCCCCGGGAAGCGAGGCAATTCTGGAGGATCTTTTCACCAGTTCGCGCGATGAATGCTGGCGCTACGATGTCGATGTCAACGGCTGGCTTTGGGAAGACCTCGTCTCGCTTCTGGTGCGCAGGGACATCGGCGTGCCGATCGCTTTTCGAAACACGGGTGACGAGCGGATCATCATAAATCCCCACACCGGCACCACGATCCATGCCGACAAGCTTTACGTCCTTGTGCGGGAGGGGAACGCCCGGCCCGACAGCGAGATCGCGGCGCTGCTGGGCAGTTGATCGGTCACGTCTGCCCTCTGCGTCTTTGCGCTTGAAGCCGTGGCGTTACCGCGTCTATCTTCGCCCCGCCCCGCGAGGGCACGCAACACGTTCACGTCAAGGCGCACATGGATCGCGCCTGTGTCCAGCCGCCGCCAGACCCGACGGAACCCAAAGGACATGACATGACGATACCCACGATCGAACGCTTTCGCCATGAAACGCGCCGCCGCACCCTGACGATAGCGGCCACCGAGCGCCTGACGCCCCACATGCTGCGGCTGACCCTTAGCGGGCCGGAACTTGAAGGGTTCGTCTCGCTTTCTCCGGGCGACCACATCAAAATCTTCGTGCCGGACGGGCAGGGCGGTCAGGCGATGCGCGACTACACCCCCCGTCACCATGATGCTGCGCAAGGCACCTTGGTCATCGACTTTGCCCTGCATGATGCTGGCCTGGCGACCCAGTGGGCGCTGTCGGTCCAGCCGGGCGACAAGGCAGAGATCGGTGGTCCCCGTGGCTCTCAGGTGATCGGGGGGCCGGTGGCACGCTGGTTGTTGGTCGGGGACGAAACGGCGCTGCCGTCCATCGCCCGGCGGGTAGAGGAACTGCCCCGCGGTGTTTTCGTCACTACGCTCGTCGCCGTGCCGGGGCCGGAGGATGAGCAGCCGCTGGCAATCGGCGAGGGCCGCGCCTTCTGGGCACACCGTCAGGACCCGACAGATCCTGCGCCGCTGCTGGAACAGCTTGCTGGCATCGAGGTGCAGCCCGAAACTTTCGTCTGGATCGCTGCAGAGGCCGGCGTTGCGCGGGCGCTGCGGGACCATCTGCTGGATCGTGGGCATCCGCCAGCCTGGCTCAAGGCGGCGGGCTATTGGGTGGCCGGGGAAGCGGACGCAAGCGCCAAGGATCTTTGACCGGATGCAAGCACGGCTGCCTGCTGGCGGATCAGGTCCAGCAGCAGTTGCTGCGGCCGGGAGGGCGCCCAACCTGACCGGAACGTCAGGCCGATTGGACGGCCCGGCCAGTCAGAGGCGATGTCGAGCGGAATAAGAAGCCCCCGCGACAGCTCCGCCTCAGCCTGAAGCTGCGAGATGCAGCCCAGGAACTGTCCTTGGGAAAGCATCTCGCGCATCAGCAGAACGGAACCGGATTCGATGATGCTTTCTGGCGGGGCAAGCCCGGCCCCGAGAAAGAAGGCGTGGAACTGGTCGCGGGCCGGTGTTCCTTCGCGGGGGACGATCCAAGGCCAGGCGGCCAGGTCTTCAGCGCTCAGCGCCCGGCGATCGGCCAGTGGGTGCCCGTGGCCGGCGAGGATGGTTAGCCGGTCGTCGAACAAGCGTTCCTGAACCACGTCGCCGATAGGCGCCGGGTCCCGCAGTGCCCCCAGCATCATGTCAATCTCGCCTCGACGAAGTCGCGTCAGCAGCCCGCTGTAGGGCCCGTCGATCACCCTGATCCGCAAGGTCGGGCGCTGCTGGCGCAGTGCTGCCAACGCTTGCGGCAACAGGACAGACCGCGAAAGCGGCAGTGCGCCGATGACGATGCCGCCGACCTCGCACCCGTCGAGATCGGCCAGGTCCGTCTCTGCCTGCGCGAGTTCGGAGAATGCGAGCCGCGCCGCCTGCGCAAGCGCCTCACAGGCCCGATCCGCAACAAGACCGCCCGGCCGCCGCTGGAACAGGGGACGGCCCGCTTCCTGTTCCAGTTGGGCCACCGCCCGGTGGACCGTAGGCTGCGCCACCCCCAGCCGCCGGGCCGCGAGGGTGAAGTTCTCCGCCTCCCTCGTGGCAATCAGCGCCTCCAGTTGTGCCGAGGTTGCCGTAAGCACGAGCCGCGGCGAAATCTCTGCCAGTGCCGGATCGAGCCGCGCGAAGGCCCTTTGAACCCGCGTGACCAGAAGCGCTCCGCGTTCAGTGAAGCGGAAGCCGTTCCGAGCGCGGTCAAACAATGCGCCCCCAGCCTGGCGTTCAAGCTTGCCGATGGCCTGCGTCACCGCTGGCTGCGACAGGTTGTAACGCGACGCCGCCAGCGTAGGCGAGCCCAGTTCGGCCACCGCCAGAAACAGTCGCAGATGACGAAGGTTGCGTCCGATCATTTGTCCTCCTGATCGCGCTGATCATAGCCATTTCTTATGCCGGCGCACGGGCTTTCGATTTGGCGCCAGCGCCCGCGCCGTGATGGGATGCCCGAAAGGGAGCAGGAGGGGACCATGACGGGCCACGATATCGCGCATCTCGGCCATGTCGAGATCTTCACCGACAGGTATGACGAGAGCCTCGCGTTCTTCATCAACGTCTATGGGCTGTCGCTGTCGGCCGAGGATGAAACCTCGGCCTATCTGCGGGCTTGGGATGACTATGAGTTCCACACGCTGAAGCTCAGCCGCAGCGACACCACCGGCGTTGGCCACATCGGCTACCGCGCCTCCAGCCCCGAGGCGCTGGAGCGGCGCGTGGCTGCCATCGAGGCTTCGGGCTACAAGACCCACGGCTGGACCGAAGGTGACCTTGGGCACGGCCCCGCCTTCCGGTTCGAGGATCCATTTGGCCACATCTTCGAAATCTACTGGGAAACCCGCCGCCCCGACCTGAAGGATGATGAGCGGCCAGCGCTCAAGAACATGGCCAGCCGGTTCCACGGGCGTGGATGCCATCCGCGCAGGCTTGACCACGTGAACCTGCTGGCTGCGGACGTGGCAGAGTTCCGGCGCTTCATGGAAACCTGCCTTGGGTCGCGTGTCACTGAATACATCCAATTGGACAACGGACGGATTGGCGGCTGCTGGTTCACTGTGAACAACAAGACCTATGACCTTGCCTGCACCGAGGAACATGGCGGCCAGCAGGGGCGGCTGCACCACGTGACCTATGCCACCGATCAGCGCGAGGACATCCTGCGCGCGGCAGACATCATGCTCGAAAACGGCGTGCATATCGAAACCGGCCCCCACAAGCATGCAATCCAAGGCACCTTCTTCCTGTATGTCTGGGAACCCGCGGGCAACCGGATCGAGCTTGCCAACGCCGGCGCCCGGCTGATCCTCGCCCCGGATTGGGAGCCCGTCTGCTGGACCGAAGCCGAACGCAAGAAGGGGCAGGCCTGGGGCCTGAAAACGATCGAGACGTTCCACACCCATGGTACGCCGCCTGCTTCGAAAAACTGAGACATGCATGTGCTTGGAAACCGTGGCGAAAGGCGCTAGGTCGATACAGCGTCGGGGCAGGCGTGACAGCTGAGGAATGAGGCGTGCGGGATCTCGGGCGGGTAGAAAGCGGTGTGGCAGGGCTGGACAGGGTGCTGGGCGGGGGCTTCGTAGAAGGGGCTTCCTATATCTTTCAAGGCAGACCCGGCGCCGGCAAAACTATCCTGTCGAACCAGATCGCCTTTGCGCGGGCCGCACTGGGGGAAAAGGTTCTCTACGTTACGCTTCTGTCAGAGTCGCACGACCGGCTGTTCCAGAACCTGTCCACCCTGAAATTCTTTGACCATTCCCGGGTGGGGCAGAACGTCATCTATCTCAGCGCCTTTTCGACGCTTCGGGACGAAGGGCTTGGGGCGGTGGTCCAGTTGCTGCGGACCGAAATCCGGCGCCATGACGCGCAGCTGCTGGTCTTTGACGGGCTGCTGAACGCCCGCGACCGGGCGGACAACAATCTCGACGTCAAGACTTTCGTGGCCGAACTTCAGGGGCAGGCGGCCTTTGCCCGCTGCACGACGCTGTTCCTGACCAGCACCGAACTTGATGACGCGAGCCCTGAACACACCATGGTCGACGGGGTCGTTGACCTGAGCGAGGATCTGGTGGGTGTACGCGGCATCCGGCGACTGCAGGTGCGCAAGGCGCGCGGCAGCGCCATGATCGGTGGCCTGCACCAGTACGAGATCAGCGACCGTGGCATCACCGTCTATCCGCGGCTGGAGGCAGCAATTCAGCGTCAGTGGTTTGATGCGCCAGGGCTGGAGCATCGCCTGTCCAGCGGCTGCGCCGATCTCGATGAACTGATCCACGGCGGCTTTCCAGCAGGCTCTCTCACACTGGCAAGCGGCCCCACGGGCACCGGCAAGACCACTCTGGGCCTGCACTTTCTCAGTGCCGCCAGCGCCGAGGAGCCCGGGCTCCACTTCGGTTTCTTCGAGACGCCGCAGCGCCTGGCGCAGAAGGCGCAGAATCTCGGCATCCAGTTGCCCGGGCCGGACGTGCTTGACCTGCTTTGGCATCCGATGGGCGAAAACCTTCTGGACAAGCTGGGGAGTCAGCTTCTTGAACATGTGGAGGCCCGGAAGGTGCGGCGCCTGGTCATCGACGGGATGGGCGGGTTCAGCCGCGCGGCCGCCACGCCCCAGCGGCTGACCGAGTTCTTCGCCACCCTCATCAATCGCCTGCGCGACATGGAAGTGACGACGCTTGCGACGTGGGAACTGCGCGAGCCCCTGACCAGCGTTGCCGGCGCCCCTGTGGAACCTCTGTCGGCGCTGCACGACAACCTGATCCTTCTGCGGCGGGTTGAACGAGGCCACGACCTGCACCGGACCATTTCCATCCAGAAGATGCGCGACAGCGACTTCAATACTTCCACTCACGCACTCCGCTTCACCTCGCGGGGGCTGACCCTTGTCAGCCCTTCACAATGGGACCCAGAGGGGATCGCACGCGAGGTTGGATCAATCTGATGCGTATGCGGAGGAGCGTGTCACCATGGCAGTAATTGTCGTCGCAGATGACGAGTTCCTGCTTGCCCAGATGCTCGCGGACCTTCTGGAGGATGAAGGGCACGAAGTCTTCATGGCGCAGAACGGCCGCAAGGCGCTTGACCTGGTGCGGCGGCGTGGCCCTGCGCTTCTGGTCACGGACTTCATGATGCCGATGCTGAACGGGATGGAGGTAGCCACCGAGATCCGCGCGGACCCGGCCCTGCACGACCTGCCGATTGTGCTTGTGACCGGGGCGCAGGGTGGCATCGCGCGGGATCGAAGCGATCTTTTCGACGCGGTGCTTGACAAGCCCTACAGCCACGACGCGCTGCTGGAGGTCGTGGCGCGGCTACTGGAACGCGGGCGCGGCACAGGGTCACCTTAGGCCGCTCTGCGGTCGCATCCGCAACCGGCGATTCGCCGGGGCTGGCTTCTGGCCGCTGCATACCCAGCCGGAAATTGTCCTGCTACATGATGACCCTGCGCCTTTCGGGACACGCGAGGCAGGTGAACTTGTGCCGCTTTGACAAAAAGCTTCACAGAACGCCCGTAAAAAGATAGTTCATCTTCTTGCAGACAACTTTTGGAACAGCAGTTCCCGACATTGATTTGCGGTTCGGTCATCTTTCCAAGGAAAGTATCCCCTGGCCGCAGCGTGAACAGAACTCGTCGGTCGGGCCTTCCGGTTTTGCCCGGAAATCCTGACCAACCGCGCCGGCGCGGGATGAGGAACAGGTGCTTTGCCGGTATTGCCCGGCGCAAACGGATGTGGTTGCCAGTCATGAACGATACCCCAAGGAATGAGAAGGGCGTGCAGTCCCTCCGGCGGTTGGCGGGGCTTGCGCCCTTGTTGCTTGCCGGGCTTGTCATGGCCTGCGACCAAGTAGGCCCAAGCCTGGGCGCCGGACCTACTCAGACCGACGAGGAAACGGCTCAGTACGTGATCGTGGCGGACCAGAGTTCCTGGGTTCAGGTTCCGGACGGCGTCCTGACGCTGGAACGTGCGGTGGGCCCCGACCGGGAACAACGCGTCGCCCTCAGAAACGAGAGCACGCTGCCGGGGGATAACTGGCTCTTGCTGCGCGCACGTACCCGGGGTGGGGTGAACGCGCCGCTGCGGTCGAACGAATTCGTGACGCGCACCGGCGGCATTCCCACACCGTTCACCAGCCTGCGCGAGGGCAACCTGAATTCCGCCACGGACGCGCTTGGGTCCTACCATTGGGCAGAAGAGCGTGTGGGCGCGGATACCGTCTGCATCCTGGCCCTTCGCCGTATAGGAGAGGCGGAGCGCATCATGCCAAGCGGCGCGAACGTCATGGACGTGATGATGCGCAACTGCGTGGTGGGGACGCGGGAAGAGGCGCTTGCCCCGATAACCGCCGAGCGTCTGGCGTATTTCCCGCGCAGCGCAGGCGGCGCCGCGCCTTCTGAAAACCGCAACCTGTCGCCGCTTGCGGCGCCGATGCGCTAGGCCGGGGGTACCGATGGCTGCGTCCACTTCGACAGGCGGCGTGATGAGCCGTGCTCTCGTGCTGCTTCTATGGTTCGTGCTTCTGGTCCCGATCGTTGTCCTGACGCTCGCGCCGACATCGAACTTCGTGCAGGCCCTTCTGGGCGCGGCGGCCGTGGTCACGGTCGTGCTGCTCAAACCCTTTGCCGAACGGCGGCTGCCGCGCTTCCTCCTCATGGCGACCGCCAGCGTGATCGTGCTTCGCTACTGGATCTGGCGCTTTACGGAAACGCTGCCGGAACCGGGGCTGACGGCATCGTTCATCCTCGGCGGCCTGCTGTTCGTGGTGGAAACCTACGCCATTCTTGTGTTCTTCCTGAACGCAGTGCTCACCGCCGACCCGGTGGAGCGGCCCTTTCCACCCAAGGTGGCACCGGCCGACCTGCCGACGGTCGATGTTCTTGTCCCGTCCTACAACGAGCCGATCGAGATGCTGAGCGTCACGCTTTCGGCTGCGCGCAACATGATCTATCCAGAAAACCGCAAGCGCGTGGTGCTCTGCGATGATGGCGGCACCGATCAGCGCTGCAATTCCGATGATCCGGCGATCGCCGCGGCGGCGCGCAAGCGGCGGGCCGATCTTCAGGCGCTTTGCCGGGACCTGGGGGTGATCTATTCCACCCGCCCGCGGAACGAACATGCGAAGGCCGGCAACATGACTGCTGCGCTGGAAAAGCTTGACGGCGATCTCGTGGTTGTTTTCGACGCGGACCACGTGCCTACCCGCGACTTCCTAGCCCGCACAGTCGGCTACTTCGTCGAGGACCCAAAGCTTTTCCTGGTCCAGACCCCGCACTTCTTCATCAACAAGGACCCGATCGAGCGGAACTTGGGCCTGAGCAACGCTGTCCCGCCCGAGAACGAGATGTTCTACAACTTCATCCACCTCGGGCTTGATCGCTGGGACGGCGCCTTCTTCTGCGGTTCCGCCGCGGTTCTGCGCCGCGCGGCGCTCGACAGCGTGGGCGGCTTCGCGGGCGAGACGATCACGGAAGATGCCGAAACCGCACTCGAAATCCATTCGCACGGGTGGAAGAGCCTTTATGTCAACCGCGCCATGATCGGCGGGTTGCAGCCGGAAACCTTTGCTACGCTGATCCAGCAGCGCGGTCGCTGGGCGTCGGGCATGATGCAGATGCTGATGATCAAGAACCCGCTGTTCCGCCGCGGGCTGAGCTTTACGCAGCGGCTGTGTTACCTCAATTCCATGAGCTACTGGCTGTTTCCGCTGGTCCGGCTGACGTTCCTTCTTGCGCCGCTCACCTACCTCTTCTTCGGGGTAGAGATCTTCGTAGCCACGTTCGAGGAAGTGCTTGCCTATGTGATCAGCTACATGGCGATCAGCTTCCTGGTCCAGAACGCCCTGTTCGCGCGCCACCGATGGCCCCTGATCTCGGAAATCTACGAGATCGCGCAGTCGCCATACCTCGCGGCCGCCGTCGCACGGACGATCATTCGCCCTCGCGGTGCCAAGTTCAACGTGACCGCCAAGGACGAGACTCTGGTCGAGGATTACATCTCGCCGATCTGCGGCCCGCTGCTGGGCCTCGCGTTGCTGATGCTGGGCGGGCTCGTGGCGCTGGCCATCAGATGGGTTGCCTTCCCCGGTGACCATCCCGTGCTCATGGCAGTGGGCGGCTGGGCCATCTTCAACTTCCTGCTGGTGTCGCTTGCCCTGCGGGCAGTTGCGGAAAAGCAGCAGCGCCGCGGCTCTCCCCGCATCAGCCTGCAAGCCCCCGCGCGGGTACATTTCGATCTCAGCCCAGACGAGCGGCTGGACGCCACCATCCTCGACGCTTCCACTAGTGGCGCAAGGCTGCGGGTTGTCCGGACCGACTTTGCGGATAGTGGCGCGCCGACGCGGCGTTTTGCACCCGGCGACATCATCTGCTTCCGCCCGATCCTCCCTGAGGCGCCCCATATCGAGCGGGATATCCGCGCCAGCATCAGGACGGTCAAGAACTCGAGCGTCGGTGGAACCGAGGTCGGGGTTCTGTTCCTGTCGGACCAGCCAGTGTCGGTGCTTGGCGCAGTGGCCTACCTCATGTTCGGCGACAGCGAGAACTGGGCAAAGATGCGGCTCGCACGGTCCCAGAAGAAGGGTCTGCTGCCAGGGCTTGGCTATGTGTTCTACCTCAGCATCACGTCCCTGCCGAAGACGATCGCAGATTTCATGCGCGAACCTGCGCGCCGGCGGCGGCGCGACGCGAATCCGGTGACCGAGCAGCGCCCCGCGCACCTCTTGGCCTTTGGTGCCGAGTTCGTGGAAACCCTGCCCGTGCCTGAACAGGGGCCTCGCGACAATTCCGCCTTGGCGATGGGGAGTGCGTGATGAAACGTTTGCATATGTTGCGGCACTCGGCCTGCGTCCTTGCACTGCTCCTGCCGCTTGGCGCGCAGGCGCAGGAAGATTCTGCACCACTGATTCAAATTCCCTTTGCCGAGGAAGCGCCCCCCACGACGCCCGCCACCCCTATGCCGCCCGCGCGGGACGCGGGCGAGGTAGCGCCGGTTGCGGCAGCGCCCATCGTTCTGCCGCTTCTGCCCCGGCTGGCGCAGGCAAACGACCAGTCGTTCGCGCGCCTTCAGGGTGAAAGCGGCGCGGCGGAATTCAGGCTTTACTCTCCGGCTTCGGACCGGGGCGCCACGTTCCAGATCCATTACCGCACCTCGATCAACACCCTGCCGGAATACTCGCGGATCAGGGTCATTCTGAACGATAATGTTCTGGGCGAGTTCGAGCCGTCGAACTTCAGCGACTTCGGCACCGTGGACCTTGGCGTGGTTGACCTCGAGGCCGGGGAGAACACCGTCAGGATTGAGGCTGTTCACCATCACCGCATCTTCTGTGGCACCGACGTCAGCTTTGCCCTGTGGACCGAGGTGGACCTGCGTCAAAGCGGGGTGAAGGTCAGCCCCGCGACGCTCGCTCCACAGGCCGCGGATTTCCTTGCAGCCATGGCGGCCCAGTCCATGAGGAACCAGCCGATCGAGGTTCGGGGCGATCTTGCGCTTGCAGATCCGGGCCTGACCCGGTCGCTTGTCGCGCGGCTGGGAAGCCAGTTCGGCGGCAGCTTCGTGAGCTTCAGGGCGGCGCCCTTCTGGGCACAGCAAGGCGCGGCGCCCGCGCTGGCGCGGGTTGCGGTCCTTCCCCCGGGGTCCGGCGGAACCGGTTTCCGGCGCGGCGGTGACGGTGCCATCGTGCTGGTGCTTGACGGCGCATCCGCGCAGCAGGACCTTGACCGGCTTCTGCCCGAGGCGGCGCAGCGCACGGTCGCTCCCCTGTTGCAGCCGGGCTCGCCAGTACCGCTTCATGACCTTGGTTTTGCAGACAGCACCACGCGAGATCATTACTTCCGGCAGGACCTGACGTTCCGCTTGCCTCAGGATTGGCTGGTACTTGCCTCTCAAAAGGCACGGCTTGGCTTGCTTTATGGCTTTCCGGAAGGGCTGCCGACAGGCTCGATCCTCCTCGTCAAGGTCAATGGCGAGTCCGTTCGGCTCCTGCCGCTTGACCGGGAAGGCGGCGAGGTCCAGCCGCAGTTGGACGTGCAATTCAACGCGCGGCTGCTGCGCCCCGGTCTCAACAGCGTAACGTTCGAGGCGCTGATCCCTGGTGATCCGCCGGATGCGGCGTGTCCGATCCGCCAGGACGATGTTCTGACCATTCTGGGCAACACGACGATCCAGGTGCCGGAAAGCCCCCGGATGCAGCTCGCGAACCTCGCCGCACCGCTATCGCGCCTTGGGCCCGAGGACGTGGCCCGAGTGGGCGTGGACGAAGGCAGCGCGGTTCTTACCCTCGCAGCGCTGCTGCAGCAGCCCCGGGCCGAAGCAGCCGGGGCAAGGCTGACGGTCGTTGATGTCGGTGAGGCATCGCAGATCCCGATCGACACGTTGAACGTCAGCCGTCAGGCGCTGGTCGATGCAGTGTCGCCGGGTGAACCCACATTGGCGCCGGCGGCTACCGGCACTTCGTTCGCGCGGCTCCTTTCAGGTATGGCGCCGGGCGATGGCCCTGCTGAAGAGTGGCTGGCCCAGAACCGCGGCGTCGCCCTGATCGCGCAGCCCGATCTGGCGCGGCCGGATGCGCTGTGGCTTCTGACAGGGCCCCAAGCGGATATGGGGCAGGTCGCGCGGGCGATCGCCGCGGGGCGAGAGGCTCCGGACGGACCCCGTGGCCAAATCTCCGTTCTGCGCGCCGATGGCACCTGGGCAAGCTGGACAAGCGCCGATCAGGTTCCTGTCCTGAACGAGCCGCTGACGCTGAACAACCTGCGGTCCGTGCTGGGGAACTATGCGTCTTGGCTGCCGCTTTCATTTGTCGGCCTGATCCTTGCGATGGCATGGGTTTCGGGAATTGTTGCCCTGACTTTTGTTGCCATGACTGGCAAGAGGTTCAAATGATCGACCGCCGCCGATTCAACATGATCCTGGTGGCCGCCGCTGCCATGGGCGTCGCAAGAGGAGCCGCTGCCCAGCAGGCTCCGGTCGCGGCTGATCACCCGCTTCAAGCCAGCTGGGCATCCTGGAAGTCGCGTTTTCTGGATAGTTCCGGCCGCGTGATCGATGGGTTCCAGAAAGACGCCAGCCACTCGGAAGGGCAGGGCTATGGCATGACCATGGCGGTCACCTTTGGCGACCATGAGGCCTTCGCCGCCATGCGCGACTGGACAGAGGCGCATCTGGCCATCCGCCCGGATCCGCTGCTCGCCTGGCGCTGGATCCCCGGAGAGACGCCACAGGTTCCGGACTACAACAACGCCAGTGACGGCGACCTCTTCTATGCCTGGGCGCTGCTGCGTGGCGGCCGCATCTTCGGGGATCCGGGCGATCTTGGCCGTGCGCAGGAACTCGCATCAGCGCTGTCCACTACTTGCCTTGTGCAACATCCCGACGGCTCAGGGCGGTTACTGATGCTGCCGGCGATCGAAGGCTTTGCGACCGACAACGGCTTCATCATCAACCCCTCCTACTATATGCCGCGCGCGATGCGCGACTTGGGCGAGGCCTTCGGCATCCGGTCCCTCATCGACGCCAGCCGGGATGGTGTTGCGCTGCTTGAAGAAATGTCTGCCACCCAGTTGATGCCCGACTGGGCAGAGATCACCGCTGAAGGCTGGCGGCCGGCCGAGGGATTTTCTGACGACAGCGGCTATGAGGCCATGCGCGTGCCGCTGTTCATGCTGTGGTCAGGGCTTTCCACCCATTCCTCGGTGCAGGCGATGGCGCGGGCGCACCAAGCCTCCGACGGGGGCCCGGGCGCAGCAACGGTTCTGGATCGCAGCACCGGGCTGGTGAAAGAACATAGCACCTACGCAGGCTATGCCGCCACGCCTGCGCTTGCGGATTGTGCCCTCGCGTCCAGCGTCGGGTCCGCAATTCCTCCGTTCACCGGTGATCAGCCCTACTACCCGGCGACCCTGCACCTGATGGCGCTGATCGCGCAGATGGAAGTTTACCCACGATGTGTTCCGCTATGAAAAAACCCGTTCAACGCCGACTGGCCGCCACGGCCGCGCTGATCCTGTGCCTGACGCAACCACTCGCCGCACAGGTTCCTGCGGACCGTGATCTGGAGGCGCTGCGCTTCTACCTCAGCCAGCGGGACGAGGCCGCGACCAACGCCGAACTGCAGCGCCTGCGGTCGGCCTTCCCGAACTGGACCCCGCCATCGGATCTTGGAACGCTGCTCCAGCAGCAACCCTCAACCGAGATCGACGAGATCTACCGGCTTATTGCGCGCGGCGACACTGCTGGCGCCCAAGCCGCAATTGAACGAACGCAGGCCGCCTACAGCAGTTGGACGCCGCCCGCGGAAATGCGGGATCTGCTGCAACTGACCGAGGCTCAGCAAAGGTTCGATCAGGCTGTGGCCCAGAACCGCCCGCGAGAGGCGATCGAGGTTGCGCGGAATAACCCTCCGCTTCTGCGGTGCGACCGGGTCAACAACGCCTGGAACCTCGCCGAAATGCAGCAGGCGGTGCAAGAGGCCGGCGCCGCCGTGCTCACCTATCGCGGCGTGCTGTCGTCGTGCAACACCTTCTCCGAGATCGTGGCGACGCTGGAAAAGGCGAGCGCCGTTGCAAGCCCCGCTGAGATGGAGGAGTTCTTTGCCATCGCCACGCGCCGCTTCCCGGCGAATGGAAGCGCCCTGACAGAACTGCGCTCGCGGCTTCTGGGCGGGGCTGCGCCTGTTGCGCAGGCACCCGCCGCGCCGCCAGCAACGCGGACGCCGGCGGCGCCGCCTGCCCAAGCGCCTGCCGCCTCCGCTCCACAGCGGCAGGCAGCCGCCACGGCTACGGCCCCAGCACCGGCCCCCGCAGCGCCGCCGGCGCCGGTTGCGGGGCGGCTTCCGGCTCGCGGTGATGCGCGGCTGCAGCAGACGCGTAACGCCGCAAGCGCTGGGAATTGGGCTGCGTGTCTTGCCTATTCCACGAACCCCCGGTCTGCCGAGCTGATGTACGAACGCGCGTGGTGCGCCTACAACCTCGACCGCCCGCTTGAGGCGCTGGCCGGTTTTCGGGTGGCGGAGCGAGCGGGGCTAGGGGCGACGGTGACGCGGGACGCCCGCTTTGGCATGGCGCTGGCGCTGTTGAACAACCAGATGACCGAGGAGGCCGCCCGTATCGCTGCCGCCACCGATCTGACGCCGGAGCAGCGGCTGGACGTAGAATCCATCATCCTCGACCAGCGGGGGGTACGGGCCTATCAGTCGCGGGACTATCGCAGCGCGATCAACTTTCTCGACGCGCTTGAACAAATCCGGGGCAGCCTGCGCCGCGACCTCGCCATCCTGCGCGCCTACGCCTATCTCAACCTCGGCCAGCGGAGAGAGGCGGAAGCGCAGTTCCAGACCCTGCATAATCAGCTCGCCACTCCGGAAACGCGGGCAGGCCTCCGGGCATCGGCCGCGTACTGATCTGGCGCTTTGCCGGGATCCGGGAGCCTGATAATTTAAGGCTTCCGGATGCAGGGCTCTTGCCCGTTCGATGCCAGCGCAGCATCAGGATGCCGAACAGCCTGTGCGGCGGAGGCACTTCTGAAATCCGAAGTCTGCGGGCGGGGGCAGACCTCCCTCTCGTGCTACCAGCGCAGCCCTAGTCTAAACGTGCCGGTCGTCCGCCAGAAGCCTTGTGCCCCGGCCAGCGCGGCCGAATCCTGGTGCCGGAGATCCGCAGAGAAACTGGCGCGGTCGTTTGCGTCGTAGCGGACCCAGAGGCCTGCGCCCCAGACCGGCTGTGATTGGTCCGTCTGCCACTCGTAACCGGCACTTCCGTCGGCGCCGAATGTCCAGCCATGTGCGAGCTCATTCTCGAACCGCGCGGTCAGGGCTGTGGTATGAATCCAGTCTGGATTTAAATAGCCACGGGACCGGTCCGGCCGCGTGAACCCTTGGTAGCTGTGGCGCAAGCCGAGGAACACCGGCAGGCCCGGAACCTGCCGCTCGGCGGCGCCTTCGGCGAACAGCCGGCGGTTTCCGTCGCTGACAAACCCCAGCCCGCCGCGCAGCGCCAGGCGCCAGACGCCTTGGACCTCCGCCCCAAGGCCAAGTGTGGTCATGGTAACGCCGGCAGCGACGGAACTGCGGTCATCGAACAGGGAGCGGCTGGTAAAAAGATCGAACCGAAGCTCATCCCGGGCCTGATAACGCAGCGCCCCGTCAAAGAGCGGCCGGACCCGCGTCTGCCCGCCGCTGTTGATCCTTGCGGCGGTCAGCGAACCCTCCAGCGCCAGATCCTCGTCCCAGGCATGGGTGCCCGAGATACCCAGCGTCAGGACCCGCACATCCCCCGTGTCATGCCGCAGATGGGAAAGCTGCTCGACCACGGCGGCGCTGCTCCGCCCCTCGTTGAAGAAGACGCGATGCCGGAGCTCTTGCGTAACAGTCTGCAGTCCGTTGTCCTGCCGCGACAGAGCGAGCGTCAAATCCGTACGTGGGCGAAGCTGGCGCGCAGCCTCGCGTGCAGCGTCGGCGGCACCGGTGTCGTAGGGCCGATCTTCCAAGGCTGCGTTGGCGAGCGGAACCGCCCGGTCCGGCCGGCCGCGCCAGAGTTCGGCCCGCGCAGCCAGGCTCTGTGCCTCTGGATCGTCCTGCACCAACAACGGGGACAGCAGGCGCAGGGCCTCACGCTGGCGGCCCTGATACATCCGCGCCTCGGCAGCACCGCGGCGGGCTGCGTTGTCTCCAGGGTCGGCGACAAGGAGCTCATCGAAGATGCGCTGGCCCTCTGCACTGCGGCCGGTCCAGGTCAGGATCATGGCCTGTCCCCGCCTTGCCTCTGCATCGGCAGGATCGATTGCCAGAAGCGCATCATACGTCGCCCCCGCGCCCGCATTGTCCCCCGACCAAGACTGCGCCCGGGCAAGGCCTAGAAGCGCCTCCCGCCGGCGATCGGGGGTCAGCGGTATATCGAGAGCCCGACGGAAGAGCGGCACTGCTTCGGCCGCGCGGCCAGAGGTCATGAGGTCATCCGCCTGCGTCAAAAGCGGCACAGCAGAAGGTCGCGCTGGTGTCGGCGCGTCAACCCGGGCCGGGGCGGCCCGTCGACGCGGCGCCGACGGGGCCTGCGCCCGCAGTGCCCTCAGGTTGGCAGCCGCTTCAGCGTCATCAGGGTCTTCGGCGGCAAGTTCGGCCCAGGCTGCTTCGGCCTGTGGATCGCTGCTCCAGAGCAAGGCGAAAGCGCGGTTGCGGCGGGTCAACGCCTGTTCTTCGGGGGATATGCCGCTGCTGCCGATGGCCTCGTCATAAACCGGAATGGCACGTCCGGCCTGCTGGCCATAGGTCAGTTGATCGGCATATTCGCGCAACAGCCCCGCCCGTGCCGAAGGATCGGCTGCCATCGCCCGTTCCAGAAGGGCAGCGGCCTCGGCAGGGCGTGCCTCTGCCGCCTCAGCCCTGGCCTGCGCGACCAAAGCCTCGCGCAGGCCGCGCCGGGCCTCTTGATTACTGGGATCGGCGTCCTGCCGTTGCTGCCACAGATCCGCGGCCTCTTCATGGCGGCCGGTCCAGGACAGTGCACGTGCGAGGCCAGTCTGCGCCCGCGCGCGCTCTTCTCCGCCTAAGTTCGCCGTCAGCGCTTCTCGATACAGGGGAATGGCCTCTTCGGCTTGCCGCGTGTAGGATAGTTGATCGGCGTATTCGCGCAAAAGCTCTGGCCGGCGGGCGGGATCAAGGGTCAGCGCCTGCTCAAACAGATCACGCGCCTGCACATTCTGATCTTGCTGAGCCGCCGCACGCCCTTCATCAATCAGTGGTTGCACATCCTGTGCCACGGCCGGCGGCGCCAGCGACAGCAGCAGGAAGCCAAGGCTAAAAACATGACGCGCGCGGCCCCGGAACCTGGTTCTGCCGATCACTTTGCTTCCTCCATTTCCCCACACTGGATCTCTAGCATCTTTCTCGCCCTCGAAGCGAGTAGGAGCAGTTGATTTGCCCAGAAGTTGCACGTTAGCTTGCTAAGAACTTGATCAGAAACAATATGGCGGATCAACCACGGCCCGGAGAGTTCTCGGCCGAGACCGTCGGGACCAGAGAAAGGCGGAGAATGCGCTACTTTCGGCTTGTGACGGGGATAGTCGTCATCGCTTTGGCGGTATGGATCATCCTGGGCGAGCAGATGTCAGGCGCAAGTGCCGATGCGGTGGTCAACGCCCGCCTGTCCACTGTCCGCGCCCCGGTCGCGGGAGCGGTTCAGGCGGCGCCGCGTGCCTTGGGAACCACGGTGCGCCGTGGCGATGTGTTGGCCACCATGAATGATCCACTTGTGGACGGCGTGCGGCTCGATGACCTCTTGATGGAACAGTCCCTGGCCGAGGCGGAGGTTGCGCGGCTGGAGCAGGAGCTTGAAGCGACAAGCGACATCCGCACGCACTTGGAGGCCCGCGCCGAAACCTTCCGGACCGAGCGGCTGGCGGAAATCGAGACCGGCCTTGACCATGCCCGCATCCGCCTTGCGCTGCTGGAAACGTCAGGTGCATTCGGTGGGGCAGAGGCCGATCTTGCCGAGGTACTGGATCAGGACACCGACCGCACGCCGGGCGAGCCACGCCTTTATGAAATTGCGCTCGACCATGCGCGGGAACGGGTCGAGGTGCTGGAAATCGCACTTCGTGCCGCGCGGGCGGGGGTGTTCCTGGGCGATGGGTACAACGATGCGCCCAATTCCGAACAACGGCTGGCTGAACTGCAAAGCGTCACCGCGAGCCTTAATGCGGAACTGACGAATGCGCGAAGTCGCCTGCAGGCGGTGGCGGACCGCGTCGGCCGCGAAAGGCTGAGGGTCAACCGCTTCGGCGTCGCCGAAATGACCGCGCCGGTCGAGGGCGTGATATGGGAGGCCCTGACCACCAGCGGCGAGACGCTGCAGCGCGGGCAGGATGCCTTCGTTCTTCTGGATTGTACCTCGGTCATGGTCACGCTGTCGGTGACGGAAAACGTCTACAACCGGCTTTCGGTGGGCGACAGCGCAGTCTTCCGTCTCTCGGGCAGCGGACAGACCTTCGAGGGCACGATCAACCGTCTGGCCGGGGCAGGGGCGGCGACCATTTACCGAAACCTCGCCATCGCGCCGAGCGAGCGGCACCTCGAGCGGTTTGACGTGCTGGTTTCAGTGCCCGGCCTGCGCGGTGATCCAGCGCTGGCCTGCGGCGTCGGGCGGACGGGGCGGGTCTTCTTCGACCGGCGCCCACTCGACTGGCTCCGCAATCTCTGGGGCTAGGATAGGAAATGGACCTGTTTCCCTACCTGGGGCCGGTGTGGTCCAGTTTGGTCCACCTGATCCTGATCGGCGGCGTGGCGCTGGTGCTGCCGATTTTTGTCCAGCGGGAAAACAACCTGCACCGCACCGCGCTGTTTACCGTCGCGATCCTGCTGGGTGCCCGTTACGCATGGTGGCGCGCAACTGAAACACTGGCCCCTGTGGGGCCTGACGGTGGATTTCGCGGCAAGCTGGTCTCTCTTCGCGCTGGAGCTTCTGTCGCTTGTTGGCTCGCTCAGCGCCTTTGTCATCATGTCCCGCATCAAGGAGCGCAGTTCCGAAGCCGACGCCAACCTTGCATGGTGGAGCCCCGCGCCCGATCCCAAGGTCGCCATCATGATCGCGACTTACAACGAAGAGCTTGAGGTGCTGGAACGGACGATCGTCGGCGCGCTCTCGCTCCGTCATCCGAACAAGGAGGTGCTGATCCTTGATGACGGGCGGCGCGACTGGCTGCGGGACTATTGCGAAAAAAAGGGCGTGCGTTACCTGCGGCGGTCCGACAACAAGGGATCGAAGGCCGGCAACATCAACAACGGGCTGAAGGTACTGGCGGCCGATCCCGAACCCCCGGCCTTCGTGGCGGTGCTGGATGCCGATTTCGTGCCGCACCACGGGTTTCTCAGCCGGTCGCTTGCGCTGTTCCATGACCCGAAGGTAGGGCTGGTCCAGACGCCGCAGCACTTCTTCAACCCGGACCCGATCCAGCACAACCTTGGCCTCAACCGGTCATACCCGGACGAGCAGCGGTTTTTCTTTGACCACATGCAGCCCGCCCGCGATGGTTGGGGCATCGCCTTTTGCTGCGGCACGTCCTCGGTCGCGCGATGGGACGCGTTGCAGGACATCGGCGGCTTCCCCACCGACAGCATCACCGAGGATTTCATGCTGACGCTGGCGCTGCAGAATACCGGCTGGAGCACGTCCTACCTGAACGAGGCGCTGACCGAGGGCCTCGCCCCCGAGGGGCTTAAGGAGTACGTGACGCAGCGCGCCCGCTGGTGCCTGGGGCTGATGCAGATCGCCCGCAGCCGGCTTGGCCCCTTTGGCCGGAACAACCTGCGCCTGCGCGACCGGTGGAGCGTGGTGGATTCCGTCTTTTACTGGATGACCACCTTCCCGTTCCGGGTCGCGGCACTGGTCTATCCGTTGCTTTACTGGTTCTTCAACGTCACGGTGGTCGATGCTTCCGTCGCCGATGTGATCAGCTATTTCGGCGCCTACTATCTTTGGGTGGTGACGGTGCTTAACCTGCTGTCGCGGGGGCTGGTGGTGCCGATCGCCAATGACGTAAGCCAGCTGATCGGCGCCATCCCCATCAGCCGGGCGGCCTTCGTGGGAATCATCAAGCCACATGGCCATCCGTTCAGTGTTACCGCCAAGGGCGGCGACCGCAGCCGCATTCAGGTGCAGTGGACGATGATGCGGCCGTTCCTGATCCTGTTCCTGCTGACCGTGATCGGCCTTTTCATCGGGATCGTGTCCGACCGCTTCGCATTTTATGATGCGGGGGACGGCAAGATCGTCATCCTGTTCTGGACGATATACAACCTCTTTGTCCTGTTCACGACGATGATTGTCTGTGTTGAACTGCCAAGGACCGAGGAACACATCGCGGACGAGCCGGAGCGCGCGCTTTTTACCTTCGGCGAAGAGCCGCCGCAGCGCGTCTGGATCATCGGCCTGACCCGAGACACGGTTCGCATCCGCGGCCGCCGTTATCCGGAAGGCGCGCGGGGCAAGATCACCATCACTGGCGTGGGTGAGGTGGAGGCCTATGCTATCTCCTCGACCGGGGACGGCGCGCGGCTGCGCCTGCTGCCGACCGAGGAACAGTTCGATGCGCTCTATGTCCGCTTCTATGCTGCGGACAAGACGCCGGGCATCACCGCGGTCCGTCTGGGCGTCATGTTGCGGGACGCTGCGCGGCGCTTCGTGCCCGGCTGATCAGGTGCGGGACTGCAGGCGCGCAAGCGCCGCCGAGAGTTGCGCGGCCTCACGCGTGTTGTCCATTTCCGGTGGATATTCGTCCTCGCCATCCGCAATGCGTTCCGCGCTGACGGCCAGGACCGAAATCGGACGGATGAAAAGGCCGATGAAGGCCAGCGTCACGGCGCAGATGGCCGCCAGCACCCCGGCAACGACCAGCGCGATCAGCGTCATCGCATCGCGGCGGTCAGCGTCGAAAGCACCGGGCGCCGTACGTCCGATCAATCGCCACCCAAAGTTAGGAAGGTCACGGTACAGCACGTCTGGCACCACCGTGGCAAAGTAGGTTCTGCCGTCCGGCCAGGCTTCGTAAGCGGACCCTTGGACACCCGCGGCTGCCGAGCGCAGGCTTTGCAGATTCAGTGTTGCCGGCACCTCGCCTGCGGTTGACAGGATGGGTGCCCCGTCCCTGCTGACAAGGAAAAGGTCAAGGTCGCGCACCTCGGCCGTTTCCCGTAGGAATTCTTCGGCCCAGGCAAAGCTGATATGGTTGCCCAGCACGCCAATCACCTCGCCGTCTGGCCGCCGCACCGGCAGCGCAAGGTCGATGAACTGCAGGGGATTTTCGTCGCTGCCGCCCAGCAAGCGGTTCAGAAGCACCGCATCATGCACGTCGCCCGCGAAGTTGCCTTGCAGCCCCGCTTGAAACCATGGCCGCGCCGATACATCCACACCTTCCAGCAGCCCGCCAGAGGCTGTAACAACCGTCCCATCGGTGCGGGCAAAGCCCACCCACGACACACGCGTCTGGTCGCCCACGATCCCGTCAAGGATGCCGCGGATGGTGGCGGGATCTGCGTCCGGCAGCCGGGCCGCGGCATAACGAAGATCTTCCCAGTCAGCATGAAGGCTCCGCGCAAGATCAAGCGTCGCGGTACGGCTGCGGGTTTGGACCGCGCGTTCCAGCGCGCGGTCCGTCAGCGTCCCCGAATAATAAGCCACAACCAGACCCAGCGAGGTCGCGATGATTACCATGCAGACAAGGGACAACATGAAGACGGCCTTGCCGAGGCTCCAGCCCCGCACGGTAACGTTCGACATGTTGATCTCCTTCAGCCCACTGATGATTGGGCGCAGAGATCGCTTAAAACACTAGTAACCGTCAAGAAACATTCTCTTAAGGAGAGTTGGGGCTGGTGAGCGTGTTGGTTCTGCCGCCCTCAAAGGCCCCTGCACCTGCGTGCATGGGAGGCAAGCGTCACATGTTGCCGGAAAGAAAAAACCGGCGGGCAGAGCCGCCGGTTACTCATTACCAACCAAAAACAAACACTGGTTACTGCCGCGCCACCCGCGCGGTTACTGGTCTTCCCGCACCCCCTTCACTGGATGCTTCATCTAGAACTCGTCGGGCGCCAATCGGTTCCACGGTTCCGCTTTTTTTTGAAATAATTTCTGCCGGCTTCTTGCCTGAGGGATCTGACGCTCGTAAGTGTCAGTAAAATTTAAGATTTCTGAGGCTTGAAGTCCGGCGGAGGGTTTCGAAATCACGGGGTCAGCAGCGCCCGTGCTCCCGAAGGGAGAGGTGGTTTAGAGATTTCCACCTGTCCCTGTCCCTGTGCCTCGGGCGCTCCGTAGATCCAGCAGAACGTCCCGAGACGGTGCTGCCTGCATGTTCAAGCCAAGCGGGCCCGCGCATCACTGTGCGAGGCCCGCTGCAAAGCGCATGGACGGGCAGTTACTCCTGCCGCTCGAAGACCTCGCCGTTGAAGATGGCGCAGCTCCCGTCGATGTCGGCAAGCTGGAAGCCGTTCTGCGCCTTGGAGATGGCGCAGTGCATCGGAAAGGCCTGCTGCCGGACGTCCCCTGTCACGTCGCTCAGCGTCAGCACGCCGTCTGCGACCTGGTAGCTGCCAGCGACGCTTTGCAGCGCCTCGGCGCCTGACATTTGGAACGTGCCGTCGGCGGTGAAGGTCGCGATGATCGGCCCAAGGACGTACTGCCCCGGCTGCAGCGGCCCTTGAGCCGCCGCGATGGAAGCGGCGGGTTGCGTCTGCATGTTGGCCATGCGTTGCTCAAGCTGGGCCAGCTGTTCCGAACGAGCGGCCAGCTGCTGGGTCAATTGCGCAACCGTGGCCTGCACGGCATTCCGCTGTTCCTCGGCGGCGCGGACATCCTCGGCCAGAAGCGGCTGCCGCTCGCTCAGTTCCGTCACCTGACGTTCAAGCTCGGCACGCTGCTGCTGCACGCCCTGAAGGTCGGCATTGGCTTGGCGAACCTGATCCTGCAGGCCGGTCAGTTCCGTCTGCGCCGCCTGAAGCTGCTGTTCCGCCTGCGCTGCGGCTGCCGAGAGGTTGGACGCTTCCTCGGTCAGCGCGGCGACGGTTTCGCGCAGTTCGGCCTCTTGCGCGCGGGCCTGTTCAAGCCGCGCGCCGACCTCTTCCAGTTCTGCGCGGCTGGAGGCCACGAGTTCTTCGTTCTGCTGAAGCTCGGCAGTGAGGGCTTCGATTTGCTGTTGGCGACTGGCAAGTTCTGTTTCGATTGCGCCACGTTGCTCTTGCAAGGCTGCTGCCTGTTCCTGTGCAGCCGCCAGTTCCTGCCGCGCGGCCTCGAGTTCGGCGGCGATCTGGTCGCGTTCCGTCACAAGCGGTACGGCTTCCTCGCGCAGGGCGACGACCTGCGCCTCCAGTTCCTCGATGGTGCCGACGGCGGCTGTCTGGTTGGCAAGCGTCTGTTCGGCCTGCGCGCGCTGCGCGTCGACCGCTTGCAAACGGCGGGCGTATTCATCTGCGTCGCGGCTGCGATCAATCATCGCCCAGATCGCGACAAGCCACCCCACGACCGCAAGAGCCGCCAGCGCGTACAACGTCGCGCGGCCTGCAGCGGGCGCGGTGGCAGGGGCAGGGGTGGCGCCGGGGCTGCTGGTTGATGTCGCGGCCGGATTGGCAGCCGGCGCGGTTGCCGGCCGGTTGTCTGCCACTTCCGGTTTGTCTGCCTGGTTCTTTTCGTCTGCCATCTGCGGCGCTCCCCACCTGTTTCGTATTCGGGCAGCGCCTCGCCGGGCGCCGGATCCACGCAAACTATAGGCCATCCCCGTATACTGGCAAACTGGCGGATCGGGATGCGCGCATGGTGTGGCCCCTGGCGTGAAGCAAAAACATCAGCGCAAAGGAAATTGCTGAACGCCTCGATGAATCACTTGCAATGCAGAGGGAAAACCCAACACCCTCTGCACAATTCATGGTTGCAACTTTATCAAGGAGCCCGCATGGCGCGCCCTGTTGTTCATCTTCTTGGCGCCGTTGCGGTGCTGGCCCTTGCCGCCTGTGGGGGCGGGAGCAGCGTGACATCCCTGCCGCCGGAAGGCGCAAATATCGACACGCCGCGTTTCACCGAGGTGTACCAGAACAGCCATGACCAAAGAAACCGCATCCGCCGTACGGTGGCGACGGACGCACGGGATGGCACCATCCTGCAGCAGTTCGAGCGGAATATTGCCCCGGCCAGTTACAGGAACCTCATCGCCCTGAACGACGCGGCGTATGAGGACTCCATGACACTTGAAGTGGTGGCAGAGGTGACGGGCGGTGCGGGGCAGGAACGTGTCCTGCGGGTTCTGCGACTGACCGCGGACCAGGCGCCATTCACCCCGGTCGCGGTGAACGAACTTGCCGATGGCGAGGGGCTTTTCTTCTTCCGCGGCGGCACCGAGGTTTACACGACGCTTCCGGATGGCACCTTCGTCCGCAGCGTCGGCGAACTGGTCAATCTGAAGCTCGACTTCCGGAGTGAAACAGCCACGATCGACCTGCGCACGCCCTCGATGGCGGGGCAGGTGGAACAAATTCGTACTGAACTTCAGGCCACTGTTCCCTTCAACATCCAGACCGGGACCTTTGGCGGCGCTATCGACATGAACTATTACGCCCCCGGAACCACAAAGCCTGTCGCGGTCGGCGGTGAGCTTCGCGGAAATGTCCACGCCACAGCACAGATGCTGCGGCAGGATGTAGAGAAGATGACCACCTCGGGCCTTTATACGGCTGGTGGCGCAGGGGATCCCATGACCGCCGAGGGGATATTCTGGGGCAAGCATCCGAACACGTTCGCGCCGGACTGACCAAAGGCCGGTGACCGGGGCCATGATCCTCCGCGCGGCGGTGCTGACAGCAATGTTGTGCATGCTGCAGGCTGGTCCCGCCGGGGCTGATCCGTTCACGCTTGGCCAGACGGCAGTGCTTTCGTCGTCAGAAAGGCTTCGCATCTTCGCGCTTGGCCGGGCACTGGAAACAGGCGCTGCCGTGCGCGCGCAGGTGGAACTGCTCCGGCGCGACATGGTCGGGCAGGGGTTCTATCATGACAGCGCCAGCCCTGCGATCATCAGCCATCGCTCTTCGATCCAGCCGCAGCTGGGCTATGACCCGAACATCAACGGCGGGTTTCACGTCTGGCAGCTTTATATGGGCGACTGGGTTCTTGAGGCGCCCGAGGATGCCCGCGCACAGCCGGCCTTTACCTTGGGCGCAGGCGGCAGCGCAGAAGCACGCATGGCATGGGCAGAGGGCAGGTTCATATCGGCGAACCTATCGGCCGGGGCTGCCTGGGCGCCGGAGCTGGACATCGGGCGGAACCACCTGCGGGCCGAATTGTGCAGCCGCAACCATCTTGTCGGCTGGACCTTCCTTGATCTTTGCGCCGAGGCAACCCGATCCGACCGAAAGCTGGGGCGGTCCGAAAGCGGGCTGGTTTCGGCGCAGATCAGTCGGATCACAGCCTTTGGGGGCGGGTACCATGAGCTGAGCGCGGGTCTTGGACGGCGCATGCTACAACGGGCAGATCAGAACATCCTCACCTTTGGCTGGGGCGCGATCTGGGACAGCGTGGCGACGGAGGTCTCCGTGACGCTTGGCGCGCCCGCAGGTGATACCTTTGCCCTTCGACACCGCGTCACAGCCGAAGCCCGCTGGCGAACCTTTGGACATGCCTCCGTGGCGACGATCTGGCACGAACGTGTCGCCGGTGGCACCTTTTTAGGCGAGGCGCGGGCCGATGACAGCCTTGGCGTCAGCTTGGCCCAGTCGGTGACGCCGCGTGTTTCTCTGTCGGTGGGCGCGATGCAGACAAGGTCGAGCGTTGATTTTTTCAGCTACGAACAGATCCTGCTTGCAGTCAACTTCACCCCGATCGAATTCTGACGCCCGCATTGAATGGGCGGCGCCCTTCTGCCAGACTGCCTACAGGAGGAATTGATGCGACCGATCATCGTCATGGGCGTTTCCGGCTGCGGCAAGAGCCATATCGGCGCTGCGCTGGCGCAGCAATTGCAGATGCCGTTTCACGATGGGGACGACCATCACCCCCGCGCCAACATCGAAAAGATGCGCGCCGGCCAGCCCCTGACCGATCAGGACCGGGCAGGGTGGCTGCAAACTCTCAGCGCCCTTCTGCGGCAAAAGGGGGCAGTGGTGCTTGCATGTTCGGCACTCAAGCGGCGCTATCGGGATCAGTTGCGCCAAGGCGCGCCAGACGCGGTTTTTGTCCATCTTGACGCCAGCTTCGAGGTGCTCGCCCAGCGGATGGAGCAGCGGAAGGGCCATTTCTTCAAGGGGACGGACATGCTCCGCTCTCAGTTCGAGACGTTGGAGCCGCCGGGGCCGGACGAGGATGCCGTGCGCGTGGACATCGACCAGTCGCCAGAGGCGGTGGTAAACGATTGCCTGACAGCGCTCCGCGATCTGGTGGCGGTTGATCAGAACGACGCGCGATAAAGGGCCAGCGCGTCGGCTTCGGTCACCGGTACGGGGTTGTTCGCCAGCAACCGGGTCTGAAGCATCGCGTCACTCGCCAGGACCGGAAGGCTGTCTTCGGTAACGCCGGCCTCCCGCAGCCGGCGTGGCGCGCCAGAGGCATCCATCAGCGCCAGCATGTGGTCCACGAAGCCCGCAGCATCCTCGCGTTCGGCCGCTACGACACGGGCCAGTTCGGTATACAGGGGTGCCGCGGAAGCCATGTTGTGGCGCAGCACCGGCCCAAGCATCAGTGCATTCGACAATCCGTGCGGGATGTGGAAACGTCCTCCCAGCGGATAGGCCAGCGCGTGAACCGCAGCGACCGGCGCATTGGCAAAGGCCTGTCCTGCCAGCATGGCGCCCAGCAGCATCGCCTCTCGCGCAGCGCGGTTCTGGCCGTCGCGGCAGGCAGTGATCAGGTTGGCGGACAGCAGGCGCAGCGCCTCGCGCGCGAACATGTCTGAAAGCAGGTTCTTCTTGTGCAGGCTCGTGTAGGCCTCGATCGCGTGGACCATGGCATCAATTCCCGTCGCCGCCGTGTGCAAGGGTGGCAGCCCGCACGTCAGCGCCGCATCCAGCAGCACCCGATCGGCATAAAGCTGGTCGGCCACGACGCCCAGCTTTGTCGTTTCTCCGGTCGTCAGGATGGTGATGTTGGTAACCTCTGACCCCGTGCCGGCGGTGGTGGGGACCTGGATCAGCGGCAGACGCTGGCCCCGGACCTTGCCGATGCCATAAAGCTCTGCAAGATCCTGATCCGAGTTCATCAGCACCGCAGCCAGCTTGGCCACGTCCATCGAGGAACCGCCACCGAAGCCCATGACCGCTCTTGCTTCGGCCGCACGCCCGCAGGCGACGCAGTCCAGCACCAGCGCTTCTGGCGGATCAGCGACGACCTGATCAAAGACGGTGACCCTGTAGCCCGCTGCCGAAAGTGAGGCCTTGGCAGGTTCCAGCACCCCCGATTCATGAAGAAAGCTGTCCGTGACGATCAGCAGGCTCCGGTCTGGCCAGTCTGCAAGGATCTCTCCAAGCCGCGCGGCGCCGTTCCATTCGACCAGCAGGCTAGGAACGGTGTTGAACGCGAAGGACTGTCGCTGCTGCATCGCTCTCTCCTTGACCCGGCACAGGCACAGCTTCAGCATCAAGGCTAAGCCCGTCAACAGCCCGTTGCCCAAGGCACGGCAAATGGGCATATGCGCAGCGCGTTCGCGCACATCGGGGTGGGAGTACGTCCAACTAAGCACTGCGCAGCATCATCCGGGAACAGGAATTATGTTAATCCGCACGGGTTTGACACCACCGGCCGCATCTGACATCTGTTCCTTGATCAATCAGGATATGGAGGACAGCGGCATGACAACGGAAACAGCCCGGACCGGCAGGCCTGTCGTCCTGTTGTCCCAAGCGCGGTCCGGCACCAATTTCCTGATCTCGCGGCTGCAGGCGACGCGCCAGATCCTCTTTGGCTGGGAGCCGTTCAACCAGACTTTCCTGGGCTACGGCGGATATGAATTCTTCAACGTTCCGCCAGAGGTGCGCGACCGGATGAATGACGTCCGGTTCCGTGACAGCGATCCGGATGGCTATGTTACCTATTGCGGCGGGTTTACCGGGGCGCTTGGCGGTACTGGCGTGCGGCTGAGCGGTTTCAAGATTTTTCCGTCACACAACGCGGACCGTTACTGGAAGATGACGCGGGACACGCGCTTCCGCGCGCTCGTGCTGGAGCGGCGTAGCGTGCTTGCTGTCTATTCCTCGCTTCAGATCGCACTGCAAACGCGGGAATGGGTCGCGAACCCGAAGGCAGGTGAACGTGACCAGGTCCGCGTGCAGTTCGACCCGAAGGGGTTCGAGACCTTTGCCGCGCAGTATCGTGGCGATTTCGCCCGAACCGAAGAAAACCTGCGCGCGGCCTCGGTCGATTTCCTCAAGATCTCGTATGAGGATCTGGTGGCCGATCCGCAGGTGTTCGAGCGGATTTTGGGGTTCCTTGACCTCGACCCGCCGCGCGAACCGGGGATCGATATGAAAAAGCAGAACGATTCCAATGTCTTGAAGCGGTTCCTGAACCCAGAGGACGCGCGTCCCTACTTGGAGCGCGAGCACGAGGAACAGCGACGCTTTGCCTGACCCCTAGGGAAGATCCGCGTCGGAGCGGATCGGCAAGTCGTCCCGCGGCGAGATGTTGTGCCGCTCGATCATGCGATGCACGCGGGGCGGCGCGTCGCCCCGATGCAGCGAGAGGATGCGTTCCGTCACCTCGATATCTGCCTTGGTGCGACGCAGATTGTGGCGCAGGTATTCCTCCCACGTGGCGACGTGGTAGCTTTCCGACCAGATTTCGGGCATCTCAAGATCATGGAGCAGCGCCCAGTTCCGCGCCCCGTCGCGGCGGCGGATGCGGCGGCGTTCTGACATCGCCTCAAGAAACGCCGGAACGTCAGGCTTTTCGATGTGGTAGTCGATCATCACCATGATCGGGCCGCTGCGTTCCTGGATGCCCACCCGCAGCACGGGTTCCCGGAAGCGCCCGGCAGGTGCGAGGTCGAGCGTCCCGAACTCCGGCGCAGATAGCCAGAGGCCGACCAGTGCCCCCAGCACCAGCATGGCGGCCGAGCCGGCCAGCGCCCAGTCCACGCCCTGTGCCGTGGCGACGGCCCCCCAGATCCATGCTCCGGCCGCAAGTCCGCCAAACGTCGCCATCTGGTACATCGCGAGCGCCCGGCCCACCACCCAGCGTGGTGTTGAGAGCTGCACGCTCACATTGAAAAGCGACAGCGCCAGCACCCACGCGGCCCCCGCCGGCAGCATCGCGGCAGCACTGATCCAGAGCGTATGGCTTTGCGACAGCACCGCCGTTCCGATCGCCATGGATATGAAGGCGATCTGCACGATGCGTTCGTTCGGCAGCATGGCCCGCAGCCGCGGGTTCAGGAAAGCGCCGCCGATGGCGCCCAGCCCGAAGAACCCCAGCAGCAGGCCATAGACGAACGAGCCCCCGCCCACCATGTCGCGCACCACGAGCGGCAGCAGCGCCAGCACCGATGCGGCAGCAAGGCCGAAGAAGCAGCCGCGAAACAGCACCCGCAGAAGGTTCGGAGACATCGCGATATAGCGCAGCCCTGCCCCGATCGCGGCGACGAAGGGCTCGCGGTGCAGGGTGCGCGGCGCCAGGTCAGGACGCCAGCGGAAAAGGGCGAGGATGAGTGGCAGGTAGCTGAGCGCGTTGACGGCGAAGGCGACGGCGGCACCGAAGCCTGCGACGATTAGGCCTCCGGCAGCAGGGCCTACGCTGCGCATCAGGTTGAAGCCCACGCTGTTCAGCGACACCGCGGCAGGCAGGTCATCGCGGGGCACAAGATCGCCCATCGAGGCCTGCCAGGAGGGGTTGTGCAGCGCACCCCCTGCCCCGATCAGGAAGCTGAAAGCGAGCAGCAGCCCCGGCGACAGACCGTCAAGCCAGGCCACAACGGCAAGCCCGACCGAGGCTACGAACATCAGCACCTGTGCGATCAGCATGATCTGGCGGCGGTCGAAACTGTCGGCCAGCGCACCCGAGGCAAGCGCAAAGAGCATGACTGGAAGGGTGGTGGATGCCTGTACCAGCGCAATCAGCGTGGGCGACGGCGTAAGCAGCGTCATTGCCCAGGCGGCGCCGACCCCCTGCACCAGCCCTCCGAAATTGGAGACTAATGTGGCGGTCCAGAGATTGCGGAACGCCCTGTGACGGAAGGGCGCAAGCGAAGACGGGCGTTGTGACACCCCGAAACCTTTCTGCTGTTCAGTGTGACCATAGCAGTGGTTCCGGCGGGTTCAACGCCCGCTTCAGAGATCAGGCATAGTAGCCGTACATCTGGTCAAGGGCGGCCAGCGCGGCGTCTGTGGTCGGCTCGGCCTCGGGAAGGACGGGCGCAGTGGGGGTGTAGTAGTCAAGGCCGATATTCAGTTCCACGGGGGCGACAGGTTCGGCCTGATGGCGATCAATCTGGGCGATCTTCATGACGTTTCTCCTTCGTTCCCGGGTCATATGGCGGTTCACGGGCGTGGGGACATCCGCCAATTCGGGGAAGCCGCCATGCGGTCGCTGCAACGCAGCGTGACGGTGTCCGGGCTCACCGCGACGTCATCGCGCAGCCGCTTTGCAGCCAGGAGCGACTGCGCTAGGATGCTGCCTGTTCCCGTGTCAGGAGGATGCCTTGCAGGCCCAGACACTTGCCGCGATCCGGTTCGGCACCGGCCTGTCGCCCCGGCTCGGGGCGCCCGATGGGGCCGAAGGGCTGCTGGCTGGCCTGACCCGCGCGGACGAGGCCGTCGCGCGCTTTCCCGTCCGCAGTTTCGGGGACCGGCTGGCCGACGGGCGCCAGTATGCCGAACTGAACACTGCCCGGCGCGAGGGTGGCGAGGCAGAGCGTCAGGCGATGCGCGACTTTGTCCGGAGCCGCAACCGCTCGGCGCTCATGGACCTGGCGGCGCAGTTGGGGCGGGCGGCGCTGGGGCCTGATCCCTTCCGCGAACGGCTGGTGCTGTTCTGGGCCAACCACTTCACCATCCGCGCCCGCAACCCGCGGCTGCAGGCGGCGGTGCCGGCCTATGTGGATGCGGCAATCCGCCCGAACGTGGCAGGGTCGTTTTCCGAACTGCTGCGGGCGGCGGTCTTGCATCCGATGATGTTGCAGTTCCTGGATCAGCATGTCTCGGCGGGTCCGGGATCGCGTGCGGCGCGGCGGGGGCGGCGCGGCCTGAACGAAAACCTCGCGCGGGAGGTGCTGGAGCTTCACACTCTTGGCAGCGACGGCAGCTACGGGCAGGCGGATGTGGAGGGGTTGGCCCGCGTCCTGACCGGCGCCAGCTTCAATTTCGACGAAGGGTTCGAGTTCCGCGAGGCCATGGCCGAACCGGGGGTGATCCGGGTGCTGGGCCGCGAATACGGCGGCCCCCGCCCTCGCAGCCCCGGTGAACTTGCCGACATCGAAGCGGTGCTGGACGACCTGTCCCGGCATCCAGATACCGCGCGGCACATCGCGCGGAAGCTTGCCATCCATTTCATCGGCGACGATCCTGATCCGGCGCTGGTCGCCCATCTGGCAGAAAGGTTCATCGCAACGGATGGCGCGCTGCTGCCGGTTTACGAGGCTCTGCTGGAACATCCCGCAGCCTGGGTGCCCCGGTTGGCCAAGGCGCGGATGCCGTTCGACTTCCTGGCGGCGGGGCTTCGAGCGCTCGACCTTAACCCGATGGGGCTGGAGGGGAAGTGGGACCTGTTGAACCGTCACTTCAACCAGCCGCTGGAGCTGATGGGTCAACCCTATCAACGCCCCCCCAGTCCCGCCGGCTGGCCGGAGGCCGCGATGGCCTGGATTTCACCTCAGGGCCTTGCGGCACGGATCAAGTGGGCCATGGCAGCCCCCCGCGCCCTTGCCCGCAGAAAGGGCGATGCGCCCGATCCCCGCGCCTTCCTGGAAACGGCGCTGGCCGATGCCGCCGACGCGGACCTGCGCTTTGCCGCCGCCGGAGCGGAAAGCCGTTGGGACGGGGTGGGCGTCGTGCTTGCCTCGCCCGCCTTCAACCGCCGGTAGGAGACCGCCATGCCCTCCCCACTCAGCCGCCGCAGCTTTCTTGCCCGCGGGCTTGCGCTTGGCTGTTCCGCTGCCGCGAGCCCCCTTTTTACACCCGTGACACTGGCCGCGGCGCCGGGCGACAACCGGCTGGTCATCATCATCCTGCGCGGCGCGATGGACGGGATCGACGTGCTGCGTCCGCTGGGCGATCCGATGCTGGCGCGGCTGCGGCCGACCCTGTCAGCGTCCGAAGGCACGCATGGGCTGGACGGGTTCTATGCGCTGCATCCCGAACTGGGCAGGCTGCTGCCGCTGTGGCAGGCGGGCGAACTTGCCTTTGCCCCGGCGGTTTCCACCCCCTACCGCGATAAGCGCAGCCATTTTGACGGGCAGGACCTGCTCGAGGCCGGGACCGGCGCCGACCTGCCGCCTGCGGCACAACGGGACGGATGGCTGAACCGCGCCCTGCAGCGGATGCCCGGGGTCACTTCGCGCACCGCCTTTGCCGTGGGCCGCGACGAAAGCTGGATCCTGAGCGGCAAGGCCCCGGTCACGGAATGGGCGCCTGGCGTGACACTGGACCTGTCGCCGCAAAGCCGGTTGCTGCTGGAACGGCTTTACGGCGCGGACCCGATGTTCGCCGGGCCTGCGGCCACTGCCCTGACGCTTGCGGCCGAAAAGGATGAGGCGGGGCCGCAGGGCCTTGCCGCCTATGTCGCCGCGCGCCTGAACGAGGAAACGCGCATCGCGGCCTTTTCCCTGTCCGGCTGGGACACCCACCAGACGCAGCGAAACAGCATCCGCCGTGCCCTCGGCCAGTTGCAGGACAGCATCCTAACCCTGCGCGCGGACCTGGGCCCGAACTGGGGACGGACGGCGGTGCTGGCAATGACAGAATTTGGCCGTACGGCACGCGAAAACGGGTCGGGCGGGACGGATCACGGAACCGGCGGCGCGATGCTGATGGCCGGCGGCGCGATCCGGGGTGGGCGCATCTTTGGCGACTGGCCGGGGCTGAAGGATGATGCACTATACCAAGGCCGGGATTTGATGCCGGTGCGGGACGTGCGCGCCCATGCCGGGTGGGCGTTGCGGTCGCTCTTTGGCCTTGGCGCGGCCGAACTGGAGGGGCTCGTCTTTCCGGGGCTGGACCTTGGCGCGGACCCCGGGATCATCACATAAGCGGACTCCACGATTTTCTTTTCCTGCGGCGCGCGGCAGTGCATAAGGTACTGCACTTACGTAAAAACCGTGCCAACGCGCGCGGGATGATTCCGGGAGGAGACCATATGGATCGTCGTTCATTTCTGAAAACATCAGCCGTCGGCGGCACAGCCGCAGCTGCCAGCAGCCTGGCCGCCCCCGCCATCGCGCAGGGTCGCATCACCTGGCGCATGGTCACGACCTGGCCCAAGAACTTCCCCGGCCTTGGCGTCGGCGCGCAACGTCTTGGCGATCGCATCACGGCGGCCAGCGACGGTCAGCTGACGGTGCAGGTTTTCGCGGCAGGCGAGATGGTGCCCCCGCTTCAGGCGCTGGATGCGGTCATCGACCAGTCTGCTGAGATGAGCCACGGCGCTGCCTATTACTGGCAGAACAAGGCGGCCGGTCTGAACTTCTTTACCGGCGTGCCCTTCGGCATGACCTCGCGCGAGCTGGCGGCGTGGGTCCGCTTCCTGGGCGGGCAGGAAATCTGGGACGAGATCTACGACCAGTTCGGCCTGCAGGGTTTCCTGTCGGGCGATACCGGCACCCAGACCGGCGGCTGGTTCAAGAATGAACTGACGGGCCTGGAAGACATCCAGGGCATGCGCTTCCGCACCCCGGGCCTTGGCGGGCAGGTCTGGCAGAAGATGGGCGCCAGCGTGACCAACCTCGCCGCGGGCGAAATCTATGCCGCGCTGCAGTCGGGGGCGCTTGACGCCGCCGAGTTCGTGGGGCCGTACAACGACCTCGCGCTTGGTTTCCACCAAGTCTGCAAGCACTACTATACCTCCAGCTTCATCGAGCCGGGGCTTGCGACGGAACTCGTGGTGGACAAGGCCAAGTACCAGGCCCTGCCGCAGAACTTGCAGGACATCATCCGTGACGTCTGCCAGGCGGAATATGACCAGGTGGCGTCGGACTTCTATGCCAACGATCCGCGCGCGCTCGCGACGCTGGTGAATGAACATGGCGTCACCGCCCATCCTGAGTTCCCCGAAAGCATCGTGGAAGCGGGTGCCAATGCGGCGAAGGAGGTTCTGACCGAACTCCGCGAGGGCGGCGACGAGCTGACGCGCAAGACTGCCGAAAGCTTTGTCGAGGCGCTGAACCTGATGCGGACCCGGACCGAAGGCACCGACCTCCGCTTCCTGCAAGCGCGCGAGAAGTACTTCACGCTCTGATCCGCAGGCACGGCAAAGCAAAAGGCCCGGAGGTTTCTCCGGGCCTTTTCTATCAGAAGATCTTGGACGGCAACCAGGTCACGATGCCGGGGAAGATGAACAGTAAGGCAATTGCCAATATCTGAAGCAGCACGAATGGCACCGCGCCCCGATAGATCATCCCGGTGGAAACGGAGTTCGGCGCGACGCCCCGCAAATAGAACAGTGCAAAGCCGAAGGGCGGCGTCAGGAACGAGGTCTGCAGGTTCACGCCCACCATCACCCCCAGCCACACCGGGTCGAGCCCAAGCGCAAGCAGGATCGGCGCCGTGATCGGGATCACGATGAAGATGATCTCGAACGTATCGAGGATGAAGCCCAGCACGAACATGATGAGCATCACCACGATCATCGCACCAATCGCCCCGCCCGGAAGGTCCGACAGGAATTCGTGTACCAAGTTGTCGCCGCCCATCTGCCGGAAGACGATAGCAAAGATCGAGGCGCCGAACAGGATCACGAAGACCATCGAGGTGATCGTGGCGGTTGAAACGGCCGTTTCCCGCAGCACCGCGCCGGAAAGGCGCCAGCGCAGTGCCGCGAGGATCGTGGCGCCCACGGCGCCCACCGATGCGGCCTCGGTCGGGGTGGCGATCCCGCCAAGGATCGAGCCCAGAACTGCAATGATCAGCCCGAGCGGCGGCAGAAAGGCGGTCAGCAACTCGCGCCACAGGCCGGCGCGTTCCTCTGGTGGAACGGGGGTTGCGGGGCAGCTTTCGGGATCGGTTATGGCCTTGAATATCACATAGGCAAGGTACAGTCCGACCAGCAGCATCCCCGGCAGGAAGGCCCCGGCGAAGAGGTTGCCGACCGACACCGTCGTGGGCGCAAAGTTGCCCTGCGACATCTGCACCTGCGCATGGATGCCTGCGATCATGTCGCCCATGAAGATCAGCACGGTTGAGGGCGGGATGATCTGCCCCAGCGTGCCTGAAGCACAGATGACCCCGGTGGCGAGCGAGGGCTTGTAGCCCGCCTTGAGCATCGCGGGCAGAGAGATCAGCCCCATGGTGACGACTGTCGCCCCCACCACGCCAGTCGAGGCTGCCAGAAGCGCCCCCACCACGATGACCGAGATCCCGAGCCCGCCGCGCATGTTGCCAAAGAGCTTTCCCATGGCCATCAGCAGCTGTTCGGCAATGCCGGATCGTTCCAGCATCACCCCCATGAAGATGAACAAGGGCACCGCGACCAGCACCTCGTTCGTCATGTAGCCAAGGTAGCGGCCAGCAAGCGCGCCGAAGTTCGAAGGGTCAAAAACCCCGAACCACATCCCGACCAGCGCGAACAGCAGCGACGTGCCACCCAGCGTGAAGGCCACCGGGAAGCCGAACATGAGCATGCCGATGACGCCAAAGAACATGAGACCGGCGAGGATCTCGCCGATAAGGACGGGATCCATCGGTTACTCCGTTTCGTATTTGTAGCGGAAGTCGGCAGGCACCAGATCCTCGCGCCGGGCAAGGATCAGGATCGACCGGATGATCATGGCGACACCCTGCAGCGCCAGAAGCGCGGCAAAGCCCAGAATAAAGGTGCGCAGGATGTAAAGCCCGGGCATTCCGCCGACGTTGGCGGACCCTTCGAACCGGGCCCAGGACCGCACGACGTTCGGCCAGCTGTAGACCCAGACCACATACATGAAGGGCAGCAGCAGCAGGATGACGCCCAGAAGGTCCAGCAGCGCCTTGGTCCGGAGCGAGGCAGGCCGAAAGAAGATGTCCACCCGTACATGGTCGTTGCGGTAAAGCGCGAAGGCCGCCACTGCCGTGAACATCGCGCCGTTCATCCAGACATACAGGTCCTGCATCCAGAGCCGGGTGTTCCCGAAGGCATAGCGTTCGACGACCACCCAGAAACAGACCAGCACGATGCCGACCGACAGCCAGGCAAAGACCTGCCCTACCAGCCAGCTTAACCCATTGATCATGCGCATGAGCGCAGCCAGGACCTGCACGTGCTCCTCCCTTTTTGCACACGGCGCTGCGCCGCTTCGGGTTCTTTGGCGTCTCGGCCCCTTTGGGTCAACAAATTTCCATTGCGCCGCAGCGGCACCAGCCCGACGACCCGCGCCGGACCTTGTAAATGGACCTGCACGGAACACGGCCGCGAGGCATCCGTTTTCCCCTCGTCCACAACGAACGGAGAGAGGACATGCAGAACATCAGCGGAAAGCGCGTGGCGATCCTGGCCACCCACGGGTTCGAGCAGTCGGAACTCGAAGTGCCGCGTGACAGGCTGAAGGAGGCCGGGGCCGAGGTCCATGTCGTGTCGCTTGAGGCCGGCGAGATCCGCGGGTGGGATGGCGACGACTGGGGCCGGAACGTACCGGTGGACCGCGTGCTGTCGGATGTGCGGCCGGATGAATATGATGCGCTGGTGCTGCCGGGCGGGCAGATCAATCCTGACCTGCTTCGGGTGGAAACGGCGGCGCTGGACTTCATCAAGGCGTTCTGGACCGACAAGAAGGTGATCGGCGCGATCTGCCACGCGCCTTGGTTGCTGATCGAGGTGGGCATCATCCGCGACCGCAAGGTCACATCCTACAAGTCGATCAAGACCGACGTGGTGAATGCCGGCGCCCAGTGGGAGGACAGCGAGGTCGTGACCGACCAAGGGCTGGTCACCAGCCGCAACCCCGGTGACCTGGACGCCTTCTGCAGAAAGCTGGTCGAGGAGATCCGCGAAGGCCGCCACGCGCGCCGCGCGGCCTGAGCACCGGGGCGCACGCCTTGACGCGGGCGTGCGCCCCTGCCACCCTTCCGGAAAAGGGGGTGCGGTGAAAACTCAAAAGGAACGGATGCTCGCGGGCGAGCTCTACATGGCGACGGACGCCGAACTGGTGGCCGATACGCAGCGCGCGGCCGAGGTCACTGCGCGTTTCAATCAGATCGGGGACACTGCGGTGCTGGGCGATCTGCTTGGTTCCCTGGGTGAGGGCACGATCATCCGCCCGGCCTTTCGCTGCGACTATGGCAGCAACACCTTCATCGGAGCGCGGTGCTTCGTGAACTTCGACTGCGTCTTTCTTGACTGCAACCGCATCACCATTGGCGACGAGGTACTGATCGCGCCCGGTGTGCACATCTATACCGCCACCCACCCACTTGATGCCGCAACGCGTCGCGAAGGGCTGGAATACGCCCTGCCCATCCACATCGGCGACGGGGTCTGGTTGGGCGGCCGCAGCGTGATCTGCCCGGGCGTCACCATCGGCGAAAACACGGTTGTCGCGGCCGGCGCGGTTGTCACTACCAATCTACCCGCTGGGGTTGTGGCTGCAGGGGTACCCGCACGCATCACAAGAACGCTCTGACCGCCAGCTGCCAGTTGACAGGCAGCCGCGCCTCTGTGATGCCAAGACAAATTGAACAAACAGGATCGTGCATGACCAGCGCCACAGGCGACGCTGAAGAACGGCTGACGCGGGCGCAGGCGCTCGTGCTGGATGTGTTGCGCGATCTGCTGCGCGTTCCGGTCGCGCGGACCGATTCCGCCGTCGATGATGCTCTTGCCCGGCTTGGTGCCTTCTGCGGCTGCGACCGCAGCTATGTCTTCCGCCTGCACGCGGGCGGAGGGAAGATGTCCAACACGCACGAGTGGGTGGCCGAAGGCATCGCGCCCATGCGCGAATTGTTGCAGGACATGCCAACGGATCTGCTTGCCCACTGGCGGCCGCAGTTCGACCGCGATGAGGCTGTCTATATTCCCGACATCAGCACGATCGAAGAGCCGGAAGTTCGGGACTCTCTGGCCGATCAGGGAATTCAGTCAATCCTCTGGGCGCCGATGGTGCGGGATGGGGCGCTGGATGGTTTCGTGGGCTACGACTCCGTGCGCAGCCACCGGGAGTTTATGCCGGGCGAGGTGTTCCTGCTGCGGTCGGCCGCCGATGTGATCGGCACGATCCTGCAGCGCCGAGAGGCGGAACGGGATCTGTCAAACGCCCGCAACCGGCTTCAGGCGACGCTGGACGCGGTGCCGGACCTGATCCTGGAGCTTGACGCCGAAGGCTGCTATACGGGTTTTCATTCCCATAACAGCGAACTGTTCCCGTTTCTTCGCGACCGGACGATCGGCCGCCGGGTCGAGGACGTCCTGCCGGCGGATGTCGCGCAAGAGCGTCGGCGGCTCATGTGTCTGCTGGACGAGGGCATGCCAAGCTTCCGCCACAGCTACAGCATGGACGGGCCCTTGGGGCAGGTCTGGCTGGAGGTGACGGGCACCCGGCTGGCCCCTGAAAGCGGCGGCGGCTATGTCTTTGCGGCGCGCGATGCCACCGCCCGCGTCCGCGCGCAAGAGGAGCTTCAGCAACGGCAGGCGCTGCGGGATGGGCTGTTCCAGCTTTCACCCTTCGGGATCGTTCTGATCGACCCGGGCACCTGCAAGTTCCTCGAGGCGAACAGCGCCATGCTCGACATCGTGCAGATGGATGCCGATGCCCTGATGCGCCTGACGGTCGAGGATGTCCTGCCGGATTACAACAGTCTCGCGACCTCGATCCAACGGGTTCTGGGCGGAAATGGCCGGTTCGGGCCGTTGCAGATGCGTTGCGGCCGCGCGGACGGCACCCTTTGCACCGTCAGGATCAGCGGCTTTTCAGTACCCCATGATCAAGGCGGCGCGCGCATCTGGGCCCTGATCGAGGATCTTTCCGAGACACACCGGCTTGAGGCCGAGTTGATGGCCGAGCGGGATTTCCTTTCCGCGCTGATGAACGCCAGCGCCTCGGGGATCGCGGCGCTCGATGCCGATGGCGTGGTGCTTTTCGTCAACCGGGAGGTGGCGCGTATCCTAGGCCTTCCCGCGCGCGACATCGTGGGGCGCAAGCTTGACGATCCGGCCTGGGGATTCCACCATCCCGGAAGTGATCAACCGGCCCGCTTTCCCTTCGCGCAGGTAATGGCGCGTGGGGAGCCCATCCGCAACACGCTGGTGGCACTGCGCGGGAACGAGGGGCATGAGCCGCGCATCCTGTCGATCAACGCCGTGCCCCTGCGCCGCCCGGCGCGGGGCGCCTGCGTCGTCTACAGTATCAGCGACGTGACGGATCATATCCGGACCGAGGATGAACTGCGCCGCGCCATGCGCCAGACGGAACATCTGGCCACCCACGACCCCCTGACCGATTTGCCTAACCGCGCGCTGTTCCGTGACAGGCTCGCGAAGGAACTTGCCCTTCCGGGGGCAAGGCTTGGCCTTCTGTTCCTGGACCTCGACAACTTCAAGAGCATCAACGACAGCTTTGGCCACCGCGTTGGCGACGATCTTCTGCGCGGGGTATCGCAGCGGCTGAAGGCGGCGTTGCGGTCTGGCGACATGCTGGCGCGGCTGGGAGGGGACGAATTCGTGGCGCTTCTGCCCGACGCCGATGCCAAGGAGGCTGCCGTGATCGCCACAGCCCTGCTGCGCGCGCTGGAACAGCCGTTCCATTTCGGCGACCAGTCGCTGTACCTGTCCACCAGTGTCGGCGTCACCGTCGCGCCCGAGGATGGGCAGGAGCCGGCAGAGCTGCTCAAGAACGCTGACATCGCCATGTACCGGGCCAAGGAAAACGGCCGCAACCAGCACATGCTGTTCCGTCGCACCTTCCGCGAGACGATGACCCGCCGCAGCGCCATCATCCAGGCCCTGCGGCGCAGCCTGCGCGGGGACGGCTTCCGGCTTGTCCTGCAGCCCAAGTTCGACCTTGCCGACCGCCCTGCCCTTCTTGGTGCCGAGGCACTGCTGCGCTGGCACGATCCCGATTTGGGCGACGTGAGCCCGCAGGACTTCATCCCGATCGCCGAAAGCACGGGCCTTATCCGCGAGATCGACCAGAAGGTGATCCGGATGCTGAGCGACCTGCTTGCCGGATGGACGGCGCAGGGCATCGCGGTTCCGGTGGCGCTCAACATCTCGCCGCAGAGTTTCCAGGATCACGGCTTTGCCCTGCGCTTCCTTGACATGCTGAAGGAACGGCAGATCCCGGCCGGCTGTGTGCAGATCGAGATCACGGAGACCGCGCTCATGGGCGGCTCACCCACCGCGCGAGGCAACATCGCGGCGCTGAAGGCCGCGGGCATTGGTATCGCCATCGACGACTTCGGTACCGGGTATTCCTCGCTCAGCTACCTTCAGGGCCTGCCGCTGGCGGAGCTCAAGATCGACCGCAGCTTCATCAGCCGCATCGGAGGCGATCCTGATGGAGAGGCGGTTGTACGGGCGATCATCACCATGGCCGATGCGCTGCGGCTGCGGACAGTGGCCGAAGGGGTGGAAACGCGACAGCAGCTCGACTGGCTGCGCGAGGCGGGCTGCGATGCAGTCCAGGGCTACCTGCTGGGCGCCCCGGAAGAGCCTGCCGAGTTCGAGAAACGCCTGACCCCCTAGCGGAAGGCCAGGTCGCGCAGGAACAGTGCGATCTGCGGGAAGAAGATCAGCGCGACCGAGACGCAAAGCAGGATCAGGATGAAGGGCGGCGTGCCCCGGATCACCTCGATATACGGTCGCTTGAAGATTGCGATGGCGGTAAAGATGTCGGCCCCGAATGGTGGCGTCGCCGATCCGATCGCCACCTGCAGCGTGATGATCGTGCCCACCAGCACCGGGTCAAGCCCGACCCCCTGCACCACCGGCGCGAATATCGGCACCATCACCAGGATCACCACGATCGGGTCCACGAACATGCAGCCGATGAAGAACGCGATGGAGATGACGAACAACACGCCCTTGGGCCCCATGTCGTCGATGCCGATCGCGGCCAGCACTTGCTGTGGGATCTGCGCGAACGAGATCACCCAGGAGAAAGCAGCGCCCGCGGCGACCAGGATGAAGACGACGGCCGTCACAAGCCCAGTGGACCTTGCCGTCGCTATCAACTCACGCACGCTGACAGAACGGAAGACGATCATCTCAAGGATCAGCGCGTAAAGCACGCAGGCGGATGCAGCCTCGGTCGGGCTGAAGACGCCGCCATAGATCCCGCCGATGATGATGACCGGGAACCCCAGCGGCCAGAGCGCGCGGTGCAGCGTCGTCAGCCGTTCGCGCCAGCTTGCCCGCGGTTCCGTCGGCACCTTGTGGCGCACCGCATGGATCCAGCAATAGATCGAGAACAGCACCAGGATCAGCAGCCCCGGCCCGATCCCGGCAATGAACAGCTCGGCGATCGAGGCATTCGCCACTACCCCATAGATGATCATCCCGATCGAGGGCGGGATCAGGAACGCGATGTCGGATGCGTTCACGATCAGCGCGAGCACAAAGCTGTCCTTGTACCCCGCCTTCAGCATTCGCGGCCGCAGCGGCGAACCAATGGCCACCACCGTCGCCTGGGTCGATCCGGAAACGGCGCCGAACATCGTGCAGGCCGCGGCGGTGGAAATCGCAAGACCCCCGCGCTTGTGGCCCACCATGCTCATCACCAGGTCGATGAGCCTTTGCGCCGACTGGCCGCGCGTCATGATGTCGGCAGCAAAGATGAACATTGGCACTGCGATCAGAGACGCCGGCCGGATGCCGGCCATCATCTGCTGGATCATCGTCTCCATCTGGCCGAGGTCGCCGAAGGTCCAGTAGAAGCCCACCGCCGTCGCCGTGATCAGCGGGATCATCATCGGAAAGCCCAGCAGAAGCAGCACGACCATGATCGAGAATATCGTCCAGGCCATGATTCAGCCCCCCTGCCTGTCATAGCCTTCGCGGAGGCTGGTAGAGAGGTAGACCTCTTTCTCCGTCAGGTTCCGCAGCCCGGTCAGTGCGTACTGGATGCCGGTCATCAGGAAGCCTACGGGCACCCAGAGGAACGTCATCCAGATCGGGATCTGAAGCGAGGGCAGCACCCGCCCCCGCCCTTGAAGCGTCAGGATGTACTGCAGCGCGTACCAAGCGAGCGCGAACATGATTAGCGACGTCACCATCGCGATCACCACCATCAGCGCCTTGCGCAGCCGCAGTGGAAGTTCGTCAAAGATCGCCGACATGCGGATGTGCCGCCCGTGGCGCGCCGCATAGCTGATCCCGGCAAAGGTGATGAGGACGATCAGGATGCGGTTGATTTCCTCGGATGCCTGGATGCTGCGGCCAAAGGCAAAGCGGCCCACGACATTGGCGACCACGTTGGTTGCCATCAGCAGCACACCGGCGGCCAGAAGGAAGGACTCAATCCGGCTGATCGCGGTGTCGATCATGCCGAACACGCCCGGCAAGGTCGAACGATAAACGGGCGCCTCGGGGGCGGGGGTATTGTTCATGCAGTCATGTCCCTGCTGCTGGGTCGCGGCGGGCGTTGACGCCCGCCACCGGTGTCATTGTTCCGAAGCGGCGGCCAAGTCGGCCTTCATCTGGTCAAGGATCTCTTGCCCACGCTCGCCGGTCATCTCGATGAAGGCTGCCTCGACCTGTGCGGCGGCGGCCTCGAAGGGCGCGCGTTCCTCCTCGGACAGGGTGGTGATCGTTACCTCGGGCCGCGCCTCGTGGATCTTGTCGAGCGACTCTTCCGTCAGCCCTTCCTGATATTCAAGGATGTGGTCAAAGGCCGCCTGTGTCGCGTTGCGGATCAGATCCTGATCCCCCTCATCCAGATCGTCAAAGAAGTCCTTGTTGGCCATCAGCGCGGTGGTGAAGTTGTTGTGGCCGATGAAAGTGATGTGGTCCGTCACCTCGTACATCTTTGTCGACTCGATGAAGAAGGCGGGGTTTTCCTGGCCCTGAATGATATTGGTCTGTAGGCCACCATAGGTTTCACCCCAAGGCAGCGGCGTGGGCGTTGCGCCAAAGGCGCGGTAGCTTTCCACCAGCAGCGGGTTGGTCATCACGCGGATCTTGACCTCGTTCAGGTCCTCGGGGCTACGCAGAGGGGCCTTGGTCGTGATGGCCACCTCGCCTTCGGGATACATGGTCAGCAGCTCAAGCCCCTGCTCCGCGTAAAGTTCGGGAAACAACTCGCGAATGGCCTGCGAATTCCGGAAGAAGCTGTTCAGCTGCCCGGTGTCCTGCGGCAGCAGGTACGGGACAAAGAACACCTGCGCCTCCGGGATCAGGGCGCCGGTAAAGCCCGGCGACTGGTTCACGAACTGCAGGATGCCCGACTGGGCCTGTTCCATGATGTCGGCGGACTCGCCCAAGGTGCCATAAGGGAACAGCTGAACCTCGTGGTCGGAATTGGCCTCGATCTCTTCCTTGAACTTCTGCGCAAAGACGCCCTGAACCTCGTCGATCGCTTCCTCGAAGGCATAGCGCCAGGTGTCGGCCAAGGCGGCTCCGGTGCTGAAGGTCAGCAGGGCCGCGGCGCTGGCGGCGCCAAGGATGGTTTTGAAAGACATCGCGTTCTCCATTGTCGATGTGCCCACGCGCCTTGCGGCGCAGGCTGTTCATCTTCACCCGGCATCCGGTCCCGTGCCCGCCGAACGCAGGCATCCCGATCCGGTGAACGCGCGTAGGGGCGCGGCCGGGCTGGTCCAGAACGGATGGAACCAGATCGGGCAGAACGTCATCCCGCGCAGCCGCGCAGGACCCTCAGGCCGTTTTTGTGGCATAGGATGTCGCGAGCCGCAACCGCCCGCTGCGATCAGAGATCCTGCGCCGCGTCCTCGGGGGCTGTGGCCTCTGCGGCCGGAGGCGGCAGAACCGCGTCGCCCAGCACCTGCCCCGCCGCCGGATGGTTCGCGGTCAGATCGGCAAGCGTGAGGGAGTCGATCAGCAGCAGGTAGGACCAGAACACCTCGGCAAAGACCTTGCGGATACGGCAGGTGTCTTCGTCCGTGCAATCCTCGCACCGTTGGTAGGCGCGGCGCGACAGGCACGGCAGGGGCGCGATCGGCCCGTCGATCATGCGCAGAAGTTCAGACAACGAAATCGCGTTTGGGTCCTTGATGAGGATATACCCCCCCTTGCGACCGCGGATCGACGCGATGAAACCGGCGTTGCGTATGTCCAGCAGGATATGTTCCAGGAAACGCTTTGGCGCACCTGACCGCAGGGCGATCTCCTCGATCCTCAGGGCCTGACCATCGGCGTCCTTTTCCTCGGACAGGACCATCAGCGCCTTGAGCGCGTATTTCATTTTCTGCGTGATCATGGCCTTACATATAAGGCGTGTCGCGCGTGATCAACACAAACTGCGCATTCACCTGCTGCCGCAAGTTGATGCGCCCTGCACAAGATTGCGGCAAACGCACCGATGCCCGCCCGCCCTGCGCCCCCGGCCGCCTCACCCCGGCTTGAGCCTGCCCGTTAATTCATCAACACCCGGCATATACAGGGGGACGCCGGTGCAACGCCTTTCCATCGTAGTGGTTGAACGCGACGCCGAACGGGCGCGCCTTGTCATCGACAGTCTGCGCGCGGCAGGCGACCATGACATCTTGGTCATCTCGGACGAAGGCGGGCTGGCGCGCCAGATCTCGTCCCGCAACCCTGACGTGGTGCTGATCGACGTGGCCAACCCGTCCCGCGACACGCTGGAGGAACTGGCGCTTGCGTCGGGCCCGCTGGAACGGCCGGTGGCAATGTTTGTCGATCGTACCGACGGCGGGCTGACCCGCGCCGCGATCGAGGCCGGGGTTTCCGCCTATGTCGTCGATGGCCTTCGCCCCGAACGGATCACGCCGATCCTCGATGCCGCCATTGCTCGCTTCCAGGTCTTTCGCCGAATGAGGAGCGAGCTGGAAACCACGCGACGCGCGCTTGAAGAACGCAAGGTCATCGACCGGGCGAAGGGCCTTTTGATGAAGGCGCGCGGCCTGTCCGAGGAAGAGGCCTACGCCCTTCTACGCCGCACGGCGATGGATCAAGGCCGAAAGGTGGTGGACGTGGCGCAGGCGCTGGTGACGGCGGCGGGGCTGTTGTCATGAACGTGCGTCTTTCGGTCGGATTCATCCCGCTTCTGGACATGGCGCCGCTGGCCGTGGCGCGCGAGCTGGGCTTTGCTGCCGAAGAGGGCCTGGAGCTTGACCTTGTCCGTGCGCCATCGTGGTCGATGCTGCGCGACATGCTTGCGCTGGGTCATGTCGCGGCGGCGCAGATGCTTTCGCCCGTGCCGGTTGCCATGGCGCTGGGGCTGGGCGGGATGACGACGCGGGTGGACGCGCTTTCGGTCCTGTCGGTGAACGGCGACGTTGTCGGAGTTTCGCGTGAGTTGGCAGCGCGGCTGCGGGATTGTGGCCATGACTTCGGCTTCAACGATGCGCGGGCGGCGGGGATGGCGCTGGCGCAGGCCACGGGTGGGCAGTTGCGGCTGGGTGTTCCTTTCCCGTTTTCCATGCATGCGGAACTGATATGGTACTGGCTGGGGAGCCTTGGCCTGCCGCGCGACAGGATCGACGTCCGCAGCGTGCCCCCGCCACAGATGGCGCAGGCCATGGCGGATGGCGAGATCGACGCCTTCTGCGTGGGTGAGCCTTGGGGGTCCATTGCCGTCGAAAACGGGGTTGGAGAGCTCTTGCTACCGGGCGCGGCGATCTGGGCCTTTGCCCCGGAAAAGGTTCTTGCCGTCCGCCATGACTGGGCCGAGGCAGAGCCTGACCTGACCGCGCGGCTGATGCGGGCCGTGTGGCGGGCGAACCGCTGGCTGGGGGACCGGTCACACCGCGCGGCAGTGTCGGAACTGCTTGCGCGGTCCGAGTACGTGAATGTAAGCGCAGAAATCCTTGACCGGGCGCTGTCGGGGCAGCTGGTTATTTCGCCCAGCGGCGAGTTGCGCAATGTGCCGGGATTCATCGAGTTCTTTGCCGGTGCCGCGACGTTTCCTTGGCGGTCGCAGGCAGCATGGATCGGGTCGCGCCTTGCCGGCAGGCTGAGGCTGGACCGGGCGCAGGCGGCGGAACAGGCGCAGGCGCTGTTTCGCACGGATCTTTACCGGCGCAACCTGCGGGGTGCGGGCGCCGATCTTCCCGGCGCCTCGGCCAAGGTCGAAGGTTCCTTGGCTGGCCCGACTGCTGTTGCCTCTGAACACGGGGCGATGATTCTGCACCGGGATGTCTTCTTTGATGGCGCGCAATTTGATCCTGCGGAGCGGTGATGTGTAAAAAACAGGCAACGGCAAACTTCGGCATCTTGGTGACTGCCTGCGGGTTTGACTGAAACCGCTTGTAAGGCGATTATTGATCAGACGCGGGGCAATGAGGTTCCGCATTTCCCTCCGGGCAACGCCGCTCGACCAGTTCCGCAAGCACGCGGAGTGGTCCTGCGGCTTTTTGCGCGTACCGTTGTCAAACGGATGCTGGAAGGACATGCCCGTGATGGACGTTGCTTGGGGTAGATGAAGATTACGCCGCCGCGGGCGGATTGTGCCATTCCGGGTAGCTTGCTACGGGTTCGCCGATTCAAGTGGCACGCTGCGCGGCACGTCCGGGTCAACATCGGCCCTGTGACCGCTGGGTGAACGAGAGTGAGGGGTTTATGATGCCTGATGACATTAGACGGGTCCTGGAGACAGGCATCAGCCACGGGTTCCGCTGGCCGGGTCCTGTCATCGCCCTGTCGCGTCGCATGCGTCTGGAGGCCATGGTATGAGCCTCGCCCCATTTGTCCGGACCATGGGCCGTGGCCCGTCGCGCGGGCGGTCCCTGACGCAAGAGGAAGCCGCTGAAGCGATGCGGCTGATCCTTTCAGGGGCCGCCGCGCCCGAGGCGGTGGGCGCGCTTCTGATGCTCATGCGGTATCGCGGCGAAACCGCTGGAGAAATTGCGGGCTTCGTCACCGCCCTGCGCGAGGTGCTGCCCCCCTGGCCTGGGATCGCCCCGGCGGTTGACTGGCCGAGCTACGCGGCGGGGCGCACAAGGGGATTGCCGTGGTTCCTGCTGTCCGCGCGGCTGATCGCGCAGGCCGGGCTGCCGGTGCTGATCCACGGGCAGAACAGCCACCAGGCGACGCGGGCAAGCGTGCGGGACGCCCTGCCCTTGGCCGGTATAGCCGAGGCGCGGGACATGTCCGACGCTGCCGCCCTGATTGCCCGCGACGGCATCGCGTATCTGCCGCTATCGGCCTTTAGCCCGCAGGCCGAGGCGCTGTTGCGCTTGCGCGATGTGCTTGGCCTGCGGTCGGCGGTAAACACGGCCCTGCGCTGTCTGAACCCTGCGGGCGCGGAATGTTCAGTGCAAGGGGTGTTCCACCCACCCTATCGCGGGTTGCAGACCGATGCAGGCACGCTTCTGCAGCAGCCGCGTCAATGCGTCATCAAGGGCGGCGGCGGCGAGTTCGAGCGCCATCCGACCAAGGAGGTCGAGCTTCACCTGCAACAGGCGGGCGAGACCCATCTGCTGACCGCCCCAGCGCTTCTGGATGAAACCCGGCGGCTGGCGGATGAGCATGAGCCATCCGCCATTGCCGCGCTTTGGGCCGGGACGCTGCAGGATCCCTTTGCCGAGGCGGTCGTGACCGGTACTGCCGCCATTGCCCTTCTTACCACGGGCCGGGTCAAAACGCTCGACGCGGCGCAAGCGGAAGCCCGCCGCCTTTGGGAGGCACGGGTTCAGCCAGCAAGGACAAAGTCATGAAAACCTTCCCGATGTTCCTGCAAATGGCGGGCCGCCGCGTTGTCATTGTCGGCGGCGGCGAGCAGGCGGCGCAAAAGGCGCGGCTGATGCTGAAGACCGAGGCCGAACTCGTGCTGGTCGCGCCTGAACTGGAGGATGAGCTGGCCGCATTGGTGCGGGCAGGCCGGGCGGTGCAACAGCCGCTGGTGCCCGGCATCTTCCGCGACGCGGCGCTGGTGTTCATCGCGACGGGATGCCCGGCGCTTGATAACTGCGCCCACGCGCTGGCCAAGGCCGAGGGCGCGTTGGTCAACGTGGTGGACCAGCCGCAGCTTTGCGACGCGATCACGCCTTCGATTGTTGACCGCGATCCGGTGGTGGTGGCGATCGGAACCGAAGGCACCGCGCCCGTGCTGGCGCGGCAGATCAAGTCGCAGGTGGAGGTGATGCTGGAGCCGCGGCTGGGGGAACTGGCCGCGCTGGCGGGCCGGCTGCGCGATGCGGTTGCCGCGCGCATTCCGAAAAGTGAGCGGCGCCCGTTCTGGGATTGGGTATTTGGCGGCACTCCTCGGCAGGAAATGGCCCGCGGTGCCCATCGCGCCGCAGCCGAAAGCCTGAAACGCGCCATTGCCGAAGGGCGGCCCGAAGCCGAAATTGGCCGCATTGCATTGGTGGGCGCAGGCCCGGGCGCGGCTGACCTGCTGACGTTGCGGGCGCTGCGTTGCCTGCAAGAGGCCGATGTCATCTTCTATGACCGGCTGGTGGACCCGGCGGTGCTGGAACTTGCCCGGCGCGATGCGGAACGGGTCTTTGTTGGCAAGGAGGTCGGTGCGCATTCCTGGCCGCAGGAACGGATCAACAGTGTCATCGTTTCCGCCGCGCGACAAGGGCGCCGGGTGGTGCGGCTCAAGTCCGGCGACCCCTCGATCTTTGGCCGCGCGACCGAGGAGTTGGAGGCCGCCCGCGTCGCCGGTATTCCGGTAGAGATCGTGCCGGGCGTCACCGCAGCCTCGGCCGCGGGGGCGGCGCTGGGGCGGGCGCTGACCGAACGGGGCGAGACTGACCGGCTGGTGATCGCCACGGGCACCTGCCGTCCCGGCGACAGCGCACCCGACTGGGCCGCGATGTTGCAGCCGGGCACGACGCTCGCGCTTTACATGGCGGTGCAGAAGGCGCCGGATATCCGCGCGCAGCTTTTGCAGGCGGGCCTGCCGGACACGCTGGAGGTGGAGATCGCCGGGGCCGCAACGACCGGGCATGAGCAGCTGTGCCGCACGATGCTGCGCGACCTGCCACAGGCGATGGCAGGCATCGGAAACCCCGCCATCATCCTGATCCGCGCGCCAAAATCGCTGGCCCGGACGCTGCGGGCCGTAGGCTAGGACCTGTCGGTGATCCAGCGGGCGCTATCCTCGATCCCGCCAAAGGGAAAGAGGTGGAGCTCTGTAAACCGGTTGCCGCCTTGAGCGGCAATTTCCGCCACCAGCGGCGTAGGGTCGTAATTCCGGTCCGGCATGTCGCGCAGGTGGCGAAGCGAGGGACCCACCCCACAAGCCTCGGCCTGTTCAAGCAGCAGGTCGCAAGGCGACGGACCGGCCAGCCCCAGTCGCACCGGCAGGTCGATGCCCCTGTCCCGCAGTGTGTCGCGCCAATTCAGGATCAAGTCTGCGTCAAAAGCGAACTGGGTCACGATTTCCATCGCAATTCCCTTGCCCTTGGCCCAGTCCTGCTTGTCGCGCAGCGCAGCCTCGGCGGCGGTCGTTCCGCCATCGGGGTCGAGCTTGCGGCTCCCCTCCGGGTGGCCGACGACATAGAGCCGCCCGAACCCGTTGAAGAGCCCGGTTTGCAACAGCGACATTGCGCTGTCAAATGGGCCTGCCGGTGTCTCGGCGTCACCGGCCAGCACCATCGCCTCGGTCACCCCCAGATCGCGATACTGGCCGACAAGCCAGCCGAGCGATGCCGCGTCGGGCATCATCCGCGCCACCACGTGGGGCACTGCCACGAAGCCCTCGTCCAAAATCCTCCGCGTCGTATCCAGGATGTCCTGCGGGGTACCGGTATCCAGATGCGCGATGAAGATGCGCGTGCCCTGCGGCAGGATCTTGCGGAAGTCTGGAACTTGCGCGGCGGTACCTGGCAGCACTTCAATCGAGGCACCTTGGGCAAGTGCGCGAACATCGGTCATCGTGATCTCCTCTGCTGCCAGAGGGAACGCCGGATGCGCCCTTTTGTGCCGTGGGGTGCTGCGGATTCTTCGGCTACGGCGGGGCTGATGAATTCATCGGCATCAGCAAGGGTTCCGGTTGAAAGCGCGCGGGAAGATCGCCATCTTCAGCCTCCGGTGCCAGAGCGGGAGTGCGAAATGGGCAAGCAGGAGCGGCGTTTGCGCCGTCAATTTGATGCCTTGTCGCGGATCCATCCTGCGGTTGCACGGGTCGTCCACCACGTGCGCAGCAACAGGATGCGCCTGTTGCGCCTGCCGCTGGGGATCCTGATGATCCTTGGCGGGTTCCTGTCGTTCCTGCCGGTGCTGGGGCTTTGGATGCTGCCGCTGGGGCTGCTCTTGCTGGCGCTGGATATCCCGGCCATGCGGCCGGGAGTCTCTGCTGCGGTAATACGCGGGCGCCAGTGGTTGCGAAGCTGGCGCCGCCGTCTTCAGAATCGGTAGATCACCGTCATCTTGACGTAGGGGGTGACGTCCCAGTCAGGCAGGTCGTTCTGGATGCGGCGCTGCAGGCGCTGCAGTTCGTTCTGGAACTCGGCGTCGTTGCCGCCGCTCTGCCAGCCGCTCACCTGCGCCTCATAGCCGCCGTTGAAGATCGCGCCGACATCAGCGGAAAGGCCCCAGCCCTTGGTGATGTTGCTGTCATAGCCGATCGTCAGGATCGGGCTGATGTCACGCTTGGCGGTTACCTTCGCATCGACACGGCCGGAATATTCGGTGCCGCGAAGTTCGAAGGTGTTGCGGGTCGCGCCCTGCCACCGGAAGTTCGACGCCATCAAACCGGCCGAGACGCGGAAGCCATTCTCGCCCAGGAAGTAGTCGCCCATCAGCGCGCCGCCGCTGATGCGCGTGTCACCGCGCAGACGGGCGCCAAGAACGTCGCGGCTGGTGTCGAACGAGCCATAGCCGATCGGCGCGCGCACCCCGTAGCTATCACCGACGCGGGCGCTGAATTCGACGGTCGCGCCGAGGCTGCTGAAGCCGGTGCCGACGGTAAGGCGGTCAAAGTCCTGCGCCTGCGCGGCAGAGGCAAAACCAAGTGCCGCAAGCAGCGACAAGGCTATCTTTTTCATCAATACTCTCCTTAAGGATGAATCGGATCATCCTATAGCCTATTCGTTGGCCAAGAGAGCAACGTTCTTGTTCAACAAGAGCCGCTGTTGCGCGGCTGCATCATCTTTCAGCCGGCATCGGGCGCCAAGGCGCGGACAGCCTCAAGAATAAGGCGCATTTCTTCTGCCTCGGCCGCCAGAATGGCCACGGCGCCGGAGGGAACAGCACCCGGATCCTCCTGATGATCCTGCATGACCTGGCGCTGGCGCAGATACTCCATGAGCTCTGCCGGGTCCTGCCCTGTGGCCAGGGCTGCAAGCAGCCGTGACAAGATTTTCCGGTGTGCAGTGAACTGGCCTTCCAGTCTTCCCTCATTCGTTGCGTGCATGTTCATCCTCCGCCGCTCTTGCCGCAACCCGTTGCAAACGAACCGGTTCCACTGCGAATGAACCCGCGTACCCCAAGATCGGGGTTGTGTCGCGGACGCCGCTGATGCACCAATTCCAATGAGGCGCGGACGGCGTCCGGTATTGTTGAGGTTTTTCATGATTATCGCAGTTGTCGGACTGGGTTACGTCGGCCTGTCCAATGCAATCCTTTTAGCTCAGCATAACAACGTCATCGCGCTGGATGTGAGCGAGGCGCGGGTGCGGATGGTGAACGACCGCCAGTCCCCGATCGACGACCCCGAATGCCGGGATTACCTGCAGAAAGACCTTCGACTGCGCGCGACTGTTTCACCGGAAGAGGCGATCGCCGAGGCTGATTTCGTCATCTGCGCGACGCCGACCAACTATGATCCCAAGACGAACCGCTTTGACACCTCCAGCGTGGAAAGCGTGATCCACACCGTCCGGCGCATCCGGCCGGAGGCGGTGGTCGTCATCAAGTCCACGATTCCGGTGGGCTTCGTGTCCCGCATGCGCGAGGAGTTGGGCTGGGAGAACATCATCTTTTCGCCCGAATTCCTGCGCGAGGGGCGTGCGCTTCACGACAACCTCTACCCCTCTCGGATCGTGGTGGGGGAACGGTCGGAGCGGGCCGAACGGTTCGCGCAGCTGCTCCTGGAAGGCGCCATCCGCAAGGACGTGCCGCTGCTTTTCACCGGCCCGGTCGAGGCCGAGGCCGTCAAGCTGTTCGCGAACACCTACCTTGCCATGCGCGTCGCCTTCTTCAACGAGCTCGACACCTATGCCCAGGTTCACGGGCTGAGTACGCGCGAGATCATCGAAGGCGTGGGCCTCGATCCGCGGATCGGGCAGCACTACAACAACCCGTCGTTCGGCTATGGCGGCTATTGCCTACCCAAGGACAGCAAGCAGCTTCTGGCAAATTACGACACGGTGCCACAGCACCTAATTCAAGCTATTGTAAACTCGAACTCGACGCGCAAGGACTTCATTGCCGAACGGATCGTGTCGATGGACCCGCAGGTCGTCGGCGTTTACCGCCTGACGATGAAGCAGGGCTCGGACAACTTCCGTGACAGTTCGGTGCAGGGCGTGATGAAGCGCATCAAGGCCAAGGGGATCGAGGTCATCGTTCACGAACCCGCACTGGAGGAGCCAACGTTCTTCCGGTCGCGGGTGGTCAATGACCTTGAGGCCTTCAAGCGCGAGGCAGACGTAATCATCGCCAACCGCCGCGCGCCTGAACTGGATGACGTTGCCGACAAGATATTTACCCGCGATCTTTTCGGAAACGATTAAGAATCAGAACAACTGCACGTTCCCAGCCTCCGCCGGTTCGGCAGCCGCGCGATCCGGGGCCGCCAGCCGTGAGGCAAGATCCTTCAGGTGCATCACCTGCAGGGCGCGGTCCGGCCTGACCGTGATGCCGCAGGGGACATCTTCGGCCAGACGGGTGAGGAAGCGCGCCATATCTTCTACCCTTTGGCGGAGCAGGTCGATCCGCTGGCCTTCTCGCGCCAGGATCGGGCGCAGGTCATCCGCGTCGGTCAGCACCCCGCCCATAAGCTGGTCGAGGGCCGCCGCCTCTTGCCCCAGCACCGTGAGTTCGCGGGCGGCGCGGCCAAGAAGGGTGGCGAGATCTGTCCTGCCGTTCATAGGCGGCCCACGACCTGTTCGATGCACTGCTTCATCTGCGGCGTGGTGAAAGGCTTCTTGAGGAAGTTGTTCATGGCCAGCTTCTGGCCCCGCTCGATCACCTCCTTGTCGGCACGGCCGGTGATCAGGATGAAGCCGATGCGCTGGGTCGATTTGTTCATGCGCAGCGCCTCAAGAAGCTGCAGCCCGTCCAGCCCAGGCATGTTGAAGTCTGAGATCACCAGATGGACCGGGTTCGAGGCCATCATGGCAAGCGCCCCCTTGCCGTCGTTGGCGGTTTGGTAGTTGGTGATGCCGATCTCATCTAGCGCTTGGGTGATCAGGGCACGGCTGACGGACATGTCGTCCACCACCAGGATGCGCAGGTTGTTTTTCAGGGACATGAAAGGTCCTCCCGTTAGGTCGATGGGCCGCCGGAGGCGTCGGTGACGGCGAGGTTCGTGCGGACATAGCTGGTCACGCCCTCGCTGTGGAAATAAGAGGTGGCAGAAGGGGAAACGCGCTCCGAATGGCCGATGAAGAGATGCCCGCCGGGCGAGAGCACCTGCGCGAAGCGGCGCCAGAGCATGTCCTTCGTCGGCGAGTCGAGGTAGATCACCACGTTCCGGCAGAAGATGATGTCGAACGGCCCCTGAAAGGGCCAGCGCGCGAGAAGGTTCAGCACCTTGAAGGAGATCAGGCTCCGCGGAGCCTCAACCACCTCATGCATTCCCCCTGCCGCGGGGCTCAGGTATTTTGACCTCATCGCCTGCGGCAGTGGCTCAAGGATCTGCGTGCCGTAGCGGCCCGCCGTGCCGGTGGCGATCACCTGCGGGTCGATGTCGGTGGCCAGCAGCTTGATGTCGAGCTTCGGCGCCTCGGGGCACATGTCGAGCAGGGTGAAGGCCAAGCTGTATGCTTCCTCCCCAGTCGAGCAGCCGGCCGACCAGATCCGAACCCGGCCACCCCGCCGCGCCCGTTCGATCAGCGGCGGCAAGGCCACTGTCTGCAGGCGTTCAAAGTGATGTTCCTCTCGCAGGAAGCGGGTGACGTTCGTCGTCAGGGACGAGATCATGCAGCCGCGCTCCTCCTCGCCTCGCGGGTTCTCGACCAGCGCCAGGTAGTTGGCAAAGCTGTCAAGGCCGAGCGTCCGCAGGCGTTTGGACAGACGCGAGATCACCAGCGGCTTCTTGGTCGCGGCGAGGACAATGCCGGATTCCTTGTAGACGAGCTGTGCAAGGCGCTGGAACTCTGCGTCTGACAAGGACAGGGGGGACTGGGCCTTCAGGGCGATGTTCATTTCACGATTCCGAGGCTGGTTGGCATGATCCGCTCCAGCTCGATCAGGCGGATGAGCCGATCTTCAACTGAAAGCACTGCCTCCACGAATGCCTTGGCCTTGTCCGAGACCACGTCCGGAGTGGGCTGGAAGTCGTCGGTTGGTGCGCTGAGGATATCTGACACCGCATCTACAAGCATGCCTACGGTCTTGGACCCGATCGTCACGATGATGACAACGTGGCGCTCGGAAGGCTCGGTCGTGCCAAAGCCAAGGCGCGCCGATAGATCGACCACCGGAAGCACCGCGCCACGCAGGTTCATCACCCCGCGGATGTAGTCTGGTGCATGGGGCAGGACAGTGGTTGCGGTCCAGCCGCGGATTTCCCGGACTGAGCCGATGTCGATGCAGAAGTCCTGTCCGGCAACGCGGAAGGACACGATTTCACGATGTGTCACGGCAATGGGTTCTGCTACGGCCGACATGGGTTCAACCTCCTGCTGCGGCAAGTCGTTGGGGAATGGGATCCGGCTCTGCGGCCATGGCCGAAGCGAGTTCGTCGGTATCAAGGATCAGCGCGATGCGCCCGTCGCCAAGGATGGTCGCCGCGGCGATGCCGGGAACATGGCCATAGTTGCCCTCCAGCCCCTTGATCACCACCTCGCGCTGGTCGACCACCCGGTCCACGGCAAGCGCGGTGCGGCCACCTGAACTGTTTTCAAGCAGCAGCAGAACGCGCCCCTTCAGGTCCGAAGGCCGGTCCTGCAAGCCAAGGCAGACGCCAAGGTCGAGGATGGGAATGTGGCCGCCGCGGATGGACAGGAACAGTCCGTCGGTCCCGATGCGGTGGATGCTGGCCGGATCGGCCTGCACGGTTTCCTGAAGCGCAGTTGTGGGCAGGATGAACGTTTCACCGTTAGCCTCGACCACCATGCCTTCGAGCACGGCAAGCGTCAGTGGTAGGCTGATAGTCACGGTCGTGCCAAAGCCAGGCCGGGAACCGAAGGAAACACGGCCCCCGAGGTTCTGGATCTCGCTTTTCACGACATCCATGCCGACGCCGCGGCCTGACAGGTTCGACACCTCGGTCTTGGTGGAAAACCCCGGCAGGAACAGCAGGTTATCGATCTCGTTGTCAGTAAGTTCCTTGTCGGCGGAAATGAGTCCCTTGCGGATGGCGATCTCGCGCACCTTCGGCCGGTCGATCCCCGCCCCGTCGTCAGTCAGTTCAATTACCACCCTGCCCGACCGGTGCGCTGCGGAAAGAACCACGGTTCCGGTTTCCGGCTTCCCTGCGGTGAGCCGCTTTTCGGGGCTTTCGATGCCATGGTCGACGGCGTTCCGGATCATGTGGGTTAGCGGGTCCCCCAGCCTTTCAACCACGGTCTTGTCTACTTCAGTTGCGTCGCCGAAGGTTCTGAAATAAATGGTTTTCCCCGCGGCCTGTCCTGCCTCGCGTGCGATGCGGGCCATGCGCTGGAACAATGGCTTCACCGGTTGGGCGCGGATGGCCATGATCCTTTCCTGCACTTCGCTGGACAGGCGCTTGAGCTGGTCGAGCGAAACCTCCACCCGGTTCCCAGGCGGCAGCTTCACCTCAGATATCGACTGGGTCAGCATGGCTTGGTTGATCACCAGTTCGCCCACCAGGTTGATGAGCCGATCTACCCTCTCCAGATCCACCCGGATCGTTGCGCGTTGCTGAACCGCGGCCGGGGCTTCTGGCATGGGATCAGCGGGAACGGGCCCCAGACGCGGCGCCACTGGCGGCGCAGGGTCATCCGCAGGGATTTCCGGCACCAGTAAGGGCGGCGCCTCGATCAGCGGTGGAAGAAAAACCGCGGGGGCCGCTCCCTCTTGCACGATCTCCAGATCACAAAGCCCGTCGACGAAATCAAAGACGTCCCGCACGGCTGCTTCGTCTGCCTCGGTGTTCAAGGTCAGGGTCCAGTCGATGCAGGGATCGTCCCATTCCAGCTGGCTCAGCGGCGGTACACGGGACAGATCGGCGGAAACCTCTAGATCACCCAGTCGCGCCAGTGCCTGGAACAGCAGTGCCGGATCGTTCCCGGTCGTATAAAGCGCCCGATGCGGGGTGAAACGGATCACATGACGTACCGGCCCCGCTTCATCCGCCGGACCGAACAGATCGAGCGAGAACGTCACCGGCACAAATGCTGCGGCCGCAGCCTCATCCGCGGCACCGTCATCGTCATCGATAAGGGCGGCAAGTTCGCCCACCAAGGCAGCGTTGTCCGCAGGGTTCGCGATCTGACCGTCGCGGGCTAGGGCGACCAGATCGGCAAGCCGATCCCCGGCCCGATGGAACAGGCGCAAAACTACATCATCGACCTTAAGCTGGTCAGACCGTACCGCATCCAGTACGCCTTCAAACTTGTGAGCGAATTCAACAAGCGTATCGAGGTTAAAGGCCCCTGCTCCGCCCTTGATCGAGTGGACAGCGCGGAAGACAGCGTTCAGCGTCTCACTATCGCGCTGCCCGCGCGCCATAGCTGCGAAACCGTCAGAGATTGCCTCTAGCAGGTCTTCGCATTCCTCAAAGAAGCCTTCACGGATATCGTTGCCGCTCATCGCATCCTCACATCGTGGTTACGCGCTGGATCGCGTCGACGAGCTTTTGCTCGTCAAACGGCTTGACGATCCAGCCGGTAGCACCTGCGTCACGGGCCCGCGCCTTCAGTTCCGGCGCACTTTCAGTTGTTAGCACCAGGATCGGCAGGGAGCGGAAGGCGCGCTGCCGACGGACGGCCTCGATGAAGCCGAAACCATCCAGGCGCGGCATGTTGATGTCGGTGATGACAATGTCGGGGGTAGCTTCAGCCAGGCGCTCCAGCCCATCTACGCCGTCCTCTGCAAGCCGGACATGAAAGCCGGCCTCGCGCAGTGCATGGTCCAGCAGACCGCGCATCGTGCGGGAATCATCTACCGCAAGCACATGAAGTGTCATGATGCCATCTCCGCTTTGAAAAAGGTGGTGGGCACGCCCAGCCGCGCCAAGCCGGCAGTGAAATCATCCGAAGGCTCAAGAAGGCGGAGCGGCGTACCGTCCTGCTGCCACTGAAGCCGCGCGGCAACCAGCACCTGAAGGCACAGCGCGCTGAGATGCGTCACCTGGCTTGCGTCCAGGTCCAGCGGCGTTTCCCGGAGATGCTCCAGCGCCTCTGCCAGTTCATCGGCGGCATTCAAGTCGAGCCTGGACGGCAGGTCGAGCCGCTGCGGGCCCCGTTGCCCACCCGGTTTGGGGATATCCTTTTTCTTGACGGTCATGAAAGTGGCTGTCCTCCGGCATTCAATTGAAGCCGCAGCGCTGCTGCGTTTCACTGGAAGTACAGGAAGGGCTTTAAGAAAAGCTTACATGCCCATGTAAATGTCTACATTTTTGAGTCGGCATGCAGCAACAGTTAGCTAAAATGATTGGGATAGGCAGTCCTTCCCATGCTCGGCTGGCCATCCGTAGCCTGAGGGAGTGGCAGCGGCGTTCTGCATGTTCTGGCTAGAGGGTACGTAGCCTCCATCTTAAGATTTAGTATCAGCCCGGTAGCGGGAAACATTGAAGCAACAAGCAGCCCAACTGGATGATTGCCATGAACGCTGGACGATAAACTCGTTGCTTGCTGCCAACTTTAGCTTCATGTGGTAAGGTATTGAACACCCAATAAATATCCAAGCCAAAGCCCTGCTAGCCAAGCTCCTCCCGAAGAGGCAGCCAATAGCGAGCCAGCCGCAAGTCGCATCAGGTTCTCCATGGCGCACGTAATAACTCTCTCCCGGCGTTCTTTTGCTAAGTGGCACAGAGACAACGGTCTGAACTATCCAAAGAACGAAGGACCCTCTCTGGCTCCTAATAGCTGCGGGACATCACGCCTTCAGAGCCCTACGTTGTATCGTAGTAGATCCTGTCCCGCCGGCGAACAGCGTGGCCGATGTCACGGCCACGGCCTGTAAGCCCATGAAGCTTCTACGTCTCTGCTTGCTGGCAGCAGGGGTTAACACTCGACCTGAGGGTAAGCGCCGATGTTGCTTGCCCTCAGGATGCTGGGGGCCGGCTACCTCCTTCAGCAACCGTCAAAGCGTCAGAAGGCCTGCCAGTCATCACCCCCGTTTGCGACCTTTCGGGCCGGTTCGCG
>VUAW01000014.1 GCA_008711135.1 Rhodobacteraceae bacterium LNNU 3342
GCCGGCCTTTTGTCGAACAACGCCGCCTTCATTGTCCAAGGCGGGCTGATGGTGGCCTTCTCCGGGATCATCGAGGCGGACGAGACCTACCAGCGGGAGACGCGAAGGGCTCACGGGAATGGGTTCGGCACTTCGCCGATCCCCAGAATGTCTCGCAGCCGCCGAGGCCTCGGTAGAAAGACGTCAGACACAAGGCCTCAAGATGATGCGCGGTTTGTCGAAGTGGCAGTTGCCCATTCTCACTGCGGCTGACCTTGGCGGCTCTTGCCTCTTCCAGAGGCTACCGAACCGCAAAAACGCGATGGTGGAGCGCGCGATGAGACCTCTGGGCCGGGCGATGCCGTGCTCTGCTCGGACGGAGGCAATGGCTACAAGAACTTGGCGGCGGCACGTCGCCTCGACACTTCGTGGTCGGCAGCAAGCCGGGCACGCGTGTCGCCGCCGGCTGCTTCACATCCAGAACGTGAACTCGCTTCATGCCCGCTACAACAACTTCACCAAGCCCTTCTGCGGATCGGCTACCAAGAACCTGAATGGCTACATCCGTTGGCTGGAGGTTCAGCTGGCCGGGGTGCGGCCGGCAGAGGTTGTCCGCGCATCATAAACCTGGTGTCGCGTCAGAGGTCTGCTTCGGGCCCATCAGCGACATCGGGCTGGCCGCGGCGAATGCAGTTGCAGCAAAAGCAGCCGGTAATAGCGCCGGCAGCTTGCACGAGAGCGAGAGGCAAATGGGCCGGAGGAACCTTCAGCGCCCGCTCCAGTTCTGCCCTTGACCTACTCCAAGATCGTGATCCACTCGATCCATTCTGACAGGGAGACCCTCATGACATTCTATGGCACAGCCCGCCCGAGAGTCTTGGCGCTTGCCGCGCTGAGCATCTTCGCGCTTCCCGCGGCGGCGGAAGAGATGAAGTTCATGGCCGAACTCACCGGAGAGGCCCAGGTCCCTCCGGTAGAGACGGAGGCGCGGGGGATGGCGGACATCACCGTCGATACCGAGGCGATGACCGTGACCTGGCGTATCACCCACGAGGGCCTGTCCGGCGCGCCCATCGCGGGTCACTTCCACGGCCCCGCCTCGCCGGAAGAGAACGCCCCGCCCGTGATCGACATGGGTGACGGCGCCTATGGCGCCACCCGCGAGCTGCAGGATGGCGTGGATGCGGAAGCCCCGGTTGACACCGAGGCCAATGCCGCTTCCGGGGCGGAAGCCGGCTCCGAGGCCGAAGCCAGTGCCGGCGCCGCCGACGGCGACGACATGACCCCGAACATCATGGAGGGCTCGATCGAGGTGACGGAGGAGCAGCTCGCCGATCTTCAGGCCGGCCGCTACTACATCAACATCCACACCGAGGCACATCCCGACGGCGAGATCCGCGGCCAAGTTGTCGAGGGCGAGGCGAGCGACGACTCTGCCGCTGTGGAGGGCGCGGCCGGAGGCGCGACCGCGCTTGCAGATGCGGATCTCGATGCGGGCGAGGAGATCTTCAAGCAGAGCTGCCGCAACTGCCACGGCCCGCGGGCGCAGGGGATGGCAAGCTTCCCGCGGCTGGCCGGGCTCGAGGCCGACCACCTTCTGGGCCGCCTGCAGCAGTATCACGCCGGCGAGCGGGTCGGCCCCGGCTCGCCGCTGATGATTCCAGTGGCCAAGGCTCTCTCGGAAGACGAGATGCGGGACGTCTCGGCCTATATCGCCTCGGCCTTCAACTGAACCTGCACCGTCTCAGAAGCCCCGGGTGCGATCCTCGGGGCTTTCGCATCTCTGCGCTTGAGGCGCCGGAATTTCGTTGAAGAACGAAGGGGATCGGCCTTACCCTCCACGAACGGGCAGAACCCGTGACGGCAGGCTAGATGCGGGCTGCCGGCTTTTGGGAGGAGATGCTTAATGAGAACCACGATCTTCAGCCGCAGCGCGTTCGCCTGCCTTACGGCCGCAGCGTCGGTTGCGGCCCTGTCGACGGCCGCTTGGGCCCAGACGGGGATGAACACGACCAGCATGAGCCATGAAGTCGTACTGGACGATCTCGAGAACCCCTGGGACATGGCGTTCCTGGAGGACGGGACGATGTTCTTCACCGAGAAATGCAAGGGCCTGTCGGTTCGCCTGCCCTCGGGCGAGGTCAACGCGCTTCTCGGGATGACGGGCAGCGAAGGCTATGCCAGCACGGCCGACGACCTCTTCTGCGAGGGGCAGGCCGGCATGATGGGCGTTGCGGTCGATCCGGACTTCGCGGAGAACCGGCGCCTCTACGTCTATTCGACGTCGAACATGTCGACCCCGCACACCAACCGCCTGCTGCGCCTGTCGGTGAACGACGACTTTACGGATGTGGCCGACCGCACCGACATCGTGGACGACGTGCCCTACAAGATGGAGGAAACCGGCCACCCCTTCGGCAGTCCGGGCGCGCATAACGGCGGTCGCGTGCGGTTCAACCCGGGCGACGGGTTTCTCTACCTGACCACGGGCGACAACCACAACTCTGAGATCCCGCAGAGCCCGACGCTGATGGGCAGCAAGGTCATCCGCATCGACACCGACGGCAATGCTGCCCCGGACAACGCGCCGCCCGAAGGCTTCGATCCGCGGACCTACACCTACGGCCACCGGAACGTGCAGGGAATCGCCTTCCATCCCGAAACGCACACGCCGATCGTCGTCGAGCACGGTCCTTGGCATTCGGACGAGATTACCGTCCTCGAGAATGGCGGCAATGGTGGCTGGGATCCGCGGCCCAACATGGCCGGCCGGGGCGAATGCACCGACAACTATTGCGGCTACAGCCCGAACGAGCATGAGGGGATGAACCGTTTCGAGCGAGCAGCCTCGATGCCGATGACCGATTTCGCAACCTATCCTGACGCCATGCCTCCGGTCTGGAACAACAACGGCTGGTCGCAGGGCTCGTCCTCGGCGGAGTTCCTGGTCGGCGAGCAATGGGGCGACTGGAACGGCCACATGGTGGTCGGGATCATGGGGATCGGCTTCGGCGGCACCCCGCTCGGGCAGCGCATCGACGTCATCGAGTTCGACGAAGAGGGCACCTCGGTGGTCGATGTAACCGAGATGACGCTGCCGATGGAGCCGGGGCGCTTCCGGTCCCTGGTGCTTGGACCCGACGGTAGCCTGTATGCCGCGGTCGATGAAGGAATGATCCACAAGCTCACGCCCTGACGAAGCTTCGCAGCGTTCGAACGGAAGACCCCGCAGCGCCCGGTGCTGCGGTGTCGCTGTTGTAGGCCGAAGGTCCTCGTGAACGAAGACATCGCAGCCGGGACGGCTAGAAGCCACCCGAAGAGCGCTTGAGGGTGGTGAGGTGCGATCTCCTTGCCAGAGCACGCAGATCCAATCCCGCCTTCAGCCGCTATTCCATAGCTTCATTAGGCCTCAAGAGATGCCTGTTGCCTTTTTGTGACTCCACATTTCCGTGGATCAACTGCCAGTTCCTGAGGACCCTCACGGATTGTATTGTGCCTGTTGGTACAACCGCCGCGGCAGTTGTTGGCAATAGGAGTAATGCGAGTGAAGAAGATTGTTTCCACCCTGGTTCTGCCGTTCATGGCCATGCCGGCATTTGCTGGCGGCATGAATGTTCCGCAGCAAGAGCCAGCTGTCGTCCCCGCGGCTGCGGCTGCGCCTGTGGTCCCTGTCCGGAACTGGTCCGGGTTCTATGCAGGCGGCCAGCTCGGTTACGGCACCCTCGGTACCACCTTTGATCTGGAAGATCTGCCCGGCGTTGACTCCGCTCCGAAGGCGAGCCTGACCGACGGCGACGTCGCTTACGGCCTGCACGCGGGCTACAACGCGCAGAGCGGCCGCTTCGTCTACGGTGCTGAAATCGCGGTGGTAAAAGGCGAGAGCCAGCTTGGAGCTAGCTACCAAGGTACAGAGGGCGGCGCCGAGCTTGACTATACCGCGCGTATCGTCGGCAAAATTGGCTATGATCTCGGCGAAGCGCTTGTCTATGCAAGCTCTGGCCTTGCCCGCGCGAAGGTCAACACCTTCGGCCTTGCGAGGGATGAGTCATACACCTTCGACGGCTATGCCCTGGGCGTCGGGATCGACTACCGCATGACGAATAACTTCATCCTGGGCGCCGAGTACGTTCATGAGCAGTTTACTGACTTCACCGACGCTTATGGGTTCGACGGCAAATTCTCGACCCTTAGCCTGAAGGTGTCCTACCAGTTCTGAATGGATCCTGCTGTCACCAGAAGAGTGATGGAAGGTCAGGCAGCAGCACGTTTCAACCGTTGCTGCTGCCTTGGATATCCAGATTTGGCGAGTCAAGCTACGGACTCTCAGGGACTTTCTATCCCTAGAGTTCGACGCAGATCTGAAGACAGGCGTTCACCTATGCTATGCTCCGCGGCGTCCGGTCTTCTGCTTTCGTTAGCTTTTTCGGTGCAGGACGTGGATCTTTAGGGGGATGTTTTACCCCTGTTGGTGATCCTTCCGCATGCTCATCGTGAAGCATTGAGCGGTTGATTTGAATCGGCTCCGCTTTATCGCCGACTCAACGACCTGCTTCAGTTGGCACTACTGCAACATGGCTGCCCCGCCGCTCAACGGCAGGGCTGTCGAGCGGCCAGCACTGAAGCATGGCCTGTCAGTCCGAATGATCAACCGTAGCAGGCGCCAGCACCAGATTCAGACCGGAGATGGTTCTGCCCTGATCGGTCAGGAACGGGAAGTTCGTCGCCACTAGTTCTTCCAGCGTCGGCTTGTCCAACGGGACGATGCCGCGTCTTTCGAACATCCGCGGGGTGAAGTTGGTATCGTTGGTGCCGTTGTTCGTAACAAGCGCGGCCCGCCCTTCGATCACGACGTTCGGGAAGCGGTTGCCAAGCGCGAAATGCCCAAATTGATAGATGCTCTTTGACCGATGCCGGACGGCCGCGCCTGCGCTGAAGAAGGCAACCGGCCAGAAGTAGACGCCTGCCATATTGCCCTTGAGGCCGGTGTAGACGACGTTGCGGATGCACGCAGAGAACGGCTCCTCGTTTTCGGTCATCATGCTGCGGGTCTCCCGCTTCATGATTTCGATGAAATCGGCGCAGACGCAGTCGTCGTCATCCAGCCGGACCTGCAGAACGTCGACGTAGTTCAGCCCGAGTTCCTTGAACACCTGGTTCTGCGCGCTGCCCGCGTCGGTCATGTCAAAGAACCGCAGCTTTACCTGGGGAACCGTGTCGCACATGGCTTGGAGCCTTTCGCGAAAGCGCTTTGGCATCAGCTTGGACGCGAGTACCACGAAAGTGAAATCCTGGTCCGTTTGCGCGCGCAGGCTGGCGAGCGTCAGGTGCTCAAACGTGGCAAGGCGGGCACGCATCCTTGCCGGGGCAAACAGTTTTTCGGCTTGGGCTTGCGCGATCGCCTCGACATCGGCCTTGACCTCCTCAAACCGCTTCCCGCGATACTTTTCGAAAGCCTTCCAGTCTCCGCGCCCTACCAGTGAGAAGCGACAAATCCCCACGACATCCATCTTGGTCTCCTTAACAATCGGTTGCTCAAATGTGCATTTTGCAAAGGACACGGTTTGTTTCGCTGCAGCAAGCATTGTTATCGGGGGACTTCGCAGGGCGGCGGGTTGCTGCCATACTTACATGCCAAAGGCCCCGCCGGGGCGGGGCCTCTGCTTGTTTTTCCTGCGGTCACTCGGCGGGAACGTTGATCCCGGGCGTCCGCGGCGGGGCGGGGCGGTGCTTCGGGCCCGTGCGCAGGTGCGTGGTGTAAAGCGTCAGGCCAACAAAGGTGATGCCGCCCACGAAGTTGCCCACCACCGTCGGGATCTCGTTCCAGATCAGGTAGTCGAGGACCGAGAACTCTCCTCCCAGCATGAGGCCCGTGGGGAACAGGAACATGTTGACGACCGAATGTTCGAACTGCATCGCAAAGAACAGCATGATCGGCATCCACATCGCGATCACCTTGCCCGACACCGTGTTCGACATCATCGCGCCCACGACGCCGGTCGAAACCATCCAGTTGCACAGCACCCCGCGGATGAAGAGCGTCAGCATCCCCGCCGCGCCGTATTCGGCATAACCCAAGGTCCGCGCCTCGCCGATGACGCCCATCTGGTAGCCGACGGCGTCGGCTTCGGTCTGGAAGCCGTTGGTGAATATGATCGACATCATCACCGCCACGGTGACGGCGCCCGCAAAGTTGCCCAGGAACACCAGCCCCCAGTTGCGCAGCACCCCCTTCAGCGTCACCCCCGGCCGCCGATCGATCAGGGCCAGCGGCGTCAGCATGAAGACCCCGGTCAGCAAGTCAAATCCCAGCAGGTACAGCATGCAGAACCCGACCGGGAACAGGATCGCGCCGATCAGCGGCACGCCGGTCTGCACGCTGACCGTGACCGCAAACACGGCCGCAAGCGCAAGGATCGCGCCCGCCATGAAGGCGCGGATCACGGTATCGCGGGTGGACATGAAGATCTTCGCTTCTCCGGCGTCCACCATCTTGGTGACGAACTCGGTCGGGGCAAGATAGGCCATGGGATGTTCCTTTGGATGTCGGTCAGCGGGGCAGGGACAGGTAGATCGCCCGTCCCTCCAGTCGGATGGGGAAGGTTTCAGTCCGGCCCTCGTCGGCGCCCTGCGCCGTGCCGGTTTCAAGCGAGATGACCCAGTTGTGCAGCGGGCAGGTGACACAGCCGTCATGGACGATCCCCTGCGACAGGGGGCCGTGCTTGTGGGGGCACTTGTCTTCAAGTGCAAAGACGCGGTCATCGGCGGTGCGGAAGACGGCAATGGTCATCCCGCCCATCTTCACGCAGCGGGCGCCTTGGGCGGGGATGTCGTCGATCGTGCCGATCAGGGTCCAGGGGCGGATGGGGGCGTTCATTCGGCAGGCTCCAGAACAGTTTCGAACATCGGCTTGAATTCATGCTTGTCCTTGCCCGAGACGCGTTCGGACCAGGGATCGACCTGCGCGAACTTCTGGGAATGGACAAAGCGGTCGAACCAGCGCTTGCGGCTTTCGACATCATGCAGAACCTGCCGGCGCACCTCGTCATGGCCCACGCGGTCGGCCCATTTGTAGATGCGTTCAAGGTAGAAACCCTGCTCGCGGTACATCTGCATCAGCGCGGCAGAAACCTCGATCACCTCTTCCTCGGTCTTCACATGGCCCAGAACGGCGGTCCCCTTGATCTCCAGCCCCGCGGCGCCGGCAAAGTGGATCTCGTACCCCGAGTCGACGCAGATCACGCCCACGTCCTTGCAGGTCGCCTCGGCGCAGTTGCGCGGGCAGCCGGACACCGCGAACTTGACCTTGGCGGGTGTCCACGATCCCCAAAGGAACTTCTCCAGCTTGATGCCAAGGCCGGTGCTGTCCTGCGTCCCGAACCGGCACCAGGTGGACCCAACGCAGGTCTTCACCGTCCGCAGGCCCTTGGAATAGGCGTGGCCGGACACGAACCCGGCCTTGCCGAGATCCTCCCAGACGCCGGGCAGGTCCTCTTTCCGGACGCCAAGCAGGTCGATCCGCTGGCCGCCAGTAACCTTTACTGCCGGGATCGCGTATTTGTCGGTCACATCGGCAATGGCGCGCAGCTCATCCGCCGTCGTCATGCCGCCCCACATCCGCGGCACGACGGAATAGGTGCCGTCCTTCTGGATGTTGGCGTGCACGCGTTCATTGATGTAACGCGACTGCCCATCGTCCACGTATTCGCCCGGCCAGTCCGACAGCAGGTAGTAGTTCAGCGCCGGACGGCATTTCGCGCAGCCGCCCGATGTGCTCCACTCCAGCTCCTGCATGACGGCGGGGATGGTCTTCAGCTCCTTCGCCTTGATCAGGCGGCGCACGTCGCCATGGGGCAGGGTGGTGCAGCCGCACATCGGCTTGACCGCGCCCGCCGCAAAGGCATCGCCCAGCACCGCCGCCATCAGGTTTTCCACCAGCCCGGTGCAGGTGCCGCACGATGCCGAGGCCTTGGTATGCGCCCGCACCTCATCCAATGTGGTGAGGCCCCTGTCCTTGATCGCACCGGTGATCTGTCCCTTGCAGATGCCGTTGCAGCCGCAGATTTCGGCGTCGTCGGGCAGGGCGGCGACCGCGGCCACGGGGTCAAAGCTGCCGCCCCCCTGGTGCGCCTGGCCAAAGATCAGCGTATCCCGCATGTCCGAGATATCTTCGCCCTTCTTCATCAGCTCGTTGAACCAGCCGCCATCGTCGGTTTCGCCATAAAGCACCGCGCCGATGATCCGGTCGTCGCGCAGGATCACCCGCTTGTAGAGGCCGCGCCGGGCGTCGCGCAGCACGATTTCCTCCCGATCTGGCCCTTCAGCGAAATCGCCGACCGAATAAAGGTTGATGCCCGTGACCTTCAGCTTGGTCGGCGTTTCAGAATGCCTGAACGCCGCATCGGAAGGGCCCGCCAGATGCCCCGCCGCCACCCGCGCCATTTCATAAAGCGGCGCCACAAGCCCGTAGACCTGCCCGCCCACCTCGGCGCATTCGCCGACCGACCAGATGTTGGGGTCGGAGGTCCGCATACCCGCGTCCACCACGATCCCGCGCCCGACCTCCAGCCCCGCGGCCTGCGCCAGCGCCACGTTCGGGCGGATGCCCACCGCCATCACCACCAGCGAACAGTCGAGCACGCTACCATCGGCAAGCTCCACGCCAGTGACCCGGTCGTGGCCCAGGATCGCCTTGGTGTTGGCGCCACAGCGCACCTCGATCCCGCGATCCTCCAGCGCCTTTTGCAGCAGGTAGCCCGCGGCGGGGTCCAGCTGGCGTTCCATCAGCGTGGGCATCAGGTGAACCACCGTCACCTCCATCCCCTGCGCCTTCAGGCCCGCCGCGGCCTCCAGCCCCAGCAGGCCGCCGCCGATCACGACCGCACGCCCGCCAGCGCGGGTCGCGGCCAGCATCTGGTCCACATCGTCCAGGTCGCGATAGGCCAGAACGCCCGGCAGCATGTTGCCCGGCACCGGGATGATGAACGGGTTCGACCCGGTGGCAATCACCAGCTTGTCGTATTCCGCCGTCACCCCGCCTTCAGATGTCACTGTCCGCGTGGCGCGGTCGATGGCCACCACCTTCTGCCCCCGGTGAAGGGTCACGCCGTGGCGGGCGTACCAGTCGTCGCCGTGGATGATGATGTCGTCATAGTTCTTTTCGCCAGACAGCACGGGCGACAGCATGATCCGGTCATAGTTCACCCGCGGCTCGGCGTTGAAGATCGTCACTTCAAAGGCGCCGGGGGCTGCCTCGAACAGGTGTTCAAGCATCCGGCCGGGGGCCATCCCGTTGCCGACAATTACAAGTCTTTCAGGTTTGCTGGTCACGAAGCATGTTCCATCTGGCTACGGGCGCAGGGGCGCCTTGGTTGCTGTCCTGGAACACGGGAGAGGCGCCGTGTTCCTGCACGGCATCCCGATGGGATGCATCATGCGATCACAGCGCCGTTGCTGTCGAACAATTTGGGGTCGCGTCGTTGCGGCCCATCCGATCCCGGCCATGGGGCATCGAGTCGGTACAGCTTCTGTTTATCACGCACCTGCCGGCGATTCATGCCTCGGCAGGGGCGAAGGGTTGTGGAAGGGCTTCGCTGCGGCAAGATCGGGCGGTACCAGCCTAATCTGCACAGAAAATGCCCGCCCTGTGCACGGGGTGGCAAAGGAAAAGGCCGGGGAAACCCCGGCCTTCCGTCTCAGCCCGCCAGCACGACCAGCGCGTGGCGCTTCTTGCCTGCCGTCAGCTTCAGCGGCTCTGCCAGATCGCCCGCCGCGTAGAACTGCCCGGGATCGGTGACATCGGCATCGTTCACCCGCGCGCCGCCCTCGGTGATCAGCCGCTTGGCGTCCTTGCCGGATTTCGCAAGGCCCGAGCGCACGAACAGCTGCGCAAGGCTGATGCCCTCGCCAACCTCGCCCGCCGTCAGCGCCAGCGTCGGCAGGTCATCACCCACGCCACCCTTTTCGAACACCTCACGCGCCGTCGCCTCGGCCGCAGCCGCTGCTTCCGCACCGTGGCACAGCGTTGTCACCTCGTTCGCGAGGATGATCTTGGCCGCGTTGATCTCTGCCCCGGCCAGTGCGCCCAGCCGTTCGCATTCCTCGACGGGAAGCTCGGTGTAAAGCTTCAGGAAGCGGCCCACGTCGGCGTCGGTCGTGTTGCGCCAGAACTGCCAGAACTCATAGGGGCTCAGCATGTCGGCATTCAGCCACATGGCGCCACCTGCCGATTTCCCCATCTTCCGCCCGTCCGAGGTGGTCAGCAGCGGCGAGGTGAGCCCCCAGACCTCATGGTCGATCACCCGGCGCGTCAGGTCCACACCGTTGACGATGTTGCCCCACTGGTCCGACCCGCCCATCTGCAGCAGGCAGCCATAGCGGCGGTTCAGTTCCAGGAAGTCATAGGCCTGCAAGATCATGTAGTTGAACTCGAGGAAGCTCAACGACTGTTCCCGGTCCAGCCGTGACTTAACGGATTCAAACGACAGCATCCGGTTCACGCTGAAATGCCGCCCGATGTCCCGCAGGAATTCGAGGTAGTTCAGGTGGTCCAGCCATTCCGCGTTGTTCAGCATGATGGCGTCGGTCGCACCCTCGCCATAGCTCAGGTACTTGGCAAACACCTGCTTCATGCCGGCGATGTTTTCGTCGATCTGTTCGGGCGTCAGCAAGGGGCGCTCATCGGACCGGAAGCTGGGATCGCCCACCTTGGTGGTGCCGCCGCCCATCAGCGTGATGGGCTTGTGTCCCGTCTTCTGCAGCCAGCGCAGCATCATGATGTTGAGCAGGTGCCCCACATGCAGCGACTTGGCCGTCGCATCATAGCCGATATAAGCAGGAACGACCCCTTTCGCCAAAGCCTCGTCCAGCGCCTGATAATCGGTGCAGTCGGCCAGATAGCCGCGCTCGATCATCACGCGCATGAAGTCTGATTTCGCATGGTATGTCATCGGGGTCTTCCCTTGTTTCAGTGCGCTCGTCTATACCGGAGCCACGCAGAGGAGGGAAGCGGCATGGGGAACATGATCTGGGCCCTGGGGGCCATGTCAGGAACCTCGCTCGACGGGGTGGACGCTGCCCTGCTGCTGACCGATGGCGAGGTGATCGAGGCCTTCGGCGCCTCTGCCTACCGCCCCTATTCCCCGCAGGAACGCGACACGATCCGCGCCGCCTTTGGCCGCTGGCCGGGCGAAGCTGGCGTCGAACAGGCCGCCCAGGTGGTCGAGGATGCTCATTTCGAGGTTCTGCACCCGCTCTCTGCCTCGGCGGCGCTGATCGGGTTTCATGGCCAGACGCTTGCCCATGATCCGGGCGGGCGGGGGACGCATCAGGCCGGTTCGGGTGAACGGCTGGCAAAGCGGCTGGGCCTTCCGGTCGCCTGGGACTTCCGCAGCCGCGACGTGGCCGAGGGCGGGCAGGGCGCGCCGCTAGCGCCTTTCTTCCACCACGCCTGCGCGCGCTGGGCGGGGGCAACCGAGCCGGTCGCTTTCCTGAACCTTGGTGGCGTGGGGAACGTCACATGGGTCGACCCCGCGCAGCCGGAACCGGAGGCGCCGGGGGCGCTGGTGGCCTTTGACACCGGCCCGGCGAACGCGCCGCTCAACGATCTGATGCTGACCCGCCATGGCGTGGCGCAAGACGAAGGCGGGGCCTTGGCCGCCAGTGGGCAGGTGGACGAAGGCGTGGTGGCCCGCTTCCTGCAGACCGACTACAACCGCCTTCCGCCCCCCAAGTCGCTGGATCGTCATTTCCCCGATCTTGGCCAAGCGGTGGCGGGCCTGCGTGACGCCGATGCCGCGGCGACGCTGGTGGCCGTGGCCGCCGCCTCTGTGGCCCAAGGCTTCGCCCATTTCCCCAAGCCTCCGGTGCAGGTGCTGGTGACCGGCGGCGGCCGTCATAACGCCGCGATGATGGCGATGCTGCGCCAACGGCTGCCATGCCCCGTGGCGCCGGTGGACAGCGTCGGCCTTGACGGTGACATGTTGGAGGCTCAGGCCTTCGCCTATCTCGCTGTCCGCGTGACCCGCGGCTTGCCGCTTTCGGCCCCCGCCACCACCGGGGTCCTCCAACCGATGCTCGGCGGCCGCATCAGCACCTCCTGACGTTCAGGCGGGTGCCGCCCATCCGGTCCTCCGGATGCAGGCGTACCCCGACAAAGCCTGACACGGTCCCGTCCGTAATGGCGACGCAGATGCCCGTCGGTTCGTGATCCAGCAGCCTTGCGACATCTGCCGCCTGCCGCTTTTGCCACCCGTCGGGGTAGAAGGCATCGTAGACGAAGCCGGGCACCTCGTGCCGCGTTTTTTCAAACACCGGCGCCCATGCCTCGATGGTCAGGGCGAGCACGGCCTCACGATGGTCTGGCGTGCAGGGAATGATTCGATGTTCCGCCATGGCTGACGGTATCGCGAAATGCCCGCCCGGCGCAGCAGAAGCGGGCGACGCCCCCGAAGAACCCTTCGGAGGGCATCCAGACCCCCGCGACAAGGCGCGGGGGTGCGGCGTCTTACTTCAGGATGGAACGCCCGGCATATTCCGCCGTTTCGCCCAGCATCTCTTCGATGCGGATCAGCTGGTTGTATTTCGCCAGCCGGTCCGACCGCGCAAGGCTGCCGGTCTTGATCTGCCCGCAGTTCGTCGCCACGGCGAGGTCGGCGATGGTCGCATCCTCGGTTTCGCCCGAACGGTGGCTCATCACGCTGGTATAGCGCGCGCGGTCGGCCATTCGGACGGCGTCCAGCGTCTCGGTCAGGGTACCGATCTGGTTCACCTTCACCAGCAGGCTGTTCGCGCAGCCCTTGGCGATGCCTTCGGCCAGACGCGCGGGGTTGGTCACGAACAGGTCGTCGCCTACCAGCTGCACCTTGTCGCCCAGACGATCGGTCAGCATCTTCCAGCCTTCCCAGTCATCCTCGGAACAGCCATCCTCGATCGAGATGATCGGATAGTCACCGCAAAGCGCCGCAAGGTAGTCCACGTTTTCGGCTGCCGACAGCGTCTTGCCTTCGCCCGACAGGACGTAGCTGCCGTTCTTGTAATACTCGGTCGCCGCGCAATCCAGCGCGAGGTAAATGTCCTGCCCCGGCTTGTAGCCCGCCTTTTCGACCGCCCGCAGGATGAAGTCCAGCGCCTCGCGGGTGCTCGACAGGTTGGGGGCAAAGCCGCCCTCGTCGCCGATGCCCGTGGACAGGCCCGCCGCCGAGAGTTCCTTCTTCAGCGTGTGGAACACCTCGGACCCCATCCGCACCGCCTCGCGGATGTTTTCCGCGGCGACCGGCATGATCATGAATTCCTGGATGTCGATCGGGTTGTCGGCATGTTCGCCGCCGTTGATGATGTTCATCATCGGGACCGGCAGCACGCGGGCCGAGGTGCCGCCGATGTAGCGGTAAAGCGGCTGCGTCGTCGCCTCTGCCGCGGCCTTGGCCACCGCCATGGACACGCCCAGGATCGCGTTCGCGCCCAGCCGGCCCTTGTTGGGGGTGCCATCAAGCTCGATCATCGCGCGGTCGATGGCGACCTGCTCGGTCGCGTCATAGCCCACAAGCGCCTCGGCCAGTTCGCCGTTCACGGCCTCGACCGCTTCCAGCACGCCCTTGCCCAGGTAGCGGGCCTTGTCGCCGTCGCGCTTTTCGACCGCCTCATGCGCGCCCGTGGATGCGCCCGAGGGCACCGCCGCCCGGCCCATGGACCCGTCTTCAAGGATCACGTCCACCTCGACCGTCGGGTTGCCCCGGCTGTCAAGGATCTCGCGGCCGATGATGTCGATAATCGTGCTCATGTCTCGTCCTTCTTCAATGGCACGCCGTAAAGCTCCAGCCGGTGGCCTTTCAGCCGATAGCCAAGCCGCCGGGCAATGCGGTCCTGCAATGCTTCGATCTCGGGGTCGATGAACTCGATCACCTCGCCCGTATTCATGTCGATCAGATGGTCGTGGTGGTCACGCTCGGCGTCTTCGTAGCGGGCACGCCCGTCGCCGAATTCAAGCCGGTCAAGGATGCCTGCCTCCTCGAACAGCTTTACCGTGCGGTAGATGGTCGCGATGGAAATCCGGGGGTCGATGGCGGTGGCGCGGGTATAAAGCGCCTCGACATCGGGGTGGTCATCGGCATCCTCCAGCACCTGCGCAATCACCCGGCGCTGCCCGGTCAGGCGCAGGCCCTTTGCCTCGCAGCGGCTGATGATGCTGTCCCTCATGGCGCTTGTCCGGCCCGTCTCTCCGGTTGCGGGTTTAGGGGATTTGCCCAGGATGGGCCAGCGATTTCGCACGGTTGGCATGGCTTGACATCCCGGCTGCGGCGGCAAAACCTGCCCGCCGCGCAGAGGGAGGAACGCCATGCCACAAAAGGACCGGATCGACGCAGGCGGGGCGCTTGCGCTCGTGGCGTTCTCGATGCTGCTGGGCTTCAACCAGGTGGTCATCAAGGTCGTGAACGAAGGGATCCAGCCCGTCTATTTCGCCGGGCTGCGGTCGGCGGGCGCGATCGTCTGCATCATCGCGTGGATGCGGTTGCGGGGGATGCCGATCATGATCGCGCCGGGGACATGGCGGGCGGGGCTGCTGATCGGGCTGTGCTTTTCGGCTGAATTCCTGTGCCTCTTCATGGCGCTGGACCTGACAACGGTGGTCCGGTCCTCGATCATGTTCTACTCGATGCCGATCTGGCTGGCGATGGCCTCGCACTTCCTGCTGCCGGACAGCCGGATCACCCCGCAAAAGGCGCTGGGGCTGGGGGTTGCCTTCGCAGGCGTCATCATGGCGATCCTGACACGGGGGCAGGGCGGCGGAGGCAGCCTTGCGGGCGACCTGCTGGCGCTGGGGGGGGCGCTGGGCTGGGCGGGGATCATCCTCTGCGCCCGCGGCACGGCCATGCGCCGGGTACGGCCAGAGGTGCAGCTTCTGTGGCAGGTAGGGGTGTCTGCGCTGGTGCTGCTGATCGTGTCGCCGTTCTTCGGCCCTGCGCTGCGCGACCCGCAGGCAATCCACCTCTGGAGCTTTGCCTTCCAGACGGTAGTGGTGGCCTCGGCGGGGTTCGTGTTCTGGCTCTGGCTCGTGTCGATCTACCCGCCCTCGGGCGTGGCGAGCTTTTCGTTCCTCACCCCCATCTTCGGCATCGCCTTTGGCTGGCTGATCCTGGGCGAAGAGGTCGGCCCCGGGATCCTCGCCGCCGGCGCGCTGGTGACGGCGGGGATCGTGATCATCAACCGTGCTCAGGTCCCGCAGAAAGTCCGGCGGACGACCTGATCGGGATAGGGCGCGGCGCGGAATTCATCGCCCGCGTCAAACGGCGTCTTCAGCGCCTCATGCAGGCGCTGGAACGGGCCATAGTTCCCCTCAAGCGCGGCGGCAATGGCTTCCTCGACCCGGTGGTTGCGCGGAATGATCGCAGGGTTCACCTGCCGCATCGCTTCCTGCGCCTCGGTCAGGCTGCGGCCCTCGGCCTCCAGCCGCGCGTGCCACTGGGCGGCCCAATCGTCGAAGGCATCGCGGTCCAGGAATTCATCCCGCGCGGTGCCCTCGGCAAGGCCGCGGAAGGTGCGGGTGAAGTCCGCTTGGCCCTGCGCCATCCGCGTCAGCAGCAGGTCGATCAGGTCGCGATCGCCCTCCTGTTCGGTGGCAAGACCCAGCTTGGCCCGGAAGCGCTTCAGCCATTCCTTTTCATAGATCGGCGCAAATTCGTGTACGATCTCGGTCGCCAGTTCCACCGCCGCGTCGCGTTCGCCCATCAGCGGCAGCAGGCAGGTCGCGAACTGCGCCATGTTCCAGACCGCGATCTGCGGCTGGTTGGAATAGGCATAGCGGCCCTGCTGGTCGATCGAGGAAAAGACCTTTTGCGGATGGTATTCGTCCATGAAGGCGCAGGGGCCATAGTCGATGGTCAGCCCGCCCACGTGGCTGTTGTCGGTGTTCATCACCCCGTGGATGAAGCCCAGTGACATCCAGTGCGCCACCAGCCGCGCCTGCGCCGCCACCGCTTCACGCAGCAGGTCGGCAGCCCCGGTCGCCTGTGGATAGTGGCGGGCGATGGCATGATCTGCCAGCAGGCGCAGCGCCTCTTCGTCCTGGCGGACGGCAAAGAACTGGAAGGTGCCCACGCGGATATGGCTCGCAGCCACCCGCGTCAGGACCGCCCCCGGCAGCGGACCTTCGCGATAGACCCGTTCTCCGGTCGTGACAGCCGCCAGCGCCCGGGTCGTGGGGACGCCCAGCGCGTGCATCGCCTCAGACAGGAGGTATTCGCGGACAACGGGGCCGATCCAGTTGCGCCCGTCGCCCATGCGCGAAAACGGCGTGCGGCCGGCGCCCTTCAGGTGCAGGTCCCAGCGGGTGCCCGCAGGGGCCACGACCTCTCCCAGCAGGATCGCGCGACCATCGCCCAGTTGGGGGGAAAAGCCGCCGAACTGGTGCCCGGCATAGGCCTGCGCGATAGGCTGTGCCCCCGGCGGCACAAGATTGCCTGCGAACATGGCGATGCCCTCGGGGCTGCGCAGCTCCTCGGGGTTCAGGCCCATTTCCAGCGCCAGCCCGTCGTTCAGCGCGATCAGCCCCGGACTTGCCACCGGGGCCGGGTCAAGCTTGGCATAGAACCGGTCGGGCAGGCGGGCATAGCTGTTGTCGAAAGGGATGTGCAGGGTCATGGCGTCTCCTTGTCCCCCTTCACATAGGGCGCCGCCCGCCCGCGCCAAAGGGTCAGAGCCGCCCGATCCGTTCACTAAGCAGCGCAAAGAACCCTTCGGCGTCCAGATCCCCGATCCAGAGCGCATTGGGCTCACGCCCCGACACCCGCCACCAGTCGGCAACCGTCATGCCGCTGGTGAACTCGCCCTTCGTCTCGACCTCGACATTGACGTGGCGGCCGGTGAACAGCTCGGGCCGGATCAGGTAGGCGATGGTGCAGGGATCGTGCAGCGGCGCGCCTTCGGACCCGTATTTCTCCTTGTCGAACCGTTCAAAGAAATCGGTCCATTCCGCCACCATCCGCCCCGGTTCAGTGCCCAGCGCCCGGAAGGCCTCTACCCGTGCGCGGGTGGTGAGCGCCTTGTGCGTGACGTCCAGCGACATGACCACCATCGGGGCGCCTGCGTCAAAGACGATGGCCGCGGCCTCCGGATCGACAAAGATGTTGAATTCGGCCGAAGGGGTGATGTTGCCGACCTCGAAATAGGCGCCGCCCATCAGCACGATTTCCTGCACGCGGCCGATGATATCGGGCGCCCGCTGGAACGCGGTCGCGATGTTCGTCAGCGGCCCGATCGGCACCAGCGTGACGGTGCCGGACGGTTCCCGGCGCAGGGTGTCGATGATGAAGTCAACGGCGTGCTGGTCCTGCAGCGGCATCACCGGATCGGCGAGCTGCGGCCCGTCCAGCCCGGTCTTGCCATGCACATGTTCCGCCGTCACCAGCTTGCGCTTCAGCGGCGCCGCGCACCCGGCAAAGACCTTCACATCCGGCCGGCCCGCCAGTTCGCAGACGATCCGCGCGTTCTTTTGCGTCAGGGGCAGGGGCACGTTGCCCGCCACGGCGGTGATGCCCAGAAGATCGATCTCGTCAGGGCTGCCCAAGGCCAGCAGGATGGCTACGGCATCGTCCTGCCCGGGATCGGTGTCGATGATGATCTTGCGAGGGCTCATGGCTGTCTCCTGTTGCTTGGAGGCAGGTAAGACGACAGGCAGGCGCTTGTCCATGCCTGCAGGCAGGAAGCATCCGGACAGCGCGGGAAATCGGCAGGTTGGAACGCAGAAGGGGCCGGACGTGCCGGCCCCTTCCAGAACTGCAACGACAGCGATCAGCCGTCGAAGTTGACTTCTTCCATGATCCGAAGCGCCGCGCCGCGCAGGCGGGCGATTTCGGTCAGGTCATGGGTGTCGAACTCGGGCTCACCCCAGCTTGCCACCAGTTCCGACCGTTCAGCACCTTCCAGAACCGGGTATTCGTGGTTGGCCTCGGCATAGATCGCCTGCGCCTCGGGCGAGACCATGTATTCCATGAACTTGATCGCCGCGTCGCGGTTCGGCGCGGCCTTGGTCAGCCCCACGCCGGAAATGTTCAGGTGGGTGCCGCCATCCTCGAAGGTCGGAAAGACGATGCGGGCGCTTTCGGCCCATTCGCGCTGTTCCTCGTCGGCCAGCATCGCGCCCATGTAATAGGTGTTGGCCAGCGCGATGTCGCATTCCCCGGCCCAGACGCCGCGGACCTGCTGACGGTCGTTGCCCTCTGGCGGGCGGGCGAGGTTGGCCTTTAGCCCTTCGGCCCACTCGCGGGCCTCTTCTTCGCCGTGGTGGGCAATCATCGCCGACAGCAGCGCAAGGTTGTAGTTGTGCACGCCCGGACGGGTGCAGATGCGGCCGCGCCATTTTTCGTCGGCCAGATCCTCGTAGGTGGTGACTTCGCCTTCGGCCACGCGGTCCTTGTGGGCGTAGACAACTCGGGCGCGGGAGGTCAGGGCGAACCACAGGTCATCGGGGCTGCGCAGATGTTCCGGGATCGCCTGCTCCAGCACTTCGCTGTCGACCGGTTGCAGGACGTCTGCATCCACGACTTGCTGCAGGTTCGCGATATCCACGGTCAGCACCAGGTCGGCGGGCGAACGCGCGCCTTCGGCGGTCAAGCGTTCTACCAGGCCGGATTCCAGGTAGGACAGGTTGACCTCGATGCCGGTTTCTTCCGTGAAGGCGGCCACGACGGGCTCGATCAGGAAGGCCTGGCGGGTGGTGTAGATGTTGACCTCTTCCGCGAGGGCGGGAAGGGCGGTCATGGCCATGGCCGAACCCAGAAGGGCGGTGCGCAGCTGCATGTCAGTCTCCTAGTCGTACAGGTTGATTGACGGTCATAATCCTGACGAAAATAGTAATGTCAATCCTGATTTATTTTGTCAGCTGCTTCTCGGCGGCTTTGGCCTCATCCCAAAGGGCGTCCATTTCAGCAAGCGACGACTGATCCGGTCTCCGTCCCTGCGCGGCCAGCGCGGCCTCGATGGCGGCAAAGCGGCGTGTGAACTTGCCGTTGGCCCGCCGCAGGGCAGCCTCGGGGTCGACGTCCAGATGACGGGCGAGGTTGGCCATCACGAACAGCAAGTCGCCGAATTCCTCCTCGACCCGGTCAGGGCCAAGGGTATCGCGCGCCTCGACCAACTCGCGCGTCTCCTCGGCGATCTTGTCCAGCACCTGTCCCGCATCGGGCCAGTCGAACCCCACCCGCGCCGCGCGGCGTTGCAGCTTGACCGCCCGCATCAGCGCCGGAAGGCCCAGCGCCACCCCGTCCAGCACGCCCTTTTCCCGGGCGGCGGCGCGTTCGGCGGCCTTGATCGTTTCCCAGTCGGCGACCTGCTGTTCCGCGGTCTTGTCGCGGTTCTCATCGCCAAAGACATGCGGGTGGCGGGCGATCATCTTGGCGTTGGTCGCATCTGCGATGCTGTCAAAGGTGAAATGCCCGGCCTCGGCCCCCATCTGCGCGTGATAGACGACCTGAAGCAGCAGGTCGCCCAATTCGCCTTCCAGCGCGGGCCAGTTCTGCCGTTCGATGGCGTCGGCGACCTCATACGCCTCCTCGATGGTGTAGGGCGCAATGGACGCAAAGTCCTGTTCGATGTCCCAGGGGCAACCCTGATCCGGGTCGCGCAGGGCGCGCATGATGGCCAGCAGGCGCGGCAGCGGGTCTTGGGGCAGGGTGGCGGGATCGATCGTCATTGCGGCGGCTTCCGTTTTGCGGTCATCTGGCGGCACAATCAGGGGAAAGCGCCAAGGAGTCCATGATGCCCGTTCTCAACCGCATCGCCGCCTATGCCGACGAGATGAAGGCCTGGCGCCGGCACCTGCACCAGCACCCGGAACTGCAGTTCGACTGCCATGAAACCGCGGCCTTCGTCACGTCTCGCCTGCGCGACTTCGGTGTGGATGAGATTCACGAGGGGATTGCGAAATCGGGGGTGGTGGCGATCATCAACGGAAAGCAGCAGGGGCCGACCATCGGGCTGCGCGCCGACATGGATGCCCTGCCGATGACCGAGGTGACGGGGCTGCCGCATGCCTCGACCGTGGCGGGCAAGATGCACGCCTGCGGGCATGACGGGCACACCACGATGCTTCTGGGCGCCGCCCGCTACCTGGCTGAAACCCGCAATTTCGCCGGCCGCGTGGCGCTGATCTTCCAGCCGGCCGAGGAAGGCGGCGGCGGCGCGGGTGTCATGGTCAAGGAGGGTGTGCTGGACCGCTTCGGGATCGAGCAGGTCTTCGCGCTCCATACCTCGCCCAACACGCCGGTGGGGCATTTCGCCACCACCACGGGTCCGATCATGGCGGCGGTGGATACGGCTTGGGTGCGGATTGCAGGGCGCGGCGGCCACGGCGCCATGCCGCATGAAACCGCCGACCCGGTCGTGGCGGCCATTGCCATGATCAACGCGGTCCAGACGATCGTCAGCCGCAACCACATGGCGACCAAGGATCTGGTGATCTCGGTCACGCAGATCCACGCGGGAACGGCCGACAACGTGATCCCGGACGAGGCATGGTTCTGCGCCACGATCCGCACCTTTGACAAGGAGGTGCAGGCCATGGTCCGACGCCGGTTCGACGAGATCGTGCAGGGCACCGCGTCGGCCTTTGGCGTGACGGCAACCCTCGACTACCAGATGGGCTATCCGGCAACGATCAACGATCCCGCCCGCGCCGCCTTTGCGGCAGAGGTCGCGCGCGAAGTATCAGGCCCCGCGGCGGTAGAGGCCGACGCCACCCGCGCCATGGGGGCCGAGGACTTTTCCTACATGCTGGAGGCGCGGCCGGGGGCGTACCTGTTCATCGGGCAGGGGGACGGGCCGGGGCTGCATCACCCGGGGTTCGACTTCAACGACGAGGTCGCGCCGGTGGGGGCGAGCTTCTTTGCGCGGCTGGTGGAACGGGCACAGCCGGCGGGCTAGGGCTTCTCCCGCCCGTCGTCGCGGCGCTGGACGCCGCTTCTCCTGTTGGGCCGGGCGCGGGCTTGCGCCCGCGCGGGTCAGGCGGGGCGGCTGATCGGGGTGCCCAGGCGCGGGGCGGGCTGCGGGGCGATCGTCGCCAACAGGCCCATCTTGATCGGGAAGGTCAGGACATACCCGGTTCCGGGGCCCGGGGTGCGGTCGAGGGTCCCCTCGATCTGGCGCGACAGCGCCTCGATGATCCGCATGCCCGAACTGCGGCCAAGAGAAGAGGGCAGCCCCACCCCATCGTCCGAGATCGTGAGCACGGCATTCCCCTCGGCCTCTCGGGTCAGGCGCAGGCGGATGGTGCCGCCGTCGCGGCCGGGGAAGGCGTGCTTGACCGCGTTGGTGATCAGTTCGACGGCGATCAGGGCCAGCGGTGCGGCGCTGTCGGGGCTCAGCAGCACGCCGTCCTGAAGGTCCAGATCCACGCTGATGTTGCGTTCCGGCGGGATGACCGCGGAACTCGCGCAGATCTGCCGAAGAAACTGGGCAAAGTCGATGTGGAAGGCGTCTGTCGCCTTGTAAAGCAGGTCATGCACCTCGGCGATGGCATGGACGCGGGCCCGCAGCGCCACGCCATCCACGGCGCCCTGGCGGCGGAGTTGCATGCCGATCAACCCTTCGATCAGGGCGAGGTTGTTCTTTACCCGGTGGTTCAGTTCCTGCATCAGCTGCACGCGCTGTTCGGCCAGGCGTTCTGCTTCGTCCAACCGTTTCTGATGCGCGATGGCCTTGGCCCGGTTGCGGATGCCACGCCGGGTAAGAACCGCGAGCAGCACGGACAAGGCCGCCGTCGCCCCCATGAGCGCCCAGACCGGCAGCGCCGCCGTCAGCCAGCGTGTGCGGATCAGATCCAGCGGAACGCCAAAGCTTGCAAAGATGGGAAGGTTGCCGATGCGGCTGATGACATAATGGCGTTCGATCCCGTCCGACTGGGCGACAGTTCGATACGTTGCCTCGTCCCGCTCGCGCATGTTCTGCACGGCGGGGGAGTCGCCATCGAGGAGCATCGGCTCGAACGGAACGTTGCGCATCAGGAGCTTGCCGTCGTCGCGCATCAGCGCGGCGCTGAACGCGGGCAGCGAGGCAATCGAGGCGAGGAAATCCGATACCGCGGCCACCGCCACGGCCGAGGCAATCACACCGCGGAAGCCGTCCATCTCGAAGGGGCTGGCGACGATGATTGCGTCTTCCCGGGTGCGGGACATGATGAAGCGGTCGATGTAGATGGTTTCACCTTCCCGGATCGCCTTCAGGTAGTCCCGCTGCCCGATCATGTGGTTGGCGGGGAAGTACCTGCTGGTGGCCAGAACGCGGCCTTCCAGGTCAAGGACGGTGAGGCCGAGCGTGAAATTCTGCGACGCCTCCAGTGCGCCGAGGAAGAGGTGGAAGTCTTCCTCCTGCAGATATTGCGGGTCGCGGCCCTGGACATGGGCCTGCGCGGCATCGTGCAGGATGGTCTGGGTTTGTACCACCCGCTGGGTGTATTGGCGGATCAGGGCGACGTTTTCACCGGCCGTTTCCAACGCGCGGCTTGTCTGTTCGTCATAGGACCAGATGCCCCAGAAGACAGCCCCTACAAGGGGCAGGACAAGGCTGCCCAGCCAGAGTGCCGAAAGCGCACCGGGTTCCTTTGCATCACTCCGGCTGCCGAACATCAAGATCCCCGCCCAGTCTGCGGGATGTCAGGTGCCCGCCACGGCGGCAAGTTATGGCGAAACCGCCCCCTTGTGAAGCGCTCTCGCAACCACAGGTGGTTCAAGGGCCTTGAAAGCCAGACGGCCGAGATGGCTGCCTTGCAGCAGCGTTACCCCAAGATCCGTGGGAACCGCGGCTTCATCCGCAGCCGATCCCCCTCGGCGGCGATAGTGATGCAGGGGATACAGAGCATCCCCCCAAGTGCGACATTATCGTGCGGCCTACGTCTCCGTCGATGCTGCGGATCAGGTACATGTCCAGCTTGACGATATCAGGCCGGGCCAGCAGCGCATTTCTAGAATGGTCCGCGCCGAAATTCCAACGGCAGCCTTGGCAGGCGATGTTCAGGGGATTCCTTGTGCGGTTTGAGACGGTATTGCCGCACAAGTGTTGCCACGTAATGAACCGGGATCAGCTCTCGATCTGCATCAGGCCGGCCAGCACCTTGTCGGGCGTTGCGGGCAGGTCTCGGATGCGGACCCCGCAGGCCGCGTGGATCGCGTTGATGACCGAGGCGCCCGCGCCGCAGATCGACAGCTCGCCGATGCCCTTGGACTGGATGGGGTTGGCCCAGTCGTCGCGTTCGGGCAGCAGGTACACCTCCAGGTCCGGGACGTCGCGGTTCACGGGGATGTGGAATTCGGCAAGGTCCCGGTTCACCGCATGGCCGTCGCGGGGGTCGTGGATCAGTTCTTCGGTCAGGGCCATGCCGATGCCCCAGATCAGCCCGCCGTGGCACTGGGACGTGGCCGTCTTTACGTTCAGAACCCGGCCGCAGGCATAGGTGCCCAGCATCCGCCGCACCCGGGTTTCGCCGGTGACATCGTTCACCGCGACCTCGGCGAAATGGGCGCCATAGGTGGCGTTGCGGGCGATCTTGCCGGAATCGCCGGGTTCCACATGCCCCTCGGTCGTGATGGGGGCGTCGAGGATCTGCGACAGGGGGATGGTGCGGTTGGCGTGGATCGCGTGCCCGTCCTTGAGCGTCAGGTCCTCTTCGGCGATCCCAAGCCGCGCCGCGATCTGACTGCGAATTTCAAGGCAGGCGAGGTAGACCGAGCTGCCCGAAGACGCCGCCCCGAACGACCCGCCCGACCCCGATGCGGGCGGCAGGTCGGTATCGCCCAGAACGGTTTCCACCTGCGCGACCGGCAGGCCCAGCATTTCCGCCGCGATCTGGGTCAGGATCGCATAGGTCCCGGTGCCGATGTCGGTCATGTCGGTTTCCACCTTGGCCCGGCCTTCAGGGGTCAGGGTCACGCGGGCCTCGGATTCCGTCAGCATGTTGACGCGGACGGCGGCGGACATGCCGGTGCCGATCCACCATTCGCCTTCGCGGCGGCTGCGGGGTGGTTGGTGGCGCCAGCCAAAGCGCTGGGCGCCCTCGGTCAAGGCCTGGGCCAGCATGTTCGATGAAAACGGCTTGCCGTCCAGTGGATCGTGGTCGGGGATGTTGCGCAGGCGGAATTCGACGGGATCGAGGTTCAGGCGATGGGCCATTTCATCCATCGCCACCTCGAACATGGTGACGCCCACGGCCTCTCCCGGGGCGCGGACGGACCCGCAGGCGATCAGGTTCAGCCGGGCGACTTCATGCACCACCTTCCGGTTCGGCGCGGCATAGTTGAAGTCGGTCCCCTGTTGCACGGGTTCGGAAAAGGTTTCGCCCGGCAGGTTGCTGACAAGGGCGTCGTGGCCGATGCCCAGCAGGTGGCCATCGACATCGGCGGCAAGGCGGATGCGCTGCTGGGTCTGGGACCGGCGGGTGGTCATTTCGAACACCTGCCGCCGGTGCATCACCACCGACACGGGCCGTCCCAGCATCCGGGCAGCCAGCGCCGCGCCCACTGCCTCGGCCGAAATACCCAGCTTCGATCCGAAACCGCCGCCAACATAGGGCGCCAGCACCCGCACGGCCGAGGGGTCGATGCCCAGCGCCTCGGCCAGTTGTTTGCGGTTGAACTTGAGCATCTGGTACGCGCCGTGCAGGGTCAGCCGTTCGCCATCCCATTCGGCGATGGACGCGTGCGGTTCCATCGGCGCGCTGGACAGGGTGGGGGTGTGGTAGGTTTCGTCCAGCGTCGCGGCGGCCTCGGCCATGGCGGCCTCCAGGTCGCCAAGGTCGCGCTGCTTCTTTTCAGGGAATTCGGTAGGGGCGGCGTGGGGGTTGATGACGGGGATCGACGGCATGATCCCCACCTCCAGTGTCCAGGCGGCATGGGTGGCCTGTTCCAGCGTTTCCGCCACCACCAGCGCCACGGGCTGGCCCACGTATTGTGCCTTGCCTTCGTTGCCGGGCGGGGACTTGGCAATAGCGCCCTGGGCAGAGTTGCGGGGCAGCCCTTCGGTCAGCACGGCCAGAACGCCCGCCATGCCGCGCACCCGTTCAGTGTCGAAACCGTTCAGCGTACCCACCCGGGGCGCGCGGACCAGCACGCCATGCACCATGCGGTCTAGGCGCACCTCGGCGGCATAGGTGGCGCGGCCGGTGACCTTCAGCGGCCCGTCCGGCCGGTCAAGGGGCTGGCCCAGCACGCCCTGCGCCATCCCGTCCAGCCGGCGGTCGGTCTGCGGTCCGTCGATCTTGGCGTGGCGTTTCATGCGGTCACCTCTGTCGCTTCGGCCAGAACGGCGGCGAGCGTGCGTTGCAGAAGGGGGATCTTGAAGTCATTCGCGCCAAAGCCGCGGGCCTGCGCGGTCAGGCGGCTGGCGGCCTCGGCGAACAGCGCGGGCGAGGGGGGCTGATGCTGCAGGAAGCCTTCGACGGCGCCATCGCGCCAAGGCATATGCGCCACGCCGCCAAAAGCCAGCGCCACATGGGCGATCAGCCCATCTTCCACCCGCACCGCCGCCGCGACCGACACCAGCGCAAAGGCATAGGACGCCCGGTCGCGGACCTTGCGGTAGATCTGCCGGCCACCCACGGGCGCGGGCAGGATGACGGCGGTGATCAGCTCGCCGGGTTCAAGGATGTTTTCCACATGCGGCGTGTCACCGGGCAGGCAGTAGAAATCGGCCAGCGCCACGCGGCGGCGGCTGCCATTGGGGGAAAGGAGTTCGAGTTCGGCATCCAGCGCCCGCAGCGCCACGGCCATGTCACTGGGATGGGTGGCGATGCAGTGTTCGCTGGTGCCAAGGATGGCGTGGTTGCGGTTCACGCCGTGGATCGCCGAGCAGCCATCGCCGAGGGTGCGCTTGTTGCAGGGCGTGTCACGGTCATGGAAGTAGTAGCAGCGGGTACGTTGCAGCAGGTTGCCGCCCGTGGTCGCCTTGTTACGCAACTGCCCAGTGGCCCCGGCCAGAAGCGCGCGGGACAAAAGCGGGTAGTCCCGGCGCACGCGCGGGTCGGCGGCAAGGTCGCTGTTGGGGACGAGCGCGCCGATGCGCAGGCCGTCGCCGTCAGCCTCGATCCCGCCAAGGTCGAGCCGGGTGATATCGACCAGCCGGGCGGGGGCCAGAACCTCGAGCTTCATGAGGTCGAGGAGGTTGGTGCCGCCGGCGATGAACATGGTTTCCGGGGCGGCGGCGGCCTGAACGGCGGCATCGGGGCTTTCGGCGCGAAGGTAGTCGAACGGCCTCATGCCTGTTCCCCCAGGCTTTGGCGGATCGCATTGACGATGCCGGGATAGCAGGAACAGCGGCAGAGGTTGCCGCTCATCCGTTCGGCGATTTCGTCACGGGTAAGTTCGGGGTCGGCAGTGAGGTCATCGGTCACGTGGCTGGGCCAGCCCTGGCGCAGTTCCTCGGCCATGCCCACGGCGGAACAGATCTGGCCGGGGGTGCAATAGCCGCACTGAAAGCCGTCGTGTTCGATGAAGGCCTGTTGCAGCGGGGTCAACCCGTCGGCGCCGATGCCCTCGATCGTGGTGATGTCATCACCGTCATGCATGCAGGCCAGCGTCAGGCAGGCGTTGATCCGGCGTCCGTTCAGCAGGACCGTACAGGCACCGCACTGGCCGTGGTCGCAGCCCTTTTTCGTACCGGTGAGGTGAAGGTGGTGACGCAGCGCGTCCAGCAGGCTGACCCGTGGGTCAAGGTCGAGGTCATGGCTTTCGCCATTGACGCGTAGCGTGATGTTCATGGTGGCCCCGTCCGCTTCCGTTCACTGGAACGGAACGGCCCGCGCGCCGTGTTGTTCCAGCTTAACGCTGGTGTCGGACCACATAAAGCAGCAGCCCGCCGATCATCAGCCCGGCGACCGGGGTAATGAGGATCAGGGCAACTTCCGCGATCGTATCCGTCATGGTTCCAGTCTCCCAAGGATCAATCTTGCTATCCAATGTAGGGCAAGGGCGGTCACAAAGCAAATGATGGCGGCGATCGCCACGGCAAGCGACGGTGCGCCCTGCTGGCTGAAGCCCGAAAACACCGGCGCGAGACCACCCACGGCAAAGACGGCGACCCCGATCCCGTTGAGGAAGGTCGCCGTCAGCTTGATCTGTTCGTTCCTGATGAGGGACAAGGGTTCCTCCCGGTCAGCCGCCCGCGGATTCGAGCCGTTCCTGTGCCTTGAGCCACAGCGCCTCGGCCCGGTCGAGCCCGTCCATCACCTCGGCATACTTCTTTTGCCAGGTTTCCATTTCCCCGATCCGTTCGGGTTCATAAAGGGCGGGATCGGCCAGCTTCTTCGCCAGCTTGTCGCGCATGTCGTTGAGCTTGGTCAGACGATCCTCGCACTTGCGGACCTCGGACCGCAGGTCGCTGATTTCCTCGCGCGTGGCGCGTTTCTTTTCGGCCTTGGGCTTTTCGGGCTTCGGCTCCTCGCTTTGCAGCAGCGACTTGCGGTAGGTTTCGAGATCCTCTTCGTAGGGGGCAACGGCGCCGCCCTTGACCAGCCAGAGCCGGTCGGCCACGAGGCTGAGAAGGTGCATGTCGTGGCTGACAAGGATCACCGCGCCAGAATAGTCGGTGAGGGCGTTCACCAGTGCCTCACGCGACTCGATGTCGAGGTGGTTGGTCGGTTCGTCGAGGATCAGGAGGTGGGGGGCGTCGAGCGTGGCCAGCAGGAGCGAGAGCCGCGCCTTTTGCCCGCCCGAAAGCCGCCCGACCTCGGTTTCCGCCTGCGCGGCCATCAGGCCGAAGGAGGCCAGCCGGGCGCGCAGTTTGGGCTGCCCTTCGCCGGGGCGCTGGCGCATGACGTGCTGAAGCGGCGTTTCATCAAGGTGAAGTTCATCGACCTGGTGCTGGGCGAAATAGCCGATCCGCAGCTTGGATGACCGCGTGGTCTTGCCGCCCATCGGTTCAAGCTTGCCGGCGAGCAGCTTGGACAGGGTGGATTTCCCTTCGCCATTCCGGCCCAGAAGGGCGATGCGGTCGTCCTGGTCGATGCGCAGGTTCAGCTTGCGCAGGATGGCCTTGCCGTCATAGCCCACGGCCACGTCTTCCAGCGCGATGATTGGGGGCGACAGTTCCTCGGGCGCGGGGAAGGTGAAGACGTGTTTCGCGGCCTCTTCGGGCGCCGTGATCGGCGTCATCTTTTCCAGCATCTTGACGCGGCTTTGCGCCTGCTTGGCCTTGGACGCCTTGGCCTTGAAGCGGTCAACGAAGCTTTGCAGGTGCGCGCGGCGGGCTTCCTGCTTCTTTGCCTCGGCGGCCAGCACGGCGCGCTGTTCGGCGCGGGTGCGGGCAAAGGTGTCATAGCCGCCCTGGTAGAGCGTGAGCTTCCGTTCATCGAGGTGCAGGATCGCGCCGACCGCCCGGTTCAGCAGGCCGCGGTCGTGGCTGATGATCAGCACGGTATGCGGGTATTTCGCGAGGTAGCTTTCCAGCCACAGCGCGCCTTCGAGGTCGAGGTAGTTGGTCGGTTCGTCCAGCAGCAGCAGGTCGGGCTGGGCGAAAAGCACGCCGGCCAGCGCCACGCGCATCCGCCAGCCGCCGGAATAGTCCGAGCAGGGGCGAAGCTGGTCTTCGGGTTCGAACCCCAGGCCGCGGAGGATGGAACTCGCGCGGCCCTCGGCCGACCAGGCGTCGATGTCCGAAAGCCGGGCGTGGATTTCGGCGATGCGGGAGGGGTCGGTCGCTGTTTCCGATTCCGCCAGTAGGCTGGCGCGTTCGGTGTCGGCGGCCAGCACCGTGTCGATCAGCGAGGTGGCGGACGACGGCACCTCTTGCGCGACGCCGCCGATGCGGGCGCGGGCGGGCAGAGATATCTCGCCCCCCTCCAGCGCAAGCTCGCCGCGGATGATGCGGAAGAGCGTGGTTTTCCCGGCACCGTTCCGGCCGACGAGGCCGACCTTGTGGCCAGTTGGGATCATGGCGCCCGCGCCTTCGAAAAGGGGGCGGCCTTCGACGGAATAGGTGATGTCGCGAATGGTCAGCATGTGCACCCCCTGCACCATCCCCGTGGGCGCGTCAATCGCCTTGCACTGTGGGGTCCTTTTCAAGGCCGCGGCCCCATGGTAGCAGGACGGCGCATTTCACCCCGGGGCGCGTGGCGCCCCCCGAAGAACGAGGCGACCATGGCCACTGAACGCACGCTTTCCATCATCAAGCCCGACGCGACCCGTCGCAACCTGACCGGCAAGATCAACGCCAAGTTCGAGGATGCTGGCCTGCGGATCATCGCGCAGAAGCGTATCCACCTGACCCAGGCACAAGCCGGCAAGTTCTATGAAGTGCACGCCGAGCGTCCCTTCTATGGTGAGCTGTGCGAGTTCATGGCCTCCGAGCCGGTTGTCGTGCAGGTGCTGGAAGGCGAAGGCGCCGTGGCCAAGAACCGCGAAGTGATGGGCGCAACCAACCCGGCCGAAGCCGCCGAGGGCACCATCCGCAAGGAATTCGCGCTGTCGATCGGCGAGAACTCGGTCCACGGGTCGGACTCGGCTGAGAACGCCGCGATCGAGATCGCCTACTTCTTCTCCGGTCTCGAACTGGTCGGCTAAGCGATTGCGTCACGCAATTGGGCCGCCCCTGGTGACCGGGGCGGCTTTTTCATGCGCGTGGAGCGGGTTCCAGTACGCCAAGCTCGCGCAGGGCCGCGTCAAGCCGGCGGCGGGCGACCAGGTCGGGATCGGCCGCGACACGGGCCTTGATTTCGTCGAAGCGCTGACGGAGTGCAGCTTTCTCGGCCCGCGGCAATCGTTCCAGGGGCGGCCCTGCAACGCCATGACCAGCACGTAATAGCTGATGAAATGCGGGCGCTGACCGTTCTCGATCAGCTTCTGGTAGGCCGCGTCGGCGCCAAGGGCGCGCAATTGGCCGACATTGGTGATGCCGACGCGGGCAAAGGCATCCTCGGTCGCAGGGCCGAGGTTGCGGAGCGAGGATATGGGTTCCGGTGGGGCGTCTGGCATTGGGCTGATCCTGCTGGTTCGCCCGGATGATGCGGCAGCGTCCCCGGCCCGGCAAGCCTCAGATCGCGGCCCAGTCCCGGAAGGTCACCGGCTTGGGGGCAGGCTCGGGCTTTTGGGGGGCGGGACGGGGAACGCTAGGCTGCTGGTTCATGGTACACTCTGAAGGTTGAACGCGATGGTCGCGCGGTTGCTTTGCTGCAGTGTGGGTATTCTGACAAGATGGTTCACGCGGTGGTGCGCATCACGGCTGTGTGAGCGTCCGTGGCCCCATCTGCCTTTTGCGCCGCGCAGCGGCGCCCGGCCCAACGGGATGAGATGCGCCTGCATCGAAGACGGGCGGGAGCGCCCCGCCCCGGCAGTGGCTTGGGCTTCGCGGCGGGCTGTGCTTCAGTCGATTGGTTCGAGCGGTTTGGCAGAGGAGAGCGGGATGGCAGATCTGGGATGCATGTTCGGCGCGCAGGGTGTTGACACCTTCATGGGGTTGCCCCGCTGCGAGGATCTTGCCGCGCTGCAGGCCCGGGTTGCGCTGATCGGGGCCGGGGCGATCACATCCTATGCCTCAGTCGGGGCGTATTGTGCGGGGGCGCCGGCGGCGATCCGGGCCGGGGCGGCGGCCTATGCGGCGAACCTGGGGCACATGAACTTTGACCTTGGCGGGGTAACCCTTCCTGTACCAGATGCCGCGGCGGATTGCGGCGACTTGCCGGTGGTGGATGGCGAGGGAGAGCGTAACCGGCAGATCGTGCGGGATGCGGTTGCGGCGGTGCTCGATCGCGGGGCGGTGCCGGTGCTGCTAGGGGGCGACGATTCTCTGCCGATCCCGATGCTGCGGGCGTTCGAGGGGCGCGGGCGGTTTACCATCCTGCAAATCGACGCGCATGTCGACTGGCGCGACGAGGTGCAGGGGGAACGGCTGGGCCTGTCATCGACCATGCGGCGGGCAAGCGAGATGGGGCATGTGGAGCGGATCATCCAGGTTGGGCAGCGGGGGATCGGCTCTGCGCGGCCTGCGGATTATCAGGATGCGCTGGACTGGGGTGTACAGTTTGTGTCGGCGCGGGATGTGGCGCGGGGCGGGGTCGGTCCGGTGCTGGAGCTGATCCCGGAGGGGGCGGAGGTGATCATCTGCTTTGACTGCGACGCGCTGGATCCGGCCATCATGCCGGCGGTGATCGGGCGGACGGCGGGCGGGCTGGATTACTGGCAGGCGGTGGAGCTGATCGAGGGCGTGGCGCAGCGGGGGCGGATCGCCGCCTTTGACTTGGTGGAGTTCATGCCTGAGCGGGACATCGACGGGCAGGCCGCGCTTGTTGCTGCGCAGCTGGTTGCCGCGACCCTGGGGATCATTGCGCGGCAGGAATAGGGCGTGTATCAAAGCGCGCGAAGAAAACAGCAGGAGAAGCCGATGCGTCGGGTGGTTGTCACGGGCTTGGGAATGGTCACGCCGCTGGCTTGCGGTGTCGAGGAAACCTGGCGGCGTCTTCTTGCCGGGCAGAGCGGCGCGCGCACCATCAGCCGCTTCGATGCGAGCCACCTGTCCACCACCTATGCCTGCGAGATCCCCTTTGGCGACGGATCGGACGGGACCTTCAATCCCGACGACTGGATGGAGCCGAAGGAGCGCCGCAAGGTGGACGACTTCATCCTTTACGGGATGGCGGCGGCGCAGCAGGCGGTCGAGGATGCGGGCTGGATGCCCGAGGACGAGGAAGGCCGGCTTCGCACCGGCGTCATGATCGGGTCGGGGATCGGCGGGCTGTCGACGATTGCCGAGACGGCGCTGCTGATCAAGGAGAAGGGGCCGCGGCGGGTGTCGCCGTTCTTTATTCCCGGCGCGCTGATCAACCTGATTTCGGGGCAGGTGAGCATTCGCTATGGCTTCAAGGGGCCGAACCACGCGGTGGTGACGGCTTGCTCGACGGGGGCGCATGCCATTGGCGATGCAGCGCGTATGATCGCCTGTGACGATGCGGATGTAATGGTCGCAGGTGGGGCGGAGAGCCCGATTTCCGAGATCGGGATCGCCGGGTTCAACGCCTGCAAGGCGCTGTCGACCAAGCGGGCCGATGATCCGGCCAAGGCGAGCCGGCCCTATGATGCGGATCGCGACGGGTTCGTGATGGGCGAGGGCGCCGGGATCGTGGTGCTTGAGGAATATGAGCACGCCAAGGCACGTGGCGCGAAGATCTATGCCGAGGTGCTGGGTTATGGGCTGTCGGGCGACGCCTATCACATTACTGCGCCGGCCGAGGACGGGGATGGCGGCTATCGCAGCATGTCGGCGGCGCTGAAACGCGCGGGGCTGACGCCGGACCAGGTGGACTATATCAACGCGCATGGCACCTCGACCATGGCCGACACAATCGAGCTGGGCGCGGTGGAGCGGCTGCTGGGCGATGCGGCAGAGAAGGTGACGATGTCCTCGACAAAGTCATCGATTGGGCATTTGCTGGGCGCTGCCGGGGCGGTCGAGGCGATTTTCTGCGTGCTGGCCATTCGGGACCAGGTCGCGCCGCCGACGATCAACCTGGACAATCCCGCTGTGGAGCCGAAGCTGGACCTTGCGCCGAATGTGGCGCGTGACCGGGAAATCCGGGTGGCGCTGTCGAATTCGTTCGGGTTCGGCGGGACGAATGCGAGCCTGGTGCTGGGCAAGGTGGACGACTGATGTGGCGCAACATCGCCTCGAACGCGCTGACGCTGTTTGTCGTAGTGCTGGCGCTTCTGGGCGGGCTGATCGCTTGGGGGCAGCGGGAATATGTGTCCCGCGGGCCGCTGGAGCAGTCGGTTTGCGTGCGGGTCGAGCGGGGTGCGAACATTGCGGGGATCTCGGCCCAGCTTGAGGAGCAGGGGGCGATCACCAACGGGACGATCTTCCGGATCGGGGCGCGGTATAGCGACCGGGCCTCTGACCTCCGGTTCGGGAGCTATCTGGTGCCGCCGGGGGCCTCGATGGAGGAGGTGCTGGACGTTCTGACCCGGGGCGGGCAGTCGACCTGCGGGACGGAAGTGAACTATCGCATCGGGGTGGTGACGGCCGAGATGGTCGTGCGGGAGATCGATCCCGACACGGCGCGGTTTGTCGAGACGGTCAAGTTCAACCCTGCTGCCGGTGAAGCGCCGGAGGAGTATCTGGCGGTTGCCGAGGCGGATGACACGCGGTTTCGCGTGACGCTGGCCGAGGGGGCGACGAGCTGGCAGGTGGTCGAGGCGTTGCGGCAGGCGGAGTTCCTGAGCGGGGAGATTGATTCGGTTCCTGCGGAAGGGGTGCTGGCGCCTGATTCGTACGAGGTGACCCGGGGAGCGGACCGGGCGGCGCTTTTGGCAGAGATGGAAGCGCGTCAGTCGCGGATTCTGGCCGACCTTTGGGAGGCGCGCGCGGAGGGGCTTCCGATCCAGACGCCGGAGGAGGCGCTGATCCTGGCCTCGATCGTCGAGAAGGAGACCGGGGTTCCTGAGGAGCGGCGGCAGGTGGCGAGCGTGTTCGTCAATCGGCTGAACCAAGGGATGCGGCTGCAGACCGACCCGACGGTGATCTATGGCGTGACCAATGGGCAAGGGGTGCTGGGGCGTGGGCTGCGGCGGAGTGAGCTGGACCGGCCAACGCCTTATAATACATATCAGATCGACGGGTTGCCGCCGACGCCGATTGCCAATCCGGGGCGGGCGAGCATCGAGGCGGCGCTTAATCCCGACGATACGCCCTATGTTTACTTCGTGGCGGATGGAACTGGCGGACATGCCTTTGCTGTGACGCTGGACGAGCATAACCGCAACGTGGCGCGGTGGCGCGAGATCGAGCGTGAGCGGGCTGCGGCGGGGATTGCGACGGACCCGGAGACGGGGGCTGTGGAGGCCGGAGAAGCCGAGACGGAGGCCGAGGAAGCGGAGGCTACGGAGTGAGCGTACGCAACCTAGGAGATAGTTCTTGACTTTGCGTGCGCTCTGAAGTATACCTTGTGACAAGCTAGGAGAAGTGGGCAAGCGGCACGGGGAAACCCGGGGCCGCTTTTTCATTTCGCTCGTGCGGGGCAGGCATGAGAGCGGGTGGACAGATGACAATGATGGTTCCCGTCAGGGGGGAAGGGTCTTCGGAAGCGATGCTTTCGGAGGCCCTTTTGCTTTATCGGACCGCGGCGGAGGTTTTCGCCACGGTCATCGAGGAGGCGAAGAGCGGTGACGCGAAGGCTGCGCGGGAGGCGCAGGGCTATGCGAAGGAGTTCCAGAAGGCGCTTCTGACCGCGATGCAGGAAAGGCAGAAAGTTGAACAGCTTAGAAAGCAGGACGCCGGGATTGCCTATGACTACGCGCTCGACTTCGACGCGGCGCGAGATGAGATCGGGCGCAGGTTGGCTCGCCTCCGCGCCGCAGGAGGTGGTGGATGAGTTCATTGGCGGGCTGAGCGACGGGGCGTTGATGGCGCTGCCGTGGCTGTTCGAGTTCTGGGCCTTGCCGCATCAATTGCCGCCGGAGGGGGAGTGGAAGACCTGGGTCATTCTGGGAGGGCGGGGCGCGGGCAAGACGCGCGCCGGTTCGGAATGGGTGCGGGCGGAGGTGGAGGGGCCGCGGCCGCTGGACCCGGGGCGGTCGAAGCGGGTGGCGCTGGTGGGGGAGACCTTTGACCAGGTGCGCGACGTGATGGTCTTTGGCGACAGCGGGATTTTGGCATGTTCGCCCCCCGACCGGAAGCCGGTCTGGGAGGCGACGCGGCGGAGGCTTGTGTGGCCGAACGGGGCGGTGGCGCAGGCGTTTTCAGCGCATGAGCCGGAGAACCTGCGGGGGCCGCAGTTCGATGCCGCTTGGGTGGATGAACTGGCCAAGTGGAAGCGGGGCGAAGAGGTATGGGACATGCTTCAGTTCGCGCTGCGTTTGGGGGAGCATCCGCGGCAGGTGGTGACGACGACGCCGCGGAACGTGCCGGTGCTGAAGCAGGTGTTGGGGAATGCGAGCACGGTGACCACCCATGCGGCGACCGAGGCGAACCGGGCGTGGCTGGCCGCGAGTTTTCTGGAGGAGGTGCGGACGCGCTATGCCGGGACGCGGCTGGGCCGGCAGGAGCTGGACGGGGTGTTGCTGGAGGATGCGGAGGGGGCGCTTTGGACATCTGCGGGGTTGGAGGCCCTGCGGGTGGACCGGGCGCCCCGGCTGGGGCGGGTGGTCGTGGCGGTGGATCCGCCTGTTACCGGGCATGGCGGTTCGGACGACTGCGGGATCGTTGTGGCGGGAGTCGTGACGGAGGGGCCGCCGGAGCAGTGGCGGGCCTTTGTGCTGGAGGATGCAAGCGTTTCGGGCAAGAGCCCGGCGGAGTGGGCGCGGGCTGCGGTGTCGGCGATGGAGCGGCACGGGGCGGAACGGCTGGTGGCGGAGGTGAACCAGGGGGGCGACCTGGTCGAGAGCGTGGTGCGGCAGGTTGATCCGCTGGTGCCTTATCGGGGGGTTCGGGCCGCTAAGGGAAAGGTGGCGCGGGCGGAACCGGTGGCGGCGCTTTATGAGCAGGGGCGGGTGAGGCACCTGCGGGGGCTGGGGGCGCTGGAGGACCAGATGTGCCGGATGACGGCGCGAGGGTATGAGGGACGTGGAAGCCCGGACCGCGTCGATGCGCTGGTCTGGGCGTTGCACGAGTTGATGATCCAGCCCGCGCAGCATTGGCGAAGGCCGCAGATGCGATCGTTGTAGGGAAGCAGCCCGCCGGATTTCCGGCGGGTTTTTTCTTGGCCGCAGGGTGGGCAAGCAAGGAGTAGGGGATGTTCGACTTTCTGAAGCGCGGGGTGGCCGAGCCGCCCGAGCGCAAGGCCAGTGCAACCGGGCCGGTGGTGGCTTGGGGCACGGCGGGGCGAGTGGCCTGGACGCCGCGGGATACCGTTTCGCTGACGCGGACGGGGTTTCAGGGCAATCCGGTGGGGTTTCGGGCGGTCAAGCTGATCGCGGAGGCGGCGGCGGCGTTGCCGCTCGTGCTGCAGGATTGCGAGCGGCGGTACGAGGCGCATCCGGTGCTGGACCTGATCCGCCGGCCGAACCCGGCGCAGGGCAAGGCGGAGCTGTTCGAGGCGTTGTACGGTCAGTTGCTGTTGTCGGGAAACGGGTATCTGGAGGCCGTGGGCGGGACGTTTCCGGCGGAGCTGCATGTGCTGCGGTCGGACCGGATGGCGGTGGTTCCGGGGGCGGATGGCTGGCCGGTGGCCTATGACTATACCGTCGGCAGCCGCAAGCACCGGTTCGACATGAGCGAGGGCGCGACGCCCATCTGCCATATCAAGAGTTTTCATCCGCAGGACGATCATTACGGGTTTTCGCCCCTGCAGGCGGCGGCGACGGCTGTGGATGTGCACAACAGCGCCTCGCGCTGGTCGAAGGCATTGCTGGACAATGCGGCGCGGCCTTCGGGGGCAATCATCTACAAGGGCGCGGATGGGCAGGCGGCGCTGAGCCAGGACCAGTACGACCGGTTGGTCAGCGAGATGGAGATGCATCATCAGGGCGCGCGGAATGCGGGGCGGCCGATGTTGCTGGAAGGGGGGCTTGACTGGAAGCCGATGGGGTTCAGCCCTTCGGACATGGAATTTCAGCAGACCAAGGAGGCGGCGGCGCGGGAGATTGCCATCGCCTTTGGGGTGCCGCCGATGTTGTTGGGGATCCCAGGGGATGCGACTTATGCGAATTACCAGGAGGCGAACCGGGCGTTTTACCGACTGACGGTGGTGCCCTTGGTGACGCGGGTGGCGGCGGCGGTGTCGCACTGGCTTTCAGGATTCGCGGGTGGGGACGTGGAGTTGCGGCCGGATCTGGACCAGGTGCCGGCGCTGGCGGTGGAGCGGGACCAGCAGTGGCGGCGCGTGGGTGAGGCGACCTTTCTGACGCAGGCGGAGAAGCGGGCGATCCTGGGCCTGCCGCGGCTTGCGGAGGAGGAATGAGCACGCGCCGGCCTACGGGCGGATCGCGATACCTTTACGACTCGTTCGACGCGGCATCCGCCCGGATCGAGGCGAATGAGCGGGTGGCCGAGGAGCGCTGGTCGGGGCTGGAATATCGGTTGCAGCAGATGGAGGCGGTGCTGGACCGGCTGGAGAAGCGGTTGTGGCTGGCCGTTTATGGCGTGGTGGCGGTGATCCTGGCGCAGGGGGTTCAGTCGCTGATTGCGCAGGCAGGGCAATAGGAGAAGGCATGGAGTTGGAGCACAAGTTCCACCGTTCCGACACGGGGCTGGTGGTGACGGATGGCACGCTGATCGAGGGCTATGCAAGCCTGTTCGGTCGGCGCGACCAGGGCGGCGACGTGGTGGAGCGCGGGGCCTATGGCCGGTCGCTCGCGGCGCTGGGGGCGGCGGGGCGGCGGGTGAAGATGCTGTGGCAGCATGATCCCACGCAGCCGATCGGGATCTGGGACGAGGTGCGCGAGGACGAGCAGGGCCTGTTCGTTCGCGGGCGGCTGTTGACCGAGGTCGCGAAGGGCCGGGAAGCGGCGGCGCTGATCGCGGCGGGGGCCATTGATGGGTTGTCGATCGGGTATCGCACCAAGCGGGCCGAGCGCGAGGCGGGGGTGCGCCGCCTTGTGGAACTGGAATTGTGGGAGGTGTCGCTGGTGACGTTTCCCATGCTGACCGATGCGCGGGTGGGGGCCAAGGCGGATGCCGGGCCTGACCTGATGCTGGATCTGGCGCAGGCGCTGGAAGGCGCGCGCCAGGCGTTCGCGGCAGATCGCGGCGCGGACTGACCCCTTAACATCAACGGAGATCAGATGAGAACCGAGACGAAGTCGCGGGCGGGCGAAGCTTTGCCCGATGCCCGGAGCCCGGCTGCCGAGGTCAGGACCGCGCTGGCGGGATTCCTGAACGAGATGAAGACCTTTCAGTCCGACGTTAAAACGAAGCTCAAGGAACAGGAAGAGCGACTGATCATGCTGGACCGCAAGAACGTTTCCGTTGCCCGCCCCGCACTTTCCGGCGCCATCGAGGCTGCTGCGCCCCATCAGAAGGCGTTCAACGCCTATCTGCGCAATGGCGATGACGATGGGCTGCGCGGGCTGACGCTGGAGGGCAAGGGCATGTCGACGGCCGTGGCGGCCGAGGGCGGTTACCTGGTCGATCCGAAGACGGCGGACACGATCCGTTCGGTGCTGCGGTCGACGTCTTCGGTGCGGGCGATTGCCAATGTGGTGACGGTGGAGGCCACGAGCTTTGACGTGCTGGTGGATCATTCGGACATGGGTTCGGGCTGGGCGAGCGAGAGTGGCCCGATCGGTGAGAGCGACACGCCGATCATCGAGCGCATCACCATCCCGCTGCATGAGCTGTCGGCAATGCCGAAGGCGAGCCAGCGGCTGCTGGACGACAGCGCCTTTGACATCGAGGGCTGGCTTGCGGGTCGCATCGCCGACAAGTTCGCCCGCGCGGAGGCCGCGGCGTTTATCAACGGCGATGGTGTGGACAAGCCCAAGGGCTTCCTGTCGCATCCGAAGGTGGCCGAGGGCCAGTGGAGCTGGGGCAAGCTGGGGTACATCGCCACGGGCAACAATGGCGACTTCGCGACGACCAGCGCGTCGGATGCGATCGTCGACTTGGTCTATGCGCTGAGCGCGACCTATCGCGCCAACGCGAGCTTTGTCATGAATTCGAAGACCGCGGGTGCAGTGCGGAAGATGAAGGATGCGGACGGGCGCTTCCTGTGGTCGGACGGGTTGGCGGCGGCGGAGCCGGCGCGGCTGATGGGCTATCCGGTGCTGATTGCCGAGGACATGCCGGATATCGCGGCGGGCACCTTCGCGATCGCCTTTGGCGATTTCAATGCGGGTTACACTGTTGCGGATCGTCCGGACCTGCGCGTGCTGCGTGACCCCTTCAGCGCGAAGCCGCATGTGCTGTTCTATGCCTCGAAGCGCGTGGGTGGCGATGTGAGCGACTTTGCCGCGATCAAGCTGCTGAAGTTCGCGGCAAGCTGATCCCAGTTCCCCGCCCCCCTGGGGGCGGGGTGGCGCGCGCCCGGTTTCGTCTAGCTGATCCTCCCCGTCCGAGCGGGACGGGGCGCGCGCCGGTTGTTTTCGAACAGGCGGAGAGACCCATGATGTTGAACGAGTTGAGCGCGGTGCCCGATGGGGCGCTGCCTGTCGAGGAATTCAAGGAGCATCTGCGGCTGGGCAGTGGCTTTGCCGATGGGGCGGTGCAGGACGGGCTGATCCGGACGCATCTGCGGGCGGCGATTGCCGCGGTGGAAGCGCGGACGGCGAAGGTGCTGTTGCAGCGGACCTTTGACTGGGACGTGACGGAGTGGCGCGAGGCGGATTGCCAGGCGCTGCCACTGGCCCCGGTTGCTGAGGTGAGCGCGGTGGTGACGGTGGACCGGCTTGGCGAAGAGCGGGTGGTGTCGCCTGAGCGCTGGCGGCTGGTGCGGGACATGCACCGGCCGAAGCTGCTGGCGACCGGGTTCGTACTGCCCATGATCCCGACGCGAGGGCGGGTGCGGATTTCGTTTCTGGCGGGGTTTGGCGGTTGGAGCGATGTGCCGGCGGATCTGCAGCAAGCGGTGATGATGCTGGCGGCGCAGTATTATGAGGACCGCGTGGGCAGCGGTGCGATGCCGGCGGCGGTGGCTGCGCTGGTGGAGCGGTGGCGGACGGTTCGGACCTTTGGAGGGATGGGCCGATGAGGCCGGTGCGGCTGAGTGAGGCGCTGATCCTGGAGGGGCCGGAGCAGGTTCCGGATGGCGCGGGTGGTTTTGCGGAGCAGTGGGTGGCGCTTGGCACCGTCTGGGCGGAGGTGGTGGCCGGGACAGGGCGGGAGCGGATCGAGGAGATCGTGACGCTGTCGATGGTGCCGTGGCGGATCACGGTGCGGGGGGCGCCGGTGGGGGCAGCCTCGCGGCCCAAGGCGGGGCAGCGGTTTCGGAGCGGGGCGCGGATCTTTCGCATCCTTTCGGTCGCGGAGCGCGATCCGGAGGGGCGGTATCTGCTGTGCCTGGCGCATGAGGAGGTGGCGGTATGAGCTATGGCAGCGGGGCGGCGCTGCAGGCGGCGGTGTTCCAGCGGTTGCTGAGCGACGAGGCGCTGGAGGCGCTTGTGGATGGCGCGGTCCATGATGCGGTGCCCGCGGGGCAGGCCAGCGGGACCTATGTGGCGCTGGGCCCCGAGGAGGTGCGGGACTTGTCGGATGCGTCGGGTTCGGGAGCGGAGCATCGGTTCGTCGTGTCGGTGGTGACGGATGCGGCCGGCTTTCACACCGCGAAGCTGGCGGCAGCGGCGGTGTCGGATGCGCTGGTGGGGGCGGAGTTGAGCCTGAGCCGGGGGCGGCTGGTGAGCCTCGGGTTTCTGCGGGCGGTGGCGAAGCGGTCGAACGGCGGGCGGAGGATCGACATGACCTTTCGCGCGCGGGTCGAGGGATGATTTCAGGAGACGGAGGTGGCTATGGGTGCGCAGAACGGCAAGGACTTGCTGATCAAGATCGACCTGACCGGAGACGGGCAGTTCGAGACCATCGCGGGGCTTCGGGCGACGCGGGTGAGTTTCAATGCGGAGACGGTGGATGTGACGAGCCTGGAGAGCCAGGGCGGGTGGCGTGAGTTGTTGGCGGGGGCGGGCGTGAAGTCGGCCTCGATCTCCGGGTCGGGCGTGTTTCGGGATGCGAATACGGATGAGCGGGCGCGGCAGATCTTCTTTGACGGGGAGACGCCGGCGTTCCAGGTGATCATTCCGCATTTTGGCGTCGTCGAGGGGCCGTTTCAGATCACGGGGATCGAGTATTCCGGCAGCCATAATGGGGAGGCGAGCTATGAGATGAGCCTCGGCTCGGCTGGGGTGCTGCGGTTCATGGCGTTGTGATGGCGAACCCTTATGCGGGAGAGGTGGCGATCTGGCTGGATGGCCAGCGCCACGTGTGCCGGCTGACGCTGGGGGCGCTGGCTGAGTTGGAGGCGGCGCTGGAGGCGGGCGGGCTGATTGACCTGGTGGAGCGGTTCGAAGGTGGGGCGTTTTCTACGCGAGACGTTCTGGCGCTGATCGTGGCGGGGCTGCGAGGTGGAGGCTGGGCGGGCACGGCGGATGAGCTGCGTACGGCAGAGGTTCGCGGCGGGCCGATCGAGGCGGCGCGGGTGGCGGCGGAGTTGCTGGCGCGGGCGTTTTCGGTGCCGCAGTGAAGGCGCTGGACTGGCGCGGGCTGATGCGGGCGGGGCTGCGGGACCTTGGGCTGACGCCTTCGGAGTTCTGGCGGCTGACGCCGGCGGAGCTGCTGATCATGCTGGGGCTGGATGGTGGGCCGCCTGCGCTGAGCCGGGCGCGGCTGGAGGAACTGGCCGCAGCGTTTCCGGACAAACCGAAAGAGGTGGGCGATGAGTGAGATCGAAGCGCTGGGCGACCAGATCGCGGCGCTGGAAGAGCAGTTGCGCGGGGCGCGGGCGGTTGCGGGTGCCTTCGAGGGTGAGCTGGCGCGGATGCGGGAGGGGATGGTGTTCGCCGACCGCGAGGTGGCGCGGCTGACCGCCAGTTTCGGGGGTGGACTGCGGCGGGCGTTCGACGGGCTGGTCTTTGACGGGATGCGGCTGTCGGACGCGCTGCGGCAGGTGGCGAAGTCGATGGTGGACCAAGTTTACGCCGTGGCCATGCGGCCGGTGCAGAATGCCGTTGGCGGTGCGCTGGCGGGGGGGCTGAATGCCGCGATGTCGGGGGTGATGCCTTTCGCGGATGGGGGTGCCTTTACGCAGGGGCGGGTGATGCCCTTTGCGCAGGGGGGCGTTGTCAGCGGGCCGGTGATGTTCCCGATGCGCGGCGGGCGCGGGCTGATGGGCGAGGCCGGGCCGGAGGCGATCATGCCGCTGACGCGGGGGGCGGACGGCAAGCTGGGCGTTCAGGCCGCGGGTGGTGGCGGGCGGCCGGTGAGCATCGTGATGAATGTTTCAACCCCGGACGTGCAGGGGTTTCAGCGGAGCCAGAGCCAGATCGCCGCGCAGATGGCGCGGGCGCTGGGGCGTGGGCAGAGGAACCGGTAGATGGCCTTTCACGAGATCAGATTTCCCGCGAACCTGTCGTTCGGATCGGTGGGCGGGCCGGAGCGGCGGACGGAGATTGTCACGCTGTCGAACGGGCATGAGGAACGGAACACGCCCTGGGCGCACTCGCGGCGGCGCTATGATGCGGGCCTGGGGCTGCGGAGCCTGGACGATGTGGAGGTGCTGATCGCGTTCTTTGAGGCGCGTCAGGGGCAGATGCACGGGTTCCGGTGGAAGGACTGGGCGGATCACCGGTCCTGTGCGTCGTCGCGGAAGATCACGCCGGAGGACCAGCTGATCGGCACGGGGGATGGGGTGCGGGAGGACTTCCGGCTGGTGAAGGCCTATGCCTCGGGTCCGGGGAAGTATCTGCGGCCGGTCACGAAGCCGGTGGCGGGGACGGTGGTCGTTGCCCTGGGGGGCGTGGAGCGGATCGAGGGGCTGCATTATGAGGTCGATACGACCGCCGGGCTTGTTCGCTTCTTGGAGGCGCCTGCGCTGGGCGTGCGGGTCACGGCGGGGTTCGAGTTTGATGTGCCGGTGCGGTTTGACACCGACCGGATCCAGGTTTCGGTTGCGAGTTTTCAGGCTGGGGATGTGCCAAACGTGCCGGTGCTGGAGGTGCGGGTATGAGTTTGCGGGCGCATCTGGGAAGCGGGTCGACGACGGTGTGCCGGGCTTGGGCGATCGTTCGGCGGGACGGTGAGGTGCTGGGGTTCACGGATCACGATGCGGATCTGAGCTTTGACGGGATCCGGTTCCGGGCAGACACCGGGATGACGGCGAAGGCGTTGCAGCAGGGCACCGGCCTCGCGGTGGATAACGCTGAAGGGTTTGGGGCGCTGAGCGATGAGGGGCTGCGCGAGGCGGATATACTTGCGGGTCGGCTGGATGCGGCGGAGGTCCGGATCTGGCAGGTGAACTGGGCCGATGTGGCGGAGAGGGCGCTGCTGTTCCGAGGGTCCATCGGCGAAATCACCCGGGCGGGCGGTGCCTTTCGCGCGGAGTTGCGCGGGTTGACGGAGGTGCTGAACCAGCCGCAGGGGCGTGTGTTCCAGCGGGGCTGTACCGCCGTTCTGGGGGATGGGCAGTGCCGGTTCGATCTGGGCCGCGCGGGGTATTTCGCCGAGGTGGAGGTGCCGGAGGCGGGGGATGTGCGTTTTGCGCTGCCGCAGATGGTGGAGTTCGATGACCGCTGGTTCGAGGGCGGGCGGTTTCGGGTTCTGACCGGTGCCGGGCGTGGGTTGGTTGGGTTGGTGAAGAACGACCGGCTGGGCGCGGCGGGCCGGGAGGTGGAGCTTTGGCAGGCGCTGGGCGTACGGCTTGCCGCGGGTGACCGGGTGCGGTTGGAGGCGGGGTGCGACAGGCGTGCGGAGACCTGCCGGTTGAAGTTCGGGAATTTCCTCAACTTCCGTGGCGTTCCCCACATTCCGGGCGAGGACTGGCTGATGGCGTATCCGACCAGTGCCGGGCGCAACGATGGCGGGAGCATGAACCGGTGAAGGGTGAGCTGGCGCTGGCGGAGGCGCGGGGCTGGATCGGCACGCCTTACCGGCACCAGTGTTCGGTGCGGGGAGCGGGGGCGGATTGCCTGGGCCTGGTACGCGGGGTGTGGCGGGTGCTTTACGGCCGGGAGCCGGAGGCGGTGCCGCCCTATTCGCAGGACTGGGCGGAGCCATCGCGAGACGAGGTGCTGTGGCGGGCGTCGCTGCGGCATCTGCGTGAAAAGCCCGTGGCGCAGGTGGCGCCGGGGGATGTGATCTTGTTCCGGATGCGGGATGGCGGGATTGCCAAGCATCTGGGCATTGCCGGAGAAATCGGGGCGGGGGCGACGTTCGTCCACGCCTATAGCGGGCACGGGGTGGTGGAGAGCCCCCTGTCGGCCCCATGGGCGCGCCGGATCGTGGCGCGGTTTGCCTTTCCCTGAAGGAGTGCGTGATGGCGACGATTGTGCTGGGGGCCGTAGGCTCGGCCGTGGGTGCGGAATTTGGCGGCACGGCGCTGGGCCTTTCCGGCGCGGTTATCGGGCGCGCGGTCGGGGCGACGCTGGGGCGGGTCATTGACCAGCGCCTGCTGGGCGCCGGTTCCGAGACTGTGGAGACCGGGAAGGTGGACCGGTTCCGGTTGACCGGAGCCTCGGAAGGGGCGGCGGTGCCGTTGGTCTATGGGCGGATGCGGGTGTCGGGGCAGGTGATCTGGGCTACGCGCTTTGCCGAGCGGGTGGAGAGTTCGACGAGTGGCGGTGGCAAGGGGGCGCCGCAGCCCAAGGTGACAACTGTCAGCCATTCCTATTCCGTGAGCCTGGCGATTGCGCTGTGCGAGGGGGAGATCACGCGGGTGGGCCGCGTCTGGGCGGATGGTGAGGAGATCCCGCGGGGGGATCTGCCGATGCGGGTTTACGTGGGTGACGAGGAGCAGTTGCCGGACGCGAAAATCGCGGCCGTGGAGGGGCTTGAGAACGCGCCGGCCTATCGCGGGATTGCTTATGTCGTGCTGGAGGATCTGCAGCTGGCGCGGTTCGGGAACCGGGTGCCGCAGTTCAGTTTCGAGGTGTTCCGCCCGGCACGGGGGCGTGAGGTGCCGGATTTGGTGCGCGGGGTTGAGGCTGTGGCGCTGATGCCGGGGACGGGGGAGTATGCGCTGGCGATTACCCCTGTGCATTTCGACAAGGGTCTGGGCGAGGTGAGCCTGGTCAATGTGAACACGCCATCGGGGAAGGCTGATCTTGAGGTTTCGCTGGAGCAACTGCGCGAGGAGTTGCCGCGGGTGGGATCGGTGCTGCTGATCGCGTCTTGGTTCGGGAATGACCTGCGCTGTGGGCAGTGCCGGGTGCGGCCTAAGGTGGAGCAGAAGGAACTGGACGGTGTGGGGATGCCCTGGTCGGTGAGCGGGGTGACGCGGGCGGCGGCCGAGGCGGTTGCGGTTCTGGACGGGCGGCCGGTCTATGGCGGGACGCCGGATGATGCGTCCGTGGTGCAGGCGATCCGGGCACTGGCGGCGCAGGGGCAGAAGGCGGTCTTCTATCCGTTCCTGCTGATGGAGCAGATGGCGGGGAACGTGCTGCCTGATCCCTGGACGGGCGGTGCGGGGCAGGCGGCCTTGCCGTGGCGGGGGCGGATCACGACTTCGATCGCGCCGGGGATGGAGGGGACGCCGGACCGGACTGCGCGGTCCGAGGCGGAGGTGGCGGCCTTTTTCGGGCAGTGCCGGGTGGAGGATTTCCGGATCGAGGGGGAGCGGGTCGTTTATTCGGGGCCTGACGAGTGGAGCTATCGCCGGTTCATTCTGCACTACGCGTATCTGTGCAAGCTGGCGGGGGGCGTGGATGCGTTCTGCGTGGGATCGGAGATGCGGAGCCTGACGCAGGTGCGGGGGGCGGGCGACAGCTTCCCGGCGGTGGCGGAGTTCCGGCGGCTGGCGGCGGAGGTGCGCGATGTGTTGGGGGCTGATGTGAAGATCAGCTATGCCGCCGACTGGTCGGAGTATTTCGGGTACAGCGCGGATGGGAACCGCTATTTCCATCTGGATCCGCTGTGGGCGGATGAGAACATCGATTTTATCGGGATCGACAACTACATGCCGCTGTCGGACTGGCGGGATGGCGAGGAGCATGCGGATGCGAATTGGGGGTCGATCTATGACCTCGGGTATCTGAAGGCCAACATCGAGGGTGGGGAAGGATACGACTGGTACTATGCCAGCCCCGAGGCGATGGAGGCACAGATCCGGACGCCGATCGAGGATGGCGCCTATGGGGAGCACTGGATCTGGCGCTACAAGGATCTACGCAACTGGTGGGGGCTGCCGCATCACGAGCGGATCGATGGGGTGCGGGCGGCGGGGCCGACGGCCTGGGAGCCGAGGTCGAAGCCGATCTGGTTCACGGAGCTGGGCTGTGCGGCCATCGACAAGGGGACGAACGAGCCGAACAAGTTCCTGGACCCGAAGTCTTCGGAGTCGCGGTTGCCGCGCTATTCGAGCGGGGTGCGCGATGACCTGATCCAGATGCAGTATCTGCGGGCCATGTTCGACTATTGGGGAGATGCAGGGCGGAACCCGGTATCGCCGGTCTATGGCGGGCGCATGGTGGACATGGGGCGGGCGCATGTCTGGGCTTGGGATGCGCGGCCTTACCCGTATTTTCCGAATGACCGGGAGCTTTGGTCGGATGGGGAGAACCATGCGCGGGGGCATTGGCTGACAGGGCGGACCGCAGCGCAGCCGTTGGCGAATGTGGTGGCGGAGCTGTGCGAGAGGTCAGGGCTGCGGGACTATGACGTGAGCCAGTTGCACGGGCTGGTGCGGGGCTATGCTGTGCCAAGCGTGGATACGGCGCGGGCGGCGTTGCAGCCGTTGATGCTTGCCTATGGGTTCGAGGCGGTGGAGCGGGATGGTATCCTGCGCTTCCGGATGCGGCATGGGCGGGTCGATGCGGAGCTGGCGCGGGAGGTTTTGGCGCTGGGCGATGCGGTTGAGGGCGAAATCGAGGCGGTGCGGGCGCCGGCGGCGGAAGTGGCCGGGCGGGTGCGGCTGAGTTTCGTTGAGGCCGAGGGTGACTATGAGGCGCGGGCAGCGGAGGCAATCTTTCCGGATGAGGAGACGCATTCGGTGTCGCAGTCGGACCTGCCGCTGGCGCTGACGGGTTCAGAAGCGCAGGGGATCGTGGAGCGGTGGCTTTCTGAGGCGCGGGTGGCGCGGGACGGGGTGCGGTTCGCGCTGCCGCCGTCGTCGGGACTGGGTGCCGGGGATGTCGTGCGGCTGGACGGGCTGCGGTATCGGCTGGACCGGGTCGAGTTGGCGGGCGTTCTGAACGTGGAGGCCGTGCGGGTGGAGCCGGGTGTGTACCGGCCAAGTGATGCGGCAGAGGCGCCGGTGCGGCCACGTGCGTTCGTGCCGCCGGTGCCGGTGCTGCCGGTGTTTCTTGACCTGCCGTTGCTGCGCGGGGACGAGGTGCCCCATGCGCCGCATCTGGCGGTGACTGCGACGCCCTGGCCGGGATCGGTTGCGGTTTGGGCAGCGGACGAAGACCAAGGTTATGCGCTGAACCGGATGGTTGGGGCGCGGGCTGTGGTGGGGCGGACGCTGTCGCCGCTGGAGCGGGGGCGGCCGGGGCTTTGGGACCGGGGGCCTGCGCTGCGGGTGCAGGTTTCGGGTCCGCTGGTATCGGCGAGCGCGGCGGAGGTGCTGAACGGGGCCAATGCGTTGGCGATTGGGAGCGGTGCGGCCCAAGGTTGGGAGGTGCTGCAGTTCGCGCGGGCCGAGTTGGTGGGTCCTGGTATCTATGACCTGAGCCTGCGCCTGCGGGGGCAGGCAGGGACCGAGGGCGAGATGCCGGAGGTTTGGCCGGTGGGTAGCCGCGTGGTGCTGCTGAATGCGGCGGTGGGGCAGATCGACCTGCCGCTGAGCGCGCGGGATCTGGCGCGGCATTACCGGATCGGGCCGGCGCAGCGAGGCTATGACGATCCGTCTTATGTGCATCGGGTAGAGGCGTTCCGGGGCATCGGGCTGCGGCCCTATGCGCCGTGCCATCTGCGGGTGCGCGAAGTGGCGGGGGCGCTGCATCTGACCTGGGTGCGGCGGACGCGGGTGGATGGGGACAGCTGGGCCGGAGTTGACGTGCCGTTGGGGGAGGAGAGCGAGAGCTACCTTTTGCGCGTCCGGCAGGGCGAGGCGGTTTTGCGCGAGGTGATCGTGGGCGAGCCGCGCTGGAGCTATGGCGCGGCGGAGCGAGCGGCGGACGGGCTGGGCGGGCCCTTCCGCATCGAGGTTGCACAGCTTTCGGCGCGGTTTGGTGCTGGAGCTTTCACAGGGGTAGAGATCGATGGTTGAGACGGTTCACATGGGGCTGCCGCTGGTTCAGGCGGCACAGGCGCAGAAGCATGTCACGGTGAATGAGGCGCTGACGCGGCTGGATGCCTTGACGCAATTGGCGATCGTATCGCGGTCGGTGACGGCGCCGCCGGCTGCGGCGGAGGAGGGGCAGGTTTGGGCGGTGCCTCTGGGTGCGGTGAACGAGTGGGAAAGGAAGGAGGGGCGGCTTGCGGTCCGCATGGGCCGCGGCTGGGAGTTCGTGGTTCCGAAGGCGGGGTGGGACGCTTTCATTCTGGATGAGCATAGTCCGGCGATCTTTGACGGGCTGGCCTGGCGAACCGGAGCGGTGGCGCTTTCGCCGAACCGGGCGGGGTCGTTCTTTCGGGTGAGCGAGTTCGATCAGGCGGTGACTGCGGGCGGAAGTGTGACAACGACGCAGGTGGTGCCGGGCGGATGCATGCTGTTTGCGGTGACGGCGCGGGTGGTGGAGCCGATCACCGGCAGCCTGAGTAGCTGGCAGTTGGGCAACCCCGGCGCGCTCAACCGGTTCGGGTCAGGGTTAGGCCTGGGCGCGGGTTCCTGGGCGCGGGGGCTTTTGTCGGCGCCGATGAGTTTCTACGAGAGCACGCCGCTGGTGCTGACGGCGACGGGCGGGCAGTTCGCAGGAGGGCGGGTTCGGGTGGCGCTTCACCTTTATGAGGTGGGGCTGCCGGCGGCGTGATGCGCAGGGTGATGATGGGCGATGCGGTGGCGGCGGCGCGGGCGCTGCTGCCGCTGGAGGAGGGACGGCGGCGTGTGGCGGTGGAGCGGATGATCTATGAGGCGCATCTGGCGGACTGCTGCCGGAAGCGGCTGGGGCGGGGGCATCCCCGCTTCGGCAACGGAACGCTGATGGATGCGGCGAGCCGATACCCGCAGCGTTCCGAGCCGTTGTTGGACGATATGGATTATCTGCGGGCGCTGGCGGTCGTGATCGAGACGTTGCTGGCGAGGAGGGAGCGGGAGAACTTTTTTCTGACTTGCGCTCTTCCCGCGCTGGGCGCAGATCTTACCTCGAATGTACCGGCGTTATCGGAGTAAGAGCCATGGCAGAGACACGCGCGAAGCTGGCCCAGGTCGATCCTGTTTGGGAACGGATTTGCGAGGAAGGCCAGGAAGCCGTCGCGGACGAGCCGCTTTTAGGCGGGCTGGTACATTCCAGCCTTTTGCACCATCCTACTATGGAGCGGGCGCTGGCCTATCGCTTTTCGTTGAAGCTGGCCTCGGGCGAGATGCCGGAGCAGTTGCTGCGTGAGATTGCCGACGAGGCCTATGCTGGGGCGCCTGAGCTGGGGCAGGCGGCGCGGGCCGATCTTGTCGCGGTGTACGAGCGGGACCCGGCGTGCAACCGCTTCATCCAGCCGATCCTGTTCTTCAAGGGATACCAGGCGATGCAGGCCTACCGGGTGGGGCATTTCCTTTATGAGCGCGGGCGGCATGACTTGGCGTATTTCGTGCAGATGCGGGTGTCGGAGGTATTTGGCGTCGACATTCATCCCGCGGCGCGGATGGGGCGCGGAATCATGATCGACCACGCCCATTCCATCGTCATCGGCGAGACGGCGGTGGTTGGGGATAATGTGTCCATGCTGCATTCGGTGACGCTGGGCGGGACCGGCAAAGAGGACGGGGACCGGCATCCGAAGATCGGGAATGGTGTCCTGATCGGGGCGGGTGCGAAAGTTCTGGGGAACATCCACGTCGGGCATTGCAGCCGGATCGCGGCTGGTTCGGTGGTTCTGCAGGATGTGCCGGAGTGTTCGACAGTCGCTGGGGTACCTGCGCGGGTTGTAGGAACGGCGGGATGCGATCAGCCCTCGATCATGATGGACCAGCTGATCAAGGGGTGAGCGCACAGCCGGCTGCTGGTGCTGCGCGGCTGGGTTACTGCGGTGAGATGAGGACCTGTTCTTCAGCGGCTGTGGGTGCCACTGGCGGGCGAGTCTTGCGGCCGGGCTGCGTAAGTCTGGAGGCCGGGTCCTTGGCTCGCTTTAAGTAGCTTCATGCCCGTGAGCCCTTGGAGTTGCTGCTGCGGCCGCTCATGGGGCGGAGGGGCAAGGAAGACTTGTGTTCTCGGTGAGGATCCGAGTGATTTCGGCGTCTATTTCCATGCTTTGGTCGATGGGAAGAGTGCTGTTCTCGATGAAGATCGCGATGAGCAGGGGTGGCTGGCAGACTGGCTGGATGAGGGCAGAGGTTGCAGAAGATCCATCGGCCCCCGTGGCGGATATGATGGCGGCGAGCCAGCCATGAGGAAGGCTGGCGCGCAGAGGATGATCGCGACCGGAACTGGTGTGCATCCAGTTCAGAAGGCGCTGCCGGGAGGCGGGATTCAGGGTGTTGCCAAGTAGGAGATGGTTGAGGTGGTGCACCGTCATCTCTGGGGTGATGCGGCCGCGGGCCGCCGTGTCGGGGGCGAGGGTGGTTGACCTGTCGCCCCAGGACGCGAGCCTTTCTGACAAAGCTGCCGGACCGCCGAGAGCGTAGAGAAGCCAGTCGGCGGCAGCGGTGTCGTTGAGGGCGACGGCGGCCTGACACAAGTCTTCCGTGTCGGGCGGCATGACGCTGCGTTCTGCAAGCTCAAGGGCGGCTCCGCAGGCGAGAAAGTTCAATGTGCCGTGGAGGGGGAAATCCTGATGCTCGGCCCAGCCTGCTTCTTGGCCGGTGCCTGTATCGAGGGCAAAGACACCGAGCCGTCCGCGGGTCTCGATCTCGATCACTTCGAAGGAAAAGTTGGGGATGATCCGGGGGTCGTAGCTGCGGGGTTCATGAGTGCCGAAGGCGGGCTGTGCCTGCGCGGCAGGTGAAATGCTTGCGAGCAGGGCGAGGAGGAGAGGTCTGAGGATCATCTGGAGGGTTTGCGAGACGTGCCGGGTGTGGGGGTTGCGCGTTCTGGTGAGTTCGGTGGGTGCATTGGCCAGTGGTATCTCTTGACACTCTCTAGAGGGCGGTGGGCCGCCCCAGCCAGTTGCCGTGGGGAGGGCAACAGGCCGTAATGAGGGATTGGAGTGTACATGGGGATGGGGAGATGCCGGGAAGGGGCAACGGCCGGATCATTCTCCGGGTGGGGGTGATGCCTCGGCGAGTTCGCGGGCTAGGCGGGCTTCCTCTTCGGCCTTGGGTGTGGAGAGGCGGGCCAGCAGGAGGTAGGCGACGGGGGTGACGTAGAGGGTGAAGACCGTGGCTAGGCCGAGGCCGCCGACGATGATCCAGCCCAGAGCCTCGCGCGCCTCTGCCCCGGCGCCGGCGGAAAAGATGAGGGGAACACCGCCAAGCACAGTCGAGGCCATGGTCATCATCACTGGCCGCAGGCGGATGGTCGCGGCGTTGAAGATGGCGTCGGATACTGAGGCGCCCCTGTCGCGGAGCTGGTTAGCGAATTCGACGATCAGGATGCCGTTCTTGGCCATGATGCCGACAAGCAGCACGAGGCCGATCTGCGAATAGACATTCAGGCTGCCGCCGGTGAGGACGAGGGCGAAGAGGGCGCAGCCCAGGCCCAAGGGCACCGTTGCCATCACGATGACGGCGGATACGAAGCTTTCGAATTGGGCGGAGAGCACCAGGAACACCACGAGGATCGCGAAGCCGAAGGTCAGCATGAGGCCGCTTGCGGTTTCGTCGAGGGCGGCGGCCTCGGCCATGGGGACGATGCGTGTGCCTTGCGGTAGGATGTCTTCGGCCATGGCCTGGGTGCGGGCAAGGGCCTCGCCGAGGGCGAGGCTGGGGGTCAGGCCGGCGGTTATTTCCACGGCGCGCATCTGGCTTTCGCGGCCCAGTTCAGGGGCGATGGCGCGTTCTTCGAGCCGGACGAAGGTGGACATCGGGATCATCTGACCATCTGCGCCCTGAACGAAAACGCGTTCGAGATCGCCGGGATCGTTAACCGGCTGTGCGGTGGAGAGGAGGGTGATGTCGAAGCTGCGATCCTCGATAAAGACGGTGCCGACGGTGCGGCCGTCGAGGACTGCCTGCAGCGCCTCGCCTAGGCCGTCGATGTCGATGCCGAGGTCGGAGGCGCGGCGGCGGTCGACCTCGATAAAGAGCTGGGGTTGGGTGGTTTCATAGGAGAGGCGGACTTGTCCAAGTTCGGGGTCCTCTTGCATCCGGGCAACCAGGGCTTGTGCGGCGGTGCCGAGTTCGTCGTAGCTGCTGCCGACCAGCGCGAAGCGGAGGCCTTGGCCTGCGCCGCGGATGCCGAGTGAGTTTGGCTGGATCGCGAAGGCTTGGACGCCGATCACGTTACGGAGCTGTGCGTTGATCTCTGACACGATTTCCTGCTGGCTGCGGGCGCGTTCGTCCCACGGGGCAAGGGTCATGACGATGAAGCCGCGGTTGCCGCTGCCCTGGCCGGAGATGGAGAAGACGCTGCGAACCTCGCCGCTGTCGCGGTAGGGGGCGACGATAGCCTCGATTTCCTGCATCTTGGAGTTGGTGTAGTCGAGCGAGACGCCTTGAGGAGCGCGGACGCTGAGGAGGGCTACGGAGCGATCCTCGGGCGGGGTGACTTCCTGACGGATGGCGCCGGCGATGAGGATCGAGGTGGCGGCGAAGATCAGGGTTGCCGTTATCACCACAAGCGGGGCCGCGAGAGCGCGGCGGAGAGTGGCAGCGAAGAGCGCCTGCAGGCGGTCGCCCAAGCGGGAGACGGGGCCTTCGGGCGGATCGCCGGCGCGGGTCAGGAGGCGGCTTGCGAGCACCGGGCAGAGGGTGAGGGCCACCAGAGACGAGAGCAGGACCGCCATCGCGAGGGTGAATCCGAATTCGCGGAACAGGCCGCCGGTCTGGCCGGGCAGGAAGCTGAGCGGTACGAAGACTGCGGCGAGGGTGGCGGTGGTGGTGACGACGGCGAAGAACACCTGCTGCGTACCGAGGACTGCGGCGGCGCGAGGGCCCATGCCCTCGGCCCGGCGGCGGACGATGTTTTCGAGAACGACGATGGCGTCATCAACGACCATGCCTGTAGCCAGCACCAGGGCGAGGAGCGTCAGGATGTTGACGGAGAAGCCCGCCATGTAAACGGCGGCCAGTGTTCCGATTAACGCGACGGGGAGGGTGATCGCGGGGATCAGAGTCGCGCGGGCGTCGCGGAGGAACAGGAAGATGATGGCCACGACGATCGCCACGGCGAGGGCGAGGGTGGTCAGAACCTCGGCGATGGCGCCACGGACGAAGGTAGCCTCGTCGCTGGTGATGAAGATGCTGACGTCCTCGGGGAGAATGGTTTGGAGTTCGGCGACGATTTCGGTCACGGCCGAAGAGATGTCGAGCGTGTTGCTTTGGGCCTGACGGATGATGCCGAGGCCGATGCCGGTCTGGCCGTTGGCGCGCAGGACGCTTTCGCCCGGGGCGGGGCCAAGGGTGACCTGTGCAACCTCACCAAGGCGGATGTCGTCGCGGATCATCAGATTGGCGAAGGCTTCGGGGGTGGTGACGGAGGCGGTGGTGCGGACTTGGATGGTCTGGCGCTGGCTGGACAAGGCGCCGGCGGGCACGTCGAAGGAGACGTTGCGCAGGGTGTTGCGGACGTCCGCCAGTGTCAGGCCGCGGCTGGCGAGTTGCATCATGTCGATGTCGACGCGGAACACCTGCTGGCGATTGCCGAAGATCTGCAGGTCGGCCACGCCGGGGGCGGAGATCAGGCGGTCCTCGACCATATCCTCGACCAGGCGGGTGAGGTCCTGGACGGAGCGGGAGGAGGAGGTGACGCCGATCCGGATCACTGCGTCGGCATTGGCATCGGCCTTGACAATACGGGGTTCATCCACATCGGAAGGGAGACTGTTGCGGATCCGGCCGATCGCGTCGCGGATGTCAGTTGCCGCCACGTCCAGGTTCACGCCATCGGCGAATTCCACCGTCACCCGGCTGCGGCCGAAGGTGGAGGAGGAGGAGATCGTCTTGACGCCTGAGACGCGGCCGACAGCGCCTTCGATGTTGCTGGTGATTTCGCGGTCGATGGTTTCGGGACCGGCGCCGGAGAAGGTCGTGGTGACGGTGACCACGGGGCGGTCGACGTCAGGCAGTTCACGGACCTCTACCCCGAAGAGGGCGGCGATGCCGGCGATGACGATCAGCGACGAGAGCACGAAGGCGAGGATGGGGCGGCGGACGAAGAGGGCGGTGCCTGAGGATTGAGCGGGGTGGAGTGCCATGGTCTAGCCCTCGGTCTGGGCGACGGGAACGCCCGCGCCTTGGGGGAGGTTCTGCACCTGAACCTCGGCGCCCGGGCGGAGGTTGGTGAGCCCTTCGCGGATGATGAGGTCGCCTTCGGCCAGATCAGCACGGACAAGGACCGCGCCGGCGGATCGTTGCATGATGCGGACCGGGACCCTTTGGGCGCGACCGTCGGACACCGTCCAGACAAAGGAACCTTCGGCACCCCATTGGATTGCCAGAGGGTCCACCGACGGGTAGCGGTCGCCTTCGAAGCGCAGGGTCATGGCGAAGGACATGCCTGCGCGAAGCGTGTCCTGAGGGTTGTCGATTTCAGCCTGCACGCGGAGCGAGCGCGTGGCCTGATCCACGCGGTTGTCCACGGCGCTGATGGTGCCGGTGAGGACCTGCCCCGGGCGGGCGAGGGGTGCGGCCTCAACCGGGAAGCCGGGGGAGAGCTGGCCCACCAGCCGTTCGGGGAGGCGGAACTCTACCAGCAGGCGGCTGCGGTCGTCGATGCGGGTGATCTCGGTCGTGGAGGTGACCTGAGTGCCGGGCTCGATCGTCAGGAGGCCGACGTGGCCGTCGATGGGGGCGATGAGGTCGCGGCGCGAGAGCTCGAATTCGGCCTGGCGCAGGTTGAGGCGGGCTGTCTGGACTGCGAGGGCCGCTTCGCGGATCTGCACCTCGGTCGTGGCGCCGGAGCCCTGGAGGCGGTTCAGGCGGGCAGCGGTGGCCTCGGCATCCTCCAGCATCAACTGGGCACGTTCGACGGCGAGCCGTTCGGCCTCATTGTCGATCCGGGCGAGGAGTTGGCCGGCGGTGACATGTTCAGAGGAACGGATGTGCACCTCGGCGATGCGGCCCGAGACTTCGGGCGTCAGGATGACGGAGCGGACGGCCTGGGCGGTGCCGATGGCTGTCGCCTCGTCATTCATGACGCCGAGGGCGACGGGATCGGCGATTACCATGGTTCCACTGGAGGAGCCGCCGCGGCCGGATGGAGCGGGTTCCGGGGCGGGTGCGGCGAGACCCACCCTTTGCATTGGCGCCAGAAGCCCTACCCGGTCCAGTGGCCCCGCCGCCTGTGGAAGGAGCAAAGCCCATCCGATAACGGCAGCGACGGCGAGGACAAAGGCAAGAAGGATTTGGCGCCAGATCGGCATGAAGGCTCCGTCACTGTAAGAAAGGTTGTGCAGAAAATGCGGGTTGCGCCCGGAGTAGGCAATCGTTCCAAGGTGTCATACGGATAATGAGCTGGATGCTGTTGATTTTTCGGCATCACAAAGCAGTGAGGATGTGCTGGCGCGTGAGGCGCGGGCGCGCTAGCCTGCGGGCATGATGAATGAGCGTGAGATTGGAGCACTGCGGAAGCGGGCGCTCGCGCTGCTGGATGTGGCGTTTGCGGCGGCTGATCCCAGCCGGGCGGTGGAGCGCGCGCTTCGGGCAGAGCCGATGCCGCCGCTTCGGCCCGGAGGACGTCGTGAGATCGTCGCAGTGGGGAAGGCTGCCACGGCAATGGCTGTAGCGGCGCAGGGGCTTGCGCCCGGTGCCGTTATCGTAGTGACGACGGAGGGGAACGCGGTTGAGCTTGCAGGGGCAGAGGTCCTTGCGGCAGGTCATCCTTTTCCTGATGAGCGGGGCGAGCGTGCGGCGGCAGAGGTTCTGGACCGGCTCGCGGCGCTGCAGGCCGAGGACCAGGTGTTGTACCTGATTTCGGGCGGGGGGTCGGCGTTGTTGCCGGCGCCAGCTGAGGGGATCAGCCTTCAGGACAAGGTGGCGGTCAGCCGGTTGCTGCTCGCCTCGGGTGCGGGGATCGAGGAGATGAACCTGGTGCGGCAGCAATTGTCGCGCGTGAAGGGCGGGGGGCTTGCGCGTGTGGCGGCGCCGGCGTTCCAGCGGGCGTTGATCCTATCGGATGTGGTGGGCGATGATCTGCGGGCTGTGGCGTCTGGCCCTACCGTAGCACCGTTGGGGGACCGTGAGCAGGCCCGGAGGGCGGCGCGGGCGCGGGGGATATGGGACGACCTGCCGGAGGCGGTGCGCCGCCATCTGGAACAGGACGTGGCGCCGGTGCCGGTGCCGGATGTTGAGAACCGGCTGATCGGATCCAACGCGATGTCGGTGGCCGCAATGGAGGCGGCCTGCGGTGGGTGGGTGGAGAAGTCCCCGCTGGTGGGCGATGTGGCTGATGCAGCCCGGCGCGTCTGGGATGAGGCAAGGCCGGGGGCGACGCTTTGGGGCGGAGAAACCACGGTGGTGCTGCGCGGGGTCGGCAAGGGGGGGCGCAATCAGGAACTGGCGCTGCGGGTGGCGCTTTTGGCGGAGGCGAAGGGTGTGGCCGGGCCTTGGGTGTTTCTTTCTGCCGGGACTGATGGACGCGACGGGCCGACGGATGCTGCGGGCGGGCTTGTCGATGCCGGCACGCTGGACCGGATGCGGGCGGCGGGTGTCGATCCGGTGACGGCGCTTGAACAGAATGACAGCTATACGGCGCTTGCGGCTTCGGGCGATCTGGTGGTGACGGGGGAGACGGGAACAAACGTGGCGGATGTGCAGGTTCTGATCTGCTAGAGGACCATCAAGCCGACCGCGATCAGGGCAGCGAGGAAGATCGTTTCCGCGATGAGGACGGAGATCGCTGGGCCGCCGACTTGCAGGAGCCGTGGGATCGAGGTCTTCATTCCGACTGCGGCGATCGCGGTGAGCAGTGCCCAGCGGGAGACCGTTTGCGCCACATCCAAAGCCCAGGCTGGCACCAGTTGCGCGGAATTGAGCGCCCCGAGAAAGAGGAAGCCAAGGACGAAGCCCGGCACAAGCGGTGGCCGCGCATCCGCAGATGTACCGCGCGCCCGGAGCACAAGCGCCAGCAACAGCACGACGGGGGCGAGCATCGTCACGCGGATCAGCTTGACCAGCGTCGCAACTTCGCCCGTTTCGTCGGAGACGGAGAAACCAGCCCCGACCACCTGTGCCACGTCATGGATCGTCGCGCCGAGGAAGACGCCGGTCTCCCTTGGGTCGAGGCCCAGCATCTGGGCCAGGATCGGGTAGAGGATCATGGCAACTGTAGACAGCACCGTGACGCCTACGACGGTGAAGACGAGCTCGCGCTCTCCGCCTTCGCGGCGGGGGAGGACAGCGGCGATGGCCAGGGCTGCCGAAGCGCCGCAGATTGCCACGGCGCCGCCGGTCAGCATCCCGAAGGCCTTGCCCTGCCCGAAGAGGCGGCCGAGGATGAGCCCGAAGCCTATGGTCGCCGCAACGGCCGCCACGATCAGCCACAGCAGTTCGGCCCCAAGCGAGAGGAACATCCCAAGGCTGATCCTGAGGCCAAGAAGCGCCACCCCGAGACGCAGCACGGCCCTTGCGGCGAAGTTGACGCCGGGGACGGTGCGGCCTTCTTCGGACAGGAAATGAAGCGATATTCCCAGGAGGATCGCCATCAGCATGACGGGAGCGCCGTAGTGTTCGGACAGGAACTGCGCGGTTACGGCGATCATTGCCGCGATGGAAAGGCCCGGAAGGCGCAGGCGCCAGAACTCGGGTTGCCAGAACGCTGGATCGGGCAATGGCGCCTCCGGGATGGGGCGCGGGGGATTGGCCCCCGCGCGCAGATCAGTTCAGATCAGCCTCTCGGGCGGCTGCGACCTCTTGTTCGGCCTGGGCGACGGCTTCGCGGAATTCGGCGTAGACCTCTTCGCCGGCCGGGACGTTGGCGGTGAACCATTCGAATGCCGGCTGTGCCTTTTCGAGGAACTGCTGCTTTTCTTCGGGCGTGGGCACGTAGATCTGACCACCTGCGGCGACGAAGCCCTCGTACGCGGCGATCTCCTTGCGCTTGGGGCTGGCGAAGGTTGCCTGTTGCAGGTCGTAGAAGCCATCAACGACGATCTGGCGCAGATCCTCGGGCAGTTCCAGGAACCGCTGGTTGGACATCCACCAGAAGGCGGCGACATAGCTGTGCTGGTCCAGGGTCAGGTACTTCAGACCGGCATCGGGGAAGCGCATGTTCATGATGTCGGTGATGCCATTTGCCGTCCCCTCTACCACGCCGGACTGGAGCGAGGTGAAGAGTTCGGGCCACGGGATCGGTGTAGGCGAGGCGCCGAGCGCGGTGGTCATCACCTGCGGCAGGTCGGCGGGTACCGTCCGCAGTTTCAGGCCGGCAAGGTCATCGGGCGACTGGACCTGCCGCAGGGTGTTCGCGTAGCTGCGCCAGCCGCCGGTGTTGCCGACGGTCATCAGCCGGATGGTGTCGCCGCTGTCGTCAAGGGCGCGCGCGCGGATCGAGCGGGGGAAGTCACCGGTCAGCACGTGTTCCGCCACGCGGTCATCGCTCATCAGGTAGGGCAGGTCGAGCACCTGAAGATAGGGAAACAACCCTGCGGCGCCGCCGGACGTGGACATGTAGATGTCGATCGAGCCATCGGAGATGCCCTGGAGGCATTCTTCGCCTGTGGCGCAGATCTGGGTGCCCATGAAGATTTCAACGGCGATCCGCCCGTTCGAGGCATTCTCGACGTATTTCTTGAAGACCACGAGGCCGTCGTAATCCTCATCCTCAGTGTTGGAGTTGGCGGTGGCGCGGAGCGTGTAGTCCTGTGCGGCAGCTGCGCCGGCTGTTCCGCACATGAGCGCGGCCAGCAGGACCGAGCGCATCGTCTTCGTCAACATGGTATCCTCCCGTTCAATGTCAGTTCAGGAAACCGGCCAGCCGTGGAACCGTCAGCGAGATGGCCGGCACGTAGGTAATGAGGAAAATGACTGCGATCTCTACCGCGAGGAAGGGAAGAATCGCGCGGGAGATCCGCTCGATCCGTTCATTGGCGACAGAGGAGGCCACGAAGAGCACCAGGCCCATCGGCGGCGTGGCAAGGCCGACCGTGAGGTTGACGCTCATTATGATGGCGAAATGAACCGGGTCGACGCCCATTGCGGTGAATATGGGGCCGAGGATCGGGCCGAGGATGATGATCGCGGGGCCTGCGTCCAGGAACATCCCGACGATGAACAGCAGCAGGTTGATGAGGAAAAGCAGGATCAGCGGGTTGTCCGAAAGGCCGAGAATGATCGAGGCCATCATTTCCGGAGCGTGCGACAGGCTGACGACCGTCTTGAAGGCCATCGCTGCGCCGACAAGAAGCAGAACTACGGCTGAGGTGATCCCCGCGCGGCCGAGCACATCGGGCAGTTCACGGAAGGTCAGCGTACGCAGTACGAAAAGGCCGATGAAAAGCGCGTAGGCAACGGCGACGGCCGCGGCCTCGGTCGGGGTGAAGACGCCGCCGAGGATCCCGCCGAGGATGATGAGCGGGGTCAGCAGGGGAAAGAAGGCCTTGAGGCTGGCCTGTCCGCGTTCGGTCCAATTGTGGCGGCGGGTGGCGACGGGGAAGTCGTATCGGTCGGCCAGTACCTTGACCATGATCATCAGTCCTATGCCGACTAGGATGCCGGGCACTATCCCCGCCAGGAACAACGCAGCCACGCTTTCGCCCATCACGTAGGCGTAGATGATCATGATGCCTGACGGCGGGATGATCGGGCCGATCACGGAACTGGCTGCGGTGATCGCCGCAGCGAAGCGGCGGGAGTAGCCTTGTTTCTCCATCGCGGGGATGAGCATCGATCCGAGGGCGGAGGTGTCGGCCACCGCTGAGCCCGAAAGCCCGGCGAACAGCATCGACGACAGGATGTTGACGTGGGCGAGCCCACCGCGCAGATGCCCCATCATTGCTTGCGCAAATTCTACGAGCCGCATGGTGATGCCGCCGCGGTTCATCAACTCGCCTGCCAGCATGAAGAACGGGATCGCCATCAGCGGGAAACTGTCCATCCCGTTGTAGACGTTGCGGTACAGCAGGACCATGTCGCGTTCCTGCCCGTTCAGCCAAAGCAGGATGCCCGGCGCGGCGACGAGCCCAAAGAAGACGGGCAGGCCGATCATCAGGAACAGGAGGAAGAGCGGAAGGAACAGTGCCAGCATCATTCAGCCCCCACGACGGCACCGGGAATTGCCGGCAGCCGGTCTGCGCCGCCGAAGAGGGCGATGACGCTTCGCAGGATCATCTCGGCATTGACCAGCAGCATCAGCGTCACCCCCACGTGCAAGGACATCATCATCCAGGCGCGCGGCACCTTGGCCCAGCCCGTTCCGGTTGGATAGTAAAGCGAGGTCGTCATGAAGCGCCCGCCGATGCCCGTCACCTCGGCCCAGCCGATGCGGAAGGCGACCAGCAGCACTGTCAATGTGAGAAGGAGCAGCGCGAGCGAGAGCAGCGCGGCGACCCGCGCCGGCAACATCCGGACGACCATGTCGATCGCGACGAAGCCGCCACGGCGGAAGGCAGTCGGCGCCATCAGCCCCGTCATCCAGAGCATGAGGAACCGCGCAGCCTCGTCGGGCCAGGGCAAGGCGTTGTTCAGGACGTAGCGGTAGAAGACCTGCACCAGAATGGCTGCGACCATGACCGCGAGGGCAGCCACGCCAAGCGCCCGCCCTGCGGCCAGAACCACGTCATTCAGCAGCCTGAGGGGCGTCAGAAGCCCCAGTAGAAGGCGCATGCGTTTCCTCCCTCACCTTGCCGCGACCGGCGCCTCCCCGCGCTGGACGGTGGCGGTTCCAGCCATGTCAGTCTATCGGCCGGAACTGGCCATAGCGGCCGCCGGAAAAGATCAGTGGTGACCCTTCGCGCAACGAGGCGCGCAGGACGCGCCCCAGAATGATCGTATGATCGCCTGCTTCATGCGTCGCCGTGCGCAGGCATTCGAACCGTGCCAGGCAATTCGGCAGAAGCGGTGTGCCTTCCTCGGAGAAGTCGATGCCGGGGAGGTCAAAGCTGGCCTCCGGGGCTACGAAGCTGCGCATCAGGTCGCGCTGATCCTCGGCCAGGACGTGGATCGCGTAATGTTCGGCGGCAACGAAGGCATCATGGCGGCGCGAACTGCGGGCGGGTGACCACAGCACCAGCGGCGGATCGAGAGAGACGCTGGAGAAGCTGTTGGCCGTGATGCCCATGGGGCCTTGTGGCGTCTGTGCCGTGACCACCGTGATCCCGGTGGCGAACCGGCCCAGCGCGTTGCGAAAGGACCGGGCGGTTTCCGGTCCGGGGGTGAAGCTTTCGTCGGCCACTGCGCCTCCATCCGGCATCACGGCACCTCTTGGCCCATCGCGCGGGTGTAGAGGTCAAACCAGGTTTCGCGGTCCATCCTCACTTTCAGCGCGTCGCCCAACTGCCGGATTCGCCTCAGGTTGTTCGTTCCCATCACGGGGATGATACGCGAGGGATGCGCGAGAAGCCATGCCACCGCGACAGCCGTTTCATCTACACCATGTTCCGCCCCGACCTTGCCCAGCGCGGCCCATAGGTCGGCGTGATCGGGGGTGCAGATCGCACCGCCTGCAAGCGGGGACCATGCCATCGGCGGGATGCCGCGTTCCTGCAGGAAGGCGATGTCGCCGTTCGTGAAGGCGTTATGCGCAAGCAGGCTCAATTCGATCTGGTTGGTGCAGAGCGGCGTCTTCATCGCCGACTGCAACAGCGTCCAGTCGTGAAGCTTGAAGTTCGACACGCCCACCGCGCGGACCTTGCCGCCGGCCACCAGATCATCCAGCGCAGCGCCTGTTTCGTGGTGATTCATCAGCGGGTCGGGACGGTGGATGAGCAGGAGGTCGATCACCTCGATGTTCATCGCCTTCAGCGAGCCATCGACAGAGGCGCGGATATGCGCGGCCGAGGTGTCGTAATGCTTCACCCGCCGGTCCGGGAACTTGTCCGATATCAGCTTGATGTCGCATTTCGTGACGATCTCCATCCGATCGCGCAGGGTGGGGGCCTGTTTCAGCGCAGCGCCGAGGATCGTTTCAGATTCATAATCGCCGTAGATGTCGGCTTGGTCGAAGCTGGTGATGCCCTGCTCGAGGCAGGCCTCGATCTTGGCCTGCACATGGGCCGGCCTTTGATCGGCATCATCGCCCAGTCGCCACATTCCATAGACGATCCGCGACAGGTGGAGCGTGTCGTTAAGCTTGATCCGTTCCATCAGCGCCGTTCCCCCACGCCCAGGGGCGTTGCCGGTGTTTCCGTTGGCACGCGGCCATATTCATGCGGCAGCGAGCAGGTCTTCAAATTTGGAAGCACACGTTTACCGAAACTTTCGCATTCGTCCAGATGGGGGTAGCCGGAAAAGATGAAGGCGCGGATGCCCATCTTTTGATAGGATTCAATTTCGGACATTACCTGATCGGTGGACCCGACCAGCGCCGCTCCGCATCCTGACCGCGCGCGACCGATCCCGGTCCACAGGTGAGGCTCGATATAGCCGAACTGGTCAGCCAGTTCCCGCGCCCGCGCCTGATGCGCTACGCCGAGTGAGATCGAGTCATGCGCCCGTTCCCGGATCAGCCGCCCGTATTCGTCGTCGAGCTTGGATACCAAGTGTTCCGCGTATTCGCGCGCCTCTGCCTCTGTATCGCGAACGATCATGTGGACGCGGAGTCCGTAGTCGAGCGTGCGACTGTGCGCCTCTGCCCGGGCATGGACCGCCTTCATCCGTTCAGCCAACTGGTCCTTGGTTTCCGGCCACATCAGGTAGACGTCGCACTGCGCCCCGCAAAGTTCGAGAGCATCGGGCGAGTAGCCGCCAAAATAAAGCAGCGGCCCGCCGTTCTGCTGATAGGGCTTGGCCGGGTCCGTCGGCACGCCCTTGAACTGGTAGACTTCGCCTTCATGATTGATCTCATCCTGCGTCCACGCCTGGCGGAGGATCTGGACGACTTCGTGGCTGCGGCGATAGCGGAAGGCGCTGTCGGCCTTTTCCCCCGGGAAGTCCGAGGAGATCACGTTCAGCGTCAGGCGTCCCTTGAGCATGTGATCCAGCGTCGCCACCGTGCGCGCCAGCATGATCGGCTGCATCTCTCCGCAGCGGATCGCGGCCAGGAAGTTCATCCGGTCGGTGATCGGCGCGCATCCGGCCACGAAGGACAGCGTGTCCTGCCCGACCTGGTAGGACGAGGGGCAGAGGATGTTGCGGAAGCCCAGATCCTCGGCGGTCTTGGCGATGGTGGAACAATGTTCCCAGCTTGATCGCAGGTCGCCCTCAGGCACGCCCAGAAAGCGATAGTCGTCGGAACAGAGCGCGGCGAACCAGGACACCTCTGCGGCGTCAAGGTCAGCGGAAGTGACGGGAACGACGCTCATCGAATCTCCTTCCAAAGGGCGATTTCCACTTGCGTAGCATCGGCATTTCTGTAGATCAATGATGTATCAATTTTTGTCCGGCGCGCAGGGATGTCACATCAGGGTTCGCTCCCGCTCTATCAGCAGATCAGCGAGCTGCTGATCCGCGACATCGCAGCCGGCCGGCTTGCGGATGGGCAGCGGCTGCCGCCTGAACGGGAGATGGCCGAACAACTGGGAATCGCCGTCGGAACATTGCGCAAGGCGCTCGCTGATCTTGCGGGTCGGGGGATGCTGGATCGCATCCAGGGGTCCGGCAACTATGTGCGGGCACGTCCGGATGCACAAAGCGTCTACGCGCTGTTCCGGTTGGAACTTGCCGAAGGGGGTGGGCTGCCCACTGCCGAGGTTCTTTCGGTCGATCGTCTGCCCAAGCCGGATGATCTGCCGGAGTTCGGGCAGGGCCCTGATGGGCACCGTATTCGCCGCCTGCGGCGCCTTTCGGGCGCCATCGCGGCGGTCGAGGAGATCTGGCTTTGTGCCTCTTATCTCCCCGAGTTGCGGGCAGAGGACCTGTCGGAGTCGCTGTACCTCTTTTACCGCACCCGGTTGAACCTCTGGATCCAGCGGGCAGAGGATCGGGTCGATGTGGCGCCGGTGCCAGACTGGGCGCCGCCGGTCTTTCCGCATCCGCCAGGCACGCCCTGCGGCCATATTGTGCGCATCAGCTGGGCGCAGAACAACACGCGAGCCGAGGTGTCCCGCACCTGGTTCGATCATCGAAACGTGCGCTATGTCGCGCGACTGAAATAGGGGGACGACGTGTCAGAGGTCACTTACGGCATCATCGGCTGTGGCATGATGGGGCAGGAACATCTGCGCAACATCGCGCTGCTGCCCGGCGCCACCGTCGCGGCCATCTACGAGCCCGACGCCGGGATGCGGGCCGCGGCGGCTGCCCTGGTTCCCGACGCGCGCATGGTGGACAGCATTGCCGAACTGCTGACGGTCGAACAGCTTGATTGCCTGCTGATCGCCAGCCCGAACTTCCTGCACCTGGAACAGATGGAGGAGATCGCCCGCATCCGCCCGCTGCCCATTCTGGTGGAAAAGCCGCTGTTCACCGATCCCGCCGACGTGCCACGGCTGGAGGAGTTGCGTGCAGCCTATCCGGCGCCGATCTGGGTGGCGATGGAGTATCGCTACATGCCGCCCGTCGCGCACATGATTCAGCAGGCGGAAGCGGCGACCGGGGGCATCCGGATGCTGACGATCCGGGAACACCGCTATCCTTTCCTTCGGAAGGTCGGCGACTGGAACCGGCTCAACGCGCAGACGGGTGGGACGCTGGTAGAGAAGTGCTGCCACTTCTTTGACCTGATGCGGCACATCCTGAAGTCCGATCCGGTGCGGATCATGGCCTCTGGTTCGCAGGCGGTGAACCATAGAGATGAGATCGTGAACGGCCAGCCTGCGGATGTGTGGGACAACGCCTATGTCATCGTGGATTTCGCCAACGGCACGCGGGCAATGCTGGAGCTTTGCATGTTCGCCGAAGGCAGCCGGTATCAAGAGGAGATCTCGGCCGTAGGGCCGATGGGCAAGATCGAGTGCCTAGTGCCGGGGCCGACGCGTTTCTGGCCCGACCATCTGGGCGAGCCGCCCGTGCCGCAGGTCATTGTTTCACCCCGCACCCCCAAGGGGCCGCAGGTGCTGGAGATCCCGGTTGACCCTGCGTTGCTGGATGCCGGGGATCATAACGGCTCGACCTATTACCAGCATGCGGGCTTCAATGCCGTGGTGCGGGGCGAAGGGGCGCCGCAGGTTACCTTGGATGACGGCTGGTGGGCTGTTGCGATGGGGTTGGCCGCGCAGCAATCGGCGCGGACAGGGCAGGCGGTCGACATGACCACCTTCACCGCCCGGCCAAGCTGAGGAAACCACGGCCACGGCGGGCGGTTCCGCCGGCCGTGGCCTGTCATGAAACTTTCGCGGCGCCGTAACTGCGATGTGATGCAGCCGCCTTAGCAGAGCCCCTGAAGAAGAAAGGGGACCTCATGCTGAGCGTCGAAAGCGTCACGCGGATCTTCGGCCAGAACATCGCCGTCGATCACGCCACCTTCGTCGTCGACCGCCCTGCGATGATCGGGATCATTGGGCGGTCCGGCGCGGGCAAGTCCACGTTCCTGCGGATGATGAACCGCCTGACCGACGCGACATCCGGCATCATTCGGTTCGAGGGGCGCAACATCCTTGAACTTCAGGGGGCTGAGAAACGCGCGTGGCAAAGCCAGTGCGCGATGATCTTTCAGCAGTTCAACCTCGTGCCGCGGATGGACGTGGTGTCGAACGTGCTGCACGGGACGCTGAACCGCCGCTCGACGCTGGCCTCGGTGTTCAACCTGTTCCCGAAGGCTGACATCCACCGGGCCATCGACATCCTTGAACGGTTGGGCATCGCCGAACAGGCGCCAAAACGGGCGGAGGCGCTGTCTGGCGGCCAGCAACAGCGCGTCGCCATCGCCCGCGCCCTGATGCAGGACCCAAAGATCATCCTCGCGGATGAACCGATCGCCAGCCTCGACCCGATGAACGCCCAGATCGTCATGGATACCCTGCGCCGCATCCATGAAGAGGACGGGCGGATGGTGATCGCGAACCTCCATACGCTCGACACCGCGCGGCGGTATTGCGACCGGGTGATCGGGATGCGCGCCGGCCGCATCGTCTTTGACGGCACACCAGAACAGCTAACCACCGGCGTCGCCCGCGACATCTATGGCGCCGACGAAAATTTCAGCGAGGCCGCGACCTCGACCAGCATCGAGACGCTGGAAACTGCGGCGTACCGCGAGGCGATGCTCGCCTGACCTTCCGCGCCAAGCGCACCTTTTTTCCAACCGGAGACTTCCCATGAAAACCACCTTTGCTGCCCTTCTGGCGACAACGGCGCTGCTGGCCGGCGCGGTCCAGGCCCAAGAGATCACCGAGTTCCGCATCGGCCTGCTGGGCGGCGAGAACGCGCAGGACCGGATGAATTCAAACGAGTGCTTCCGCACCAAGACCGAAGAACTGCTAGGCGTGCCGACGCGACTGTTCACTGCTGCCGACTATAACGGCGTGATCCAGGGCCTGCTGGGCGGGACGCTGGACATGGCGTGGCTGGGCGCCTCGTCCTATGCGGCGATCTACCTTGAGAACCCGGATGCGGTGGAACCCGTGCTGGTCAAGGTGAACATGGATGGCTCTTACGGCTATCACTCCATCGGGTTCGCCCGCGCCGACAGCGGGATCGAGAGCCTGGCCGACATGGAGGGCAAAACCTTCGGCTTTGGCGATCCGAACTCCACCTCCGGCTATCTGATCCCGCTGGTCGAGATCCCGGAGGAAGGATATTCGATGCAGCCGGGCGAGTATTTCGCCGACGTGGTATTCACCGGCGGGCATGAACAGACGATCGTTGCGGTCGCGAATGGCGACATCGACGCCGGCGTGACCTGGGCCGATGGTCTGGGCGACTGGCTCGACGGCTACAACTCGGGCGCGCTGCGCCGGGCATCGGACGCCGGCATCGTCGACATGAACGACATCGTCGAGATCTGGAAGTCCAAGCCGATCCCGGAAGGTCCGATCGTGCTGCGCAAGGACCTGCCGTCGCACACCAAGGCGCTGGTCACCGAGCTGACCGCCTCACTTCCCTACATGGATCCGGACTGCGCCTATGGCGTACTGGCCGGTGAGGCGCTGGGTGTGATGCCGATCACGCACGAGGCCTATGTCTCGATCGTCGAGGCCCGCAAGGCGGCCACCGAGTAACCCGCGATCTGCAAGACCATCCGGGCCGTGGCATTGCCGCGGCCCTTTTTCACGGAGAGGGCGGGCGATGGCCGATCTGACACAGGGGCGGGCGATCCGCGCCGACTATATCGCGCTGACGCAGCGGCGCCGGCTTTACAGCGGGCTGCTGCTGACGGTCTTCGTGCTGATGATGATTGCGGCCTTCGACATCCTGGAGAGCCGCAACGCTGGCGGCTTCCTGGACGGCCTGAGCCAGTTGCCCGACTTCCCCATCGGCCTGATATCCGAGGCGTGGGAAAAGGCCGACCGGCTGCCGGGACATTTCCTGACATTCCTGCCGTCGCTTCTGGAAACGGTAAATATCGCCGCGGCCTCCACCATATTCGGGGCGCTGGCGGGGGTAATGCTGGCGCTGCTGTCCACGCGGGGGCTGGCGCGGTGGCCGCGGATGATCCCGCTGTTTCGGCGCGCGATGGATATTCTGCGGGCGATCCCGGAAATCGTGATCGCGCTGGTCCTGATCTTTGTGCTGGGTGGCGGGCCGGTACCGGCAATGATCGCCATCGCGCTGCATACGGCGGGGGCGCTTGGTAAGCTGTTTTCTGAGGTGGCGGAGAACGCCGATCTGAAGCCGGTGGACGGGCTGTCCTCGGTCGGGGCAGGGTGGTTCCAGCAGATGTGGTTCGGCGTGCTGCCGCAGGTCGCCCCGAATTTCCTCAGCTATGCGATGATGCGGTTCGAGATCAACATCCGTGCCTCTGCCATCCTTGGCTTCGTGGGGGCAGGCGGGATCGGCTATGACCTGCGGAACGCGATGACTTGGGGGCAGGGGCGATTTGACCAAGCGGCGGCGATCTTCCTGCTGTTGTTCGCCACCATCGTGATCGTGGACCAGCTTTCCAGCCACTACCGCAACAAGCTCTCCCATGCGGAGCACTGACATGACTGACGTCGCCCATCCTGACCTGCGCCTGCAGGCGGAACGCCTGTTCACGCGCAAGCGCATGATCAGCTTTGGCCTGCCGGCGATGGTGCTGGCTTATCTTATCTATATCTTCGGGGCCTTTGACGTCGCGGGTCTGGCGCAGCGCGCGCGGCTGGACAATGCGCGGATCATCCTGTCCGACAGCTGGTCCTACAAGACCCATGTCACGATGGATGCCCGCAGCGGCAACATCGCCGTCGCGATCGAGGGCGAGGTCAAGGGCGCCTATCTCGCAGGCACTGCGCCTGGCTGGGTGGCGCTGGACGGGCAGGCGGCCGAGGTCGATCTCGGCCGTGGCCAGACCGCGATGATCCGGGACGGGGCAATCCGCATCACGCTGCCTGAGGGCGAGGTGATCGAGGCCCGCCCCATGCGCCAAGGCGTTGAGGCGACCTTGCCACCGCTGGACCCGGCGCGGGTAAACCAGACCGACCAGCGCCTTGTGGTCTATCTGGACGGGGCTCGGCTGACCGTCACTCGCACCAAGATCGAACTGTTCCGCTACTTCCTTGGGTGGGAGATGTTCTGGTTCAGCCTCGACAGCCGCTTCCACGGCATGACCTTCGGCGAATTGGCCCAAGCCGCGGTAGGGGGCGAACTGCCTGCCATGGCGCGTGACTTCTGGAACAACCGCGTGTGGCGTCATGGTGATGTTGTCTGGGCGCTGGGGGAAACGGTGCTGATGGCCTTCTTTGGCACGCTGGGGGCGGCGTTGATTTCATTGCCGCTGGCGTTTCTGTCGGCGCGGAACTTCACCCCCGCCTGGGCGGTGCGGTTCGGGCTGCGGCGGGTGTTCGACTTCGTGCGCGGGGTGGATGCGCTGATCTGGACGATCGTGCTGGCGCGCGCCTTCGGCCCGGGCCCGATGACGGGGGCGCTGGCGATCCTGATCACGGACTCCGGTTCGTTCGGCAAGATGTTTTCAGAGGCGCTTGAGAATACCGACAAGAAACAGGTCGAGGGCATCCGTTCCACGGGCGCCAACGCCGTCCAGCGGTATAGGTTCGGCGTAATCCCGCAGGTGATGCCGGTGCTGCTGAGCCAAGTGCTTTACTACTTTGAATCCAACACCCGCAGTGCCACGGTCATTGGCGCGATCGTTGGCGGCGGGATCGGCCTGTTCCTGACACAGGCAATCAACACGCAGAAGGATTGGGAACAGGTGGCCTATTACATCGTGCTGATTGTGCTGATGGTGATGGCGATGGACAGTGCTTCGGGCTGGATCCGGCGCAAGCTGATCCGGGGTGGCTGACGCATCATGCCCAAACTGAGCGCCGACGCGCCCCTGATCCATTCCGACTGCGAAATCGTCGATGCCACCTTTGGCCGCTTCACCGAAGTAGGGCGGGGCAGCCGCATCGCCCATTCGCGGCTTGACGACTACAGCTATTGTGACCGCTATACCGATATCGCCAACGCTTGCATCGGTAAGTTCAGCAATATCGCCAGCTTTGTCCGAATAGGCCCAACGGACCATCCGATGCAGCGGGCAAGCCTGCACCATTTTCTTTACCGATCTGACGATTACTGGGACGATGCCGATCGGGACGAGAGCTTTTTCGAGCATCGCCGCAGCCGCCGTACCCATGTCGGGCATGACACCTGGATCGGCCACGGCGCCATCATCCGACCGGAGGTGACGGTGGGTAATGGCGCGATCATTGCGGCGGGCGCGGTGGTTACGCGGGATGTGCCGCCTTACCTGATCGTAGCAGGCGTGCCCGCGACCCCGCTACGCGAGCGGTTTCCAAAGCCGATCGCCGCGCGGCTGCTGGCCCTGTCCTGGTGGGATTGGGACCATGAGCGGCTCCGCGCGGCGTTGAGCGATTTCAGGGCGCTATCGGTCGAAAGCTTTCTGGAGCGGTACGGCGGTTAGGCAACCGCTTCAGTCGGCATGCGGATCCAGGCATAGGCGCGGGACCAGTCAAGATCGCCCGCGCGGCCACGGATTTCATCGCCGTGGTAGTCGTTGCCGCTGGCGATCAGCAGGCGAACTGCAGTGTCCGGGTGAATCGACTGCGGGCGAGTCTGCCCGGAATGCAGTTCCCATTTCGGGGCGGCCTCGGCGGCCGGGTTCAGCATTGTCCGAATGCGGCGCAGCGTGCTGCCTGCCGAGGCGAGGATTGCGTTGCGCGACAGGTTCTGTTCGATCGTGTGAAGCGAAGCCATCTGTTCAACCTTTCGTCTGGAAACCGGAACCCGTGCAACGGGCCGGTTCTTGCTGTGGCTGGAGCGCGAGGGGCACGGAGGGTGCACTAAGGGATCAGCGCGATCCAGATGCCCTTTGATTGGTCCTACCGCCCTGTCAGACCGTGGCAGGACGCGAGTTCAGCCGTACGCTGTGCGGCGCAGGATGGGGATGGCGCGGCCAGCGATCCGGCGTGCGCCGATGGCGATGACGATCCGGCCGTCGGCAAGGGTGCCGACGTGGCGCCCTTGCGCAGTAATCGTTCCCGCGATCAGGACGGCACGGCAGGGCGTGCTAGAGGGATCCATGCTCTCCATGGCAAAGGAGGCGAGGGGACGGGAAGTGCGTGTCCAGGTGTTCATGGGCGTCTCCTTTCATGTCTGGATCAATATCTACAAGACCAGTCGTGATTTGCAAGAGAAAAATCACGTCAAACTTTGTAGTCTTTGTGGGATATGCATCCGACGCTGTTTGAGCAGCATCCCCGCCGATGCCAAAGGTCGCCTGGTAGCACGAGAATCAGAAGCTAGGCGGGAACATGCGTGACGTGTCGACGTTGATTGGCTGCCTTGGGAGGGGCGTTTGACATTCCAGTTGGGAGGAAAGAATGACTCGTTACATGACCTTGATGGCAAGCTGCGCCGTCTATGCATTCGGCGCGACGGGTGCCTTGGCCGATTGCGCCGAGGAACTGGCACGCCTGACAGGCGACACCGAGATGCAGGCAGGCGGCCAAGGCGAGGGGATTGCCAAGGATGGCTCTCTCGCGCCGCTGCAAGGAGATTCCGGTACGACCGGGGCCACGGGCGGCACTGACACGGCAGGCAGCGCGACCGTTGGAACGACAGGCGGAGGCTCCGACGCGACGGCGGGGAGCGCTACTGATACAACCGGAACCAACACCGCCTCGGGCGTCACCGGGATGAGTGACTCTGACCCGCGGCAGACGCCGAGCACTGACACCTCGACCGCGGCTACAGGTACAGGCGATACGACGGCCGGGGGCGGTTCGACCACTGGCGGAGGCGGAACCGATACTGCTGGCACGGGCACCACGGGTGGAACAACCGGAGAAACCGGCGGCACGGGAACTGACACTGCCGGTGCGGGAACCACCGCTGGAACCGGAACCACGGGTGGAACCGGAGGCGCGGGCACTGACACGGCTGGCGCTGGATCCACGACCGGTACCGGGACCGGCGGTGGCGATACGGCAGCGACCACCGGGACCGGAACTGAGACCGCAGGCGGAACGGATGCCGCCGGTGCAAGCACCCCGACCGAGGGCGTCGCCATGTCCGGCCAGGATGCCCAGGCCCAGCAAGAAGGTGGGCAGACAGCGGGTGATCAGGCGGCAGCCGGGGGAACCGGCGGCAGCGCTGAACGTGATGCGGCCATCGCGCGGGCCCGCGTTGCCCTCGCCAGCGGCGACGAGGAGGCGTGCATGGCTGCGGTTCGCGAGGCTGAAGCGCTCTGACCTCCGTGCCGCGATGACTGAAGCCGGCCCGAGAGGGCCGGCTTTTGCATGCTCCTAAGCGGCCTGACTGGGGGAGGTTCATACTTCAGTGGTTGAGGACGATGCTTCGGGCGTCACCCGTTCATTCTGGCTGGAAGCGGCTCATCTTCTGCCAGATGTCAAAGATCCGGCCCGCTCGGGGCATCACCCCTCAGATGCGCGGGCTTGACGGTTCTTCGGCTGGCTCCCGTCCACAAACGCACTATCTGCTCGGCGGGCAAGTCCTTGGCCCGCCGATTTCCCCTGCTGGCATACTAATGCTTCAGAAGGCGTGACATCACAGCGCCAATGCTTTCGGCGTCAGCCTCTTCGCCCAGGAATTCATAGAGCGTGCGGATATAGTCATAGCCTTCCAGCAGCCCCTCATAGTCGATGATCGTGCAGCAATCCGGATGCGACTCGGCATAGGTCTCGAATAGCTTGTCTGCTGTGCGAAGCTGCTTCAGGACCTCGTCACGCGGTTGCTGCTTCCACCAGCCCGAAGCGGCGACGGCTTCATGTCGGCGGCGTTGAAAGATGAACCGGGCCTTGGGAAAGACTGTGCGCAGAACGTCGAGATGTGGCCGGAAGAAGGGTGGATCCTCATGGAATCGGATTTCCTTGAAGCCGCTCACCCGGCATCGGCGCGGTGGCCGGAGGACCTGTCGGACAAAGAGATCCATAAGCGAGAGGGTGAAATCGTCGGGATCGACCTTTTCCACGCCAGCCCATGGATCGTATGGCTTGCCGAGGATCGGGCGAAGGTACGGCCGGCGTTCGGGCCGGGGCTTGGGCAGATCCTCGCGCCGCCAGCGATACATCTCGTGGTCGGTCACCAAGCGGATCGCCTGGGCGAAGTGATGGGTGAGGTTGCCGTTCTCGCCACGGATCACATAGCCGGGAATCGCATTAAGCAGGCTTTGCGTCAACGTTGATCCAGAGCGGCCGTAAGTCACGACGAAGACATAGCCGTCTTGGGGCGCGGTAAGAGAAGGATAAGAGGTCTTCATGATCGCGTCCTTGCATTATCGGGCGTGACAGGAGCGGCTTAGCACATCCTCGTCAGGTCGCCACTGAAATCCGACTCAACCTTCAGATGAGGATGCGAACAGGCACTGGATCCTCTTTGGATGCAGCCACACTCGGCCGCATCATGTCGCATTTGTGAAATTGCAAGCACAGCAGTCCACTATGCTTGACGCGAGCATAACTGGTGCCTAAGGAGCCTCTAGGTTGTTTTATTTGTTGGCACTACCCAGGGTTGTCGTGTTAAGGAATGGCTACCACGTGGACCGAAGTGCTTTTCGCAGGCGACCTAGCTTGGGCCACAACCTTCTTCTTCTTTGCAGCGGATCAAGGATGATCCCCTAATCGTATGGCAGAATGCTTACCAGCGTCGATTTCCAGATGAAAACCTTAGTGCTCGTCGATGTGCGGGCGCTGGACGTGGTGCGCCGCCACCTGCCGGACGAGATTCAGGCGCAGGGCGTCGATACGGCAGAAAGTGCTGGATTTAACCTTGTTTCGGATCGTCCGGTGGTGGGCGGGGTCGCGCTGACGGGCCAAGGCGCCTCGCTTCGGGCGGCCCTTTCGGATGGGCCGTTTCATGACCTACCGATTGCTGAACTGGATCCCGATCAGCCCGACGCTGTACCGGTGACGCTTTTCCGGCTTCTGCTGACGGGCCTGCAAGGCGCTTATCAGCAGATGGGGGATGCGCGCTCGGCCGCCGCGCTGCTGCGAGGCGAGAAGATCGCGATGGAGACGCGCTTCCGCGAGATAGAGAACCTGCTCTACACGCTTGGCAGCCCGCAGGTGGTTAACGCACTGACTTGGCCCGCTGCAGGCGGGATGCTGACGCTGGCACAAGGGCAGACGGTAGCGCAAGTCCTGCCACTGAATGTCGTCAGCCTGACAGCCATCGACCTTTGGTGCCCCCAGGTCCTCACCCCGCAGATTGCGCAGCTGTCGGTTGCGGTCGAGGACGTATCTGGCGCCATCTACAAGATGCAGCCGGCGGCCCCTGAACTGGGGCTTGAAACCGGCTGGCTCCGGTTCGTCCTTGCGGCGCCGGTGGACGGCATCGGTCGCGACTGCCGCCTTGTTGTTCGCTGGTCCGGCGAAGGTTCGATCCGCCTTGCGCTGGGGCAGCCGGTGCCCGACAAGCGGTTCCAGGCTACCATCCTTGACGGTTCTGCCACGGACGAAACGCTTTCGCTGCGCGTCTGGAAATCGGTGGGTGGGGTCCGCCTGCCCAGCTGCACTCCCTCTACTGCTGGCGCCCGGTCGGTCAGCATCCGGAGCGCGGATTTTCTGTCTGCAGGCAATCTTCCCCGGCCGCAGATCTTTGCCTCGCCGCCTGCGTCAACGGACCATGTTTCCGCCGCCTATTGGCACAACGAGGATTCGATCCTTGTGCATCCGTCGCGCAGTGGCGCGGCGTGCGCCATCATCCGCGATGTGGACCTTGCGGGGCTTTCGCATCTCTCAGCGCTGGTGACGGTCGGGCACAACCGGGCGCCGCATATGAACTTCGCGGTAGGCGTGGCGCCCCACGGAGCTGTGGACGACGATGGGCTTTGGCAGCGGCGCCTGGGAACCTGGGCTGTCGGCGTGCCGCCACATGGCTGGGCCGAGGCGCATTGCTTCCCGGTTGAGCCGATCACCGGGCGCGCGGACATCCTGCTGGCGACGTCGCTTGCGACGGACGTTCCGAATGATCTGAGCTGGGGCCTGTTCCGCGGGTTCCGTATCTCCCTTGGGACTACCAGAGAGGAATAGCACCATGATTCGCTGGAATCACAGGCTCGCGTCCCCCGAACAGGTCTGGCCAGAGCCGGCACGGCCCGCGAACAAGGGCATCAGCGTCGTTGTTCCGGTCAAGGGTCATCCGGTCCTGATCGACGATGCCCTTGCCTCGGTTCATCGGGAAATGGCGGCAGGCATCATCCGCCGTCTGATCGTGGTCAACGACGGCTGCACCTTTGCCGAAACCCGCAGCACCCTGACGGCATGGCAGGCGACGCTTGGCGACCGGATCCGCGTTCTTAACTGCAAGAACGGAGGCCTCAGCGCCGCGCGCAACCGTGGCATTGCCGCTGCGCTTGAGCTTGATCCTGAAATCGAGGCGGTCTTCCTTCTGGACGCGGACAACGTCCTCGCCCCTGGCGCCGGGACGGCAATGCGTCGGTTGCTTAACAATCAGCCCGACGCGGATTGGTTCTATCCGGACTTCGACTTCTTCGGCCAGCATGGCCACTACATCACGGATCGCGATCCCGACCTGCTGTTCCACGCGCAGATCAACTTGTGTGAGGCAGGGAGCCTGATCCGGCGCCGGGTGTTCGAAGCGGGCATCCGCTTTGACGAAGAGATGAAGCGCGGCTACGAAGACTGGGATTTCTGGCTTCAGGCAGCGCAGGCGGGCTTTCGCGGTCAATCCGCCGCCCAGCCGTTGCTGCTGTACCGCAAGCGCCCCGTCAGCATGCTGAGCAACTCGCATGACGCGGATGGCGAACTGCGCCGCTATCTGGAAACCAAGCATCGCTGGCTGTTCTCGGCGCCGAAGCTTCTGGAACTGGAAGCCGCGCGTTTTCCGCGCTTCGCCGTCATTGAAGGTGACGGCCAAAGCGCCACGCTTTTGACCGATCCGGGGCAGGGCACCGACATCCCGCTGAGAGAGCTGGAGCGCCTCGTCATGGCGCATTTTGCCGAGCCTTTCGCGAACCATGCGCCCGCATACATCGTGTTCCTGCGCGACGGACTCTCGGCCCGCCTGCGCGAGAACCGGATGCTCCACAACTTCCTGTGGATATCGGAGCGGCGCTGGAGCCGGTTCGAGGACCGGCCCGACATTGACCTGTTCTTCCTGGATGAATCCGACGATGGACACCGGATCGTTACCGATCACGGCAATCCTGAACGTGCGGCCGACGGCGTGGTCATCGACATTGCCAGCCTGCGCAACATGCTTGACGCGCCCGAGGACTGGCTGCGCCAGGTGGATCGTGCGCCAACGCCTGTTAAAGCGACGAGCTGGCATCTCGCGATCGAGGGGATGGTGCCGCTTGACCGCAAGACCGTGGGCGCGGCGGAACTGCTGCGGTCCTTCCTGCTCCTGCTCAGCCGCAGCCGCTTCCGCGCAGCCCTGGACCAGAAATGGGAATGGCGTGAAGTAGGCGGCGCGGTGGACCGCGGTGCAAGCGCGCGGATCCCGCGGCGCATGGCGACGGGCGGGGTGGTCTTTCCGCTGCTCAAGCAGGCGGGTTTGCGCGACATTGGCTTTGTCCTGCCGATCTTTGACTTTGGCGGCGTGGAAAAGGTCGTGGCGTCCATGGCACGGGAGTTCGAGCAATCGGGCTATCGCTGCCACCTGTTCGTGATCAGCGACCGCCCGATCCACCCGGACAGCTGGGCGCTGAAGGCTTTCACCACCGTCAACTGGATGCCCGACGCCAGCGCGATCGACTGGTCGGGCACAGAGTTCCTTGGCACGGCCGAACCAAGCTGGGGCAACCGGCATGAGAAGGCCGACCTGATCGGATTGCTGTCGTCAATGGACGTGGTGATCAACGCGCATTCCGGCGCGCTGCACAAGGTGGCCGATCACCTGCGCCGCGGCGGCGTCACCATGATCGATCACCAGCACCTGCTGGAGCGCAGCACCTATGGCCGCAGCTATGGGCCGCCGAAGCTCGCGCTGGCCTATGAATCCGCCTATGACCTGATCCTTACCTGTTCCGAAGCGATGCGGGTCTGGCTGCACGGCAACGGCATCCCGAGGGAAAAGCTGCTTCCGGTCGTCAACGCCCCGGGTTATCCGCTTGCCCCCGCGGCGGCGCGCAGCGTTATGGAGAAGCGCGAGACACATCCGCGCCAAGCGCCGCTGCGCGTGCTGTTCATGGGCCGGCTCGACCCGCAGAAGGGGGTGCACCGGCTCTCCTCGGTCTATCACGGCCTGTCAGTCCGCGCGCCGCAGATCCAGCTCACCATTGCTGGCGGGTCCGTCGTTGACGCGGGCGAGGCTGCTTTTTCCTTCCCCTCATCGACAAACCTTCTGGGGCCTGTGCGCGGACCTCATGCCCTGACGCGGCTTCTGGCCGAAACCGACGTGATGATCCTGCCGTCGCACTACGAGGGGCTGCCCCTCTCGGTGCTCGAGGCGCAGCGCTGTGGCGTTGTCGTGATCGCCACGGACGTCGGGGCGATGGAAGAGGCCATCGTTGACGGAACCACCGGCTTCATCGTGCCCGAACATGGCTGTGAGGAGACAATCCTGAACCAGGTTCTTGCGCTTGATGCGGATCGGGACCTGCTTGCGCGTGTGTCGCTGCAGGCCGCGCGGATGACGCGGGACTGGACTAAGGCTCTTGCCCCACTGCAATCGTGGCTACTGAAAGTGGATGCGTCTGCTGAGCACCAAAGGACGCCTCTAAATCCGGTAAAGGTGAGAGTAGCATCCAAATGAGCGACTTCTCCGTCGCGATGTTGTTAGACCGCCCAAGTGCTGGTGAAATACCAAGCCATCCGGCGATAGCTCCGGCACTTACCTGCGTTCGCCTGAACTCGATGGGCTAGAGTTGTCACTTTCAGAACGAAATGTCAGCTCAGACCGTTAGCCCATGTAAAACGAAGTAGTAGAACCTCTGACGACGCTGCCGCATTCCGCGCCATCTCCGAACGCCATATCGCCCACCAATCCTGAACGATGATGTCTGGCGAAATAACGCAGCTGAAAGCCGCCATTCCCATGTGCCCAAGATCGATGAAAACAAACACATTTGACTGCTCTGCCGTAATAAATGTCCACCGGGAAGGTGTTCTTTTAGTTCCGACCCTGCGAAGCATTGGCCTCGCTAAGTCTGAAGCTGAAAAGTACGGCGGGCGCGTTGAGGTGATGATTGTTGCAGACAATCCCGATGAGCGGACACTTGAAATTTGCCGCGCCTGGGGCGAAGCAACAGACATCAAGATTGTAGACGAGCGCGACCTCGGAAGGGCTCGTGAACATGGAATACGATCTGCCAGTAGTAGGTGGGTATTCCTGCACGACGGCGATGATCTTTTTTCATCGAATATATACAGCGAGTTTATAAGGCTGCTAAAGGGAGATGCAATAAGAGAGCGCCAAGTGTACCACTTGGAGTACTTCATAAAGTTTGGTGGTGAGAACGAGATAAGGCGGATCATCCCTAGCGACGACCCGTCATTCGACCCACTATTTCTCGTGTATGACTGGTTCTACTCAAATAAGTGCGTGATTGACAAAACGCTACTTGATGTTTTTCCAATCCCGCACAACGACAAGATCACGGGTCTTGGGAATGAGGATTGGTCCTGGGCGGGCGACACTATAGCAAGCGGGATCGTCCACGCGATCCTGCCGAACACGGCATGTTTCTACCGAGTGAAAGAGGCGCATCTGTCTCTTGGTCTTGTGCCATCGATGACCCAGAGGGCATCTAAACTGTATTCGCAGGAGTACATTAACGGCGGGGCACGCCGGCAGAATGCGTCCCGAATGCTGGTAGACGAACCGGACTTTATCACACAGATTCAGCTTCCAAAGGTCGTTTATGACCTAATGGACGAACAGGCGGTGTTAGAGCCGCTTATAAGCGCGAACCGCCGCAGAAACCCGTGGGCCGTCAATTCGTACCTCAGGTCAATGCTCCGCCGAAGTGCGGATGGTGCAGCTTCATTTCTCGGCCGCCTCGATCACAGAAAGAAGCTGATTATATTCCTGTCCGACAGGTACAGCACCGTCGGACCTCGCTTTGTGGAGATGTTGAAGGACATCCAAGGTACGTACTCGCCGGAGAGTCACCAAATTATATTGATCCATGAAACGGATCGAGATGTTTTTTCGCACCTCGATTTGGCCGACGAGTGGGGAACCCTGTACCTTACTACCCGCCGTATGAAGTCAGAATTTGCAACTCCCGAGTGGTTCTTCTCACGGTTGCCGCTTCGAGCGATTGTTCAGCATCCCGGCTGCACTATAGTAGATACAGGAAGTCAAATCTTTCGCGCGCTGTGTAAAGATTTCTACAAAGTGGTGGTGTCGCAATCGAAGCGGATTATAATGGCGCGTTGTGAGGTGGTGGAAGATGCTATTCTTGGCCTGAGACAAAAGGCTCATGATGTCCGTGGCCTTCTCAGTAGGTCGCCGCTGTACGATGAAAAAAAAGTCCACATTCTCGATGTATTTGGATCTTCTCAAGGCGGTATTGGAAACAATCTAAGAATATCTGCGAATACTGAACTCGCGGAATTCATTTTCCTCAACCTTACAGTCAAAGCGCCAGCCATCAAAGATGTTGCAGCGGATTGGGCTTTGATAAGACCCGGCCAGGCAGTCAGTCGAAATTTAATTGTCGAGCACGATAAAGAGGAAAAATCCGAAAGTCTGTACGTCGAGGCTGGAGGGGTCTTGTCGCCGAGATTCGTTGTCGCCGCCGTACTTGAAGCGCGAAAGTTGAACCGAAACGTGATCGTTATCCCTCAGACGATCCAGCATTATGATCCTGCGACCGAGGAGTTTTACTTTCGCTGGTATGACTTCTCAGATCCCTCTGCGGTAGTAGCTGAGCTATTTGACAGAAGTTCGAGGGGGCACCTGGTCGGCCTCGCGGCGGTCGTATGTGGCTCGGAAATAGTGGAAAAGTACAAGGGCTGCGGGGACCTGATGGGGCTTCTTGATGATGAGGCGCGATCATTTGGTGAGCCTGTGATCATCACTGTCGGGGGAGAGGCCGGAGGTATATCTCTTGTGGTGACTTCATCGAAACATGAGAATGCGATCGATGCGAACGCCTATCCCGCTTTCTTTTCCTCAACCAGGGGCAGAAGTCAGGTTGGTGAGCAACTGCTGGAGAGATACGGAGTCGCTTTTTGCGCTTCGGATTATCTAAGCTCGTTTCGCCACTCCCGCTCGATGGAAGAGATCAAAGCTTATTGCCAACAATGGCGGGAAGATCGGCCTGACGTGGCGGCGGTTGTCGCGCCGCCTTCTGAAGCGCTGCTACTTAGGCAGTTGAGCGAAGAAGCGCAGGCGTGGGCTCAGAACATTTGGATGCCAGTTTACCGATACTTTTCCGAGCCAGCGTCTAACGGGGAAGATAAGAGGCGCTCGATTCGGAAAGCTGCTGAAGAGGCGTCGCTCCTAGAGTCCTCTTTCGAAGATATGCTCGCAATTCTGCAGGTAAGAGAAGATACGTTCTTCCCGCCGAGTTCGTTGCGAGATATTCGCTGGAGAGGCCCCGAGTTCACCAATCGGGCTCATGTTTTGAAAAAGCTCCGGGAGATGGGCTCCGCTCTTGAGGGCGGTCACTTCGTCCTTCTTCCGTTTCTTGAGTCTGGAGGGGCTGAGCTCGTCGGAACGATGCACCTTCGAGCATGGAAGAAGTTTGGTCTCGTGTCTCCCCGTATCATCCTGACCGAGGGGGAGCAGATCGTGGCAAACTATGAAGAATTTAGTTCCGACACCATCAACCTCCCGCAGATGATCTCTGGCATTACAGGGATGGCATATCCTGGAGAGTTCTCGCTAGAAGACCGAAAGATCTTCCTGAGAACATTCTTGGACGCCGCTCGTCCTAGTAGAATATTCTGTGTCCAATCCTATACTGGGTCGCTAGTTCTGTCTCATTACAAGCCGTCTGCGGTTGTCGAGTTTGCGATGTTCTGCCCTCACATAGATGAAGAGGGTCGGGTGTCTGGCTTCCAGAACGTAATACCAGCGGTTGATGATCACGTGGATCTATATCTTTGCGACAACACCAGATTCGCGAGCGAGATCGTAGAAACATATGGAATCGGGCCCGATCGCGTCCGTACCCTGTTCTACCCGCCTGATGTCAAACGAGTCAGCGCGATCGACCCTCAATTTCGTAGTGACCACCGATCGAGGCACGTCCTTTGGGCCAGCCGGATCGATCATCAAAAGAATCCGGAGATGCTAGCGAATATCGCTAGAGCAATGCCGGACATGACGTTCCATATGTACGGACGCCGCGTAATGCTCGACTCGGAATTTGATATTGGGGAGCTGCCAATCAACGTCAGATTTCACGGGCAATTCTCTTCGCTTGCTGAACTGATCGTCCGTAACTACCTCTGCTTCCTCTACACGTCTCGATTTGACGGTATGCCTAATATGCTGCTTGAGGTGGCTGCGGCAGGACTTCCTGTAGTCACTCCCAACGTGGGGGGAATCTCCGACTTTTTCGGCGCTGACTGGATAGGCTACATCCCCGGCGAAGGCGGCGTGGAAGACTACGTTCAGGCGATCCGTTCTGTCGCGATGGAGCAGAATCATAAGCTCATGCTTCAGAAGCAGGAGGCCGCCCTCTCGTCTCGATCTCTTGATAATCTAGAGGATTGCTTGCGTTCGATGCTCTCTGAGCAGGTGTCAGGAACACCCCTAGATACGGGGAAGTACCGGGCCGGCTAACCGTATAACTATAGCCACGAACGGTGCTCAGGCCAGAGATTGGCTGGATCAAAAGATATTGGCAGGTCGATAATGAGAAAGATGACGCTAGTCCTTCACATCGGGACGGAGAAGACTGGAACGACGCTACTGCAAAAGTGGCTCTATAAAAACAGAAGACAGCTTATGGAGCAGGGGTTCTTTCTTAGTGATAAGCTGGGATGGGAAAATAACCGGGAGCTCGTGGCCTACTTCAGGACGGATAGGGACGAATTCTGGGACTTCAATGGCTTCCGCGATGTCCAGGATAAGCATGATTACTTTGCCGGATTTTTGGAAGATGTGGAAAAGGAAATAATCGAGGCCGCTGAAAATCATCACACGATGATTATCACGTCCGAGCACTTTCACAGTCGTCTTACTAATGATGTCGACGTGCAAAACTTCTCGAGTTTCTGCCGGCGAAACTTCGGAGACCACGTGTTGATATGTTACCTGCGGCCGCAGTGGGAGGTGAGGAAGTCCCTATATTCCACGGATCTAAAAAATGCCGAAACGGACGATTTTTCTGTTTATAAAGATGATTTGACGTCATCCGATCCCTATTTTAATTACTCCGACTTGTACAAGCGGTGGAAGAGAAACTTTTCTTCAGCTAAGATGGATTTTAGGCGATACAGCAGAGCGTCTTTTGTCGACGACGATATTAGGCGGGACTTCATGACGGCAATGCCAGTTCCAGTGAGAACGGAAGGTATGGAGTTCGGCTCCGAGCGGGAGAACGAAAGCCTGAAGAAGTTGCAAGCCTCTGCCTATGTTGCAGTTAATAGAACCACGCCTTTGTTCTCGGGCGGCCGGGTAGATCATCGAAACTACGAGTATAAGGCATTGTTAGACGAAATTGAATTACTAAAAAGAGGAGCGATTAAGGATATACTTTCGAACACAGTTTATGACGTCTTCAAGAGTTCTAATAATCTTCTTTTTAGAGATGTATTCTTTGGAGATGACGTGTTTGGCGCTCCGAAAGATGACGCAGTTGAGGATGAGACACTTTCGATTTCAGAGGTGGGTAAGATAATCGAAGCATTGGTCGAGAAGTTGATTCCTTTTTTTCAGAAAAAGTGTCTGTCTGATGCTGAGGTTGATCTTGTTCGCGATGTCGCGCTGAAGAGTGAAACTGGCGGGCAACTCTCGAAGGAGGAAGCTATTGGCTTGATGAGGATCGCTAGAAAATCGCGGCCCAGTGGAGAATTTATAAGGAGTAAGTTAAAAGAGTGGGCTGGCGATGATTAGCTGCTATCCTAACTCCTTTCACTGAGGAATGACGCGAGAGCTTCGACTGGTTGATTGCCCCTTCACAAGGCCCCTCAGCCTCAGGTAGTGAGCTATTCGTTGGGACGTTATTGCACATATCGGTGATGAGGACTCAGCCAGCGGCTTCTGATGTTTAGATCAGGCTGATGCCGAAGCCCTCCACCAGCCGCTACCGCACGACGAACTGGTCCGACTATAACGCTGCGCTGCGCAAGAGAGGCTCGCTGTGTGTCTGGTTCGATCCTGACATGGTCTGGCATGCGGCGAAGTCCGGCAAGCGCGGGCGTGTATCGACCCAGTGAAAATCTGCTCATGCTACAAGGAGTAAAACGTAGCGATGAGTGGACCATTGGAAGACGTCGTCGAGCGGTTGAGAACGGCGGTGCGAAACTAGTCCACGGAAGTGGCGGCATGGAGCTGCTGCGGGCGGCGTAAAAGTCGTCCACCCTTTCCCTTTCTGCGGCAGCAGGGAGGGCGCGAGGATTTTCAGCGTGGAACTATATCTCAGGGTTCGCCAAGCCTGCGCGGCGGGTATGAGCCAGCGTCAGGCGGCGAAGGCCTTCAACATCTCCCGCGATACGGTTGCGAAGATGATGACGTTCTCGGTGCCGCCGGGTTATCGGCGGACGGCCGAGGTCAGGCGGCCGAAGCTCGATCCCTTTATTCCGATCATTGAGGGTTGGCTTGAGGCGGACCGCTCCATGCCGCGGAAGCAGCGGCATACGGCGAAACGGGTGTTCGACCGGCTGCGTGACGAATGCGGGTTCACCGGCGGCTACACGATCATCAAGGATTACATCCGGGAGCGGGAACGGCGGAGCCAGGAAGTGTTCGTGCCGCTGGCGCATCCACCGGGCCATGCGCAGGCTGACTTCGGCGAGGCGATGGTCAGGATCGGCGGTGTCGAACAGAAGGCCCACTTCTTTGTGCTGGATCTGCCGCACAGCGACGCCTGTTACGTCCGCGCCTATCCTGCTGCGGTCGCCGAGGCTTGGGTGGACGGCCATATACATGCCTCTGCCTTTTTTGGGGCCGTCCCCCAGTCGATTGTCTATGACAATGATCGGTGCCTGGTGGCAAAGATCCTGCCCGATGGCACCCGCAAGCGGGCCACCCTGTTCAGCGGGTTTCTGTCGCATTACCTGATCCGGGATCGCTACGGCCGCCCTGGCAAAGGCAACGACAAGGGGAATGTCGAAGGCCTGGTGGGTTATTGCCGCCGCAACTTCATGGTGCCGCTCCCCGAGTTCGCAACGTGGGAGGCGTTCAACCTCTGGCTGGAGGAGCAATGCCGCAAGCGCCAGAACGATGTTCTGCGCGGCGAAAGCGAAGCGATCGGCGAGCGGCTGCAACGCGATCTGGCAGAGATGCGATCCTTGCCTGCGTCACCCTTTGACGCCTGCGATCAGGACACCGGCCGCGTCTCATCGCAATCGCTCGTGCGCTACAAGACCAATGACTACTCGGTGCCGGTCGCCTTTGCCCATCAGGATGTCTGGATCCGGGCTTATGTCCACGACGTGGTGATCGGCTGCCGGGGCGAGATCATTGCCCGCCATCCCCGATGCTGGAGTCGCCATGAACTCATCTTCAACCCGATCCACTACCAGCCGCTGCTGGAGCAGAAGATCAACGCCCTCGATCAGGCCGCGCCGTTGCAGGGTTGGGAGCTTCCCGAGGAGTTCGCTACCCTGCGCCGGCTGATGGAGGCCCGCATGAACCGGCATGGTCGACGCGAATACATCCAGGTCCTGCGGTTGCTGGAAACCTTCGATCTGGCTGATCTGCATGCCGCAGTGAAGCAGGCGCTTCAGATTGGCGCGATCGGCTTCGACGCCGTGAAGCACCTGCTGCTTTGCCTTGTTGAACGCCGCCCGCCCCGGCTGGACTTGGACTGCTATCCCTATCTGCCCCGGACGACTGTCGAGAAGACCAGGGCCGGTTCTTACATGCGGCTGCTGTCGGGCAATGCGGAGGACGCGGCATGAGCGATGTCCCGGAAATCCTGCTCGCCCATCACCTCAAGGCGCTGAAGCTGCCGACATTCCTGCGGGAACACCAGAAGCTGGCCCGGCAATGCGCGGCCGAAGGCATGGATCATGTCCGATACCTCGCCCGGCTGGTCGAGCTGGAGCTGATTGACCGGGAGCGGCGGATGGTCGAGCGCCGCATCAAGGCCGCCAGGTTCCCCAAAGTCAAGAGCCTCGACAGCTTCGACTTCAGCGCCATTCCTAAACTCAACAAGATGCAGGTGCTGGAACTGGCCCGCTGCGAATGGATCGAACGGCGCGAGAACGTCATTGCCCTTGGCCCAAGTGGCACCGGTAAGACGCACATTGCCCTTGGCCTCGGACTGGCGGCTTGTCAGAAGGGCATGTCGGCCAGCTTCACCACCGCGGCAGCCCTGGTCAACGAACTGATGGAGGCCCGCGACGAACGTCGCCTGCTTCGTGTCCAAAAACAGATGGCTGCCGTCAAATTGCTGATCGTCGACGAACTGGGCTTCGTGCCGCTGTCCAAGATCGGCGCCGAATTGCTGTTCGAACTGATCTCGCAACGCTACGAGCGCGGATCGACCCTGATCACCAGCAATCTGCCCTTCGATGAATGGACCGAGACCTTCGGCTCCGAGCGCCTCACCGGCGCCTTGCTCGACAGGCTGACCCACCACGTCAGCATCCTTGAGATGAATGGCGAGAGCTATCGCCTCGCTAACAGCACTGCCCGAAAGCGGCACCAAAAGTCCTAAAATCAGATCGTGCCGATTTGGCCCCACGGGGCCAATGCGCCATGGCACGCGCCAGCTCTATGGTAAGCGCGCACGCCATGGCGCTGGCCAACGCCGCTTGGCCTAGTTTTACGCCGCCGCGCGGCCGGATTTTGCACCGCCATTGACAGGGTGGACGGCCAAGCGCAAGTCAGCGCTGGTCATCGAGATCATTCAGGGTAAGAC
>VUAW01000015.1 GCA_008711135.1 Rhodobacteraceae bacterium LNNU 3342
CCAACACCCGTCATGCACTAAGACTGAAACCGGACCACTCGATAGGGACAGGCCAGCGGCAGCAAGACTTTCGGGCGCAGGCAGTATGACTCCGCTGAACCTACTCGTTGAGCACTAAGGCACAATGGTATAATGAGTATGCCATACGGGCGTCAGGAGGCGGTATGACTGAGAGATTCGAAGCGGATTATCTGATCGAAACTGCGACAGATCCTCGACGTGCCGCCGAGACGATGGCTGGAGAGCAATCCTCCGGCACGTTCCTACGCCTTCCTGGCGAGACAGAGGAACTTAAGGCACGCTCCGCCGCCCGGGTCGAGGCACTGGAGGATCTACCATCCGCCACCTCCCCCTCCCTCCCCGGCGCAGCCGCCGACAGGGGCAATGGCTGGAACCGGGCCAAGGTCACGCTGTCTTGGCCGCTCGACAATATCGGCCCCTCGCTCCCGGCCCTGATGGCGACAGTTGCCGGCAACCTGTTCGAGCTTCAGGCATTCTCCGGCCTGCGCATCCTCGACATCCGCCTGCCGCCCGCCTTTGCCGCGGCCCATCCCGGCCCGCGGTTTGGAGTTGAAGGCACCCGGAGGCTGTCAGGCGTCACAACCGGCCCGCTCATTGGGACCATCGTCAAGCCAAGCGTCGGCCTTTCACCCGAAGCTACGGCCGAACTCGTCGCAACGCTCGCCACCGCGGGCACCGACTTCATCAAGGACGACGAACTGCAGGGCGACGGTCCCGCCTGCCCCTTTGACGACCGGGTACGTTCCGTGATGCAGGTCATCAACGCCCATGCCGACAGGACGGGCAAGAAGGTCATGTTCGCCTTCAACCTCACCGGCGAAGTTGATGAGATGCGGCGACGCCACGACCTTGTCCGCGATCTTGGCGGAACCTGCGTGATGGCGAACCTCAACTCGCTCGGCATGGCGGGCTTCCTCGCCCTGTCGCGCCACTCCGAGTTGCCGATCCATGCCCATCGGAACGGCTGGGGCTACCTGTCGCGCCACCCGGCGCTGGGGTGGTCCTACATCGCCTGGTCCAAACTATGGCGGCTCGCCGGGGCAGACCACATGCATGTGAACGGGCTCTCCAACAAGTTCTGCGAGGACGACGACAGCGTGATCGCTTCCGCAAAGGCCCAGCTGACGCCGATGTGGGACAGCAAGCCATGCACCGCCATGCCTGTCTTTTCCTCCGCCCAGACCGTTCTTCAGCCGCCAGAGACATACAAGCGGCTGGGATCTGCCGACCTGATCTACGCCGCCGGCGGTGGCATCATGGGTCATCCCGACGGACCGGCTGCCGGGGTAGAGAGCCTGCGCGAGGCGTGGTCCGCAGCGATGGCGGGCGTCGATCTGGATGAATGGGCTGCAACACGGCCCCCGCTTGCCCGCGCCCTCGCGCAGGCGCGGGGCTGACCGGAATGGCAGGGCTGCCCGACGGCCTGCTCCTCGCGGCCTATGGCGACGATTTCACGGGATCAGCCGCGGTCATGGAGGTGCTGGCCTTCGCGGGCCTGCCCACTGCCCTCTTCCTCGACCTTCCCGATGAGGCGCAGCTTGCACGCTTCCCCGGCTTGCGCGCCATAGTCGTGGCGGGAACTGCGCGATCCCACGGCATCGACTGGATGAACGCGCATCTTCCGCGCATCTTCGACGGCCTCCGCCAAACAGGGGCGCCGCTCCTCCACTACAAGATCTGCTCGACCCTCGACTCCTCGCCCGAGACAGGCTCGATCGGCCGTGCAATCGAACTTGCGCTGCAAAGCTGCACGTCCACTTGGGTTCCGGTCCTCGTCGCCGCCCCCGCCATCCGCCGCTACCAGTGCTTCGGCCACCTGTTTGCAGGCGCGCCGGGGGGCGTGTTCCGGCTGGACCGGCATCCGGTGATGTCCCGCCATCCTGTGACGCCGATGAATGAATCCGATGTGGCCCGCCACCTTTCTCGCCAGACGGCCCTGCCGATCGGGCTACTGGATCTGGAGGCCCTGCAGGACGGACAAACAGCGCGGTCGCAGCGCGATGGCCTGATCGCGCGGGGTGAGAGGATCATCTGCCTTGATACGGTGAGCGAGGATGATCTTGCCCTCTGCGGCGCGTTGATCTGGAATGGCCCGGCTTTCTGCGTCGGTTCGCAGGGGGTCGAATATGCGCTTGTCGCCCATTGGCGCAAGTCCGGCATCCTTCCACCGGCGGATCAGCCGCAAGGCATTGGCCGGGCGCGCGGTATGGTTACGGTGTCTGGTTCCGTTTCCCCCGTCACAGCGGCTCAGATCAACTGGTCGCTTGGCCACGGCTTCACCGGGCTACCGCTTGATCCTGGCGAGTTGATCGTGGGCGACAGTCACGCGGCAGAGGCCGCTGCCGTCGCAGCCTGCCGCGCCGCGCTTTCGGAAGGGCGGGATCCCATCATCTACACCGCCTGCGGCCCTGACGATCCCGCGGTTGGCCGTCTGTCTCAAGCCCGCGCGCGTGCGGGTGTCGACGCCGAAACGGCGAACATCCGCATCGGCGCAGCCCTTGGCCGCATCCTCGCGCAGGTGCTGAAGGAGACAGGCGTGCGGCGGGCTGTCATCTCCGGTGGTGACACCTCCGGTCATGCCTCCCGCCAACTCGGCATCTTCGCGCTGACTGCGCTTGTCCCTACCATCCCAGGCGCCGCGATCTTCCGGGCGTGGAGCGAGAATCCGGCCTTCGATGGCTTGGAGCTGGCGCTCAAGGGCGGCCAGATGGGGGGCGAGGACTATTTCGGCCGCGTTCGGGATGGCGGGGGATAGGCGTCCTCAGCCGGACGTCTGATGCTGGTCATAAAGCGTGTTGGCGCGCAGGATATGATCCCGGACCGCCCGCTCTGCCGCATCGGGATCACCGGCTGCGATGGCGTCGAGGATCGCCGCATGTTCGGACAACGTCAGTTGCTCAGTCCCCGGCAGGCGGACAAGCTGGGTGTAGAACTCGCCCAGCCAGCCCATCATCGCCTCGCTCAGGCCCGGAAAGATCGAGTTTCCGGTGATGGCAGCGATCTCCCGGTGGAACAGCATGTCATGGTGAAAGAACTGTTCCAGATCCGACAGCGAGGCATGGTGGTCCTCAAGCCTCTGGCGTAGCCGCACGACATCCTCGGGCGTCGCGCGTTCGGAGGCAAGGCGGACCATCTGCACCTCGAACAGAAGGCGCGCCTCCTTGAGGTCCCCGAGGCTTTGCGGCGAATGGCGCAGGATGCCGCTGGTGGTCAGGGCGATCGACTCGAACAGGTTGGAAAAGCTCGGCTGCGCCACCCTTGCCCGTTCGCCATGCGCGATGCTGATCAGGCCTAGCTGCGACATGTTCTGAAGCGCCTCGCGGACCGCAGGCCGGCCGACGCCGTAGCGTTCCATCAGCTCGCGTTCCGAGGGAAGCTGATCACCGACGCCAAGGCCGTCGTGGCGGATCATCGTCAGAAGGCGGTCCATCACCTCCTGGTAGAGCTTGCGGCGCGGGATCGGTTCGCGTGACACTTGGCTCATCGGCTCATCACCGGGGTCGCGTGGCAGCCGGTGAAGGGGCCGGTGCCGCGGGGTTTCATCTCAGGTTCGTAATGGTGCCCAATGCCCATCGGATCACGTCAGCCTCTACCTCTGGATCGGGCGAATGGTTCGCCGTCGCCGCAACATCTGGCGGCTCTGGCGCAGGGAATCCACAAGAACCGCAAGGAAGATGATCCCTGCCTGAAGGATCGGTTGCAGATAAAGGTTCATGCCGCTGAAGGCCAGCCCCGTATTCACCGTCTGCATCAGCGTCGCGCCGATCACTGCACCAAAGGCCGTGCCGACACCGCCAAACAGGCTCGCCCCCCCCAGCACCGCCGCCGCGATCACGTCGAACTCCCGCCCCTGACCAAAGCCCGCATCAATCCGCCCGATCTGCGCAATCAGGATGAATCCTGCCAGTCCCGCCGTCGCGCCGGAGATGACGTAGACGGCGGCCCGGACGCGGCCCAAAGGTATGCCAGCCTTCACCGCGCCTGTCGCATCGTTGCCTACCGCATAAACCTGTCGCCCGAAGGTCGTGCGCGTCAGCGCCAGGTGGGCGACAACGGCAACCGTCGCGAACACCAGCACCGGAACCGGAATACCCATGACCGACGCAAGCCCAAAGCTGCGCAGCCCCGGAGGAAAATCGAACTGCCGCGAACTGGTCAGAAAGGCGCCGAAGCCGCGAAAGGCAAACAGCGTCGCAAGCGTCACGATAAAGGGCACGATGCCCAGCCGCACGATGAAAAAAGCGTTTATCGCCCCCAGAAGCGCCCCCGCCCCCAACGCGGCCAGAACCCCGCCCGCCACGCCAACACCCATATCCCGCATGGCAAATCCGGCAGCCAGTGAAGCCAAGTACATCACCGACCCCACCGACAGATCAATACCCCCCGTCAGCAGAACAAGGGTGATCCCGATGGCCGCGATTCCCAGAAAGGCCGATTGCTTGACGATGTTCCCCAGGTTCTCCACCCCCAGGAACAACGGCGCCTGCATCCCGAAATACAGCAGAACCACTGCAAAGATGATGACCGTCGCCCGCCGCAGCGCGAGATCCACCGCCCGTTCCCGAAACGAAGCCCCCGCGCTCATGCCACCACCTCCCGGAACGCCGCCGCAAGAAGCGCCTCCCGGTCGAAATGGGGCATGTCCGGCGCGCGGTCGAAACCTGCCGTAATCTCCCCCCTGTTCATCACCAGAACCCGGTCGCACATGCCGGTCAACTCCTCCAACTCCGACGAAATGAACAGAACGGCATTGCCCGCCGCCGCCAGCCGATCGGCGAGCGCATAGATCTCGTACTTCGCCCCCACATCGACCCCCCGCGTCGGCTCATCCAGAATGAAAAGCCGCGGTGCCGCCGCCAGCCATTTCGCGATCACCACCTTCTGCTGGTTCCCCCCTGACAGCGACCTGACCGGCAGCCGGGACAGATCGGATGCGCGGATCGACAGATCCACCTTCGCCCGCTCTGCCACCGCCCGTTCCACATCCCGATCAAGAAGGCCCAGAGGCCCGCGCCCCAGCTGTTCAACCGTTGCAAGGCTGATGTTCTCTGCCACCGGCGCATCCATCAGCAGGCCTTCCTCCCGCCGGTTCTCCGTCACAAAGGCAATACCATCCGAAATACGCGCCATAGGCCCGCCCGACACCGCCCGCCCCGCCACGATCAGTGACCCCTCCGCCACAGGGTCCAGACCGAAGAAGATCCGCGCCAACTCGCTCCGCCCCGACCCCATCAGGCCGAACAGGCCCAAAATTTCCCCCTCCCGGATCGAAAAGGTGATGTCCTCCACCACGCCCGGCTGCGAAAGCCCCCGCGCCTGCACCAGAACCTTCTCGGAAGGCGCGGCAGAACGCGGCGGAAACAGGCTCGACAACTCCCGCCCGATCATGGAGCGGATCATGCGGGCAATGCCGAAATCGCCCACCGGCCCCTCATCCACCAGCCTTCCGTCCCGCAACACCGCAACCCGGTCACACAAGGCCCGCACATCCGACAGGATATGCGAGATATAGATCACCGTCCGCCCCTCACGACGAAGTCCCGAGATCACCTCGAACAGCCGCACCGTTTCCCTCGGCGTAAGCGACGTGGTGGGTTCGTCAAAGATGATAAGATCGACGGACCTGTGCAGCGCCTTGGCGATCTCCACCAGCTGCCGTTCCCCCGGCGCCAGATCCTCCACCAGCGTCTCCGGGTCGTGCCGGATGTCCAGCCGCTCCAGAAGCGTCCGCGTCACCGTCGCCGCGGCCCTACGGTCAGCAAGGCCAAAGCGCCGTGGAAAGCCGGTGATGAACACGTTATCCAGGATAGACAGGTTGGTGAACAGGTTGAGTTCCTGGTGGATGAACGCAATCCCCGCCCCGGTTGCATCCGCCGGGGCCGCCGGCGCATAATCCGCCCCCTTGAACCGCATCCGCCCCCGCGTCGGCGGCACCACCCCGCCGATCACATTCATCAGCGTGGACTTCCCTGCCCCATTTTCACCGATAATGCCCACGACCTCTCCGCGCGGGATGCGCAGCGTCAGGTCGCTGACAGCGGGAACCCCGAACCACTCCTTCGTCACCGCGTCCAGTTCAAGAAGCGCATCCATCACCCCATCCCCCGTCGCAGCCGCTGCCGCGCCACGTCAAGAAAAGCCGCGGCAATGATCACGCCCCCCTTCACCATGTCGATGTGAAAGGCCGACAGGTTCATGAGGTTGAGCGTATTGCCCAACAACACGAAGAACAGCACCCCCCAGACCGTCCACAAGATCTTTGCCTTGCCGCCAAACAGGCTCGTGCCGCCGATCACCGTCGCGCCGATGACGTCCAGCAGGAAGTTGCCGCCACCCAAAGTGGGCCGCCCCGTCTCCAGCCGCGCCGTGTAAAGCAGCCCGCCAATCGCCGCACAGACCGCCGAGATCACGAAAACCAGCACCACGATCCGCACCACGGGCACGCCCGAAATCTCCGCCGCGCGACGGTTGAGGCCGATGGCAAACACCCTCCGCCCAAACACGGTATGTCCAAGCAGAACATGCGCCACCACCGCCACCGAAACCGCAACGATCATCGGCCAGGTTACAAAGGCATGCACCTCGCGCCGCGGCAACTGCGCTGAATGCTGATCGCCAAAAAAAAGCGAAACAATCGTCCCCTTCCCCAGCGCAACGAAATCCGCAGGCAGTTCCCGAATGTTGTTCGACTGGGTCAGCCAGATCGCAAAGGCGGACAGCGCGATCAGGGCCACCAGCGTCACCATGAAGGCGGGCATCTTCAGAACCGCGACCGCGAGCCCGTTCGCCAGCCCAATCAAGGCTGCCACCGCAAGAACAATGCCGATCCCCAGCCACGTCCCATAGGCCACCCCCGCCAGCGGCCCGCCCGCCTCCGTAAGCATCAGACCCCAGATCGGCGTATGCCCCAGAACCTGCGCCGGTGCGGCGGTGGCAAGCAACATCGCGATAAGGATGCTGGTCAGCCCCGCGACCGACCCTTGGCTCAGATCAATCCCTGCGATGGTCAGAACGAAGGTCTGCCCCACCGCGACCACCAGCAGCGGCCACATGTTGGACAACACGTTCGACATGTTCGCGGGCGTCGCCAGCGTGGGCAGGAACGGGATCAGCACCGCCACGTAGAACAGCGACAGGTAAAGCACGAAATAGTCCGACAGCAGGATCGCGCCAAGCCGGTCAGACTGGCGCCGGGACCCCGGTTTTCCGGGATCGGCAGGGGCCACGGCATCCGGGCCGGCGGGCGCGCCCTTTACGGCGGCCGGCCGGGGAAGACCCCCGGTCGAACCGAAATATGTCATTGGTCAAGGAACCCTTCGGCGAGCAGCACGCAGCCCCACATGTCCATCTCGCGCTCGGCAAGATTGTCGGAGGTGAGGGCAAAGCCCGGGTCCTCGATCACCTCGTTCGGGTCGGTGTTCCCTTCCTCGACCGCCTTCAGGATGGCGTTCAGCGCCGACTCGGCCTCGAAATACAGATCCTGCACCCCCGTGGCATCGACATAGCCCTCCTTGATCAGCGAACAGGCCGTCGCATCCCCATCGAGCCCCGCCATCCAGACATGCCCTTCCTCACCACGTGGCACCCACATGCCCCGCGGCTCCAGTACCGACCGGATCGTGGGGAACAGGAAGTCCGACGAGGTGAACAGCAGGTCGATCTGCGGGTTCGCCGTCACCGCCGCCTCCAGGTTCGACAAAGCCGTCGCCGCATCCCAGTTCGAAGCCACTTCGATCACGTTGAAGCGGTCGGCGTGCTTCTCGATCGCCGAGTTGAATCCCGCCCTGCGGCCCACCGCATTCGGATCGCCCAGATCGCCGACCACGATAACCGCGTTCAGCGTTGCGCCTTCCTCCGCCTCGGCCAGCGCCTTTTCGACAATGTGATCCACCGCCTGTTCGGCGATCACCGCATTATCCGCCACAACCACGATCCCCCGCGACAGGTCCGACGGCGGGCGGTTGAACACGGCAACCGGCACGTCGTTCTCCTGCGCATTCGCAACAATGGTCGTGGCGCTCTCCCCGTCCTGCGGGATCAGGATAACGCCGTCCACGCCCTGCGCGATGCAGTCGTTCACCTGTTCGAACTGGCGGTTCGCATCCTCGTTGGCATTGCGTTCAAGAACGGTATGACCGGCCTCGGTCAGTGTGCTGGTAATGGCCAGATGCCCGGCAACCCAGAATTCCGTCTCCAGGTCCTGAAAGGCAAAGCAAATGGTCGCCGCCTGCGCAGGCGCGGCAAAGGCCCCGCCAAGCGACAGTGCCGCAACGGCAGCGGCTGTCCGGATCGAATATCTCATGTTGGTCCTCCTCCCATGGCTGACTGTTCGATATCCCGGTGGCTCAGCCATTCCCCTCCGGGTGACAGATGTCGCGCACCGACTGCAGAACCGCACCGGGGGCGAAGACGCGGTCGAGCCAACCTTCCCGAAAGATCATCGGACGCGCCTGCGCGATGGCATGCAGCGCCCCGTCGGAAAATTTGCCCTCGGGGAAAATCCCGAAGGCGATGGCAAGCTCGATATTCAGATGTCCCAGCATGAAGTCATGCGCGGCCTGTTCCGGCACCCCACGGCGCACCGCCTCGTCCGTCGCCTCCCGCAGCGCCAGCGCCAGCGTCGCGCCAACCGTTTCGGACAGGGCAGGCTCCAGAATGGCGACCTGCTCTACCGTGCAGCGGTGCGACCGCATCACTGGCGCATAGATGCTTCGCGCAACCTCCTCGCAAAGGGCGTAATGCTCCTCCGGCCCTTGCATCAGGGCACAGACGATATGCTGCTTGGCCTTGACCCCGCCAAAGAAATCCAGCCGCGCCTCGCCATCCTCGTCGTTGAAGATGGGCGGGTGGCAGGGATGGGTGACGAAATAGGTCACATCCTCCCGCTGCGGCAGTTCGCCCGCATGGGGCGCGGCGGCATCCAGCACGATCAGCGCCGTCCCGCTGTCAAGCTTCGGGACGATCTCATGCGCGACCTGCCCGATCAGCCGGTCCGGCACGGCCAGCACGACCACATCGGCCCGCGACAGCGCCTGCCCCTGCTCCACGCACTCCATCCCCGTCGCATCCCTGAGACGCTGACGCCCCGCTTCTGCCACCTCCACCGGTGCCACGTCGAAACGGGTATCCCGCAGGTTCGTGGCAAGTCGCACGCCCATCTTGCCGCCGGCGCCCATGAGCGCGATCTTGGTCATCTTTCTCTCCTTTCAGGGACGCCGCGCCCCTTCCTGTTCTGCCTGTTCATTCCGCCCCCGCCGCCACGAATACGGGCATGTCGACCACCTCCCCCCGCGCCGCCGAACGGATCGCCGCCAGCGTCAGCGCAAGGGTCTGAAGATTGTGCGCCCCCGAAGGCTGCGGCTCCGCCCGCCCCTCCAGAACCTCCGCCACATGCCCCTGAAAGGCCGCGACCGAGTCCTGTATCAGGTGCCAAGGCCGCTCCCCCCAGCCGGGAACCGGCGGATCGACACTGTCTTCCGTCACGCCTTCGCGGCCATGGCGGCGCAATCGGTACCCCGGCAGCAGCTCAAGGCTGCCCCCATCGCCCTCTATCTGCGCCAGTGTTTGCGGAAACCGTTCCTCGCCAAAGCGGCTGTCAAAGCTGCACTCCACGCTCGTCACCGCGCCGCTCTCATGAGATAGAAGCGCCACAAACGCATCGGCGCTCCGCACCCGCGGGTTCAGCCGCTGCGTGGTGCAGGAGATGCTCCGCACATCCCCCATCAGGAACCGCGCCACGTCGAACAGGTGAAGCCCCACATCCGTCAGCGCAAGGTCATCAGCCTCGGCCAGATAGGGTTGGTTGGCATAGATGTCATAGCCATGCCGGAACGACAGGCGCAGAAAACGCGGCGTGCCGATCTCCCCCGCCTCCACCCGCGCCTTCACCTCCCGGAAAGGCCGCTGCCAGCGGAAGTTCTCATGCACGATCAGCGGCCTGTCCGCCGCCTCCGCCGCCCGCACCATGGCCAGTCCGTCGGCATAGGTCGCGGCAAAGGGCTTCTGGCAGATCGTCAGCGCCCCATGCGACAGGCAAAGCTCCACCAGCGGCCGATGCGTCTCCACCGTCGTCGCCACATCGGCAAAGTCGGGCCAGACCTCCTCCAGCATCCGGGCCGCATCGGTAAAACCCTGCGCCACCCCGAACTCCCGGCGATAGGCCTCCACCTTCGCCGGATCTCGGTCACAGACGGCAACGATCTCCACTCCGGGCACACCCGCCCAGCCATGCATGTGGTTGCGCGCAAAGAACCCGCAGCCGATCAGAACGCCACGCCGCGTCATGCGCCACCCCCGGTCAAAAGCGCCGCCGTCATTGGTGGCAGCGTCAGCGGTCCGCCGGCCGGGAGGTTATCCAGCCAGCCCACCCCGGCGCGCTCAGGCACCAGCACCGCCTCCTCCAAAAACGCCTCGCCCGGACCCAGATTGGCCGCAACGCCCACAACGCTCCGCCTGCCATCCCCCCGGATGCAGACAAGCCCCCATGCCGGCCCGCCCGTCACCGTCACGGCCCTTCCCGAAAAAGCCGCCAAAGCCCCCACCACATGCCAGATCGGCCAAACCCCCTCCGCCCCCGCCATTCCAAGAGGTCCGCCCGTCATGGCCGGCGCGAATGACGCCACCCCGCCCCGCACACAGGCAGCGGCCAGACCAACGGCAAAAGCCGCGGCAAAACCCGTTCGCTGCCGCGGATCATCCATCGCCATTGGCAACCGCGCCCCGCCGGGATTCGCCACAACCCCCGCACCATAAGGGTTCGACCGCATGCCGATGGACATGAGGCCAAGCCGCAACGGCCGATCCCCCACCAGCGCGCGGGTGCTTTCGATAACCTGCGGGATCGCCTCAAGCGTCTCCACCACCGACCGGTCATCCGCCGCATGAACGATCGCCGTTGTTCCAAAAGTGGCAAAGTCGATCAAAGCCGGATCGGGCGGGCAGCGATTGAACTCGGTGAAGTTGGTCAGCATCCCGCCCCCCACCTCCGCCCCGGGAAAGGCCTCACGCAGAAGCGGAACCATATCCATCGGCCCCGGCCCCTCCGGCCACGGCCCCTCCGGCTGATGGCTCGCCAGATATCCCTGCGGCAGGGCAACAACCGCCCGCACATCCAGCCCCGCCGCCGCATCCCTGGCCGCCGCAATATCTGCACCCGCATCCGTCCCGGTAACAATCTCCAGCGTCACAGGGCAGCGCGGCAGCTGGTCCGCCCGCGGCAGGGCCCAATCCCCCGGCCCGACGCGCAGTGAAACCCCGTCAGGGCGCAGGGATGCCAGCCGCGGATCCAGCCCCCCTGAAACCCTAGCCTCATGGGCCAGCATGATCGCGGGACAAGTCCCCTTGGCCTCGTCTACTGCCGGCCCGCCAACCCCATCTGCCGCCACCCGCCGCGTCAGGGTCAGGACAATCCGCTGCCGAACCTCCTCCCCCTTCCGCAGGACATAAGGCCGGGGCTTGCTCAGCGGGCGGCAATAGGTCTTGAAGGACGCATCGGTCCAGTTGCGCTGATCCTCCATCTCGAAGACCTCACCCTCGAAATCCAGCGCAACCCCCACATCTCCGACCCGATGCGCAAGGAAGGCAATGTCCCGCACCGGCTGCCCCGGCGCAATTCGCGCGGGAAAGCACAACGCCTCACGCCGACCATCCGAATGCCGCACCTCCAGCGGCCTTCCTGCAACGCCTTCCAGGGGATGCAGCACAACAAACCCCGCCCGGTTCACAACGGTGTCGCGCAAGGGCGTCAGCACAAGCTCCGCCACCAGCCGCGCCCCTTCCCCGGCCGCTTCCACCTCCACGTCGAAAATCCCGGCAACAGCACCATCCACCGTCTGGAAGCTGCGGGTAAATCCACGGTGCGATCCCCCGGCACTCTCCGTCACAACAGGACAGGTTCCCCAGTCGGCATCCCGGATCGGCATGTCGATCAGGCGCACAACCTCCCGGCCCCGGAACCGGATGCAGCGCAAGGCACCATCCTCGATCAGCGCGGTCACGCCAAAAGCATCAAGGTCCTGGATCACCGCAGATTGCACATCCACCCCCAGCCCCTCCCGTGCCTGCTAGGAACCCGGCACACTCGCTACCTAAGGTATACTCATTATACCAGTTCCGGCCGCCGATCAAGCAGCATCAACCGCCGCCCCCTTCCGCACCGGCGCCCAAGCCGCCAGCGCCAGCACAAGGATCACCACCGCCCCCTGCACCACATCCTGGATCCCCCGCGGCATGCTCAGGATCTGCATGATCGTCACCATCAGGATCAGCAGGATCGCCGCGAACCACGTCCCCAGCGCCGTCCCCTGCCCTCCGGCGATCAGCGTGCCTCCCAGCACCACTGCCGCCACCGACTGCAGAAGATACGGCTGCCCAATTTCCAGAAACGCCCCGCCGACATAGGCCCCCAGAACAAGCCCCGTCAGCGCGGCCAGCACGCTGCTCGCCACAAAGGCCGCAGCCAGCACCCCATTCACCCGCACCCCCGCAAGCCGCGCCGCCGCCCGGTTCTGCCCCACCGCCGACAGGCGCCGCCCGAAGACCGTGTGCCGCAACACCAAAGCCACCGCCACCACCAGCACCAGCGTGACCACAGCGAAAACCGGCATACCCCCTACCCGGCTTGACGCCAGCCACCGCAAGCCCGGCGCCACCGCACGCGGGCCAAAGTTCATCGCATTGGTCATCAACGCAGCCGATGCGAGAATGTAGCCCACGGCCAGCGTTGCGATGATGGCGGGAATACGCAGCCAGATCACCAGCGCCGCATTGACCAGCCCAACCGCCACTCCAAGCCCAAGCGCCGCCAGAACCCCCAGCCAGATCAGCCCGTCCTGCCCCTTGATCACCACCAGCGCCAGAAAGGCGCTCTGCGTCAGAACCCCCGCCACCGACAGGTCGATGTTCCCCCGCCCCGTAGTCACAACCAGCATCTGCCCCAGCGCGACGCAGGTCAGGAAGGATGCCGACAGAACGATCCCCGAAAGGCTCTGCACGCTCCACCGCCCGGACACCGCCGAAAGCACTACCCAAAGAACCGCCACGGCCAGCGCCGCCCAGATCCACCGGTTCCCCTGCGCGAACTGCATGAACCGCGTCATCCGGCGCCCTCCGCCCGCGCCGCCATGCTGCGTACCCCCAGGATCGCCAGCAACAGCATCCCCTGCATCGCCGGGTTGAGGTTGGACGCAATCCCCAGCATCCCCAACAGCGCCCCGATCAAAGCCAGCGTCACCGCCCCCACAACCGCGCCCGCCGGCGACACCACCCCGCCCATCAGCATCGCGCCCCCCATCACAACCGCCGCCACCGACATCAGCGTGTAGGAGGTGCCCGAATTGATATCCGACGCCGAATTCGTCGCCGTCAGCACCAAGCCCGCCACCGCCAGAAACCCACCCGCAATCGCATATCGCAACACCGCGCAGCGCACCGGCGACCAGCCGCTTTGCCGCATCGCCTGCGGGTTGTTGCCAAAGCCGCGCAACACCACCCCCAACGGCGTCCGGTTCACCGCAACCGCCACCACCGCGAACAGCGCGATCAACAAGACGCTTGTCGGCACCCCCGGCACCCGCCAGCGCACCAGCGCCTGCGTCCAGCCCGCCGCCGTCCCCCCGGGCGTCGGCTGGATGGAAAAGCCGATGCCCAGCCAGATGAAGGCCGCCCCCAAAGTCACAACAATCGCCGGAATCTGCCGCCACTGGATCAGCGCCCCCACCCCGGCATAGGCCGCAAGCGCCGCCCCGATTGCCAGCAGCCCCAGCACCGTGTTCCCCGGCAGCACCGTCGCCGCCAGAACGGAAACAAGCGCCGCAAAGGCCCCTGCCCCAAGATCGATCTCCGACCCGCCGATGATGAACATCTGCGCCAGCGCAATCAGAACCAGCGCCAGGGCCGGCCTCAGCAACAGTTCCAGCCCAAAGGCCGAAGCCGTGACCGGATTGGCGTTGAACATCAGCCCCAGAACCACGACCAGGCTCAGATAAGGCAACAACGCCGTCAGCACCCGCACCAATCCTCGCCCCGCCCCGCTCCCCTCCCTCGCAGGCGGCGGCGCGCGAAACGAGGCCTCCAGCACGGCCGGCGCAGAAACCTCCCCCCCTTCCAGATCCGCCACGATGCGCCCGCCACTGAAAACCAGCGCCCGGTCGGCATGGGCCAGTTCGGCATCCTCCGTCGTGTGCCAGACAATCGCCCGCCCATCCGCCCGCAGCCCGCGCAGAAGCTCATAGAAATCCTGCTTGGTGGCGACATCGACGCCCCGCGTCGGATCGTCCAGCAGAATGATCGGCGCATCCCCCACCAAAGCCCGCGCCACCAGCGCCTTCTGCTGGTTCCCCCCGCTCAGCTCCCCAATAGGCGAGTGCAGCCGCGTCGGGTCAAGCCGCAATCGCTCGGCCGGATGGCGCAAGGTCGCTTCATCCCCCGCCCGATCAACCCGCGCCAGCCCGCTCCGCCCCTCCCAGCGCCCGATGGCGATGTTCGACAGGACATCCCAAAGCGGAAACACCCCCTCCTTTTGCCGGTCCCCCGCCACAAAGGCCGCCTTCTTCGTCCGAACCGCGCCCGGAGCACCCTGGAACAAGGCCTGCAGAAAGGCCTGCTGCCCGCTACCCTCAAGCCCGGCCAGCGCCACGATCTCGCCTTCATGCAGCGTCAGCGGTGTATCTGACCACGCCTCGCCCACATGCATAACTGCCAGCCCCTTGTCGCCCGCTGCCCGCGCTTGGGCTGGCCCCTCATCCCGCCCACCCATCAGCTCGATCATGTGTGGGACGGATGTGTCCCGCGTCAGCCCCCGCCAGACCAGCCGCCCGTTACGCAGCAAGGCGACCGAAGTTGCGCTTTCGATCACTTCCCTCAGCTTGTGGCTGATGAAGATGACAGCCAGCCCCTCCGCCGCACGCAGATGAACATGGCCGATCAACTGCCCCGCCCGCCGCGCCGACAGCGACGACGTAGGCTCGTCCAGAATGATCAGCCGCACCCCCGGCGCGGCAAAGGCCCGCGCGATCTCCACCATCTGACGCTCCCCAAGGGTCAGGCTGTCCACCACCGCATCGGGCGAAATCCCGTGCCCCGGAAACACCCGGTCCAGCGCTTCCCCCGCCCGCCGCCGGTACGGCCCGCGCCAGCCGGGCCAAAGCCGCGCCGCACCGGAAGCCTCCACAAAGAAGTTCTCCGCCACCGTAAGGTTGGTGCAAAGCGAAAGCTCCTGATGCACCATGCGGATGCCATGGGCCTGCGCCGCCGCCGCATCATGCACCCCTTCCACCGCCTGCCCGTCCAGCACAATCTGCCCCGACGTCGCCGGCACCACGCCGCACAGCACCTTCATCAGCGTGGACTTGCCCGCGCCGTTTCCGCCAATCAGCCCGATCACCTCGCCCGGCGCGATGTCCAGGTCGATGCCATCATTGGCACGCGTCGCACCATATGACTTGCTGATGCCGCGCAGCGCGACAAGCGGCGCCACTGCGGGCTGGGAACGTCTGGCAAGATCCATCGCGGCTGCTGTCCCTGTGGCGGCAAAAAGGGGCGCACCGGGCGCCCCTTCCGGGTGTCAGTCCGTCAAAAGGTTTTCCTGCACCCATTCCAGCGAATAGCTGGGGCTGATGATCATCCCCGAAGGCAGATCCGCATATTGCTGCAGGTTCTCGGCATCCACCGTCGCCACCGGCATGATCATCTCGCGCGGCGGCTCCGCCCCCTGCAGCATCGCCACCGCAAGCCACAGCACCGCCCCGCCAATCCCGGGAGTGGTGTTCATCGACACCGTCTGGTACCCCGTCGCGGCATTCTGCTCCGCCCACCACTTGATGAAATCGGTGCCGCCGCCGCCCTCGATCACCGGCATCTTCTCGGCATAGGGGCCGCCATACTGGGCAAAGGCCTGCGCGATCCCCACATCATCGCTGCCCCCCTGCGCAAGCACAACATCAACCTGCGGCAGGCTGGGCAGCACGTTGGTAATGGCGCTCTGGGCCACCGCAGCCGTCGCCTGCCCATACACCTCCGCCACAACCCGCACATCGGGATATTCCGCCAGCACCTCCATCTGCGCGGCATACATCGCGGCATCCGGCGCCGACCCGGCCACACCCCGCACGACGATCGCATTCCCCTCGCCGCCGATCAGCTCCAGCACTGCCCGCGCCTGCTCCTGCTTATAGCCCGTGAAGTCGAAGTTGAGTTGATAGTTGCAAGGCGCCGAGGCAACGGAGTCGAAGCTGATCACGGCAATACCAACGCCACAGGCCTCCTCAATCACCCCGTTCAGCGCAGTTTCCGAGGCCGCATTGATCGCGATCACATCGACGCCGCGCAGGATCAGTTCCGCCATATGCGCCTGCTGCTGCACCACCGACCCGTCGCCGTTCATCACGACATAGTCGCCGATCAGCCCCTGCTCCCGGGCCTCCGTCGCCGCCTCCTCGAAGGCGCTCACCATCTGCTGCCGCCAGGTGTTGCCGTAGAACGAGTTAGAAAGCGCAATAACTGGCCCGTCCTGTGCCCATACCGGTGGCCCTGCGAATACCGTCATGACTGTAGCCGCGGCCACTCCTGCGATCTTGATCATCCCCGCTTCCCCTCCCGTAGAATAGGCGACACCTGATGTGATCAGCTTATCATACCAGTCTGGAGCTGGGAACATATCCTTGTGGATCAACTTGGGACACTGGCTGCCTTCATCGGGTGGGGCTTCCGCACGTGCTTGCTGTATGGCTTTCTCGCTGCCTCGGATGGACGAGTCTTGGGCAAGCGATAGCGGCGCATAAATGTCCACCAGAAGGGGGTAGATTCCTGCAGAACTAGCAGGGTTGAGGAAGGGCAGCTAGCTAGGATGAACACGCTGCAAATGTCTGCAGGTACCTCATAGTGCAAACAACAGAAGGTACATGCTTCGATGGAAGCCATGACAGCCGGATTAAGCTACCGAAATCTGGTGCCCCCAGAGAGACTCGAACTCCCGACCCTCTGATTACAAATCAGATGCTCTACCAGCTGAGCTATAGGGGCACATCTTCCAGATACCGTTCCCGCGGCCCTTGCGCAAGCCGCTTTGGCTAGCGCGTTGCTCGGGCCAGAAGCGCAACCGCCCCCAACCCCACCAGGATGATAAGGACGGCGGCAGGCGCAGCTTCGGTCAACGCTTCGGTGCTGGCTTTTTCATGAACCAGCGTCGCCAGCGTGTTGTAGTTGAAGGGGCGCAGCAGCAGTGTCCCCGGAAGCTCTTTTACGCAGTCTACGAACACCAGCAGCAGCGCCGTGCCGACCGAACCGCGCATCAGCGGCATGTAGACATCCCGCAGCACCCCTGCCCGCCCCCGGCCAAGCGACCTCGCCGCCATCGGCAGGCTGGGCGGAATGCGACCAAAGGCGGCGTCGGCTGCGCCCTGCGCAATGGCAAAGAAGCGTACGGCATAGGCCAGAACCACGGCGAAGGCAGTCCCTGTGAGAATCAGCCCCGGGTCACGGCCCGTCAGCAACTCCATCCCATCGGCCAGACGGTGATCGAGCCCAGCGAGCGGGATGAGGATACCGACTGCCAGCACCGCCCCCGGCGCCGCATAGCCGATGGTGGTGACGGGCAACAAAAGCCGCGGCAAGCTCCTCCCCGTCATCCGGACGCCATAGACCAGGAACAGTGCGGCCACCACGGTCAGCATCGCGGCGGCCCCTCCGACCGTCAGCGTGTTCTGCAAGGCCTGCACAAGCCCGCGCGCAAGCCACAGATCGGGGCGCTGCAACGCGTGCCACAGGATTACGCCCAGCGGCACGAGGAAGCCCAGCGCCACGGGAGTCACGCATGTCAGGGTCGCGGCGGCGGCAGCGAGTCCCTGCAGCCTGCGCTTCTGGATCGGGCGGGTCTGTCGGGCGCTTTGAAAGTAGCGCTGGCGATTGCGGCTCAACCGCTCCAGCGCCACCAGCAGCAACATGAGGCCAAGAATGACCGAGGCAAGCTGTGCCGCTCCACCGGGATTACCTGCGGAAAGCCAGACGCTGAAGATGCCGGTGGTCAGCGTCTGCACGGCAAAGTAGCTTACGACGCCATAGTCGTTCACCGTCTCCATCATTGCCAGCGCGACGCCCACCGCGATGGCCGGACGGGCCAAAGGCAGCCCCACCTTCAGGAACAGCCGCCAGCCACCTGCCCCCAATGCCCGCGCAACCTCATATGATGCACCGGATTGTTCACGGAACGCCGCCCGTGCCAGAAGATACACGTAGGGGTACAGCGCTGCCGAGAGCACCAGGATCGCAAACCCCCGCGTGCGGATGCGCGGGAACCAGTAGTCCCGCGCGCTGGTCCAGCCGAACGCCTCGCGCAGGGCGACCTGAACGGGGCCGGAATATTCCAGCAGATCTACCAGCGCATAGGCGCCTACATAAGCTGGCACTGCCAGGGGCAGCAGCAGCGCATATTCCAGAACCCGCGCCCCTGGGAACCGGTACATCGATACAAGCCAGGCCGTCACCGATCCCGCGATCGCCGTCACCGCCCCTACGCCAACCATAAGCAGCAGCGTGTTGGTCATGTAGCGCGGCAGCGTCGTCCGCATCATGTGTGGCCAGATGTTTTCCACCGGGTTGAAGGCCAGCCAGACGACGGTCGCGATCGGCGCCGCCACGAGCGCGGCGATTACCAAAGCCCCCAGCGACCACGGGTTCAGAACCCCGCCCGCCCGCAGGCGGCGCATCGACAGGAAAAGACGGGGAGCGGACATAGATGCAGACATGCAACGCGGTTACAGGAAAGCGGTTTTCCTGTCTAGAAAACTGATTATAAGAGGGCAACCGGGCCATGCCGGAAGAACAGGGACAGGCCGAACATGCTCGTCATCTACCACCTCGGTGCGCATTGCACCGACGCCGAGAAATTCGTGCGCTGGCTGCTGCGCGACCGCGCCGCCGTGGCTCCCGTGGGGACCGTCATCCCCGGCCCCAACCGCTTTCGCCCCGTGCTGCGCGATGCCCTCCAATCCTTGGGTGGCCGCGCCGCGTCCGAAGAGGCGCAGGAGGCGCTTCTGGATGCGATCATGGACGAAGATAGCGCCGAACGGCTGGTGCTCTCCAACGAAAACTTCCTTTCGGTCCCGGCCAATGTGCTGGAACATGGGTTGATCTATCCGCGCGCTGGGGAAAAGGCGGCGGCGCTGCGGCGGCTGTTTGCGGATCAGCCGGCTGAATTCCACCTGGCGATCCGGAACCCGGCGACATTTCTTCCCGCGCTGTTTAGCCGTCCGAACGGCCCGCAGGCCGACCTGACGCTTTCGCTGAACGAACCGATGGACCTGCGCTGGTCGGACACCGTTCGCCAGATCCGCCGCGCCTGCCCCGATGCCCCCGTAACCGTTTGGTGCGACGAAGATACGCCCCTGATCCTGCAAGACGTGCTTCAGGACATCACCGGCGCCGACACCGACACCGCGTTTCACGGCACCCTTGAGGTGCTTGAGTCGCTGATTACCGATGAAGGAATGCGCAAGCTGCGCGGGGTGCTACGGGCCGACATGCCTGCTGCAAAACGCCACCGGCTGGTCGCGGAACATCTGGAACGCTTTGCCCGCCCCGGCGCGATGGATGTGGAAATCGACCTGCCCGGCTGGACCGAGGACCTCGTGGACCGGCTGACCGATGCCTATGACGAGGATGTGGAGCGGATCGCCGCGCTCGATGGCGTGGACGTAATCCGCCCCTGAGGCCGGTCAGCTCATGCCCAGCGCGGCCTTGTACATTTCCAGCACCGCCTCTTCCTCGGCGATATCGTCGGGCTGGCGCTTGCGCAGCGCGACGATCTTGCGCAGCACCTTTGTGTCATAGCCCCGGCCCTTTGCCTCGGCCATCACCTCTTTCTGCTGCTCGGTGATGTCCTTCTTCTCGGCTTCCAGGTGCTCGTAACGCTCGATGAACTGGCGCAGCTCTTCGGCGGTGACATTATAGGCTTCGTCGCTGATCACGTCGCTCATCGTGGACTCCTGCTGATGTGGCGCGTTCCTAGCCTTGCCGCCCCCCGGCTTCAAGAGGGTGGCGGGGCTTGTCAGCCGCGGGCCGCTCGGCTAGGCCGAAGGCTGCACAAAAGGGGGCTCTTGCCGATGGAATGGCTGATCTGGATCGGTGCCGCAGCCGCGCTCGCGGGCGTGGCCGGGCTGGTATGGTGCGTGATCCTTGCGCTTGGGCTGCGCCGGTCGTCCCTGCCCGAGGAAGCGCAGCGTGCGCAGTTGCGGCGCGTCGTGGTCATCAACATGGCGGCGCTGGGGCTTTCGGCGCTTGGCCTCGTGCTGGTGGTGGCGGGCATCATCCTGAGGTGACGGCCCCCACGGGCCGCAGCCCCGGGCCGCGGTTCAACGAGTCGAACCCGCGTTCCTCGGCCACCAGCCGCAGCAACAGCGTGGGCGGCGCCTGCCCCATCCGGTCCAGCATGGCGACAAGCCGGCCCAGACCGTGATGATCTGCCGCAGCCAGCGGCCCGCCCCGCCAGCGCGGGAAGCCGAAGCCCTGCACCAGCGCATGATCGATCATCCACGGCCGCAGGGCCGGGTCCCTGGTCAGCGCCTCTGCCCCTGCCGCGGCCATGGTGGCAAGCACGCCCGCCCATACCGGCACCGAGTTGCCCCGTCCCGGACGCTGAGCCGGGCGGGCAAGTGCCGGCGGAAGCCCCTCTGCCCGCAGCGCCTGTTCGACCGCCGCCGCGTCCCGGCTTGCAGTGATCAGGTCGGCCGCTGCCTCTTGCGCCACGCGGGCCACCCTTGCCGCAGCCGAGCCTGACGGGCTGGCAGGCAACGCGCCGCGCCCCAACGCGCGCGCCAGCGCAAAGCCTGCCGCGACCGCACGCGGCGGACCCGCCGGAACCTCCAGCAGCCGGGGATTGGCAGCGTTTGGAAGCGGCACCAGCGTCATCACCCCCTCACCCGCCGGTTCAAGACAGAACCGGTCGGCATCCGGCGGCAGCCCGACAGCCAGCGCGGCATCACGGGCCGTGCCGAACAGGATCGCATCTGCCGCGCTGGTTCCTGCCTCGGTCGTGGCAGAAAGCCGCGTCCACACCTCTGCGAACTCATCCTCCTCCAGCCGACCGCGGGCAAGCGCCTCGTCCAGCCGGGCCGCGACGGCATGAAGCTCGGCCAGCACCCGATCCTTGTCGGAATTATATAGGGTGACGCGCAGGCCGGTCGTCAGCGCCGCCTCGGCCAATGCCGGTGGCGCGCCTGCAAGCAGCAGATGCCGGGGCTGGGGCGCCCCCTGCGCGGCGGCATCCAGAAGCCGCGCGGCCCGCTGGTCGCCTAGCGCCGCATGGCGCAGGCCTTGGGCTGCTTCGGTCTGCAGGCAATCTTCATAGGCGACACGTTCGTAAGACAGGCCTGCGGAGCCCGGCAACAGAAAGGCAGCCTCGACGCAATCGATCACCGCCCGAAGCGCCGGCTGAACCGGATCGCGAAGGGCGGCGCGGGCGGAGGTGACTGCGGCCTCGCCAGCCTTGGGGTCCAGCCTGTCCTGACGTGCATTCGATGGGCGCGGGGGCTGGCCGGCAAGGCCCCGCGCAAAGGCCAGTGCGGCATCCTCATCCCCCGCAATCGCATCGGCGATGCCCAACGACAAAGCCGCGCGCGCGTCCAGCGCCTGGCCGGACAACAGGATCCGCAGCGCGGCCTCGGTCCCTGCCACGCGCGGCAGGCGCTGCGTCGTCCCTGCCCCGGGCGGCAGCCCCAGAAGGATGTCCGGCATTCCCAGACGCGCATCAGGCGCCGCGATCCGCCAATGCGCCGCCAGCGCAAGCTCCATCCCCGCCCCCAACGCGGGGCCGCGCAACCAGGCTACCACCGGAACGGGGAAGCGGTCGAGTTCAGAACAAAGCGCTGCCAGCGCCTCAGCCTCGCCCGCGTCGGGAAGGCGGGCAGGTTCCGGGCCCCAGCCAAAACCGGCGCCTTGGGACATGATCAGCACCGCCTGCGCATCACGCGCCTCAGCCAGCGCGGCAGAAATCGCACGGCAGCAGCCAGCGTCCAGCAAGGGACCCAACCGGTGGTCGGCCCCGCCTGGAATGTACATCACGGAGATGGCGCCCTCGCGCCTGTGCTGAACCTGATCCGGCATGCCTTCCACCTGTCTGCGAAGGGATGCGTGGTCAGCACCACGGCCGGCCCCGCATCCCGCGCCAATAGACCGGGAAACGCGGCCGGGTGCAACGGGAGGCCACCGGCCTCCCGCGCATCTTTTTGTCAGATCGGCATGTTGTTGAACATTTCCTCGAACTCGCAGTCGGGATCGTCCGCGGGGCGGCTGCGGGCGGGCCGCGGAACGGCCCCCGTCAGTTCCTGCATCTCGGTCAGAAGCGCGCGGAGCTTCTCGTCCTGCGGGGCGAGGTTCTCGGCACGGTCGGCGATTTGGCCGACCAGATCGGCGATGCGCCGCGGGGCATGGGTCATGTCTAGCATCCTCCTCCGAAACTGGCACTGCCCTGGACAGCGCCGCAAGGCCGGACCCGGGATGATGGCAGGGGGACCGGCAGCACCTCGTAACAGACGAAAGGACCAGGAACCTGGCCGGGTTGATTCGCCGCGACGCGGCGCCCCCTACCGACCGTCCTGCCAATTTTCTCTGACCGCGACATCGATGCAACAGCAGCCACGACAGGACGGGTTCCTTGCTCTTCAAGACCTTCCGGCACGACGCTGAGACATGCGCGCAACTTGCGCGGTCGCTCAAGGCATTTTTCGTTCCGGATCAGACGTGACAGAGCCATTCGGGATCCTTTCGCGCGGGCAGAAACCATGCCCGCACAACCAAAGGTACATGATTTCGGCAAATCCAGTTAGCAATACCGGTAAGGATGCGCGGTTTTAGCGCACGAGCCTGCCGCGACGGCAGCTTATGCCTCTGGAACGGGCATCAATCAAAGGTTCGCGGCCTTTCTTCCGCCTGCGCGTGCCGGTATGCTGACCTCAAAATACCGCACAAGGAGAGTTCATGGACATCCGCCCTCTCACCCCCGGATATGCCGTTTCCCCGCAGATCGACACGACGGACCTGCCCGCCATCCGCGAGGCGGGATTCACCACCGTGATCTGCAACCGCCCGGACGCCGAGATCCCGCCCCACCAACATGCCGAGACGATGCGCCAAGCGGCCGAGGAAGCAGGGCTTTCCTTCGTGGTGAACCCGATCATCGGCGGTGCCCTGACGATGGACAACGTGATCGCGCAGGGCGAGGCGATCACCGCGGCCGAGGGGCCGGTGCTGGCCTACTGTGCCTCGGGCAACCGGTCGTCGATCGTCTGGGCGCTGTCGCAGGCGGGGACGATGCCGACCGATGATCTGATCGGCCTGCCCGCCCGCCACGGCTATCAACTGGAAGGCCTGCGCCCGCAGATCGAGGCGCTGGCCCGGCAGAAGGACTAGAGCGCGTCCCTGACCAGTGCGGTGAAATGTTCGCCGCGCTTTTCGAAGTTCGGGTACTGGTCAAAGCTGGCCGCTGCGGGGGCCAGCAGCACAACGTCGCCCGGCTCGGCCTCAGCCATGGCACTGGCGACGGCGCGTTCCATTGTCTCGGAAATCTCATGCGGGGTGGCGCCGAGTTCCAAGGCAAAATCCCGCGCCGAATGACCGATCAGGTAGGCCTTCGCGACCGAACCGAGGTAGGGCACCAGCGCGCCGATGCCGCCGTCCTTACCCAGCCCGCCTGCGATCCAGCGGATACGCCCAAAGGCCTGAAGCGCCTTGGCCGCACTGTCGACGTTGGTGGCCTTGCTGTCGTTGACGAAGATCACCCCGCTCCGCTCGCCCACGATCTGGCTGCGGTGCGGTAGCCCCTCGAAGCTGCCAAAAGCCTGTTCGATGACCTTCGGGCCGATGCCCAGCGCCCGCGTCGCAGCATAGGCCGCGCAGGCGTTCTGGTGGTTGTGCGATCCCGGCAGCCCGCGAATGCCGCGCAGGTCGATCGACGCGACCTGCCGCCCCTTCCGCCATTCTGCCAGAAATCCCTTGCGGGCAAATACTGTCCAGCCTGCGCCTTCCAGCTTCCGACCGGCAGAGATCCGGATCACGCGGTCATCCTCGGGCGCCTCGGCAAGCTGGTTGGCGAGGTAGACACCTTCGGCCTCATCCACGCCGATTACCGCACGGTCCGGACCGCCTTCAGCGAAGAGCCGGCGTTTGGCGGCGAAGTAGCCTCCCATTCCCCCGTGCCGGTCCAGATGGTCGGGCGAAAGGTTGGTGAAAACCGCAATATCGGGCGTCAGGGCGCGGGCCAGATCGGTCTGATAACTGGACAGTTCCAGCACCACGACCTCTCCATCCTCGGCGGGCTCAAGATCAAAGACGCCGCGACCGATGTTGCCCGCCATCTGCGTGCGCCGGCCGGCGACTTCAAGAATGTGGTGGATCAGTGCGGTGGTAGTGGACTTGCCGTTAGACCCGGTGACGGCGACGATCCGCGGCGTCTGGTCGAACGCGTCCCAGCCCTGCACAGCCCACGATCGGAAGAACAGCCCGATGTCATTGTCCACCGGCACCCCCGCCGCCATCGCCCGGGCGATGATCGGGTTCGGGCGCGGGTAAAGATGCGGGATGCCCGGGCTCACGATCAGGGCAGATACACCATCGAAGGCCATGTCGCGGGTCAGGTCGTGGGGAATGAACCCCTCGGCGGCAGCCTTGTCCCGCGCCTCTGGGCTGTCGTCCCAGACCAGAGGTTCCGCGCCGCCCGCCCTCAGGGCCCGCGCCGTCGCCAGACCGGACCGGCCGAGCCCCAGCACGGCCACACGCCGCCCCTCATATCCCTGAACCGGTATCATGCCGCTTCCCCCGTCAACGGACCTTGAGCGTCGCCAACCCGATCAGCGCCAGGATGACCGAGATGATCCAGAACCGGATCACGATCTGCGGCTCAGCCCAGCCCTTCTTCTCAAAATGGTGGTGGATCGGCGCCATCAGGAACACCCGCCGCCCCGTCCGCTTGAAATAGAGCACCTGGATGATCACGCTCAGCGCCTCAACCACGAAAAGGCCGCCGACGATGGCCAGCACGATTTCATGCTTGGTGCAGACGGCAATCGCGCCCAGCGCGCCGCCCAGCGCCAGGCTGCCGGTGTCGCCCATGAAGACCGCTGCCGGCGGGGCGTTGTACCACAGGAAGCCCAGCCCGCCGCCAATCAGCCCCGCAGTGAAGATCAGGATTTCGCCGGTTCCGGGGACATAATGCACGTCAAGATACTGAGTAAAATCCGCCCGCCCGACGGCATAGGCGATGATCCCCAGCGCCCCGGCCGCGATCATCACCGGCATGATCGCCAGCCCGTCCAGCCCGTCGGTCAGGTTCACCGCATTCGCGGCTCCCACGATCACCAGCATCGAAAACGGTACGAAGAAGATTCCGAGGTTCAGCAGAACCGTCTTGAAAACCGGGAAGGCCAGTTGGTTCGTCAACTGTTCGGGATGGAAGGCCGCGGCGGCCACGCCGGCACAGGCGGCAATCGCCAGCCCCAGCGCCATGCGGGTGCGACCCGACACGCCCTTGGTGTTGTTCTTGCTGACCTTGGCATAGTCATCGGCAAAGCCGATCGCGCCAAAGGCAATCGTGACCAGCAGCACGATCCAGATATAAGGATTGTCCAACCGCGCCCACAAAAGGGTCGAGCTAACCACCGCCCCCAGGATCAGCACCCCGCCCATAGTGGGGGTGCCGGCCTTGCTCAGGTGCCCCTGCGGGCCGTCGTCGCGGATCGGTTGGCCATTGCGCTGCCGCCGCCGCAGCAGGTTGATGAGCGGCCGCCCGAAAATGAAGCCGAACAGCAGCGCAGTAAAGAATGCTGCCCCCGCGCGGAAGGTTATGTAGCGAAAAAGGTTGAATAATCCCGCATCACCGAGTTCCGTAAACCAGTAAAGCATAATATCAAGCCGTCCCTCGGTTCTGATCGGCGTCCGCTTGGCCCAATTTGCGCAGCGCGTCAACAACAAGACTGACCCGGCTGCCCTTGGACCCTTTGACAAGCACGATGTCGCCGGCATCCACGAGGTGCCGCGCCCGGTGTACCACGTATTCGGCCCGCTCTGCCCATTCGCCGCGCTTGTCCAGAGGCAGCGCCTCCCACAGGTTCCGCATCCGTGGCCCGACGCAATGCACCCGGTCCACGCTGGCCATGGCGGGATGATCGGCAATGGCGGCGTGAAGCGCACCTTCTTGCGGGCCAAGTTCCAGCATGTCGCCCAGCACCGCAATCCGGCGCCCGTCCGATACCCGCCCGACGCCATCAGCAGGCTGTGCCGCGGCCAAAACCTCCAGCGCAGCATCAAGAGAGGCGGGGTTCGCATTGAACGAGTCGTCGATCAGCTCAAAGCTCAGATGGTCATCCACCGGATCAAGCACGATCACCTGCCGAGTACCACGCCCGGCAGGCGGCGCCCAAAGCCCCAGGTCCAGCGCCGCGACCGCGGTATCAAGGCCCAGCACCTCGGCCACCGCAAGGCAGCCGAGCGCGTTCATGGCGAAGTGGCGGCCAGCGCTCGCCACCTTGAACAACAGAGGGACGTCGCGGGCTTGCGCCTGCACCACCGTCGTATCCTGCGCCAGCACGACCGAGGACAGCGCGAAATCCGCGCCCGGCTGTCCGAAGGTGACGATCCGCGCACCGGCCTTTTCGGCTGCGGCCCGCAGGATCGGCGTCACCGGCAGGTCCTGCGGCAGAACCGCCACGCCCTGCGGCACGAGCCCCTCGACGATTGAGGCCTTCTCGTGGGCGATCCCTTCGATATTGGCAAATGCCTCCAGATGCGCCGCCGCCACAGTAGTAATCAGCACGACATCCGGCTGTGCCATCCGTGCAAGCGGCGCGATTTCGCCGGGATGGTTCATCCCGATCTCGATCACCGCGAAGTCGGCGTCTTCCGGCATCCGCGCGAGCGTCAGGGGCACACCCCAGTGGTTGTTGAAGCTTGCCTCGGCCGCGTGAACCTTGCCCTGCGCGCCAAGGATCGCCCGCAGCATCTCTTTAGTAGAGGTCTTGCCGACGGAACCGGTGATGCCCACGACCTTAGCCCGGGTGCGGGCGCGGGCCGCATGGGCGAGCGCCTCCAGCCCCTGCAGGACATCCGGGACCACGATCAGCGGCGCGTCGAGCGATACCCCTTCGGGCACGCGCGACACCAGCGCCCCCGCAGCCCCCCGCTCCAGCGCCTGGGCCACGAAGTCATGGCCATCACGGGCGGCCTTCAGCGCGACGAACAGGTCGCCGGGCGCAATGCTGCGCGTGTCGATCGACAGGCCCGTGATGTCAAAGGCGCAGGTCGCGCGGCCAGCCATGGCGCCGGCCGCCGCATCCGAAGTCCAGAGGGGTGTCATCAGAATTGTCCATCCAGTGCGGCGACGGCAACGCTTGCCTGCTCCGCGTCGTCAAAGGGCAGCACGTCGTCCCCGACGATCTGCCCGGTTTCATGGCCCTTACCCGCAATCAGCAGCGCATCTCCCGGCCCCAGCGCATCCACGGCCCTCAGGATCGCCTCTGCCCGGTCTCCGACCTCGTTCGCCTCGGGGCAGGCAGCAAGGATGGCGGCGCGGATGCTGGCGGGTTCTTCGGAGCGCGGGTTGTCGTCGGTGACAAAAACCACATCGGCATGTGCCGCCGCGGCCTGCCCCATCAGCGGCCGCTTGCCCCGGTCCCGGTCACCACCCGCGCCAAAGACCACCAGCAGCCGGCCCATCACATGCGGGCGCAGCGCCCGCAGCGCCGTCGCCAGCGCATCAGGCGTATGGGCATAATCCACGAAGACTGCCGCCCCGTTGGTCCGCGTGGCCACATGCTGCATCCGCCCACGCACCGTCGTCAGTTCCGGCAGCGCTGCCAGAACCCGTTCAGGTGGATCGCCCGCGCCGATGGCCAGCCCCGCCGCGACCAGCACGTTCGAGGCCTGGAAATCTCCGATCAGCGCCAACCGCACCTGATGCGCCTCGCCGCGCCAAGACAGGCGAACCTCTTGCCCCGTGGCTTCGGCCCGCTGACCCAGCAGGCGCAGGTCGCAGGCTTCGCCCCGGCCTACGGTCAGAAGGCGCTGGCCGCGCTTGCGGGCGATCTCGGCAATGTCTGCGCCGCGCGGGTCATCGAGGTTGACGACTGCGGTTCCGTCCTCGGGCAGGACCCGGTCGAACAGCCCGGCCTTGGCGCTGAAGTAAGCCTCGAACGTCTGGTGATAATCCAGATGATCCTGCGTGAAGTTGGTGAAGCCCGCCGCCGCCAGCCGAACCCCGTCCAACCGCCGCTGGTCGAGACCATGCGACGACGCCTCCATCGCGGCATGGGTTATGCCGGCCGCGGCCATGTCGGCCAGCAGGCGGTGCAGGGTGATCGGTTCCGGTGTGGTATGGCTGACGGACGCCGCAAAGGCGCCCTCTACCCCTGCGGTGCCGAAATTCGCAGCCTCATGCCCCAGCGCCGCCCATATCTGGCGGGTGAAGCTTGCCACGGAGGTTTTGCCGTTGGTGCCCGTGACGGCGACCATCACCTCTGGCTGCGCGCCGAACCAGAGCGCGGCGGCAAAGGCGAGCGCACCGCGGGGATCCTCGGCCACCACGACCGGGACGCCGGCAGCGTCAAGTTCGGCCCGGGCGATCCGCGCGCCTTCGGGATCGGTCAGCACCGCCGCCGCCCCCATGCGCAGCGCGTATTTGATGAACTCTCCGCCATGCACCCTTGCGCCGGGAAGGGCTGCGAACAGGTGGCCCTCCCTGACTTCGCGGCTGTCCACCGAAAGGCCGGTGATCCGCGCCTCCTGGCCGTTCTGGGCGCGAAGTCCCAGATCGGCCAGCCTTTTGATCTTGTCCATCCTGCCGTCCTTCAGTTGCGGACGAGTGTTAGCGCATCCTCGGCGCGGGGTTCAATGACCGGGCGAAGACCCAGAAGCGGGGCGGTACGGCGGATCATCTCGGCCGCGACAGGCACGGCGGTCCAGCCGGCGGTGCGGCGCGGTTCGGGCCCGGAGGTTTCCTGCGGTTCGTCCAGCGTCAGGATCAGGACATAGCGTGGATCATGGGCGGGGAAGACACTGGCGAAGGTCGCGATCACCCGGTCCTTGTAATACCCGCCCTGCGGGCGCGCCTTGTCGGCGGTGCCGGTCTTGCCGCCCACGGCATAGCCGGGAACGTCGCCGAAGCTTGCCGTGCCGCGGGTCACCACCTGGCGCAGCATGTCACGGATCGCGGCCGAGGTCGTCTCCTTGATCACGCGCTCGCCCTGCTGGGGCTTGTCCTGGCGCAACAGCGTCGGGCGGACCAAGGTGCCCCCGTTGACCATGGTGGCGTAGCCTGCCGCAAGATGCAGCGGGCTCGCCGACAGGCCGTGGCCATAGGAAATCGTCATGGTCGAGATGTCCGACCACTGCCGCGGCAGCAGCGGCCGCGCGCCGGGCGCCTCGGTCAGTTCGACCGACAGCGGGTCAAGGAAGCCAAGCCGGCGCAGGAATTCCTGCTGGCGCTTGCCGCCGATCATCATCGCCAGCCGCGCCGTGCCGATGTTGGAGCTTTTAACCATGATGTCAGTGACGCTCAACTCCGGGCCATAGTTGCGGAAGTCGCGGATCCGGTAGCGTCCCCAGGTCATCGGCCCTTTCGTGTCGATCCGGGTAGCGGGACCGACCAGCCCTTCATCGATGGCCTGCGCCGCTGCGAAAATCTTGAAGGTAGAGCCAAGCTCATACACCCCCTGAACTGCGCGGTTGAACAGCGGGCTGTCCGACGCATCGCCAGCGGTCAGGGGCTGCGGCCGGGTGTTCGGATCGAAATCCGGCAGCGAGACCATCGACACGACTTCGCCAGTATGCACGTCCAGAAGGATCGAAGTGGCCCCCTTGGCGTTCATCAGGCGCATCCCGCCTTCCAGAACCTCGCGCGCGGCGGCCTGAACCGTCAGGTCGATCGAGGTGTAGAGCGGATCACCTGCATTCGCCGGGTCGCGAAGGTAATCCTCATAGGCGCGTTCGATCCCGGCGACGCCGATGATTTCAGCGGAATGCACGCCTTCGCGGCCAAAGCTGGCCCCGCCGAGAATATGGGCGGCCAGCCGACCGTTGGGATAAAGGCGCATCTCGCGCGGGCCGAACAGCAGGCCGGGATCGCCGATGTCATGCACGGCCTGCACCTGTTCGGGCGACAGCCGGCGCTTGACCCAGACGAAGCGGCGCTCAGGATCAGTGAACTGGCGCACCAGCGTTTCGTGGTTGAGGTCGGGGAAGAGTTCGACCAGCCGGTCCGCTGCGCGCTTGGGGTCCACCATCTGGTGCGGCTGGGCATAAAGCGAATGGGTGACAAGGTTCGTCGCCAGGATCCGGCCGTTCCGGTCCACGATATCGGCCCGCTGCGCTACGATGTCGGCACCCGACGAAGCCACGCGCGGCTCTTGCGGTTCCGAAGCCGCCATCACCCCCATCCGCGTCCCGATGGCGGAAAAGGCCAGGAAGAAGAACACGCCCAAAAGCAGAAGCCGGCTTTCAGCCCGCACCCGCGCGCGGTCGCGCATCGCTTCGTGGCGCAGGCGCAGGTTTTCTCGTTCGATCGCGTCGGGGTTCTCACCGCGCTGGCGGGCCAGAAGGATGCGGGCAAGCGGACGAAGCGGTGTACGGATCATATCTCGCTCTCCAGTTCCAGGGACATGTCGGCGGGATCGACGGCAATGTCGGGGGGCAGCGGGAAGGCGACACCCTCGATCGTGCCGAACTGTTCGGGGGCAAGCGGCAGCAGGCCGAGCCGGTCGAAGTTCAGATCCGCCAGTTCGCGCAGGCGTTCAGGCCGGTTGAGATAGGCCCACTCCGCTCGCTGTACGCTCAGCGCCTCGTTCAGGGCGCGGATCTCGCGGTTGATGGCGCTGATCTCGCGCAGGGCCTCCTGGGTCTGGTAGTTTTCGCGGTAGGCCCAGTAGGCGAGGCACATCACCCCCAATGCGGTCAGGACATAGAGAACAGAACGCATCACATCCCCCTTTGCACGATCCGCGGCAGTCCCAACGCTGAACGATCAGCCGCGCCTGCCGGCGCCGTGGTCCGTTCCGCCACCCGCAGCAGGGCAGACCGCGCCCGGGGATTTTCCGCCAGTTCCTGGTCATCGGGCCCGACGGCGCGGCGGGTCAGCAAGCGGAAGCGCGGTGCCTCGGCCGCATGTTCGGGAGCATAACGGTTTGCATTGCCCCCCTGCCCCGAACGCGCCTGCATGAACCGCTTGACGATCCGGTCCTCCAGCGAATGGAATGTAACCACCGCAAGCCGCCCGCTTGGTTTCAGCGCCCGTTCCGCCGCCTCCAGCCCTGCGACAAGTTCTTCGAATTCCGCGTTCACGGCGATGCGGATCGCCTGGAAGCTGCGGGTGGCAGGATGGCTTTGGCCCGGCTTGGGCCGCGGCAAGCACTTTTCCACCAGCCGCGTCAGTTCAAGCGTCGTTTCCAGCGGCTTCTGGGCACGCGCCTCCACAATCGCGCGCGCGATCCGGCGTGAGGCGCGTTCCTCGCCGAAATGATACAGGATGTCGGCCAGTTCAGCCTCGTCTGCGGTATTGACCAGATCGGCGGCGCTAGGTCCCTCCTGGCTCATCCGCATGTCGAGCGGGCCGTCCTTTGCGAAGGAAAAGCCACGTTCTGCCTGGTCAAGCTGCATGGAGGATACGCCGAGATCCAGCACCACCCCGTCAAGCGGAACGCCGGCATGCTGGTCAAGCTCGCTGAAGGTGCCCTGCACCAAGTCAAGCCGGTCGCCATAGGTGCCTTTCCACGCCTCAGCCATCTGCAGCGCCAGCGGGTCGCGGTCAACGCCGATTACCCGCTCGGCCCCGGCCTCGATCAGGCCGCGGGAATAGCCGCCTGCCCCAAAGGTACCGTCAAGCCAGGTGCCATGCACCGGAGCGACTGCCGCCAGAAGCGGGCGGAGCAGGACAGGAACATGCGGAGGCGCCACGTCCGCCATTGTCTATGCCCCCGGCAGGTCGCCCAGCAGCGACAGGATGTCGGCGCCTTCGGGCAGGGCCTCAAGCTCGGCCTGGGCCTCTTGCACCAGTTCGGCCTCGTAGGTTTCGGGTTGCCAGATCTGGAACGTATCAAGCGCACCGGCAAAGACCGCCTCGGTGGCCAGCGCGATCTTGTCGCGCAGCTTTTGCGGCAGGACGATCCGCCCGTCCTCGTCCACCTCGCAGGTGTGGGACAGGGTGATCATGACACGCTCCAGCAGACGGCGGCGTGGCGTGCCACGGGGCAGCCGGGCGATCTGTTCTTCGACCTCGCGCATGGCCGAGATGGTGAAGCATTCGAGAAACTTGCGGCGTTCGTCGCCATAGACGATCACGAAGCGCGGGCGGAGGCCTTCGGTCCAGTCTGGGTCGCCGGCTTCCAGGACGCGCCGAAACGGCGCGGGGATCGAGACCCGGCCTTTCGTGTCAACCTTCTGGTTGAACTCGCCTCTGAAAGTACGCGCCACCTGAAGGGGCCCTCTTACTGTCCCGTTTCTATGCCGGCTGTCCCGGCTTATCGCTTCGGTCCCCGGAAACGAAACGGCGGACCGGGCTGCTGCCACTGCCCGATCCGCCGCCCTCGTCCCGTCACTCGGGGTTGTCTGACTACGCTTGTCATCTTGGGGGGATGCTGCTCGCGCGTGTCAGATCTTCTCGTTGTGATGATGAAGCGGGTGCCTGTATGAAGCCTGCTCTCTCGCCGTGGGGTTCTTTTTGTGCCCCTTTCTGCCCGTCCATCGTCTGACATCGAGATGCCATGGGAATTCATGGGAGGCAACGGTTAATTTCGGGAACGACCGCCGGAAAGCCCTGCAGATGAAGAAGATCACGCGGAACGGAACAAGATCATCCGACCATATATGGGGTGCAACATGCGGAAATCCCGCCAAATGTTGGGCTGCCATGTCGCGGCCGGAAATTCCATAAAATCCCGCCCGTCGTCGGCGCTTTCCCACCGGGGTGATGCAGGGGTGCTACAGCACTCGCCACACGCGGGCAGGAAGAAGGCCGATTTACCCTCTGCGGAAGGGGGCTGTTCACGTCCGATGACGGAATCGCGATTCGACCCGCGCGGGCTGCGCGGGTCGTTCCCATGAAATCCCGGAAAGGGGTCGGCAGCGGCCCAGCCTCAGGCCATGCCGCCCAGCACGAGCCCCTTGGCGAGCCGCGCATAGGCCTCTGCCACCGGCCCCTCGCCCGCGGCGACAGGCGTGCCCGCATCGCCCGCCACGCGCACCTCTAGCGCGAGTGGCAGCGCCCCGAGGAACGGCAGGCCCAGCTTGCGCGCCTCCTCCTCGACACCACCATGGCCGAAGATGTGCTCTTCGTGGCCGCAGTTGGGGCAGACGTAGGTGGACATGTTCTCGACCAGGCCCAGCACCGGGGTCTTCAGCGTGTCGAACATCTTCAGCGCCTTGCGCGCGTCCAGCAGCGCGACGTCCTGCGGGGTCGACACGACGATGGCGCCGGTCAGGCGGGTGCGCTGGCACAGCGTCAGTTGCACGTCGCCCGTGCCCGGCGGCAGGTCCACGATCAGCACGTCCAGTTCGCCCCAAGCCACCTGTCCCAGCATCTGCTGAAGCGCGCCCATCAGCATCGGCCCACGCCAGATCACGGCCTCGTCATCCTTGAGCATCAGCCCGATGGACATCATCGTGACACCGTGGGCCTGGAGGGGGATGATGGTCTTGCCATCGGGCGAGGCCGGGCGCTTGTTCACCCCCATCATCCGCGGCTGCGACGGGCCATAGATGTCAGCATCCAGCAGCCCCACGCGCCGCCCCTGACGCGCCAGCGCCACGGCCAGGTTGCTCGACACCGTGGATTTACCCACACCGCCTTTGCCCGACGCGATCGCAAGAATCCGCTGGACCCCTGCAACCGGCTGCGGGCCTGCCTGTGGCGTAGGATGGCGGCCGATCTTGAGCGAGGGCGGCTCTGGCGGTTTCGGCGCCGGCCCATGCGCCGTCAGCACGGCGGAAACCGAAGCCACACCGGGAAGGGCGCGAACCGCAGCTTCGGCCGCGGCACGCACCGGTTCAAGCGCCCGCGCCTCTTCGGGATTCGGGGCTTCTATGACGAAACGGACGGAATCACCCTCGATCATGAGGGCCCGCACCAGATCGCGAGAACCGAGCGACCCGCCTCCGGGCAGAGCCAGATCCCCAAGCGCCCGCAAAACAGCCTCGCGTGTGACAGTCATCATGTTCTCCTTGCTGCAACAGGCTTTATAGCTCGTCGGTACACCCGTTGGTAACAAGGGGCCAGACACGTCCTGCCGCACTTGTGGGCATTGCCGTGTGCAACTGCTGAAATTAGGTCAGCCAAGGTTATGCATTTGCTGCATGGCAGCATTGACCGTTTGCCGCATTGTGCAAACGCGGCGAAGGGCTATGTTTGCCCTAACGGCGACGGAAACGAACGAACCCGACCCGCCAAGCGAACTTGAAGAGATGAAAATGGCACACGCAACGAACATCCACCTGGGGCAACTCAGCCTCGCCGACCGTGCCGCCGCCCTGGTGGCTGCCATCCGGGAAGCGGTCCAGCGTCGTCGCGTCTATCGTCAGACACTGCGCGAACTCGGCGCTTTGTCAACCCGCGAATTGAATGATCTGGGCATTTCCCGCTCGATGATCACCCGCATCGCGCTCGAAGCGGCGCAGGGTAAGTAAGTTTTTGCAGAGAGCCTCTCCTCCTCCCGAGGCGATCTGACATTGACGGCGACACCTCCTCCTCCCTGTGTCGCCGTCTCTTCTTCGGGCCACGACGGTCCAACAGAATGCGAAGGTCCCCTCCTCCTCCCTGGGACCACGCTACAGGCGGTGACCTCCCTCCTCCTCCCTGGAGGTCACCGCACCTGAATTCCGGGCCACAACGGCCCAGCAGAATGCGAAGGCCCCCTCCTCCTCCCTGGGGCCACGCTACAGGCGGTGACCTCCCTCCTCCTCCCTGGAGGTCACCGCACCTGAATTCCGGGCCACAACGGCCCAGCAGAATGCGAAGGCCCCCTCCTCCTCCCTGGGGCCACGCTACAGGCGGTGACCTCCCTCCTCCTCCCTGGAGGTCACCGCACCTGAAATTCGGGCCAAGCAGCCCAGCAGAATGCGAAGGTCCCCTCCTCCTCCCTGGGGCCACGCTACAGGCGGTGACCTCCCTCCTCCCTGGAGGTCACCGCACCTGAATTCGGGCCACAACGGCCCAACGTGTTCGACTGCCCCCTCCTCCTCCCTGGGGCACTCGTTGTCTGACGGCGGCGCCCACCTCCTCCCGGGCGTCGCCGTTTTCATTTCAAGATGTCAGATTTTCAGAACGGGATGTCGTCAGCCTGCGCAGCTGCCACGACAAAGCGGGCGACCAGCTTCTTGCGCCCGGCCTTGTCAAAGGCGACGTCCAGCTTGTCGCCTTCGATCCCATCGACCGTGCCATAGCCGAATTTCTGGTGGAACACCCGGTCCCCAATGGTGAAGCTCGACACCGCATCAAGATCGATGACGACGTTCCGGCTCTCGCGCGGTTGCGAAACCGGGCGCGTTGCCGTGCGCTCCTGCAGGCGCTTCCAGCCGGGAGAGTTGTAGACATTCGCCGACGCCACCCGCTGATCCATTGTGGATGCCGTCATGCCAGCAGCACCATAGCCGCCGCCGTAAAGGCCAGGAGGGGTCAGCACCTCCACATGTTCCTCAGGCAGTTCGTCAATGAAGCGCGACGGCAGCGAGGATTGCCACTGGCCATAAACCCTGCGGTTCGCCGCGAAGGAAATCGTGCAGATCCGTTCGGCGCGGGTGATGCCGACATAAGCCAGCCGCCGCTCTTCCTCGAGCCCCTTGAGGCCGCTTTCGTCCATCGCCCGCTGGCTGGGAAATAGCCCGTCTTCCCACCCCGGCAGGAAGACCGCCGGAAACTCCAGCCCCTTGGCGGCGTGAAGCGTCATGATGCTGACCTTTTCGGCCACGTCCTCGGTTTCGTTGTCCATGATCAGGGCGACGTGCTCAAGGAAGCCCTGAAGGTTTTCAAACTGCTCCAGCGCCTTCACGAGTTCCTTGAGGTTCTCCAGCCTTCCGGGCGCCTCGGGCGTCTTGTCGTTCTGCCACATGGCCGTGTAGCCCGAATCATCGAGGATCTGCTCGGCCAGTTCGATGTGGTTGTGGCCAGGCACAAGCGCCCGCTGATGCCAGCGATCAACCTCAGCCACCAGCCGGCGCAGTTCGGCAAGCCCCTTGCCGCCAAGCGATGCGTCAGACACCACCCGCCGCGCCCCTTCCAGAAGCGTCACGCCGGCGTCCCGCGCAGCGCGCTGGATCACCTGCTGCGCCTTGTCGCCGAGACCACGCTTGGGCGTGTTCACGATCCTTTCGAACGCGAGATCGTCCTCGGGGCTGACGGCAAGGCGGAAATAGGCCATAGCATCCCGAATCTCGAGCCGCTCGTAGAAGCGTGGGCCGCCAATGACGCGATACGGCAGGCCGATGGTGAGGAAGCGATCCTCGAACGCGCGCATCTGGTGGCTGGCCCGGACGAGAATCGCCATGTCGTCGGGGCTGATCGGGTCCAGCCCGCGCGTCCCGCGCTGCAGGGCCTCGATCTCTTCGCCGATCCAGCGAGCTTCTTCCTCGCCGTCCCAGTGACCGATCAGGCGGACCTTTTCGCCCTCTTGCGCGTCTGTCCAGAGCGTCTTGCCCAGCCGCCCCTTGTTGGCGGCAATCACGCCCGAGGCCGCGCTGAGGATATGCGGGGTGGACCGGTAGTTCTGTTCCAGCCGGATCACCTGCGCGCCCGGAAAGTCCTTTTCGAACCTGAGGATGTTTCCGACCTCGGCACCGCGCCAGCCGTAGATCGATTGGTCATCGTCGCCGACGCAGCAGATGTTGCGATGTCCCTGCGCCAGCAGCCGCAGCCACATGTACTGCGCGATGTTCGTATCCTGATATTCGTCCACAAGGATGTACCGGAACCAGCGCTGGTATTGCTCCAGCACATCGGGGTGCGCTTGGAAGATCGTGACCACATGCAGCAGCAGGTCGCCGAAATCGACCGCATTCAGCGTCCGCAGCCGGTCCTGATAGGCGGCATAAAGTTCCGTTCCGCGGTTGTTGAAGGCCGAAGCCTCGGCCGCGGGCACCTTGGTCGGCGTCCAGGCGCGGTTCTTCCACCCGTCGATGATCCCGGCCAGCTGGCGCGCGGGCCAGCGCTTCTCATCGATGTTTTCCGCGACGATGATCTGCTTGAGCAGCCGGATCTGGTCATCCGTGTCCAGGATCGTGAAGTTCGACTTGAGCCCCGCAAGCTCTGCATGACGACGCAGCAGCTTGACGCTGATCGAATGGAACGTGCCCATCCAGGGCATCCCTTCGGCCGGCTGGCCCAAGAGCCGACCTACCCTGTCCTTCATCTCTCGCGCGGCCTTGTTGGTGAAGGTCACGGCGAGGATCTCGTTCGGGCGGGCGCGGTGGGTGTTCAGCAGATGGACGATCCGCGTCGTCAGCGCCTTGGTCTTGCCGGTACCTGCCCCGGCAAGCATCAGCACCGGGCCATCCAGCGTCTCTACCGCGGCGCGTTGCGCCGGGTTCAGGTCGTCAAGATAGGGCGCAGGCCGCGCGGCCATGGCGCGGGCCGACAGGCTTTGGCGGGCACCGGCCTCGAAGGCGTCGAATTCATCAAAATCGCTCATGCTGCCAATCTAGCCAATGCCGCGCAGAAGTGAAAGGTTTTGTTCCCATTCCGTTCCTGCCAAGAGGAAGAATCTTTGCGCGGCTGAAAAGATGCGCCTGATGCGTCGTTTCGGGCCGTTCCGGCGTCGGTGCAGTCGCAGCATCTGGTTTGGCAGATGCGAATTGTAGAGCAAGAGGTGGCTCGTTATGAATGCCACCAAAGCGTTATCGGAGGAACGGCGCCTGTGAAGACCTTCAGCAAGATCCTTGTAGCCAACCGCGGCGAAATTGCCATCCGCGTGATGCGCGCGGCGAATGAAATGGGCAAGAAGACGGTTGCCGTCTATGCCGAGGAAGACAAGCTGGGGCTGCACCGCTTCAAGGCGGACGAGGCATATCGGATTGGCGAAGGGCTGAGCCCGGTTGGCGCTTACCTTTGCATCCCGGACATCATCAAGGTGGCCAAGATGTCGGGGGCCGACGCCATTCACCCCGGCTATGGCCTTTTGTCCGAAAACCCTGAATTCGTCGAGGCCTGCGACACCGCCGGCATTACCTTCATCGGTCCCCGCGCAGACACGATGCGCGCGCTGGGCGACAAGGCCAGCGCGCGCCGCGTCGCGATCGAGGCAGGCGTGCCCGTCATCCCCGCGACCGAGGTTCTGGGCGACGACATGGATGAAATCCGCCGTATGGCGGATGAAGTCGGCTATCCGCTGATGCTCAAGGCCAGCTGGGGCGGTGGCGGGCGTGGCATGCGTCCGATCATGGGCCCCGAGGAACTTGCCGACAAGGTCCGCGAGGGCCGGCGCGAGGCAGAGGCCGCCTTTGGCAACGGCGAGGGTTATCTGGAAAAGATGATCCTCCGCGCCCGCCACGTCGAGGTGCAGATCCTTGGCGACACCCATGGCGAGATCTACCACCTGTTCGAGCGTGACTGCACCGTGCAGCGCCGCAACCAGAAGGTCGTCGAACGCGCCCCTGCCCCCTACCTGACCGATGAACAGCGGGCCGAGATCTGCGGCCTCGGGCTCAAGATCGCGCGTCAGGTGGGCTACCAGAACGCCGGGACTGTCGAGTTTCTGATGGATATGGACACCGGGGCCTTCTACTTCATCGAGGTGAACCCCCGCATCCAGGTCGAACATACCGTCACCGAGGAAGTGACCGGCATCGACATCGTCCGCGCCCAGATCCTGATCGCCGAAGGCGCGACGTTGCCTGAGGCCACCGGCGCCGCCAGCCAGGCCGAGGTCACGCTTTCTGGCCATGCGCTGCAATGCCGGGTAACGACCGAGGACCCGCAGAACAACTTCATCCCCGACTATGGCCGCATCACCGCCTATCGTTCCGCCACCGGCATGGGCATCCGCCTGGACGGCGGCACGGCGTATTCGGGCGGCGTGATCACGCGGTACTATGACTCGCTGCTGGTCAAGGTTACTGCTTGGGCACCGACGCCGGAAATGGCGATCGCCCGGATGGACCGTGCCCTGCGCGAGTTCCGGATTCGCGGCGTGTCCACCAACATCGCGTTTGTCGAAAACCTGCTGAAGCACCCGACGTTCCTCGCGAACGAATGCACCACCAAGTTCATCGACACCACGCCCGAGTTGTTCAACTTCAAGAAGCGCCGCGACCGGGCAACGCGCATCCTGACCTATATCGCCGACATCACAGTAAACGGGCATCCCGAAACCGCCGGTCGCCCGCTTCCGGCAGCGGATCTCAAGCAGCCCAAGCCCCCGGCCCTGCGCGCCGACCCCGCCCCCGGCACCCGTACGTTGCTGGAGGAAAAGGGCCCGCAGGCCGTGGCCGACTGGATGGCTGCGCAAAAGCAGGTGTTGATCACCGACACCACCATGCGCGACGGGCACCAGTCGCTGCTGGCGACGCGGATGCGGTCCATCGACATGATCCGCGTGGCGCCTGCCTATGCGGCAAACCTGCCGCAGCTCTTCAGCGTGGAATGCTGGGGTGGCGCCACCTTTGACGTGGCCTATCGCTTCCTGCAGGAATGCCCCTGGCAGCGGCTGCGCGACATCCGCGCGGCAATGCCGAACGTGATGACGCAGATGCTGCTGCGGGCGTCGAACGGGGTGGGCTACACGAACTACCCCGACAACGTGGTGCAGGAATTTGTCGCGCAGGCCGCCAAGACCGGGGTGGACGTGTTCCGCGTCTTCGACAGCCTCAACTGGGTGGAAAACATGCGCGTCGCCATGGACGCGGTGATCGAATCCGGCAAGATCTGCGAAGGCACGATCTGCTACACCGGCGACCTGCTTGATCCGACGCGGCCCAAATATGACCTCCAGTACTATGTCACGATGGGCAAGGCGCTGCGCGATGCGGGCGCCCATGTGCTGGGGCTCAAGGACATGGCGGGGCTGCTGAAGCCCGCAAGCGCGCGGATTCTCATCAAGGCGCTGAAGGAAGAGGTCGGGCTGCCGATCCACTTCCACACCCATGACACCTCTGGCCTTGGCGGAGCTACGATCCTTGCCGCGGCAGAGGCAGGGGTTGATGCCGTGGACTGCGCGATGGACGCGCTGTCGGGCAACACCTCGCAGCCCACGCTGGGCTCGATCGTGGAGGCGCTGAAGGGGACGGAGCGCGATACCGGACTCGACATCTCCGCGATCCGCGAGATTTCGAACTACTGGGAAACGGTGCGCGGCCACTACGCGGCCTTCGAATCCGGGCTGCAGGCCCCGGCGTCCGAGGTTTACCTGCATGAAATGCCCGGGGGGCAGTTCACCAACCTCAAGGCGCAGGCCCGTAGCCTGGGGCTGGAGGAACGCTGGCACGAGGTGGCGCAGGCCTATGCCGACGTGAACCAGATGTTCGGCGACATCGTGAAGGTCACGCCGTCGTCCAAGGTGGTTGGCGACATGGCCCTGATGATGGTGGCGCAAGGCCTGACCCGTGCACAGGTCGAGGACCCGAACGTGGATGTTTCCTTCCCCGACTCGGTCATCGACATGCTGCGCGGGAACCTGGGGCAACCTCCGGGCGGCTGGCCGGAGGGCATCCTCCGCAAGGTCCTCAAGGGCGAACAGCCCATGACTGACCGCCCCGGCGCCCATCTGCCCCCTGTGGACCTTGATGAGACCCGTGCCCGCGTCCGTGCCGAGCTTGCGACCGAGGATGAGGATGCCAGCGACGTCAAGTTCGACGACGAGGATCTGAACGGCTACCTCATGTACCCGAAGGTGTTCATGGACTACCGCGCCCGGCACCGCACCTATGGCCCGGTCCGCGCCCTGCCCACCCGCACCTTCTTCTACGGGATGGAGCCGGGGGAGGAGATCACCGCCGAGATCGACCCGGGCAAGACGCTGGAAATCCGTCTGCAGGCCGTGGGCGACACCAATGAGGAGGGCGACGTCCGCGTCTTCTTTGACCTGAACGGCCAGCCGCGCGTGATCCGGGTGCCGAACCGGCAGGTGAAGGCTACGACCGCCGCCCGCCCCAAGGCGGCCGAGGGTAATCCCGAACATGTCGGCGCACCGATGCCGGGCTCGGTGGCATCTGTCGCCGTGACCGTCGGGCAGAAGGTCAATGCTGGCGACCTGCTGCTGACGATCGAGGCGATGAAGATGGAAACCGGCATCCATGCCGACCGTACCGGCGTGATCCGCGCCCTGCACGTCACCCCCGGCGCGCAGATCGAAGCCAAGGATCTGCTGGTCGAACTCGAAGGCTAGGCCTCAGGGGCCGGGAAAGGCGAAAATTTTCCCGGCCCGCTGTTTTTCCTCTTGCGGCCCCCCGGAGGAGTTTGTAAATCACCGCTCACCCAAGGATGCGGGCGTAGCTCAGGGGTAGAGCATAACCTTGCCAAGGTTAGGGTCGTGAGTTCGAATCTCATCGCCCGCTCCAATCAAAAGGCCGGTCTCACGACCGGCTTTTTGCTTTTTGGGCCTCAGGCGGCCCATTCCCAGGGACGTGTATATTCGCCCAGCGTCCGGGAGATGGCTGCCTCGTCCACGTCCCCGGTTCGGCGCAGGCGCGCCACAAGCCCGCGCTTGCGGTCCTCGACCACCTCCTCCACTTCGGCGGCGATGCCTTGGCCCGCAAGCACCGCGTTGTAGATGCGGGTGATCGCCAGCTTGCGCAGCGCAGGCTTGAAGACCTTGCCGACGGCGGTCTTGGGCAGTTCCGGCAATATCTCGATATGCTTGGGGATGGCGGCACGTTCGGTGATCCGCCCTGCAGCGTGCTCCGTCAGTTCCTCGACCGTCACCTCTGCCCCCTTGACCAGTTCGACATAGGCGCAGGGAAGCTCCCCCGCAAATCCGTCAGGCTGGCCGATCGCGCCGACGAAGGCTACGGCCGGGTGGCTCATCAATGCCTCTTCGATCATGGCGGGGTCGATGTTGTGCCCACCGCGGATGATCAGGTCCTTGGCCCGCCCGGTGATGTAAAGATACCCGTCTGCATCCAGTCGCCCCAGGTCGCCGGTGCGCAGGTAACGCCCCTCGGCGAAAAGACCGCGGTTCTTGTCCACCTCGGTATAGGTGGAGCCTTCGAAGACACCGGGATTGGCAATGCAGATCTCGCCCACCTCGTCCACGCCGCATTCCCGGCGCACCGTCCCTGCCCCGTCGGCATCCAGAATCCGGACATGGGTATAGGGGAACGGTATTCCGACCGACCCGATCTTCTTCACCCCCTGCGGAGGGTTGACCGAGACAAGGCAGGTGGCCTCGGTCAGGCCATATCCTTCGACAATCGTCACGCCAGTCGCCTTTTCGAACCGATTGTACAGTTCCACCGGCAGGGGTGCCGAGCCGGAGAAGGCATATTTTAGAGAGGACACATCTGCGTTCACCGGCCGCTGCATCAGGGCGGAAATCGCCGTTGGAACGGTAATCACGAAGGTGACCTTCCACCGTTCGATCAGCTTCCAGAAATTGTCAAAGACACCTTCGCCGCGGTAACCGGCCGGCGTAGGGAACACAACATGCGCGCCTGACGCGATCATCGACATTAGGATCGGATAGGCGGCAAAGACGTGAAACAGCGGCAACGGGCAGATCACCGTGTCCTGTTCGGTGAACAGAAGCCGCTGCCCCAGCCAGCCGTTGTAGATCATCCCCGACGCCTTGTGCTGCGCGATCTTGGGCATCCCGGTGGTGCCGCCGGTGTGGAAATAGGCGCAGACCCTGTCGATGTCGGATTCGGTGAAGGTCAGGGCCTCGCGCGGCTGGGCGGCGCAGGCGGTGGTGAAGTCCAACACCTTCGCCTTGTGCTGCGCCGGGTTCTTTGGCCGCAGGAACGGCACCAGCCAGCTTTTCGGAGGGATCAGGTAGTGCAGAAGATCGACCTCCAGCACCGTCGTCACATTCGGGGCCAGGGCGACCGCCTCGGCCACCTTCTGCGCCAGATCGGTCTTGGGGAAGGGTCGCAGGGTCACCACGACCTTGGCGCCTGTCTCGCGCAGGATGCTGCCGATCTGTTCAGCCTCCAGCAGCGGGTTGATGGGGCTGATAATGCCCGCGGTTGCCCCGGCGATCAGGGTGACTGCGGTTTCAAGGCAGTTCGGCAGGACAAAGGCCACGACATCGCGCTCACCAATCCCAAGGCTGCGGAACAGGTTCGCCGCCTGCGTGATCTGCGCCTGAAAGTCGGCCCAGATCAGGGTCTCTGCCTTGTCCTTGGGGCCCGACTGAAGCTGGAACGATATCGCCGGCCGCGCCCCATGTGCCTGCCGCGTCCGGTCCAGCAGCTGGTAGACGGTCGCGGGAAGGCCGCGGGCCTCCCATGGCATTTCGGCCTCGATCGCATCCCGATCGGCGCGGCTTGCATAGCGTGTCATGTATCCTCCTCCGCAAGCGCCACCGGCGCCTCCGGGGAGGATGAATCCTTAGACCCCTTCTGGCAAGCCCGATGCTGCGTCAGGCGGCGGCAGAGCCGTCTGTAAATTGCAGCCGCGCAAGCCGGGCATAAAGCCCGCCTTCAGCCACCAGGCTGTCATGCGTGCCGCTGGCCACGATCCGCCCCTGATCAAAAACCACGATCCGGTCGGCCTTTTTCACGGTCGCCAGCCTGTGTGCCACGATCAGCGTCGTACGATCCTGTGCCAGCCGCTCGACCGCCTCCTGTACCGCGCGTTCAGACTCCGCATCAAGGGCCGAGGTCGCCTCGTCCAGCAGCAGGATCGGCGCGTCGCGCAGAATGGCGCGGGCAATGGCGAGCCGCTGTTTTTGCCCGCCCGACAGCATCACCCCGCGTTCACCCACCTGCGTGTCATAGCCCTGCGGCAGCGCGGCAATGAACTCATGCGCAGCGGCGGCCCGGGCCGCGGCTTCAACCTCGGCATCGGTTGCCTCAGGGCGGCCAAAGCGGATGTTCTCTCGCGCCGTCGTGGCAAAGATCGCCGGGTCCTGCGGCACCATCGCAATGGCGCGACGGAAATCCGACCGGGCCATGTCACGCAGGTCGATGCCGTCAATCCGCACCGCACCGGATTCGGGATCATAGAACCGCTGCAGCAGCTGGATGATCGTCGTCTTGCCTGCCCCCGAGGGACCGACCAGTGCCACGGTTTCGCCCGGCGCCACGTCCAGCGTGATGCCGTTCAGCGCAGCGGCACCAGGACGCGCGGGGTAGTGGAAGGTCACATCCTCGAACGTGATGCGGCCCGCCACGGGGCGCGGCAGGGGCACGGGCACGGGCGGGTCCTGCACCGCATCGGCGGCGTGCAGAAGCTCTACCAAGCGTTCGGTCGCGCCGGCCGCGCGCTGGATCTCTCCCCATATCTCGGACAGGGCGCCGACAGCCCCTGCCACCATGATTGCATAGATGACGAACTGCACCAGTTCCCCGGCCGTCATGGTGCCGGACCGCACATCCGTCGCCCCGATCCACAGCACGCCAACCACGCCGCTGAACACCAAGAAAATCACGATGACCGTCATCACCGCGCGGGTCGCGATGCGCCGGCGCGCGGACTCGAATGATCGTTCGGTCACCTCGCCAAAGGTGCCGCGGCTGATGACCTCATGGGTAAAGGACTGGACGGTCTGCACCGCCAGCAGCGCCTCGGAGGCATTGCCGGAACTGGCAGCGATCCAGTCCTGGTTCTCGCGGCTCAGGACGCGCAGCCGCCGGCCCAGCACCACGATCGGCACGATCACCGCCGGCACGATCAGCAGCACCAGCCCCGCAAGCTTGGCGCTGGTCAGCAACATCAGGACCAGCCCGCCGCCAAGGATCAGCAGGTTGCGCAGCGCAATTGAGGCGCTTGACCCGATGACCGACAGGATCAGCGTGGTGTCGGTGGTCAGCCGCGACAGCACCTCGCCCGTCATGATCCTTTCAAAGAATGACGGGCTCATGCCGATGACGCGGTCGAACAGCGCGCGGCGGATGTCCGCCACCACACGTTCACCCAACCGGGTCACGAAATAGTACCGCGCCGCCGTCCCAAGGGCGAGCAACGCCACGATCCCCAGCGCCGCCGCGAAATACTGGTCAAGGAGCGCGGCATCGTCCGTGTTGAAGTTGTCCACGACCCTCCGCACCGCCAGCGGCAGCGCGAGCGAAACACAGGCCGTCAGCACCAGCGCCAGCACCGCCGCCGTGGCAAGCCAGCGATAGGGCATGATGAAGGGCCACAGCCCGCGCAGCGCGCCTACCCGCCGCGACGCCGCGCGTTCCTCTTGCGTCGCAGAGCCCCGTCTTGCCATGCCCCTGTCCGATCCCACCGTTCCCATGGCCTTTGGGTTTAAGGGACTGCCCCCGGCGGGGCAAGCACGCGGTCAAGCGGCGCCTTGCCGCGCTGCCGGGACATCCGTCCTTGATTCGGAGGTACCGCGGTGCAGTTAACCTTAGGGGCCACAACGTCACGCGGCCTGAACAGCCTGTTCTGCGGAAAAGGGCTTTTCGTAACAGGAAAGACATGGCAAGGACGCGACCCATCGCAAGAGGTGAGGTTACCCATGAAGAAACGTGATGCCACCGCGCTTATTGCGGCGGGCCTCCTCGTGCCGACGCCGGTGTTGGCACAGGGGATCGACGAGGCGGTCAATACTGCCTTTGCCCAAGCGACGGGCTGGTTCGTGTCGCTGATCTTTGCGAACCTGCCGGGAACGGATGTTCCATGGATCGTGCTGTGGCTGGTCGTCGCGGCGGCGGTCATGACCATCTATTTCGGCTTCGTCCAGCTCCGAATGGTGGGTCATGCGGTGGCGATCGTGCGCGGTCGCTATGCCGATCCAAGCCATCCGGGGGAGGTGAGCCACTTTCAGGCGCTGGCAACGGCTCTGTCTGGCACCGTCGGGCTGGGCAACATCGCCGGCGTGGCGGTGGCAGTATCGATCGGCGGCCCCGGCGCGACCTTCTGGATGATTGTTGCGGGCCTCATGGGGATGGCCACGAAGTTCACGGAATGCACGCTGGGCGTCAAATACCGCAATGAATATGCCGATGGCACGGTATCTGGCGGCCCAATGTACTACATCACCAAGGGCTTTGCCGAACGTGGCCTGCCGGGCGGGCGCTTCCTTGCTGCGGCCTTCGCGATCTTTTGCGTGCTCGGGTCGCTGGGCGGCGGCAATATGTTCCAAGCCAACCAGGCACACCAACAGATCGCAGGCGTGGTCGGCGCCTATCCGGGCTGGGTGACCGGGCTGGTCTTTGCCACGATCGTCTTTGCGGTGATCGTAGGCGGGCTTCAGTCGATCGCGCGGGTGACCTCGCGGGTGGTGCCGTTCATGGGCATCCTTTATGTCGGCACGGCCATCGTGATCCTGTTCATCTACCGCGACCAGATCGGCTGGGCAATTTCGCAGATCTTTGCCGGCGCGTTCACTGGGCTCGGTGTCGCGGGCGGCATGGTCGGCGCGCTGATCCAAGGCTTCCGCCGGGCCGCTTTTTCGAACGAGGCTGGCGTGGGTTCCGCCGCCATCGCGCATTCGGCAGTCCGTACCAAGGAACCGATCACCGAAGGATTCGTGGCGCTGCTGGAGCCCTTCATCGACACGGTGGTAATCTGCACGATGACCGCCCTTGTCATCATCATCACCGGCCAGTTGCTGCAGGACCCCCAGACGGGACTTTATATCGTCGAGGGCGGCCGTATCGCCACCGTGGACGGGGCAACCGGCGTGGGCCTGACCTCGAACGCCTTTGGTGCGGCGCTGTGGTGGTTCCCCTACGTGCTGGTCGTGGCGGTGGTGCTCTTTGCCTTCTCGACCATGATCTCGTGGTCCTACTACGGGCTGAAGGCCTGGACCTACCTGTTCGGAGAAGGCCAACGGCAGGAACTCACGTTCAAGCTGATGTTCTGCGCCTTCGTCGTCGTTGGCGCGGCGGCGAGCCTGGACCCGGTGATCGACTTTTCAGATGCGGCGATCTTTGCCATGGCAGTCGTGAACATCGTCGGGCTTTACGTGCTGATGCCCGTCGTCCGGCGCGAGATGAACAGCTACATCGCCCGCCTGCGGTCCGGGGAAATCCAGCGCTTCCGCTGAAATCAGAACGCCCGGGCCAAGGCCCGGGCGTTTTTCTGGAGCGGGTAGCGGGAATCGAACCCGCACCATCAGCTTGGAAGGCTGAGGCGCTACCATTACACCATACCCGCGCGCCTGTGCATGGTATAGGCAGGCTGCGGGGCCAATGCAAGGGCCCCGCGCGCCGTTAATTTACCGAAATCCGCCCCTCGACCACGGGCTGGTAATCCTGCGCATCGGCCAGGTAATCCGCCAGCACATCGGCAAGATCGGGGCCATAGTCATAGGCATTTTCCGCATTGGCGGCGAACATGTGGAAGCCGTCGCCCCCCTGCCGGACATAGTTGTTTGTCGCCACGCCATAGGTCGCGTCCGCGTCGATGGGCACCCAGTCCTCGCCATCGCGCACCATGACCTCGCTGATGCGGGAGCCGGGTTCGGCCGCCGGATCGACGGCATAACGAAGCCCCGCCACCTGGGCAAAGCGGCCTGCGCCCTCTTCCATCCGGCTGGCCCCGTTTTCCAGCGCCTCGACAATAACGGCGCCGGTGGTCTGGAAGGTGGACAGCGTGTTCTGGAACGGCAGCACTGTCAGCACGTCGCCCATCGTCACCTCGCCCCCCTCGATCGAGGCGCGAATCCCCCCGCCGTTCTGGATCGCAATGGTGATGCCCTGTTCCTGCGTGCGCGCGAGCATCGCATCGGTGATAGCGTTGCCCATGCTGCATTCCTGCTGACGGCAGGTCTCGCGGCTACCGTCCAAATCCGCGGCGATGCTCGCCACCACGCGGGCCTTCAGTTCCTCAATCGGTTCGCCCAGTTCGGCGACGCGCGCCGCGATTTGTTCATCGGGGGCAACCGAGGCGTCGATCAGGATCGTGTCGCCATGGGCGTGGATCAGGCTCCCCTCGTCGTTGAATTCCAGCACCAGATGGCCAAGGTACTTGCCATAGGCATAGGCCTGCACCACTGGCACCGCCGTGCCGTCTTCCTGGCTGACCCAGGTGGGATAGGCGCCTTGCCGTTCCTCGGCGCTCGCGGACAGGAAGGTGTGGGAATGTCCGCCGACCACCGCATCGATGCCCGGCACTTGCGCGGCGATCTCCTGATCGCGGACAAAGCCGACATGGGTCAGCGCGATGATCTTGGTCACGCCATCCTCGCGCAGCGCGTCAACTTCCGCCGCAAGGGCGTCAACCTCATCCTGGAAAAGGACATCCGGCCCGGGCGAAGACGTTTCCACCGTATCAGTGGCAAGCGCGGAAACGATGCCGATACGTTCGCCGCCTACCTCCAGCACGGTGCTTTTCTGCACCCGGTTGTTCAGCAGGTTCGACCGGCTGAGATCGAGGTTGGACGACAGCACCGGGAAGGTCACCCGGTCAAGGAAATCCGCCAGCCCCTGCGGCCCGTCGTCGAATTCATGGTTGCCCACGGCCATGGCGTCAAAGCCGATCTCTTCCATGAACTCGGCCTCGGCCTCGCCCTTGTAGGTGCTGTAGAACAGCGAGCCCTGGAACTGGTCGCCTGCGTCCAGAACGATCACGTTCTGCCCGTCCTGGGTCAGGCTGTCGCGCAATTCGTTGATCTTGGTGTAAAGCCGCGCCACACCGCCAAAGCATTCGCCGGCCGCGTCATCCTCGGCGCTGCAGGTCGAATCAGAGGCGTTGATCGGCTCGATCCGGCTGTGGAAATCGTTGATGTGCAGCACATGCAGCGTGTAGTCCGCCTGTGCCATGCCAGCCGAAAGCGCGACCACCGCCGCCGATGCCAGGAAACGAGCTGTCATCAGAATTCTCCCATCCGTTGATTTTGACAGAGTGGCGGCCCCCGCCTGCCCTGTCAAAGACTGTTGCGCGGGACTAGCAGCGGCATGTGAAACCTGCATGACCATGCCAACCCCATTGACCGAAGCCCGGGCAACGGGCATGAGGCAGGCATGCAGATCTACAAGATTTTCCGCCGCCCCGAATGGGATGCCTTCCGCGCCGCAGGCCAGACTGCAGGCGCGCCTGTGGATCTTGCCGATGGCTACATCCACATGTCGACGGCCGCGCAGGTTGCCGAAACCGCCGCGCGCCATTTCGCCACCGAGAGCGACCTTGTGCTGGTGGCGCTGGACCCGGATCGCCTTGGCCCTGCACTGAAGTGGGAACCCTCCCGCGGCGGGCAGCTTTTCCCGCATCTTTATCGCCCCCTGCGGATCGAGGATGTGCTGTGGGACAAGTCGCTGCCGCTGGGCGCGACCGGCCATATCTTCCCCGAGGGTTTGTGGTGAGCATTCTTGAACGCGCGGGGATGGCCGCGCTCCATCGTTTTGATCCTGAAACCGCTCATGGCTTGGCGCTGAAGGCACTGCGGCTGGGCGTGGCGCCCATGGGTCCGGCCTATCGCTCCGGACGGCTGCGGTGCAAACTGGCCGGGCTGGCGCTGGACAACCCGCTGGGCCTTGCCGCCGGGTTTGACAAAAACGCTCAGGCGCTGGCGCCGCTGGCCCATGCGGGCTTCGGCTTCGTGGAAGTGGGGGCCGCGACCCCTCGCCCGCAGCCCGGCAACCCCAAGCCGCGCCTGTTCCGTCTGTCCGAGGATCGCGCCGCCATCAACCGCTTCGGCTTCAACAACGAGGGCGCGCAGGTGATCGCCAGCCGCCTTGCGCAGCGGCCGCGTGACGGGATCATCGGGCTGAACCTTGGCGCCAACAAGGACAGCAGCGACCGCGCTGCCGATTTCGCGCAGGTGCTGGCGCTCTGCGGGCCGCATCTAGATTTTGCCACGGTGAACGTCAGTTCGCCCAACACCGAACGCCTGCGCGACCTGCAAGGGCGGGCGGCGCTGGCGGCGCTTCTGGCCGGGGTGATGGAAGTACGGGCAGGCCTGCCGCGCCAGATCCCGGTGTTCCTGAAAATCGCGCCCGATCTGGCCGATGACGATCTGGCTGAAATCGCAGAGGTCGCGTCCTCCGCCGGCGTTGATGCAATTATCGCGACCAACACCACGCTTTCGCGCGACGGGCTCGCCAGCACCCATGCAAGGGAGGCAGGCGGCCTGTCTGGCGCGCCGCTGTTCGAACGTTCCACCCGGGTTCTGGCGCGGCTTTCACAGCTGACGGAGGGACAGATGCCTCTGGTCGGCGTGGGCGGCGTGGGTTCGGCAGAACAGGCCTATGCCAAGATCCGCGCCGGTGCCTTGGCAGTGCAGATCTATACCGCGCTGATCTATACCGGCCTGTCACTGGTGCCGCAGATCCTCAAGGGGCTCGACGCGCTGTTGGAACGGGATGGTTTCGCCTCTGTCAGCGCGGCGGTTGGTACCGGGCGGGGCGACTGGCTTTAGGCCAGCGCCACCCGCCTTTCCAGCCGCGGGTAGTAGGCCCAAAGCGTCAGGCCCCGCATGACGTTTAGCACCATCAGCGCCGCCCAAAGCCCGTGGTTCTGCCACTGCGGCACCAGCATCACGACGACCGCCGCATAAACCGCGACCGAGGCAAGCGTTGCGTTCCGCATCTCCTTCGTGCCGGTCGCGCCGATGAAGATTCCGTCGAACATGTAGGCCGCGAGGCTGAGGATCGACCCCGCCACGATCCACGGCAGATAGGCGCGCGCCTCGATCTGCACCGATGGATCGCGGGCCATTACGTCGATCACCATCGGCCCCAGCACCGCAAAGCCTAGCGCAAGCAGCAGCGCCGCCCCCAAGCCCCAGAGGCTTGTCATCCACGCCGACCGCCGGATGCCCGCCACCGAGCGGGCGCCTACCGCCTGCCCCACCAAAGCCTCGGCCGCGAAGGCAAAGCCGTCGAGCGCATAGGCCGTCACCTCCAGGAACTGAAGCAGCACCTGGTTGGCCGCAAGGGTCACATCGCCAAATCCGGCGCCAAGAAAGATAAAGGCGGTAAAGCTACCCTGAAGCACGACGGACCGGATCATGATATCCGTGTTCACCGACAGCATCCGCCGCAGGCGGACCCGGTCGAAGATCCGCGCGTGGTCCCGCCAGCCGCCTTTGGCGAACGCCCTGCGGCACAGCCACAGGCCCAGCGCCAGCCCCGACCATTCGGCGATCAGCGTCGCGACAGCCACGCCCCCTACGCCCCACCCCAGCCCCAGCACGAACCAGAGATCCAAGCCGATGTTGAGCCCGTTCATCCACAGCTGCAGCAGCAACACGGCGCGGGTGCGTTCCTGTGCGATCAGCCAGCCGGTGACCGCGTAAAGGGCGATCGTCGCCGGCGCCCCCCAGATGCGGATGCCGAGGTAGGTGCGGGCCAGCGCCTCCACCTCCTCGCTCGCCGGGGCGATGCGGAAGGCACCGGCGATCAGAGGCGCCTGCAAAAGGACGAAGGTCAGCCCGGCGGCGACCGCGATGATAAGCGCCCGCATCAGGATGGCGCCGGATTCCGCCGTATCCCCCGCCCCCCGCGCCTGCGCGACAAGGCCGGACGTTCCCATCCGCAGAAAACCGAAGATCCAGTAGACCGAGGCGAGGATCACCGCACCGACCCCCACCGCACCGATTGGCGCGGCGGCCCCAATCTGCCCCACCACGCCCGTATCCACTGCGCCCAAGATCGGCACCGTCGCGTTTGACAACACGATCGGCACCGCGATCCGCAGCACGCGCCGGTGGGTGACCTGATCCTGCAAGGGCTATTCCGGCTCTGGCATCAGGAAATGTCCCGTTGCCTGCGCGAACAGCCGGCTGCGGTTGTCCTGCCAGGCCTCTACATGGACCGAAGCATAGCGTCGCCCAGACCGGTTCACCCGCGCCCGCGCATAGGCATCACGCGGCAGCCCCGACCGAAGGTAATCTACTGTGAAGTCGATGGTCTTGGGCAGGCGCGGCAGCGTTTCCGCCGTCAGGCCACGGGGGTCGAGCGTCCCTGCCTCCATCTCTTCCCACAGGAGCGACCAGGACAGTTCGATGATGGCCGTCACCTCAAGAAAGGCAGCCGTGACGCCGCCATGGATCGCCGGGATTATCGGATTGCCGATGAGCTTATTGTCATACGGCAGGACCGAGGTCAGTTCATCACCGCGGCGATCAAAGCGGATGCCAAGGAACTGGATGTAGGGAACCCCGTGCACCAGCGCGCCCAACGCGGCGTCGCGCCGCTTCTTGACGACCTGAACGGGTTCGGGCGGGCGCCGTGGGCTCATGCACGGCCCCTTTCAATCGTGAACGTGCCGGTGGCTGCCGCGACCGGGCGCGTTTCATCATCATCGGCCGCCGTGGCACGGATAAAGGCGACCGTGCGGGTGACATGGTAGCATTCCGCCCGCGCCCGGATCCGTTGCCCGGGCGTGGCGGCGCGCATGTAGTCGATCCGCAGGCTGATCGTGGCCGTGCCCGATGGTCCGGTGGGATGCGCCATGACGGCGCTTCCGGCACATGTATCCATCAGGGCGGACACCGCCCCGCCGTGGATCACCCCCGACTTGGGGTCCCCCACCAGCCGGCTATCATAGGGCATCGAGATCACGGCCATGCCGTCGCCCAGCTCCTCGACCTGCATGCCAAGCGCGGCCGAATGCGGAATGGCTTCGATGAACTGGCGCGCTATCCTCAGCTTGTCGTCCATTTTCGCTTGTCCTGCCAGATATTTGTTACAGTTATGCCCGAAGCCGCCCCTGCCGCAAGGCCCCGCATCCGCCGGTTGCACAGGGGGGCATCCGCAGGTAGCCTGCAGCGACGGCGGAGGACGGGATGAGTGAACCACGGTTAAGCTTCAAGGAGATGTGCGCCCGCTTTGATGTGACGCCACGGACCCTGCGCTATTACGAGTATATCGAACTTCTTCAGCCCGAACGCGAAGGGCGCAGCCGATTTTACGGCCCGCGCGAGATTGCGCGAATGACGCTGATCCTCCGGGGGCGCCGTTTCGGCTTCAGCCTCGAGGAAATCCGCCAGTGGTTGTCGCTCTACGAAACCCAAGGCACCCGGCTGCAGCTTGCCACCTGGATCGAGATGGCCGACCGCCAGATCGAGGAACTGACGCGCCAGCATCATGAGCTTGCCGCCACCATCGCCGACCTGCGCAGCCTGCGCCAGGAAGCCGCTGAACTGCTGAAATCACAACCGGATGCCGATCCGTCGGCATGACGTGACGTTACGTTTACGTCAACGTCAGGCTTGCTTGCATGGGCCTGTGTATATGCGCACCTTTTGCTGACGCCCGCATCGTGCAGGCGATGGAAAGACCGGCTATGACCGACGAGTTGATGACGATCCGCCAGATGTGCGAAAGCTTCGATGTGACGCCGCGCACCCTGCGTTTCTATGAGGCGAAGGAGCTTCTGTTCCCCGCCCGCCAAGGCCAGCATCGGCTGTTCAGCCGGCGCGACCGGGCGCGGCTCAAGCTGATCCTGCGAGGCAAGCGCTTTGGCTTCAGCCTTGAGGAAATCCGCCAGCTTCTGGATCTTTACGATCACGACCGCACCCAGCTGACGCAATTGACGCGCACCTATGAACTGGCGCGCGACCGGCTGGCCCAGATGGAACAGCAGCGCGCGGAACTGGACGAGGCCATCGCCGAATTGCGGGAACAGCTCGACTGGGGCGAACAGATGATCGCGTCGCTGGCCGGTCGGCCCGCTGCCGAATGACGCAAGGGAGAGAGGTCGAAGATGCCCATCTACAACGCGCCTGTTGCAGACATGCAGTTCGTGTTGCACGACGTCCTGAAGATCACCGAAACACCCGCCCCCGGCTATCAGGATCTTGACCGCGCTTTCACCGCCGCGGTGCTGGAGGAAGCCGGCAAGCTGTCGTCCGAGGTGCTGGCGCCGCTGAACCTGACCGGCGACATGCAGGGCTGCCGGCTGGAAAACGGCGTTGTTCGTACACCCGATGGGTTCGATCGCGCCTTTGCCGCGATGAGGGAAGGCGGCTGGACTGCGCTGGACTGCGATCCGGAGTATGGCGGCCAAGGCCTGCCCTACCTGCTGCATTCGGCGGTAGGGGAGATGTTCGTTTCCGCCAACATGGCCTTCAACATGTACCAAGGCCTGACCCACGGCGCCTATTCCGCCATCCACGCCCACGGGACTGAAGAACAGAAGGCAACCTACCTGCCCAAGCTCGCATCCTGCGAATGGACGGGCACAATGAACCTGACCGAGCCCCACGCAGGCACCGACCTTGGGTTGATGCGCACCAAGGCGGAACCGCAGGCGGATGGCAGCTACCTCATCACCGGGCAGAAGATCTTCATTTCAGCCGGTGAACATGACCTGGCGGACAACATCATCCACCTTGTCCTTGCCAAGGCCCCGGGTGGGGGCGAAGGCACCAAGGGCATCAGCCTGTTCATCGTGCCGAAGTTCCTGGTGAACGAAGACGGCAGCCTTGGCGACCGCAACGCGGTGACTTGCGGCAAGCTTGAAGAAAAGATGGGCATTCACGGAAATGCCACCTGTGTCATGAACTATGACGGGGCCAAGGGTTGGCTGCTTGGCGATCTCCACAAGGGGATGCGGGCGATGTTCACCATGATGAACGAGGCGCGGCTGGGCGTGGGCCTGCAAGGCTATGCTCAGGCCGTGGTCGCCTACCAGAACGCGCTGGCCTATGCGAAGGACCGGCTACAGGGCCGCGCGGTTTCGGGAACGACAAGCAATGGTCCGGCCGATCCGCTGATCGTGCATCCCGACATCCGCCGCAGCCTGATGGACCAGAAAAGTTTTGTGGAAGGGGCGCGCGCCTTCACCTTCTGGGGGGCGCATCTGATCGACCGCAGCCACCGGCTGAACGACGCCGATGCCGAGGGGCTGGTGAGCCTGCTGACCCCGGTCATCAAGGGCTTCCTGACCGACAAGGGGTTCGAGATGACCGTGGCCGCCCAGCAGGTCTATGGCGGGCACGGCTATATCGAGGAATGGGGCATGTCCCAGTTCGTTCGCGATGCCCGGATCGCCATGATCTATGAAGGCGCGAACGGCATTCAGGCGCTTGACCTTGTCGGACGCAAGCTCGCGCAGGACGGCGGCAGGCACGTGATGGGCTTCTTCGAGATTGTGAAGAGCTTCATCAAGGACAATGCCGACAATCCCGCGCTTGAAGGGTTCCTTGAGCCGCTGAAGAAGGCGTCCAAGGATCTGCAGGCGGCGGCGATGTTCTTCATGCAGAACGGCATGAAGAACCCCAACCACGCGCTGGCCGGGTCCTATGACTTCATGCACCTGTTCGGGCATGTCTGCCTTGGCCTGATGTGGGCGCAGATGGCCAAGGCCGCGCAGGCGGCGCTGGACGCGGGCGAAGGGGACGTAGACTTTCTGCGGACCAAGATCGCCACGGGCCGCTATTACATGCAGCGGCACCTGCCCGCCACGGGCATGCATCTGGCGCGGATCGAGAGCGGGGCCGATCCCGTGATGTCGCTGGAGGCCGCGGACTTCTGAGGAGGGATCATGAAGCTCTACTGCTTTGGGGAAAGCGGCAATGCCTACAAGGCGGCCCTGACCATGACCCTGGCCGGGGTGGACTGGGAACCCGTCTTCGTTGATTTCTTCAACGGGGAAACGCGCACACCAGAATTCCGCGCGCTGAACCCGATGGGAGAGGTTCCGGTGCTGGTGGATGGTGACAAGGTGCTGACCCAGTCGGGCCTGATCCAGATGGAAATGGCCCGGCGCACGGGCCGGCTTGGTGGCGACCCCTCGCCCGAGGTTCTGCGGTGGGTTTTGTGGGACAATCACAAGATGTCCAGCCAATGCGGCACCGCGCGCTTCCTGCAGAACTTCGTTCCGGAAGACAAACGGCCCGCAGAGGTGATCGCCTGGATGCACGGGCGGCTGCGGGCGGCCCTCAAGACGCTCGATGCCCATCTGGCGGGGCGTGACTGGATCGCGGGCGACGCGCCCACCATCGCCGATACCGCTTGTTGCGGCTACCTGTTCTACCCTGAACCCTTTGGCTTTGACCGGGCGGAATGGCCCCACATCAATAGCTGGCTGGACCGCATCAGCGCCCTGCCCGGCTGGCAGCACCCCTATGACATGATGCCGCGCAGCGCCCCCGCCCGCGCGGAAGGAGGAATGCGATGACCGACGCCTATATCTATGACGCCTGCCGCACCCCCCGTGGCAAGGGCCGCCCCGATGGCAGCCTGCATGAGGTCACGAGCCTGCGGCTGTCGGCGCTGACCCTGAACGCCATCAAGGAGCGCAACAACCTTGATACCACCGCGATCGAGGATGTGATCTGGGGCAACGTCACGCAGGTGGGTGAACAGGGCGGTTGCCTTGCCCGCAGCGCGGTCATCGCATCGGATTTTGCCGAAAGCGTGCCGGGGGTCTCGATCAACCGCTTCTGCGCCAGCGGGATGGAGGCGGTGAACCTTGCCGCCAACCAGGTGCGCGGCGGCGCCGGCATGGCCTATGTCGCCGGCGGGGTAGAGATGATGAGCCGCGTGCCCATGGGCAGCGACGGGGCGGCGATCGCGGTCGATCCCTCGGTCGCGATGAAACACTACTTCGTGCCGCAGGGAATTTCGGCCGATATCATCGCAACGGAACATGGTTTCAGCCGCGATGACGCTGACCTTCTGGCCGTGCAAAGCCAGCAGCGCGCGGCAAAGGCATGGGAAGAAGGGCGCTTTGCCCGCGCCATCATCCCGGTGCGCGATGTCAACGGCCTGCCTATCCTGGAGCATGACGAATACATGCGCCCCGGCACCGATATGCAGGCGCTGGGCGCGCTGAAGCCTGCCTTCAAGGAGATGGGCGAGGTCATGCCCGGCTTCGACAAGGTCGCGTTGATGAAATACCCGCATCTTGAACGGATCGAGCATATCCACCACGCCGGCAACTCCTCTGGCATCGTGGATGGGGCGGCGGCAGTGCTGATCGGCAACAAAGAATTCGGAGAGAAATACGGGCTGAAGCCCCGCGCCCGCATCCGCGCCACCGCCAAGATCGGGTCGGACCCGACGATCATGCTGACCGGGCCGGTGCCGGTGACGGAAAAGGTCCTGCGCGATGCCGGCATGTCGATTTCCGACATCGAATTGTTCGAGGTGAACGAGGCCTTTGCCGCCGTTGTCCTGCGCTTCATGCAGGCCTTTGACGTGGATGACGACAAGGTCAACGTGAACGGCGGGTCCATCGCCATGGGCCACCCGCTGGGCGCGACGGGCGCGATCATCATCGGCACTCTGCTGGATGAACTGGAACGGTCCGGCAAGGGCGTCGGCCTTGCCACGCTTTGCATCGCGTCGGGCATGGGCGCCGCTACCGTCATCGAACGCGTCTGAGGGAGGAACGGATGGCCGAGTTTCACTACGAAGTCGATGCCGATGGTGTCGCCATCATCACCTGGGACGTGCCCGGCAAATCGATGAACGTCATGTCGCTGGAAGGATTTGGTGAACTTGACGCCCATGTGGATACCGCCCTTGGGGATGCAGGGGTCAAGGGCATCGTCATCACCAGCGGCAAGAAGGATTTCGCCGGAGGGATGGACCTGAACGTGCTGGCGGGGATGCGGCAGGGAGAAGATCCCGCGCGGGCCATTTTCGACGGGATCATGAACATCCACCGTATCCTGCGCAAGATCGAGCGCGCGGGCATGGACCCCAAGACGCTGAAGGGGAGCAAGCCAGTGGCCGCCGCCTTGCCCGGCACTGCAGCCGGGATCGGGCTGGAAATCCCGCTGGCCTGCCACCGCATCTTTGCCGCTGACAACCCGAAGGCGCGGCTCGGCCTGCCGGAGATCATGGTCGGCATCTTCCCCGGCGCGGGCGGCACCACCCGGCTGGTGCGCAAGCTGGGCGCGATGGCTGCGGCCCCCTTCCTGCTGGAGGGCAAGCTGCAGGAGCCGAAGAAGCTCAAGGCCGCCGGTATCATTGATGAGATCGTACCGCCAGAGGAGCTGCTTCAGCGCGCAAAAGACTGGGTGCTTTCGGCCAAGGACGCTGACATCGTGAAGCCTTGGGACCAGAAGGGCTACAAGATGCCCGGCGGCGCACCCTACCATCCAGCGGGTTTCATGACCTTCGTGGGTGCAAACGCCATGGTCAACGGCAAGACAATGGGCGTCTATCCAGCAGCGCACGCACTGCTGTCCGCGGTCTATGAGGGCGCGCTCGTACCCTTTGACACCGCGCTGCGCATCGAGGCGCGCTGGTTTACAAACATCCTGATGAACCCGTCGTCCAGCGCCATGATCCGCAGCCTGTTCCTGAACAAGGAGGCGCTGGAAAAAGGCGCCGTGCGGCCCAACCAGCCGGACCAGTCCGTTAGGAAGGTCGGCATCCTGGGCGCCGGCATGATGGGCGCGGGCATCGCCTATGTCAGCGCCAATGCGGGGATCGAGGTGATCCTGATCGACGCCAACCAAGAGGCCGCCGAGAAGGGCAAGGCCCATTCCGAAAGCCTTCTGGACAAGGGCGTCAGCCGCAAGAAGGTCACGGCAGAGAAGAAGGCAGAGGTTCTGGCCCGCATCACCGCCACCACGGATTATGCCGCCCTTTCGGGCTGTGACCTGATCGTGGAGGCCGTGTTCGAAGACCCTAAGGTCAAAGCCGACGTCACCGCCCGGGCCGAGGCTGCTGTGGCCGAAGACTGTATCTTTGCCACCAATACCTCTACCCTACCGATCAGCGAACTCGCAAAGGCCTCCACACGGTCGGATCAGTTCATCGGCATCCACTTCTTCAGCCCCGTCGACAAGATGATGCTGGTCGAAATCATCCGCGGCAAGCAGAGTGGCGACCGTGCCGTAGCCAAGGCGCTCGACTTCGTGCGGCAGATCCGCAAGACGCCGATCGTCGTGAACGATGCCCGCTTCTTCTATGCCAACCGCTGCATCATCCCCTACATCAACGAGGGTGTGCGGATGGTGAAGGAAGGTGTCCGTCCCGGGCTGGTGGAAAATGCGGCCAAGCTGGTGGGGATGCCGGTCGGACCGCTGCAGCTGGTGGACGAAACCTCGATCGACCTGGGGGTAAAGATCGCCAAGGCCACGCGCGCGGCGATGGGCGACGCCTATCCCGACGCGGCAGTGGACGAGGTGCTGTTCTGGATGGCCGACCAAGGACGTCTGGGACGCAAGGCCAAGGCAGGATTCTACACCTATGACGACACTGGCAGGCGAGAGGCGCTGTGGCAGGGCCTGCTGGACAAGTACAAGCCGGGCGATCAGCCGGAACTGACCGAGGTGCAGCACCGCCTGCTGTTCGCGCAGGTGCTGGAGGCCGTGCGTGCGCTGGAGGATGGCGTGCTGACCGACATCCGTGAGGGCGACGTGGGCGCAATCCTCGGCTGGGGCTTTGCGCCGTGGTCGGGCGGGCCGTTCTCGTGGCTCGACATGATCGGCGCCGCGCGGGCGGTGGAACTGTGCGAGGGGCTGGAGGCGCGGCACGGCGCCCGCTTCAGCGCGCCGCAGCTTTTGCGCGACATGGCCGAAAAGGGTGAAGGCTTTTACACCCGCTTTGCCCCCGCACAAGCGGCATGACGCGTCGCTGCGCCGGGATCAGCCCCGGCGCAGCGCGATGATCGACCCGGCCGCGACAATGGCGGCCATCCCGGCCAGCGCCAAGGGATCGGGCGCCTCGTCCCACAGGACAAAGGCCCAGGCGGCGGCAAAGATCAGCAGCGCATATTCAAATACCGCGACATATGACGCATCGGCCAGTTGATAGCCCCGGATGATGAGGCCGATCCCCACAAGCGATCCCACCGCCTGCATCAGGATCAGCAGCAGCACGTCCCATGACGGCTGCACCCAGCCGCGCAGCACGAAGCCCTCTGTTCCCGCAGGTGCCGCTGCCGGCCAAAGCGACAGCGCTGCGGCCCCGAGCAGCCCACCAATCCCCATCAACAGGAAGAACCCGGCGTTCAACGTCAGGGTGGATTCGCCTGCGCACCACCGGCGGGTCGCGATCAGGCTGACGGCATAGAACAGCCCCGCCACCACCGGAACCAAGGAAAGCAGCGTACCCTCGGCACGGTCGGGGCGCAGGATGATGAGGATACCCAGAAATCCCAGCAGCACCGCCCCCACCCGCAGGGCGCCGATCCGTTCCCCCCAGATCAGCCGGGACATGAGCAGCACGAAGATTGGCGCGGTGTAAAGGCCAGCCACCACCTCGCCGATCGGGAGCACGGCAAGCGACCCGAAGTAGAGAAACATCGCCCCCGCCTGAAAAGCGCTTCGCGCCAGGACCCGCCCCGGCAGCCGCGGCCAGAAGCGCAACCCCAGCCCCAGCGCCACAAGCGCTACCAGGGGCAGCCCCATTGCCGAGCGCAGAAGATGGAACTGCCAGAGCCCCATGTCCTCGGCGATGGTGCGGACGTGGTTGTCGGTAAAGCCCAGCACCGCGCAACCCAGGCAGACAAGCGCCGCCGCAGCCTTCAGGTTGTTGTCCATTCTGTCCCCCGCGGTTAGTCCGTTCAGGCTTGCGTCTTCCGCCGGGTTTACGACAGGATGCGGCGCGCCAGCCCGTTGCGCGAATCCCCGGGATTTGCCTGCGCGCAAGGCGGGCCTGGGCCCGCGGCAAGTCATTGTAGGGGCGGTCCGGCTGGGCTAACGTGTGGCATGAAGAACAAGGCAGGCACAAGACCCGTGCGGGCGACCGCTCTCCGACAGTATCAGCGACTTGAAACCCACGGGCTGTGGCGGGAATCCCCCGAGGCGAACTGGCGCGACGTCGTCGTCTCTTTTGGCGAGGCGAGCCTCGTCATCTCCGATTTCAGCACCGACCGCGCGCTGACGCACTGGTCGCTTCCGGCCGTTGAACGGCTGAACCCTGATGAACGTCCCGCCCGCTTTGCCCCTGGCCATGACGCCGGAGAGGCCGTGCAGATCGAGGATGAGACGATGATCGACGCCTTGGAAAAGGTGCGCGGCGTCGTTGTGCAGCGGCAGCGTCATCCGGGGCGCATGCGGCTTTGGGCGCTGATGGGCGTCGTGCTGGCGCTGCTCGCGCTGGGGGCGCTGTGGTTGCCGGGGGCGCTGATCACCCACACCGCGTCCGTTGTGCCCTATGCCAAGCGGGTGGAGATCGGCCAGCGTATCCTGCAGGATCTGGCCCGGAACGGCGTACTTGCCTGCCAGGCGCCGCTGGGGCAGCGGGCGGCGGGACGGCTGCGTGACCGGGTTCTGGGGCCGAACGGCGGAGAAATCGTGGTGCTTGATCGAGGGCTTGCGCAGACGGCGCATCTGCCGGGGCGGCATGTGCTTGTCGGACGGAGCCTGCTGGAAGGGCATGACGCACCCGAACTGGTCGCAGGCCATGTGATCGCCGAACGGCTGCGGGCGGATTCCCGTGATCCAATGCTGGATGTCCTGCGCGCGGCGGGACTGCCCGCGACCTTCCAGTTGCTGACGACCGGTGAAATCTCTGACCACGCGCTGCGGGGCTATGGCGCCGCAGTGATCGCGCGGCCGCCGGAACCAGTGGACACTGACGCCTTCATTGCACGGATGGAGGCGGCGGGCATACCGACCACGCCCTATGCCCGCTCGGTCGATCCCACCGGTGCCTCGGTGCTGCAACTGATAGAGGATGACCCCTTCCGCACCGTCCCGCCCCGCCCCGTCATGTCCGATGGGGACTGGATCAGCCTTCAGGGCATCTGCAACGGCTAGGGCTGCGGGAAGGCGTCGGCAAAGCCGTTGCGCCGCAAAAGCCGCAGGGCTGCCCGCAGGTCCTCCTCGCCGGAAAAGGGGCCGGCGGTGACAACCCGCATCATCTGGCCCCGCAGTTGGATCGGGCCGATCTCTGCAGGAAGGCGCAACGCCTGAAGGCGGGTGACGGCGATCATCGCATTTTCGTCGTCCACATAGACCCCCACCTGCACAAGCCGGCCGGGCTGTGGCTCCTCGCATCTCTGCTGCCCGTCAGGCCGCAGAAGGGGCGCCCAGATCACCCGCTCCCCATGATCGGCGCGCAGGAAGACGCAACCACGGCTGTCCGTAAAGCTGCGCAACGCCGGATCATCGGGCGGCGGTTCGGCAGGGGGATTTGGCGTCGCCGCCATGGCCGGCCCGGACATGGCCAGCATCAGGGCAAGATAGCGCAACATTGTTACTTCGTTCCAAACATGCGGTCGCCCGCGTCGCCCAGGCCGGGCATGATGTAGCCCTTCTCGTTCAGCCGTTCGTCCAGCGCGGCGGTCACGATGGGGACATCGGGGTGCGCTTCCTGCATCCGCTGCACCCCTTCGGGAGCCGCAAGCAGGCACAGGAACCGAATGTTGCGCGCGCCCGAGGCCTTGAGCAGGTCGATCGCCGCGACCGAGGAATTGCCCGTGGCCAGCATCGGGTCAAGCGCGATTACCAGCCGGTCGTCCAGCCCCTCGGGCACCTTGTAGTAGTACTGCACCGGCTGCAGCGTCGCCTCGTCCCGGTAAAGCCCGATGTATCCGACCCGGGCCGAAGGAATCAGCTCCAGCACCCCATCCAAGAGCCCGTTCCCCGCCCGCAGGATCGAGATCAGCGCGAGCTTCTTGCCCTTGAGCACGGGGGCGTCCATCTCGCACATGGGCGTTTCAATGGCGCGGGTGGTCATTTCAAGGTCGCGCGTCACCTCATAGGCCAGAAGCTGGCTGATCTCGCGCAGAAGCTGCCGGAATTCGCCCGTCGAGGTACGCTTGTCCCGCATGATCGACAGCTTGTGCTGTACCAGCGGGTGGCGGACGATGGTCAGGTGTTCCGGCATCAGGCAGTCTCCAGTCGTTTCAGGATGCGGGCACGGGTGTCGGCGTCGCAAAAGGCGGCCTCGGCAGCGGTACGGTTCAGCGTTTCGAACACACCGTCGTCCCAGTCGAAGGTGTCCGCCAGCCGGTCGAACTCGTAGCTCATGGTGGTGTGGAAGAAGGGCGGATCGTCAGTGGAAACCGTCACCTTCACCCCCCGGTCGTAAAGCTGCCCGATCGGATGGGCGCGCCAGTTTGGATAGACCCGCAGCGCGACGTTCGAACCCGGGCAGACCTCCAGCACGATGCCGTTTTCCGCCAGTTCATCCACCAGCGCCAAATCCTCGATCGCGCGGACGCCGTGGCCGATCCGTTCCACCCTCAGGTCATGAAGCGCTGCACGGATGCTTTCGGGACCGCCCCATTCCCCTGCATGGGCTGTCAGCCGCAGGCCCGCCTCGCGCGCCATGTCGAACGACCAGGCGAAATCCTTGGGCTGGCCGATCCGTTCGTCACCGGCAATTCCAAAGCCCACGATCCAGTCGCCTGCGGTTTCAGCGGCGCAAAGCGCAACCTCGCGCGCCTTTTCGGGACCGAAGTGGCGGATGCAGGTGACGATGCCGCGCAGGGTGATGCCATCCTGCGCCTCGGCCTGATCGGCGGCCTCGCGGATGGCATGAAGGTATTCGCGCCACGCCCCGACATCCCGGCCGCCGCAGAAATCGGGCGACAGGAAGGTTTCGGAATAGACCACCCCATGCGCCGCACTTTCGGCCAGCACCGCCCGGGTCAAGCGGTGGTAATCCTCCGGGGTGGACAGGGGTTCAGTGGCAGCCTCATAAATACGCAGAAACTCGCGGAAGTCGCCAAAGCGGTAGCCGCCCTGTTCATTGAAGATGCCCGAGATGTCGATGGACTTCTCTTTCGCCAAGCCACGGATGAAGTCGGGCGGCGCCGCCCCTTCCAGATGCAGGTGAAGTTCAACCTTCGGCATGTCGCGTGTCGTCACAGAAAGCTCCTTCCCGGGGGACGGGCGGGAATGCCCAGATGCGCCGCGACCGAAGCCCCGACATCGGCAAAGGCCACATGCCCGATGCCCCCTGCCCCCCGGCCGTGCGCCAAAACCGGAACGCGTTCCCGGGTGTGATCGGTTCCGCGCCACGTGGGGTCGTTGCCATGATCGGCGGTCAGGATCAACAGATCATCGGGCCGCAGCCGGGGCAGCAGCGCCCCGATCCACCCGTCAAAGCGTTCCAGCGTCCTTGCATACCCCGCCACGTCGCGCCGGTGGCCATAGAGGCTGTCAAATTCCACGAAATTGGCAAAGACCAGCGCGCCATCCTCGGCTTCATCCACCAGCCGCGACAGGTGATCGGCCAGCGCTGCATCATCCGGCCCCTTGTGCAGGCGGGTGATGCCCTGATGGGCAAAGATGTCGCCGATCTTGCCCACTGCATGGGTCACGCGCCCCGCCGCCTGCGCCCAGTCCAGCAGCGTCGGCGCGGGCGGCAGCATCGCATAGTCGCGCCGGTTTCCGGTGCGACGGAAACTGCCGGGGGCGCCCACGAACGGCCGCGCGATCACCCGCCCAACTTTCATCGCGTGCAGGCGGGGCGCCAGCGTCTCGCACAGCGTCAGCAGGCGTTGAAGGCCAAAATGCTCCTCATGCGCGGCGATCTGGAACACACTGTCGGCTGAGGTATAGCAGATGGGCCAGCCGCTGCGGATGTGCTCCTCGCCCAGTTCCTCGATGATCGGCACGCCCGAGGCATGGCAGTTGCCAAGGATGCCAGCGGTTCCTGCAGCATCCTGCACCGCCTGCACCAGATCGGGGGGAAAGGCGGGGCGCTGCCGGGGGAAGTAATGCCAGTCCCAGGGCACCGGCACGCCTGCCAGTTCCCAATGGCCCGAAGGTGTGTCCTTGCCGCGCGATACTTCAGTCGCCGCGCCCCAGTGCCCCTGCGGCTCTGCCCCCAGCCCCGGCGCGTCGAGGCCCGAGGCCAGCCGGATCGCCGCCCCCAGCCCCAGCGCATCCAGATGCGGCAGGCGCAGCGGCCCTGAACGCCCCTCATCGGCCTGCCCTGCGGCGCAGGCCTGGGCGATGTGCAGCAGGGTGTTGGCGCCCTCATCCCCGAAATCCGCGGCATCGGGGGCAGCGCCGCAGCCGACGCTATCCATCACGACAAGAAAGGCACGGGGCATCAGCCGAGCCTCCGGTGGATCAGGGGCGGTTCGGGCGGCTCTTCAGGGCCAAAGCGGAAGGCGGCCTGCACCATCGCGATGGCGCGGTCGGCGTCATCCTCGGTCGCGGCATGGACCAGGGCCAGCGGCATGTCGGGCTGAAGCTCTTCGCCCAGCGCGGCCAGTTCCGACAGCCCGACCGAGGGATTCACCCGGTCCCCCTGCCGCTGCCGGCCACCGCCAAGCGCGACCACCGCATAGCCCAGCGCTACCCCGTCGATCCCGGTCACGAAGCCTTCGGCCGGCGACGGGACCTCGCGCACCACAGGGGCCGCGGGCAGCCGATCCGTCCAACGGTCGATGAAATCGGAAGGACCGCCCATGGCCGCGACCATTGCCCCGAACCGTTCAACGGCAAGACCCGACTCCAGAACCGTGGCGATCCGCCCAGCGCCATCATCGGCATCTGCGGCAAGCCCGCCTAGCGCCAGCAGTTCGCCGCCTAGATCGGTCGTCAGGTCCCACAGGTCGTGGTTGATGGAGGTGCCGCTCAGGGTTTCCATCACCTCGATGACCTCCAGCGCGTTGCCCACGGCGGTGGACAGCGGCTGGCTCATGTCGGTGATCAGGGCGCGGGTCATGCAGCCCGCCCCCTGCGCAGTGTCCACCAGCGCCCGGGCCAGGGCCTCTGCCTCTTCCAGCGTCTTCATGAAGGCGCCGCTGCCGACCTTGACGTCCAGCACTAGCCCCTCCAGCCCCGCCGCCAGCTTCTTGGACAGGATCGACGCAGTAATGAGGTCGATGCTTTCCACCGTCGCCGTCACGTCCCGTACGGCATATAGCCGCCGGTCGGCCGGGGCGAGTTCTTCGGTTGCGGCCACGATGGCGCAGCCGAGGTTTTCCACCACCTGCCGCAGCTTTTCTACCGGCACGTCGGCACGGTAGCCGGGGATCGCCTCGAGCTTATCAAGCGTTCCGCCGGAATGGCCCAGCCCCCGGCCGGAGATCATCGGAACATAGGCCCCGCAAGCCGCCAGCGCCGGGGCAAGCACAAGCGAGATGCAATCTCCCACCCCGCCGGTGGAATGTTTGTCCAGCACTGGTCCCGGAAGATCCCAGTCAAGGATCTGCCCGCTGTCGCGCATGGCGCGGGTCAGCGCCACCCGCGCGGCAGGTCCCAGCCCCTTCAGCAGGACGGCCATGGCAAAGGCCCCGGCCTGTGCCTCGCCGACGGCGCCGCTTGCCAGCCCCTGCGCGAATTCCGCAAGTGCGGCAGCACCGGGATCGCGGCCGTCGCGGATCGCGGCGATGGTGGCGCGGATGTCCATTCAGGCGCGTTCCATATGGTCCTGCGAAAAGACACCGGGCAGAAGTTCCGCCACGGTCAGGGTCTGCGCGTTGCCTTCCAGCGTCGTCATCGTCACGCGCACGTCGGGGCCTGCGAATTCAGCGATCTTTTGCCGGCAGCCCCCACAGGGCGACACCGGCAGCGGGCTGTCGGCAATCACCAGAACTTCCTCGATCCGGGTTTCACCGGCGGCAACCATAGCAGCGATGGCTCCGGCCTCGGCGCAGGTGCCTTGGGGGTAGGACACGTTTTCCACGTTGCACCCAGCATAGATCGCGCCGGAGGCCGCGCGGATCGCCGCCCCAACCTTGAAGCGGGAATAGGGAACATAGGCATTTTCCCGCACGGCGGCTGCGGCTTCCAGAAGGGTCATGGCGCTTCTCCTTGGCAGTTTCACGAACTGTGCGGCGGCACATCGCAGGATGCAAGCGCGGCATTGCCCGCCGCAAAGGGGGAACTTCCGCTTGAATAGCCTTGACCATATCCGATACTGGCCAAGGCAAATGGTTTAGCCTTGAACAACCCGGAGGACACGCAGATGGACGAGGCCCGGCAGGACAACGCACGGCAAGCGGCACTGGACTATCACGAGTTTCCGAAGCCCGGGAAGCTTGAGGTCCGCGCGACGAAGCCGCTGGCCAACGGGCGTGACCTGTCCCGCGCCTATTCCCCCGGCGTGGCCGAGGCCTGCCTGGAGATCAAGGCCGATCCCGCTTCGGCCAGCCGCTATACCGCACGGGGCAACCTGGTGGCGGTGGTGTCCAACGGGACGGCCGTGCTGGGGCTGGGGAACATCGGCGCGCTGGCATCGAAGCCGGTGATGGAGGGCAAGGCAGTCCTTTTCAAGAAATTCGCCAATATCGACTGCTTTGACATCGAGCTGAATGAATCAGACCCGGAAAAGCTGGCCGAGATCGTCTGCGCGCTGGAACCCACCTTTGGCGCGATCAACCTTGAAGACATCAAGGCACCCGACTGCTTCATCGTGGAACGCATCTGCCGCGAGCGGATGAACATCCCCGTCTTCCACGACGACCAGCACGGCACGGCCATCGTCGTTGGTGCCGCAGCGACCAATGCGCTGCATGTCGCAGGCAAGCGGTTCGAGGATATCAAGGTGGTTTCGACGGGCGGCGGGGCGGCGGGGATCGCCTGCCTCAACATGCTGCTGAAGCTGGGGGTGAAGCGCGAAAACGTCTGGCTGTGCGACATCCACGGGCTGGTGTACGAAGGCCGGGCCGAAGACATGAACCCCCAGAAGGCGGCCTTTGCCCAGGCAACGGACCTGCGCAAGCTGGGCGATGTCATCGAAGGCGCGGACCTGTTCCTTGGCCTTTCAGGTCCCGGTGTCCTTACGCCCGAGATGGTGTCGCGGATGGCGCCGCGACCGATCATCTTTGCCCTGGCCAACCCGACGCCGGAAATCACCCCCGAGGCTGTGCGCACCGTTGCCCCGGATGCGATCATGGCGACCGGGCGTTCGGATTATCCAAACCAGGTGAACAACGTGCTCTGCTTCCCGTTCATCTTCCGCGGCGCATTGGACGTGGGCGCCACCACCATCAACGATGAAATGGAGCTGGCCTGCATCGAGGGCATCGCCCGCCTTGCCCGCGCCACCACCAGCGCCGAGGCGGCGGCCGCCTATCAGGGCGAGCAGATGACCTTTGGCCCCGACTACCTGATCCCCAAGCCCTTTGATCCGCGGCTGATGGGCGTGGTCGCCCGCGCCGTGGCCGAGGCCGCGATGGAATCCGGCGTGGCGATGCGGCCGATCGAAGATCTGGCGGCCTACAAGCAGAAGCTGGATAGTTCCGTCTTCCGTTCTGCCCTGATCATGCGCCCGGTGTTCGAGGCTGCACGTTCGGCTTCGCGCCGGATCGTCTTTGCCGAGGGGGAGGATGAGCGCGTGCTGCGCGCCGCCCATGCGATGATGGAGGAAACGACCGAAGTTCCGATCCTCATCGGCCGGCCCGATGTCATTGCCCGCCGGGCCGAACGCGCGGGCCTGCCCATCCTGCCGGAACGCGACTTCGAGATCGTGAACCCGGAAAACGATCCCCGCTATCGCGACTACTGGGAAACCTACCACGGCCTGATGGAACGTCAGGGGGTCACGCCCGATCTGGCGCGGTCGGTGCTGCGCACCAACACCACCGCCATCGCCGCCGTCATGGTTCACCGGGGCGAGGCTGACAGCATGATCTGTGGCACCTATGGCCAGTTCCTGTGGCACCTGCGCTATGTGGACCAGGTGCTTGGACGGGGCGGGCTGCGGCCGGTCGGGGCGCTTAGCCTGATCATCCAAGAAGAGGGGCCGCTGTTCATCGCCGATACGCAGGTCCACCCCGAACCTTCGCCGGAACAGATCTGCGAAACCGTGATCGGTGCCGCACGTCACGTGCGCCGCTTCGGGATCGAGCCGAAGATCGCGCTCTGTTCACAGTCGCAGTTCGGCAACCTCGATACGCAGTCCGCGCGGCGGATGCGCGAGGCAGGCGCGATACTGGACGCGATGGGCCCTGATTTCGCCTATGAGGGCGAGATGTCCGTCGATCTGGCGCTGGATGCGGAACTGCGGGCCCGGATCTTCCCGCGGGCCCGGTTCGAAGGGGCGGCCAATGTTCTGGTCTTTGTTAATACCGATGCCGCCGGCGCAACGCGCAACATCCTCAAGATGCGCGCGCAGGGGCTGGAGGTCGGGCCGATCCTGATGGGGATGGGCAACCGGGCGCATATCGTGACGCCCTCGATCACCGTGCGCGGCCTGCTGAACATGTCGGCGCTGGCCGGCACGCCGGTGGCCCACTACGGCTAGGCCGCGGCGGTGGCAAGGCTGCGGATGCGTTCCACCATCGCCCGCAGCCCGTTCGACCGCTGCGACGAAAGATGATCGTTCAGCCCCAGCCGGGCAAGCTCGGCCGGGGCGTCCACCGCGACAACCTCGGCCACGGTCAGCCCGTCGTAAAGCGCATGCAGGATCGCGATCAGGCCGCGCACGATCATGGCGTCGCTTTCCCCCTGGAAGTGGAACCGCGCCCCCGGCCCCTGCCCGTCGATCCGCGGCACGATCCAGACCTGGCTCGCGCAGCCCTCGACCTTGGTCGCGGGAACGCGCAGTGCCTCGGGCAGCGGCGGCATCGCCTTGCCAAGTTCGATCACGTGGCGATAGCGATCTTCCCAGTCATCAAGGAAGTCAAAGGTGTCGGCGATGTCTTCAAAGGCGGGGGTGGCCATGTCTTTCTCCGTCAGCTTGTCCCTCACCTAAGGTGCGACCAGGCAAAGGTCCAGCCGAGACGGCTTTTCAAGTGCCAGCCTTTGGGCTACCGAAGGGGCAACGGAACCGGCAGAGGGACTCCAATGAACAAGCCGCTTGTCGCCACCATGACCGCCCTGCTTCTTGTCAGCGCATGCGGCCAGATCCGCGAGTCCCGCTTCAACCCCACCAACTGGTTTGGCCGGACGGCGGCGCCAACGACCCTTGCCCCCGCGGGCGGATATGTGGCGCCGGTCGAAGACCCGCGCCCGCTGGTCGACCAGATCACCCAGATGAGCGTGGAGCCCTTCCCTGGCGGCGTCATCGTAAGGGCGACGGCGCTTCAGCCGACGCAAGGCTGGTGGGACGCGGCGCTGATCCCGGTGAACGAGGCGCGGCCAGTGGATGGTGTCGTGACCTTCCGCTTCGTGGCAGCGCCCCCGCCCGCGCCGACGCGGGTTTCGACTCCGCAATCGCGTGAACTTACCGCGGCGGTCTATGTCAGCGATGCCCGGCTTGCAGGTGCGCGGCAGGTGACCGTGATCAGCGCGACCGGCGCACGCAGCGCCGGCCGCTGAGGCCTAGCCCTTCAGCGACACCACGCGAACCGAACTGCCCTTGGCCGACAAGGCGATCTCGCCCCGGCACAGGCGCAGCGCGTCTTGGCCGAAAACCTCATGCCGCCAGCCGCGCAGCGCCGGCAACTCCCGTTCCCCGGCGGCAATCGCATCCAGCTCCGAGGAAGAGGCAATCAGCTTGGCCGCCACCCCCGACTGTTCGGATTTCGCCTTGAGCAGCACGCGCAGCAGATCGGCCAGCGCCGGATTCACCTGAAGCTGTTCGCGCGACGGATCGGCGCGCGGATAATCTTCGGACTTCATCTCTGTCCCTGCCTTGATGGCCGCAAGGATGCCGTCGGCAATCTCACCGCGCCGCGCCTCGCGCAGCAGCAGGCGCGACCGGCCCAGCTCCTCGTAATTGGTGGGCCGGGTAGAAGCGAGTTCCACCAGCGCATCATCCTTGTAGACGCGGCTGCGGGGTACGTTATGCGACTGGGCGTATTCTTCGCGGAAGCGGGCGAGCTCCTTGACCATCGCCAGGAACTTGCCCGAGGTCGTCCGCGTCTTGACCCGCATCCAAGCCTCTTCGGGCAGAACGGTATAGGTCGCGGGATCGGTCAGCACCGCAAGCTCTTCCTCCACCCATTTCTGGCGGTCGGACTTGGCGATCTGCGCGGCAAGGCTTTCATAGATGACTCGCAGATGCGTCACATCCGCCAGGGCATAGTTCTTCTGCGCCTCTGACAGGGGGCGGCGCGACCAGTCGGTGAAGCGCGAAGTCTTGTCGAGCGGCGCCTTGGCGATCTTCTTCACCAGCGTTTCATAGCCGACCTGTTCGCCAAAGCCGCAGACCATCGCGGCGACCTGCGTGTCGAACAGCGGCTGCGGGAAGACGCCCCCCTCGACGAAAAAGATCTCGAGGTCCTGACGCGCTGCGTGAAAGACCTTTACCGTCGCCTCATGGCGAAAGAGGTCGTAAAGCGGCTCCATCGACAGGTCGTCGCCGGCCAGCGGATCGACCAGCACGGCCTCACCGTTCTTGCCGGGCAGCGCCATCTGCACGAGGCACAACTTGGAATAATAGGTGCGTTCGCGCAGGAATTCCGTGTCGACCGTCACATAGGGTTGCGCCTTGGCCGCTTCGCAGAATTGCGCAAGCTCTTCGGTGGTCGTGATGGTCTTCATGCAAAGCCGTTCATTTAATGGACATGCCACAAAGGGCTGATCCTGCTTAGGACGTTCAGCCGCCGAAGAAAAGCCCGCTCACATATCGACGCGACGGCGATCCCCGGCCGCAAAGCGCCGCAGGCAGGCCGGGTAGAGCTGGTGTTCCTGCCGCAGCACCCGTTCGGCCAGCGTGGCGGGCGTGTCATCCGGCATCACAGGCACCCGCGACTGGCCCAGAATCGGGCCGTCATCCAGTGCGGCAGTCACCTCATGCACCGTGCAACCGGCCTCGGCATCGCCGGCTTCGATCGCGCGGGCATGGGTGTGCAGCCCCTGGTACTTGGGCAAGAGCGAGGGATGAATGTTCAGCATTCGCCCTTCAAACTGCGCGACAAAGGCCGGCGTCAGCACCCGCATGAAGCCGGCAAGGCAAACGATGTCAGGCTCGGCCGCCAGCAGCGGGCGCAGAAGCTCTGCCTCGAACGCAGCGCGGTCGCCGCCAAAGGGACGGTGATCGACCGCGGCCGTGGGAATCCCCATGGCCGCAGCACGCACCAGACCGCCCGCCTTCGGGTCGTTCGAGGCGACCAGAACCGGACGCGCCGGATGGTCGCCCACCATGCTTTCCGCCAGCGCGATCATGTTGGACCCGCCGCCGGAAATCAGGATGGCGACTCGTTTCACAGAAGGTTGCCTTGGTAGGACACGCCCTGCCCCGCTGTGACGGTGCCAAGGGTAAAGACGGTTTCGCCCGCTTTGCGCAGCTGTTCGGCCAGCGCCTCGGCCTGGTCGGCAGCCACTACCAGCACCATCCCGATCCCGGCGTTGAAGGTCTTGAGCAACTCGCCCTCAGCCAGATCCGCGGTATCCGACAACCAGCGGAAGACGGGCGGCAGCGTCCAGCTGTTCAGGTCAATCTCTGCCCCCAGCCCTTCGGGCAGGACGCGCGGCAGGTTTTCGGTCAGGCCGCCGCCGGTGATATGGGCCAAGGCATGCACGCCACCTGCCCGCACCGCCGCAAGAACCGGTTTCACGTAAAGCCGCGTGGGCGCGAGCAGCGCCTCGCCCAGCGCGGAATCGGCAAAGGGCGCGGGCGCATCCCAGCTCAGACCCGAAAGCTCCACCACCCGGCGGACGAGCGAATAGCCGTTCGAATGCACCCCGTCCGAGGCCAACCCCAGCAGCACGTTCCCTTCGGCCACATTGGCGGGCAGTTCGGCGCCCCGCTCCATCGCACCGACAGCGAACCCGGCAAGATCGAAGTCACCGGCGTGGTACATGCCCGGCATTTCTGCCGTCTCGCCCCCGATCAGCGCACAGCCGGAGGCCGCGCAGCCTTCGGCGATCCCCTCGATGATGCGGGTCGCCTGATCAAGCTCCAGCTTGCCAGTGGCGAAATAGTCCAAGAAGAACAGCGGTTCCGCCCCTTGGCAGACGAGGTCGTTGACGCACATCGCCACCAGGTCGATGCCGATCGTGTCCACGTTGCCGGTGTCGATGGCAATGCGCAGCTTCGTCCCAACGCCATCGGTCGCCGCGACCAGCACCGGGTCGGTGTACCCCGCCCCGCGCAGATCGAACAGCGCGCCAAAGCCGCCAAGGCCGGACATCACACCGGGGCGCGCGGTGCGTTTTGCAGCCGGCTTGATCCGCTCGACCAGCGCATTCCCCGCGTCGATATCGACGCCTGCATCGGCATAGGTCAGCCCGTTCTTGCCCTTCGTCATGGCGCGGCCCTTTCACTGTCGGAAACCCTGCCGCCCAATAGACGATCCGCCAGCGCCCGGCAATCCGGCCTTTTCCATCTGCAAGACATCGGCAGCCTTGACCCCGGCGCCCAAACTGGCTTAGGCATCCCTAGGCCGGGCCTGTAGCTCAATGGTTAGAGCAGGGCGCTCATAACGCCTTGGTTGGGGGTTCGAGTCCCTCCGGGCCTACCACCACATCCCGTTGATACCAAAGAAAGACCTTGATTTACTGGTCCTTGTGCCGTTTCTCGTGCCAGAGACGGCGCCAGAAACAGGGTAAGCAGGTGGCAGGAAAGCTTCGATATTGGAAGGAAAAGGACGGTCGATTCTTTGCGCGGATCGCGGTTCCAAAACGGCTTCAGCCCTACCTTGATCGCCCGCGCGGCGAACTTATCGAAGCACTTGGAGCAGACCGTCGCGCGGCCCTCCGCCTCCATCCCGGAGCAGTGGCGCGGCTACAGCACGAGATTAGCCTAGCTGCCCAGAAGGCGAACGCTGCGCACTCTACGACCATACAACCTGCTTCTCCTTCAACGACCATCACCACAGCCGACTTCAGTCGCGCGGTGTGGGAGCGCTACGTTGAGGCGCTCAAACTTGATGAGGCTGCGCGTGATCAGTATCCTGACAAGGCCGATATCGAAGCGGAGCGCAGAACGCTGATGCGGCGGGCACAGGCAGGCGAAATCGAAGCAGGCGGGCTGGCCATGCTTGATGCGTCGCTTGACTTCTTGCGCGCCAACGAGGCGCGCGCGCTAGATCAGGCTCACCGCGCGGTCCGCCTGTTGGCTCTTCAACGCGAACTGGCTGCAGGTGAAACGCATCAGGTCGAGCATGAAATCGAGGCCTATCTCGCGCGCCATAGCCTTACCGCAAGTGAAGGAACGGCTGAGCGCGCCGTGCTGGCTAGCCACTTGATGCGGGCCGAGATCGAGGCGCTGAAGCGCACGATTGAACGCGATCACGGTGACTACTCGGGTCAGCCGGCAGATCCGATCGTGAAACCGCCCGCACTTGAGCAAACTGCCGGACCTGTTAGCCTGTCGCAGCTTTGGGAGGACTACCGGAACTACCGGATACAGGCGGGGTTCCTCAAAGACGGCGGCAGGCGTCAAGAACCTGTTATTCGGCACTTGCGCACCTACCTGAAGCACGACGATGCTAGGCGAATAACGAGGAAAGAACTGCTCGCGTGGCGAGACCATCTGATGACGGTAGATAAGCTATCGGCGAAGACGGTATCCGACATTTATCTATCCACAGTTCGTTCTGTCTTCGCGTGGGCGCATGAGAATGAGCGCTTGCCGGAAAACGTGGCCGAGAAAGTGAGGCAAGCGAAGCCCCGCACGGTAGCTGGCAGAGAGAAGGGATACACCGACGCGGAGGCGGTTGTGGTGCTGCGTGCATCACGGCAACATGTTCCGCAGCCAAACCAGTTTGGGTATGTCCGGGAAACGCCCCATATGACCGCCGCGAAACGCTGGGCACCACTTCTCGCGGCCTTTACCGGTGCGCGCATTTCCGAGATTACACAGCTACGCAAAGAGGATCTTCGGCAGGAAGGTGAACACTGGATCATTCGGATCACGCCGGATGCAGGTAGCGTGAAGTCAGGTGGCTATAGAGACGTGCCGCTACACCGGCAGGTGATCGCACAGGGGTTCGTTGACTTTGTAACCAGCGCACCATCGGGGCCGTTGTTTCATGCCGCAGACGATCCGAAGAGATTCGCTGTAGCGGCTCAAAGTGTCTCGGATGAGCTAGCCAAATGGATTCGAGAACTGCAACTAGTCCCGCAAGGTGTGCGTCCCAACCACGGCTGGCGGCACAGGCTCAAGACCCAAGCCCTTGATCTAGGTCTGACGATGCGCGTGATCGATGCCATTCAGGGACACTCAGGGCGAACTGCTGGAGAAAGTTACGGCGACGTCACCATCCTGGCAAAGGCCCGCGTAATCGAGGAGTTGCCAGACTACGAGTTGCCCTGATCACCTGCTCGTCCAATCATGCTCATGGTGCAGCCCGTGGCTGCTGCTGGAGACATTCAAGAATAGCCAGATCATATGGATCTTCACCTTGATGTTCATCAGGATACGTGAGAGCATGTTGCCGATATGCAACTCCATGTTCCCCATGCGCCACACCTTGTTCACGTTCATCGGCTACACCCGCACCTCGACGCTCCGGCAGGAGCGCGAGGGGCATGGGCATGAGCGCCAGGCGGATGCGATCCGCGGCTTCGTGGCGGATCAGGGTGGCATGCTCACTGGCATCTATGAGGATACCGCCTCCGGCTACGGCGCCAACAGCCTTGCCCGGCGCGGCGATCTGCAGGCCACGCTCCGGCACGCCCGGGAGAGCGGCGCCGCCATCGTGGTGCACGATCTCTCCCGCCTTGGCCGCGACCTGCGCCTGCTGCGGGACCTTGGCGACAGGCTGCTGCCGATCTTTTGTGTCCGGATCGGGCGCCAGGTCACGCCCGAGGAGCTGCACGCGGGCATCCTGCGGGCGCAGGCGCAGGCGGAGGAGATCCAGCGGGCCACCTGCCAAGCCCTGGAACAGGCCCAGAAGGCCGGCACAAAGCTCGGCAACCGCACCAACCTGCCGGTGGCGCAACGCAAGGGGACGGTGGCGAACGGGCTGCGCGCGGAGACAAACGCCCTGAAGATCGCGGACCATCTCGAGCGTCATCCGCATTGCCAGCGTATGTCGCGCCGGGAGCTCGTGGAACACCTGAACGCGGCCGGCTGCTGGAACGTCGTCAGCGAGCGCAACAACACCGCAAAGCCGTGGACGATCGGCTCCCTGCGCAAGCCACTCAAGCGGGCACGCGAAGAGCTTCGTCTCCGCGAGGAAGTGTTCGCGGAACCGTTCGACCTGATGTGCGACGAGGACCAAGACGATGGCGCTGATGGCGTGGCGCAAGCGCTTGAGCCTGTGGTTGAGAGCCTCTCGCCCCTAACACCAGAAACCGGGGTTGAGGATGTCGCGCCGGAAGACGACGATCCCGAGGGAGACCTTTATCGCGAACTGCTGAATGGACGCGTTATTCCATTCGAGGAGCTGCCGCAGAACAGCCCTTGGCGTTGGCTCTATCTCACGGACGAGGACGTCCGTCCTGCGTCCTTCCAGAACGCAGCAGAACCCGATGGGGAACGGCCCGCGCGGGAGGCACCGTCCAGTTCGGATCCCCATCGTCGGGATGCCGAAGCGGTGGAAGAAGAGAGGGACGACCTCTGCGGCCCTGGAGACGCGGGAGCGAATGATCCGCGTCACCGATCCGGATGGCGAGGTCGTGAACCCTACGGGGACGAAGAATGGCTCCTGCCGGACGCTGCGCCGGAGGACGAGGTCCTAGAAGGTTCCGCGTCCGATCATGGGGATGGCTTGGGTGCCCCAGACGTGCCGGCGCCGGAACCTCCGGTCTACGAGGTCGAGCAGGTGCCCAGGCCGCGCCTGACTGTGCTTGAACCTGCCGCGAGACGCTGGACGGACGACCCGGCTTCACCCGCACCGCTGCGGGCCACGGAGCTATTGTGCCTCCGGGGCCATCAGAGGGCGCGGACGGCGGACGGGGCACCTTCCCGGGGTCTTTCGGGGACAGATACGCCCTGCCCCGCGCTGTCTCGCGTGCATCCCCAAGAACCAGGAGCCGCTGGCGCACCTGGGAAGACGGTTTAGCCCTGAACACCTCCAAGGACAAGACAGAGCCCTGTGGAGCCAAGACCGATAGAGGAAAGCCACAGCGCCAGACGGTCCGGGATCGGCCAACGGAAGCGCCCGAAAGGCACGAGAGCCAGACAGGACCGGCGCCAACGCCAGCGATACGGCTCAAGGCGCACCTGCGCAGCGGCAACGCCATGGAGAACGAGCGACGGACTGCAGCAGGGCGTCACACCTCGCTCTGACGCCGTGGCCCTGCGCGGACGTCTCGGAGCCCGCGCCTGATGCCGCTCGCGGTGCTCCACCCGTTCCAGAGCGTCAGGCTGCGCCTTGCTCGAAGCCATGCCTGGTCCCGCTACCGCTCGGGTTGCCTGCAGGCAGTGCCAGAACACGTCCGGCGCCCGCAGCCGCTGCCTTAGTCTCTTCCGCCCCCCGGAAGGCCGCTCTTCATGCCGGCCCCGCGCTAGGATGGTTCCTTTCGCAACGTCGAACCTGCAGGCGATCCATCGCAGCCAGCGCGACGTGCGGAAGGGCATCTCACGCCCTCGTCCTGATTCTCCGGCAAAACGAAACAGGATCGATCCCGTCATAGCGGAACGCGATAAAGGCGTTGGGGCCGGCCACGTCGCGCGGGTCGATGACGATTGGCTACAACAGGTGTCCGCTCCTCTTCCGGCGGATCACTGCGCTTCATCCGCGGCCTCCGGTCAGCTCATGGCGCTCAAAAGCTGTGCCCCACAACTTTTATGGCGTTCTGCGACAACCGTCAGATCGCACTTCGCATGTCTATCCTGCTTGGGACGGCACCGGCACTTCCTCGGCGACATGTCCGGTCGGCGCCGGTCGCGGGAAGTTCGCCGGTTACGCTTGGCATGATACGGTCCGGATCGACCCGTTCATGGTAACATGTTGCGACGACGACAGCAGAGAGTCCGCTCCAGCCGCCATCATCGCTCACGCCCCGGGCTGTAGCAGCGTGCGCCAAAGCTCCCGGGTAGTGACAAGATGGCGGAACCATCTTCCGGGCGCATGCGCCTGTTGTGCAGCAATCCTGTATCCGCCATTCGGTTCAATTGGGGTCAAGTTATGCCGCGATCTCCTCCCTTGCGGCTGCAGTGAACCCACCAGCTTGGCGTAGCCCTTGTCCTCCTCCAGAGCAGACCATGGCGAGCCTGAGCGCCCTCGAACGAGGTTGCATGAAGGTTGCATCGGGGTTGCGCAAGGGTTGCATCGCCTTCAAAAGCAGCCCTGAAGAGGCCGCAAAAGGTTGCATTGCGCAACCCGCCGGACCCAGTGTTCTCCCTTAGTTCACGCCAAAGGTTGCACTAAGTTTACACTAAGTTGACAAGATCGGGCCAAAAGCAACTTTTTGCCGCCGATGCAACCTTGGACATCCGAGGAAGCGGCAAAGCGCCAACGCTTTGAGACGCTCCCAGACGAGCAACTCGCTCGAACAGCTACCCGACATCATCTGAAGCAAAGGCAAGCGTCCACCGGCCAACCCAGAGCGTCGTAGATCAGGCCACAACACAGAGACACGCACTGCACCCGAGCAAACAACGCGCAGAGCAGAACTCCCCGGACGATCCAACCAGAACACCAATAGGACAAGGCGCATTCGAGCCACGGACGGCGAGAACCAGACGCCAAAGCCCGCACCAAACGGGATGAAGCACCAGGCATCAGAAGGCTGTCCAGAAGGTAAACCGCCTGGAACTCGAACCGGAAGAGGTGCGAGAGCAGAGACGCGCCTGCAGGTGTGGAAGCACAGAAAGGGCCACGAACCTTGGGAAGACTTGGCGAGCCAGTGAAGCGTCCGAAGAAGTTGGAACGTTCGGCGCGAACGGCTGAAGCGGAGGACAAGGGCGCGCGAGTCTACACTTTGCCCGAACCGCGAAACGCCTGCCGTCTCCTCCCGGACCCTGAGTGCCGCGTGGGTGCGTCAGAACAGGGACGAGGCCGCATGATCGCCCAAACCCTGAGTGCCACATGGGTGCCGCAACGTGCCTGTGCCGGACCGTATGTGTCCTACAACGGTGTGTAGGTTCGCCCGGACGCGGTTTCTTTTCGAGCCGGAACCGTTCCTCTCCCCGACCGTATCCCGTGGTCTCCCGCAGACCGTCGTCTGACTCTTCTGTTTATCTACATATCTACAAGTAAGCTTATACACTAAGAGTCAGACGACGGTTTTGGAGGAGAAGCGGGAAACCGTCTCCGGGCGATCAAGACGGTCCGGTCCGGCTGTCCCCGAAGACGACAAAGCCAGACTTTCCTCGACCCCGCGCTTGCAGAAGATCCCGGCTGCACGCGAAGTGACGTCGGCAGATGCTCTGGGACGCGCCAGGGCGCTCGCTGGCTGGCGCCGCTGCAGTTCGTGAGCAAGCGCACGCGTTGCGCATCAAGGACGCAGCCCTGGCGCACCCCTGCGCGCACCACAGGATCGGGCCCTTGCGCTTGCATTTCCTGGTGC
>VUAW01000016.1 GCA_008711135.1 Rhodobacteraceae bacterium LNNU 3342
CGACCTCATGAAAAAAGGCGAATCCATCCGGTCCGTCGTGCTGTACTGAAACGCGGATCTCTCCGCCGGAACAGGGGCAGCGCCTATGCGTTGCCCCGAAAAAAGGATACCACATGGCCCGAGCCGGCATTCCGCTTCTCGCCGTCCTGATCGACGCCGACAATTCCTCGCCCCAATGGGCCGAATCGATCTTCGAGGAGATCGCGAGCCTGGGGGAGGCTTCCGTACGCCGGATCTACGGCGATTTCTCACGCCCACAGATGAAGGGGTGGAGCGACAGGCTCGCCGCGCTTGCCCTGGTGCCGCACCATCAGCCGGCCAACACGGTGGGCAAGAACGCCAGCGACATCGCATTGGTGATCGACGCGATGGACATCCTGCATTCAGGGCGGTTCGACGGCTTCGTGCTCGTATCGTCCGACAGCGATTTCACGCGGCTGGCCAGCCGGATCAGGGAACAGGGGCTTGACGTTTATGGCATCGGCCAACGCAAGACGCCCGAAGCCTTCCGCAAAGCCTGCAAGCGGTTCATCTTTGTCGAGAACCTGATCGCGCCTGATGCGCCCAAACCCGATCCCAATGCCGACAAGCAGGAAGCCGCGGCCCAGGCCGTGCCGCTGATTCTGGCAGCCATGCGGGCCATCGGCGGGGACGAAGACTGGTACACGCTAGGACAGATCGGACAGTTCGTCATCGCAGCCAACCCGGACTTCGACGCCCGCAGCTATGGCAGCGCCAAGCTCAGCGACCTGATCCAGAAGACCGGACGGTTCGAGCTCCGCCGCGGCGAGGGCAACCAGTTGCTCGCGCGGCACAAGGGCTAGCGCACGCCATAACGGGCCAGGAACATCGACACTGCGCCGTCGATGACCCGAGCGATCTCGGCCTCGGTGATCTGATCGGCGTAACCGCAGACGGAACGCAGGTAGAGATCCGCCTTGCAAAGCTCATGGAACTGGTCGGCAGCCAGATCGATATCCTCGATCCGCAGCTCGCCCCGGGCGCAGGCGCCGCGCAGGTAATTTCCCAGCCGGGCGCGCGCCAGCTTCGGCCCGCTTTCATAGAATTGGTGGCCGATGTCGGGGAACCGGTCGATCTCGGCCACACAAATGCGGAACACCCGCTGCCCGAAGTCGGAAGTGAAGAAGTCGATGATTCTCCGGGCAGCCCAAGGCAGCATGACCTCGGGTGGGGCCTGCGGGTTCATCAGGTTCAGCGCCTCATCGGCCTGGCGCAGGAATTCCTGCCGCGCAACTTCCATGAACAAGAGCCGCTTGTCAGGGAAATAGCTGTAGAGCGTCGCCTTGGACACCGCGGCCGCGCGGGCGATGTCATCGACGCTGGCGCCTTCGAACCCGTCGCGAAGAAAGACACTGCGCGCGCCTTCAAGAACCTGGTCGAACTTCCTGCCCTTGCGGATCTGGGGTGCCGTGGCCATCCGGTCTCCTTTTTCAGCGAGACTAGGGGCGCGCTGCGGCTTCATCAACCCCGGCAGAAGGGGCAGGGTTCCCCCTACCCCTCCGGCCCATGGGGCAAAAGCGGCCCGGTGCACCGGGGGCAGTCAACCAGATCCGAGCACGTTCTGAACCGCTTGGTTTGAATTTATGCGCTAGGACAGCCTGATACAATCCTGTTCCATGACAATATCGTGATGATATGCCCGCCTGTGACTTCCGCCCTTCCGGGGCACATGCTATGCGGGCGCAATGCTTGAGGTTTTCGTCAAGACCCTCCCCTTCTTCACGCTGATCGGCCTAGGTTACGGCGCCGGCCGGAGCCGCCTTTTCAGCGAGGAAGGCACGGCACAACTAACCCGCTTTGTCTTTTACTTCGCGCTGTCGGCCATGCTGTTCGGCTTTGCCGCGAACCTGTCGCTGGCGGCGATCTTCGATCTGCCATTCGTGCTGGCCTACCTCACCGGCTCGACCGTGGTGTACCTGCTGGCCACCGCCGTGGCCCTTGCCCGCCGCCGCCCCATGGCCGAGGCCGCGATAGAGGCGCAGGTTGCCGTGATCGGAAACACCGGGTTCCTGGGGGTGCCCATGCTTGTGGTGCTGCTGGGGCCGGCGGCGGCAGGGCCGGTGCTGATGGTGCTGGCCATCGACCTGATCGTCTTTTCCAGCCTGATCACCCTGATCATCACCGCCACGCGTGAGGGCAAACTGTCCTGGGGAATCGTTGGCCGGCTGGGCGGGGGGCTGCTGCGCAACCCGATGATCGTCTCACTGGGACTGGGGCTGGTCTGGGCTGGCACGGGCTGGCCATTGCCGGGGCCGGTAAACGACTTCATGACACTTCTGGGCAGCGCCGCAACGCCCGGGGCGCTGTTCGCGATCGGCGCCTCGCTTGCCGCGCGTTCGGCGGAACGGATGCAGGTGGCGCTCTGGCTCAGCGGGGCGAAGCTGGTCCTGCATCCGGCAGCGGTTGCGCTTGCCGCGCTGTGGCTGTTTCCTGTGGAACACGCTGCGGCTTCTGTCATGATCGCGGCAGCGGCGCTGCCGGTTGCGGGCAACGTCTATATGCTGGCACAACATTACGGGGTCGCGCCACAGCGCGTCTCTGCGTCTATTCTGCTGTCCACACTGGCCAGCATCCTGACTGTACCACTTGTCATTGCATGGGTCAGCAGTTTCTGACCCTAAGGGAGGACCCGATGAAGACGATTTCCGAAAACCGCTGTTTCGGCGGCACGCAAGGCGTCTACAGCCACAGTTCCGAAGCCACGGGCACCGAGATGACCTTTGGCCTGTTCCTGCCGGAAGAGGCGCAGCACGGCCCTGTTCCGCTGCTGTGGTATCTTTCGGGCCTGACCTGCACCCATGAAAACGCGATGGTCAAGTCAGGCGCGCAGGCTTGGGCAGCTCAACAGGGGCTGGCGGTCGTCTTTCCCGACACCTCGCCCCGCGGCGAAGGTGTGGCCGACGACGCCGCCTATGACCTGGGCCAGGGCGCCGGCTTCTATGTCAACGCCACCGAAACGCCTTGGGCGCCGCATTTCAAGATGTGGGACTACATCACCAGCGACCTTCCGCAGCTTCTGTTCAGCGAATTCGCCGTGGACGAGGACCGTCAGGCCATCACCGGCCACTCGATGGGCGGGCACGGGGCACTGACCATCGCGATGGCCCTGCCCGACCGGTTCCGGTCGGCTTCGGCCTTTTCGCCAATCACGAATCCGTCCGTTTCTGAATGGGGACGCAAACAGCTTACCGCCTATCTGGGCGAGGATGAGGACACCTGGGGCCGCCACGATGCCACGATCCAGATGCGCGAACGCGGGTTCGATGGCCCGCTGCTGATCGACCAGGGCGCATCGGACCAGTTCCTGGACAAGCTGATCCCCGAGGCACTCGCCAGCGCGATGATGGCGCGCCGCCAGACCGGACACTTCCGGATGCAGAAGGGCTATGACCACAGCTACTTCTTCGTGGCGAGCTTCATGGAAGACCACGTGAACTTCCATGCCGAGGCGCTTTACGCTTGAGCATCATCTACATCGACGCCGACGCCTGCCCGGTGAAGGCAGAGGCCGAGCGGGTGGCAACGCGCCACCGGCTCCGGCTGGTCATCGTCTCGAACGGGGGGCTGCGCCCCTCGTCCAACCCGCTGGTGGAAACGGTCTTCGTTCCCGAGGGCCCGGATGCGGCGGACATGTGGATCGCGGAACGTGCCGGCCCGGGCGACGTCGTCGTGACCGGGGATATCCCACTGGCCGCCAAATGCGTGGCAGCGGGCGCCCGTGTGGTGAAACATAACGGCGAGGTCCTGAACCATGCCAACATCGGCAGCGCCCTTGCCAGCCGGGACCTGATGGCCGACCTGCGCGCGGCCGATCCCTTTCGCCAAGGCGGCGGCCGGCCCTTTTCCAAGACCGACCGGAGCCGTTTCCTCGATGCGCTGGAACGTGAGGTCCAGCATGCAATCAGGCACCGCCCCTAGCCGGAAAGACCCGGGGCCGTATCCACATCTATTACCGCGCGGTCGCAAAGACGCACCAGCCGCGCCAGAACCGCCGCGAGTGCCACTTGATCGTTCTGGCCTGCGCAACGGGCGACGTCGTTCGCCACCTGCGCGATCCGCGCCATGCCGACATGGCCCGCCGTCCGCGACAACCGCCGTGCCGCGCGCAGAACCGCCGGCATGTCATCCATGGCCTGCCCCCGCCCGATCTCAGCCAACCGCGCCGCCATTTCGCCCACCGCCCGCGTGACCACCGCACGGGCCCCGTCAGGTCCCAGCTCCTGCCACAGCGCGGCCATCCGCGCCGAATCCAGATCGCAACCTTCCTCAGGACCTTTCACATCAACACGTTTCACCCTTGCATCCCCTCACGCGCCCCCGCATCTGCAGGAACCTCCGCGATTCCCCTCAACAAATCGTTGCACTCGATCGCAAAACCTCTCGAATTCCGCACAAAGGCCGCCTAAGCAAAGGGCTGTTCAGACAAACACGGTGACGCGATGAAAGAGGCCAGGCCACTGCCCCACTATCTCATCCAGCGCTATAACGGCTGGAAAGCCACGACATACGCTGAAAACAAGGCCTGGTATCGGCTTCTTGCCGAAGAGGGGCAGCATCCCCGGGCCATGGTGATTTCCTGCTGCGACAGCCGGGTCCATGTCACCTCGATCTTTGGCGCCGATCAGGGCGAATTCTTCATCCACCGCAACATCGCCAACCTTGTACCGCCCTATGCGCCCGACGGCGATCACCACGGCACCTCGGCCGCGGTGGAATACGCGGTGACGGTGCTCAAGGTCGCGCATCTGGTGGTGCTGGGCCATTCAAGCTGCGGCGGGGTCAAGGGCTGCTTTGACATGTGTTCCGGCCACGCGCCCGAACTTGAGCAGAAGACGAGCTTCATCGGCCGCTGGATGGAGATCCTTCGCCCTGGGTACGAACGCACGGCCCATGTCGCAGATTCGGCGGAACGGCTTCGGGTGCTGGAGAAGGAAGCGGTGCTTGTCTCGCTTGAAAACCTGATGACCTTCCCCTTCATCCGCGAGGCGGTCGAGACTGATCGCCTGACGCTCCACGGGCTGTGGAACGACATCGGCAGCGGCGGCCTCGAACAATACGATGGTGCCACCGGCACCTTTGCCGCGATCTGAGCAGCGTCCATGGACGGCATTCTTGCCTTGGCAGGGCAGAACCTGCTTTCGCCCATCATCCTGTCCTTCACGCTGGGGCTGATCGCGGCGCTGGCGCGGTCCGACCTTTCGGTGCCAGAGGCCGCGGCCAAGGCGATGTCGATCTACCTGCTGTTTTCGATCGGCTTCAAGGGCGGGGTCAGCGTTTCCGAACACGGGGTTGATGCCGGGCTGATCGCGACCATGGTGGCAGGGGTGCTGCTCTCGGCGGCCATTCCCTTTGTTGCCTTCGGGCTGTTGCGGGTGATGACAGGACTGTCGCGGGTCGATGCGGCCGCCGTCGCGGCGCATTATGGCTCGATCTCGATCGTGACCTTCGTGGCCGGCAACTCGGTCCTGACAACGCAGGGCATCGGGTTCGAAGGCTATATGGTCGCCGTCGCTGCGGCCATGGAGGCGCCGGCGATCCTGTCAGCGCTCTGGCTTGTATCGCGCGGGGGGAACGGGGCGCGGATGGATGCGCATCTGTGGCGCGAGATCATGCTCAACGCCTCGATCGTGCTGCTGATCGGCGCCTTCGTCATCGGCTGGATCACTGGCCCGCGCGGCATGGCTGAAATCCAGGCCTTCATCGTGACGCCATTCAAGGGGGTGCTCTGCCTCTTCCTGCTGGACATGGGACTGGTTGCCGGACGCGGACTGCGCGGCAGCCGGGGTGTGCTGACGGCGGGGGCACTGGGCTTTGGTGTGGTGATGCCGGTGATCGGGGCGCTTCTGGGCATGATCGCCGGGCTGGCGCTTGGGCTGTCGCCGGGCGGGCTGATGCTGCTGATGACGATGGCGGCGTCGGCATCCTATATCGCGGTGCCTGCGGCCATGCGCGTCGCCCTGCCTGAGGCGAACCCTGCGGTCTACCTGACGCTTGCGCTGGGGGTGACCTTCCCGTTCAACCTTACGCTGGGCATCCCGCTTTACCTGGCGATCGCCACCACCCTGACCGGAGGCTGAGATGCAGACCCACAAGGCCAAACGCGTGGAAATCATCATCGAGGCGGTCATGGAAGGCCGCCTGACCGAGGCGCTGACCGGCGCGGGTGTCACCGGCTTTACCGTGCTGCCGGTCAGCGGCGGCTCGGGCCGGTCGGGGCAGTGGAGCCGAGAGGGACAGGTGAGCCGCGCAGGCGGGATGGTGGCGGTCGTCTGCCTGATCCGTCCCGAACGGGTCGAACCGCTGCTTGAAGCCGCCTTTGCCGTAGTGGAACGCCATATCGGCGTCGTCAGCGTCACCGATTGCGAAGTGTTGCGGGCCGAACGCTTCTAAAGAAAAAGCCCGGCGCGTGGCCGGGCTTTCGGGGCTGTCTCAGCCTTTCTTCAGGCAGCGGTTGCCCAAGGTTTCCGCGATCTGGACTGCGTTCAACGCCGCGCCCTTGCGCAGGTTGTCCGACACACACCACAGGTTCAGGCCGTTTTCCACCGTGCCGTCCTGACGGATGCGGCTGATGAAGGTCGCATAGTCGCCCACGCATTCGATCGGGGTGACGTAGCCACCCGGCTCGCGCTTGTCGATCACCATGATGCCCGGCGCCTCGCGCAGGATGTCGCGGGCCTCGTCCTCATCAAGAAAATCTTCGAATTCGAGGTTGATGGACTCGGAGTGGCCGACGAAGACCGGGACGCGGACGCAGGTTGCCGTGACCTTGATGGAGGGGTCGAGGATCTTCTTGGTCTCCGCCACCATCTTCCACTCTTCCTTGGTGGTGCCGTCCTCCATGAAGACGTCGATATGCGGGATCACGTTGAAGGCGATCTGCTTGGAGAATTTGGACGGCGCCACTTCCTGACCCGGCACATACATGCCCTTGGTCTGGTCCCAAAGCTCGTCCATGCCTTCCTTGCCGGCGCCCGACACCGACTGGTAGGTGCTCACCACCACCCGCTTGATGCGGGCGCGGTCGTGCAGCGGCTTAAGCGCCACCACCATCTGCGCGGTCGAACAGTTGGGGTTCGCGATGATCATCTTGTTGCGGTAACCGTCCACGGCCTCGGCGTTCACCTCCGGCACCACGAGCGGCACCTCAGGGTCATAGCGATAAAGCGAGGAATTGTCGATCACGACGCAGCCCGCCGCGGCGGCCTTGGGCGCATAGATCTTGGTCGCGTCCGACCCGATGGCAAAGAGCGCGATGTCCCACCCGGTGAAATCGAACTGTTCCAGGTCCTTGGTTGTCAGGGTCTTGTCGCCAAAGCTCACCTCGGTGCCCATCGACCGGCGCGAAGCAAGCGCGGCGATCTCATCCACCGGAAACTGGCGTTCGGCCAGGATGTTCAGCATTTCACGGCCCACGTTCCCCGTGGCGCCGACGACGACGACCTTGTAGCCCATCGGACCCTCCTTTGCGTCTAGGACAGCGCCGTTTAACGCAAGCCCCCCTGCTGTTAAAGGGGATTCCGCATCAATCCAGCCGATCGCGGCTGAAGGCATAGACCGCGCATCCAAGAAGCGTCGTCATGGCAAAGAACAGGAAGATCGCCCCATAGGCTTGTACTACCCCCGCATCCCGCGCTGCCGTATGGACCTGCCCGGAAACCATCTGCAAAAGCCCTGCGCCCCCGATGCTGAAGAGGTTGAGCAGCGTCACCCCCCGCCCGGTCAGGTGCGGCGGCACGAAGCTGCGCCCATGCCCCATCAGCACGGCATAAGTCGCGCCGAACAGCCCGATGCCCGACATCAGCGCCGTCGCCGCCCAGAAGCCGGACACGGGCATCGCCCAAAGCGCCAGCAGGCAGGCGGTGGACATCAGGTTCCCCCCCACGATCAACCATTTGCGCGTGCGCAGCAGGCGCTCCATCGGGCCATAGACAAAGCTGCCCGTGATCATGGCAAGCCCCATGATCAGCGTCGCAGCACCAACGTCAGTTGCATCCAACCCAAGAACCTCGGTGAAATAGGGCCCGATCCAAAGGCCGCGCAGCCCGGCAGCCGGCGCATAGGCCACCAGCAGCATTGCCAGCACCAGCCAGAGCGCCGGCATCCGCAGCAGATCGAGAAGCGAGCCGCCGCGCCCCTTGGGCTGTTCCGCACGGGCCGGATCAGGCACGAAACGGGCAATGGCAAGCGCCACCAGCAGCGTCACCACCGCCATCCCCGCCACCGTCTCGCGCCAGCCCACAAGCTCGACTATCCAGGCCAAGGGTGCCGCGCTGGCGATGTTGCCGATGGAGCCGAGCCCCACCACCGCCCCCGCCATCGCACCAAAGGCCGAGGGCGGATAGAGCCGCGCAAAGATGTAGTAGGAGGCCATGAGCACCGGCGCGCAGCCCGCCCCGATTAGCGCCATCGCCACGACTATGGCCTGCGGGGACTGCGCCAGCGCAAACAGGATCGCCCCGCCCCCACCGCCCAGCGCCAGGATCACCGCCGTCGTCAGCCGCGGCCCGATCCGATCCAGTGCCCAGCCCACCGGCAACTGCATCAACGCAAAGACGAGGAACCACGTGCCCGAGGCATCGGCGAGATCGCTGGCCCCGGCACCGACAGACTCCTGCAGGAAGGGCGCCAGCACCGCAAGAAACGCACGATAGAACTGGCTCAGCAAATAGCCGAGCACGAGCACGAACAGTCCTGCCTTCATGATCCCCCCAAAGCTCCTGCCCGGAGGTTGCCCCGCGGGCAAGGGATGCGCAAGCGGCAGCGGGAACGGCAGCGCGGCTGTTGCGTTGGGGTTCCGCAACCAGCGGAACGGCGGATGGAATCTAGGCCCAGGCAAGATACGGGAACGTTGGAAGAGTTTCTCCGCTCGATGGGCCGCGGCTTTGGCGGGGCGCTGATCTTCTCGCTTCCCATGCTGATGACGATGGAGATGTGGTGGCTCGGGTTCTACATGGACCGGCTGCGGCTGGTGCTGCTTCTGGTTCTGAACCTGCCGCTGCTTGTGGTTCTATCCTACCATGCCGGGTTCGAGGAAACTGCCTGCTGGCGCGACGACTGGCGGGACGCGGCCATCGCCTATGGCATCGGCCTGATCGCAAGCGCCATTATCCTGTCCACGCTGGCGATCCTTGGTCCCGGCATGTCCCTTGACGAACTGGTGGGCAAGATCGCGGTGCAGACCGTTCCGGCCAGCATCGGGGCGCTTCTTGCCGTCAGCCAGCTGGGCGGCGGCACGCCCGAACCCCGGAGTTCCCGCAACGTCACCTATGGGGGCGAGCTGTTCCTGATGAGCATCGGCGCGATCTTCCTGTGCCTCAACCTCGCTCCGACCGAGGAGATGATCCAGATTTCCTACAAGATGACCAACTGGCATGCGCTGGCGCTGATGTGTGGCTCGATCCTGGTCATGCACGGCTTTGTCTATGCGGTGGGCTTCAAGGGCGGCAGCCCCCATGACCACACCACCCCGTGGTGGAGCACGTTCCTGCGCTTCACGGTGGTCGGCTACGCGCTGGCCGTGCTCATCAGCATCTACATCCTTTGGACCTTCGGGCGGACCGACGATACCGGATCGTTCCAGATCCTGATGGCGGTCACGGTTCTGGCCTTTCCCGCGGCAATCGGCGCAGCCGCCGCCCGGCTGATTCTGTAGAGGCCTGAATGCGCAACGACCACCCCGACGAACCCCGCGCCAATGGAGACCTGCCGCCACGGACCCCGCCGCACCCGTTTGAATGGGTAGTGGCGGCGATCTCCACGCTGCTGCTTCTGGGCATGATCGGGGTTCTTCTGTACGAGGCAATCTTTCACGATGATCTCGGTCCCGCCATCCAGATCACGGTGGAACAGGTGGTGCCGGTTCCGCCGGGCTTCCGGGTGGATTTCGTGGCCGAAAACAGCGGCGACGCCACCGCCGCAGGTGTTCTGGTCGAGGGTACGGTCACCCTGCCCGACGGAACCAAAGCAGCGGGAGAGGCGACACTGGATTACGTCCCTGCCCAATCCGCGCGGCGCGGCGGGATCTTCCTGACCGAAGACCCGCGGGAGCATCCTTTCGAACTGCTGCCGCGGGGCTTCACCCAGCCCTAGACCCAGGCGGGCAGCCGGCAGGCGGCCTCTGCCTCGCCCATGCGTGCGGGGAGCGCGTGCAGCATGAACCGCGCCGGCGCGGGATCGCCCGCCTTCAGGACGCGGCAGGAAAGCCAGGCGCAGACGGCATGCCAGCCGGCCCGCAGGTAGCCATCGGCTGCCAGTTCGGGCCCGGAAAGGCCCGCGTCACCGGCCAGAAAGGCCCGTGACAGCGCTTCGAACCGCCCAATGACCTCTTGCGCCTGCGCGGCGGCGGGATCGCTGCAGGCGGCGATTTCGGCGCGGGCGCGGGACAGGAACAGGTCCAGCGCCCGACCGTCATCACGCAGCAGGCGGCGCATCAGGAAATCCTGTGCCTGCATGCCCGTCGTGCCTTCATAGATCGCGATGACGCGGCTGTCGCGCATCAGCCGTTCCACCGGCCATTCGCGGGTATAGCCTGCGCCCCCTAGCACCTGCATCGCCCCGCTGGCTGCAGCAAAGGCGGTTTCGGCGCCAAAGTTCTTGGCCAGCGGCAGCAGGAAGCCGGCCAGCGCCGCTTCCTCTGCGCGTTGGTCTTCGGGTCCGAACCGGGCAAGGTCCATGACGATGCCAAGTTCCAGCACTAGCGCGCGCAGCACGGCCACGGGCGCGTCAATCGCCAGAAGCTGCCGCCGCACGTCGGGATGATCTATGATTGGAACCGGTTGGGCATCCGGGCGGCCGCCTTGCCGACGCTCGGCGGCATAGGCGCGCGCGATATCACCTGCTCGGGCGGCGATGCCAAGGCCTTGGCAGGCGGTCTGCAGGCGCATCCTTTCGATCATAGCAAACAGCTGCGGAAGGCCGCGCCCTTCCTGCCCAAGAAGGATCGCCTCGGCCCCTTCAAACGCAAGGGCGCAGGTGGGCGAACCGTGCAGACCCATCTTTTCCTCGATCCGGGTGACCGTGATACCGTTGCGGCGCCCGTCCTCCAGCCGGTCGGGAACCAGGAACAGGCTCAGGCCGCGCGTGCCGACCTCAGTCCCGGTGCGCGCCAGAAGGCAGTGGCCAATCCGGTCCGCCATGTCGTGATCGCCGAACGAGATCCAGATCTTGCTGCCGGTAACCTGCCAGCCGTCGCCCCTGCGCTCTGCCCGGGTGCGGATGCGCCCAACGTCCGATCCCGCGTCGGGTTCCGAAATGCAGATCGTCGCAGCCCAAGTGCCTTCAGCAAGGCGGGGCGCCCAGAGTTGCGCGACTTCGGGCGCGACTTCGGCCAGCATATGGGCGGCGGCGCGGCTTGCGCCCTGCGCCATCATGAAGGGCATGCAGGCGCCCTCGAACAGGGAAGAGGCCGCAACGTGAAGTGCCAACGGCAGGCCCTGCCCGCCCAGATCCTCTGGCAGGTCAATGCCGTGCCAGCCGTCGCGCCCCATCTGCCGGTAGGCTTCGGCGAACCCCGGCGGGGTCTGAACCCGCCCTTCCACCAGCCGACAGCCCTGCGTATCCGCAACCGCATCCAGCGGCGCGACCAGGCCTTGGGCGACCTTGGCGGCTTCGTGCAGGACGGCAGCGGCGGTGTCATCATCCCCGCCCAGCGCCGCCCAACCCGGCGTGACCCGGAGCAGGGCAAGAAGTCGATCGGCCTCTGTCATTTCGGGGGCAGGCGGACGGCGCCATCCAGCCGGATGACCTCGGCATTCAGGTACCGGCTCTCGATGCAGAAGCGCACCGCCTCGGCAAATTCCTCGGGGTCGCCCAGCCGTGGCGGGAAGGGGATGGCGGCGGCAATGCCGTCGCGCACCTGTTCGGGCAGTTCCTGCAGCAGCGGCGTCAGGAAGATGCCCGGCGCCACCGTGTTCACCCGGATGCCAAACCGCGCGAATTCTCGCGCCGCCGGCAGTGCCATGGACACGATCCCGCCCTTGGAAGCCGCATAGGCCACCTGCCCCACCTGCCCGTCAAAGGCCGCGACGGATGCAGTGTTCACAATAGCGCCCCGCTCTTCGCCTTCCAGCTCGGACCGGCTCATGTGGTCGGCCACCAGGCGCATCATGTTGAAGCTGCCCAAGAGGTTGACGCGGATCACCCGCTCGAAATCGCCCAGCGGCATCGCGCCCTCGCGCCCCACCACGCGGGCAGCAGTGCCGATCCCCGCGCAATTCACAAGCGCCCGGATCGGGCCGGCCTCGGCGGCGCGGGCCACGGCACCGGCCGCCGCATCCGCATCCGCCACGTCGCACGCCAGCGCCATGCCACCCGTCGCGCGGGCAGTGGCGGCGGCAGCCTCCGCATTCAGGTCAAGCGCCGCGACATGCGCGCCCCGCTGGGCCAGGTGACGCGCGACCGCCGCGCCCAAGCCGGACCCGGCCCCAGTGACCAGGATGTTCGCCCCTTCAACCCGCATCAGAGCGCCTCCGCCCGGGCGGGCAGGATGACCCGCGGATCGTCGGAATAAAGCGCCTCGACCAGATCGGCCCGGTGGCGCAGCACGGCGCGCTGGTTGATGGAGCCCTTGTCCGTCACCTCGCCTTTGTCGAAGTCGAGCGGCGCCTCAAGGAACATCAGCCGCGTCACCCGAGAGGCAGAGCCCGTGGCCTTGCGCATGTGATCGGCCAGCATCGCCGCCGCACGGGCCCGCACAACGGGATGCGCCAGCAGTTCCCCCTCAGGCAGGTCAGCCCCCGCCAGCGCCCGCAGCGCCGCCCAGTCCGGCAGCACCAGCGCGGTCAGCGCGGCGCGGTTTTCGCCAGCGATGACTACGTCGCTGGCTAGCCCTTTCAGGTCATTGGTCAGCGCCGCCCGCAGCGGGCCCACCGCCACCCAAGTCCCGGTGTCGAGCTTGAAGTTTTCGGCCAGCCGCCCGTCAAAGACGAAACCTGCCGCCGCATCCCCCGGCACGGCAAAGCGCAGCGCGTCGCCAAAGCTGTAGAAGCCCTCTTCGTCGAACGCCTCTGCTGTCATGCGGGGGTTGCCCCAATAGCCGGGGGTGACGGCGGGGCTTTTCACCCGCGCCTCGTACTTGTCGCCCTGCGGCACCAGCTTCAGCGTCACGCCGCGCGCGGGGATCCCCAGGTTGCCCGCGTGGTCCTGCCGGTCAGTGCACATCAACGCAAAGGGTCCCGTTTCCGTCGACCCGAAGCCGGTGGCCAGCAGCACGCCACTCGGCACCATCTCCTCGGCTACGCGCGTGATGCGGTCCCAGACCGGCTGGCTCATGCCCGCGCCGGCGTACATCATCATCGACATCCGCCGGAAGAACGTCTGGCGCAGCTGGTTGTCGCTTTCCATCGCGTCCAGCAGCATCTGGTACCCGACCGGCACGTTGAAATACCAGGTGGGCGAGATCTCCCGCAGGTTCCGGATCGTCGCCTCGATCCCCTTGGGGGTCGGCTTGCCGTCATCGATGTAATAGGTGCCACCATTGTAGATGACGTGGTTGAAGACCTTGTTGCCACTTGCCGTGTGGTTCCAGGGCGCCCAGTCGACCACCACCGGCGGCTCCTGCCGCACGAAGGCGTAGCAATCGGCCACCATCTCCTGGTTGGCACACAGCATCTGCTGGGTCTGGATCACGGCCTTGGGCGTGCCGGTCGTCCCCGAGGTAAAGAGGAACTTGGCCACCGTCTGCGGGCCAAGCCCTGCAAAGGCCGCTGCAACGGCCGGCGTTACCGGGGCTTCCGCCAGTTTGGCAAAGGCGATCACCTCGCGCCCGGGAACACTGCCTGTCACCGCCGCGACCGGGATGCCGGGGAAAACCGCGTCGATGGCGGGGACAAAGGCATCCGCATCCTCGGCGAAGATCATGCCAGGGGAAAGCTGGGCCGCGATGTCGCACAGCTTGCCGTAATCGGTAGATACCAGCGCATAGGCAGGGGCCACCGCCGCCGAAGGTACGCCCACATGTTGCGCGCCCAGCGCCATCAGCGCGTGGGCGATGCTGTTGCCTGACAGGATCAGAAGCGGCCGTTCCGCCGAAAGACCCAGGTCCAGCAGCGACTGCGCGATGGATCTCACCTTCCGTGCAGCTTCGGCATAAGTAACCGTCTGCCATTCGCCCTGCCCGTCCCGCTGCGCCATCCAGATCCTGTCCGGTGCGGCCTCTGCCCAATGCAGCAGCTTTTCGTTCATGTGGCGCGGATATGGCCCCAGCGGATCCTTCTGGCGCACGATGATCGTGCCGTCAGGCCTCGTCTCGCTCTCCACCACCGGCGTCCAGAACGCCGGCGCCTGCCTGTCTGCCTGGCGCATTGCTTCCCCCCTGAAGTCTTTCCTCGTCATGCAGCTTGACTCGCTTTGTGTAATATGTCCACAAAGAAACAAAACACGGTTGGACAATTCGCGGGTTGCCGATGTAGCGTGGTCCCGCGCGCAAGCGAAGGAGACGGTCATGGCCGATATCGCGTCGGAAGAGCTGATCAGCTATGTTCTGAAGGACGAGGTCGCGTTGATCGGCCTCAACCGCCCGGCCAAGCGCAACGCGATCAGCGATCGGGTCGTGGAGGCACTGGCGGTTGCCGTCGATCGCGCCACGAACGAGGCGCGCGCCGCGGTTATCCACGGGCATGGCGACCACTTCTGCGCCGGGCTCGACCTTGGGGAACACGTGCAAAAGGGCCCGATGGAGGCGATCCGCGGGTCGCGCCGCTGGCATGAGATCTTTGCCCGGATCGAGCGCGGGACCATTCCGTTCGTATCCGCTCTGCACGGGGCCGTCGTGGGCGGCGGGCTTGAGCTTGCCGCGGCCACCCATATCCGCGTGGCCGACGAAACCGCCTTCTTTGCCCTGCCTGAAGGCCAGCGCGGCATCTTCGTAGGCGGCGGCGGCGCAGTCCGGATCGCCCGCCTGATGGGGCCCGCCCGGATGGGTGACTTCATGCTGACCGGCCGCGTCGCCACCGCCCAGGAGGCGGAGCGTTGGGGACTGGTACAATACCTTGCCCCGGCCGGCGGCGCGGTGGACAAGGCGTTGGAACTCGCGGCCCGCGCGGCCAGCAACGCGCCCATGTCGAACTACGCCATCCTGAACGCGCTGCCCCGGATCCAGGACATGTCGTCCGAAGACGGGCTGTTTGTTGAATCGCTGATGTCCTCGCTCACCTCGGCCACCCCCGAGGCCGAGGAACGCCTGCGCGCCTTCCTGGAAAAGCGGGCGCGGCGGCTCGACATCCCACAGGCGGCCGCCGATGGCTGAGGACATGCCGCAGGTCGCCAGCACGGGAATCGACTACGGGCCGCTGCTTGGCTCTCTGGGGTTCCTGTTGCGGCTGGCGCAACTTGCCAGCTTCGAAGAGTTCTATGAAAGCCTGCCCTCGTTCGGAATGAGCGCGGCGGAGTTCTCGGTCGTCCTTCTGATCGGGCAGAACCCGGGCATCCGGCAGGGCGTGCTGGCGCAGAACCTGATGATCAAGCGCGCGCATATGACCAAGATGATCCGCGCGCTTGAAGATGCGGGTCATGTGCAGCGCACCATCCCGGACGATGACCGCCGGTCGGTCGAACTGCGGCTGACGGACAAGGGCGCGGAACTGATGGCGCACAACCTTGCCCAGTTCACCGCCTTCGAAAGCCGCGGCAAGGAAAGCCTGAACAAGACAGAAGAGGCCGAGTTGCGGCGCCTGCTGCGCAAGTACCTTCGGCTGCCAGAGGAGGACCCGGCATGAATATCGACGAACTCGTCGCAATAGACTTTCACACCCATGCCGAAGAGCCCTGCTGCGGCCCGCGCGACGACGGCTATGACGAATTCCAGGCCGGAATGGCCGCCTATTTCAAGAACCCGGCGGGCCATAACCACCTGCCGACCGTTGTGGAAACGGCTGCCTATTACCGGGAGCGCAAGATCGGCGCCGTGATCTTCCCGGTCGATGCGGAACGCGAAACGGGCTTTCGCCGCTATTCCAATGAAGACGTGGCGCAGATTGCCGCGGAAAACAGCGACATCCTGATCCCCTTCGCCTCGATCGACCCCGCAAAGGGCAAGGTCGGCGCGCGCGAGGCTCGGCGGCTGGTGCGCGAATTCGGGGTGCGAGGCTTCAAGTTTCACCCGACCATGCAGGGCTTCTACCCGAACGACCGCTCTGCCTACGTGCTATACGAAGCCATTGCCGAGGAAGGTGCGATCGCCCTGTTCCACACGGGCCAGACTGGTGTGGGGTCCGGGATGCGCGGCGGCATGGGGATGCGGCTGAAGTTTTCCAACCCGATGTACATTGACGATGTGGCGGTGGATTTCCCCGACATGCCGATCGTGATGGCGCACCCCTCCTTCCCTTGGCAGGAAGAGGCGCTGTCGGTCGCGACCCACAAGCCCAACGTCTATATCGACATGTCGGGCTGGTCCCCGCGATATTTCCCCGAGATTTTTGTGAAATATGCCAATACGCTTCTGAAGAAGAAGATGTTATTCGGGTCCGACTGGCCGGCCATCACGCCTGACCGCTGGCTGGCCGATTTCGCCAAGATCGACATCCGCGACGAAGTCCGGCCCCTTATCCTCAAGGAAAACGCGAGGAAACTTCTGAACCTCTAACAAAGCTGATCGATCAGGGAGGAGAGATCATGAAACTTCTGCAGACGACTGCAGCCGCCGCGCTGGGCCTTGCAATGGCTTTCACCGCCACCGCCGAGGCGCGCGAGCTTCGCACCGCGCCCGGTGGCCCGCCGCCGCATCCGGCGAACGGCGTGCTTTACACCAACTTCGCGCAGTACCTGCCCGAGGAAAGCGATGGCCGCCTGACGGCGCAGATCCTTGGCACTGAGGTGGTGACGCTGGGCCAGATGAAGGACGCGCTGCAGTCACAGTTAGTAGAGGTCGGGAACCTCCTGCCGCTCTACTTCCCCGCCGACCTGCCGAACATGGCGCTGGCAGGGGAACTGGCGCTTGCGGGCCGCAGCCCCCACGCGATGGCGGCGGCCATGACCGAATACATGGTCAACTGCGAAACCTGCCAGGAAGAGATGAGCCGCTTCGGCATCGTCTACCTGGGTTCGGGATCGTCGGATGTCTACACGCTTCTGACCAACAAGCGCGTGGAAACGGCTGCCGACCTGCGCGGGCTGCGCCTGCGGTCGGGCGGGGCACCTTTCTCTCGCTGGGCGGAAAACTTCGGCGCGGTGCCGACCGATGTTTCGGTGAACGACCAGTTCGAATCCATGTCGCAGGGCGTGATCGACGGCAGCATGGCCTCTGTCGCGGACCTTCTGTCCTTCCGGCTGGTGGAACTTGCGACGCATGTTTCCGGCATCCCGCTGGGCACCTATCATGCGACGTCGAACTTTGCCTTCTCGCTGCCTGTCTGGCAGTCGCTTGAAGCCGAGGATCGCGCCGCAATCATCCGTGCCGCCAACCGCGCCAACGCCGACTTTACCCAGCGCTGGGGCTATGAGATGCCGACCGAAGCCCGCGCCGCGGCCGAGGAAGCGGGGATCGAGTTCGTGGAGCCCGACGCCGAACTTCTTGCCGCGAGCGAGGAATTCGCCCAGACCGACCGGCAGAACGCGATCAACCGCGCCCAGCAGCAGTTCGGGCTGGCGGACGCGGAAGAGCGGACCAACACGTTCTTGGGCCTCGTCGACAAATGGACCGCCATCATCGACGAAATCGGCGAGGACCCGCAGGCAATCGCGGCCCGGCTGCAGACCGAGGTCTGGGACCAGGTCGACGCGGCCACCTACGGCGGCTGACGCAACCGCCCCGGCACGACGCTGCCGGGGCGCCACCCTCCATGGGCAGGTGCTGAATGGATACCCTGCGTCGCATCACCGACGTCTTGATGAATATACTGTCGACGCTGGCTGCGGTCGGCGTGCTGATCATGATGGTGCATGTCTGCGCCGACGTGCTCTGGCGCCAGATCAGCGGGGCGCCGCTTCCCGCCACGGTCGAGATCGTGTCGCGCTACTACATGGTCCTGATCGCCTTCCTGCCCCTTGCCTGGGTGGAACGCCAGGGCGGCATGGTCAGCGTGGAGCTTCTGGACGGGATCATGCCGCGGGGGCTGATCCGCGTGTCTGACGTGCTGGTCTGCCTGATCGCGGCGGTCATCTACGTCACGCTCGCCTACGCCAGCTGGGGCATCGCGGTCCGCAACTACAACACGGGCACTTTCGTGATGGCGCTGCAATACGCCTTTCCCGTCTGGCCCACCTATTTCCTGGCGCCGCTGGGCTTCGTGCTGGCCGCGCTGGTCGTGACGCTGCGCGGGATCTTCCTGGCCAGCGGGCGCGAGACGTCCTGGAAAGGGGCTACCGAATGAATGTCGAAGCGGGTTTCTACGGGGCCGGCATCCTGATTCTGCTGCTGTTGCTGCGCGTGCCGGTGGCACTGGCGTTGATGGCGGTGTCCTTTGGCGGCATCGCGGCGCTGATTGGGGTGACGCCGGCGCTCGGCATCCTGTCGAACACGCCCTACAGCTTTGTCGCAAGCTGGACGATGAGCGCGGTGCCCATGTTCCTGCTGATGGGCTTCGTGGCGTTCCATGCGGGCCTGACCGGCGGGTTGTTCGATGCGGCCAAGGCGCTGCTGCGGCGGGTGCCGGGGGCGCTGGCGATCTCCTCGATCTTTGCCTGTTCGGGCTTTGCCGCCGTCTGCGGCTCGTCGCTTGCCACCGCTGCCGCCATGGGGCGCATTGCGATCCCGGAAATGGTGCGGGCGGGCTACAATCCCGGTTTTGCCGCAGGATCGATTGCCGCAGGCGGAACCATCGGGGCGCTGATCCCGCCGTCGATCCTGATGATCGTCTATGGCGTCTTTGCCGAAACCTCGATCACCAAGGTTTTTCTGGGCGGCATCGGCATCGGCGTCCTTACGGCGGTGATCTATTCGGTGGTTGTGCTGATGATCGCCTGGCTCCGCCCCGACATCGTGCCGCGCCGCCCGATCGAGGATGAGCAGCTTTCGCTGGGTGCGGCGCTTGGTAAGGTCTGGCCGGTGCTTCTGCTGATCGTGCTGGTCTTTGGCGGCATGTTCGGCGGCCTTTTCACCGCGACCGAAGCCGGCGCCGTCGGCGCTGCCGGCGCCATCGGCTGCGCCGCCTTGGTGCGGCGGCTGAACATGGCGGTCCTGCGGCAGGCGCTGCTTGAAACGCTGATGACCTCGGCCTCGCTGTTCATCATCGGGATCGGCGCATCGATGTTCACCCGCTTCCTCGGGATCACCGGCCTGTCGAGCTTCATCGCCGGCTACGTGAGCGACGCGGGGCTGACTTATATCCAGCTGATGCTGATCGTGGTGCTGATCTACATCCTGCTTGGCATGGTGATGGAGCCTTTCGGTGCGCTGCTGATCACGCTGCCGGTGCTGATCCCAATCTTCAACGCCGAAGGCATCAGCCTGATCTGGTTCGGCGTTGTGGTCGTGAAGCTGCTGGAAATTGGGATGATCACGCCGCCGGTGGGGCTGAACGTCTTCGTCATCAGAAACGTCGCCTCACGCTATGCCAGCGTTGTACAGATCTTTGCCGGGGTGATCCCCTTCCTGATCGCCGACATCATCGTGATCGCGCTGGTGGTGGCCTTCCCGGCAATCGTGATGATCCTGCCCGACATGCTGTAATGAAAAAGCCCCGGCCAAGGCCGGGGCTTTCGCAATCATTCGGGGTGGATCAGACGCCGCCCCAGATCGCCTCGGCGGTCTTGACCACCAGTTCCAGCTTGCGCCGCTGGTCGTCGAAGGCTACGGCGTTCCCTTCCTCGGTCGAGGCGAAGCCGCACTGCGGCGCGATGCCAAGCTGGTCGAGGTCGGCGTATTTCGAAGCCTCGTCAAACTTGCGCTTCAGGTCGTCGATGCTTTCCATCTCACCGGTCTTGGTAGTGATGAAGCCCGGCAGGACGCGCTGCTTGCCCTTGGACAGCAGGCGCAGCGGTTCCAGCCCACCGGCGCGGTCGGTGTCGTATTCCATGAAGAAGATATCGACGCCGGTCTTGTTGAAGATCGCATCCGCCGCAAGGTCATATGCCCCTTCCGCCGCATGGGTAGACCGGAAGTTGCCCCGGCACATGTGCATGCCGATCAGCATGTCTGCAGGGCGGTCCTTGATCGAATCGTGCATCATCTTGGCATATTGTTCGATCAGCCAGTCCGGGTCCTGCCCTTCGGCCTGCTTTGCCGCCCGGTGCTTCGGGTCGCAGAGGTAGGCAAAGAAGATGTCGTCCATCTGCAGGTAGCGGCAGCCGGCCTCATAGAACTTGGCCACCGCCTTGCGGTAGGTCGCGGCAAGATCGGCGAACAGCGCCTCCGGGTCCTGGTATTCGACCGGATGGATATCCGACTTGGCGGTGCGGAAGTGGCAGCAGGACGGCCCGGGGATCGAGATCTTGGGCACGACCTTGGTGTTTTCCGCCACAAAACGGAAGTGCTCCAGCATCGGGTGATCATCAGGGAAGTCGAGCTTGCCCTTGATCGTCGGGAACACGGGGCGCAGCTTGACGCCCGCAAACTGGGCCCCCTGCTCCGGATCGCGTTCCTCCATGTCAAAGCCGGTCAGCATCCCCATGAAGTCATAGTGCCAGAAGGACCGGCGGATCTCGCCGTCGGTCACAGCTTTCAGGCCGATCTCTTCCTGCAGGCGGATCGCGTCGCGGATCGCGGCATCCTCGGCGGCCTTCAGCTCGTCGGCGCTGCCGGTTCCTTCGGCGCGGGCCTTGCGGGCTGCAACCACCTCTGGCGGGCGCAGCAGGCTTCCGACATGGTCGGCGCGGAAGGGGGGTGTCGGGGTCATGGTCGTCCTTTCCTTGTCATCCGGCCAGAAACTTCGGCAACCAAAGAACGATCGCGGGGAACATGAGAATCAGGATCACCCGCACGATCTCGGCTGCGAAGAACGGCATCACGCCCTTGAACGTCTCGATCATCGGCGTGTCTTTGGCCATAGCGGAAATCAGAAAGACGTTCATCCCCACCGGCGGGGTAATAAGCCCCAATTCAACCACAATCAGCGCAAGAATCCCGAACCAGATCTTGAGGTCGGTTGTGCTCATCCCGAAACCGGACCCCTCGGCGCCTTGGTACAGCCCGCCGTTCAGTTCGACCAGTACCGGCCAGAAGAAGGGAATCACCAGCAGGATCATCGACAGACTGTCCATCAGGCAGCCCAGCAGGATCAGAGCTATCAGCAGCAGGATCATCACGGTCATCGGCTCAAGGCCAGAATTGCCGATCCATGCGGCGGCAGCCTGTGGCAGGCCGATCCGCGACATGTAGATCTTCATCAGCTCGGCCCCCAGCAGGATCAGGAAGATCATGCCGGTGGTCCCCGCCGTTTCGATCAGCGACTCGTAGATGCCACGGAAGGACAGCGTGCGCTGCACGGTCCCGAAGACCCAGACAAGGAACACCCCCACGGCCGCCGCGGGCGTGGGATTGTACAGGCCGCCATAGATGCCACCCAGCACCAGCCCAAAGATCACCAGCACCGGGATCACGCCAAGGGTTGCTGACAGGAATTCCGCCCGGTCCTTGCTCCCGCCCTTGGGGCCGGCATCAGGAACGATCAGGACGTAAAGCGCGATTGTCAGCAGGAAGAAGATGACCGCAAGGATGCCGGGAATGAAGGCTGCCATGAACATCGTGACGATGTTCGCCTCCACGATGATGGCATAGATGATCAGCACCACCGAAGGCGGGATCAGGATGCCCAGCACCCCGCCCGCGGCCAGCGACCCGGTGGCAAGCGCCCCGGAATAGCGATAGCGGGCCAGTTCCGGCAGGGCGACCTTGCCCATGGTCGAGGCGGTCGCCAGCGACGATCCGGACACGGCGCCAAAGCCCGCGCAGGCGGCGATACCCGCCATGGCGGTGCCGCCCCGCATCCAGCCAAGCCAGGCATTCGTGGCACGGAATAGTTGCTGGCTGAACCCAGCCTTTGTGGCCAGCGCACCCATCAGCACGAACATCGGGATCACCGACAGGTCGTAGACCGAGAACTGCCCATAGGCCAGCGTCTTGAGCTGGTTGAGCATCAGGGCCGGCCCGTTCAGAAGCGTGATGCCGATGCCGCCGACCAGGATCATGGCATAGCCGATCGGCATCCGCAGCGCGATCAGGATCAGCAGGACCAGAAGGCCCAGGAAGCCCAGCGTCGTGGGATCGGTCATCATGATGTGCGGCCTCCCCGCAGGGCGCCGCGCCCGTATTCAATGAAGTTGATGGCTGCGGCCACCGCCAGCAACGCCAGCGAGATCAGGATCGGCACGAAGGCCCACCAGATCGGCACCTGCAGGATCGTCGTCGTATAGCGGTAGTCCCGCTGGTCGATCATGCCGTAATACATCCGCCACAAAAGCAGCAGCGCAAACAGCAACGCGACTACCGCGGCCACCAGCTTGAACAGCGCCACCCAGCGCGGCGAAGCGCGGGAGGTGAAGATGTCGGCGGTCACGTTGGCATCGGTCAACTGCGTGTAGGGCAGGAAGCAGAAGGCGGCGACGGCGGCAAACATCTCTGTCAGCTCGAAGTCGCCGGAAAAACGGGTTCCGGTAAAGCTTGTGATGACGGCATAGATGTTGATCACCACGATCGCGAGCAGGACGAGCCCTCCGAAGAGGGCCCAGCCGGTGATGACGGCCTCGGCCGCACCGGCAATGCCGGTGCGACGTCTGGCGTGGACAGGCGCTATGTCCATCAGTTCCCCGAGCTATGGGCCGCGATATGCTCGCGCGCGCGCTCCACCAGACCGGCGGCGTCGATCCCCTGGGCGGAAACCTCGGTCACCCAGCGGTCAACCACGGGCTCGAGCGCCTCACGGAAGGCATCGGTTTCCTCGGGCGACAGGACGATATGCTCATTGCCCGCATCCGTTGCGACCTTGATGCCGAAGTCATCGGTGCCACGCCAGATCTCGCCGACCTGCGCCCACCATTCCGGACCGGAAGCATCCCGGAATGCCTGCTGGATATCCTCGGGCAGGCTGTCCCAACGTGCCTGGTTCATCGTTACTTGGAAGACCGTGGTGCCAAAGCGGTAGTTGTTCGCGCCCTCGATCTGGTAATCCGTCTGCTCCTGGATCTGCAGGGCCGGGATGATTTCCCACGGGATCAACGCGCCGGCCACGGTGCCACGCTGCAGCGCCTGCGGCAGTTCCGGCACCGGCATGGCCACCGGGGTTGCGCCCAGCGCCTCAATCACCCAAGCGCCGGTGCGCGACGGCGTCCGCAGGCTCAGGCCCGCCATGTCCGAAGGCGAACGGATCTCGCGCCCGGCGATCTGGATACCGTTGCCAGCGTGGACGTGAAGGAACATGACTTCGGTGCCGCGATAATCCTCGCGCAGTTCGTCAAGCATGTCCCGCATGGCAAGGTTCGCCGCCGCCAGATCCCCTTCAAAGACGTTCGGAAGTTCGAACACCTCTGACCGCGGGAAAAGCCCGGGCGTGTAGCCGTTCACCGTCCAGATCAGGTCCACCACCCCGTCACGGACCTGGTTGATCAGCTCCGGCGGCCGGCCACCCAGCGTCATCGCAGGGTAGATCTCGATCTTGACCCGCCCGCCGGAATTCTCCTCGACCTGGCGCGCCCAAGGTTCCAGCATCTGCGTCTGCGAGGGCGACTGCGCGCTCAGCGGCTGATGCAGTTTGAATACATGTTCCTGCGCGGCGGCAGCGCCTGCGCCAAGCGCGAAAACCGACACGGCAAGCGCCGTCCGGAATAGTCCCAATGTTCGCATAGTTTCCCTCCCCTGCGATTATAAAGCGCGTCAAGAACCTTGTAAGGCCGCGCGGGCCGCGCGCCAAGCCTCTTCAATCACTTATCGCTTAGGGGCGATAGCCGATGTCGATCACCGCGCAACCGCCGACAAGGCGCGACACGCAGGAGCACATGCGGTGACCTTCGCGCTTTTCCTCCTCGCTGAAAAAGACGTCGCGATGGTCAATCTCGCCCTCGCGGGTCACAAGCCCAACGGCGCAAAGACCGCATTCGCCCCGCTGGCAGTCATAGATCATCTCCACGCCCGCCTCTTGCAGGGCGCCAAGCAGCGTCTGGTCCGGGCGCACGGTCACGCTGATGCCGGTGTTCATCACGCTGACCTCGAAGGGAAGCTCCGCGAACTTGCCGTTGTCGCCAAAGACCTCGTACCGCAGGCGGCTGATGGGACGGCCAGCGCGGGCCCAGGCGGCCTTGACCGCCTCAAGCATGCCAAGCGGGCCGCAAACATAGGCCTCGCCGCTAGGCGGCAGTTCCGCGATCACCGCGTCCAGATCGATGAACTGGCCCTGATCCGCAGCGTGAAGCGTCAGCCGGTCGCCCAGCAGGGCCTGAAGATCTTCGACAAAAGGCATCGCGGCGCGGCTTTGCGCCCCGTAATGCATCCGGACCTTCTGCCCCCGCGCGGCAAGCGCCTGGGCCATGCCATAGATGGGGGTGATCCCGATGCCCCCCGCCAGCAGCAGGTATTCGGGCGCCCGCCAGCTCAGCTCGAACCGGTTTTCCGGGGCAGTCAGCTCCACCTCCTGCCCCGGCATCAGCGACCAGATGAAACGCGAGCCGCCGCGGCTTTGTGGATGTAGCTTCACCGCAATGGCGATCTGGTCTCGGCCCGCTGGAAGGCAGGTATAGGTGCGGATCGCGCCCTGCCCGCCAATCGTCACCCGGATGTTCGTGTGCGAGCCGGGATCAAAAGGCGGCACCCCGCCCGTCACGTCAAAGACGACGCGGCGCACATCGGCCGCAGGTTCGTCGATATGCGCCACCCGGGCGGTGCGCCAGTCGGTTGCGTTGCGCATCAGCTCTCTCCCCCCTGTCGCCAGTTACTCAGCGGCCGTCTTGATGGCGGTTTCCTCGGCGATCATCCGGTCGATCAGCTTGCGCGCCCACATGCTGCCCGCGTCGATGTTCAGGTTGTAGAAGACGTGGTCCGGGTTGGCCTCGATGGCGCGCTGCTGCGCCTCAAGGATCAGCTCATCCTCGGTGAACACGCCGGCCACGCCTTCGCGAAGCTGATGGGTACGGGCCTGGTTGTGGATGTCATAGCTGCGCGCAATGGCCCAGAAATAGTGGCAGGAGCTTTCGGTTTCCGGCGTCATGGTGTTCAGCACCATGCCCTCGACCCCCTTGGACCGGTCTCCCTGCATCGCGCCGGTTCCGGTCGGCGCCACGCCCACCTCGATGCAGATGGTCGAGGGCGCCTGGAAGTTGATCACCTGCCAGCGGTCCATATGCTCCGCCCGGCCGATCTGGGAGGCCCAGAAGGGCGGTGCGGTGATATCCTCCATAAGGCGGGTCACGGTCGCGGTGCGGTCGGTATGGGTCACCTCGAACGGCGCCTCGGCCACCGCGCGGTTCCCGATGGAGGAGCCGTGCACGAAGGTTTCGTGCGTAAGATCCATGAGGTTGTCGACCACCAGCCGGTAATCGCATTTCACGTGGATCACGCGGCCGTCAGCCGCCCAGGCGGGATCGTCGTTCCAGTGCATGTCGGGCACCAGATCGGGATCGGCCAGCGCCGGATCACCTGGCCAGATCCACAGGAAGCGGTGACGTTCCACCACCGGATAGCTTTTGACGCAGGCCGACGGGTTGATCGTTTCTTGGGACGGCATGTATACACAGCGTCCCGAATCATCGAATTCAAGCCCGTGATAACCGCAGATCACGTTGTCCCCGTGCAGGCTGCCCTGCGACAGGGGCAGAAGCCGGTGCCAGCAGGCGTCAGCCAAGGCGACAGCCTCGCCGTTCTGCTTGCGGTACATTACGATCGGCTTGTTGCAGATGGTGCGCGCCAGCAGGCTCCGCCCCAGTTCGACATCATAGGCGGCCGCATACCATGCATTGAGCGGAAACGATGCCATGAACTCTCCTCCTGTGACTCAGCTCCCGCGCCTTAAATGCTATGTATACATTTCCTTGTCAATGTTCACTAGTAAACAAAATGCAGAACGCCGCCCGGAAACCGGGCGGCGCAGGATACGGCTGCTTGCCGCGTCAGACGAAACGATTGATGAGGTTTTCCAGGGCTTCTTGTTGGCCGGACCGCGGCTGCGGGTTGATGCCCTCGCTCAGGACGCGGTCGGCCACGCTCTCCAGCGTGCCGTCGCGCAGCATTTCCTGCGCCGCCTCGCTGTCCCAACCGGCATAGCGCTCCCGCCGCCGCGCCTCGAGCGTGCCGTCCTCCAGCATCGCGGCGGCGGCCTTGAGGCCCCGGGCGCAGATATCCATCGCGCCCGCGTGGGCAAGAATCAGGTCCGCGGGATCAATCGACTGCCGGCGGATCTTGGCGTCGAAGTTGGTGCCGCCCGTGGTGAAGCCGCCCGCCTTCAGGATCTCGTAATAGGCCATCGCGACTTCGGGCACGTTGTTGGGGAACTGGTCGGTGTCCCAGCCGGACTGGTAGTCGTTCCGGTTCATGTCGATGGACCCGAAGATGCCCAGGCTCGCGGCCATGGCGATCTCATGTTCGAAGGAATGGCCGGCAAGGATCGCGTGCCCCTGCTCGATGTTCACCTTCACCTCGTTTTCCAGCCCATGGCGGCGCAGGAAGCCATAGACCGTCGCCACGTCATAGTCATACTGGTGCTTCGACGGCTCCTGCGGCTTCGGCTCGATCAGGATGGCGCCCTTGAAGCCGATCTTGTGCTTGTAGTCGATCACCATCGACAGGAACCGGGCCATCTGGTCCGCCTCGCGCTTCAGGTCGGTGTTGAGCAGGGTCTCATACCCCTCTCGCCCGCCCCAAAGCACGTAGTTCTCGCCGCCCAGTTTCAGTGTGGCATCCATGCAGGTCTTTACCGTCGCCGCGGCAAAGGCAAAGACATCCGGGTCCGGGTTGGTCGCCGCCCCGGCCATGTAGCGCCGGTGCGAGAACAGGTTGGCCGTCCCCCACAGAAGCCGCGTGCGCGAGCCTTCCATCTTCTGGCCAAGATAATCGGTAATCTCCTGCAGGTTCCGGGTGTTTTCGGCGAAATCCGCACCTTCGGGCCGCACGTCGGCGTCGTGGAAGCAGAAGAAGGGCGCGTCGAGGATGTCGAACATCTCGAATGCGACATCAGCCTTCATCCGGGCCAGATCCATCGCATCCCCGAACCACGGCCTCTCGAACGTCTGGCCGCCGAACGGGTCTGTTCCCGGCCAGGCAAAGCTGTGCCAATAGGCCACCGCAAAGCGCAGGTGGTCCTTCAGCGGCTTGCCCATGACCATTTCGTCCGGATTGTAGTGGCGGAAGGCAAAGTCGTTCCGGCTCTCGGTCCCTTCATAGCGGACCTGGGGAATACCCTTGAAGAAATCGGTCATGTGAGTCCCTTGATGGCAGATTGTGCAGCGCGATAACGGTCATGCGCCGCGTCGAAAGCATCCCGAAGATGGGCATCGGGCTGAATTACCCGGGCAGTTTCAGGCGGCGCCGCGATTTCCGCCCCAGCGCCGGTCGCGGCCATGATCGCCAGCCGCGCCGCCCCGAAGGCGCCACCAAAGTCACCGGCAACAGGCAGCGTCACCGGCATATCGAGTGCCGTCGCAATGACCTGCAGCCAATATTCCGACCGGCTGCCGCCCCCGACGGCCAGCAAGCTGTCGAACGTGGTTCCGGTGGCAGCCAGCGCATCGCGGCAGTCGCGCAGCGCAAAGGTTACGCCTTCCAGCACCGCCCGCGTTGCCGCGGCGCGATCGGTCGCATGCTCCAGGCCGATGAACGCGCCACGGATCGCGGCATCGTTCAGCGGCGTACGTTCACCACCCAGGCAGGGCAGGAACACCGTCTTCCCCGGTGCCCGCAACGGACCGAGACCCGCCGTCAGCGCCGCGGCGTCCGCCCCTGTCAGCCGGGCAAACCAGTTCAGCGCGTCGGTCGCCGCAAGGATCACGCCCATCTGGTGCCAGGTATCGGGCAGCGCGTGGCAGAAGGTATGGACCGCCGTGGCCGCGTTCGGCGCATACCCATCGTTTGCCGCAAACAGCACCCCGGAGGTGCCCAGCGACACAAACGCCTGCCCCGCCCGCACCACCCCTGCGCCAATGGCCGAAGCTGCGTTGTCCCCGCCACCACCGGCCACCACCACGCCTTCAGGAAATCCCCAGCGGCCCGCCAGCGCCTTGCGAAGCTGCCCGGAAACCTCAGACCCCTCGACAAGCGCGGGCATGGCGTCCCGCGACAGCCCTGTCGCCTGCAGCAGATCATCCGACCAGTCCCGCGCCCCGGTATCCAGCCAACTAGTCCCCGCCGCATCCGACATCTCTGCCACATGCAACCCCGTCAGCCAGAGCCGAAGGTAGTCCTTGGGCAGAAGCACCTTCGCGACGCGGTCAAAGATCGCGGGCTCATGTCGCTGCACCCACAGCAGCTTGGGCGCCGTGAAGCCGGGGAAAACGATGTTGCCCGTCACCCTGCGGAACGCGGGACTCGCGTCAAGCTGCGCGGCCTCCTCGTGCGACCGGGTGTCGTTCCACAGGATGCAGGGGCGCAGAACCTCGTCCGCCGCATCCAGCAGCGTGGCCCCGTGCATCTGCCCCGAAAGGCCGATCCCGCGCACCTCATTCAGCGGCCGCGCGGCGGCCAGCGCGTCCAGCACAGCCTCGGCCGCGCCGATCCAGTCGGCGGGTGACTGTTCCGACCAGCCGTCACGGGGGCGGCTGACCTCCAGCGGGGCGGTGGCCTCTGCCAGCACGCGCTGGTCGGCATCCACCAGAACCCCTTTGAGGCCCGAAGTTCCAAGATCAAGACCGATGAACATCATGCCGCCTTGGCCGGTTTCTTGCCGAGGATGATCATGCCCAGAATATCATCCTCGGTCACGTCCTCGACCCGCTCGGTGCCAACGAGCTTGCCGTTCTTCATCACCGTGACCCGGTCGCACAGGTGCATGACGTCGTGGATGTCGTGGCTGATCAGGAAGATGCCGAGGCCTTCACGTTTCAACTCGTTGATCAGCTCCCCCACCATCCGGGTTTCCTGGGGGCCCAGCGCGGCGGTCGGTTCGTCCATGATCAGGATGCGTGCGTTGAAATAGACGGCGCGCGCGATGGCGACCGACTGCCGCTGGCCACCCGAAAGTGCCTTTACCGGCTCGGCGAACTTGCGGAAGTTGGGGTTGAGCCGGCCCATGATCTTGCGGGTCTCGGCCTCCATCCGCGCGTCATCGACGAACCCCAACTTCGTCGTCAGCTCGCGCCCCAGGAACAGGTTCGACGCCGCGTCGAGGTTATCGGCAAGTGCCAGCGTCTGGTAGATAGTCTCGATATTATGGCTGCGGGCGTCGCGCGGGTTGCGGATGTCCACCCGCTGGCCGTTTATCAGGATTTCGCCGCTGTCGGCCTGGTAGGCGCCCGACAGGATCTTGATCAGCGTGGATTTCCCGGCGCCGTTGTGGCCCAGAAGGCCCACGACCTCTCCGGGATACAGATCGACCGTGACGTGGTCCACCGCCTTGATCCCGCCAAAGGCGATCGAAATGTCGCGCATTTCAACAAGAGGGGTCATTACTTCGCTCCGGTGCGCTTGCGGTAGATGATGTCGATGAAGACGGCGAGAACCAACACCATGCCGACGACGATGTTCTGGAAAGGCGCATCCACGCCCACCATCGCCATCCCGGACTGGAGCGACTGCATGATCAACGCGCCAAGAATGGCGCCATAGATCGTTCCGATCCCGCCAGACAGCGCGGTGCCCCCGATCACGGCCGCCGCAATCACCCGCAGTTCGTCCAGAGTACCGATGTCGTTGGAATGGTTCGCCAGCCGGGCCGAGGCCACCACCGCCGATATCGCGCAAAGGCCGCCCATGATGGCAAAGACCTTGACCGTCAGCAGGCGCGTGTTGATGCCCGACAGTTCAGCCGCCTCGGGGTTGCCGCCGGTGGCGAAGATGTAGCGTCCCAGCCGCGTCCGCCGCGCAACAAGCGTCATGATCACCGCCACCGCCAGCAGCACGAGCACCGAGATCGGCAGCCCATAGCCTTCGGTATAGCCTTCGGGCAGCGTCTGGCCGCGCAGTTCGAATACGCGCCGCAGGCGGGCGGCCGGGACCTCATAGATGTTCAGGGTCCAGACAAAGCCAAGGATCACGACGGAGATGAAAGCAGCCATCACCGCCTCTGCCCACATCGGCTTGACCGGGAACCCGTGAGAGATCTTGTTCCGCCGCCCCATCCACAGCGCGTAAAGCGCCGCGAGCACCGCCACCCCGCCCACGATCCAGGATGCCGTTTCGCCAAGCGTGCCGTTGGTGCCGCCGAACAGCATGAAGGTGCCGTCCAGCGGGCCGATGGTCTGGCCGTTCGTCAGGTACCAGGCAACGTTGCGCCAGACTAAAAGACCGCCCAGCGTCACGATGAAGGCCGGGATCGTCAGGTAGCCCACCAGCCATCCGTGGAAGGCGCCGATCCCCACCCCGCATACCAGCCCGACAAGGATCGTCAGCGGCGCGTTCATCGGCGTGTTCAGCGCGATGCCCGCCATCTGCGGCAGGATCACGGTCTGGGTCATGGCCATGACGGCGGAACAGGTGGCGAGCAGCGCCCCCACCGAAAGGTCGATGTGGCGCGTCACGATCACAAAGACCATGCCCGTCGCCATGATCGCCACGGACACCGTCTGGATGGTGAGGTTGAAGATGTTCCGGGGCGTCAGGAAACGCCCGTCAGTGATCAGGTCGAACCCTATGCAGAGAACGATGAACGCGCCGATCATGCCCAGAAGCCGGGTATCAAGCTCCAGCGTCTCGGTCAGGCTGCGTTTGCGGGCGGGGACATGGGCCGCGTCAGTCATGGGCGTATCCTGTGGAGGGCAAGGGTCCGGCGGGACGTGCCGGCCGTGGCTGGTGCCCCCGGCCTGCCCGGGGGCACCAGCTTACGTCAGTTGCAGGGGGCGGGACCGTTGGTGACGCCCTGGCACAGCGCCTCTTGGGTGATCCAACCAGCCTCGACGACGGTCGTCAGGTTGTCGGCGGTGATCGGCACCGGGGTCAGGAACAGCGCCGTCAGTTCGGTACCGGAAGGGGAGGTCCAGCTTTGTGCGCCCTCGATGTCGGTCATCTCGGTGCCGTTGGCCATGGCGACGGCGATCTCAGCCGCCGTGCGGCCCAGTTCCCGGGCGTCCTTCCAAACGGATACCGTCTGGGTGCCCAGCGCGATCCGGTTCAGCGCGGCGTGGTCGCCGTCTTGGCCCGACACCGGGATGCCCTGCATCCCCTGCGCGGTCAATGCTGCCACCGCGCCGCCCGCGGTGCCGTCGTTCGCGGCCACGATTGCATCCACGTTGTTGTCCTGCGCGGTCAGGATCTGTTCGACGTTCCGCTGTGCGTTCGCGGGCAGCCAAGCATCCGTATAAGCCTCGCCCACGATGGTGATCGCGCCGGAATCAAGCGCCTCTTGCAGGACCTCCTGCTGGCCAGCGCGCAGGAAATCGGCGTTCGGATCGGTGGGCGAGCCCTTGACGATGATGTAGTTGCCTTCGGGCGCCTGCTCCAGCACGGCGCGCGCCTGCATACGGCCAACCTCGACGTTATCGAAGGTCAGGTAAAAGGCGCGCGGATCCTCGATCAGGCGGTCATAGCCCACGACGGGGATGCCTTCGTCGGCGGCGGCCTGCACGGCTGGGCCGATTGCCTGGCTGTCCTGCGCCAGGATGATCAACGCATCCACCCCCTGTGCGATCAGGCTTTCAACATCCGACAATTGCTTGGCCGAGGATGACTGCGCATCGGTGGAAACATATCCGGCGCCTGCTTCCTCCAGCGCGGCGCGAATTGCCGCCTCGTCGGTTTTCCAACGCTCCTCTTGGAAGTTCGACCAGCTGACGCCGACTGTAATGTCTTGTGCCTGCGCCGCAGCGCCAAGGCCCGCCGTGGCAAGCACGGCGGCCAGAACTGTTCTGTGCATATAGACCTCCCTGTGTTCGGCGGATTCGCCTGAACAAGATCAGGATGCCAACTTAATTTTAGTTGTCAAAATAAATTCGGTGGAAGATGCTGATATTCATCTGCATATAGCCATACTCTTCGCCGCATTGCAGCGATTTACGACGGTTGCAGCATCTTGCCTAGGGGCATTGCTTAAATGAATGAACTAAATGGCGGCAGAGGAGCCTTGGCGGAACCTGCAGGTTGCGGCCCGCTGATCCCGCCGCTTTCCGAAACCTCACGGCCGCTGCGCCAGCAGATATTCGAGCGGGTGCGCGCAGCCGGGCAGATCCCCCGTGTGCAGGTTGCAAAGGATCTTGGCGTCAGCCCCGCCTCGGTTACGACCATTACCTCGGACCTTATCGAACGTGGGCTGATCCGCGAGATAGCCCGGGAAGGCGAAGGGGGGCGCGGCCGGCCTGCCGTGGCGCTGGGCGTCCGCCCCGAGGCGCATCTGGTTGCGGGCATGAAGCTGTCAGATCGCGAACATACTGTTGTTGTCGTTGATTTCGCTGGCAACTTGGTGGCGGGCGACCTGATCCCGCGGCGGCCCGGATTGCTGGACTTGGCCGAAATCCTTGCCGCGGCGGGCGAACTGCTTGACCGTGTCTGCGCCAAGGCTGGCATTGCCCGTCAGGACCTTTCTGCGGTGGGGCTGGGCGTACCGGGCTTTGTCGATAGCGCGGCGGGTGAGGTGCTCTGGTCGCCGGTGATGCGCGACCGGAACGTGGCGCTTGCTGCCTGCGCGACACAGGCGCTGGGTCTGCCGGTCCATGTCGATAACGACGCCAACCTCGTGACGCTGGCCGAGCTCTGGTTCGGGGCGGGCCGGGGGTTGTCGGATTTCGCCGTGGTGACCATCGAACATGGCCTAGGCATGGGGCTGGTCATCAACCACCGCATCTTTCGCGGCGGCCAAGGGCTGGGAATGGAGCTTGGGCATACCAAGGTCCAGTTGGACGGCGCCCTGTGCCGCTGCGGGCAGCGCGGCTGCCTGGAGGCCTACGTAGCCGATTACGCACTGGTGCGCGAGGCTACCACCGCCCTGAACTGGGCGCACAAGAGTGGCCAGCCCGAATCCGTTTTACTCGAAAGCCTCTATGACCATGCCAAGGCCGGGAACCAGGCCGCGCGGTCGATCTTCCGCCGCGCAGGCCGCTATCTGGCCGTGGGACTCGCGAATGTCGTCAACCTGTTCGACCCCAAGCTGATCTTCCTGTCCGGCGAGCGGCTTCGCTATGATTACCTTTATGCCGCCGATACGCTGGCAGAGATGGAGGCCCTGATCCTCACCTCGGGCCGGCCGCCGCCGCCGATCCGCATCCATGCCTGGGGTGATCTTCTTTGGGCCCATGGCGCCGCGGCGCTTGCGCTTTCGGCGGTCAGCGAGGGGCTTCTGGCCCCTGTGCGCGAGGTGGCGGCGCAATAGCCTTTCCCTCCTGCGGCAGTTTTGCCCCGATTACGGAACCCGGACCCCGCTGCCGGGTTGGCGAATTGATACATCGGGTTCAGCATGCAAGACTGAACGTGTCGATTTTCAGGGAAGGGTTTCAGGGGGCATGCGGGGATTGAGGGGGGTACGGCTGTCGATGGCCGCGGTGGCGCTGGTGGCCGCCCAGGCGGGACAGGCACAGGAACAAGGTCTTGTCACTTTCTCGGCCCCGGGGGCGGATGCGGAACTGACCGCGGTATTGCGCGGCGCATCGCTTCTTCTGGCCGAAGAAACGGACGAGACGCCCACGGCGCAAGAGATTCTGGCCGCCGCACGCGCGGATTACGGGCGGCTGGTGGGCGCACTTTACGGGGCCGGACATTATTCCGGCGTCGTGCAGATCCGCGTGGACGGACGTGAGGCCGCGACGATCCCGCCTCTCGCCGCGCCCCGCACCATCAACCGCGTCGAAATGATCGTGCAGCCCGGCCCGCAGTTTACCTTCTCACGGGCAGAGGTCGTGCCACTTGCCCCGGAAACCGAACTTCCCGACGGCTTCGCCCCCGGCGAACCTGCAGCAAGCAACCTGATCCGCGACGCGGCGGCGGCGGCTGTGGGGGGTTGGCGGGATGTCGGCCACGCCAAGGCGGAACCCGCCGGACAGCAGATCACCGCCGACCACGCCACCGGGCGGCTTGATGCGCGCGTCGTGATCCGCCCCGGCCCGCGCGTCCGCTTTGGCGAGTTCCTGATCACAGGCAATGAACGAATGCGCCCCGAACGCATCCGCGCCATCGCGGGCTTCCCGACCGGAGAGATCTTTGACCCCGAAGATATCAACCGCGCGGCTTCCCGTCTGCTTCGCACCGGCGTCTTCCGTTCCGTGGCGCTGGCCGAGGCGGAGGAACTGCGGCAGGGCGACGTTCTAGACGTGACCGCCACCTTGGTGGAGGAACTTCCGCGCCGGCTGGGCTTCGGTGCCGAGATCGCCTCGTCCGAGGGCGCGTCGGTGACAGCCTTCTGGATGCACCGCAACCTGCTGGGCGGGGCGGAACGGCTGCGGTTCGATGCGGCTGTCGGTGGGATCGGCGCGCAGTACGGCGGGCTCGATTACCGGCTGACGGCGCGGCTTGACCGGCCAGCGACGTTCACGCCGGAAACTTCGGTCTTTGTCTTTACCGGCGTCGAACGCGTCAGCGAACGCGACTATGACGCCGACCGCGTGTTCCTGTCGACGGGCCTGACGCACCGGTTCACGGACCAGATCACCGCCGAAGTTGCCGTGGACTTTCGCTATGAACGCGTGACGGACCAACTCGGCACGATCAGCTTTGCCACCATCGCACTCCCGGCGCGGGGCGTCTGGGACCGGCGCGAAAACGCGCTGAACCCGACCGGAGGCACCTATCTGGAGGCACAGGCCACGCCCTTTACCGGGCTGAATTCCGAAACCGGCACCGGCGCGCGGCTTTATTTCGACAGCCGCGCCTATTTCGGCTTTGGGCAGGACGACCGTTTCGTGCTGGCAGGGCGGCTTCAGGGCGGGTCGATCGTGGGCGCCGGCTTGTTCGAAACGCCGCGCGACTTCCTGTTCTATTCGGGTGGCGGCGGCACCGTTCGGGGCCAGCCCTACCAGTCGCTGGGGGTTGAAACCGTCTATGCGGGTCCACGCGCGGGCGATGCGCCGGTCACGGTGCGCACCGGCGGAAGCAGCTTTCTGGGCGCCTCGGCCGAGCTTCGGGCAAAGGTCTGGCGCAACATCGGGCTGGTCGGCTTTGCCGATGCGGGGTTCGTGGGCGCCGACAGCTTTGGCGACGGTGACTGGCACGCGGGTGCCGGGCTTGGGGTTCGCTATGACACCGGGATCGGGCCCATCCGTCTGGATGTGGCCGCGCCCGTCCAGGGGGATACCGGCAGCGGTGTCCAGATCTACATCGGCATAGGGCAGGCTTTCTGATGCGTATTCTCGTCTTCCTCCTCTGCTTCCTTCCCGGCCTTGCGATGGCGCAAGAGGAAGGCGGGAACTTCATCACGCGCTTTCTGGAAAACTCGTTGTCGGGGGAAAACCGCAACGTCTCGATCAGCGGCTTCCAGGGGGCGCTTTCGTCACGCGCAACCATCGGGCAACTGACCGTTTCGGATGACGAGGGTCCGTGGCTGACCATTCGCGACGCGGTGCTCGACTGGAACCGGTCGGCGCTGCTGCGCGGCCGGATCGAGGTGTCGGAACTTTCCGCCGCCGAGATCGAGATCCTGCGCACCCCCGGCGCGACCGAAGGCGACGGCCCTACCCCCGAAGCGCAGCCGTTCTCGCTGCCGGAACTGCCCGTGGCAATCCGCATCAACGCGCTGGCCGTGGACCGACTGCACCTGGGTGCGCCCCTTGTGGGCGAAGAGGCCGATTTCACCGTGGCCGGCGCCGTGCAGCTTGAAGGTGGCGAAGGTAATGTTTCGCTGGAAATCGACCGGATCGACGGGCCGCAGGGCCGCTTTGCCATTCAGGGCCAGTATGCCAACACGACACGCCAGCTTTCGCTGAACCTCGACCTGATCGAAGGCGATGGCGGCATCGTTGCGCGGCTGATTGGCCTGCCGGACCGGCCCGCGCTTGCCCTGACAGTTGATGGGCAAGGAACTTTGGATGACTTTGGCGCCGATATCCGCCTTGTGACGGATGATGTGGAACGTCTGGGCGGCCGCGTGACGCTGGTCACCGAAACAGACGCCGCGGGCCAGCCGGTTCGCCGCTTTGCTACGGATGTCAGCGGCGACATCGCCCCCCTCTTCGCGCCGGAATATCGCGAGTTCTTTGGGCCGCAGATTACCCTCCGTTCCTCTGGCCTGCGCGAGGCTGACGGGCGCGTCGTGCTTGAGGATCTGGACCTGCGGGCGCAGGCGCTGGTCCTGACGGGTAATTTGGCCATTGGTGCCGACGGCCTGCCGGAACGGGTGGATATCACCGGCCGCATTTCTGCCGCCGACGGGACGCCAGTCCTGCTGCCGATCCAGCCGCGGACCGAGGTTATCTCGGCCGATCTGCAACTGGCGCTTGATGGCGTGACGGATGACGCGTGGCAGATGCGCCTTCTGGTCAACGGGCTGGACCGCGAGGATATCGCCTTTGACCTGCTGCGCCTGACGGGCGCGGGTACCATTCGCCGCGCCGGTGAAGGCACAGGCCGGCGCATCGATGGCTCCTTTGCCTATGCTGCCGAGGGGATCGATCCCCGCAACCCGGCCCTGAGCCGTGCCCTGGGCGCCGACATCGGTGGCGATGCCGAGGTGGTCTGGGAAGAAGGCGCCGACGTGCAGCTGCCCCGCTTCACGCTGGGCGGCGCCGACTATGGGATCGAGGGCAACGCCATCATCGCGGGGCTGGAGGAGGCCCTGCGGATCAGCGGCCAGATCACCGCGCGGGCTGCGGATATCTCTCGCGTATCGGATCTGGCGGGGCGACCGCTGTCGGGTTCGGCAGAGGTACAGGCCGAGGGCAGCTTTGCCCCGCTGTCAGGCGAGTTCGACGTGACAAGCGCGGTCGTGGGCCAGAACCTGACCTTTGACCAAGCTGAGCTTGACCGCCTGCTGGCCGGTGAAAGCCGGATAAACCTGTCCGCGCTACGCGACACCACGGGCATCACGATCCGATCCTTCCGCGCTGAGGCCACAACCCTTCTTGCCCAGGCCGAGGGGCAGATCGCCAGCGACAGCGGGACCATTAACGCTGAACTGGACTTTTCCGACCTTTCGGTGCTGGGCGGACCCTATGGCGGTGCGCTTTCCGCCACCGCCCGTCTGACGCAGGAAGCAGAGGGGCTGCAGCGCGTGGCCATGACCGCAACCGGGCAGAACCTGTCCATCGGGCAGGAACAGGTGGACGCGCTGCTTTCAGGCGAAAGCACCATCGTGCTGGTCGGCACCCGTGCCGGAGACCTGATCACCCTGGAACGGCTGCAGGTCAATGCCGCGACGCTGGCCGCGAACGCGACCGGAACCCTGCAAGAAGGCGCAAGCAATCTGGCGGCCAACTTGGACTTCAGCGATCTTTCGGTGCTGGGCGGCGCTTATGGCGGATCGCTGGCGGCCTCGGCCCAGCTGACGCAGGAAGCGGGGGGGCCGCAGCGGGTGGCCATGACCGCAACCGGACAGAACATTTCCATCGGGCAGGACCAGGTGGACGCGCTTCTGTCTGGCGAAAGCACCGTCGTGCTGGACGCCACCCGCGCCGGGGACCTGATCACGCTGGAAACGCTGCGGGTCAATGCCGCGACACTGGCCGCGGACGTGACCGGAACCTTGCAAGAAGGCGCCAGCAACCTTGCTGCGACACTTGGCTTCAGCGACCTTTCGGTACTTGGCCCCGGCTTCGGCGGCGCCTTGAATGCCCAAGGCACGCTGCGCGAAGAGGGCACCCTGCGCCGCGTGGCCCTGACGGCGACGGCCAATAACCTTGCCGTAGGCCAGGCGCAGGTGAATACCCTTCTTCGCGGGCAAACGCAGCTTGCGCTGGAGGCGACGGAGGACGCGGGCGCCGTTCTGGTCCAGTCCTTCAACCTGTCGAACCCGCAACTGAGCGCACAGGCCTCGGGCGCGGTCGAAGGCGACAGCCGGCGCGTCAACCTGACGGCGCGGCTGGCGAACCTGGGGCTGCTGCTGCCGGAATTTTCGGGCCCTGTGACGGCCGAAGGGACGATCACGCAGAACGGTGCCTATGGCATCAACATCACCGCGCAGGGTCCGGGCGGCATCAACGCCACTGTGTCGGGCACCGCGGCGACAGATTTTTCCACGCTGGACCTCGGCATCACCGGCAGCGCACAATCGGCGCTGGCCAACCTGTTCATTGAGCCGCGGTCGGTCGCAGGGCCGCTGAACTTCAACCTGCGTCTGAACGGGGCGCCGGCGCTGTCGTCGCTCAGCGGCTCGGTCACCGGTCAGGGGCTGCGGCTGGTGGACCCGGAACTGGGCATTGCGCTTGACCAGGGAACGCTGCGGGCTGACCTGTCGGGCGGGCGGGCGGCGCTGTCCGCCAGCGCGGCCTTTGACGGCGGCGGGCAGGTGCTTCTGAACGGCCCAATTGGGCTGGAGCCGCCGTTCCAGGCCGACCTGACGGTGGGCCTGCGCGAGGTGGCGCTGTCTGACCCCGAGCTTTATGAGACCACCGTCAATGGCGACGTCCGGATCAACGGGCCGCTGACTGGTGGCGGCAACATCGCAGGGGCCCTGCAGCTTGGGGTCACCAACCTGCGCATCCCCTCCACCGGGTTTGGCGGCGCGGGGTACATCCCGGACGAGATTACCCATCTGAACGAACCCGCCGCCGTGCGCGAAACCCGGGCACGCGCCGGGCTTCTGGGGGACGGCACGGGCGCAGGCGGCGCGGGCGGCGGTGGTGGTGCTGCGCCCTTTGGGCTGAACATCACGATCAGCGCGCCCAACCAGGTCTTCATCCGGGGCCGCGGACTTGATGCGGAACTGGGAGGGCAGATCCAGCTGACCGGTACCACCGCCAATGTCGTCCCGATCGGAGAGTTCTCGCTGATTCGCGGCCGGCTTGACCTGCTGGGACGGCGGTTCACATTGGACGAGGGGCTGGCGCAGCTTCGCGGGGCCTTTGTGCCCTGGATCAGGCTCTCCGCATCGACCGTGGCCGAGGGCGTGACCGCCACCATCCTGATCGAGGGGGAGGCCAACGAACCCGAGATCAGCTTCATTTCCTCTCCCGAACTGCCCGAGGAAGAAGTTCTAGCGCGGCTGCTGTTCGGCCGCGGCCTGACGAACCTGACGGCGTTGCAGGCGGCGCAGCTTGCCAGCGCGGTGGCCACGCTGGCCGGCCGGGGAGGTGAAGGCATCGTCGGGCGGCTGCGCCAAGGCTTTGGCCTTGATGACCTGGACATCACCACGAACGAAGAGGGCGAGGCCGGGGTGCGGCTGGGGCGGTACTTGACCGACAACATCTACACCGACGTGACGGTCGGCGCCGGCGGCAGCACCGAGATCAACCTGAACCTCGATGTCTCGCCCTCGGTCACGGTGCGGGGGCGGCTGGACAACGAAGGTCAGACAGGCGTCGGTATCTACTTTGAACGGGATTACTGAGCCGGGGTCGCCGGCTCGGCCGTGTCATCGCAAGGCTGCAGAAGGTCCTCGTGCCGCGCCCGGGTGGAGGCGACGTGCCCCAGTTCGGTGTTCAGGCAAAAGCCCACAAGGACGACATAGGCGCTGATATAAAGCCACATCAGCAGCGCGATCACGGCGCCGATGGAGCCATACACTTCGTTGTAGTTGCCGAAGTTCGCCAGGTAGAACGAAAATCCGAACGAGGCGACACCCCACAGCACGACCGCCAGTACCAGCCCAGGTGAAAACCACGGCGCGCGCTTTTCGGGCGTGTTCGGGCCATAGCGGTACAAAAGCCCGATGCCAAAGGCGATGGCAAGCAGCGCCACGGCCATGCGCAGAACCGTCAGGGACAAGGCGGCCGCCGGCCCCAGCGGCACGAAGGCCAGGATGATCGGCGCCACGACAAGCGAGGCGATGGTGATCAGCCCCACCGCGATCAGCACCACCGTCAGCAAAAGCGCCATGACAATGTCCATGACACCAGCCCGTAACTGGGTCCCTGCCACGGCATTCAGGCCTTGCATCAGCGCCGCCACCCCCAGCCGCGCCGTCCAGAGCGCGGCACCAAGCGAAATCACGGTTGTCCAGCCCAAGGTGCTTTCGTTCGCCTGCAGCAGCGCCTGCACCTGCCCTACCAGCAGGCTGAAGGCATCGTCGGGCACGAATTCCTGCAGCAACTGCATCTGCTGTTCAATCACGACCGGATTGGCCATGAACCCGAAAAGCGAGATCATCGCCGCCACACCGGGAAAGATGGAGAAGATGGTCCAGAAAGCCACGCCCGAGGAGATAAGGCCGACGTGGCGTTCGGTAATCACGGTCCACATGCCGCTGAGCGTCATGAACCATCGCGTATTGGTCAGCTTCATGCGTTTGCTCCGCCGCTGCCGCCTGTCGGGGTGATCCTAACGGATAATGGCGCGGCGGATTGAAAAGTTCCGAATGCCCTCACTCGCGGATTGCAAGATCCTCAAGTGTCCTGCCCTCGGACAGGGCGTCAGACACCCAGCGGGGCTGGCGGCCACGGCCGCTCCACGTCATGTCCGGATTCGCAGGGTTGGCATATTTGGGCGCAACCGGCTTGCGCCGCTTTTTCAGGGAGCCGGTAAGTTCGACAAGCGAAAACCCCCGCTGGCGCGCAAGTTCTTCAAGTTCCTGCAGCGCTTCTTCACGCTGACGATCCTTATAGGTCGCAATCGCGTGGTTTACGTCCTTTTGAAGTTGCTTCAACTCCTTAAGGGACATCTCCCGCAGGTTGATCTCCATGATCGCCGTTCCCCTTAAAGCAAGTTCACTAAAAAAATAAAAGTTAGCGTAATCTGCTCATAAACCAGCCTCAGAGAATAACACAATGGCTTTGTGAGGCGCGACGCCGGCTAAGTGCAGCCGGTGGTGCATAAATATGCGGTCAGCCGTCCTCCGCAACACAAAGGTGCCCGCGCATCGTAAAATCCCGGTCTTAGCGCTGATGTTCGCCAGGTTCGGCAATGCAGATGCGTGTGTCCCATTCCTTGCAGCGCGACGCGACATTCTCCGGGGGCGGCGCATTGGTAAAGAACACGTCGATCTCTGACAGAGAAGCGATCCGGACTGGCGCCGTTCGGCTGAACTTGGACCGGTCGGCAACAAGAAACCGGCGCCGAGCCTGCGCGAGGATGGCCTGACTCACCCGCACCTCGCGGAAGTCGAAGTCGAGCAGGTCGCCATCGGCATCGAGGGCGGAACTGCCAATCACCGCAAAATCGACCTTGAAGTGGCGCACGAAATCCATCGTCATGTCGCCGACCAGCCCCGCATCGGCGCGGCGCAGCACCCCGCCTGCCACGAACACCTCGCAGCTTGGGTTCTGCGCGAGGATATTGACGATGTTGAGGTTGTTCGTGACCACCATCAGGTTGCGATGCTGCAGCAACGCGCGGGCCACCGCCTCAGTCGTTGTCCCGATGTTGAGAAAGAGCGACGCATCGTCCGGGATCTGGGCCGCGCAAAGCTGGCCGATGCGTTCCTTTTCCTCGTGGTTCAGGGTGCGGCGATCCTCATACCCGATGTTGGCCACGCCAGAGGCGAGGATAGCGCCGCCATACACCCGCGTCAGCTTCCCTGCCTCGGCCAGTTCGGTCAGGTCACGGCGGATGGTTTGCAGCGTCACGCCAAAATGCGCGGCAAGTTCCTCGACCACCACCTTGCCCTGGTCGCGGGCGCGCTTGAGGATCTCGGTCTGTCTGAAGTTCTGCGGCACGGCTTTCCTCGTTTGCGCCGCAGGAAAGCATGGATCACGCCCAGGGGGAAGCGGCGCCGGAACAGGCAGTCCCGCGTCGCCTGCCCCTTTGTCAGGCGAATCAGGCGCCAGTTGCAATCCCGCCGCTCAGCCCGGCGCCACCAGCGGTGGAAGGTTCGCCTCTATCCGTGCGCGATCGGCTTCGTATTGCGGGGGCAGGCACAAGGAGGTGCCCAGCGCCTCCTCCGGCTCATCAATCGTGAAGCCGGGCGGGTCGGTCGCGATCTCGAACAGGATGCCGCCAGGTTCGCGGAAATAGACGGCGTTGAAATACTGCCGGTCGATCCGGGGCGTGACGCGACGGCCCATGCTGTTCACGCGTTCGCGCAGGTCGTCCTGCATCGTGTCATCGGTGGCGCGGAAGGCGACATAGTGGATGGTGCCCCTGCCCTGCTGGCCAGGCTCCGCCCCGTCCACCCGCAACAGATCCACAATCGCGCCCCGTGCCCCGCCCTGCGCCTGCAGCCGGAGGCGTTCGCGCCCCGGTGCCCGCTCATGGCCAACCTCGCGATAGCCGAAGCCGTCGGTCAGCACCTGCGCCGTCGGCCCCGGATCTTCCACCCAAAGCGTCACCGAATGAAACCCATCCGGCGCGTCTGTTCCGACCAGTTCCACCCTTTGCCCGTCCGGGTCCGTGAAGGGCAGGACGGGAGTGCCGAACCGCTCCTCGGTCGGCAGCACATGCGCCCCGCCGGCGGTCAGGCGTGCCGCCCAATCCTCCAGTGTCGATGCCGGCACCACGTAGGCATAGCTTTCGGCCAATCCGGTCCCTGCCCGCCCCGGCTGCCGGCCGGCAAAGGGAAAGAACGTCAGGATCGTCCCCGGCGTGCCGACACGGTCGCCGTAATAAAGGTGATAGGTGCCGGGATCATCGAAATTCACCGTCTTCTTGACCAGCCGCTGGCCCATCGTCTGCGTATAGAATGCAACATTCGCCTGCGCCGGTCCGCAGATCGCCGTTACGTGGTGAAGGCCGGGAACGGGATTGGGCACGGGGCTCTCCTTGAGAGCGGAAAAAAGATGTCCATCACGCGTCCTATGGCAAGTCCGCGTTGCCGCGCCTTTGCTGTGCAGGCCCGCACAGCCCATCGACAAGCGCGGGGCGCGGGCCTATGGTCCGGCGCCATGACTTGGGATGCCGAACTCGATGCCATTGGGCTGCTGTGCCCGCTTCCTGTGCTGAAGGCGCGCAAGCGGCTTTCAGCGCTGCCGCCCGGAGCGGTGCTGCGCATGCTTGCCACCGATCCTGCCGCCCATGTAGACGTGCCCCACTTCTGCAACGAGGCGGGGCACGCGCTGGTCGGCATCGATCAGGAAGGCGAAACCATCGTCTTCCTGATCCGCAAGGGCGGCTAGTTGCGGTAGTCCTCGGCGGTGCGGACGCGGGGGCGCGGGATGCCTTCGTGCGGGTCGAACCCTTCAGTCACGACAGCCTCGACCCGGCAATCTTCGCACATCGAAAGGATGCGCAGCCGTTCCTGCCCCGCAGCACCCGAAAACATCCAGTGGCCTGCCAGCTTGGCCTGAACCCGGTTGATGCTGGACATGGTGCCAAAGGCCTTGCCGCAGGCGGTGCAGCAGGCGGGTTCTTCCTCGTTCAGAACGCGGCGCGGCTGGTTCCAAGCGGCAAAGTCGATGCGCGGTTCCAGCGTGATGGCGCGTTCAGGGCAGGTCCCGGCACAAAGGCCGCACTGCACGCAGGCGCTTTCGGTAAAGCGCACCATCGGCCGGTCCGGGTTGTCGGCCAGCGCCCCTGTCGGGCAGACGCCGACGCAGGCCAGGCACAGGGTGCAGGCGTCGGCATCGACGACAACCGCGCCGAAAGGTGCCCCGGGTTGCAGCGCGATGGTCTGGGCAGGCGCGGGCGCGTGGCGGTTCATCTCTTCGAACGCAGTAGTCAGCAGGCCGCGCTTGGCCGTGGGCGGCAGGAAGGATGACCGGTCGGCCCGCACCGCAGAGGCCGGTTGCCACAGCGCCTCTTCCATCGCGTCCGGATCGTCGGCCTGCAGCAGGGCAACGGACGCGGGGTCATTACCCGTTGCCCCCATCACCTCGCGCATCAGGGCGAGCGTGGCCGTCAGCCCCGAAATATCATGGCGCGGCCGCAGCGGCGCCAGCAGTTGCACCCCCCCTGCCCCATAGGCCATGGCAGAGGCGAGAATTTCCGGCCCCACCTGCGTCAGTTCGTTCACAAGCAGCGGGACCACATGCGCGGGCAGCCCCCGACCAAAACGCGCAGCCGCGTCGATCAGCGCGGCACCGTGATCCTCGTCATGCAGCAGGATGACCGGGGCGCTGCGGCCACCGGCGGCGTACCAGCCCCGCATCAGGCTCCTCAGGCGGCGGGCCAGCGTCTCACCATCCGGCAGCGCATAGCTGGCCGCCCCGGTCGGACAGGCGGCGGCGCACTGGCCACAGCCCGCGCAGATATTCGGATCGATGGCGACGCTGTCACCCACCGGCAGGATCGCCCCCGTCGGGCAAAGGTCAAGACAGCGGGTGCAGCCGGTCTGGCGGTTGCGGGAATGGGCACAAAGATCGGCGGCAAAGTTGATGAAGCGCGGTTTGTCGAAGGTACCGACCATGCCAGAGGCCGCGCGCAGCATCCGCGCCACCCCCACCGGATCCCGCGGATCGGCGCGGAAATAGCCGGGCCGAAGCTCATCTCCGGCGAAAAGCGGCTGCCCGCTGGTCAGGTCCACTACCAGATCGCAGCGGGACACGGCGCCGTTCCGCGCCGCCTCGAACCGCAGCATGTCCCGCGACGATGGTGCCGGCGCGGCGTAATCATCGACTGTCAGCTCAAAGGCCCCCAGATGGCCACGGGCCTGCCGGACGCGGCCCTGAAGCACCGGAAAGGCGGTGCGGCGGGGCGGCATCGCCTCTGCCCCCGGCTGGAGCAGAACCGTCACGTCCAGGCTTTCGGCCAGTTCCGCGGCGGCGGCGATGGCCTCTGGCCCCGCCCCCAGAATCAGCGCGACGCCCGCGCTTTCCATCGTCGTCACCTCGAACGGCGCGGCTTCCTCGGCCGCGGCGGCAATCAGGGCTGCAGCCTTGGGACCAGCGGCCCGGGCATCGGCAGACCAGCCGCCGGTTTCGCGGATGTTGACAAAGGTGACGTCCGACACACCGGCCTCGGCGGCGATTTCCTCGAACAGGGGCTGTTCCTGCGTGCAGGCGACCGTCAGCGGCACGCCTTCGCCCAGCGCGGCGCGAAACCGGTCAAGCTGCGCGCGGCAAAGCTGCGTGGCCCCTTCCGCGACCCGGCCGCATCCCGCGCGTTCGATCGCGCCCGGGTCGAGCGGCATCGTCCCCTCGCAGCTGCAGGTCAGGATAAGGCGGGGGATGGCGGGCATGGCTGGCGTCCTGTGGCTGGCTGTCCGGGAAGCCTTGCCGGAAGGGGGCAAGGTAGGTTAGGCGCATAATCTAATGCTCTGCCCAGGGAATGTCACCCATGCCCACCGCCGAAGCCACGCGCCTTTTCCTGCCGCCCCCTTTCAGCCAGCACCGGCTGGACGAAGGCTGCGTATTGAAGGAAGCTGTCCGCCGTGCCCCCGAGGATGGGGCCGGCACCCTTGTCTGGCGCCTCGATGACAGCATCTGGTCTGCCGCCGTGGTGTTCGAGCCCGAACAGCCGCTGGCCGAGGCGCGGATGGCCTTTTTCGTCGGCATGGCGGCGCTGGCCGATGCCCTTGCCGCGCATTGCCCGCCTGAACGGGGCGTACGTTTCGCCTTCCCCGACGGCATTCTTTACGACGGCGCCCGGCTGGGCGGCGGGCGCTTTGTCACGCCCCCCGCCTGTGCCGAGAACGAGGTGCCCGAGTGGCTGGTCTTTGGCGCCGAACTGATTGCCGCGCGCAACATGCCAGATCCGGGCCGCTTCCCCGAAAGCACCTCGCTCAAGGAGGAAGAATTCGAGAGCCCGCAGGCGGTTCTTGAAAGCTTCGCGTCCTACCTGATGCTGTACTTCGACCGCTGGACGCATAACGGCGTCACTGCGGTGACGGAACGTTACCTTGCGCGGATCGACCCGCCGATGCTTTCGGGTACGCGCAGCATCGAAGGCGGGAACCTTGTGGAACGGACGCCGTCCGGGGCGGAGCGGCGCATCGGGCTGGCCGAGGGGCTGGCCGCCTGCCGCTGGCGCGACGCAACGGGGCCGCGCCTGTGATCCGCCTGCCGCGCACCATCCAGCTTGACGGTTCGGACAAGGTGATCTTTGTCCCCGCCGCCGAACCCGGCGAGTGGGCGGTGCCCGGTACTTTCCTTTTCGCCCACCGCCCCGCAGACAGCCTGACCCGGAAAGAGGCTATCGCCTTTCGCAGCGGCTTTCTCGGGATCGCGAGCTTTGGCCATTCTACCCTTGTCACGGTAACCGAGGCCACGCCAGAAGACCGCGCCGCCATGGTCGAAACGCTTGCCGACCGGCTTGTGACCCATCTGGGGGCGCCTGACATCAGTATCGCCCGCCCCGCCGCCGAGGAAGAAGTGCGGCTGGCCGAGGATATCTGCCGTGGCCATCCCATCGGCACCCTGATCGCTCTGCACCGCAGCCGCGACGGCGACGATATCCGGGAACAGTACCGCACCCTGCGGCCGCGCGACGAAACCGCCTTTGGCGCCGGCTACCTGCGCGGCCACGACCGCGCCTTCTTCATCGTCGAAACCGACGAGGGGGAGGAGGAGCCCGTAGACCTGCTGAACCTGAAGGACAAGACATGAGGGAATTCTGGGTCGCCAGCGGCCATCATCTGACGCGGCTTGATGCGCACGGCTGGCTCGCCGTGACGGATGAGCTGCTTCTAGCCTGGCTCGCCCGCCCCGAGGTGCTGCCCCCCGAGGAAGCCTGCGACACGGAACGGGCAATTCACGCCCGGCTGATGGCAGACCCTCGCGCGCCCGTCACGGATGCCGAGGTCGCGGCGATGGCCGATGCGGACGCGCAGGAAAACTGGCGCTTCCTTTTGCATCTGCGCGAGGTGCTGCTGCGCGAGGGCACCATCGAGGGCGCCTACCTGTCGCTGGTGCGGCAAGGCGCGCGGATGCCGCCGGTGTTCTATGACCAAATGGTGCAGTTGATCCTGCGCAACGCGCTTCAGGGGTGCGAGGATGTGCACACCCTGCGGGCGGCCGAGCTTCTGTACCGGGCCCAGCGCGGCCATGTGCAGGACGGGGCGCTCATGCTCGCCGATGAAGAGCTGGTGACCGAGATGGAAGCAGAGCGTCACCGCTCGCCCCTCACGGCGATGCTGTCAGGCGGGGTGGCCGGGCTGGATGTGCTCACCGAATCGAACGCCTGGACGTACTGGAGCAGGTCGGACGCCCATACGATGGTGCTGAACTTTGGCGGCGATCCGGCGGCGCGGCAGGGGCTGGCGGCGGCGATTGCGGCATTCGTTTCACACCTGCTGGGGGTGGCGGTGATGGTCGCCCCACATACGATGGCCGAAGGGGTAGACCTGCACTGGTTCGTCGGGCTGGACGCACAGGGGACGGCGATCGGCAATGCGCTCTGGCAGGGGAAGGAACCCCCGGCGACGATGGTGGGGCTGTTCACGCTGGATTTCCTCGACGCGTCTGCTGTCCTGCCCCGGGTCGCGGGGCATCCGGTGTGGCTTATCCTTGGGCTGGGTGCGGACATGGTGCTGCGGGTGAAACCCCAGAACCTCGTGATGGGCCTGCCGCTAGCGGAAATGGCGCGCAACGCGTAAGGTAGCCCTATGCCGACCGAAGTGCACAAGCTGGGCGTCATCGCCCGTTCCCGCCCGCCCGCGACCCGCTGGGCTGATCGCCAGTTGTACCCGCATGACCTGCTGCCGCTGGTGCCGGCCACTGCGCCGCGCACCCTGATCGCGGAACGGGACGGGGTGCAGGACTGGTATCTGGGCGGCCATGATCTGGTGCTGCATTCCGGCGACACCGGTTATTACCGGGACAACCTGATGTCGGCGCGGCCTTCGGTCTGGGTGGCGTTGTCGATGCCCCACGACCCTGAACGGACGGCGGTGCACATGCTTACCGCCGACCCGTACGAGGGCGAGGGGCTTGCCGGTGATCCGGGGCTGCTAGTGGGGGCGGTGCCGATGCCTGCCGCGATTCAGGCGGTCCTTCAGAACTTCATCGCCGCGCATCACGTGGAACACAGCTTCCAGAAGCGGCGCCGCAGCCCGGCGGCAGCCTCCTCTGACCGCGCGCCGCGCATTCTTCAGCCGCATGAGAAATGGGGCCGCAAATGAGTGAGGGCTTCCTGGACCGCTGGTCCCGCCGCAAGCGCACAGCTGACCTGCCGAAGCAGGAGGAACCCGCGTCCGAGCCCCCGTCTAAAATCGAAGCCGAGGAAGAGGTTCCGGCCGACCTTCCCGACCCCGAATCCCTTACGGCAGAGAGCGACATTACCGTTTTCCTGCGCAAGGGCGTACCAGCCGCCCTGCGGAATGCAGCCCTGCGCCGCATGTGGGCGCTTGACCCGGTCATCAGCAACCATCGGGATGTCGCGGTCGACTATGCGTGGGACTGGAACACGCCCGGTGGCGTACCGGGAAACGGCGTGGCGCCCGCCCCGGAAACGATCCAGCGGATGGTGCGCGACCTGCTGGAACCAAGGCAGGAACTGCCTCCTTCGCCCGTGGAACAAGCAATGGAAGAAGGGCCGAAACAGCCCGATCCCTTGCCTGCGGATGAGCGGAAAGCCGCGCTTCCAACCCCGGACCCGGAGGTCCTTTTGGAAGAGCCACCGCGCCCCCCACGTCGGCACGGCGGGGCGCGTCCCGTCTGATCGCGGACGATCAGGCGAGAAAACAGCACAGGTTCAGAAATTTGAAAGAAGCAGTGGTATTCCCTCGGCAGGGCATACCATGATATGCAATAGGCACAGGTAGCCAGCCAAGCGGCAAAGTCAACAGCCGCAGCCAGTGAAGAAGGGCCTTGTTATGACGACCGCCCGTCCGGCCTCTGCCGGGCATTCCGAGGATGATCTGCTGCGTAGTCAGCAGTACGGGCTTCTGGCCCGCGCCCTTGGCGCTGCGCCCGATTCCGGTTTCCTCACGGCGCTGGCGGGGCTTTCCGGTGATTCCTCGACCGCGCTTGGTCGCGCCTATGACGCCGTGGCTGCCCGCGCCGCGCAGGCGGACGTGGCTGCGGTGGAACGCGAATATTTCGAGCTTTTCATCGGCGTCGGCCGAGGAGAGCTTCTGCCCTACGCCTCTTTCTACCTGACCGGATTCCTGAACGAACGGCCGCTGGCCGACCTTCGGGCCGATCTTGCGCGGCTGGGCCTTGCCCGGGCCGAGGGCCGGCATGAGCCCGAGGATCACATCGCCTTCCTGATGGAGGTCATGGCCGGTCTGGCCGGGGGCGCGTTCGGTGCGCCGAACCTTGACGAACAAACCTTTTTCGCCCGGCACATCGCGCCTTGGGCAGTCCAGTTTTTTGACGATCTCGCCCAAGCCCCCAGCGCGGATTTCTATCGCCCGCTGGCCGAGGTGGGGCGGATCTTCATCGAAATAGAGGCGCGCGCCTTCGCCCTGTCAGACTAGGCGCCGCGCGGAAGACGACGAATTTCATTACCAAGCACCGGGGCCGCGGCCCCGTCTAAAAAGGGGGGCACGAAATGTCAAAACAAGACAGCGGGAATCGTATCGGCCGGCGAGGTTTCTTCGGCGCCGCCTTGGGCGCGGCCTCGGCCGCCGCGGTGACTGCCGGCGGCGCACGGCCGGTCATCGCCCAGGAAACCGGTGATGAGCGTACCAAGGCCCGCTACCAGGAGACCGAGCACGTGCAGGCCTTCTACCAGACCAACCGCTACTACATGAAGGGGGAGTGATCGATGCTCGTCAAACGCAGAACGGGTGAGGCTACCCGGGGCCGGCTTGCCTCGGTCGCGGCCGGACTTGCCGCAAAGACGATCGACCGCCGTTCATTCCTGCGCGGTTCGGGGCTTGCCGTAGGGGGCATCGCAGCCGCCAGCGCCATGGGCGCGGGCTTCGTGCGCCGGGCCGAAGCGGGCCGTGTCGATCCCGAACAGAACGTCGAGATCCGCAAGAACATCTGCACCCACTGTTCCGTGGGCTGCACCGTCACCGCTGAAGTTCAGAACGGCGTCTGGGTCGGGCAAGAGCCCAGCTGGACCAGCCCGATCAACCGCGGCACCCATTGCGCCAAGGGCGCCTCGGTGCGTGAGATTGTGCATGGCGACCGCCGCCTGAAGTACCCGATGAAAAAGGTGGCCGGCCAGTGGCAGCGCATCACCTGGGACCAAGCGATCGAGGAAATCGGCGACAAGCTGCTCTCGATCCGCGAGACCAGCGGCGCGGATTCCGTCTACCTGCTCGGCTCGGCAAAGTTTTCCAACGAGGGGGCGTATCTGTTCCGCAAGTTCGCGGCCTTCTGGGGGACGAACAACGTCGACCACCAGGCGCGGATCTGCCACTCGACCACCGTCGCGGGCGTGGCGAACACTTGGGGCTACGGCGCCATGACCAACAGCTACAACGACATCCGCAACTCCAAGACCGTGATCTTCATGGGCTCGAATGCGGCCGAGGCGCACCCCGTCTCGATGCAGCACATCCTGACGGGCAAGGAGACGCAGCGCGCCAACGTGATCGTCATCGATCCGCGCTTCACCCGCACGGCAGCCCATTCGACCGACTACATCCGCATGCGTCCCGGCACCGACATTGCCATCATCTGGGGCATCATGTGGCACATCTTTGAGAACGGGTGGGAGGACAAGGAATTCCTCGCCGCGCGCGTTTACGGGATGGACCAGGTCCGCGCCGAAGTCGCGAAATGGAACCCGGAGGAAGTTGAACGCGTCACCGGCATCCCCGGCGAACAGCTTCGCCGCGTGGCCGAAACCTTTGCGACGCAAAAGCCTTCGACCTTCGTGTGGTGCATGGGCGGAACCCAGCATACCGTCGGCACCGCGAACGTGCGCGCCTATTGCAACCTGCTGCTGGCCACCGGCAACGTAGGTTCGGCCGGTACGGGCGCCAACATCTTCCGCGGCCACTGCAACGTGCAGGGGGCGACAGACTTCGGCCTCGATATCACCAACCTGCCCTGCTACTACGGCCTTGCCGAAGGCGCGTGGAAGCACTGGTCCCGCGTGTGGGAGGTGCCTTACGACTACTTCGCCGGCCGTTTCGACGCGGTGCCGGCCAAGGGTGGGCGCGAGGCGCGTAGCCCGGAACAGAACATGGCGACACCGGGCATCCCTTCGACCCGCTGGTTCGACGCGACGCTGATGGAGGCCGAAGAGGTCGATCAACGCGACAACATCAAGGCGATGGTGATCTTCGGCCACGGCGGCAACACGGTTCCCCGGATGCAGGAAGCGCAGCGCGGCATGAACGCGCTGGACCTGCTGGTGGTGGCCGACCCGCATCCGACGACCTTTGCCGCGCTGCATGACCGGACGGACAACACCTACCTGCTGCCGATGGGCACGCAGTTCGAATGTTCGGGCAGCCGCACGGCGTCGAACCGGTCGGTGCAATGGGGCGAAAAGGTCGTCGATCCGATCTTCGAGGCCGACAACGACTATGCCGTGATCTACCGCCTGTCGAAGAAGCTCGGTTTTGCGGAACCGATGTTCAAGAACTACGAGATGGTGCAGGGCAAGTTCAGCGAGGAACCCACCCCTGAGTCCATCCTGCGCGAGATCAACCGCGGCGGTTGGTCGACCGGCTACACGGGTCAGAGCCCCGAACGGCTCAAAGCCCACATGCGAAACCAGGACAAGTTCGACTTGGTCACTCTGCGCGCGCCCGCCGATGACCCGGAGGTCGGCGGCGACTTCTACGGCCTGCCCTGGCCTTGCTGGGGAACGCCGGAATTCCGCCACCCCGGCACGCATATTCTCTACAGCACCGACCTTCCCGTGAAGGACGGTGGCGGCGCGTTCCGCCCACGTTTCGGCCTTGAACACGAGGGTGCGACGCTGCTGGCCGAAGGCAGCTGGCCTAAGGGGTCCGAGATCGAGGATGGCTATCCCGAATTCACCATGGCGCTGCTGAAACGCCTTGGCTGGGATGCAGACCTGACGGCGCAGGAGCTTGCGGTCATTGAACGCATCGGCGGCGGCGATCCGGAAAAGATCGACGCGGTCAGCTGGTCCACCGACCTTTCGGGCGGCATCCAGCGCGTGGCGATCGAACATGGTTGCGTGCCCTTCGGCAACGGCAAGGCCCGCGCCATCGCGTGGAACCTGCCCGACCCGATCCCGGTCCACCGCGAACCGATCTACACGCCGCGGCCCGATCTTGTCGCCGACTACCCGACGCGCGAAGACGGTCGCCAATTCCGCGTGCCGAACCTTGGTCATTCGATCCAGGCAGGCGTCGTCGAACGGAAGGTAAGCGAGTCCTTCCCGATCGTGCTGACCTCGGGCCGGCTTGTGGAATACGAAGGCGGCGGAGAGGAAACCCGGTCGAACCCCTGGCTTGCGGAACTTCAGCAGGACATGTTCGTGGAGATCAACCCCCAGGACGCAGCGGCCCGTGGCATCACCGACGGCGGCTGGGTCTGGGTGACCGGCCCCGAGGCCGAAAGCCGCGCGCGGGTCAAGGCGCTGGTGACGGAACGGGTGGCACCGGGCGTGGCCTTCATGCCCTTCCACTTTGCCGGCTGGTTCCAAGGCGAAGATCAACGGGGCAAGTATCCGCAGGGAACCGATCCCTACGTCCTGGGCGAATCCGTCAACGTCATCACCACCTATGGCTATGACCCGGTCACCGGCATGCACGAAGGCAAGGCCACGCTTTGCCAGATCGCAGCCGCGTAACGGAGAGAAGAACAATGGCACGCATGAAATTCCTCTGCGACGCGGACCGCTGCATCGAGTGCAACGCCTGCGTCACCGCCTGCAAGAACGAGCATGAAGTTCCGTGGGGCATCAACCGCCGCCGGGTCGTCACCATCAACGACGGCCTGCCGGGGGAACGCTCGGTCTCCATGGCCTGCATGCACTGCACCGACGCGCCCTGCGCCAGCGTCTGTCCCGTCAGCTGCTTCTACACGACCGATGACGGGGTCGTTCTGCACTCCAAGGACACCTGCATCGGCTGCGGCTACTGCTTCTATGCCTGCCCCTTCGGGGCGCCGCAGTATCCGCGGGTGGGCAACTTCGGCACCCGGGGCAAGATGGACAAGTGCACCTATTGCTCAGGCGGGCCGGAAGCTGACCGGTCCGAGGCCGAATACGTCAAGTACGGCACAAACCGGCTGGCCGAAGGCAAGCTGCCCCTGTGCGCCGAAATGTGTTCCACCAAGGCGCTGCTGGCAGGCGACGGTGACATCATCGCCGACATCTACCGTGAACGGGTCGTGACGCGCGGCTATGGGTCGGGCGCCTGGGGCTGGCGCACTGCCTATGGCGACAGCGTCAGCGTCTGAGGAAAGGGAAAGCACATGCAACTGAAGACATTCGTTTCCCAGCTTCTCGCGGCCTTCGCGCTGGTGACCGTGGTGGCGCTTGGCGCGCCTGCCTCGGCCCAGCAAATCAATCCGACGGCCAATTCGGTGCAGGAACAGCAGCTTCTCGATGCCCTTCAGGGGCAGGGGACGGTTTCGGGACGCGTCTCGATCCCCGACCAGCGGTCCGCCGACCTGATCAAGCCGGGCAACCCCGGCTGGGCCAACCTGCACAATGGCACCGTCAGCACGCTGTCCATCGTGGCCATCCTTGGCACGCTGGGCCTGCTGACCCTGTTCTTCCTGATCCGCGGCCGCATCCGTGTCGAATCCGGCATGTCCGGGCGCATGATCCCGCGCTTCAACGCCATCGAGCGGTTCGCGCACTGGATGCTCGCCGCCAGCTTCATCGTGCTGGCGATCTCGGGGCTCAACCTCGTAATCGGGCGGGCGGTGATCCGGCCGATCATCGGCGAAGGCGCGTTCGGCACGCTTACTGCCTGGGGCAAGCTGGCGCACAACTACCTGGCGTGGCCTTTCATGGTAGCGCTCGCGCTCGTGTTCCTGTTCTGGGTGGTGCACAACATCCCGAACCGGATCGACCTGCAGTGGATCAAGCAGGGCGGCGGCATCCTGAAGAAGGGCGCACACCCGCCGGCGGGCAAGTTCAACTTTGGCCAGAAGCTGATCTTCTGGGCGGTTGTGCTTGGCGGCGCGGCACTGTCCTTCACCGGAATCATGCTGCTCTTCCCGGCTGAAACGGCGACGCCTGCCGACTGGCAGCTGTTCCAGATCATCCACGGGGTCGTCGCGGCGCTGCTTTCGGCCGTGATCATCGCCCACATCTACATCGGCACCGTCGGGATGGAGGGTGCCTTTGATGCCATGGGCAAGGGCGAGGTCGACATCAACTGGGCCAAGGAGCACCACGCCCTTTGGGTCGAAGAGGTTGAGGCGCGTGAAAGCCGCCCCCGAGGCCGCGCCGCCACCCCGGCGGAATGATCCAATGAAATCTGTCCCGGCGCACCGCGCCGGGACCTTCAAGACAGAGATCGCATGACCCAAGCCCCCCAAGACATCGACGCCCAGGCGCGCCGCGCCCTGCGCGAGGTGACGCTGCCGGATGGCGCGACGCTTGATGCCTCTGGCCGGCTGGGCGCGATCAGCCTGCGTGACGGCCGGATCAACACGGCCATCACCATAAGCCCCGCCGAGGCACAGGCGTTTGAGCCGATCCGTGCGCGGGCAGAACAGATTCTTTCAGGCTTGCCCGGCGTGCATCAGGCAGCTGTAGTGCTGACGGCAGAGCGCGCGGCCCCTGCCCCGCCCTCGCTGATCAAGCCAAAGACCAAGCCCCCGATTCTTCCCGACGTGCGGCATGTGATCGCCGTTGCTTCGGGCAAGGGGGGCGTTGGGAAATCCACCACGACCGTCAATCTTGCGCTGGCGCTGCGGGCACAGGGGCTTCGGGTAGGGATTCTTGATGCCGACATCTACGGACCCTCGCTGCCCACGCTTCTGGGGCTGCACGGCCGCCCGCGGGTTGGCGCCGACCGCCGCCTGATCCCGACCGAGGCCTTCGGCCTTCAGGCCATGTCCATCGGCCTGCTGGTGGATGAGGATACGGCGATGATCTGGCGCGGGCCAATGGTCATGTCCGCCATCACCCAGATGCTGGCCGAGGTTGATTGGGGGCGGCTTGACGTACTGCTGATTGACATGCCGCCCGGCACCGGCGATGCGCAGCTTGCCATTGCCCAAGGCGCGACCCTGCGGGGCGCGGTGATTGTTTCCACCCCGCAAGACTTGGCGCTGATCGACGCGCGGCGCGGCATCTCCATGTTCCGCAAGGTGGATGTGCCAATCCTCGGGCTGGTGGAGAACATGGCCCATTTCGTCTGCACCGACTGCGGCGCCCGCCACGACATCTTTGGCAGCGGCGGCGCCGAAGCAGAGGCCACCCGGCTGAACGTGCCCTACCTAGGCGCAGTGCCCCTGACCATGGAACTGCGCGAAGCCTCGGACCGGGGGCGTCCGGTGGTCGCGCTGGCGCCGGACGGGGTGATCGGACAGGTCTATCAGAACATCGCGCGCCGGCTGATCGACGCGCTGTAACAAGCCTTTAAGGGAAGGAGAATGAAGCGATGAAAGTATTTCTTGCCGCGCTTGTCGCCGCGATCGGTCTGGCCTGGGGCGCCGGCTACGTGCTCGACAACCAGTTCCAGATCACGAGCCCCGAGGCTTTCACCACCGAAGGCGCGCGTCCGAACGCGCCGGGCGGGAACCTCGTCCAGTTCTGATCAGATCCCGAAGCTGCCATAGGGCAGGAAGCGGACAAGGTCGCCCGGCTGAACATGCCGGGCGCCATCCCCCAGTTCCACCAGCCCATCGGCCCAGCTCAGCCCGCTGATCCGACCAGAGCCTTCAGAGGCGAAAACTTCTGCCCGGCCGTCAGCCGTGAGGCGGCCACGAAGATATTCGCGGCGGCCGGCCTTCTTGCGTTTCTCGAACGCCGCTGGCACGTCAAACGCCTGCGGCTGCGCCCACCCCGCCCCTGACAGGGCCGACAGCGCGGGACGGCCAAAGATCAGCGTGCAGACAAAGGCAGCGACCGGATTTCCCGGAAGGCCCAGTACCGGCACCCCCCGCCACAGCGCAAGCGCCAGCGGCCGCCCCGGCTTCATCGCGATCCGCCAGGTCTGCAACCCGCCAGAGGACCGAAGCAACGCTGACACATGATCCTCATCCCCCGCCGAGGCGCCGCCAGAGGTCAGGATCACGTCCGCCCGCGTGGCCGCATCGTCCAGCCGCGCGCGCAGGGCGACAGGATCGTCGGCCACATGGCCGAGATCCACAGGCGCATGGCCCCAACGCTGCGCCAGCGCCAGAAGCATGGGCCGGTTCGCGTCGGCAATCCGCGCCGGATTGTCGTCCAGCGCCGCCGGGTCCGGGACGATCTCATCCCCCGTGGAAAGCACGCCGACCCGCAGCGGGCGGCAAACCGGCACCTGCGCCACGCCCACCGCAGACAGCAGGGCCAGATCCGGCGCGATCAGCTGCCGCCCCTTTGGCAGCGCAACAGCCCCTTTCTCAACATCCTCGCCGGCACGACGGGTGTTTGCGCCGCGTTTGACCGGCCCGTTGAAGGCGATGCGCAACCCGTCCGTGGCCGTATCTTCCTGCAGGATCACGGTATCAACGCCCTCTGGCAGGATCGCCCCCGTCAGGATGCGGACTGCCGATCCCGCAGGCACCGGCCCGCCAAGCGGCGCCCCGGCAGCCGCCCGCCCCTGCACCAACGGCATGTTCTGCGGGCCCTCCCCAGTTGCGGCATGGGCAAAGCCATATCCATCCACCGCCGAATTCGCCGCCGGCGGATTTGACCGCGCCGCCACAACATCCTGGGCCAACACACGCCCCAGCGCGGCGGCGGGGGGCAGTGTTTCCGTTCCTACGACCGGGGTCAACCGTGCGCGCAGCAAGGCCAATGCCTCATCCACCGGGGTCCAGTCCACGCCCGGCGGCAGGGCGAAGCAGTCATCCGCCAGCCGGGGCGGGGCCAGGGGGTCCAGCAGCGCCTCTTGCCCCACACCAAGGATCCAGCCTTCCTCACGCAGGACCTCGGCGTTGGCGGCAGGCTTTAGCAGCGCATCAATACGAGGCCCGAGCCGGTGCAGCGCCTGCGCCAGCAGCCGCACCTGAACCTCGTCCCGGATCGCTGCCGGATCACCTGCGCATTCGGCGTTGGCGGCAGCGACCAGAAGCGAAGGATAAACCTCCGCCAGCACGATCGGTTTTTCTGTCGGTTCAAACGGCCAGACAGCGACCGCGTCGCCCAGTTCACGCCGCAGCCGCGCCAGTGCCGCAATTCCCAGCAGCGCCTGCGAGCCGACGGAACCGGTCGTGTAAAGCTTCCAGCAGGGCTGCGCGCGGGGCACATGCAGTTCGACCTGCCGCCGTTCCGGCAGGCCGTGGCCAGCCCGCTCGGTCCCGCGCTCCGGCAGGTCAGGCAGGTCCAGCCCGGCGGGCCGCCCCCAGAACGGCCCCTGCCCCGGAAACCGCGCGTTGATCTGCGCCGCCAGCGCGAACCGGTTGTTCCGGTTGTCGGGCGCATCCTCGACCTCTTCCTCCAGCAGGTCCCACAGGGCCAGCGCCTCTGCCTGGCCTGTCAGGGCGGCGGCAAAGCCTTTGGGATAGCCAAAGGGGAAATCCGCCCCGATCAGAAGCCGTTCCCCTGCCGCCAGCGCCTCGCGGCACAGATCCTGCAGCGCCGCCATGGCCTCGGCGCGGCTCCGGTAATAGGCGGTTGTGGTGCCCGTGGCCGAACTCAGCCCGATCCAGATCGCATCCGCCGAAGGCGCGGCGGGCGACGGCGCGGAGGCCGCTGACCAGTCAATGATGGCGATGCAGTCAAAGCTCATAGCCCCACCTCTGACAGGATGAAGTCGGCAATGGCACGGGTGTCGTCCAGGTCGAACAGCGGAACGTTCAGGTCCGGAAGGGCGGTATCGCTTGCCACGGCGCAGATCGTCCCGTCTTCAGACGCCAGCAAGGGCCGACCAGCGGCGGCGCGATGGGTTTCGATCTTGGGGTGGTCGTCGCGCTTGTAACCTTCGACCAAGACCAGATCGACGGGCGACAGCCGGGCCAGCAGGTCGCGGAAACGCGGCTCTGGCGCGCTCCGCAGTTCATGCATCAAGGCCCAGCGCGAGGAAGAGGCGAGCAGCACCTCCGTCGCGCCGGCCTCGCGGTGGCGATGGCTGTCGCGGCCCGGCTGGTCGATATCGACCTGATGGTGCGCGTGCTTGATGGTGGACACGGTAAAGCCGCGGCCGGTGATTTCGCTCACCAGCCGCTCCATCAGCCCGGTCTTGCCGGTGTTCTTCCAGCCGACAACGCCATAGACCCTCATGTGGCGCTCCGCAGCAGCGCCTCTGCTCCGGCCATGTCTTCGGGCATGTTGACGTTGAAGAACGGGTCAAAAGGCTCTGCCTCAAATCGGGCGGTGCCGGCGCCATGGGCATCGGTCCAAAGAACGATCTTCCGCAGCCCCCCCTTCAGTGCGTCGCGCAGATCCTCGCGCAGCGCCACGGGCCAGAGGCCGAAGGTTGGGTGACGGCGAAGGCGCCCGTCCTCGTCCGGCGTGGCCGCAAGGGCCAGCCCTGAAGGTCCGGCCGCATCCTGCAGTCGCGCCACAAGGTCGCGCGGGAAAAAGGGCGTATCGGCGGCCGCGGTCACGATCGCCCCGGCCCCCAGCTCGGCCGCCCAGTCCAGCCCCGCCAGCACCCCGGCCAGCGGCCCCGGATGATCGGCAAGGCTGTCAGGGAGCACCGGCAGGCCCAGCGCGGCGAACCGCGTGGGATCGCCATTCGCGTTCAGCGCCATCGGCCCCACCTGCGGCGACAACCGGTCAATGACATGGTCGATCAGCCGCCGGTCGCCCAACGGCCGCAGTCCCTTGTCGCCACCCCCCATGCGGGTCGCGCGGCCCCCGGCCAGGATCACCCCCGCGATGTGGTCACTCATCTTGCGCCCCCTTGCGGCGATGGCGCGAACCTTCCTCGGCCACCAGTTCCGGATCGGCATCCCAGACCAGCCGGTGATCGCCCGACAGGCAGACAAAGCGCCGCCCCCGCATCCGCCCGATCAGCGTCAGCCCCACCTGCCGCGCGATTTCGACCCCCCAGGCGGTAAAGCCCGACCGCGAGGCCAGCGCCGGAATCCCCATCATCGCCGTCTTGATCACCATCTCCGAGGTCAACCGTCCGGTGGTGTAAAGGATCTTGTCCGCCGGGTCGGCCTTTTCCAGCATCATCCAGCCGGCGATCTTGTCCACTGCGTTGTGACGGCCCACGTCCTCCATATAAACCAGCGGCCGGTCCTGATGGCACAGAACGGTACCGTGGATCGCCCCGGCCTCTAGGTACAGGCTGGGCATGCGGTTGATCTGGTGCGCGAGCGCATAGAGCCACGAGGTCCGCACCGGCGTATCCGGCAGCACCAGCCCCTCCAGCCCCTCCATCATGTCGCCAAAGACGGTGCCCACGGCACAGCCAGAGGTGCGGGTCTTTTTCCGCACCTTTTCCTCATAGGTCGTGCGGCTGGCGGTGCGGACGACGACGGTTTCAAGCTCCTCGTCGTAATCGACGCCGGTAACGGTTTCCTCTGGCCCGAGCATCCCCTGGTTGCGCAGAAAGCCCAGCGCCAGATATTCGGGGTAGTCCCCGATCGTCATCGCCGTCACCACTTCCTGGCTGTTGAGGAAGATGGTCAGCGGCCGCTCCTCGACCACGCGCAGATCGACCGTGGCGCCGGTGTGGTCACGGCCGCTGACCGATCGCGTGAGCCGCGGGTCCAGCGGGTTGGGGCCGATGATGGGGCGCTCTGTCATGTGACACCTTGGGCGGGTTCCGGGGGGCGAAGGTGCAACAGGGCGCGGGTCCTTGTCCAGACGTTGCCACCGCCCTAGGCTGATGACAAAGCGGAAAGGCGGCGCGATGCGGGCAGTTGTTGCAGGGCTGGCGATGATGATGGCGGCGGGGGCAGCTGTGGCGGGCGACCTGCAGGGCCATGGCGGGCCGGTCAGCGCCCTTGCGGCAGCGGGCGACGTGGTGGTTTCGGGATCCTTCGATACCCGGGCGATCGTGTGGGATCTGGGGGCTGGCACCGCGCTTCGGGTGCTGCGGCATCATGAAGGCAATGTTTCGGCCGTGGCGCTGGGGCCTGAGGGGCCGGTGACGGGCGGGCAGGACGGGCGCGTAGTGATCTGGCCTGAGGATGCGTCCGAACGCGCCCATGCCCTGCATCAGGCGCCGGTGGCCGCGCTGGCGGTGCTGCCGGACGGCGGTGTGGCCTCGGCATCGTGGGACGGTACAATTGCCCTGACGGGGCCGGATGGTGCGGTGGCGGCCCGGCTTTCGGCGCATGAAGGAAAGGTGACCGGCCTTGGCCTGCTGGAAGGGCGGCTTGCCAGCGTGGGCGAGGATCTGCGCCTGCGGCTGTGGGACGGGTCCCAGACTGCGGCGGTGGTGGACCTGCCGGCCCAGCCGAATGCGATGGCCGCGGCGGGCCCGCTTGCGGCAGTGGCCTTTGCCGATGGCGTGCTTCGCCTTGTCGGGCCGGATGGGGTGGCAGAGGAACGGTTTCTGTCTGACCGGCCGCTGATTGCCGTTGCCGCGCAGGGGGGGCGGATGGCCGCATCCGACATCGCCGGACAGGTATGGCTGCTGAACGGCGACGCCCCTGCCCAGCGGCTGGAGCCCGGCCAAGGTCCGATCTGGTCGCTGGCTTTTGCGGGGGACAGGTTGCTGACTGGCGGGGCGGACGGGCGCATCCGCGCTTGGTCGGCGGAAACCGGCTCCCCTTTGGCAGAAGCGGCGGCCCTGCAGATGGCCAACGATGAGGGGCCTCTGGTCTGGCGCGCCTGCGCCGCCTGCCACACGCTTGGGCCCGATGACGGGAACCGTGCCGGGCCGACGCTTTACCGGGTCATGGGCCGTCGCGCAGGAACGGTGCCGGATTATGACTACTCGCCCGCGCTGCGCGAGACTGGCATCATCTGGACTGAGGAAACGATCGCGGCGCTGTTCACCCAAGGGCCCCATGCCTACACCCCTGGCAGCCGGATGCCCGACCAGCGTATCCCCAACCCCGAGGATCTGGATGCGCTCGTCGCCTTCCTGAGCCGGAACGGCCGCTGAGGGCGGAGGGTTGGAGATGGAGCATGATCCCGCGGCCTCTGCCTGGCGCTTTCTGGCGCTGATCTGCGTGGCGGTAGTGTTGTCGCTGACCACCTGGTTTTCGGCGACCGCCGTGGTGCCGGAATTGACCAGCCGCTGGGGCCTGTCGGTCGGGGGCGCCGCCTGGATCACCAATGGGGTGCAACTGGGGTTCGTCTGTGGGGCGCTTGGTTCGGCCTTTCTGAACCTGCCGGACGTGCTGCGGCTGAACCGGATGATGGCGGGTTCGGCGGTTCTGGCTGCGGGGGCCAATGTGGTCCTGCTGGCGGAACCGGGGCAGACCGGCGCCATCGCCGCAAGGTTCGCGACCGGGGTGGCACTGGCTGGGGTTTATCCGCCTGCGCTGAAGCTGATGTCCACGTGGTTCCGCAAGGGCCGCGGGCTGGCGCTGGGACTGCTGATCGGGGCGCTGACGCTGGGGTCGGCCCTGCCGCATCTGGTGCGGGCACTGGGCGCGGCGCTGGACTGGCGGGCGGTGATCCTTGCAGCGTCTCTGGCCAGCCTGCTTGCCGCTGGCATCTTTGCGCGGCTGCGCGAGGGGCCTTACCCATTCTCCCGCGCGCCGGTGGACCCGCGGCAGTTCGGGCTGGTGCTGCGGAACCGGGCACTGATGTTGGCAAACCTTGGGTACTTCGGTCACATGTGGGAACTTTACGCCATGTGGGGCTGGTTCCTGGCATTTGCGACGGCGGCCGCTGCGGCAGGAAACGTGGCGCTGGGGAACGCGTCGCTTCTGACCTTCCTCGTCGTGGCGGCGGGCGTTCCGGCTTGCATCCTTGGTGGCGTGTTGTCCGACCGGATCGGGCGCAGCCTGACGACCGCGCTGTTCATGGGCCTTTCGGGCGCGGCGGCGCTGGGGATCGGGGTGTTCTTTGAAGGACCACCGTGGATGTTCGTGCTGGTTGCCGTGATCTGGGGAATGACAGTGATCGGGGACTCTGCGCAGTTTTCGGCGGCGGTGACGGAACTGGCCGACAGCCGGTTCGTGGGGTCGGCGCTGGCGCTTCAGCTTGGGCTGGGGTTTGGGCTGACGGTGCTGTCGATCTGGATGCTGCCGCTGTTCGCCGAATGGATCGGCGGCTGGCGCTGGGCCTTCCTGATGCTGGCCCCGGGACCGGCGGTGGGGGCGTTGGCCATGCTGGCGCTGCGCCGGATGCCAGAGGCCGCCCGGATGGCGGGCGGCCTGCGATAGGTATTAGCGGCTGGCGGCCTTGGCCTCGCGCCGGCGGCGGTGCAGGATCGGCTCGGTATAGCCCGACGGCTGGTTGATCCCTTCGAAGATCAGCTCACGTGCTGCCTGAAACGCGATGGAACTGTCGAAGTCGGGGGCCATCGGACGATAGGCAGCGTCCCCTGCGTTCTGACGGTCCACTGCCGCAGCCATCCGGCGCAGCGAATCCTCGACCTCCTCCGGCGTCACCAGGCCATGCAGAAGCCAGTTCGCCAAATATTGCGACGAAATCCGCAGCGTCGCGCGATCCTCCATCAGTGCCACGTCGTTGATGTCGGGCACCTTGGAACAGCCGATGCCCTGGTCGATCCAGCGCACCACGTAGCCCAGGATCGACTGGCAGCTGTTGTCCACCTCGCGCCGGACCTCCTCGCCCGACAGGTTGCGGCCCGACAGGATCGGCGGCGTCAGCAGCGCATCGAGACTTGCGCGTTCCCGGCGGGCAAGTTCGTCCTGCCGGGCGGCCACATCCACGTCATGGTAATGGGTCGCGTGCAGCGTGGCTGCGGTGGGCGACGGCACCCAAGCCGTGTTAGCCCCCGCCAGTGGATGGTTCTGCTTGGTGGCAAGCATTTCTGCCATGGCATCGGGCTTGGCCCACATACCCTTGCCGATCTGTCCGCGCCCCCGCAGGCCAGTGGCAAGCCCCGCGTCCACGTTCCCATTTTCATAAGCGGTAAGCCAAGCGGCGTCCTTCATCTCCCCTTTCGGGATGACGGGGCCGGCCTGCATCGAGGTGTGGATTTCGTCCCCTGTCCGGTCAAGGAAGCCGGTGTTGATGAAGACCAGCCGGTCCTTCACAGCGCGCATACATTCGCGCAGGTTTGCAGAAGTGCGGCGTTCCTCGTCCATCACGCCGATCTTCACCGTGTGGCGCGGCAGGCCAAGGATGGTTTCCACCCGGTCGAACAGCGTGTTGGCCAGCGCGACCTCCTCGGGCCCGTGCATCTTGGGCTTGACGACATAGATCGAACCGGCGCGTGAATTGCGAGGCCCGTCCTGCCGTTGCAGGTCATGCATCGCGGCGGCGCAGGTGACGATGGCGTCAAGGAAGCCCTCGGGCGTTTCGGCGCCGTCCATCAGCACTGCATCCGTGGTCATCAGGTGGCCCACGTTCCGCACCAGCAGCAGCGCGCGCCCCGGCAGGGTCAGCGGGCCGCCGATCGTCTGGTACTGCCGGTCATCGGCCAGACGGCGGGTCATCTGGCGGCCGCCTTTCTCGAACGTTTCGGTCAGGCCGCCGGTCATCAGGCCCAGCCAGTTGCCATAGGCCAGCACCTTGTCCTCGGCATCGACGGCGGCGACGCTGTCCTCGCAATCCTGAATGGCGGTCAGGGCGCTTTCCAAGACCACGTCGCGCAGGCCGGCGGGATGCGCCTGCCCCACCGGATGGTCGGGATCGATGACCAGTTCGATGTGCAGCCCGTGGTGCCGCAGCAGGAAGCTGTTTTCGGTCCAGCCGACAAAGGCCTCCGGATCACCAAGATAGACCGTCCGGTCCCCAAGCTCTGCCGCAAAGGCCGCGCCGTCACGGAAGTAGCGGGTTACATCGGCATGGCTTCCTTCGGCAAGCGGGACTGCGCGGTCAAGGAAATCGGCGGCCCAGGCAACAGCCTGCGCACCGCGAGCGGGATCAAAGCCCGGCCCCTGCGGCGTACCCGGCAGCGCATCTGTGCCGTAGAGCGCGTCATAGAGCGATCCCCACCGCGCGTTGGCTGCGTTCAGTGCGAAGCGCGCGTTCATCACCGGCACAACCAGTTGCGGTCCGGCAAGCGTCGCGATTTCCGGGTCCACGTTCTGCGTCGTCACCTCGAACGCCGGACCCTCGGGCACCAGATAGCCGATTTCGGTCAGGAAGGCGCGGTAGGCCTGCGGGTCATGCGGCTGGCCACGGCGGGCCTTCAGCCAGTCGTCGATCTGTGCCTGCAGGGTAGCCCGCTTGTCCAGCAGGGCGCGGTTCTGCGGCGCCAGATCGCGCAGCAGGGCGGCATATCCCTGCCAGAACGCCTCTGCCGTGACGGGAAGACTGGGCAGAACCCGCGTTTCAACCAGTTCCGCCAGCGGAAGGGCCACCTGCAGGCCCGCGCGGTCAACATAACTCATGGCAGCTCCTCATCTTCACTTGTCTGGTCTAGCGCAGGGAGGGGGCTGATGTCAGCGGGACCCTGCGCTTTTTTGCGCGATGCGGCATTGCCGCAGGGGGTGGAACAGTGGAACGACTTGAAGCAGACTGCCCCACGGCCAGAGAAGCCTCAGGGAGATCAGGATGAATACGCTTTCGAACTCGCTCGCTGCCGTGGATGTCGCCACTACGTTGCACCCCTATACGGATGCCCGCGCGCATGAGGCTGAAGGCCCCTTTGTCGTGGCGCGGGGCGAGGGCATCCATGTCTATGATCACGCTGGCAAGGAATATATCGAAGGACTTGCCGGGCTCTGGTCCGTCGCGGTCGGGTTCAGCGAACAGCGGCTGGTGGATGCGGCGACGCGCCAGATGACGGCCCTGCCCTATTACCACACCTTTGCCCATAAATCGCACGAGCCCTCGATCCGCCTGGCAGAGAAGCTGGTGGAGATGACGCCGGAAGCGCTGACACGCGCCTTCTTCACCTCTTCCGGGTCCGAAGCGAACGATACGGTGGTCAAGCTCGTCTGGTACATGAACAACGCGCTGGGGCGGCCGGCCAAGAAGAAGTTCCTGGCCCGGACCAAAGCTTATCACGGGATCACCATCGCCTCGGGCAGCCTGACGGGTCTGCCGAACAACCACCGCGATTTCGATCTGCCGATCATCCCGGTCCACCACCTGACCTGTCCGCATTTCTACCGGTTCGGCACCGAAGGCGAGGACGAGACCGCCTTTGTCGCCCGCCTGATCGCCGAGGCCGAAGAAGTCATCCTGCGTGAGGGGCCGGAAACCATCGCCGCCTTTATCGGCGAGCCGCTGATGGGCGCAGGCGGGGTTCTGCCGCCGCCCGCAGGATATTGGCAGGGGATCGAGGCGCTGTGCCGCAAGTACGACATCCTGCTGGTGGCGGATGAGGTGATCACTGGCTTCGGCCGGCTGGGAAGCACCTTTGGTGCGGTGCATTACGGTTTCACCCCCGACATCATGGTGCTGTCGAAACAGCTCACGTCTTCCTACCTGCCGCTGGCGGCGATCATGTTCACCGAGGCGATTTATGATGCCATCGCCGACAACAGCGCCAAGATCGGTACCTTCGGCCATGGCTTCACCGCATCGGGCCATCCGGTGGCAACGGCCGTGGCGCTTGAAAACCTGGCCATCATCGAGGAGCGGGGCCTGATCGAGAATGCCCGGATCCAAGGTGCGGTGCTGCAGAAGGGCCTTGCGGCCTATGCTGATCATCCGCTGGTGGGCGAGGTCCGCGGCGAAGGGCTGATCGCGGGGCTGGAGCTTGTCGCCGACAAGGCCACGCGCCGCCCATTCGAGCGTGTCGGCAAGACGGGCGCGGCCGCAGCGCGGTTCGGACAGGACGAAGGACTAATCTTCCGTGCGATCGGGGACACCCTGGCGCTTTGCCCGCCCCTGATCGTGACCGAGCAGAATATTCACGAAATCGTCGCGCGGATGGGCCGGGCCTTGGACCGGGCCGAGGCTTGGGTCAACACCGAAGGCATGCGGTGACAGCCGGGGCTTTGCGCCCCGGCCCTCAGTTCACGATGAAATCGGCATGAAGCGCGCCCGCCGCGCTGATGCTTTTCAGGATGTCGATCATGTCGCGCGGCGCAACACCCAAGGCGTTCAGCCCCGCGACGACCTGTGACAGCGACGTGCTATCCGTCAGCTCGGCTAGGCCTGTGCCCTGATCTTCTTCGATTTCGGCGCGGGTCCGGGGGACGACGATGGTCTGGCCACCGGAAAAGGGGTTGGGTTGCGCGACCAGCGGCGTCTCCTCAACCCGCAGGGTCAGGTTGCCCTGTGCCACCGCAACGCGCGAAATTCGCACGTCTGCCCCCATGACGATCGTGCCCGACCTTTGATCGACAACAACGCGCGCGCGTTGCTCAGGCTCCACCGTCAGGTTCTCGATCCGGCCCAAGGCATGGGCGGGCGAGGCCTGACGGGTCGCGCCGATGTCAAGCATCACGGTACCTGCGTCCAGCATCGCTGCGACCGGCCGCCCGAACGAGGCGTTGATGACAGCTTCGATCCGGCCGGCGGTGGTGAAATCCGGTTCCCGCAGCGCCAGGCGAAGCTGCCGCAGGCTTGAGAAATCAAAATCCAGTTCCCGTTCAACCCGTGCGCCAAGGGGAATGACCCCAGCCGTGGGAACACCACGCACCACCCCGCCGGCATCGCCTTGGGCCGAGATCCCCGAGGCAAGGATGGACCCCTGCGCCACGGCATAGATCTGTCCGTCGGCGCCGGTTAGCGGGGTCATGATCAGCGTACCCCCCAGCAGGCTTTTCGCGTCACCAATGGCCGAGACCGTCACGTCGATGCGGCCGCCCGCCCGCGAAAAAGGCGGCAAGGTCGCCGTTACAAAGACAGCAGCGACATTCTTGGGGCGCAACTGCTCGTTCGTGACGTTTACCCCCAGCCGTTCGAGGATGTTGGCCATTATGTCCTCGGTAAACGGAGCATTGCGCAGCCCGTCACCGGTTCCGTTCAAGCCAACCACCAAGCCATAGCCGACCAGGTCGTTGCCGCGGACCCCATCGAATTCCACAAGGTCCTTGATGCGGATCGCCCCACCCCACGCCAGCGTGGGCAAGAGGCAGAGCCAGAGGAGGAGAACGCGCAGGATCATCTTAGGAAATCCGCCAGCGAAAGCCGGGACAGCCGGGCGGTGACCGTATAGAGCGTCTCAAGATGAAGCTGTGCCGTTGCAAGCTCGGTCGCGGCGTCGAACTGGTTGACGCCGATCTGAGCCTCTCGCGCTTCGATCAGGGCATTCTTTTCTGCGCCGACACGCGCCAGAACCGCATCGACGCGCGCCTCAACAAGGCCCACCTGGGCGCGCAGTGCGATCAGGGGCGACTGCGCCGCCATGAGCGTTTCGCCCGCCCGCTGCGCAAGGTCCGCACGCTGCCGCAGTTGGTCGCTGAGGCCCGGATGATCCATCAGCACCCCTAGAGCGAGGCCGATCAGCGTTTCCGAAACGGCAGGATCGTCGCCGCGCACATCCAAGCTGACGGACTCGTTTTCGAAGATGGCTATTGGCGCAACTGACTCCGCCGCGCCGACATAGGCGTTCCCGGCGTTGAACCAGTCTCTCGTAATCGTCTCGATCTGCTCGGCGGTGGTAGCGCCGGCCGTTGCGTCCCGAAGCGCCGCAAGGATCGCGTCTGAGGACAGCAACGCGGAGCTTGCCGTATCGGCGCCCGACATCAGCGACCGGTCAGAAACCTTGCCGTTGACTGCCGAGACCGCAGCGCTGAGATAGTCGCGCGCCGTCAGCATTGCCGCGTCCAGCGTCGCATGATCGCCGGTGCTGACTACCGAAAGCAGATGCTCTGCCGCGCCGCGCCCGTAGTTCTGGACGGTTTCCAGAACCCGCTGAAGCGACGAGGCGAATAGGGACACATCCGTCGCCGCATTCCTGAAGGCCTGCAGCTTCGTCAGGTTACGCTCGATCCCCGCAAGCGCAGTAAAATCGCCCTTGAGCCGCTGCCCGGCATCGGCTGCGCGACCGGTGGTCATCTCGGTGCTGTGACGCTGCAGCGAGCTCTTGGTCGCCGCCATCTGCTGCCGCATGATGATGTGGCGCGCGAGATCGCCCGTGGGAAGAATCGTCATCTCTACAACCTCAGCAAGGACTGGATCATGTCATCCACCGCCTGGATGACCCGCGCATTGGCGGCATAGGCCTGTTCGATCAGCATGAGCCGCTGCAATTCCTGATCGGTATCGACGCCACCCTGAAGTTCGGCCAGCCGCAGGGTTTCGACCCGCGCGTTCGCAAAGCTCGACCGGGTTTCCGTAGCCTGCCGGTCCACCGCGATCATGGACAGGAATTCGGCGGAAAGAGCCGCGAAGCTCCGCGGCGTGGTGCCGAAGTTTCCGGACCCGGCCGGGGCCGCCTTTTCCAGGGCCTCACCCAAGGCGATCAGTCGCCGTGAGTCGCCCTTGTCGCCAGGAACGGAAGCGCCGAGCCCGTCGCGAAGACGCCATAGTGCGCCGCCCTGTGCGGGATCCGCCGCGGGATTGACGGCAAGCCGCCCCGCCAGTCCGGCCTCATCCGCCAGATCGAAGGCCGCGCCCCTGTCGGTAAAGAGCCCGATTGCCCCGGTTGGATCGACTGCGGGATCGGCAAGGCGCGTCATCAGGTCCCGCGCCAGCGCGTCCAACTGGGCCTGCGCCGTGACGGCGGCAACATCGCGCACCTCCAGATGCGCGCTCAGGCTGCCGCCGTCGAGCCCGCGCCCTGCCGGCAGGCCGTTCACCGTGAGCCCTGAAAGCGCACCGGACTGCAGCGTCATGTCCGGCGTAATCAGCCCCACGGGTTCAAAGCCGATGTTCGCGGGCTTGCCGTCCAAGAGCACCGCGCCGCCGCTTGTGAACAGGGCGATCTGCCCGTTTTCCCGCGCGACCTCCTTGATCGGCACGATCGAGGCGATCTGGTCGATCAACTGCTGGCGCTGGTCCAACAGGGCGCTGACGTCCCGGTTACCCATCCCTGTTGTCGCGATCTGGCGGTTGATCATCGAGACCATCTCCAGCGCTTTATTGAGCGAGGAAACTTCGGCAGCGATGGTACGGTCTGCATCCTGCCGCGCCGTCTGGATGACCCCCGAGACGGCGTTGAACTGGGCTGCGATCTCTTGCGCCGTCGTGAGGACATTCGCCAGTCGCGCATCCGAGTCCGGCCGGGCCGCGGCCTCAACCAAGGCGGCCTCGAACGCAGTAATCTTGCCTGAGAGCGAGTTCCCTTGGTCTGGCGTTCCGATTGCGGCCTCGGCCCTGCGGAAGAAGGCAAGCGACACACCGCTTTTCCCGGCCGTGGCCACTGCGAGCCTGCGGTCCGTCAGAACCGCCTGGTCCAGAATACGCTGGATCCCGTCTATCCGCACACCAGAGGCATCGCGAGACGACAGCTGAAGTTCGCGTCGCGCGTAGCCTTCGGTCATTGCATTGGCGACATTCGATGACACGACGTCGGCCGCGCGCGCGGCTGCGTTCAACCCCGACATCGCGTTGTTCAGGGAACTCGTTATACTCATCCCTCGGCCCCTTTCTGCTCAGCGATCCGCCGCGTGGGCCGGATCAGCGTTTGATGTTGGTGGTTTCCTGCAGCATCTCATCCACGGTCTGGATGACCTTGGCGTTCGAGGAATAGGCCCGCTGGGTCTGGATCAGCTGCGTCAACTCGCCCGCCACATCGGTTGCCGACTCCTGGCGCGAAAAGCCGCGCACGCTTCCGGTCGGCCCCTCGCCCGCGTTCCAGAGGTAGAAGGGGCCGCTGTCACCCGACACCGTATAAGCCTGTGCATCAGCCGCCTGCAGGCCGTTCATGTTCGGAACATCGACCACCGGCACCTGGTAAAGCGCGCGGCTTGACCCGTTGCTGTAAAGCGCGAGCACGACCCCCTTGTCATTGACCTCCACCCCGCTGAGCGTGCCGACGGGATAGCCGTCCTTGTTGATCGACAGCGGCGCGAATTCGTTCCCGAGTTGGGTTGTGCGGCCGATGCCCAAGGTCATGGGCCCGCCTGCCACGGCCAGTGTGATCTCTCCGCTGGCTGCGTCATAGCTCCCGGCCGGTACACCCGTCACACCCAGAAGACGGCCGCCGCCGCCCCGGCTGTCATCGAACTGAAGGCGGAAGTTGCCAATGATTCCACCGCCCGAAGCAGAGTCGCGTACCGTAACGACCCATTCGTTTTCCCCCGCCGGCTCGTAGGTGATCGACAAGGATTCGGAGTTGCCGAGGTTGCCGAAATATTCGACCGACACCGTCTCGATTTCGCCCAAGGTTCCGGCGGTGGCGCTGGTGGCGGGCAGGTTTACGGCCACGTCCACCCGCGTCGTTGCTTCGCCGGCATATTCATTCAGCGGAATGCGCACTGGCTGAAGTGCGGTCGAACTGTCGCGCGGATAGCTGGGAAGTGTCCCATCCGCAGCCAGTGGCCAACCCAGCAGCACCAGGTCGCTCGAGGTCCGCAGCAAACCATCGGCATCGGGGCGGAAGGATCCTGTCGGCGTCAGCATCATCGGCGCGCTTCCGCCCCCACTGCTGGCGGCGGCATAGCTGGTCACGGGGAGCATCCCACGCCCCACCACTGCCAGATCCGTTGCATTGCTGGTGGATACGAGCGAGCCGCCCTGATCCACCAGCCGGGTCGACGAGGCACGCACCCCGCCCGCGGTATAGCTGCCGGGATTGCTGCCGTTGATGACCATGGAATGGAAGTCGGTGCTCGCCCTCCGGTAGCCATAAGTGGCTGAATTCGCGATGTTGTCGGAGATCGAGGCCAGCCGCGCGGCATTGGCGTTGAGCCCGGCCACGCCAGCGTTGAGAGAGGAGGAAATCGTCATGCTGCGCCTTTCTGCTGCATCATCTCGGTTCAGGCGCAGATTGCAGCCGCAGGATTTAAGATCGTCCTAACGGCTGCAACGACAGTCATTTCCGCAGCAGGATAACCTCCAGCCGGTTGTTGCGGCTGGCCATCGTGTTGCGAAGCGCGGGCCGACGATCGGCGAATCCAGTCACGCGCTGCAGCCGTTCCCCGGACAGGCCCTTGCTCATCAGAAGGATCCGCATGGCCTGCGCCCGTGCGATTGAAAGGTCCCACACCGGATTTTCCCGCATCACGATCGGGTAGGCGCGGGTGTGCCCACTGACGGCGACGTGATTCCGTACCAGACTGAAGACTTCGACCATGATCTCGGCCAGCTTCCCAGTCACCTCGGTTGGGGTCGCGGTTTCCCCTGCGAAAAGCGGCGCATCCTCCAGATCAAAGATCTCGATGATCAGCCCCTCATCGGTAATTCGCGTTACCACATGTCGCAGCAGCAGTTCCCGCATTGCACTGTCGCCGGTCTGCGCAAGCATTTCCTCCTGCAGCGCCTCCAACTCTTGCCGCGAAAGCTCCCCGCCCGCGTCGTCCACTCCGGTCTGGCCCTTGGCCTGCCGCTGCTCCATCGGGGTCATGTTCGTCGCACCACGACCCACATTGGCGCTGACATCCTCTGACCGCGGGTTGTCGCCGCCCATGATGCCGTCACCACCCCCGGACTGCCGGGTCAGGGGCACCGCAGGGTTGAAATAATCCGCAAGTCCCTTGCGCTGTTGTTCTGTCGTCGCGCTGATCAGCCACATCAACAGAAAGAATGCCATCATTGCCGTCACGAAGTCGGCATAGGCGACCTTCCACGCCCCACCGTGGTGGCCGCCCTTGATGATCTTCTTTCGCTTGATGATGACTGGTGCGGCATTTGCTAGCCCAGCCATTTCACCACCTCTTCTTCACCCGTGAACAGAGTATGTCCAACCTATGAACAGGCTCTTAAGTCGAAGAAACTGCTGCCTAGAATCTGGAGGACTTAGGTGAACTGGCTCCCGTTTTGCGCACCCTGTGTGGATATAAATGGATGCCCCTGAGTGCAACGCCCTGATCCGGCCCACTTCGGAGCTCGCGAGTGCGGACTTATATCTTGGACTGCTCCCATCGCGCGGTTCGAGTTGATTGTTAGTGCATCGCCGGCTTGCGCCGCTTGGGTTTTTGTGGCGCGGTTTTGGGCGTTAGTTTCCGGCATGGCTGACCGCTGCGGGGGCGGGTGATGCTTCCGGTTTCAAAAGATCTTCATCGGGGCCTTATCACCAAGAGCCATGTGATGGGACTTTCATCGCAATCCCGCCTCCGGGCCTCGATCAGCCCGCTGCGCCTCGAAGACGGAGCGGAACTAATGGAGGGTCAGGCATTTGTTCAGGAGGGTACCGTTGAAGCTCTCGATATGCGTGTTGTTGGTAGGCTTCCCCCGGAGGGAGAAGTCGATCTGCACGCTGCGGTGGTAGCCTCAGACGTCGACGAGACATTCGGTGAGCGCGCCGCGTTCTCCGCAAACAGATGCCGAGGGGCGTACCGCTTCGCGACCAAGCGGTTCAGCACCCGGATGATATTCTCGCCCCGCAGGCGCGGACCTCTATGATGGGCACCTTGCGGCTGAAGACATCTACCACCGTCAGCATCCGATGCCTCTGACCATTGCTGAGTTGGTCATGGATAAAATCGACCTCCTGCCGTGAGGCAGGCCTTATGGCTGACAGCACGCCTCTCGATGCACCACCATTTTGCATCGTCGCGGCTGTTGCCCCCGCAGAACCAGAGCCTTCTTCGCAATAAAGTTGGTAGACGACGTTGCGGTGAATTTGCGGGCCTTCCCGGCGCAACAAGGTGTGGACTCGACGATACCCGTAGCGGATCCCCGGCGCCACGATCTCGTGCATCCGCTGGCGGAGGTCCCGGGTGCTCGGCGGGCTCAAGGACCAGCTCCTGCACCCCGACCTGATCGCCGCCTTCGTGCGGGAGACGCAGGAAGAGTTCAACCGGCTCGCCTGGACGCCGCAGCACGACCGCAGCCGCATTGACCGCGACCTTGGCGAAGATCGAGCGCCAGATCAGGCAACTGATCGAGGCGATCGCCGGCGGGATGTACCACCCGTCGATGAAGGGGAAGATGCCGGAACTGGAATCGCGCAAGGCGGCGCTGGAACTGGAGCGCGACCAACTGCCCGAGGAAGCCCCCGCCCTGCTGCACCCTGGCCTCTCGGAACTCTACCGCGAGAAGATCACCAACCTCATTGCGGCGCTGTCCGCTTCGTCCGTCAAGCAGCAGGCCACCGAGATCCTGCGCAGCCTGATCTCGGAGATCCGAATGATTCCCGGACCCTTCCGCACCCGACGGACACCGCATCGAGCTCGTGGGCGAGCTGGCGGGGATTTTGGCTCTGAGGGATGCAGACATGCAAAAGCCCTCGCGGGTGGCGAGGGCTGTTGGGTCGGAAACGGTGGTTGCGGGGGCAGGATTTGAACCTGCGACCTTCAGGTTATGAGCCTGACGAGC
>VUAW01000017.1 GCA_008711135.1 Rhodobacteraceae bacterium LNNU 3342
CCCGCGAGTTCATCGCTGCTCAAACCGCAACCGCCTGAGTGTCCGGTGAAATGGGGGCAAGACCAATCTCGAACTGGGTTGATGGATAGCCATCCCCAACACATGTCCTCATCGCATCCTGATCAATCCCGTAAGCGCCCTGCCAGAACAACCACCACTAGCGGGAATGTCATCTGGTGCGGCTGCATGGAGCGCTGACGCGGCCGATGCGGTATAGTGGATACTACGGCAGGGCCGACTCAAGGCTCCAGATACAAGCCGCAAGTTACTCGCTTGATTCAGAGGGAGGACCACATCCATGACCATCCAATTGCACCCCGCCATCGACAATGGCATCGCGCCGGAGTCGCAGGAGTTTTTAGGCGGCACCCTTGTCTGCGCCTGCCCGGACCGGCCGGTAAGGGTGCGGATCGAGGGGCAGATTGCGCATAACCACGCCTGTGGCTGCACCAAGTGCTGGAAGCCCGAGGGCGCTCTCTTCTCTATCGTTGCAGTGGCACCCACTGACAAGGTCACGGTGATCGAGAATGGCGACAAGCTGCAGGTCGTGGACTCCTCCGCCCTGATCCAGCGCCACGCCTGCACCGAATGTGGCGTCCATATGCACGGTCCAGTGGAACGGGAGCACCCCTTTCAGGGGCTGACGTTCGTGCATCCAGAACGGTTTGAGGAACAGGGCTGGGCCCCGCCAGGCTTTGCGGCTTTCGTGTCATCCATTATCGAGGCAGGTGCTGACCCAAGCCGCATGGATGAAGTGCGGACGCGGCTTCGGGAGCTTGGGCTTGAGCCTTATGACAGCCTCAACCCAGCCCTCATGGATTACATCGCGACCTGGACGGTCGAACATCGGACCAAGGCTGCGGCCGAAAAGGCGGCCGAGGTCGCGGGTGGCTGAGATACGGCATCCTGTCTTCCGGCGAGGCGTATTCGTCAGGCCTCTCCGGGAGACGAATTGGGCCAATGGCAGCTGAAGCGTTTATCTGAAACAGGCCCAGGGCATGAACCTACCGCACCTTTCGAAACGCTCCGGAGCGGAAGGCTGGCGGATCAGTCGTGCGACGGGCGTGATGGCTGCCGTGCTCGCGTCGCGTCAGGCTCCATCGCGCAGCTTCAACGAACGGCGCCTCCGATGTCTGCCAATCCTCAGGCAGCGATAAATTTGGCATTATTTTCTACAATCAGCCTCCACGGACCCTGTCGAGGTGATGCGGAACAACCAGCTGCTCGCCTCTGAAAGTCCAGCGCAAAGCATGTAGTTTCGTTCATCCTCCAGAGGGGTCGACCTCCGAAGCCGTCACGACCCACCGGAACGACTTCGGGCAGTCCCAATTACCGTTCCTCAGGTGGAGAATGCCTGTAGAGATCGAGCAAGCTGCGCCGCGTTGCACCCTCGCCCCAGCACCACCAGTTGGTTGTCCGGCGGGTCGTCGGCAAGCTCCGGGAGGATTTCGGGCGCCTGTACCTGCCGCCGGACAGCCTGCACCAGCAGGCGCCCCGCCGGGGTCCGCATTGCAGCCACTGGCGGTAGATCCTCGGCGCCCGCGAGCGGCGGCAGCGGCTCGCATGGGGCATCCGGCAATTCGGGCACGGCCTGTGGAACCCCGTGTTCGGCCGCAGTGATTTCTGCTGCCGGATTGATCGTGCGCAGATCCGACAGAAGCTGGGCCAGCAGGTCCGCCCCCGCCACGGCCTTCTTGGTCAGGATCAGCCTATCAGCCGTGACCACCTACGCCGGACTCAGCGGCTCCGCCCGCAGGTGCGCGCTGTGCGGCACCATCGCGGTCAGTTCCGTGTCGCCGGGGCCGATCAGCCCCACCGCGACATGCGTACCCATGAATTCCTAGGATGTGACGGTCGCATCCAACCCTGTGTCGCCGGTGGGCACGATCCGCGTTCGGTCCGACCGCACCGCGTGCCGGCGCCCACCCAGTGCGATGACATTGTGGCCGCCCATGAACCGCGCGACGAATTCACTCTTGGGGCTGTTGAACACCTCGCGGGCGCTTCCGGCCTGCTCGATCACGGCGTTGTTCATGATCACCACCTGGTCGGCCAGGGCCAGCGCCTCGTCCTGCCCGTGGGTCACGTGGATGAAGGTGATGCCGAGTTCCCGTTGAAGCTTCTTCAGTTCGCTCCGCATCCGGGTTCGCAGAAACGGGTCCAGCGCAGAAAGTGGTTCATCCAGCAGCAGCACCTGCGGATCGGTGATCAGCGCCCGCGCCAGCGCCGCCCGCTGCTGTTGCCCGCCCGAAAGCTGCGCCGGCAGCCGCTGGGCAAGATGCGACATCCCCACCAGTTCCAGCAGTTCCGCCGCCTTGCGCTGGCGCACCTCGCGGTCCACGCCCTTCATCTTGAGGCTGAAGGCCACGTTGTCCAGAACGGTCATGTGCGGGAACAGCGCATAGTTTTGGAACATCATCGCGGTGCCGCGCCGCGCGGGCGGCAGGCGCGAGATGTCGCGCCCCGCCAGCAGGATTGCGCCGTCCGAAACACTTCGTGCCCCGCGATCATCCGTAGGGTGGAGGATTTTCCGCAGCCCGAAGGCCCCAGCAGGCAGACATAGGTTCCCGCAGGAAACAGGTGGCTGACTGCTTTGACGGCTACCGCATCGCCATAGCGTTTGGTGACGGAAACGAGTTCAAGGTCAAGTAGTGACCGCACCGGCCGTTCTCCTTGGCTGTTCAGGGACAGTTGTCCGCATCCGCAGCCAATCGGCCAGAAGTCTCGCGTTTCTGCCCGGGTGAAACTGCAACGTTTGAAAATACACCTATTTCGGACGTATTTCGCGCGGTTTTTAGTCGAAACATGCACGTCCGGTGCGGTGATGCCCGTTCTAATACGAGTCGCCCCCGTAATCCGATGCATCCTTCCTCGGGGCATGAACATGTACCAACAAGGGGGCTAGACGCCCTCGCGGGCGCGAAACAGCGCCTATCCTGCAAGCGTGCAGTGCAGTTCTGCACGTATTCCTCAATAGACGGAATTCCGTCTGTGCAGGCGCGCGATATGCGCAAATGCAGCAAGCCTTGCCGGACTCAGCTTTGCCAGATCTGCGCGATGAATGACCCTTGGGTCATGGCATGGCCGGATCTCGGCTGGCAATATCCGACATTTTCTCCCACCCCGGCGGCGCGTCAGCAACATCGGATATCGATGATCGGCGGGAATCACACTCGCGGGCTTGCCCTCAAAGTTTACCTTCGTACTGGATGCCTGCGCCCGATCCCCTGATACTGGCATAGGGCGGGCCTTATTACCCCGGCAAGCATGAGGAGCGAGATGAGGAGCGTCGATCTGAACTGCGACATGGGCGAAGGTTTCGGCGCCTGGAATATGGGCGACGACACCGCAATGCTCGAGGTCATAACTACGGCCAACATCGCCTGCGGCTTTCACGGGGGCGACCCCGTCGTAATGCGGGACACTATCCAGGCGGCGCGTGACAGGGGCGTTGCGATCGGGGCGCACCCGTCCTTCATGGACCTCTACGGCTTTGGCCGCCGCAGGATCGGCGGAGAGCGGCCCGAGGACATTGAGGCACAGCTCATCTACCAGATCGGCGCGATTCAAGCGGTTGCCCACGCAGAGGGCTGGCCCATCACGCACATGAAGATCCACGGTGCGCTCAGCAACATGGCGGCCGAGGATGGAACGCTGGCAGAAGCCTGCGTACGGGCGGTCAAGGCAGTGGACCCATCGCTCTTCTTCGTCACCCTGCCCTATTCCGAAACAATGCGGGCGGCTGAGAAAGCCGGGCTCCGCATTGCCTGCGAGGTATTCGCCGACCGGTCCTATTCGGACACAGGCGCGCTTGCCCCCCGCAGCCAACCGGGATCCGTGATCCAAGACATCGGTCAAAGCACCGACCAGGTCCTGACGATGCTGCGCGAGGGCGTCATCCCCACCCTTGGCGGCAAGCGCCTGCCGGTGAAGGCCGACACCATCTGCGTCCACGGCGACACGCCCGGCGCAGTGGACATGGCACGCGCGCTACGCGACGCTCTGAAGGCTGAGGGCATCGCTCTTGCCCCGTTTGCAGAGAAGGGTCCAGCGCCTGATTGAAAACTACATGGTAGCCTTTGAAGGCTTAACGCTGCCATTCCTTCGCCGCCGCGGTAGCGTCGGATGCGGCTTCATTGGCTCCACGTTCAGACGATCAACCGCGGGATATTGATGTTTGCGGCGGAACCGAACCTGCTCCCCGTAGCGACAGGTGCTCCTTGAGCCGCGCTCTTTAACGGTTCCTGAAGGCCTTCTTTTGCGTCTCCCCCAAAGGCCTTCGGGAGATCGGCAGACCTTGCCTAGCGCCTCTTGCCATGGACTGCCCGGCAACCATGACAGGGACAAGGGGACCGGCATAGCATGCGCCGGTCCTTTTGTTTACGTGCGGATCAGAAGGGGATCCGTACTCAGAACCCTGCGCCGCGCGGGATCAGCAAATTTCAGGACGCATTGCATCTTCAAGAGACGCGCCGGGGACAGCCGGGAAACGTTGTTTCAGACGCGGCTTTCCGTCAGCTCCCCCGTCCAGCCGTTTTCAGCCATGTAGGCTTCTGCGCCTGCGGGATCGGCGCGGTGCAAGGAAACAGAGGCCTGTCTGAAGACCTCGGCATTGCCAAGCTTGTGGGCCAGAGCCAACGTTCGCTTGATCAAGGGAATGCGCCGCGGCGCCAATACCATGGCTGCTGAAAGGTACGTCAAGCACCCTCCTGCGTCCCGCCGCTCAGCAAGGCAGTTCGCACGCCAGACACTGGCGTCCGCCTCATCGGCGACAAGATGCCAGTTTCGGTCCAGCAACTCCTCAAGCGCCTCATAAGCGCCAGCGCCGTTCAGTTCCTGGCCAGCCGACAGAACCTGCGCCTTGGCTTCCGGATCGAGATATCCACGAATGCTGGCCGCCACGACTTCCGCAGTGAAAGGTGACAGCTCAACCCCGCGATGACCCTCTTGACTGATCTGCGGAAGTACCGACTTGTCCGGATAATCGTGATCCAGAATGAAATGAACATAATGAACGCCTGCCGCCAGCGCCAACGGATTGAAATCACCATACCGCTTGATCAGCGTCTGCAAGTTGGAAAGTTCGATGACGTGGCAGCCTTCGGGAGCGAACAGCATGTTCGCCAAACCGGCACCGTGCAGGCTGACAATGCACTCTGCCTGCGCCACAAGACGCGCCTGCTCCTCTACCGAGTGATCTTCGAAATAGACGATCTCGAAGCCCATCAGTTCTAGCTGGTCCAGCAAAAGCTCTTCGCCCACCACGCGGCGATTCCGCGATGACCGACGCTTGATGTACAGGCGGCGCTTCCCGACAGGCTCAACCCCAAGGCGCGTCAGCACATGCGCCCGAAGGTCAGCGACAGGCCCTTCATAGCTATTCATCGCTGAAAGATTCATCTGCCTTGAAGCCGCACGACGCGTGATCCCAGGGCCGACCTCCTCCAGCGAAGGAATAACGCGTTCACGGCACTGGTAGTAGTAGAACCGCGTATCCAAAGGAATGAGCGCGGTGCCGAACTTATGCTCCCCTCGAACCAGATCGACTTTGTCCGCAAGATGGGGAAACCACGTTTCGATCAGCTTCACCACAAAGCCCATAGCTTCCGCGCGTGATGAGGTAACCATCTTCACCCGCCCCGTCAGTCCGTAGCGGTCGTAAAGGGCAAGTACCGGGAAGCTTTCTTTAAGGAAGTGATAGAAGTTAAAGAAATTCCGTGTCTCGATTACAAGATCGAGGCCTCGGAAATCTCCGTCATGTACGGGGATCGGCTTGACATTCTTGAAGGATTGCTCGCGGATGTAGTCCACAAGCGCCTGATCAGAAGAAACGCCTTCCTCTTTCGGACCTCGCTCTGCATAACGGTTCCGCAACCGGGAGCCCCCGGCTGAGCTAAGGAAGTACTTCCCGTTTACGCTCAAATGCTTTCTGAATGACACATTTTCAGCAATGGCGAGCACGGTCGGAAAGACTACGCCCTTTTTCCAGGTATTGTTCCTCAGCATCAATGCCTGAGAGTGCGCCTTTTGCCTTTGCTCCGTATCGCTGGCAAGCGCCCGAACCTCAACATTGACGGGCCTCACCATTTCAGGCGCGAGCACCTCGCTGCGCAGTAACTTCAGCCCAAGATCAAGACCAGGAATGAAGAAATCTTGGGGACGCGCCGCGCTGACCTGAGGGGGGAACATGTCTAACTAACCGCCTGCCAATATACTGATTAAAAGTGTCATTTTGCCATTGAGAAGTCAATCAGGGCCTGTCGCTGAACGGCATCCAGCGAGGTTTGACATGACCTAGGGCACCATCGCACTTGGGGGTGAGACTTGCAACTCGACTGTGCAATTGCAGCAAGATCTTGCCGAATACGCTCTTGCAATCTAACATGAAGCAAACACAATGGAACTGGCGCTCGCGGCTTGGAACCCTCGGCACGTATGCAGGAAGCTTGGGGTGGTTCTTGAACGCCTTTGCCAGCCGCCACATGAAGAAGCACCCCTCTGCGAAGCCTTGTCGCTTATCGCGGATAGGCCGTTCCGCTCTTCCGCGGCGGCGGGTCTGTTCGTATAAGCACTCGATCCTGGTTGCTTAGCGTCCGGCATAGATGTCTTGGCTACCCGCGAGCGTGCGGATGCCCATCGCGCCAGAATGCAGACCTGGTGCCTCGGTTACCTGCATTACCCAGAGCTTTCGCTTGGCGCACCCCCTGATCATGCCGGCAGCGACGAAGTCGCACGCCCAACCGCGCCCCCGCCGCGCAAGCGGCTGCTCACCTAATGTCCAGGCGCACTGAACTTGCCCCAAGTGCCGTCCTATGGAAAGCTCCGCCCCGTTTCCAAACGCAATGTGTTCAACTGCCAGTCTGCCATCGTGAAAGCAGAATTTGAGACGAGGACTTAACTACGTGCAGAATAAACCAAGAATCGCGGTCATTTGTGCCGCCCATCGGGGTAACTCGGGGATGTACAGCGTGGATGCGGCGGCGCAGGCCTATTTCTCATCCCGCCCTTGCGAATTCGACATATTCGTGACGCAGCATCAAAAGGATGGGCCGCGTTTTACCCACGGTGATGTTCGGGTCCTGAGTGACATGGATCAGCTTCGGGACTATAGCCATATCGTCTACTGGGGTGACTTCCTGAACAATCCAATGTACGGCCAGGGAGACTATGCCCGCCGCGACGTCATGTTCGGCCACAGCGCGACGGTCGACGAAGGGTATGCGCGCTGGCAGGCGCTTCACGCCTGCTTTGACAAGGTGCCGGGCCAACGCATCCTGTCGGTGGGAAACAACTTCCAGCACAATTACCAGAAGCCACGCCACAACTTCGCACCGATCTTCCGGAAGCTGGAGGCGAATTTTGACCTCATTCTGCCCCGCGACAGCTTCTCGGTCCTGAATGTGGCGCGTCGCTTCACCTTTGAGGGCATGAGCCGCGTCAAGGCAGGCATGGACTGCGCCTTCCTTCTGCCTCCCCTGCCTGAGGCACCCCGAGAGGACATGTTCACCTATTTCTTCGGCCGCTCAAAGCTTGAAGAGCCCGAGCGCCTTGTTGCAATGGTGGAAGAGCGCACCGGCCTGCGCGGAAAGGCCGTGCCCGCATGGCTGAGACTTGACCACAGGACGGCACCCGAGGATTTCGCCGCGTCCCGACGACAGCTTGCCCGGTCTCGCTTTGTACTGTCGGATACCTACCACTTCTGCATCAACAGCTTTATCCTCGGCACGCCGGTCATCGGCCTTGGCCGGGCAGAGGTCGCGCAGAATGGCACGCTGGGCGATTTCAAGAAGCGTGTGCTCTTTGACATGCTGGGCCTGCAGAGCCTTTACTGTGAAGCACCCGCAGACATGTCCGACAACGATTTCTATGGCTTTATAGCCAAGAAGGCGGAAGCCGAGATCGCCCGCGACTTCAACCAGCCGGGCCGCTCTGCGCTCATGCGTGGCATGATCGACAAGTTCCGCGAGGATCTTGATCTCGCGATCTTCGGCGCGGCCTGAACCGCGGAACCTTTGCCCGCCCCGGTCGTTGACCAGCAAGGCTGGTGCCGTTTTGGCGCCCGCCTGTTCACGTGATGGCGAAGGAGAACCCCATGGCCGAGAAGCCCACAGGCAGCCGCCCCCAAGACTCCGACTGCGTTCTGACCAACCGGCAGGGCCACCCGATCACCAACAACCAGTCCCAGCGCACGATTGGCCCCCGGGGCCCGGCCACGCTGGAGAACTACCAGTTCCTGGAAAAGATCACCCATTTCGACCGCGAGCGCATCCCTGAACGCGTGGTGCACGCCCGCGGCTTCGTCTGCTATGGCGAGTTCGAGGCGACCGGCAAGATCGGTGACGAGCCTGCGTCGAAATACACCCGCGCCAGGCTGTTCCAGGAGCCCGGCAAGAAGACCCCGCTGGCCATCAGGTTTTCAACCGTGATCGGCGGGCGCGACTCTTCCGAAGTGGCGCGCGACCCGCGTGGCTTTGCGGTGAAGTTCTATACCGAGGACGGGAACTGGGACCTGGTGGGCAACAATCTCGCCGTCTTCTTCATCCGGGACGCGATCAAGTTCCCGGACGTGATCCATTCGCTCAAGCCCGATCCGGTGACCTTTCGGCAAGAGGCGAACCGCATCTTCGACTTCATGTCGCAGACGCCTGAATCGATGCACATGCTGACCCACCTCTTCAGCCCCCGCGGCATCCCGGCCAGCTATCGCCACATGGAAGGGTTCGGCGTGAACACCTACAAGATGGTGAACGCGCAGGGTGAAACCGTGCTGGTGAAATACCACTTCCACCCGCGCCAGGGCATCGCGAGCCTGACGCAGGAAGAGGCGGAAAAGGTGCAGGGCAAGGACTTCGGTTCGGCCTCCAAGGACCTCTTCACCGCGATCGAGCGCGGCGACTACCCGCAGTGGGACATGTATGTGCAGATCATGGAGGATCACGACCATCCCGAGCTCGACTGGGATCCGCTGGATGACACCAAGATCTGGCCGGAAAAGGACTTCCCCCTTCGCCACGTCGGCGTGATGACCCTGAACCGCAACGTCCAGGACTTCTTCAACGAGAATGAGCAGATCGCCATGGGCACGGGTGTGCTGGTGGACGGGCTCGATTTCTCGGACGACAAGATGCTCGTGGGGCGGACCTTTTCTTATTCCGACACGCAGCGGTACCGGGTGGGGACGAACTACCTGCAACTGCCGGTGAACCAGGCCAAGGGCGCCAAGGTGGCGACGAACCTGTCGGGCGGCCAGATGTCCTATCAGCGCGATCTGGCGCCGGGGCAGAACCCGCATGTGAACTACGAACCCTCGATCCACAATGGGCTGCACGAAGCCCCGCGCGAGGAACCCAACAACCCGCCGGAAATCACCGGCCGCCTGACCCGCAGCGTGATCGAGCGCCGGAATGACTATGTTCAGGCGCGTGGCCGCTTCTGCACGATGATGGACTGGGAACGCGAGGACCTGATCCACAACATGGGCATGCTGCTGGGCGACTGCGAACGCGACGTGCAGGAACGGATGATCTGGCACTTCCTGCTGGTGCATGACGACTACGGCAAGGGCGTGGGCGAAAAGATCGGGATCTCCCCCGCCGATGTGCGCCACCTTCAGCCGCTGCCCGGCCAGGTCCTGACCGAGGAAGACCAGCGCCGCCTGCAAAAGCTGGGCGAGAACGGCGATACCATCGACACCGAGGTCTGGGGCCAGTGGACGAGTTCTGTGAAGAACTTCCGCGTAACCGCCGAGGATGTTCTGAACGGAATGCAGAACTTCAACCCGCAGACGGCCCAGGCCGCAGAATAAAGCCTGCAGGCGCCGCCCCGACCGGGCGGCGCCTTTCGTTTCAGCCGACGCGCGCTCCGTTGACCCAAACGCCGCGGACGATGGGCGATCCCTCGATCCGGCGGATGCGGATCAGGTCGGCCCGTGCGCCCTCCTCGATCCTTCCCCTGTCCCGCAGCCCCACCGCCCGCGCAGGCGCGGCAGTAACCGTGGCGATGCCGCGCGGCAGGTCATCCCAAAGCTCCGCCAGAAGGAATGCCCCCGACAGGAGCGCGCCCGGCACATAATCCGACGACAGGATGTCCAGCAGATCCATCTGCGCAAGGTCGCTGGCCGCGACGTTCCCGGAATGCGACCCGCCCCGGATCAGGTTCGGCGCGCCCATCATTACCGCGATGCCATGGTCGTGACAGGCCTGCGCCGCCTCGACCGTTGTGGGAAACTCTGCCAACCGCACCCCATGCGCGGCGGATGTCGCCACATGTTCGGCCGTCGTGTCATCGTGGCTTGCCAGCGTCGCACCATATCGGCGGGCGTTTTCCACCGCCGCAGCCTCGTGCCGTGCGCCCAGACGGTCGCGCAGCGCCTGTTGGCTGGCAACGTGATCGGCGAAATCCTCATCGCTCATGCCGTGCTTGCCGACGACATAGTCCCGCAGCTTGGAGATGTCGCGGAACTGCCTCTGCCCCGGCGTGTGGTCCATCAGGCTGACGATGCCGATGCGGTCGCTGTCGCCGAACTCTTCCATCTCCTCAAGCAGGGTTTCGGAACAGACCTCGGCCCGCAGGTGCAGGAAGTGGCTGATCCGCAGCGCCCCCCGCGCCCGCATCTGCAGGATCTCGGTTGCCAGCGCCCGGGCATAGGCGCCGTACTGGGCACGGTCGTTGGTCACGATCGACCCGACCCGCAGCGCGTCGAATACCGTGGTGATCCCCACGCTTGCCAATTCGCCGTCATGCGCGATGATGGCATTCGCATGTGGCCAGTCGACCTTGGGCCGCGGCTGGATGTGGCGCTCGAGGTTGTCGGTGTGCAGTTCGATCAGCCCAGGGATGATCATGTCGCCCTCGCAGTCCATCGCGCCGGCAGGAATGGCCCCGCCTTGCCCGATGGCGGCGATCCGCCCGCCACGGATCACGACAGATCCGAGGAAACTTTCACCCGGCAGGACAAGTTTGGCATTGGCAAGAACAGTTTCAGTCATCTCGGGCTCCTGTTACGGTCAGGCGGATATGGCAGGGCAGCGTCACAGGCATGTGACATGGGGTGCGAGAACGCCCGCGTCCAAGGCAAGAGGCATCGATGACGGAATTTGATCGCTACGCAATCTATTATCTGCCCGATCCCGGTCCCTTTGCGGATTTCGGCGCAGCCTGGTTGGGATGGGACGTGCAGCTTGGCCGCGAGGCCGCGCACCCGGAGTTGGAGGGGCTGCCGGTCCCGGTGGCCAAGCTGACTGCGACTCCGCGAAAGTACGGGATGCACGCCACGATCAAGCCGCCGTTCCGGCTTGCTCCCGGGACCACGCACGCCGCGCTTGATGCGCGGATGGAAGATCTGTGCGGCCGGCTGACGCGGCTCGAACAGCCGGGCCTTTCTCTTTGCCGGATGGGGGGCTTCCTTGCCCTGCTGCCAGAAGGAGACCAGACCCATCTGTCCGCTTTGGCCGCGCAGGTGGTGATGGAGCTTGACGATTTCCGTGCCCCGCCGTCCGAGGCCGAAATCGCCCGGCGCCTGAAACACGGCCTTTCTCCTCGGCAAGAGGAACTGCTGCACCGCTGGGGCTACCCTTATGTCATGGAAGAGTTCAACTTCCACATCACCATGAGCGGCCATCTGGAGACGGATGTTGCGGACAGCGTGCAGGCCACGCTGGCCCCGCAACTGGAGCCGCTGCTGCCCCGCCCGTTCCGGATCGACAGCCTGTGTCTTTGCGGGCAGCGCGAGGGGCGCTTTTACCTGATCCATCGCTACACCCTCTCCGGCTGAAGCGCGGCAAGGAAGGCGGCAACGGCGTCCTGCAGGGCGCCGTTGTTTTCCACCACCCGGATCGGGAGGCCATAGGGGATGTCATAGCTCGCCCGCGCCAGCCGGCGGGCGATATCCTCGCGGCTCTCGCGGCCCCGCGCTGCAAGCCGATCCGCCAGCACCGGGACAGAAGCCGTCACATGAATCACCGAAAGACTGGGAAAGACCTCCCATGCACGGCCAAGCATGGCACGCGAGCCATTGAAAAGAACGTGCCGCCCTTCGGCGATGGCACGTTCAATCGTTACCGGGATCCCATAGCGCAACCCATGCGCCTCCCAATCGAGGGCAAAGCCCCCCGATGCCTTGCGTGCCGCGAATTCCTGCGGTGTCACCCCTTCAAAAGGCTCACCCCCGGCGCTTTCGGGCCGGGTGATGACGCGGCGAACGACATGCAGGTCAGGCCGTGCGGCCTTGGCAGCGGCGAGGATCGTATCCTTGCCCGCCCCCGACGGGCCGACCACGGCAAATAGACGTCCGGCCATCACGCCACCCGCGCGGGCGTGAAGCCCGTCACATCGACCAGCCGATCACAGACGCGGCCCCGCGCGCCTTCGTCATGGAAGATGCCAAGGATCGCCGCGCCCCTGCCCTTTGCCTCTTCGATCAGCCGCAGCACGGTTTCCCGGTTGGCAGCGTCAAGACTTGCCGTGGGTTCATCCAGCAGCAGCGCCGGATAATCATGGGCGAAGCCACGCGCGATGTTGACTCGCTGCTGTTCGCCCCCTGAAAAGGTCGTGGGCGACAGTGCCCACAGCCGTTCGGGGATGTTCAGCCGCGACAGCAACCCCGCCGCCCGTTCCCGTGCCGCCCCCCCATCCACGCCCAGCGCCAGCAGCGGCTCTGCCACGACATCCAGCGTCGGCACGCGCGGCACCACCCGCAAGAACTGGCTGACATAGCCCAGCGTCCGGCGGCGCAACGCGATGATTTCGCGCGGCTGCGCGCGGGCTACGTCCAGATCGCCCACGATGATGCGCCCGGACCCGGCAAGGTAGTTGCCATAGATCATCCGCATCAATGTGGATTTACCCGCGCCCGACGCACCGACCAGCCCCAAACATTCCCCCGGCGCGACGTGAAGGGCGGCGCCCTCCATCACCGGGATCACCGTGCCGCCCTGATTATGCAGGGTGAAGCTTTTGCAAAGGTTCTCGACCGTTATCATCTCACACCTGCAGAACAGAGCTGACCAGAAGCTGCGTGTAGCCATGCTGCGGATCGTCCAGCACCTGATCCGTCAGCCCCGCCTCGATCACATGCCCGGATTTCATCACCATCAGCCGGTCGGCCAGCAGCCGCACCACCGCCAAGTCATGCGTCACGATGATTGCTGAAAGTCCCATCTCGCGCACCAACCCGCGCAAGAGGTCCAGCAACCGCGCCTGAACGCTCACGTCCAGCCCCCCGGTGGGTTCATCCATGAACACCAGTCGCGGCCCGGTCACGAGGTTCCGCGCGATCTGAAGCCGCTGCTGCATCCCGCCCGAAAAGGCCGAAGGCCGGTCATCAATCCGGTCCGCCGCGATTTCCACCCGGCCCAGCCAATCGGTCGCCGTTTCCCGGATGCGGCCATAGTGGCGGTTGCCGACCGCCATCAGCCGTTCACCCACGTTGCCGCCCGCGGAAACCCCCATCCGCAGCCCGTCCCGCGGGTTCTGGTGGACATAGGCCCAATCGGTACGCGACAGCATCCGGCGTTCCGGTTCCGTCATCCGCAGGGTGTCGCGGGGGCCGGTCGCGGTGTCAAAGATCACCTGCCCCTCATCCGGGGACATGTGGCCCGCAAGGCACCCCAGCAGCGTTGACTTGCCCGACCCGCTTTCCCCGACGATCCCCATCACCTCGCCGGGATAAAGGTCAAAGCTCACATCGGCGCAGCCAATCCGGGGGCCATAGCGCTTGGTCAGGCTCTTGACCTGCAACAGGGGGGTCATGCCGCATCCTCCGTCCAGGCCTGCTGGCGGCCGGTGCAATAGTCGGTGTCGGAACAGACGAACATCCGCCCGCCTTCGTCATCCACGATCACCTCATCCAGATAGCTGTCGGTCGCGCCGCAGAGCGCGCAGGGATGATCGGCCTTGGAGGCAACGAAGGGATGATCCTCGAAGTCGAGGCTCACCACTTGGGTATAAGGCGGCAGCGCATAGATCCGCTGTTCCCGTCCTGCCCCGAACAATTGCAGCGCCGCGTTTCCGCCCAGCTTGGGGTTGTCGAACTTGGGGATCGGCGACGGGTCCATGACGTATCGCCCTTCGACCTTCACCGGATAGGCGTAAGAGGTCGCGATCTCACCATGCTTGGCGATATCCTCGTAAAGCTTGACGTGCATGAGGCCGTAATCCTCCAGCGCATGCATCCGCCGGGTCTCCACCTCTCGCGGCTCAAGGAAGCGCAGGGGTTCCGGAATTGGCACCTGATAGACAAGGATCTGCCCCTCAGTCAGCGGGGTCTCGGGGATGCGGTGGCGGGTCTGGATCACCGTCGCCTCTGCCGTCGCCTCTGTCACCGCGACGCCCGCCGTGCGCTGGAAGAACTTGCGGATCGAGACCGCGTTCGTCGTGTCATCGGCACCCTGGTCGATGACCTTCAGCTGGTCTTCCGGCGTCAGGCAGGCCGCCGTCACCTGCACGCCGCCTGTGCCCCAGCCATAGGGCATCGGCATCTCTCGGCTGGCAAAGGGCACTTGGTAGCCGGGGATCGCGACCGCCTTCATCAAGGCACGGCGGATCATCCGCTTGGTCTGTTCGTCCAGATAGGCGAAGTTGTAGTCTTCCATCTCCGCCCCCTAAAGCAGCCCGCGGGCCGTCAGGTCCCGCGCCAGCCCCTCGGCCCCGGTGAAGTGATGCGCCTCCATCCCAAAGGCGCGTGCCCCGGCCACGTTGGCGGCGCTGTCGTCGATGAACAGGCACTCTTCCGGTTCCAGCCCCGCCTGTTCGCACAGCAGGGCAAAGATAGCCGCATCGGGCTTCAGCAGCCCCACCTGCCCTGACACGATGGTCGTCCCGAAAACCTCTGCCAGCCGGGGATGAACCTGCACCCCCACCGGCCAGGTCTCTGCCGACCAGTTGGTGATCGCGTGGATCTGGTAGCGGCCTGCAAGCTGGTCCAGCAGGCCCCAGGTCCCCTCTACCGGCTCGGCGATCGTCAGGTGGAAACGGTCCTTGTAACTGGCCAGCAGGTCCCGGTCCGCGCCCGTAAACGCGTCGAGCGTGCCCATGATGCTGCGGCCCCGGTCGTTTTCATAGTTCCAGCCCAGAAAATCCACGCGGGCCATGAAGGCATCCACCGCCTCGCGATCCGGCAGTGCGTGCAGAAAGGCCAGATGCGGGTCCCATCTGACTAGAACATTGCCGATGTCGAAGATGATCGCCTTCATTCCGCAGCCTCCTTTGCCGCCTCGGCCCGCAGGCGGCGGATCAGTTCCAGTTCCGACTGGAAATCCACGTAGTGCGGCAGCTTGATATGTTCGAGGAACCCGGTCGCCTGCACGTTGTCGGCGTGGGACAGCACGAATTCCTCATCCTGTGCAGGGGCGCCGATGTTGTCCTCGCCCAGTTCCTTCCAGCGCAGCGCCCGATCGACAAGGGACATGGAGATGGCCTTGCGTTCGGACTGGCCAAAGACCAGCCCATAGCCGCGGGTGAATTGCGGCGGCTCGGTCTTCGATCCCTTGAACTGGTTGACGGTCTCGCACTCCGTCACCTCGATCTCGCCCACTTCCACGGCGAAGCCCAGTTCGGGGATATCCACCTCCACCGCCACCGTCCCGATCCGCAACTCGCCCACAAAGGCATGGGTGCGCCCATAGCCGCGCTGGGTGGAATAGGCGAGGCCAAGCACGAACCCCTCATCTCCCCGCGTCAATGCCTGAAGGCGCAGCGCGCGGTTCGCAGGCAGTTCCAGCGGTTCCCGCGTCAGGTCGGGGGGCATCTCATCTGAAGGCTCCTCCCTCTCGATCAGCCCGTCCCGGTTCAGGAAGCTGGTGATATGCGGCACCGGCCCCGTCGCCGGTTCCGCTTGTGGAGCCAGCGGCGGCTCGCCTTCGGCCAGCAGCGCAAAGTCCAGCAGGCGGTGGGTGTAGTCAAAGGTCGGCCCCAGCACCTGCCCCCCCGGCGCGTCCTTGAAGGTGGCCGAGATGCGGCGGACGCAGGCCATCGCGCCCGTGTCGATGGGGCTCGACGCAGCGAACCTTGGCAGCGTGGTGCGATAGGCGCGCAGCAGGAACACCGCCTCGATCATGTCGCCCCGCGCCTGCTTGATCGCCAGCGCCGCAAGATCGGGATCGTAAAGCGATCCTTCCGCCATCACACGGTTCACGGCCAGCGCAAGCTGTTCGCGGATCTGCGGCACGCTCAGTTCCGCAACGGACGGATCGCCGCGCCGTTCTTCGTCCAGAAAGGCATGGGCATTTTCAATGGCGCGTTCGCCACCTTTCACCGCAACATACATCAGGACACCTGCGTGGTTCTGGGCAGGCCGGCCAGCCGGTCACCTGCGGTGAACAGGAAGTCGCAGCCCAGCGGATAAAGCGCCGCGTTCCGCCGGAATTCATCAAGCGCCGGCAGCGACAGCGATGCCGCCTCCCGGATGCCCGGCCCGCGTAGCACAGCCCCCGAAGGCGCAAGATCCGGCGATTCCACGATCAGCGTTGCCGAACGGTCCGGATATTCCGCCGTACCGGCCGGATAGTCGTCCAGCGGCAACAGGTCCGCCCAAGTACCCAGCGCAAAGGCTGCCTGCGCCCGCCCCACCAGCGGCGCGCCGATGTGGAAGGTGATCCAGTCGCGGATGACCGGGAGGTCGTGCGACGGAGCAAGATACAGCGGCGTCGTCTGGTCCCCCAGCACCAGCAGCGCCACGCCTGCAGCCACTGACAACGGCGCGGGCGGCTGCACACCGGCGACGCGGTGGATCGTGCCTGGGCGGGCCATTGCCTCCAGGCAGGCGCGGAAGGCTACGGCAGCCTCTCGCGCGGGGTCGGCAAAGCCACCTTGAAGCGCTTGAAGATCCATCAGTCGTCCCCCCTAACCATGGTGAAGAACTCGACCTTGGTGGCTGCGGCTTTGGCTGCCCGGGCCCGCCGGCGTGCCGCGCGTTCGCTTGACAGCGGCTCCAGCACGGCGACCCGCACTTCGGCCGCGCCCTGCCCCTGCATCAGCGCATCCACGAGGGCAGCGCGGGCGGCGTGCCCCTTGTCTCGCCCCTGCACCACCGCGTGACCCACTGCTCCGTCGGCTAGCCGAAGGGCGCAGCGGGTCACCGTCATCTCGCCGAGGTTGAAGGGACCACCAGTCGCGCCTTGCCTGCCCCGCACCATCACCGCCCCAATTTCCGGCGCGCGCAACATGTCATGCGGCGGCAGATCGGGCACAAGTTCGGCCAGCCGCGCGGGGGGCGCCGTGGCAAGCAGGCTCATCCAGGCTTGGCGTTCGGTGGTCATCGGGATCTCCAGCCGTCTTGCGAGGGCATCACGCCCACTATACAACTAGACAACTGATAGCGCCCGCGCCCGAGTCGGGCAAGCAGCAGAGGGGTGAATTTTTGATGACAACGCGCACGCCCCTCTGGTCCGCGATCGCCACGACCTTGCGGGAAGAAATCGCCACTGGCCTTTACCCGTCCAGCGCACGCCTTCCGACCGAGGCAGAATTGGCCGCGCGGTTTGGGGTGAACCGCCACACGGTACGCCACGCATTGTCAGTCTTGGCGGATGAGGGGCTTGTCCACGCACGTCGCGGCGCGGGCGTTTTCGTGGCCGCCCGGCCACTGGATTACCCGCTTGGGCGGCGCGTGCGCTTTCACCAGAACCTCCGCGCCGCCGGACAGACGCCGCAGCGCGAGGTGCTGCGGCTTGAGACGCGCCGCGCCGATATGGCCGAGGCGCAGGCCCTGCAACTGCCCGAAGATGCGCAGGTCCATGTCTATGAGGGGCTGTCACTGGCCGATGGCGCCCCGCTTGCGCATTTCGTGACGGCCTTCCCGGCCCAGCGCTTCCCCACACTGTGCGAGCGGCTGCGAAAGACGGGGTCGATCACCGGGGCTTTCCAGGCCGAAGGACTTGCCGACTACACCCGCAGCGAAACGCGGCTGACTGCCGTCGCGGCCAGCGCCGTGCAGGCGGTGCACCTGCGCCTGCGCGAAGGGGCGCCGCTATTACGCAGCAGCAGCGTGAACGTGGATGCAGCAGGTCAGCCGGTAGAATTCGGCCAGACCTGGTTCGCGGGCGACCGCATCACCCTGATCGTGACGCCGGATTAAGCGTCAGATCAGCGCGAAACGGTCCACGTCCACCATACCCCGATCCGTGATCTTCAGATGCGGGATGACTGGAAGTGCAAGGAAGGCAAGCTGCAGGAACGGCTCCTCCAGCGTCACACCGAGGCTGCGGGCGGCGGCGCGTAGCTTGACAAGGTCGTCATGCACCCGCTCGAACGGCTCCAGACTCATGAGGCCCGCCACCGGAAGCGCGAGTTCCGCTAGAACCTCCCCGTTGTTGACGACGACAAAACCGCCCTCGATCTCTCCCAGCCGGTTCACGGCGCGGGCCATATCGGCATAATCCGCGCCAACCACTGCGATGTTGTGATGGTCATGGCAGACGGTCGAAGCGATCGCCCCGCGCTGCAGCCCAAAACCGCGGACAAAGCCGTTGGCTACATTGCCGTTGCGCCCGTGCCGTTCCACCACCGAAATGCGGATCAGGTCGCGCGCAGGATCAGGGGTGCGGTCGCCCTCGACCTCGGCCACAGTTTCCGTCAGGTGTTCGGTGATGATCTTGCCGGGCAGGATGCCGATGACGGGTGTATCAGGCCCCCCGGGCAGCCGAAAATCGACAGGCGCGACATGGCGGGCGTGAACGCTGTTCCGGGCCACCGGGGGAATGACCTCGCGCGCGGTGAAAGCAGCATCCCCTACCTGCTGGCCGCCGCAGATCACCAACTCGGGTCTGCAATCCTCCAGATCGTCAAGCACAACGATATCGGCCCGTTTGCCCGGGGCGATCAGCCCACGGTCCTTCAGCCCGAACGCTTCGGCCGCTGAAAGGCTGGCGGCGCGGTAAACAGCCAGCACCGGCGCACCCAGTGCGATCAGCGTGCGGATCATGTAATCGAGGTGCCCGTGTTCCGCGATGTCCAGCGGGTTCCGGTCATCCGTGCACAGCGCTAGGTAGGGCGAGGTCCGCTCCGTCAGCAGCGGCGCCAGCGCATGCAGGTCCTTGGATACCGATCCTTCGCGGATCAGCACGCGCATGCCCTTTTGCAGCTTCTCGCGGGCTTCCTCGGCAGTCGTCGCCTCGTGTTCGGTCCGGATACCGGCGCTGACATAGGCGTTCAGGTCGCGCCCGCGCAGCAACGGGGCGTGGCCGTCGATGTGGCGGCCGGCAAAGGCCTCCAGCTTGGCCATGCAGCCGGAATCGCGGAAGATGACGCCGGGATAGTTCATGAACTCTGCCAGTCCGATCACGCGCGGATGATCCTTCAGCGCTGCAAGATTGGCCGCATCAAGATCGGCCCCCGCCGTTTCCATGCTGGTCGAGGGAACACAGGAAGAGAGCTGCACCCGGATGTCCATCACCGTGCGGTGGCTCGCCTCCAGAAAGTACTCGACCCCTGTCAGCCCTGCGACATTGGCGATTTCATGCGGATCGCAGATCGCCGTTGTCACGCCGCGGGGACAGACACAGCGGTCGAACTCGAACGGGGTCAGCAGGCTGGATTCGATATGCAGATGCGTGTCGATGAAGCCGGGAACAAGAATCTTGCCGCTGACGTCGATTTCCTCGCGCCCCTCATAACTGGCGCAGGTGCCGACGATGAGACCGCCGCAGATCGCCACGTCGCCTTCCAGCAGGTCGCCAGTCACGAGGTCGAGCACACGCCCCCCTTTCAGCACCAGATCTGCCGGTACTTCGCCACGGCCCTGTTCGATCCGCTTGGTCAGGCTCATGTTCCGCTCCTTTCAGGGGGCAAGGCATAGGTCAGGCCGGCCCGCGCCACGACATCCTCCGCCCCGCCGGAATAAATCAGCGCGTCGCCCACCGCCAGCAGGCGCCCCAGCTTGAGCACCCGCGCCCGGCACCGCAGGTCCTGCCCGGCCGCAGGCTTGCGCATGAAGTCGATGGCGCAGTTCGTCGTTACCGCCAGCGCCCGCGGCCCGATCCGGGCCAAGAGCGCGACATAGAAACAGACGTCCGCCAGCATGAACATCGTCGGCCCCGACACCGTGCCGCCGGGGCGCAGGTGCCGGTCATTGGTGCAAAGGCGCAGCACCGCGCCTTCCTCGCCCACTTCCTCAATGACCACATCATCGGCCACCTGCGGGAACTCCCGCCTCAGGAAGGCATCAAGGGCGTCACGTTCCACCTTCGAACCTAGAGACGGTAGAGCGTGCCGAACTTGTGCTCGAGGTAGTCGAGCAGCGGCTCCTCGGTCGGCTCGAATCCGCAGGCTTGGGCGATGACCTCGCGCGGGGGAAGCCGCGCGCCATGGCGTTGGACGTTCTCGCGCAGCCATTCGGTCGCGGGGGCGGTGTGGCCTTCGGCCAGCGCGGCGTCGAGGTCGGGAACCTCGTCGCGCAGCGCCTGATGCAGGCAGCCGGCATAGACATTGCCCAGCGTGTAGGTGGGAAAATACCCGAACAGGCCAATCGACCAGTGCACGTCCTGCAGCACCCCGTCCGAGGGCTTGGTCACCTCTACCCCGAAATCAGCCTTGAACTGGTCGTTCCACGCGGCCTCCAGATCATCCGGAGACAGATCGCCAGCGATCAGCGCCCGCTCCAGATCAAAGCGAAGCATGATGTGCAGGTTGTACTGCACCTCGTCAGCCTCGGTCCGGATGAAGCCGGGCTGGACGCGGTTGACGGTCGCATAGAAACTGTCGGCGTCGATATCCGGCATGTCGAAGGCCTGCTGCATCCGCGCCAGCAGCCAGCCGGTAAAGGCGCGGCTGCGGCCAAGCTGGTTTTCATAGATACGGCTCTGGCTTTCGTGGACGCCCATGGAGACGCCTCGGCCCAGCGGTGTCAGGAGGAAGTCGGGATCGACGCCCAGTTCGTAACAGGCGTGACCGACCTCGTGGATCGTCGAATAGAAACAGTTGAACGGGTCGTGCTCGTTGACCCGCGTGGTGATGCGCACGTCGTTGCCCGAACCGGAGCTGAAGGGATGAACCGCCAGATCCAGCCGTCCGCGCGTGAAGTCATAGCCAAAGACGCGGGCGATTTCGCGCGACAGCCGCATCTGCGTCGCCTCGGGGTAATGGCCGGACAGGGGCGCGGGATGGCGCGAGGCCCCCAGTACGCGTTCCCGCAGCGCCACGAGCCGCGGGCGCATGCGGTCGAACAGGGCGGCGATGTCCTCGCCCGTGGTTTCAGGTTCGTAATCCTGCAGCAGGGCGTCATAGGGATCGCCGCCTTCGGCCAGCGCCGCGCCCTCTTCCCGGCGCAGCGCCAGAACCTCGCCCAGGATGGGCAGGAAATCGGCCACGGCCTCATTGGCGCGCGCCTCGGCCCAGATACCTTGGGCAAGGCTAGTGACGCGGGCGATCTCGGCCGCCAGCCGGGCGGGCACCTTGACGTTGCGGTCGTAGGAGCGGCGGATTTCGCGCAGCTGCGCCACGGCCACGTCATCGGACGCCTCGGCAGCCGCCAGCCACTCGCCCAGCCGTGGGTCGGTACGGCGCGCGTGAAGCACCCCTTCCAGCGCGGCCATCTCTTCGCCACGCTGGGCAGCGGCCCCGCGCGGCATCATGGTCTCCTGGTCCCAGCCCAGCCGCCCCTGGATCTGGGCCAGGGCCTCGGTTTCCCGCTGGAAGGCGATCAGATCGTCATAGGCGTTCATGCTTTCGCTCCGCGGATGGTGGTGGTGATTGGATACTGCGACAGATAGCGCACCCGCAGGATCATGACCCACAAAAGCACCGCCGTGAACTGGTGAAGAATGGCAAGCTGCCACGGCGCGCCACCCAGAACGGTCAGGATGCCCAGCACCACCTGCAGCACCATGATCCCGATCATCGTGTTGAAGCCTGCCCGCGTTTCCGCATGGACACTGCGGCGCCCACGCAGCCAGACCACAATACCGAAGGCGAACAGCAGGTAGCCCGCCATCCGGTGCATGAACTGCACCAGCGCCGGATTTTCAAAGAAGTTCGTCCAGAGTGGCCGCAGGTCAAAGCTTTCGGGCGGGAAGAACACGCCGTGCATCAGCGGCCAGTCAGTATAGCTGCGCCCCGCGTCAATACCCGCGACCAGCGCCCCAAGGATGATCTGCAGGAAGGCGAAGTGCATCAGCCCCGTGGACATGCTGAACAGCTTGGCCTCGCGCCCGCGCCGGGCCTGAAGAAGCTGTGTTTCGCTGCGCGACAGCAGGAACACGTACCAGGCGATGAAGCCCAGGATCACGAAGGCAAGCCCCAAGTGCGTCGCCAGCCGGTAGGAGGCCACGCGCACCATGTCCCCGGTCAGGCCGGACGCCACCATCCACCAGCCGATCGCGCCCTGAAGCGCGCCCAGACCCCCGATCAGCAGCAGCCGCCCGGTCCAGCCGGTAGGAATGCGGCTGGTGGCCCAGAAGAACAGGAACCCCACGGCCCAGATCAGCCCCATCGCGCGGCCAAGCTGCCGATGGCCCCATTCCCACCAGTAGATGAACTGGAATTCCGACAGGGTCATCCCCTGGTTGATCAGCTCGTACTGCGGGATCTGGCGGTACTTCTCGAACTCCTCCATCCACGCCGAGTGGGACATGGGCGGGATCGCCCCTGTCACTGGCCGCCATTCGGTGATCGAAAGGCCGGAGCCCGTCAGCCGGGTCAGCCCGCCCACCGCGATCATCGCCACCACCAGCGTGAACAGCACCATCAGCCAGATGCGGATCGCGCCCCGGGCGCCGCCGCGGCCGCTGCTGATGCCGCCTGTCACTGGTGCCGCGCGTTCCGTGGTAGCGACCTCTTCGAAGATCGAGCGTGTCTTTGCCATGAGAGCCTCCTGTCGGGCGAAAGACTAGGCCCCGCCCATGTCGTCTTCAAGCTAGCCGTCGCGACCTTGTCGCCGCACAAGCTGCCGCAGCGCGCCGTGCAGCGTCTGCACATCCGCCCGCGTCAGGGCCATGCGCGACCACATGTTGCGCAGGTTGATCTTCATCCCCGGCGCCTTGTGGTCGGGGAAGAAGAAGCCCGCCTCTTCCAGCCTCTGTTCAAAATGGTCGCCCAGCTTTTCCACCTCGATCGCCTCGGCGAACTCGGTCTTGGCCATCTCCATGACCTCGGGCAGGGTATCGGTCGCAAGGCGGCGCCATTCATAGGCGACCAGCAGCACGCATTGCGCAAGGTTCAGCGAAGGAAATTCTGGATTTACCGGCACCGAGATGATGGCGTTTGCCCGCGCGACATCCTCATTTTCCAGACCCGCGCGTTCGGGGCCGAACATGATGCCGACCTTTTGCCCCTGCGCCATCAGGGCGCGGGCGTGTTCCATCGCGCGTTCGGGCGTCATCACCGGCTTGGTCAGGCCGCGTCCGCGGGCAGTGGTGGCAAAGACATAGGTGCAGTCGCCCAGCGCCTCTGGCACCGTCTGGAACAGGCCGGCGTTGTCCAGCACGCGGCCTGCGCCGCTGGCCATCGCGTTGGCCTTCGGGTTGGGCCAGCCGTCGCGCGGATCGACGATGCGCATCCGGTCGAGCCCGAAGTTCCACATTGCCCGCGCGGCTGCCCCGATGTTTTCACCCATCTGTGGCCGCACCAGCACCACCGCCGGGGTCGGGCCGGTCCAGTTGTCCTCGGTCATGGCTGTGATCCTTGTTCCGTCTGCGGGGGGCATAGGACGGTGCGCGTGCAAGGGCAATCCCTTGTGGCACTGCCCTGCCCGCGCTATGACGTCGCGAAATGGAGTGTCCCATGTCCGAAGATCGCCCCCAGCTTTACCTGATCACCCCGCCCGCCTTCGAGACAGAGCCGTTTGCCGATCGGCTGGCCTCGGTGCTTGACGCGACAGAGGTTGCCTGTATTCGCTTGGCTCTTGCCACGACTGATGAGGATGAGATCGCCCGCGCCGCCGATGCCCTGCGCGAAATCGCCCATGCCCGCGACGTGGCCCTGGTGATTGAACGTCACGTGCTGATGGTCGAACGGCTGGGCCTTGACGGGGTGCATCTGCTGGATGGCGCGCGCAGCCTGCGCAAGGTGCGCAAGGATCTGGGCGACGATGCGATCGTCGGCGCCTTCTGCGGCATCACCCGCCACGACGGCATCAACGCGGCCGAGGCTGGCGCGGATTACGTGGCCTTCGGACCCGTTGGCCAGACGCCGCTGGGCGATGGTGCCCGAGCCGAGGACGACCTCTTTGCCTGGTGGTCCGAAATGATCGAGGTTCCGGTCGTTGCCGAAGGCGCGCTGACGCCCGACGCGGTGGCACGCCTTGCGCCGATCACCGATTTCTTTGGTGTCGGAGAAGAGATCTGGCGCGAGGATGACGCGGTGACCGCGCTCAAGTCACTTCTGGCGCCCTTGGGCTGAAGGCGCTTCGCACCGCCCGTTCGCAATGCAGCGCGAGCGCCTTGCGGTCGCGCATATCGGCCACGGCTACAGGCGGGTGGAACACGATCTCGACCCAGCCCTGCCGCGGCTGCGCCAGCACCTTGAGCAGATGCGGCCCGAATTCCATGTCGCCCCACCAGCCATAGAACCGTGGGTCCGCCCCTTCGGGGGCGTGATAGTTCACCGTGACCGGCTGAACATGCAGCGTTTCACGCAAACCTTCGGCAAAGAAGGCCGCGAAGAGCGTTGATTTGAACGGCAGGACCCGCAGGCCGTCGGTGCTTGTCCCTTCGGGAAAGAACAGCAGCTTGTGGCCGGCGCGCAGCCGGGCCTCGAACAGCTCTTTCTGGGCGCGGGCCTCGCGCCCCTCACGGTTGATGAAGACCGTTCCCGTTGCGCGGGCCAGCCAGCCGATCCCGGGCCATTCGGCCACTTGCGATTTCGACACGAAATAGATCCGCTGCACCGCGTTCAGGGTAAAGATGTCGAGCCAGGATCCGTGATTGGCCACGACCGCGCCCTTGTATCGCATCGGGCTGCCCCGGGTGCGCAGGCCGATGCCGAGGATGACAAAGGCCGCCCGGCACACGAACTGGGTGATGAGCGGCGTTACCGGCCGGTTCAGCCCGCAAAGAGGTCGTTCCACCAATCGGACAAGCAGCAGAAGCAGCAGGCAGCCATAGGTCACCAGCGCCAGCGCCAGCCCCCTCAGGACCACCAGCGCCCAGCGCAGCCCGCTGACCGGGGCCACCTCGGGCGCCTGGTCCGACCGCCAGGTGGTCATACACGGGTCTCTTGCTTGCGGGTGTAGAAGTCGCGGTGCTTGTCCGACATCACCTGCGTGTCCATCAGCAGGCAGACGTCAGTGGTGTTGAAATCGTAGTCGACAAAGGCACCTTCGCCGACAAAGCCACCCAGCCGGATGTAGGCCTTGATCAGGGCCGGGGTCAGCCGCATCGCCTCTCTCCGGTCGACCTGGTCAGGGGGCAACAAGTCCATCGTCTGGAAGTGGTCTGGCCGTACCCGGACGCGAAGCTGTTCAGGCGCGAGATGGTTGTGGTGCAGGAAGCTGAGCGGCTGGCGCAGGGCATCGATGTCGGTGCCGTGGAAGCTCGCGACCCCGAACAGCACCTCGATTTCACGCCGCAGCACGTAATCCGCCAGCCCGTTCCAGAGGTGGAACATTGCCGTCCCGCCCCGATAATCGGCATGAACGCAGGACCGGCCGAGTTCCAGCAGTCGCCGCCCGGACTCCTTGAGCGGCGTGAGGTCGTATTCGCCTTCGGAATAATAATGGCCTACTTGCGCCGCGCGGTCGCTGGGCAAAAGCCGGTAAACCCCCACCACATGATCCAGCAGGTCGACGTTGCGGCGGCGGTCGATCAGCACAAGATGATCATAGAACGGATCGAACGCATCGCGTTCCAGCTGCCGGTCGTGATCCACAAGGGGCCCGTCGCCGCCCAGTTCCGCGACGAACACCTTGTACCGCAGCCGTTGTGCCGCCAGAAGATCCTGCTCTTCGGTCGCCAGTTTCAATTCAAGATGCGGCTCGTTCAGGGTCATCAGCTTGCGGTTCTGGGCCTTTGCGCTGCAGGTCGGGGGTTTGTAGGGCCGGAGCGACAATTTTGCAACTGAAAGCGGATGCGCCACCTGGACTGGACGGTAAACCGCACCTTCAGAACCCTTTACGGTTTATTTACTACTTTCAGTCATTGTGCACTATCTGCAACTCAACCTGCCGGCCATCGATGACCACCTTGCCCTGATGTTCAAAATTCACCGTGATCTTGCCTCCGACGTTCGATTGCACCTGCCCCAGGCCCCAATCGGGCTGCGCAGGCAACCGGACCAGCATTCCGGGTTCAAGTATCGCGTTCAGCCCCAACATGATTTCCCCTTCCCGGACCTTATCCAATGACTGCTGCCACCGACCTGAGCGCGCTGCTCGCCTCGCGCATCTGCCACGATCTTATCAGCCCGATGGGGGCAATCGGCAATGGCCTTGAACTGATGATGATGGCCGGCAGCACCAAGGGACCCGAAGCTGCCCTGATCGCCGAAAGCGTGGCCAGCGCAAACGCGCGCATCCGGTTTTTCCGTGTCGCCTTCGGCGCGGCTTCGGCCGGACAGCGGATGGGCCGCCCTGAGATCGTCTCGATCCTGTCCGACATGACGACGGGTGGGCGGCTCCGCATCGACTGGCGCCCCGAAGGCGACCTGCCGCGCCCTGAAGTGCGGCTTGCATTTCTGCTGATCCAGTGCCTGGAAACGGGAATGCCATTCGGCGGGGCCGTCACGGTCGAAAACAAGGGCGGCCAGTGGGAAATCATCGGCACCGCTCAACGTCTGCGGATCGAGCAGGCATTGTGGGACGGGCTTGAAAACCCGTCCCTTGCCCCCGCCGCAGTCGCGGCGCAGGTGCATTTCGCGTTGATCCCGGACGTGCTCCGGACCCAGGGGCGCCGGCTGCGGGTGGATATCACCGAAAACCGTATCCGCCTGAGTTGTTAGCTCAGGCGCGAACGGTTCCGTTCCCTGTCACCAGGTACTTGAAGCTGGTCAGCTGTTCAGCTCCTACCGGGCCGCGGGCGTGCATCTTGCCCGTGGCGATGCCGATTTCGCCGCCCATCCCGAACTCCCCCCCATCAGCGAACTGGGTGGAGGCGTTGCGCATCAGGATCGCGCTGTCGAGCCGGGCAAAGAAGCGATCCGCGGTGGCGTCATCCTCGGTCAGGATCGCCTCGGTGTGGCTGGAACCGAAACGGCGGATATGGGCGATCGCCTCGTCCACATCGGCCACCACCTGTGCGGCGATGATCCGATCCAGAAACTCCTGCCCGAAATCCTCGGCCCCTGCGGGGATCACGCCCGGCAGGTGCTGAAGTTCCTCTGCCCCGCGCACCTCTACCCCCGCTGCGACAAGGTCTGCGATCAATTGCGCACCTAGCCCATCAACCAAGTCGCGGTGGATCAGCAGGCATTCCGCGGCGCCACAGATCCCGGTGCGGCGGGTCTTGGCGTTCAGCACCACTGCCCGCGCCTTTTCAGGGTCGGCAGCCTTGTCCACATAGACGTGACAGATGCCTTCCAGATGGGCGAAGACCGGCACACGCGCCTCTGACTGCACAAGGCCCACAAGGCCCTTGCCACCGCGCGGCACGATTACGTCGATGAATTCGACCATCCGCAGCATCTCCCCCACCGCAGCGCGGTCACGCGTCGGCACAAGCTGCACCGCGTCCTCGGGCAAGCCGGCGGTACGGAGGCCTTCGGCCAAGCAGGCGTGGATCTCGGTCGAGGAGTGGAAGCTCTCCGACCCCCCGCGCAGGATCACCGCGTTCCCTGCCTTGAGGCAAAGCGCGCCGGCATCGGCAGTTACGTTCGGGCGGCTTTCATAGATCACCCCCACGACCCCCAGCGGCGTACGGACACGGCGGATGTGCAGACCAGTGGGCCGATCCCATTCGGCAATGACCTGCCCCACCGGATCATCCTGCGCCGCAACCGCCCGCAGCCCTTCGACAATGGCAGCGATACGGCCTTCGTCCAGCATCAGCCGGTCCATCATCGCGGGGGACAGGCCCTTTTCGCGGCCGTAATCAAGATCACGGCCGTTCGCCTCAATGATGCGGCCGCGGCGGGCCCAGACGGCATCGGCGGCGGATTCCAGCGCCTTCCGCTTGGCCTCTGGCGGGGCCGAGGCAAGCTCTGTAGCCGCTTCGCGCGCGCGAAGGCCAATAGCCCGCATCAGTTCCGCAATCTCGCTCATCGTCTTCCTCACAAAACCATGTCGTCTCTATGCACCAGCGCTGCCCGGCCCGGATAGCCCAGCGTCGCCTCGATGTCGGCCGAGCGGCGGCCAGCGATGGCCCGCGCCTCGGCCCCAGTGTAGCGGGCAAGGCCCTTGCCCAACGCCTCGCCCGTCGGGCCTTGGATGGCCACCGGGTCACCGCGCCCGAACTCGCCCAGCACCGCAACCACCCCTGCGGGCAGAAGCGATCGCCCCTGACGTAGCGCGGCTTCGGCACCGGCATCAATCCGGATCGTGCCCTTTTCCTTCATGGCCGCGATCCAGCGCTTGCGCGCGGCCTGCGGATCCCCTTGGGCCACGAACCAGGTGCAGTTCGCGCCCCCGGCCAGCGCCTTGAGCGGCCGGGGGACAGACCCCTCCATGATCGCCATGGCGCATCCGCCCCGCACGGCGGTCTTAGCGGCAAGCAGCTTGGTCTTCATCCCGCCCTTGGACAGGCCGGAAATTGGGTCGCCCGCCATCGCCTCGATCGTCGGCGTAATCTCCTCGACCACCTCAAAACGGTAGGCGGTCGGATCTTCCTTGGGATTGGCGGAATAGAAACCGTCCACATCGGACAGCAGCACAAGCTGATCGGCCCCAACTGTCACGGCGATCTGCGCGGCCAGGCGATCGTTGTCGCCAAAGCGGATTTCGTCCGTGGCCACAGTGTCGTTTTCGTTGACGATGGGCACTACGCCCAGCCCCAGCAACGTTTCCAACGTGGCACGGCTGTTGAGGTAGCGGCGGCGATCCTCGGTATCTTCCAGCGTTACCAGAACTTGCGCGGTGGTGATGCCATGGGGGGCAAGCACTTCCTCATAGGCGCGGGCAAGCCGGATCTGGCCCACAGCCGCCGCCGCCTGGCTTTGTTCGAGCGGCAGCGGACCAAGGGGCAGCCCCAGCACCCCCCGCCCCAAGGCGATGGAGCCGGAAGAGACGAGCACGACATCGCCACCCCGGTCCTTGACCTCGGCCACATCCTCGGCCAGCGCGCGCAGCCATTCCTCCCGCAGGCCAGTGGCGCGATCCACCAGAAGCGCCGAACCGATCTTGACCACCAACCGCCGTGCCTTGGTGATCTCCGGCGTCAGGGTTGCCAAGGAGTGTCCTCCTCCGGCGCGGCGCGGTCACGTTCGATTTCCGCATAGATCGCGCGCAGCACGTCCTGCAGCCCCTCGCCCGAGACGCCCGAGATCAGGAATACCTTGCCGCCGGAAGCTTCCTCCAGCGCGGCGCGTTTTTCGGCCCGCTCATCGTCGTCCAGCGCGTCGATCTTGTTCAGCGCGGTGATCCGGGGCTTCTGCGCGAGTTCGGAGGCATAAGCCTCAAGCTCGCCGATGATGATGTCGTGGTCATGGGCCACATCCTCGGCCGTGCCATCAACAAGATGCAGGAGCACCGAGCAGCGTTCCACATGCCCAAGGAACAGGTCGCCAAGGCCGCGGCCTTCGGAAGCGCCCTCGATCAGACCGGGAATGTCGGCCATCACGAATTCCTTGCCGTCGATGCCGACGACGCCCAGGTTCGGGTGCAGCGTGGTGAACGGGTAGTCCGCGATCTTTGGCCGCGCGTTCGAGGTGGCCGACAGGAAGGTCGACTTGCCCGCGTTCGGCAGGCCCAGAAGCCCCGCATCCGCGATCAGCTTGAGCCGCAGCCAGATGGTGCGTTCCACCCCCTCCTGCCCCGGATTCGCCCGGTTGGGGGACTGGTTCGTGGAGCTTTTGAAATGCAGGTTGCCCCAGCCGCCATTGCCGCCGCGCGCCAGCAGGACCCGCTGTCCAGGCTGGGTGAGGTCGGCGATCACCGTCTCCTCATCCTCGTCCAGAATCTCCGTCCCGACAGGAACGCGGAGGATGATGTCCTCACCAGATTTGCCGGTCATCTGCCGGCCCATGCCCGGCTGGCCGGACTTGGCGAAGAAATGCTGCTGGTATCGGAAATCGATGAGGGTGTTCAGCCCCTCCACCGCTTCGGCCCAGACCGAGCCGCCGTTGCCGCCATCGCCGCCGTCGGGGCCGCCGAATTCGACGAATTTCTCACGCCGGAAGCTGACGCAGCCCGAACCGCCGCCGCCGGAGCGGATGTAGACCTTGGCCAGATCAAGGAATTTCATGTCATCGCCCTGTCTTGTAGTTACCGAAGGCGATAGTGCCAAACGGGTGCGGGCTCAACCCCGGCTGCCAGAAATGCGTTCCCGCGGCGGGCGCGGGAACGATGTAGCGCAGACCGGATCAGCCGAGCTTGCGCAGGTAGGTCCAAGTAGGAACATTGGCATTGCGCGCGACGCTGAACGCCTCTGCATCGCCAAGATATTCAAAGCCCGCGTTGGTCAGCACCCGCGCCGACCCGGGGCTGTCCTGGAACACCTGGGCAAACATCGTCTTGTTCCCCAAGGGATTGGCAGACACAATTGCAGTGACTGCTTCAGAGGCATAGCCGGTGTTCCATGCAGCGGGCGCGACCCAGTAGCCGATTTCGGCCTGCTCGCGGTCCAGCCGCGACAGCGAGAGCACGCCCAGAAGTTCAGACCCCCCGTTGCCGGACGCGTCCATCGCCCAGACAGCCTGCGCCCCGGCGCCCGACATCGCGCGGGCAACGAAGGCCTCGGCCGCGCCGGGTGGATAGGGATGCGGAATCGAGGTCGTCTGCTCCGCCACCCGCCGATCCGAGCCGTACATCGCGATAAGCCCCGTGTCCGATCGCCGAAGCGGCCGCAGGACGAACCGCTCTGTTGGAACGATCGGCAGCCCGGTGCCAATTTGCGGTGCGATCAGTGTCATGCCTTCCCTCCTCCGAACTGCAGGATCGTGACGGGTTCATGGCCCGCTTTAGGTAAAAAATGGGTAACCGCACGACATCCTGCAAGCGATGCGGCACCTGCACCGATAAAGCCCGCCCCCGCCGGGATGGAACCCGACGAAAACGAACGGGGGACCGGCCTTTCAGCCGATCCCCCGATACATGAACTTTGTAAAGGTTCGGCTTACTCCGCAGCCTCCGCGACCGGGAGGACCGAAATAAAGGTGCGGCCCTTGAGGCCCTTGTGGAAGGTCACGCTGCCTTCGGTCACGGCAAAGATCGTGTGGTCCTTGCCCATGCCGACGCCTTCACCCGGCCACCACTTGGTGCCGCGCTGACGCACGATGATGTTGCCCGGGATGGCAGCCTGGCCACCATAGAGCTTCACGCCAAGGCGGCGACCGGCAGAGTCGCGGCCGTTGCGGGAAGAACCGCCTGCTTTCTTGTGTGCCATATCGCGTTACTCCTGCGCTTCGGCCGCGGGCTTCTTCGCGGCGCGTTTCGGTTTTGCCGGCGCCTCTGCGGCTGCCGGGGCCGCTTCGGCCGGTGCCGAATTCGCGGCTTTGACGCCGGTCGCTTCCGCGCCCGAGGTCAGGATATCGGTCACGCGCACCAGCGTCAGTTTCTGGCGGTGGCCCTTGGTGCGCTGCGACGAATGCTTCCGGCGGCGCTTGACGTAGTGGATGACTTTCTCACCCTTGATCTGGTCGATCACTTCGGCCTGCACGGCGGCACCTGCCACGAGGGGCGCGCCAACCGTCAGCTCGTCGCCGCCGACCATCAGAATCTCGTTGAACTGGATCTTGTCACCAGCTTCGCAAACAAGCTTTTCCACGCGCAGCACGTCGCCCGCCTGGACGCGATATTGCTTGCCGCCTGTCTTGAGGACCGCGAACATCGGCCTTTTCCTTCTTGTCACCGCGTCCTGTGGCCCCCGGTGTGCCGGGCGTTGATGCCGATGCGCCTTCGGACAGCGCGCCCCTATGGGGCGAAAACAAAACAACCCGTCAAGGCACCATGCCAAGCCGGGGTGTACGCTATATCGTGTAAAATCCCGCCGCTGTCAAGCATTCCGGCATTGCCGGAGGCTAAAGATCCTGGCCGCGGATGTAGCGTGCCGCCGCCCTGCCCAGTTCGTGCGAGATCGACACGAACAGATCGTCGAAGCTGGCGAAAAGCGCGCGATTCAGTTCCCGCCCCGCGGGGCTTTCGGAAAAGGCGATGTAGTCCTCCAGCACCGTGTCAGAGAGCGGACGATAGGCAAGGGATAGATAGGCATAAAGCCATTCGCTCGTCTCTTCCCGGACCGCGTCCTCCTGCGACCACACGGCGGCAAGCATTTCGCCTTCGCTCATTTCAAAGTCAAAGGCGCTGCCGTCAATCATTCCGCGGTAGAAGGCGAGGTTGGAGTTCAGCGCCCCCACCACGTTCGTTTCCACCAGGTCATTCGCCTGCACGAAGCGGTCGATGAGTTCAAGCCGCGGCGCATTGTCCGCCATCATCTCTTCGAGCATCACGCGACTGTCGGCATCGACGGTCTCATCCAGCATGGCGCGGCGGGCCGAAAGCTCCAGCTCTACGATCTGCCGGCCCTGATCCGCGCCGAAGAACTCGATCATCGCCGGCAGCCGAGGGGACTGAGCGATCTCGGCACTGAAGCGGTCGATGAAGCGTGTCTGCATCTGTTCAGCGTCGTAGATTGAATCGACCGTAGCCCGCCAAGCCGTCCCACCCCGCCCCGGGAAAAGCTCGGCCTCAAGGTCGCCGCCATAGCCCACGCCCTCTTCGCGCATGACCTCGATGACCTCGCGCAGGCGCAGCGCCTCAGCCAGTTGCCGGGTATCCGCCGAAGCGCCGGACGCATAAAACACCCCGGTCGCCACGGCGACTGCGGGAAATGCCATAAAGATATGCCAGAAGCGCATGAGGGTCCCGCTATGCCTGTCCTCCTAATGCTAGTGCGGGTTGTCGGGTGAGCCAAGGAGGCAACGGAAGAAAAGTTGGCGGCGCCAGAAGGCAGCGTCGGCGCAAAAAGCCGGAACAGGTACAAAATCCTCTTGCACCCCCCGCGCCTTCCGACTAAATCGCCCCCACTGACCCCCAGCGCGGAGAGGTGCCGGAGTGGTCGAACGGGGCGGTCTCGAAAACCGTTGTGGGGGTGACTCCACCCAGGGTTCGAATCCCTGTCTCTCCGCCACTTCATCATCAATGTTCTAGCTTTTAGGCTTTTCGGTGCCTCAAGGTGGCTGCCGCCATCTATCCCCCTAACCAAAGACTCTGCATCAGCAGGCGCCAGACACCTCGACAGGAAGCTGACGTGCGCTGCATCCGCTGTCCTCGTGCACGTGGAAATTATTTCGGGAAATGTGTGCGCCCGAGAGCGAGGTTGCCATAGAGCGTCCAAAAGCTCTAGGCGGCCGAAGTCGGCACTGTGAAGAGTTACCTATGGTGCAGAAGCCAACTTGCCCTAACCGCTGACATCAACATTGATGAAAGCTTCACATTCCTGCGACGAAACTGAAGCATAAGTCTGACAGACGCTCCCCAAAAAGGAGCGCAAATGTCGCGGCAATCCATTGAGCTTTCGGGCATCAGCAAAAGCTTTGGCCCAACGCAGGTCCTGAAGGAGATCGACCTGTCGGTACGCGAGGGGGAGTTTCTCTCTCTCGTCGGCATGTCCGGTTGCGGGAAATCCACGCTCTTGCGCATCATTGCCGGGCTGGAGTTACCCGATGACGGCGTCGTCGAGATTGGCGGAGAGAACGTTACCTCACGCGATCCCGCTGACCGCAACCTGGCGATGGTGTTCCAGTCCTACGCGCTTTACCCGCACATGACTGTGCGGCAGAACATTGCGACGCCCTTGCGGATGCGGATGCTGCCCCTCGCCGCGCGTCTTCCGCTACTGGGGCGGCTGCTGGCACCGCGAGAGACGCTGAGCCAGATCGACGCGGCAGTCGAGCAGGCTGCCGATACCTTGCAGATCACCCATCTTCTGGACCGCAAGCCGGCTCAGCTTTCAGGCGGGCAGCGCCAGAGGGTTGCCCTTGCACGCGCGCTGGTGCGCCAGCCAGCGGCCTTCCTGATGGACGAGCCGCTTTCGAACCTGGATGCCAAACTGCGTGCGCATATGCGCGATGAACTCGCCGCGCTGCATCGCCGGCTGGGCGCCACCTTCATCTATGTCACGCACGATCAGGTGGAGGCGATGACGATGTCCGATCGCATCGCCCTGATGATCGAGGGTCGCATCGAACAACTCGGGACTCCGGATGATCTTTACCGGACGCCGGCGACGCTTTCTGTTGCGCGTTTCATTGGCTCGCCGACCATCAATCTGCTTCCGGCCGAGGTTACGGCTGATCGCCAGGTCACGGTCGCCGGAATGGAAACCGGCCTGCATGCCGAGGAAGGGCCCGCTACATTGGGCATCCGGGCAGAGGACTTCCACCTCGCCAGCACGGGCATGCCCGCCCGGCTTTTGCGCGCCGAGACACACGGGGCCGACCGGTTCCTGACCTGCCAGCTGATGGCTGGCGACGGATCAGTGGTCGTTCTACGCCAAAGCGCCTCGGATCGGCCCAGCGCAGACGCGGATGGCAAGCTGCACCTGCGTTTCGCGGCCGATCGGGTTCATCTGTTCGGCGCGGACGGGCGTCGCCGCCCGGTGTACGTCGGCGGGAAGGTGGCTGCATGACTTTGACAGCAACGTTCGAAGCCTCTGCCCGCCCGCCTGCACGCAGCGTTCCGCGGGGTCTTGTCTTCGTCTTGCCGGCGGTTCTGCTTCTGCTGGCAATCTACATCGTGCCGATCATCGTGCTGGCCGGCTTTTCGATCACGGACTACCGCCTGGGGGCCATGAACTGGGACTTCGTGGGGGCGAGGAACTTCACGGCGGCCTTTGCTGACCCTGTCTTTATCCGAGCGCTGGCCAACACCGCCCTTTACGCCGCCATCGTCATTCCGGCCGGCGTATTCATTGCCCTGGGCATCGCGCTTCTGGTGTACGGCAGGAAATCCTCCCGCGCGTTCTGGGAAACCGCTTACTTCCTGCCTGTCACCGCGACCTTGGTGGCCATGGCAACGGTCTGGCAGTTTCTTCTGCACCCCTCGCTCGGGCCGGTAAACACCGCCATCACCTGGGCAGGTTTCGATCCCGTCTCTTTTCTCGGGAACCCGGCGCTGCTGATCCCGACAATGGCGCTGATCGGCGTGTGGCAGGTTCTGGGCTTCAACATGGTGCTGTTCCTGGCAGGCCTGACCGCCATTCCCCGGGATTTGCACGAAGCGGCCCGGATCGATGGCGCCAAAAGCCCTATCGACCGCTTCCTGACGGTGACTTGGCCGATGCTGGGCCCGACGACAATGTTTGTCGTGGTCACGACCTCGATCTCGGCCTTCAAGGTGTTCGAGACCGTGGCCGTGCTGACCAAGGGCCGGTCCGGGTCAGAAACGCTGCTCTACGCTCTCTATCTCGAAGGGTTCGAGTACTCCAACACCGGCTATGCCGCCGCGCTGACACTAATCTTCCTGGCGATCGTGCTGATCCTGTCCATCGGGCAGACGCTGCGGATGGATCGAAAGGTGCATTACTGATGCTGCGTTTCCTTCCTCATGTTGTTCTGGCTATTGGGGCCGCGATCATGCTGCTGCCCTTCTACTGGATGGCGCTGACCTCGATCCGTTCCCCCGCCGAGATCTTCGATATTTCGCTCTGGCCCATTCCCGAGACCTTCAGCGGCGGGCAGAACTATGCGCAGGCTGCCAACACGGTGCCGATGGCGCGGTTCATGCTGAATGGCGTCATCGTCTGCTCGGGCATCTTGATCGTTCAAGTGCTGACGGCCGTACCCGCCGCCTACGCGCTGGCCAAGCTGCAATTTCCCGGGCGCCGGCTGTTGATGGCGCTGGTGATCGCAGCGCTTTGCGTTCCGATGCAGGCGCTTGCGCTGCCGCTGTTTGTCGGGCTCGCAAAGGCCAACCTGCTGAACACCTATTTCGCGCAGATGGCGCCGTTCTTCCTGTCGGTCTTTGCCATCTTCCTGTTCCGCCAATCCTTCCGGTCTTACCCCGACGAGATCATAGAAGCCGCCCGCATGGACGGCTTCACCGAGATGGAGATCTGCTGGCGACTGGTGCTGCGGGGCTCACTGCCGTCGTTGGCGGCCTTCTCGGTCTTCTCGGTCGTGGCGCACTGGAACGACCTCTACTGGCCGCTGATCGTCGTGTCCGACATGGCGATCGCCCCACCGCCCCTGGGAATGCTGTTCTTCTCGGACGTAGAAACCGGCGCGAACTACGGCGCGCTGATGGCGGGCGCCGCCATGATTACCGCCCCGATGATCGTCTGCTTCCTGCTGGCACGGCGGAGCTTCATCGCGGGCATCACCATGACCGGGGTCAAGTAGACCCCTATTCGGAGAAAGAGATGAACCTAACCCGACGCTTCGCCCTTGGCGCTTTCGCCCTTGGCCTGACACTGCCCAATCTTGCAATGGCACAGCAGGTCACGCTGGACGTGCTCTACAACCTGCCCGGCTTCACCAAATTTCATCAGCCGCTGGCCGATGAGTTCATGAAGAACAACCCGGACGTGACCATAAACTTCCTGGCTCCCGCGGTCGGATATAACGAAGGCCAGCAGCAGGTGCTGCGCGCTGCCGTCACAGGCAATCTGCCGGACGTGTATTTTTCGGGCTACAACCTCACGGCAGAGCTGGTGCATACGCTGGCCCCGCGTGGACAGATTGTCGATCTTGCGCCCTTCATCGAGGCCGAGGGCGGCCAAGCGTTCCTCGACGAGAACTTCTCGCCCAACATGGCCGCGCTGGGCGTGGTCGATGGGAAGCAATACGGCCTTCCGGTCAATGCGTCCTCGCCCATCATGTATGTGAACGCTGATCTGGTTCGCGCGGCGGGCGGTGATCCTGAAGACATGCCGACCACCTTCCCCGAGTTGATTGAACTGGCCAAGTCCATCCACGAAGCTGACCCCCGCGTCGCAGGCATGTCCTATGACATCGCAGGTTGGCCGGATGATTGGCTGTGGCAGGCGATGATCTACCAGCAGGGCGGAAAACTTGTGGATCCGGACACCAATAAGGTCGCCTTCGACAATGAGATCGGCCTCAACGCGCTGACGATGATCCGTCAGATGGCGGCCGAAGCCGGTGCGCCGACGTTTGACTGGGATCAGGCTCGGCAGCAGTTCGGCGCGGGAATGACCGGCTTTCTCTTCTCGACCCCTGCCCATGTGCAGACAATCGAAGGACTGGTCGGCGACCGGTTCGAACTGGTGACAACGACCTTCCCGCTTGACGACCCAGAGAACGGCGGCGTGCCTACCGGCGGGAACTCGGCGGTGATGCTGACGCAGGACGAGGCCAAGCAGCAGGCGGCTTGGGAATACATCAAGTGGGTCACGGGCCCCGAGGCGCAGGATATCATCGTGCGCATCACCGGCTATCTGCCGACGAACAAGCGCGCGACAGGCGAGGAGTATCTGGCGCCCTACTACCTCGAGCATCCGAACGTCGCCACCGCCGCTCGTCAGGCCGACCGTTCGCTGCCTTGGGCCGGCTATCCGGGCGGTGACTCGGTCCGCATTTGGCGCACGCAGCGCGACATCATCGGCACCGTGATGCGCGGCGAGGTTACGCCTGAAGACGGGCTGGCCCAGATCGTCGAACAGACAAACGCGCTGATGCAATAAGCCTAGCCGGGACGAGCAAGAATGCGGGGCGACGCCCCGCATTTCCTTTCGAAGGAGACAGGAATGAAGATCATTCAGCTGACCGACACCCACCTCATGCCGCGCGGTGTTTCTGCCAATGGCGTCGATCCCGAAGCGCAGCTGCGGGCAGCTGTCACCGACATCTGTGCACGTCATGCCGATGCAGACCTTCTGGTGATCACGGGCGATCTCTGCAATCACGGTGATGCCGAGGCATATGACCTCCTGCGCGAGATCCTCAAACCTGTTCCCTTCCCCGTGCGACTGCTGCTCGGCAATCATGATCGTCGCCCCGAATTCATCGCGGCCTTCCCCGACCATCCGCGCGACCGCAATGGGCACATCCAATCCTTCATGGACACGGACTATGGGCGGCTTCTGTTCCTCGACACGCACGAACCAGACGTGATTGGCGGCGTCTATGGCGCCGATCGCCTGGCGTGGCTGGAAGAAGCACTGGCGGGTGCGGAAGACAAGCCGGCGACTGTCTTCGTTCACCATCCACCGGTCAGGGACGGGATCCGTCATTTTCGTGATATCAGCCTTCATGACGATGGCGCGCTGCTGGCCCGCCTTACCGCCCACCCTGCGGGTATCCGGCATATCGTGTTCGGCCATATCCACATTCCGATGTCAGGCACCACTCCAGAGGGGATCTCCTACAGCTCGGGGCAATCCTGCACGCATCGGTTCATCACTGATCTGGACCTGGCCGATCCGTGGTGGACGGATGGACATCCGGTCTATCGCATTCTCATGATCGACCACCTCGGCTTCCGGGCTTTCACTGTCGAAGTCGGACAAACTCCTACCGCACGCGCACCGATCTGCGCAGGTCCATAGACCAGCCGCTCGATAAGTATGAAGATGGCTCCTAATCCCAAGTGCAGGAACCGCCGCCTGAGGCCTAGTCTCGGCGCAGCAACTCCAGCGGCGACTTGCGCGCCGCCTGCACGGCTGGATAGATCCCGAAGACCAGGCCCACCAAGGTCGAGAAAGCGAAAGCCAGCAGCATCGGCTCTGCCGTCAGCTCGATCCGCAGGGCAAAATGGGTCTGCGCAACCAGTGCTGCGGCAAGCCCTGCCGCCGCCCCCGCCAGACCACCTGCTACGGACAGAATGACCGCCTCGGTCAGGAACTGCGACAGCACCGCCGAAGGGCGTGCGCCCAAGGCCATGCGGATGCCGATCTCGCGCGTGCGCTCGCTGACCGAGACCAGCATGATGTTCATGATCCCGATTCCGCCCACGACCAGCGAAATTGATGCGATGGCCACCAGCAGCCGCGTCATCGCGACCGAGGATTCCTGCTGCAGGCTCAGCATCTCCGCGAGGTTGCTGATACGGAAGTCGTCGGGCTGCCCCCCGGTCAGGGTATGCCGGACGCGCAGGATGTCCCGGATCTCGCCAATCCCTTCGTTGATCAGGTTGCTGTTGGCCAGCTTGACCGTGATCAAGTTGACCGACTGCCTGCCGATGATCTGTTCGCGCGCGGTGGCCAGGGAAACCAGCACCAGGTCATCCTCGTCCGTGCCGTCCATCGACGGGCCCTTGCGCGCCAGCACGCCGATCACCTCCATCGCCAGCTGGTTCACCCGCAGGGTGGCCCCAACCGGGTCCATGTCGGGGAACAGCCGCTCGGCCACGCTCTGAAGAGTGCGGGAATCGCGATCAGGATTGGTTGCCGTGGCGCAGGGGCCGTCGAGCTTTGGTAGAGAGATTTGCTTAGCCGCGGACTGCCACGTGCTCCTGCAGTAATGTGTCTCCCCGTCCTCTGATCAGCGGGCTATTTCTGCCTAGGTCTGCAAAGGCCGCGCCGCACCCACGGGGCAGACCCTTTCGCGCTGGATTAGTCGCGTCCGACATCTTCCGCCCTGCGCTTGCAGTGAACGGCAGGTCCCGCAATGCGTACATGGCAAAGCGGCAGCTTTTCGGGGTCCGGGCATCGGGCCGGCCTTGCCGACCGGCCCGCGCCATCATCGGGGGGACTTATGCCGCAGGTGACAGCGCCTCTACCCCGTGGCGATCCATGGCGGCGCTGATGCCGGCGAAGTCAGGGCCGCCCTGCGGGCGCTCCACTGAGCCGATGTCGCGGAAGAAGGCAATCATCGAAGGCGCCAGCATCACCAGCATGCGCACAGGCCTGTCGCTCTCGTTGGTATAGTTATGCGGCACCCGCGGCGACACCCGCACCGACGTGCCGGGCCCTGCCTTCACCACCTGCGGCGGCAGATCCGGGGCGAACTGGCGGACTGTCATCTCCCCTTCAAGGACGTAGAACAGTTCCGGCGACTCGTGGACATGCGGCGGTGTGCCCGAGCCCGGAGGAACCTCGACATCGAGCAGTTCCATGTCCGATCCCGGCACCCCGCCCAGAAAGCGGATGCGGTCCGCCACGACCCAGAGGTAGTCGGCAGTGCTGGCGGTGGTCACTTCAAGCGTCATCGCGTCTCTCCTTTGGCTGCGATGCGTCCGCGGGAGCTCCGCCAGATCCGACCGCGGACAGGATCAGATCCAGCGCCCAGGAAGCGGTCTCGCCGGCCTGGGCGCCGTCAAGACCACCGTAATCTTTCAGCACCTCCCATGCGGAGGCAGAGTAGAGCAGATGCGCCAGCGCCTCGACCTTCCGGGCCTGTTCGGCGGGAAGGGCGGCAACCACCGGCGCCAGTGCTGCAGAGAAGTTCTTCCGCCGCGCCGGAACCGTTGCCAGGCGCATCTGGCGCCCCGTGCGGGAATGAAGGGCGGCGCGCATGGCGGCCTCATGCGCATCGAAAAGCGGAAAGGCTTGTGGCGGCCCGTTCACGATGTCCTGCGGCGTCTCTGGCTTGATCGAGGCGCCCATCCTGGCATTGAACCACGGCCAGAAGGCAGAGAGGAGATCGTCCTTGTTGGCGAAGTGCCGGAAGATCGTCCGGCGCTGGACGCCCGCCTCCAGGGCAATGGCCTCCATGCTGATGTCGTCCGGCATGGCGGAAGATCTCATCAGTGTGAGCAGCGCGGCAAGGATCGCCTCGCGCGTCTCGCGTGCTTTCTCCTCGCGAAGCGGGCTGTTGTATGTTCGGGGGACCGTCACGAAACGCCTCCTCATTTCATGACACATCTTGTGCCATGAAAATGGTGCGCTGTCAATTGATGTCATTATCTGTGTCGCGAAAAGGCAAGGTGGCTGTCTTGAGGGTGAAGCCTTCGCGGCTGGTTAAACAGGCGCAGGGTACAGGCGCCTCCATAATCTGCGCCCGAAGTTAATCTACCGGCTGTGGCCTGTCTGCCCTGCCGTGCTAGGGTTACGGAACAGCGGAAGGTCCGGCATGTGCAATCTCTACACCCTCACCACCAACCAGCAGGCGATCCGGGACCTCGTGGAGGTCACGCACGACAGCTTGGGCAACCTTGAGCCCGTGCTTGACGTTTATCCCGATCGCCCTGCCCCCGTGGTGCGCAATGTTGAAGGCGAGCGCGAACTGGCGCGGCTCACTTGGGGCATGCCGACCCCGCCGCAGTTCCTGAAGGCACCCGATGCCCCTGATACCGGCGTTACCAACATCCGCAACACCGACAGCCCGCACTGGCGGCGCTGGCTGGGGTCGAGCCACCGCTGCGTCGTGCCCGCCACTGTTTTTTCCGAATACGGGCAAAGGCCTGACCCAGCGACGAAGCGCAAGCCCCTGCACTGGTTCGCGCTGAACGAGGCGCAGCCCTTGTTCTTCTTTGCCGGGATCTGGACGCCCTGGCGCGGCACCCGCGGCTCCAACCGCACACCACGGGTGGGCGAGCACCAGCTTTTCGCCTTCCTGACCTGTGAGCCTAATGCCGTGGTGAAGCCGGTCCACCCCAAGGCGATGCCGGTGATCCTGACCACTCCGGAGGAGGTGGAGACCTGGCTTTCCGCAGACTGGCCACAGGCGAAGGCGCTGCAGCGCCCGCTGTCAGACGACGCGCTGGTGGAGGTGGAGCGGCCCAAGGGAAAGGCGGCAGAAGATGGCTCCGCCGCCTGACTGCTGCAGGCGTTCAGGAGAAGCTGCAGCGGTTCATCGTTGATAAGGGCGGCCACCTGACAAATGCAGGCGCGACAGAACTGATGAACATCCATAGAGCAGCCGGCCAAGCCTGCCGCAGGCGCTGAAGATGCCTGGAAGCTCCCGCCACCGCTTGAGGATTGCGGCGAGGGCACCTGCCCTGCCGGCTGGCGCTACTCTTCCGCCGTGACCAGCTGGGTTTCAACAACAAGGTCGATGCGGTCGCCAATGTCCGGCGTCAGGATGTCCAGCCCCCAGCGGCTGCGCTCAAAGCTCGTCGTTGCCGAAAAGCCAAGATGCGCGGTCTTCGTATGAGGATGCTCGGCCATGGAGCCATTGAAGATGACCTCAAGCGTCACGGGGTGGGTCTGGTCCCGGAAAGTCAGATCACCGTGGATCAGCCCGCGGTCCTTGCCGGTCAGCTCGATCGAGGTCGAAACGAAGGTGATCGGCTTGCCGGCAAGGAAATCCTCGCTTGTCGCGATCATGCCGTCAAAGTCAACTTCCTCTGGCGCCGGGAAATCCGTCCGCACCGAATTCGGGTCGATCTCGACCCGCAGGGTCGACGCCGCCGGATCCTCTGGCTTCCAGTCAAGGACGCCGCGGACCCCCACGAACCGGGCGGTCCAGTGCGACAGCCCCATGTGATCAAGGCTCCAGGTGACGCTGGTGTGCGCGGGGTCGGTTACATAGGTGCCCGGGGGGGCAGGCGGTGTGCCCTCAGGGACCGCGGCAACGGCGCTGTAGCAAAGCCCAAGGGCAAGAAAGGCCGGGGCGAGTCGGAAAACTGGGAACATGACACTCATCCTTGGCAAAAAACGATGCAGGCGTATTAGCTCAGCGGCGCGCCGATGACGTCGATGCCGTTGGCGGCGCAGGCCGCGGACAGGGCCTCGATCGTCGCGGCGTCCGGCACCACGAGGGGCGGCAGCCAGTCGGCCCCGGCCTCTCTCGAGACCGTCCGCACCATTGTCTCGAAATCGGCGCCGCGGGTGATGGTCAGGCAGCGCGCGCCTTCGGGGCTTTCGACGCGGAAATGATGCGGCACGCCCTTTGGCGCCAGCATCGTCTCGCCGGGACCTGCCTCGAAGGTCCGGTCGCCGACGCGGAAGCGCATGCGACCCTCAAGGATATGAAAGATCTCGTCCTCGTTGCGGTGGATGTGCAGCGGCGGGGCTTCACCGTAGGGCATCCAGTGCTCGACAACGCTGATGCCATCGGCGCCATGGGCCGAGGCCACGCGGATCGCGACGCGGGTGTTGCCGAACCACAGATGCGGCGCCTCGGCCGTGTTGGGGGAAATTGCCTTCATGACGTTCATCGTCCTCACTCCTCTTTCTTTGGGGTCACGGGTGGATCTGCCGAAGGAAGATCGTGAGGATGAAGATACGCAGGCTGCAGGTGCCGGGCTTCCTAAATGCTTGCTAAGCGCGTTTCCCCCTTCTTAAATGTTTCTTAATCCCGGACCTGCGAGGGGGGCAGACGCCATGGACATCCCGGCCGCCGTTGCCCACTTCATCGAGGGACCGGTGCTGATGACCCTCGCCACCCGTAACGCAGAAAACCGTCCGATGATCGCCCGCGGTTCGGGGGGGCGCATCCTGGAATCGCCCGGCCGTCTGGAAGTTGCCATATCTTCCTGGCTTTGGCCCGAAACGGTTGCCAACCTGCAGGACAACGGCGCCCTTGCCGCGACCTTTGTCGATCCGGCAAGCTATCGCGCCTTTCAGTTCAAGGGTCGCGCCGCCCTGCGCATCGCCGATCCTGACGACCGCAGCCGTGCCGAGGCCTACGTCGCGCAGGCCGGGCAGCTTCTGGCCGATCTGGGGGTCGACCGATCGGCGACCGGATTCTGGCTGACCGCCCGGGACATTGTCATTGCAACGCTGGAGGTTGACCGCATCTTTGAACAGACACCCGGACCACGCGCCGGACAGGTGGTGACATGAGCCTGCGTCTTTCCGACCTGCGCGATTGCTTCGAGGGCGTGATCCCCTCAATCATCGCCACTGCGTCCGCCGACGGGGTGCCAAACGTCTCTTATCTCAGTCATGTCGAGGAAGTGGACGAACATCACATCGCCCTCTCGAACCAGTTCTTCGGCAAGACTGCCCGCAACCTGCGCGAAAATCCGCAGGCCTGCGTCATCCTCGTCGACGGGGCCAGCGGTCGCCAAGTTCGCTTGTCGGTCACTTGGCTGCGAGACGAGGCCGAGGGGCCGCTGTTCGACGCAATGACCGCGAGCCTTCGAGCATCCAGTGCCCAGGTTGGCATGGCCGACATCATGCGCCTTGCCAGCGTGGCGCTGTTCCGGGTCGATGCGATCACCGCCATTCCCCATCCAGAGGGGCTGGACCCCGCCCCTGCCCCGCCGCCACGGCCGAGCCTTGCCCTTGCCGCCGAGGCTGTGGCCCGCATCGCCGCCGAAACCGAAACCGCAGGTATCGTCAATGTGCTACTGGACGGGGTGCGCAGGCTGCTCGATGCGCCGGCAGCCATCCTTTTCCAGTATGATCCCGGCCGCGATATTCTGGTAACGTTGGCAAGCCGCGGCTATCCCCGGACCGGAGCAGGCTCGGAAATTGCATCCGGCAGCGGCATCGCGGGCGCCGCCGTGGCCCTTGGCCGACCCGTGCGGGTCAGCGACATGAGCCGCGTGCGCCGCTTCGGGGCGGCAATCCGCGACACCTCGCCGCCCGAGGAGGAATCCCGCATCATCGCCCTGCCCGGCCTGCCCGACGCCCAAAGCCAGATTGCCGTGCCAATGTATGCCAAGGGCACGCTTTACGGGGTTCTTTTCGCCGAAAGCCCACGGCGCCTTGCCTTCCGGCGGGACGATGCGGTGGCACTGTCGATGGTTGCGAACCATGCGGCAGCAACGCTTCTGATTGGCGAGGTCCTGGCAAGCGAAGCGGTAGCGGCCCCGGTCACTATTGGCCCCGGGCTGCCGGAAGGCAGCTTCCGCGTTGTTCATCACCGTTTCGACGACAGCGTTTTCATCGACAGCGGCTATGTGATCCGCGGCGTTGCCGGGCGGCTGCTTGTCTATCTGCTCGAACGTCACCTGGCCGAGGGGCGAGTCGAATTCTCTAACCGCGAGATCCGGCTTGCGCCCGACCTCCGGTTGCCGGATTTCAAGGACAATCTCGAAACGCGGCTGTTGCTTCTGCGCCAGCGCCTTGAGGAAAAAGGCTGCCCGGTCCGCCTCATGCGGGTCGGCCGCGGGCTCATCCGCCTGCATCTGTCGCGCCGCCCCGAGATCGAACACGCGCCGTAGGCGACTGTGGTACCGCCTCCAGGGGCGGCCTTAGCAGAACCGCCGAGTTGCTCGACCGACCGCCAAGCAGGCATCAGCGAGCTTGGACGGTGCATCCGCCACGCGAAGGACCTCGCCTGCCACTGTGCGTCAACTTCGCAAGTCTCAGCATGAACATCCGATATGGTGCCGACGTCCGAGGTTAGGCATGACAGCCATGGACGTTCCGCTCACATCCTTTTCCAAGGCCTCAATGCAACGTCCTGATTGACGCTGTTCCTCGGGTAGAAAGGGGGTCTCGCCGCTTTCGAAGATCGATTTCTGCCCGAAACCACCTGCCTCAAAGGGCAGCTCGCCGTGATAGAGCGCTTTTGCTTGACGAAGGGGACGCGCCGCGTTTCCCTGCCGCACCGCGGCACAGGAGGCACAGGTGGAACAAAGACAGCTAGGCGGCCGCAGCGTCGGCGCAATTGGATTTGGCGCGATGAGCTTTGGCGGGATGTTCGGCGCAACCGATGAGGCAACCTCGCTGGCCTGTCTGGATGCAGCGCTGGACGCCGGCATCAGCCATTTCGACACCGCCAACATCTACGGCATGGGCGTATCGGAGCAGATCATCGGCAAGTGGGGGCGCTGGGACGTGCATCTTGCTACGAAGTGCGGCATCATCGATGGGCCGCCGCGGGCAGTGCGTAATGATGAACCCTATATCCGCCAATGCCTTGAAGAGTCGCTTCGCAGGCTGAAGCGCGAGCATGTTGATCTTTACTACATCCACCGCCGCCAGCCTGACATCCCCATCGAAGATGTCGCAGGAACGATGTCAAAGCTCGTGCAGGAAGGAAAGATCGGCGGCTATGGCCTGTCCGAGGTTGCGCCATCCACTGTGCGTCGGGCCCATGCCGAGTATCCTGTCACTGCGGTTCAGAACGAGTTTTCCCTCTGGACGCGGCTGCCTCAGCTTGGCCTGATCCAGGCCTGCCGCGAACTTGGCGTCGTCTTCGTCGCCTTTTCACCGCTGGCCCGGGGGATGTTTGGCCGCGAGCCACTGAAGCGGGACTTCCGCGCGGGCATCGATTTCCGGGACACTAACCCGCGTTTCATCGAGCCGAACTTCTCCGTAAACCTTGCGGCCATCGCGCCATTCCGCGATCTCTGCGCCCAGCGGGGCTGGACAGTTCCGGGCGCGGCGCTTGCTTGGATTCTGGCGCAAGGGGACCACATCATTCCGATCCCGGGCACGCGGACTGCGGATCACCTCCACGATTGGCAGGTTGCGGCTCTCAACGCCGCTGATATCGCTGAAATCGAGCGCATCCTTCCTGCTGGCTTTGCACATGGCGGCCGCTACGGCGACCACCAGATGGCTTTCGTGGAAAGTTATTGCTGAAAACTTTGGTGGCTGTGCGCCATGCCGTCATCTCGGCCCGCCGGGAATCGCGGAGGGTCGCGGGAGAGCCGCTGGAACCTTTCGCGCCTTCAACGACGTGCGTTCGCCACACCGCACTTCAGTCCGCAGAAGCAAGATTCTGCAGCATGATCGACAGAACCACGCTCATCGCGCCCGCGATGGCCAAGGCGCAGATCAAAGCTTTAGACCCAAAGCCGCCATCATGAACGCGGCTGTCATTGGTGCGGCCGCTTGAGCAATCAGCAAGGGGCGCGCGAGGCGGCCCATGAGGGATCCGTAGCGCTTTGGCCCAAAGATTGCGAGGGTCAGTGCTCCGCAGGCGATGGAAAGCTCGTTGCCGCCGCCATAGAGCATGAGGGACAGACCAAGAAGATCGAGCCCCGTGGCAAGCAGCGCCAAGCCAGATGCAAAGTGCGTAGCCGACCTGAGCAGCCTCTAGCATGGGTGGTGCTGCCGCCTGCCGCCATCTCGACCACCCTTACACCGACCTGCTCCGGATCACTCAACGCACCAAGTGCCACTGCCGCCGCTAGCGAGACCTCTCGGCCGCCAGAAGCGTCACAAGGTGGATGGACATCATCTCCGCCAAAATGCCCGCTAACGTGAAGATGAGGGCAAGGAGCCAGAAGGCGATCCACTCCTTCCCCTCAAGTCGCATCACGTCACTGCGTGAACCGGCAGTGGGGGATGGATCCTCGACTCGCGCGGAATTCCCCACCACAAGACGGAAAGCGAACCAAAGAGATGGGAGCCGCGTAGCTTGCCGCCGTGCCGCGCCAGCCGAGATGCTCTACCAGCAGAGCCGAAAGCGGCCAGCCGACCGTGCTCACGAAGCCGCCCATAGGGTCAACCGGTAATGGCCCCGCATCCCGCCCGTAAAGCCGCCCGGCGTTGGCGAAAGCAGGTTCATAAAATCGCGCGCCCATGCCGAGGCCGATCACCGCCCAGCCCAAGTAGAACTGCGCCAGACGCCGTGATGCGGCAAGGATCAGGAGCCCTGCCGCAAGCAACACCATTGCCCCTGAAAGAACCGGCCGCTGATCAGCATGAAGCCCCGCGAGGCCACAACGACCGGTACCTTCGACGCCCGCACAATGCAGGTGACGTGCCTCTAAGTCCGCGGCCTATCCACGCTTGCTGATGACGATGGCCTAAAGATCAGGCTCCACGTCCTGCACCGCCTCTCTGCCTGCAGGATCTGCTGCGCAAGGATGACACGGCCCGTCGCATACGCCAGCCGCGCGCGCTGTTCGTCGGGGGCGGTGATCCAGACAGATCCTGCCGAACCACGCCTTCGCGCCGGAAGAACGTGCATCACGTCCACCGCCGCGTTCAGGCGGCCCGCGATCCAAGCTGTGTGGTGGCAGACGCTTTCAGAATAGATCGTTCCTCCACCAGGGCGAGTATCTTGCTGGTCCTGGTATCCTCCTCAATGCGCCATCAGCTTGTCGCGCGCGCCAGGCTTGTCATGGATCGCCAGCTTGTCGAGCAGCGTTTCCGATGCCTCGTTCATGCCGATCAGCTGAACCTCGGCGCTCTTGCGGCGGAACTTCAGGATCGCCATGTCCAGCGCCTGGACCGAGCTGATGTCCCAGATATGCGCGCGGCTGACGTCGATGGTGACCTTCTCCACGGCCTCCTTGAAGTCGAAGGCCGCGGCGAAATCCTCGGCCGACCCGTAGAACAGCTGCCCCTCGACGATGTAGGTCCGCTCGCGTCCGTCCTCGGACAGGGTGGAGCGGATGCGGAACAGTTGCGCGATCTTGGCGGCAAAGAAGATTCCCGACAGCATCACGCCGACCAGCACACCGATGGCAAGATTGTGAGTGTAGACCACCGTCACGACGGTGGCGATCATCACCACGGACGAAGAACGGGGATGCGTCCACAGGTTCTTCAGCGACGACCAGCTGAACGTGCCGATGGATACCATGATCATGATCGCGACCAGCGCGGGCATCGGGATGGTCGCGACCAGCCCGCCCAAGCCCACAACAAGGATCAGCAGCACCACGCCCGCGGTAAAGGCCGAAAGCCGCCCGCGTCCGCCGGATTTCACGTTGATGATCGACTGGCCGATCATCGCGCAGCCTGCCATCCCACCGATGAAGCCGGTGGCGGTGTTGGCGATCCCCTGGCCGATGCATTCCTGGTTGCGATCCGATTTCGTGTCCGTCAGGTCGTCCACGATGTTCTGCGTCATCAGGCTTTCCAGCAGGCCCACGATCGCGATGGCAGCGGAATAAGGCAGGATGATCAGCAGCGTTTCAATCGTCAGCGGGATGTCGGGAACAAGGAACACAGGCAGCGTGTCGGGCAGCGCTCCAAGGTCGCCCACCGTGCGCACGTCCCAGCCCATCACCGTCACCAGCGCCGTGAGCACGATGATGGTGACCAGAGGCGACGGGATCGCCGTGGTGATGCGCGGGAAAAGGTAGATGATCGCAAGCCCCGCCGCGACTAGCGCCCAAGTCAGCCAGGTCACGCCGGGGTTGCCGAAATTCAGTTCCGGCAGCTGCGCCATGAAGATCAGGATCGCCAGCGCGTTGACGAACCCCGTCATCACCGACTTCGATACATAGCGCATGAAGCGCCCCAGCTTCAGCAGACCCGCGCCGATCTGCAAAAGGCCCGCCAGGACCGTGGCGGCAAACAGGTACTCCAACCCGTGATCGCGCACGAGCGTGATCATCAGCACAGCAGTCGCCGCCGTGGCGGCCGAGATCATCCCGGGCCGCCCGCCGACAAAGGCGATCAGCACGGCGATGGAAAAGCTAGCGTAAAGTCCCACCTTCGGGTCGACGCCCGCGATGATGGAAAAGGCAATGGCCTCAGGAATCAGGGCAAGCGCCACGACAAGCCCCGACAGCAGATCGCCGCGGATGTTACCGAACCACTGGTTACGGTATTCGGAAAATGAGATCATGAAGTGTCCATTACCCGCGGTCGGTTGGCCTTTCTCAAGACATTCCGGCATCGACTTCGGGTTCTATCAGAAATTGTCCGGCGGATCAGCGGCCGGAAGAGCCACCCGGGCTTTCACCGGGTCCTTGCGCTTGAACGTCTGATAGCCGGATCTTGTCGCAAAGATCAACCGTCTCGCGCCCTGCCCTTTGTATAAGGTTCGTGCCTGTGCCTTTCCGGTAAAGACGGAGTCGGCTTCCGATGCCGCGTAAGGGTTAAGATACACTCTGCGTCGACAAGCGTTCTGGAGGCCTGCCGCTGGAACAGGCGTCCCTCCAGACAGGCGCCGTGTACCAAGAACGAGCGGATGGTGGCGCATCTTCAAGATCACGCGGCTCGGACCCGGCTGCCAGAACAGGTCCAAGGCGTACTTTCACCTACGAGTCGGTCGTGAGCGACACCGCTTCATGCAAGCCGAAGTCCAGCGCTCGCATCCACGCACAGGAACAGTGCGCGGGCTGCGGGTTGCGTCCGTACGGGTCGGGTTCATACATTCCCGCCAACAGCCGCGCGGCCACCCGGCATCGCAGCGGAGAACTGGAGTTTGCCTGATGAAGAAAATTGGTTTCCTGTCCTTTGGCCACTGGTCGCCCGAACGCGGTTCACAGGTGCGGACGGCGTCTGACGTATTGCTGCAATCGATCGACCTCGCCGTCGCGGCCGAGGAACTGGGGCTGGACGGCGCCTATTTCCGCGTCCACCACTACGCCCGCCAACTGGCCTCGCCCTTCCCGCTTCTGGCGGCGGTGGGCACGCGGACCTCGAAGATCGAGATCGGGACCGGCGTGATCGACATGCGCTATGAAAACCCGCTCTACATGGTCGAGGACGCGGGTGCCGCCGATCTTATTTCGGGTGGCCGGCTGCAACTAGGCATCAGCCGCGGTTCGCCGGAACAGGTGATCGATGGCTGGCGCTATTTCGGCTATCAGCCGGCCGAGGGCGAAAGCCCCGCCGACATGGCCCGCCGCCACACGCTCGTCTTCCTGCAACAGCTTGAAGGCAAGGGCTTTGCCCAGCCCAACCCGCAGCCGATGTTCCCGAACCCCCCCGGCCTTCTGCGGCTCGAACCGCATTCAGAGGGGCTGCGCGATCGGATCTGGTGGGGCGCCGGCTCGAACGCCACGGCAGAATGGGCGGCCGAGGTGGGGATGAACCTGCAAAGCTCCACCCTCAAGGATGACGAGACGGGCGAACCGTTCCACATCCAGCAGGCCAAGCAGATCCGCGCCTATCGTGAGGCATGGAAGAAGGCCGGCCACACCCGCACGCCGCGAGTCTCGGTCAGCCGCTCCATCTTCGCCTTGGTGAACGACCAGGACCGGATGTATTTCGGCCGTGGCAAGGAAAAGGATCAGGTGGGCTTCATCGACCAGACGCGGTCGATCTTCGGGCGCGGATATGCGGACGAACCGGATCGCCTGATCGAGCAGCTGCGTGGCGATGAGGCGATCGCCGAGGCTGATACGCTGCTGCTGACCGTGCCGAACATGCTGGGCGTCGATTACAACGTGCACGTGATCGAAAGCATCCTGACCCATGTCGCCCCCGGTCTCGGCTGGCGCTGAGGCACGGAACCCACAAACAAGGGCCCGCGGGTTTGACTGCGGGCCCTTGCCATGGGCAGGAGGGGCCGCCGTCAGACGGCCCTGCAAGGATCAGTTGCTGACTTCTTCGATGCCCATTGCGTTCATCGCTGCGCGGAAGACATCGGTGTTGTCGATCAGGTACTGTGCCTCGGCCTTGACGTTATAGGTCGCAAGACCGGGCTCTTCCTGCGCAATCTCGCGGAAGAAGTCGGCGCCCGCGCCCTGAGCGTAAAGCGGGACCATTTCGCGAGTATGGGTGTCTGTGTGCCAGCGCACCAGCGGCAGTGCGCCTGCGCCCTGGCTGACCACCGGCGAATAGGCCACCTTGTCCGAGTCCGGCCCTTGCAGCAGGCCGTTGCCGTGGTCGGTGGTCACGATGATCAGCGTCTCGTCCCAGGACGAATTGGTTTCAACCCAGTCCACCGCGGCTTCGACTGCCGTGTTGAAGTCGATCTGCTCCTCGATCAGGCGCGGCAGGTTGTTGGCATGCGCGGCCCAGTCGATGGCGCCGCCCTCGACCATCAGGAAGAAGCCCTCCTCGTTCTCGCCCAGCACGTTCAGCGCGCCCAGCGTCAGCGTGGCAAGGCTGGGAGAGGTTTCCAGCAGGTTGCCCATCGCAACGCCGTCGCGGTTGAACTGGAGCGACTGGACGTTCTGCGCGAGGCCAAGGACGCGCTCGCCCTCGATCTGCATCTCGCCGCTGGCCAGGGCCTCAAAGTCGTCGCGGCTTTCGATGAACTGGAAGCCGGTTTCGCCGTTCGACAGGCGCTGCCAGTAGTCCTGGCCACCGACATAGCGATAGGCACGTTCGTCCGGCGTTTCGACATAGCGGCCGTTCGCGTCATAATGCGGATGACCGGCGCCAAAGACGACGGTGGCCAGTTCTGAATCGATGATCTCTGCCCCGATGGCGGCATATTCGTTGCGGCTGCGGTTATGCGCAAGAAACCCCGCAGGCGTCGCGTGCGAGAACTGCACGGACGACACAACCCCCAGCGAACGGCCGCTGTCGGCCACGTATTCGCCGATATGGCGCATGGGCTCGTCGTTGTTCGACCAGTTGATCGCGTTGTTGTAGGTCTTGCGCCCCGAGGCCAGCGCCGTCGCAGCAGCCGCGCTGTCGGTATAGTCGGCGCGGACATAGTCATAGCCGGCAACGTAGCCTTCGTAGTTGCCCAGCGACCCTTCAAAGACAGTATCCACAGCCTGGTCGTTCCAGACCTGCGCCGGATCAAAGGTGATCGTGCCCTCGTCGCTGTTCGTCGGCTCGCTGGAGCCGTTCAGCGGATGGGTGGAGGTAAAGACCTGCACGTCGAAGTCGTCATAGACTTCGTGCCCAAGCTTGCCAAAACGGTAGTAGCTGGCGGCGCGGAAGGACTCGATGCCCGTGCCGTCGGTGATCATCAGGATCACGTTCCGTGCGTTGCCATCCTGCGCCAGTGCCGGCGCGACCAGCGCGGTCGACCCCATAAGCGCAAGCGCGGCGATTCTGATCGGTTTCATCTGCTATCCTTTCACCTTCGTGCCCGGCCCAAAGCCGTTCGGGCCCCGCATTAGGTGACTCATGTGACAGGGGAATAACGGCTACGTTGTGCTTTTACGACAGATGCAACCACTGCGGCAGCGGCTCACGGTTCCCCTGCCCCCTTCACCGGAAAAATGAGCTGTAAGCGTACCCGACCTAACAGGACACTGAAGTGCCTGTCCCTGATGCCCTGCACTGCTCCATGCCTGCCCGCCCCGCCCTTGGCCGGGTGTCACCGCCGCCCCCGACCGGTCTGACGCCACATAGCCCCAGCCCTTGATTGCAGACGCACTGGCGTTACCTACCAAGATCAGCTTCAGCAGGATCCGAGGCACCAGATGAGTTCCGGACTGTTCGCCCTTCTTGACGATGTCGCGCTGATTGCCCGCGCAGCCGCTGCATCGGTTGACGATATCTCTGCCGCGGCACTGAAGGCGGGGACGAAATCGGCGGGGGTCGTGATCGACGATGCCGCCGTGACGCCGCGCTATGTAGTGGGTTTCGCTGCCGACCGGGAGCTGCCGATCATCCGAAAGATCGCTATCGGGTCGTTGCGGAACAAGATCCTGTTCCTGCTGCCGGCTGCGGTGGCGCTGGGCGCCTTTGCCCCTTGGGCGATCACCCCGCTGCTGGTCCTGGGCGGGCTGTTCCTCGCGTTCGAAGGGACGGAAAAGATCATCGAGAAGCTTTTCCATCACGGCCCAGCCGACGACGCCGCCCTCAAGGACGAGGCTGCAACCATCCGCGGCGCGATCCGCACCGACTTCATCCTGTCTGCGGAGATCATGGCGCTGACCTTGGCCACGGTGACGGATCAGCCGATTGGAACGCAGGCGGTGATCCTGGGGGTCGTCGGCCTGTTCATCACCTTTCTCGTCTACGGGGTCGTGGCGCTGATCGTGAAGGCGGATGACCTAGGGGTCTACCTCATCGCCACGCGGAAGCGGGGACCCCTGCCATTGATCGGCAAGGGGCTGGTGCTGGGAATGCCCAAGTTCCTGGCACTGCTATCGGTGGTGGGAACGGTTGCGATGTTGTGGGTCGGAGGCGGCATCCTGATCCACAGCCTTGAGGTCTATGGCATCCACGGGCCGGAACATGTGCTCCACGATGTTTCGGAATGGGCCGCACATGCCCTTCCCGCCGCCGGGGCGGCAGCGGGATGGCTGGCCGGTGCGCTGTTTTCGGCGCTTGTCGGGCTGGCGGCGGGGGCCGTGATCGTGGGTCTCATGCATCTTGCGGCGTCGGTGGGGCTGGTTCGCTCTCATCACTAGGCGCGCCAGATTCTGACTGAAAGGCACAACTGTGGCTGATGGCAGAGCGATCTGCCGATACACCGCCACCCTCATGGTGAATGACCATCAAAGGTTCACATAAGCGTAGCGGGTCTGTCACGAAGACCCGGCAGGTTGTGCGCGACTTCAAGCAAGCAAGTCGAAGAAATAATCCGAGAGAACAACATGCTCTTCAACCGTCGCCAATCCCTGGGCCTGTTCGGCGCTGCTGCCGGCACGCTGATCCTGCCGCGCCACGTCATGGCGCAGGGAGCACGCCGCTCGATCACCGTCGCGGTGCAGAAGATCACCAACAACAACACGCTCGACGTCTGGTACGAACAGTCCAACGTGGGCGAGCGGGTGTTCTTCCCGAACCTGTGGGAAGGCCTGATCGGCCGCAACTGGATGGGCGATCAAGGTCCGGTCCCCGCGCTGGCGACGGAATGGACCCGCCTCGACGACCGCACCATCGAACTGAAGCTGCGCCAGGGCGTGAAGTTCCACAACGGGGACGAGATGACTGCCGAAGACGTGGTCTTCTCCTTCTCGGACGAACGTGTTTTCGCGGGCACCCAGCCTTCGGGCGGCACCACGCTTTATGCGGAAAACTTCAAGCCGCAGACCGCCAAGGAACTGCCCGCGAACGTTCCGGGCGTCGGCCGCCGGCTCTGGCCTGCCCTTCGCGGGGTCGAGGCCGTGGACAAGTACACCGTCCGCTTCCACAACGCGACGCCGGACGTGACGATGGAAGGCCGGCTCTATTCTGCAGGCTCGCAGATCACCAACAAGCGCGCTTGGGATGAAGCCGCGACCTATGCCGAGTGGTCCGCAAAACCCGTCACCACCGGCCCCTACATGGTCGAAGAGTACCGTCCCGACGTCTCGCTGACGCTGGTGGCCTTTGACGAATACTGGGGCGGCCGCCCGCCGCTGGAGCGCATCCGCTTTGTCGAGGTGCCAGAGGTGGCAAGCCGCGTGAACGGCCTGCTGTCGGGCGAATACGACTTTGCCTGCGACCTGCCGCCGGACCAGATTGCGGCGATCATGGATGCTCCGGGCCTTGAGGTACAGTCGTCGACCATCTGGAACCACCGCATCTCCGTCTTCAATACCCAGAACGAGGTGCTCCGCGATCCGCTGGTACGCCGCGCGATGACCCACTCGATCGACCGTCAGGCGATCGTTGACGCGCTTTGGGGCGGTCAGACGCAAATCCCGGCGGGGCTTCAGTTCGAGAGCTTCCGCACCTCGGACATGTTTATCGAGGGCTGGTCGGTTCCCGAGTATAATCCGGAACTCGCCCGCGACCTGCTGAAGCAGGCCAGCTATAACGGCGACGCGATCCCCTACCGCCTGCTCAACAACTACTACACCAACCAGACGCCCACGGCGCAGATCCTGGTTGAGATGTGGAAGCAGGTTGGCCTGAACGTCGAAATTCAGATGAAGGAAAACTGGGCGCAGATCCACGATCCGAACGGGGTCAAGGGCGTTCGCGACTGGTCGGCGTCGAACACCATCAACGACCCGATCACGCCCATGGTCGTGCAGTTCGGCCCGAACGGCGAAGTCCAGCAGCAGCGTGACTGGAGCAATGAGGAACTGAACCGCCTGTCGGTGGTCATGGAAACCTCTACCGACCGCGCCGAGCGAAAGAAGGCCTATGCCCGCATGCTGGAAATCGCGGAACGCGAAGATCCGGCTTACACGGTGCTGCATCAGAACGCCGTCTTTACCGGCATGAAGTCGGAACTTCGGTGGAAGGCCGCGCCTGCTTTCGCAATGGACTTCCGGTCCTCGAACTGGTCGGTCTGACCGGCCTCTGGGGATGTGCGCAGCCCCCCGCGCGCATCCCCTTTTTCGAATACCGAAATGACAGGAGGACGTCTTATGACGTTTGTCTCCATCCGCGACCTTCGGGTTGCGTTTGACGGCGTGCAGGTTCTTCACGGCGTCGATCTCGACATCCGCCAGGGCGAAGCCGTTGGGCTTGTAGGCGAAAGCGGATGCGGCAAGTCGGTGACCTGGCTCGCCGCGCTCGGGCTGTTGCCGGGCAAGGCCAAGGTTTCCGGTTCTGTCCGGCTTGACGGGCAGGAACTGGTAGGCGCTCCCCGCCCCGCCATCGAAAAGGTTCGGGGCAAGCGGATCGCGATGATCTTTCAGGACCCGTCCTCGTCATTGAACCCCGTCCAGCGCGTCGGCAAGCAGATCATGGAAAGCCTGCGGCTGCACCGGGGCCTGAAGGGCCGTGACGCCCGGGCGGAGGCAATTCGCCTTCTGGACATGGTCGGCATCCCGTCAGCCGCGACGCGCGTCGATCTGTATCCCCACGAATTTTCCGGCGGCCAGTGCCAGCGCATCATGATCGCCATGGCCCTGGCAGGTGAACCGGACCTTCTGATCGCGGATGAGCCGACAACCGCGCTCGATGCCACGATCCAGGCGCAGATCCTTGACCTGCTTGGCACGATCCGCCGGGAAACCGGCATGGCCATGGTCTTCATCAGCCACGACCTCGGCGCAGTCTCCGTTGTCTGCGACCGCGCAGTGGTGATGTACGCCGGAAGGATCGTGGAGGCCAACAACATCCGCAGCCTCTTCTCCGCTCCCCGCCATCCTTATACTGCTGGCCTTTTCGCGGCGATTCCGGATATCGACGCTGATCGCGGGCGGCTGGTGCCGATCCATGGCACCGTGCCGGACCCGAAGAACCTGCCGACCGGCTGCGCCTTTTCGCCCCGCTGCCCCCGTGCGACTGCCTTTTGCCAGACTGACCGCCCCCACCTTCGGCCGCAGAGCGGCGGGGGCGACGTCGCCTGTTTTCAACCCGTAGCCGCCCCGAAGGCGTTCCCCGCCCTCCGGCAGGAGGCTCTTGCATGACCGCGCCTTTGTTGCAGGCCCGCGGGCTGGTTCAGGAATATGCCACCGCGCGGTCGTTCTTTGGCAAGACCAGCACGGTCCGTGCTGTCGATGGTATCGACCTGACCGTCCGCCAAGGCGAGATCCTTGGCATCGTGGGCGAGTCCGGTTCCGGGAAATCCACGCTAGGGCGGATGCTCCTCGGTCTTGAAACGCCGGCCGGGGGCGAGGTGCTTTACCAAGGCGCGCCCATGCCCGCCCCGCGCACTGACGCGTGGCGCAAGCTTCGCGCGCAGATGCAGTTGATCTTCCAGGACCCGCTGGCGGCGCTAGACCGGCGCATGACCATCGCCGCCCAGATTGCCGAGCCGCTGGAGATTCACGGCATCGCCAAGGGCGCAGAGGCCGCCGAACGCCTCGCCGCGCTGATGGCCCGCGTCGGTCTGCGCCGCGATCAGGCGGACCGCTACCCGCACGAACTATCCGGCGGGCAGCGTCAGCGCGTGGTGATCGCCCGGGCGCTGGCAACGAACCCCGGCTTCCTTGTCTGTGACGAACCGGTCTCGGCGCTGGATGTGTCGATTCAGGCGCAGGTGGTGAACCTGCTGCGTGATCTTCAGGAACAGGAAGGGCTGACGATGGTCTTCATCAGCCATGATCTCAAGGTCGTGCGCAACATCTGTGACCGGGTGGCCGTGATGTACCTTGGCCGCGTGGTCGAGGAAGCGCCTTCTGACCTGCTCTTCGCCGACCCGCGCCATCCCTACACGCGAGCGCTGGTTTCCTCGATCCCCAAGCCCGGCCAAGGGCTGCACGGCCGCATCATCCTTCAGGGGGAACCGCCGAACCCCGCCGCCCGCCCCGCCGGCTGCGCCTTCCACCCGCGCTGTGCCTTCGCCGACCGGGGCTGCGCCGCCCGCGTCCCCGAACTGCAGCACGATGGCCGACGCCAGATTGCCTGCCTCAAGCCCGATGCCGCGGCCGCGACCGCCGCCTGAGAACCCATGTTGAATTTCCTCCTCTCCCGCCTCGCCCGCGCCTTCCTGACGATCATGCTGGTGATGACCTTCGCCTTCGTGGTTCTTCGGCTGTCGGGCGATCCCGCTATGGTCATGCTGGGTCCGGATGCGCCCAAGGATGCCGTTGATGCCTTCCGCGCCCGGTGGGGCCTGAACGACCCGATCTGGCAGCAGTACCTTGCCTATCTCACCCAGATCCTGACCTTCGACTTTGGCGTATCGATGCGCGACCAGTCACCGGCCATCGACCTTGTGCTGGAACGGATTCCGGCGACGCTTGCGCTGACCATCCCGGCGCTGATCCTGAAGGTGGGAATCGGCATTCCTGCCGGCGTCTATGCCGCGCTTCACCGGGAATCGATTGCTGACCGGGGCGTGATCATGATGTCGATCTTCGGCTTCACGATCCCGTCGTTCGTGCTGGGGCTGGTTCTGGTGCTGATCTTCGCGGTTACGCTCGACTGGCTGCCTTCGGGCGGGCAGGACACGTGGCGGCACGCGATCCTGCCCATCGCCACCATGTCGGTGGGCGGCATTGGCATCCTTGCCCGCTTTTCACGGTCGGCAATGATCGAGGTGCTGGGCCAGCCCTACATCCGCACCGCCATGGCCAAGGGCCTGCCCTGGCGCGATGTGGTCTGGAAACACGCACTGCGCAACGCAGCGGTGCCGATCGTCACGCTGGTGGGCTTCATGGTAGGGGCCCTGATCGCCGGTGCGGTGGTGGTGGAAAGCATCTTTTCCTGGCCCGGCGTGGGGCGGCTGATCGTGGTGTCGGTCTCCAACCGTGATCTTGCGGTGGTGCAATGCCTGCTGCTGGTCATCGCAAGCTCCATGGTGATCGCCAACCTTTTCGTCGACCTTGCCTATGGCCTGCTCGACCCGCGCCTGCGCCACAAAAGCGCCGCTCACTGACAAAGGACGCGCAAGATGACCGACGCAACCCTGACCGCGCCCCGCCCGGGGATCATCACCCGCATGCGCCTGAAGATGCCCTTTCTTGTGGTGCTGTCCTCTGGCTGGATCATCGCAATGGTGCTGGTGGCGATCTTCGCAGACCTGCTCCGCCCGTATGAGATCACGCAAATGAACCTTTCCGCCCGGCTTGTGCCGATGGGCACGCCCGGGCACCTTCTGGGCACCGATGAGCTGGGGCGCGACATGCTTTCCCGCCTGATCCAGTCGATCCGCGTGTCGCTGGTGATCGCCTTTGGCGCGACGATCCTGTCGGCCCTGTTCGGCACGACGCTCGGCTTTCTTGCGGCACAGTTCCGCGGCTGGGTCGAACACGTCGTGATGGCGCTGGCCGATTTTCAGGCAGCGCTGCCCTTCATGATCATGTCGCTGGCGGTGCTGGCGTTCTTCGGCTCGTCGATGGTGCTGCTGGTCTGCCTGATGGGGTTTTATGGCTGGGAACGCTATGCCCGGATCGCGCGGGGGCTGGCCATTTCCGCATCGGCGCAGGGTTATGCCGCGGCAGTGGTGCAGCTGGGGGCCAAACCGTCGCGCGTGTATCTGCGCCACATCCTCCCCAACGTCGCCTCTACCTTGATCGTGTCGATGACGCTGACCTTCCCCGAAATCATCCTGATGGAATCCGGCCTCAGCTTCCTTGGCCTTGGGGTCCAGCCGCCCCAGACATCGCTCGGCAACCTCGTCGGCTTTGGCCGCGAATACCTGACGCGCGCGCCTTGGATCATGCTCGCGCCATCGGTCGTGATCGTGCTGACGACGCTGTCGATTTCTCTCCTTGGCGATTGGCTGCGCGATCGCCTTGACCCGACTATCCGCTAATCATCCAGAAAGACTCCTTCATGTCCCTGATCATGGCCCATCGCGGCGCGCGAAACCTATGGGCTGAAAACTCGCTCCTCGGCTTCCGCGAAACGGTGAAGCACGGCTTCCCCAGTGTCGAATTCGACGTCCACCTGACCAATGCGGGCGAACTGGTCGTCATCCACGACGCGACCCTTGACCGCACCACCGACGGCACCGGCCTCGTCCGTCACCTGACGGCCGAGGGTCGCAAGGCACTGCGCCTGCGCGGCCCTGATGGGGAGTTGCTCGACGAAGGCATCCCAACCCTGGCAGAGGTGCTGGAGGTGCTTGCCGTTCAGGATGACCTCGAACTCTGGGTCGAGCTGAAGTCGGATGAGAACGGCGCCCCCTACCCCGGCATCGTCGAAAGGGCGGCCGAGGAAATACGTCGTCACGGCCTTGCCCAGCGCGCGGCCCTGCACAGCTTTGATATTTCGGTGGTGCGCGAAATCCGTGCAAAAGCGCCAGAGATGAAAAGCCTGATCTCGGTCAACCGCGACTGGGCCGACCGGCACGGGGGCATCGCAAGTTTCCTGCAAGAGGTCGACGGTCTGGTGGACGTGGTCGGCATTCATCATGAGGTGTTCGAGGCTGAATACGACGCCATCACCGCCGTCCGTCCGGCCGCCGCCTGTTCCGTCTGGACGCTGAACGACCCCGACCTGATCCGCCGCTGGATCCCGCGCAGGCCGGGCTTCCTTGTGTCGGACGATCCCGTCCTTGTCCGCCGCCTCATGGCAGAGGCACAGGCATGACCCGGTTCAAGGCGATCCTCTTTGACTGCGACGGCGTACTTCTGGATACCGAGCCGCTGGGTTGCGAGTCTCTGTCGCGGGCACTGACCGCCGCCGGTGTTCTCATGGACCGCTATGAGGCGGCGCGGATCTTCTCCGGCAACTCGGCCGAGGCCAGCATGGCTTGGATGGCGGCGCGTGGGCTCGACGCCAAACCGGTTTTTGATGAGGCCGACCGCATCCTGTTTGAGATGTTCGACCAGCACATCCCCCACATCGACGGGATCGAGGCAGTGCTGCGCGACTTCGACCTGCCAATGGCTGTCTGCTCCAACTCGTTGATCCGCCGTCTGGATGCCTCGCTCATGCGGACACCGCTGGCTGCGCGTTTTGGCGAGCATGTCTATTCCGCCGAGATGGTAAGGCTTGGAAAACCCGCGCCGGACCTTGCGCTTTTTGCCTGCGCACGCCTTGGCATCCAGCCGCACGAGGCGATCTTCATTGATGACAACCCTCACGGCGTGACCTGCGCGAAGCAGGCGGGCTGCCTTGCCGTCGGCTTCATCGGCCCTTCGGAACATCGCGCTGACCATGCCGAGGTGCTGGCCCGCGCCGGCGCCGATCATGTCATCCACGGCATGGGCGCGTTCCACGCCCTGCTGTCCACCTTGACCCATACCCTTGCTGCATGAAACGGACCGATACGATGACCGAACTTCCCCTTCTTGGCGCCGCCATGATGACCGCCGATCTTGAGGAACTCCAGGATTTCATTCTGGAACAGGATCGCGACCTGGAAATCCAGGACTTCTTCTCGATCGAACTGCTGAACGGCGACTGGAAGGCCATGGCCACGCGCACGAGGGAACTGCTGGACGGCTACAAGGGACGGCTGGGCATCCACGGTCCGTTCTGGGGGCTTAACATCGCCAACCCGGACCCGGACCTGCGCGAGGTGATTTCCCGCAAGTACCTTCAGGGGCTAGAGGTTTGCGAGTTCCTTGGCGCAACTCAGATGGTGATCCATTCGCCCTACACGACCTGGGACTTCAACAACCTCGACAACTTCCCTGACCGCTCTGCCTATGACCGTGTGCGTGACAACTGCCACGCGACCATGGCCCCGGTGGTAAAGCGTGCCGAAGAAATCGGTGTCACCATGGTGATCGAGAACATCGAGGACAAGGACCCCGACATCCGCTGCATCCTTGCCGACAGCTTCAACTCTCCTGCCATGGCGGTTTCCATCGACACCGGGCACGCGCATTATGCCCACGGTTCGACGGGGGCGCCGCCGGTGGATTTCTACGTCCGCCGCGCCGGAAACCGCCTGCAGCATATCCACCTTCAGGATGCCGACGGCCACGCCGACCGCCACTGGACCATCGGCGAGGGCAACATCCGCTGGCATGCGGTCTTCCGCGCCCTGTCCGAACTGACCTCGAACCCCCGCCTGATCCTGGAACTACGGCACAAGTCAGGGATCCTTCCGTCGGTGCAGCTCCTCAACGAAATGGGCCTCGCACGTTGACGGTCTCCGCTCCGGTGCCTCGCCGCGGTGGGGCACCGGAACCTTGCTTTCCGAGCAATGAAGCCATACCTGACCGCTTGGCGCACGAGTGCACGACCAGCTTCGGCTTGGTGTCGCGATGGACTTCCATGGGTCGCTCAAATGTCCTGAAACTTGAACCTGCGGAAAAACTAGCGCGCTTGCAATCTAACCGTATAGCGAAATCTTATGCCACCGCGCGGGCTTTCTATTCTTCCTTGCCTGCAGAACCTGCCATGACAGCACCACCTTGCGAGGAGGCAGGGTCAGGTTTGAGGAGGAAACCACATGAGATTTCGCGTCTCGGCTCGTTTGATCGGGGCTGCGCTGCTTGCAGCGTTCACCGGCAGCGCGGTTGCGCAGGATGTTGATTTTTCCGGCCGCACGATCGAATGGGTCGTCCCCTTCCCCGAAGGCGGCGGCAGCGGGACGGTGGCACGCTACATGCTGCCCTACCTGACGAAGTACATGCCGGGGAACCCGTCGGTGATCATCCGGAACATTCCCGGCGCAGGCTCGATCAACGGCGCGAACGAATTCGCTGCCCGCGCCCGTCCCAACGGGAACGAGATCCTGATCACCTCGGCCTCAACCCAGTTTCCCTACCTTCTGGGCGATCCCCGCGCCCGTTACGACTATACCAAGTGGGAACCGCTGATAGTGGCGCCGACCGGCGGTGTGGTCTACCTGCCAACCTCATTCGGCGTAGAGGACGCGTCGGACCTTTCGCAGCTTCAGGGGACGGAACTCGTCTATGGCAGCCAAGGGCCGACCTCGCTCGACCTCGTGCCGATGATCGCGTTCGAACTGATGGGCCTTGACGTGCGCTACGTCTTCGGGATGCCGGGGCGTTCCGATGGCCGGCTGGCATTTGAGCGGGGCGAGGTCACGATCGACTACCAGACCAGCAGCGCCTACCTCACCAACGTCGCCCCTCTCGTGGAAGAAGGCAAAGCCGTGCCAATCTTTTCCTGGGGCGTGATCGACGCGAACGGCGACTTTGCGCGCGATCCTACTTTCCCGGACATCCCGCACTTCGTCGAAGCCTATGAGATGATGCATGGTGAACCCCCGTCGGGCGTCATCTTCGACGTCTACAAGGCGGTCTTCGGTTCGGGGTTTGCCGCCCAGAAACCGGTCGTCATCCCCGGAGACACCCCGCCAGAAGTCATCGAAACTTACCGCAAGGCATTTGCCGAGATGGTGCAGGACCCGGAGTTCATCGCCAGCCGCGGCGAGGTGCTTGGCGAGTATGAAATGGCGACAGGCGAGGCAGCGGTTCGGCTTTACGAACTGGCCACAACCATGCCCGAGGAGGCACGCGAGTGGCTCCAGACCTATCTTGCCGAGGAATACGACGTGCGCTTCTGACACGGCCCGGGGGCGGATCACGCCCCCAAAGCGCGGCGAAAGGTACCCACCTGCCGCACGACCTCGTGCAGGCAGGATGCGCTTTTCCCAAGCGCCGAGGCGGCGCGGCGGCCTGCACAATATGGGGGGACAGGGGCAACAATGACCGAACGCAAGATCTACGACATGCTGGCAGAAGCCTTCCACGCCGAAGGCACCCGGCTGCATTTCACGCTTCTTGGCGACGGGAACATGCACTGGGCGACGGCACTGGAACGGATGGGCTGCACCATGATCCACGCGCGCCATGAACACTGCGCGGTTTCGATGGCGATTGCCGCAGCCAACGCGCGGGATGAGGTCGGTGTCGCCTCAGTCACCTGCGGTCCAGGGCTTACGCAGATCATGACGGCGCTTGCCACGGCCGTGCGCGCGCGCATCCCCTTGGTCGTCTTTGCCGGTGAGGCGCCGCTGCGGCAGGCGTGGTACAACCAGCAGATCGATCAGGCGCCTTTCGTCACTGCAACCGGCGCGCTCTACATCGGCGCACACTGGCCGGCCCGGATGCCAGATCAGGTGCGAGAGGCCTTCTTCATCGCCCGGCAGGAACGCCGCCCTGTTGTCCTTGGCGTGCCCTTCGACCTGCAGGCCCAGCCAGCGCCGGATCTGCCCGCGCCTGCACCTTCGGCAACACTCATCCCCCAGATCGGACGGATGATGCCGGACCCGGCGCATCTGGCGCAGGTGGCGGATGCAGTGGCCGCAGCGCAGCGGCTGGTCGTGATCGCGGGGCGTGGGGCGAAATCCTCGGGCGCGGCGGCGGCCTGCGTGGATCTTGCCGATCAGCGCGGGGGGCTGCTGGCCACAACACTGCCGGTGCGCGGGCTTTTCCACGATCATGATTTCGACCTCGGCGTCGCCGGCGGCTTTTCCAGCGATACTGCCCGTGCAGCGTTTGCCAAGGCTGACTTGGTCGTCGCCGTGGGCGCCAGCGTCACCCACCATACAAGCGACGGCGGCAAGCTCTGGCCGAAGGCCCGGGTCGTGCAGATCGACAGCCGCCCTGTTGGCTTCCACCAAGGGCGGCAGGTGGCCGATCTCTATCTGCAAGCGGATGCGAAAGCGGGTGTAGAGGCCTTGATTGCTGCCCTGCCCGCGTCGCCGGCCCCTGCAGAGTTCCGCAGCAACGATCTGGCCGAACGGCTCCGCACTGCCCCAGTCGATGCAACGCCCTTTCCGACGCGTCCAGGCCTTCTTGACCCAAGGGAGGTCATCCGGAAGCTCGACGCGCTGCTGCCAAAAGACTGGGAGATGGTGAACGCGTCTGGGCACTGCTCCTACTTCACAGCGCATATGCGAGGGCGTCCGGCGGACCACTTTCACACGATCCGCGAGTTCGGCGCCATCGGCAACGGCCTGTCCTATGCCATTGGCGTAGCGGCGGCCAAGCCGGGCCGGCCGGTCGTGCTGTTCGACGGCGATGGCGGTTTCCTCATGCATGCGCAGGAACTGGAAACCGTGCAACGTCATGGGCTGCCGATCCTGCTTTGCCTGCTTAACGACGGCGCCTACGGGTCAGAGATCCACAAGCTGCGATCTGACGGATTGCCGGATGCCGGCGCCGTGTTCGGCCGGGGCGATCTTGGCGCCGTGGGGCGCGGCTTTGGCCTGGACGGTGCAGTCGTTGCCGATCTGAACGACCTTGTTGCCCATGTTGGGCGGTTCGACGAGACGCGGCGGGGCATGCTGCTCGACATCCACATTGATGAGGATATTACCTCGCCGGTGATGCGGCGTGCGCATCCGCCGAGGCCACACTGACAGGAGCCAGCCATGGACCTCACGTTCCGCCCTGCAAGGGCCGAAGATATTCCCGCCATCGTCGCCCTTCTGGCCGATGACCCGCTGGGGGCGCAGCGCGAAGACCCTGCAGCGACCGGCCCCTATCTTGCCGCGTTCAAGGCTATCGACAGCGACCCCAACCATCTTCTTCTCGTGATGACGCGGGGGGACGATGTTCTCGGCACGCTCCAGCTCAGCTTTTTGCCCGGGCTGTCGCATCGGGGCGCCTGGCGCGGTCAGGTAGAGGCGGTACGGGTCGCCCGCAGTACGCGCGGGCAAGGGTTGGGCGAACTGCTGTTGAACCACGCGATCAACGAATGCCGCGCCCGCGGCTGCACGGTCGTGCAGTTGACGACCGACCGCAGCCGGGTGGATGCGCACCGCTTCTATGAACGGCTCGGGTTCAGCGCCACGCATCTGGGTTACAAGCTGAAGCTCTAACCAACTCGATGCCCCATAACCGCGGCACAGCCCAGAATCGCGTCCGGATGCATCCGCAGGGCCAGCGATGCCGCTGCCGTCGCCCCCACGACAGCGCACGGCTCAGTCCTTCGCTGCTGCCTCTGTCAGCAGCCGCGCGCCCGAAATTATCAACCTGATCGTTAGCGGCACCAGCACAACCTTTAGCGGCAGGAACCAGCCACGCCTTCCACCGAGTCCAGAGCCGTTCTGCCGGCACCGCGATTACTAGCGGCAAGATCATGAACCGGGTTGTTGCGGCCAGCGCGCGACAAGCAGATCAGTGGTCGGTTTCCTCCTGCCATAAGCGCGATGCTGACGGGCGCCTGTATCGGCAGCGCCTCCGTTAGCGGCAGCCGCAGCACTGCCATCGTCAACAGCGAGCGCCGCTGCTCCAGTAGTTCATGCATCCCGTCGAGAAGCGCGCCGCCGAACCCCAGAAAATCTACGGTCCCGACCCCGGAACAGAGTCCTGGGCGTGATCCCGCGCCGCTCCAAGAGTTCGGACTCCGCCTCCAGATCAGGCGCCGCGGTCATGGGCATATTCCGGCGCGAAGCCGCCGCACTTCAGGGCCGGCGGGCATCCTGAGGAACGGGCACAACAAATCTACCGAACCCGCAGGGCATAGGCGTCGTGCCCTAAACTGTGGAAGCTGGTTACATAAAGGACGACAAATTAACCTGATTTCCTAGTTGCACGCGCCCCTTCTTGGCGCGGCGTTCATGACCAGCCCGGAGCTGACCTTTACCATCTTCGACATCTTGCCTCGATCAACGCCTTTAGATGGGCGCGCCCTCTGCTTCAGGCTTCATCCTGTGCACGAACCCTGGCCGCCCCTGCGCCTCACGCTGGCATGTCGTCAGCCTGCAGATGGCTGCATCGGCCTTCGGAGCGGCCGACTACCGCTCCCTCATGGCAAGTCTAATTATCCTGGTCCACCGCCGCATGGGCCACCAGCCACAGTGGCGCCTGCCATGATCAGTCGTAGGTATCTTCCTCGGCCCCCGCGCCGTCAATCTCTTCGGCGCCGGGTACCTTGTGCTCCTTCGCGTCAGAGTCGGACTGCGCCTGGTCCTTCTGTCGCGCCGGGCTGCGATCCTCGGGTTCCGCGCCCTTGGGGCTGTTCTGCAATTTCTGCCGCATCTTCTCTACCGTCTCGTCGTCAACCTCGACCGGGCTGCTGCTGTCGTCCGGCAACCCTGACGCAGTCTGTGCGATGGGTTCGTCCTTGGGACGATCGTTCGCGCCTGTGGTCAGCTTCTCGTTTTCGGCCATGGCAAATCCTCCTCGGGCCAACACAACGCCTGGAAGCCGCCGAGGTTCGCGCCCGCGGCAGCAAATAATCCGGCGGTCCCGCAGCGAGTTTGCTTTCACAGCCAATTCTGCAGAATGAGCTGTTGCCGGTTTGCCCAAAGCAAGGCCCTTCTTTTGCGCTCTATGGTCAGGCTGGCGGGGCTGGGAGTAGAGTGCAACATTCGTTCCCTTGGCCAGAAGGCACCGAAGCGACCGATGACGAACTGGTTCATTGCTTCCGAAGAGGGCTCTCAACAGGGTCCGCTTTCCGATGAGGAGATGAGGTCGAAGATCGACCTTGGAGAGGTTTCTCCGGACAGCCTGGTCTGGCACGATGGCATGACAGACTGGGCGCGCGCCGATGCGACCGAACTTGCGGGGTTTTTCGTGAAGCAACCTCCTCCTTTGCCGCACGGGTTTGCAGCAAGAACCTCGGACATGCCGATCATCCAGCGCCAGCCTGCGGCCGGTCGCGCTGATCCCCCTTATGATCAGCCACCGCCGCGTTCGGGTCCCGGACCCGCCGGGATGGGTTATGCCGCGCCGCCCATGGGGCCGCTTGAGGCGGTCAAGAGCTGCCTGTCGAAGTATTTCACCTTCAGCGGCCGGGCAAGTCGTTCGGAATTCTGGTACTGGGCGCTTTTCACCTTCCTTGCGAACATCGTTGCGGGCTTCATCGATGGCGGGAGCAATCCCTATGGCGGTCCCGGCGTATTGGGTGGTCTGCTCTCGCTCGCGATTTTTGTCCCCTCTCTCGCCGTTGCTTCACGCCGGCTGCATGACACCGGCCGGTCAGGCTGGTGGCAATTGATCTGGCTGATCCCCCTTTTCGGGGGCATTATCCTCTTTGTCTGGTTCTGCTTCCGCGGGCGGATGGAAAGGACGATCTACGACGACTGAACGGAAAGGGCGCCGCCGGCGCCCTTCCTGGTTCCGTTCACAGCCCGGGGCGATTCATCAGACGAAGATGAAGTCGGACTCTGTCATGCCGGTGACGCCATAGACGGTGACCGAGTTCTTGTCGTCAAGGCGATCACCGTGCTGTCCCCCAGCGTCTCATGCTTGAACTCAGTGATCTTCAGGTCCTCGAAGCTGTAGGGCCGCGAGATTGGCTGGAGCGCCTTCTCGGCCTGTTTCCATGCGTCCTCCACATCAGCGGCGACCTTGTCCACTACCTGGACAATGTGGTCCTTTAGGTTGTCGAGCCGCCCTATCAGCTTGTTCGCCGCGTTCCCGTACTCCTTGAACCCTGCGGGCGGCACCAGGATCTGCGGCAGGTCCACCTCGATCCGGTCAAAACCCTGCTGGAAGTCATAGATGAAGTCGGTGCCGCTGTTCGCCTTGAACACGAACACGTCGCTGCCCGGGTCATAGTAGTCATCGCTATTCATGGAATCGCCGTACATGTGGTCGATCCCGGTGTTGCTGATAAGGCGGTCGTGCCCGACGAAGCCCACAAAAGACTGATACTGCACGTCGCCGAACATGTAGTTCACGCCGCCCTTGCCTGCGATGATCGTGTCGTTGCCCAGCCGGCTATAGGTGGTGGTCTCGGCATCGCCGAACAGCCAGTTGGCGCTATTGTCGCCGCCGCGGATTGTATCATTTCCGCAGTATGCCTGCGGGAGGGCGCGCGTGTCGCCATAGATATAGTTGATCGAGTTGCGCCCACCGGTCAGGACGTCGCTGCCACCTACGCCTTCCCAGTAGATGTAGTCGGCATCGCCATAGATCACGTTGAGACTGTTCTTGCCGCCCGTGATCGTGTCGTTGCCGCCAATGCCGTCGAAGCCGTTCACATCGCCGAACATGGTGTTGATGCTGTTGTTGCCGCCCTTCATCACGTCATGGCCGCCACGTCCGTCCATGGCGTAGCCGTCGCCATACATGGTGTTGATCCCGCGTCCACCGCCGACAAGAAGGTCGTTCCCCCCATCGACATCCAGACGGTAGGCATCGCCGTACATGTTGTTCTCGGCGCCCTTTCGACCGATCAGCGTGTCGTTGCCCGCCAGATCAGGGGGTGAAAGAAGCTCGAAGGCATCGCCATAGAGATCGTTCCTGATCCGATGCTGGCCTATGATGAGGTCGTCGAAGTTTGGTCTTCCGATTTTTACATCCATTTTCTCCTCCACTTCTGGTTTACGCGGCGCAGGCCTGATGCACCGCCGGTGTGATTTCCTGCATCTGCCCCCACCTCCGCTGGGGGATCGTCACGTGCGGGTTGAGGCTCTTGGAAGCTTTGCCAGGCTGGAACAGGGGGAAGACCTCCCTGCCGGCAACGGGGGATGGCAGTGCATGCTCCGCCACGAAACGGTGCGGGGATACGTGATCGCGGACCTGTGGAAATCGCGGCAAGCCGAGCAGTCCTTCCTTGTGTGCACTCTGCTTCCGCCGTGCTTTTGCGCTGCTTGAACGCTAGCGCCTTACCTTTCTCTGTGAAGAACAGGGTTCAACCCGCACGAGCTATCGCAGTACATGCCCAAAAGCGGGGACGACAGATGGCGCAGGGCCTCGGTGGCGGAGGTTGGAGGAACTTCGCATTGGCTTCTGAAGCAACGCAATAGTTGCTTTCCTGGAAGACGATTTCGGCAAGCAGTTCAGCCCAACCTCTTCCCGGGCCTGGATCGCTGGCGGATGTTGCAGGCTGATCTGCTCAGGCACGTTCCATGCCCTTGTAGATAACAGCGGTGGTCTGCCCCCTGAAAAGTGGTCCTCCCTGAAGTAGGCTTTTTGAGCCAAATGG
>VUAW01000018.1 GCA_008711135.1 Rhodobacteraceae bacterium LNNU 3342
CCACCCCGGCAACCCCGGCCACCCAGAGGTGCAGGCGGCAATCGACGATGCCATCACCCGCATCCGCGGCGCAGGCGTTGCTGCCGGGATCCTGATCACCGATCCGGAACTGGCCCTTGTCTATGCCGAGATGGGGGTGGAGTTTCTTGCCGTGGGCACGGATGTCGGCGTCCTGCGCAAGGGGCTGTTGGCGCTGCGGGGCACCTTTGGGTCCGGGCGAGGCTGATTACGGCCTCCCTAAGCGCCCAAACCCACGCCGCCCCCGGCTCAATTGGCCACCCTTTACGCCGGCTTTCCCGGGGGACACCTCGGGACATGCGACGGCTCGCCGCTGCCGCTGCCCCGCGCCGTCAGATCCGGATCTGCGTGAACCCCTCGCGCAGTGCGTTCGACCACGCTTCGGACATGGCGATGAAGCGGGGGTCGCCCGCCTCTATCCGGCGCTGTTCCGTGATCCGGCAGTCGTCGCGCCGGATCAGGGCCAGATCAAGCGGCATCCCCACCGACAGGTTCGACCGCAGGGTCGAATCCATCGACAAGAGCACCGCCTTCTGCCCGTCCTCAAGGCTCGTCCGTGGCGTCACCACGCGGTCAAGGATCGGCTTGCCGTATTTGTGCTCGCCGATCTGAAGGTAAGGGGTGTCCTCTGTCGCCTCGATGAAATTGCCCTCGGGGTAGACAAGGAACAGCCGCATGTCGCCGCCCCGGCGCTGGCCCGCCACGATCATCGAGGCAGTGGCCGCCTGCGCCATCCGGTTCATCTTCTGGGTAATGTCGAGGCTGACGTCCGACAGGGTGCGGCCCACGATTTCGGCAACCGACAGCATCGACGGCGCCTTGAGGATCGAGGTCGTCTCATCCGCGTCGGGTGCTTCGATTGCCTCGCGCAGGCGGGCGATGGCAGTCTGCGTGACCGACAGGCTGCCCGCAGTCATGATCGTGATGACTCGTTCGCCCGGCTCCTCGAAGGTGAACATCTTGCGGTAGGTGGCGATGTTGTCGACACCGGCGTTCGTGCGGCTGTCGGACAGAAGCACCATGCCTTCCTCCAGCAGAAGTCCCACGCAATATGTCATGTCACCCTCGTGATTCGGACGGAACGCACAGCCTTATTGCTGGGCGGCCTTGACCGCAACGTCGACGTCGAGATGTTCAGCCCCGCCCCCACGGGCGGTACCCCGGATCGGCGCCGCGTCCTGCGCGTCATAGCCGGACCCAAGCCGGATATAGCGCGCATCCGGGCAGCATCGGTTCGCGGGGTCAAAGCCGACCCAGCCCAGTCCATCGACAAAGATCTCAGCCCAGGCATGGGCGGCTTCGTGCAGATCGTCCTCCTCGGTCGCGTGCAGGTAGCCGGAGACATACCGCGCAGGCATTCCCTGACTACGCGCCGCGGCGATCAGCGCATGGGCATGATCCTGGCAAACCCCCTGCCCCAGCGCCAGCGCCTCGGCGGCCGAGGTATGGGCGTCGGTCGACCCCGGCGTGTAGGCGATGGCCCCCGCCACCGCTGACGAAAGCCGGTGCGCGCGGTCAAGCGGGTCCTGCGCGCCCGCCACTGCCTGCCGCCCCAGTTCGGTCAGCGCGATGTCGGGATGGGTGGGAATGGTGTCGCGCAGGTAGGCCAGCGGCGGCACCAGTTCCCGGTGGCCGCGCAGCACGCCGGCCAGGTCCTGCGTCTCCACCTCGCCGCTGACGCGCACCTCGATCTGGTCCACCGGACCCAGCACCGAACAGGTTTGCACCCAGTCACCCGCCCCGTCGCGGAAGCCGCCGCCGTGGATGCCGTCGCTCACGCTGATCTCCCACCGCAGGGTGCGCTGCCCGTCAAAGACCGAAGGGGTCAGCCGGTGACTTTGCACAACCCCCCGCACCGGCAGGTCATAGCGGTAGGTGGTTACATGTTCGACGGTCAGGATCACCGGACATCTCCGCTCAGGTAGGCCTCGTGCACCAGGGCGCCGATGCCGGCGACCTCGCGGATGAAGCGGGTCAGGAAGTCGTGCAGCCCTTCCTCGAACACATCCTCGACCCTCGTTTCGGCCAGTTCACCCAGCAGGGCGCGCGCACGGGTCTGCGCCGGGGTGGACCGGCCATATCCGCGCGCCAGCCGGTCCAGATGCGCGTTCAGCCCCTGAACCGCCGCCAGCAGCGACCGCGGGCTTTGCGGGTTCAGGATCAGGAAATGCGCGATCTTCGCCGCCGTCACCTCGCCCCCATAGGCCCAGTGAAAGGCCCGATGGGCAGATAGCGCCCGCAGCAACGTGGACCACTGGTAGTTGTCGAGCCCCGACCCTACGAAATCCGCCCTTGGCAGCAGCACGTAGTATTTCACATCCAGAAGCCGCGCCGTGCTGTCGGCCCGCTCCAGATAGTGCCCGATGTTGAGGAAGTCATACCCGTCGTTGCGCAGTTGCGTGGCGTCGATCGCGCCCCGCACCATGGCGGTCTGGCGCCTCGTCCAGTCCACCAGCCTGCCCAGGTCCAGTTCGGACCGCGGGCTGCGCTCCAGCTCCCGCATCTCTTGAAAGCCGGAGTTGAGCGCGTCCCACACCTGCGTGGTCAGGCCGGTCCGCACGATCCGCGCGTTTTCCCGGGCCGCCGTCACGCAGGACGCGACGGATGACGGGTTGTCCCGGTCAAGGAACAGGTAGCTTTCGATGTTGCGCTGCACCGGGTCGCCGTATTTCCGGGCAAACCCGTCGGCGGTGCCACTGGCACGCAGGACTGAATCCCATTCGCTGCGATAGCCATGCCCGTCATCGGGCAAGAGCGCGATCCGCGCGCCCACCTCCAGCAGGCGGGCGGCGGTTTCCGCACGCTCCATGTAGCGGGCGATCCAGTAAAGGTTGTCGGCGGTCCTGCTCAGCATCGCATCACTCCGCCAATACCCAGGTATCCTTGACGCCACCCCCTTGCGAGGAATTGACCACAAGGCAGCCTTCCTTCAGCGCCACGCGGGTCAGCCCGCCGGGCACCAGTTCCACCCGTTCGCCCACCAGGCAATAGGGCCGCAGGTCCACGTGGCGTGGCGCGATCCCTTGTTCGACAAAGGTCGGGCAGGTCGAAAGCGCCAGCGTCGGCTGTGCAATGTAGTTGCCCGGGTTTGCCACGATCCGGTCGCGGAAGGCCGCCACCTGTTCGGCGGTCGCGGCCGGGCCGACCAGCATCCCGTAGCCGCCCGATCCGTGAACCTCCTTCACCACCAGTTCGGGCAGGCGTTCCAGAACGTATTTCAGGTCATCCGCCTTGCCGCATTGCCAGGTGGGCACGTTCTTCAGGATCGGCTCCTCGCCCAGGTAAAAGCGGATCATTTCCGGGACAAAGGTATAGATCGCCTTGTCATCCGCCACCCCCGCGCCCGGCGCCGAGGCGATCGTCACCCCGCCCGACCGATAGACATCCATCAGACCCGGCACCCCCAGCATCGAATCTGGGCGGAAGCACAGGGGGTCCAGATAGGCGTCGTCGATCCGGCGATAGATCACGTCCACGCGCTTTGGCCCCTCGGTCGTGCGCATCCAGACGTATTCGCCTTCGACGAACAGGTCCTGCCCCTCGACCAGTTCCACCCCCATCAGGTCGGCAAGGAAGCTGTGTTCGTAATAGGCCGAATTGAAATGCCCCGGTGTCAGGATCACAATGGTCGGGTCGCGGTCGCATTTCGCCGGCGCAACGGATGCCAGCGTCCGCCGCAGCGCCGAAGGATAATGGTCCACCGGCTCGATCCGGTTTTCCCGGAACAGGGCGGGGAACATCCGCATCATGATCTCGCGGTTTTCGAGCATGTAGCTGACGCCCGAAGGGGTGCGGCAGTTGTCTTCCAGCACGAAGAACTCGTCCGGGCCGGTGCGCACCAGGTCGACCCCCACGACGTGGCTGAACACCCCCCGCGGCGGCACAAACCCCACCGCCGCCTTTTCGAACGCCGCGTTGCGATGCACCAGCGCGGCGGGGATAAGGCCCGCGCGCAGGATCTCGCCCCGGCCATAGACATCGACGAGAAAGGCGTTCAGCGCCCGCGCCCGCTGCCGGATGCCCCGCTCCAGCCGCCGCCATTCGCTGTTGGAAAACACCCTTGGGAACATGCAAAAGGGGATCAGCCGGTCCGGGTCGCCGCCTTCCCCATAAACGGCGAAGGTAATGCCGATACGGCGGAACAGAGCCTCTGCCTCCGTCTGCTTGAGGCTGCGCAGCTCGGCGGGCATGGCGGCCACCCAATCCTCAAGCCGCGCATAAGGGGGACGGACTTGGCCGTCCGCGAACATCTCGTTAAAATGATCTGGCACAATATTCCCTGTCTCGTTTACCACATGTGACCAATAAAGCGGCAGCGGGACAAGCTTTACGGCCCGAACCGGCTGCAAAGGTCCGGCTGCGGTCGCAGTTGCACAAGTTTCAGGCAGTGCGGCGGCTTTTGCCCGCCCCGGCACCATCCGGCACCGCCGGTTGCCCTGCCCGCGACAGAGCGCTTCACCAAGATGAAAGTGACCATCAGTTCTACCGCGACATCCGGATCCAGCCCACGGGCTATGGCCAGTCGAGGCGCTGATGTGCCTTGTCGAGGCGCTCAACCACGTCGCGGGCTGAGCTTCCGGGGGGGCGCACCTCCCGTTTTCGTTCCGTCAGGCGCTCTGTACCATCAGCGAACGGTCAAGGGCCTCGACCCGTGTCAGGTTCTCGCGCATGCGGGCCAGCAGCGTGAACAGCGTCTCGCACTCGTCCGGGGCGAAGCCTTCAAGCAGCGCGCCTTCGCGTTGCAGGGCGACAACGATGATCCGGTCGTGCAGATCCTCGCCCGCCGAGGTCAGGGACAACAGCCGGCGCGACTTCTGCACCCGCGTCTTCAGATGGTCAAGCTGCTCCAGCCGCCGGGCAGAACGGCTGACGATGGATTTGTTCATCCCCACCAACGCCGCGACCCGCAGGGCCTGGATGTCCGGCTCTGCCCGCAGGGCGGTCAGGATCCGCCATTCGTTCAGCCCGATGCCGAAAAGGCCAAGGAAAAGCTGTGATGCCCCCCAGGACAGCCGGTTGTTCAGCACCGACAGGAACGTGGTCGCGTGGCGCGGGGGTTGGGCGTCCTGCCGCACTTCACTCAAGATAATCATTACAGGGCTCCTCCCTCACACCACCCGGTTCGGGGTGACCGCGCTCCATATCAGCGCAGTGGGGCGGAGTCTCTAACAACTTTAACGCTCATGCCATGACGTTGCGGCATCTGCCTTGACATTGGGCGCAGAAACTGCCGCGGAACGGGCTAGTGCCCGTCCACGATCATCATCCGATACCCGCGGGAACATGTCTCCAGCCGCGCGCGGATGCCATAGAGGCGGTGGATCAGGCCGGGCTGAACAACCTCGACCGTCGGCCCCACGGCCTCAAGCCGGCCGGGGCTGATCGCCAGCGCATAGTCGCAGTAACGCAGCACTTGGTTCAGGTCGTGCAGCGCCAGGATCACCACCGCGCCCGTGTCGCGGGCATAGTCGCGCAGCAGCTCCAACACCTCGAACTGGCGATAAAGGTCAAGCGCCGAGGTCGGCTCGTCCATCAGCACCAGCCGGGGCCGCGACACCAGCGTCTGCGCGATAGACACAAGCTGCCGCTGTCCGCCCGAGAGTTCCGCCAGTTGGGTAAAGGCCAGCGGCTCGATCTTCAGGGTGCGCAGGACCAGATCGATCGCGGCCAGTTCGGCCCGGTCCAGCCGCCAGCCACCCTGCCCCTGTTTCAGCGCCAGCACGATCGCCTCATAGACGCTCAGCGCGGCAGAGGTTCCACTGTCCTGCGGCATGTAGCGCAGATCCTCGCGCCCCGCGCCGGCGAAACTGACCGCGCCGCCGCCGCCCAATTGCCCCGCGATGCGGCGGAACAGGGTGGACTTGCCGGCCGCGTTCGGCCCGATCAGCGCCGTCAGGCAGCCGCCGTGGATTTCGGGCGTCGTGACCTCGCCGAACACCTGCTTGCGGCCATAGCGGGCCTCGACCGACGAAAGCTTCAGGCTCACCATTTGCGCCGCCCGTGGGTAAAGATCAGGATTGCAAAGAAGGGCACGCCCACCAGCGCGGTGATCACCCCGATGGGCAGCACCGCCCCCGGCAACAGCACCTTGGACAGGACCGAGGTCGCCGACAGGATCAGCGCGCCGGACAAGATCGAACCAGGGAGGAAGAAGCGCTGATCCTCGCCCAAGAGCAGCCGCGCAAGGTGTGGCCCGACAATGCCGATAAAGCCGATGGTGCCGACAAAGGACACCGGCACCGCCGCCAGCAGGCTGACCAGCAGCAGCGTTTCCAGCCGCAGCCGCCGCACCGGCACGCCCATCGCCGCGGCGCGGGTTTCACCCATCCGGATCGCGGTCAGCGCCCAGGCGCGGCGCGCGAACAGCGGAGTGCAGATCAAAAGGATCGCCGCCGTCACCGCCACCTTGGTCCAGGTCGCCTTGGTCAGGCTGCCCATGGTCCAGAACACCACCGCCGCCAGCGCCTGTTCCGACGCGAAATATTCCAGCAGCGCCAGCGCTGCGTTGAAGGTAAAGACCAGCGCGATCCCCAGCAGGATGATCGTTTCCGTCGTCACCCCGCGCATCGAGGACAGGCCATAGATCAGGAAGGCCGTCGCCATTGCCATGGCAAAGGCGTTCAGCGGCACCATCAGCATCAGCGCCCCGGGAACCAGCGCCACCCCCAGCACCATCGCCAGCGCGGCGCCGAAACTTGCCGCCGCCGAAAGGCCCAGCGTAAAGGGGCTGGCCAGCGGGTTCGCCAGGATCGTCTGCATCTGGGCGCCCGCCAGCGACAGGCAGCCCCCCACCGTCACCGCCATTAGCGCCATCGGCATCCGGATGTCCCACACAACGACGCGCATCTGCAGGTCCGCCTGCGCCGGGAACAGGATCGTGCGGAACACATCCCCGAGCGCATAGCGCGCGGGGCCTAGCGAGACATCCACTGCCACGCTGAGCGCCAGCAGCACCCCCAGCGCGGCCAGCAGTGTAACGCGCCGCAGCACCAGCCGCGCGTAGTGATGGGCCGTAGCTGGCGCGGCAAGGGATACCGGATCGCTGGCTGAGGTCATGGCAGTCTCCTTGGCGTGCGTCCGGTCAGTTCAGCGAGACGAAGTAGCCGGGCTGATAGTCCACCGGCAGGAAGCGTTCGTGCAGTTCCGCGAATGTCGCCTCCGGGTCGAGATCGGCGAAGAGGTCGGGGTGGAGCCACTTGGCCAGCTGTTGCACCGCCACGAACTGGTAGGGGCTGTTATAGAACTGGTGCCAGATCGCGTGGACCTGCCCGGTTTCCTTGGCCTTGATGCCGGTAAAGGCGGGGCGGTCCATCAGCGCCGCCAGCTTTTCCCGCGCGACGCCAATGTCCGCACCGGGTGCGACGCCGACCCAGTTGCCGCCGGGAACATAGGCTTCCCAGTTGCCGCCCGTCACGACCACCTGGTCGGGGTTCGAGGCGATGATCTGTTCCGGGTTCACCGCACCAAAGGTGCCGGGGATGAACGCGCCCGCCATGTTGGTGCCGCCGGCAAGCTCGACCATCTTTCCGAAGTTCTCGTTGCCGAAGGACATGCAGCAATCCTCGCTGTAGCCCCCGGCCCGTTCCATGAACACCAGCGGCCGGTCAAGCTCCGCCTGCGCCTCGATCACGTCAGTGACGCGGGCCATCTGTTCGTGGTGGAATTCGTTGAACTCTGCCGCGCGCTCCTGCTTGCCGAACAGCGTGCCGATGATCTCCATCGAGGCGGCGGTGTTTTCCATCGGCCGCTCGCGGAAGTCGATATAGACCAGCGGGATGCCCACGGCCTCCAGCTTCTCGATATAGCCGGCCTCTTCGGTGGCGGCCTTGGCCTCGATGTTCATGATGATGACGTCGGGCGACAGGGACACGGCCTGTTCGATGTCGAAGGTGCCGTCCTTCATGCCGCCAAAGGTCGGGATGTCGTCGATCTGCGGGTAAATCGCCTTGTAGGCGGCATAGCCGTCCGGGTCGGCCTTCATCAGGTCATCCCGCCAGCCGACGATGCGGCCAAAGGGGTCCTCAGTATCCAGCACGGCGGCAAAGAAGATCTGCCGCCCCTCGCCCAGGATCACCCGTTCCACCGGGGTCGCGACCTCGACCTGACGGCCGGTGATGTCGGTGATGGTTTCCGCCTGCGCGGCGGCTGCCGTCATGGCAAGGCTGGCGATGACGCTGAGCCGGGTAAAGAGGTGAAGCATGGGATCCTCCCGTCGGTTGCTTCCGCCGCGCTAAATTACCCTATAAATCTTGTCAACAATGTTCTTGACTAGTTTTGTCACCTGATCCAGAACCAGCGGCAATCCACCGCCGACGGAGCCGGAATGCCCCACGCCGCCACCAACCGGGATCTGCGGGACGAGATCCGCGACTACTGGTCCGACCGTGCACTGCGCTTTGACAGCGAGCCGGGCCACAAGATCACCGAAGGCCCCGAACAAGCGGCGTGGGAGGCCCTCTTTACCCGCCACCTTGGCCCCGCGCGGGGGCGGCGGTTGCTGGACGTCGCCTCGGGCACCGGGGAAATCGCGCTGCTGGCGCATCGTCTGGGGTTTGCGGTGACGGGGCTGGACTGGTCTGAACCGATGCTCGATCTCGCCCAAGCCAAGTGCGAGGGGCGCATCCGGTTCCTGCAGGCCGATGCCGAACGCACGATGGAACCCGGCGGCAGCTATGACGTGATCACCACGCGGCACTTGGTCTGGACGCTGGTCGATCCCCGCGCGGCCTTCCGCGACTGGTTCCGCGTGCTGGTGCCGGGCGGGACGCTGTTGCTGGTGGACGGGGATTTCGTGACCCGGCCGCCGCTCCACCGGCTGCTGGCGCGGCTGTTCCCGCGGCAGGGCGCACCGGACCCGCGCCACCAGTCGATCCTGTCGCGGGTGCATTTTTCCCGCGGCGCCCGCGCGGCGGATGTTGCCGCGCTTTTGGCCGAGGCCGGGTTTACCGACATCCGCATCGACACGAACCTGCGCGGCATCCACCTTGCGCAGCGGCGCAGCCTTGGCTGGCGCAAGTCGCTGCTCCGGACGCAGGAACACCGCTATGCCATCAGCGCGAAGAAGCCCTAGGCAAAGGGGTTCCAGATCCGCAGGCTGCCTTCGATAATCAGCCCGTCCTGCATATCCTCGGACACCAGAAGGCTGCAGCCTTCGGCCAGCGCCGCACCGGCGATCATCGCATCATAGACCTGAAGCTGATAGCGTTCGCCAAGGGCGCGGCCGATGTCATGCACCTCGGCGGTCAGGTCGGTGACGGTGCAAAGTTCACGAATGGCGGCCAGGAAATCCCCGGCCTCGGCCCAGCTCATCCCGGCCTTGCGGCGGCAGTTGACCAGAACCTCGTTCAGGACCTGCACGCTGATCGCGCCGCCCCCGGCCAGCAGGTCGCGGGCGATCCCACGCTTCCTGCCGTCGTCCAGAAGGTAAAGGATGACGTTGGAGTCGAAGAACCTACCGCTCATTCGCCTCATCGCGCGAAAGCCGATCGCGGGCAGCTAGCCGGCCCTGGAACCGGTCGAGTCCGGAAAGGATTTCCTCTGGCCGGCGCTGACGGCGGACAGCAAGCCCGCCCGCATCGGCGTGAAGTTCGACCCGGTCGCCCTCCTTCAGGCCTAGTTCGCGCACAAGATCGGCCGGAAGCCGGACGGCAAGGGAATTTCCCCACTTCGCGACTTGCATGACACGGCCCCCAACCTGACGGATATACATCGCGGAATGTATATCATCCGGCCTGTGTCTTCAAGGTCCCCCGCCCCGCTCGCGGGAAAGAGAGGGTTTGTGTGGCGGCAAGCGACTAACCTAGCCACCCGCGCAGGTTGCCAGGCGGGGGGTTTTGCGGTAACCAAGCCCCATCCCCCACCGCCCAGACGGGTCAGGCAGCCGCAGGCAGCCCCCGTGGGCCTACAGCCAGATCGACCGCCGCATGCCACTTCGGCCCGCCGAGGATCAGACAGATTTTGCCGACAGCGGTTGCGGCATCACCGTTCATGCGGGCATGCCGCCGCTGCCGGAGGGGCACCGCTATCCGTGGTTCAAGCGTTACCTGCCCGACAGGATCTTCTACCTTGTCCCGGCGCTGATGTGGCTGTCGCTTTCGCTGCGGCACCGCAGCCTGACCCTGCCTACCGTCGCCAACCCGCAGATGGAAGTCGGCGGCCTTTGGGGAGAACGCAAGTCGCAGGGCATGACCCTGTTCGGCCCAACCGCCACGCGCCACCTTGCCCCCTGCGTGACCGTGACCCGCAGCGCCGAACCGGCCGGGGCCGACCTGCTGCGGGCAGAAGCGGCGCTTGAGGCCGAAGGCATCACCTTTCCCATCGTGGCCAAGCCCGACCGTGGCTATCAGGGCTGGGGCGTCCGGATCGTGCCCGATCCCGCCTCCCTTCAGGACTATCTGGCCGAGGTGCCGGAAGGCGCGGGCCTGATGCTGCAGGCCCTGATCCCCTTCAGCGGCGAGGCGGGGATTTTCTATATCCGGGAGCCGGGGCGCGACCGGGGCCGCATCGTGTCGATGGCGCTGACCTATGCCCCCCACGTTCTGGGCGACGGACAGCGCAGCCTGAGCGCCCTGATCGAAGAGGACCGTGTCCTGCGCCAAAGCCTGGACTCGTTCCGGGCAACGCTTTGCCATCGATGGGATGACGTGCCGCCTGCGGGCCGCGCGGTGCCCCTGACCAACACGCGTAGCGCCCGGCTGGGGGCCGTCTATCTGGACGCGACCCATCTTGTGACCCCGGAACTGGAGGATGCGGTGGCCGTCATCGCGGCGGACGTGGCGGATTTCCATTTCGGCCGGTTCGACATCCGCTTCCGTTCACTGGACGACCTGCGCCAAGGCACCGGCTTCCAGATTGTGGAACTGAACGGCGCGGGGGCCGAGATGCTGCACATCTGGGCGATCGGCGGCACGTTGCGGCGCGCTTATGCCACGCTCTGGCGCCAATACCGGACGCTGTTCCGGATCGGGGCCAAGATGCGCCGCAAGGGCCACCGCCCCGCGGGGCTGGCGACCATGATCCCGCTGCAGCGCCTGCAGGAACGTCTGCGGCGCACCTATCCCACAAGTGGTTGACGTGCCCGCCCGGCGCCCTCACGTAGATCGCTGCCTGTACCTGTCATGGATGACATGCCCATAGATCTGTTCGCCTGCGCCCCGCCCCCCGTGGTGATCGAGATCCCCGCCCCGGAACCCGGCGCGGCCGGAGAGGTCCTGCAGTTCCTGACCGCGCCGCTTCAGCCGCTGCGCGAACAGTTCATCGCCATTACCGGCGCCGGGCTGGAAACAGCCGAACCCGAAGGCTTTGCCCCCGCGCGGCACCGCATTCCCGCGAACGGCGACGGGATCGAACTGAGCTACATCAGCCGGGGCAACCCTGCCGGGCGCCGCATCGTCTTTATCCACGGCAGCCCCGGCGTGGCCGAGGAATGGGGCGCCTTTCTGGCCGATGTCCCGCCGGGGCAGTATCGCCTTGCCGCCGACCGTCCCGGCTTTGGCGAAACCCTGCCGCAAGAGCCTGTCCCCTCGCTCGCCGCGCAGGCGCGCAGCCTTGCGCCGCTTCTGGGCGACGGGCCGGGGGCGATTGTGGTCGGCTATTCCTTTGGCGGGCCGGTGGCGCTGCGTCTGGCCGCCGACTATCCCGACAAGGTGGCCGGGATCCTGCTGATCGGGTCGGCCGCCGATCCCGCGGCCGAGGAAATCCACCCGCTGCAAGAGGCCGCCGCGCTGGAAATGTTCGCGCAGTTGCTCCCGGTGGAGCTTCACAATTCCAACACAGAACTGCTGGCCCTGCGGGCAGAGCTGGAAACGCTGGCGGGCGATCTGGATGAAATCACCGCGCCGGTGACCATCGTTCAGGGCCTGCAGGATACGCTGGTCCCGCCCCAAAGCGCTGAGTACCTGGGGGAGATGCTGCAAGGTCCCGCCGGTCCGCGCCAGATCCTGATCGAGGGCGGCGACCACTTCCTGCCCTGGACGCATCCGGAAACGTTGAAGCTGGCGCTGCGCTGCGTACTGAGGGACGCGGATCAGTCCTGATCGTCCCTGCGTCCGCCCAGCCGTTTCGCAACGGCGCGGGTGGCCAGCAGGATCGCGGCGGCAAGGGCCGCGACGGCCACCCAGCCCCATTGCGCCAGCGTGTCGAACAGCACAAGGTTGAAGCCGTAGATCCCCCAGAACAGCACGTTGGTATAGACAAGCGCGATACCGGCATTGATCGCGGCAAAACGGCCGAAACCCACCTGCACGAAGCCGCTGGCCACGAAGACCGGCAGCAAGAGCCAGGGCACCAGCCGCGCCGATACCGCTGCAGGCAGCATGCCCCGGCTTAGAAGCCGCCGGCCATATTCGATATTGCCCGCGCCGACCCAGCCCCGGACGCGGCTGCTTTGCCCCGCACCTGCGCCAAGCGCGTAAAGCATCCAGTCGCTGATCACCATCCCGGCGAACAGCGCCGCCACGACCGCCGCCGCCGGAAGCTGCCCTGCAGCGGCCAGCGCCGCGCCCGCGACGATGGCGGCTTCCTCCAGCACAAAGGGGGCGAGAAACAGCAGCAAAAGCAGGATGGCCGGCTGTTGCGCATAGGTCTGAAGCAGAAGCTCAAGATCCATGGCCTGCCCCGTCGTTCACGCTGTGCCGTTCCTGCCGCATCTTGCTCCCTTTGCCCTGTTGATCCGGTTCTAGCGCAGCGCACGAACGCCGCGAAATCAAGGCTGCGTCAGGAACGGCGGCTTGGCAAGGCAAGTCGCTGGCCCGCTTGTCGGGACGCGGGCGGTCAGGTGTCGCGCGATGGCGTCGGCGATCCCATCGCGCATCGGCGTATCATGGGGGTCCGCGTGATCTGCCTCTGCGACTGATGGCGCTTAACCTGTGCGATAAAGTTCCGGCACCGGCTCTGGAAGTTTGACCTGCGTGGGATCGTGGATCACCTGTCCCAACCCGACCTCAGCACCTGAGGGCAGGACATCGCGCGGATTGCTGCCCATCCCCGCATCATGTGCAAGTCCCACGCATAGTGACCGAGGCCGGCCCGGGCGTGGAGCGTTGACCGCATCCACCCCTTCCTCCATCATGCCGCCGGTTGTTCGGCCCCGACCGTCTGGTGTTCGGGACCGACTGCCCAGACTGCACAGTTGCCGCCACCCATGCCGAGGTGGTGGATCTTGCCCACGCCCTGCCGGGCGACCTTTACAGATCAGAGGATCTGGAAAAGATCTTCATGACCAACGTCACGCGATTTTACGGCCTGTCGGGCTGAACCACGCCCGCAACATGCCGACACCGAAAGGAATTTTTGACATGGATGGCACCCCCCACAGCTTCACCCCGCACGGCAGGCACCTGATCGCAGGTGACTGGGTAGCCGGCGCGTCCAGCTTTGCCTCTGAACCGGTCAGCGGGCCGGCGCACCAGTTTTCCATGGGCACCCCCGAACTGGTCGATGCGGCCTGCAGGGCGGCCGAGGAGGCCTTCTGGACCTATGGCTACACCACGCGCGAAGACCGCGCCGCCTTCCTGAACGCCATCGCGGATGAGATCGAGGCCCGGGCCGAGGCGATCACCCTGATCGGCACCCAGGAAACCGGCCTGCCAGAGGGCCGTCTGCAGGGCGAACGCGGCCGCACCACCGGGCAGCTCCGGCTGTTCGCGGCGCATATCCTGAAGGGCGATCATCTTGACCGGCGCCATGACCCGGCGCTGCCCGATCGCCAGCCGCTGCCCCGCCCGGACATCAAGCTGGTCCAGCGCCCGATCGGGCCGGTCGCGGTGTTCGGCGCGTCGAACTTCCCGCTCGCGTTTTCGACCGCCGGGGGCGACACGGCCAGTGCCTTGGCCGCCGGTTGCCCCGTGGTGGTCAAGGGCCACTCCGCCCACCCCGGCACCGCCGAAATCGTGGCGGAGGCCGTTCTTGCCGCAATCGAGAAATGCGGGATGCCCAAGGGCGTGTTTTCCCTGATCCAGGGCGGCAAGCGGGACGTCGGCACGTCATTGGTCCAGCACCCGCTGATCCGCGCCGTGGGCTTTACCGGCTCGCTGAGCGGTGGCCGCGCGCTCTTTGACCTGTGCGCGCAGCGGCCCGAGCCGATCCCGTTCTTTGGCGAGCTTGGGTCGGTCAACCCGATGTTCCTGCTGCCAGAGGCGGTCAAGGCGCGTGGCGCGCAGATCGGCAGCGGCTGGGCCGGGTCGCTTGCCATGGGCGCGGGCCAGTTCTGCACGAACCCGGGCATCGCGGTGGTGGAATCCGGCCCTGCGGGCGACGCCTTTGTTCAGGCCGCCGCCGAGGCGCTGAAGCAGGTGAGTCCGCAGTGGATGCTGACCAATGGCATCGCGCAAGCCTACCGTGACGGCAAGGCCCGGTTCGACGGGCGCAACGCTGTCCGGCCCGTGCTGACCAACGACAGCGAAGGCCGCCACGCCCTGCCGAACCTCTATGAAACCGACGCGTCCAACTACCTGCAGGACCATGCGCTGGGTGAGGAAGTCTTTGGCCCGCTTGGCCTCGTGGTCCGGGTTTCGGGGGCCGACGAGATGGAAGCCCTCGCCAAGGGCTTCGAGGGGCAGCTGACCGCCACGATCCACATGGACGACGGCGACACCGCGCTTGCGCAGCGCCTGATGCCGGTGCTGGAGCGCAAGGCGGGCCGGGTGCTGGTCAACGGCTTCCCCACGGGGGTCGAGGTTTCCGACGCCATGGTCCACGGCGGGCCCTATCCGGCCTCGACCAACTTTGGCGCGACATCGGTGGGCACCATGTCAATCCGCCGCTTCCTGCGCCCGGTCAGCTACCAGAACGTCCCCGACGCGCTGCTCCCCGACGACCTGAAGTAAGCGCGGCGGTTCTCGCCGATCCGCGGCCCTTGGTGGCGCGGGTCGGCGGCGGTCGTTCAGGCCGGTGTGCGGCTTTGGCCAGACCGGCCTCCTTGGCCCCTGCGAATACCTACGGCTCGTCTCCGGCGATGGGCATGCCTTCGGGGGGTGGCGAGTCCCTGCGCAGAAGACCCGCATCCTCCAGCGCCTCAAGGTCGGGCAGGTCGCGCAGCGTTTCCAGACCGAACTGCGCAAGGAACGCTGTGGTGGTGACATAGGTATAGGGCGCGCCGGGTTCTGGGCTGCGGGGGCCGCGGGCGATAAGGCCCTGCCGGTGCAGGCGCCCGATCAGGTCGCGGTTGACCTCGCGCCCGATCAGCCGGGAAATCTGCCCACGCGTGATGGGCTGCATATAGGCGATCACCGTCAGCGCCAGCACCTCGCCCTGCGTCAGCCTGCGTGCGTCATCCTGCCCCTGCGCGGCGCGGATCGCCTGCGCATACCGTGGCCGGGTGCGGAACTGCCAGCCGCCGCCGATGCGGACGATTTCATAGGGACGGCCCTGCAGCTCGACGCTGATGTCCTCGATCAACAGCTCGATGGCGCAATCCCGGCCCACCAGCCGGGCCAGAACCTCTCGCCCCACCGGCTCGGCGGCGGCGAACAGCGCGGCTTCCACCCGCGCCATCCATTCGCGCCAGCGCAGGGCCTGCGGCAGATCGGCAAGCTCGGTGTCCAGCGGCCCGGCCATCAAAGCCCGTAAAGCCGGAAGGTCGGGCGGCCGGTGAGTTCGCGCACCACGCCCAGCCCCGTCAGCCGGTCAAAGAGCCGCCGCGCCGCGCGGTCGCTGGCCGTCGCCCCGGCGCGGGCGGCCAGCGCATCCTCGCGCAGGAGTTCGTTCACCGCCGCGGCCGCATCGCGGCCCCGCAGCTTGGGCGCCACCGCCAGCAGCCGCGCGGCGCGGCGCGCCAGATCGGCGTAAAGGTCATGCGCCGCGACAGCACCTTTGGCCCAAGCGGCGGCGCAGGCGGTCAGCCAGGCCTCGGGGTCCTCCTCCCGCAGGGCGGCGCGGGGCAGATGCGATGGCAGCAGCGGCAGCGGCCGGTCCCAGCCAAGGCCCTGCGCCAGCACTGCATCCGCCACCCAAAGCGCCAGCCCGCGATGATCCGGCCCACGGCGCAGGAGAACCGCCGCCGCCTCGGCCGCCCGGCGCGGCGGCAAGGCCCGCCCCGGCAGCCGCGCCCCCAGATCGGTCAGCACCGCCGTCAGCGCCGGCTCGGCGGGCAGATCAAAAAACGCAGGCAGCCGCGCAACACGGTCCCGGTTCAGCGCCCGCGGCTCTCCCAACTGGCGCCAGGCTGCAAGCCGTCGCCCGGCAGGCCCCGGATCATCGCCCGGCGCGCGCAACACCCATGCATCGCGAAGCTGGCCTTCCTCTTCGCGCCGCCCCTCAAGCCGGCAGTTGGCCACCGCACCTGCCAGCGCCAGCCGCCGCCGCCACAACTGCCCCAGCGGCCCCGTATCCCGCGCCACCGGGTCCAGCGCCGCAAGCGCCGCGCCCGCTGCGAACAGCGCCTCTTCCAGCCCCGCGCCCGCATGAAGCCGCACCCACCGCGGCGGCGGCGGAAGGCGGTCAGGCGGCGGGGCGTTCAGGATCGTCATCCCCCGGCCTTAGCACGCACCGGCGCTTCACGAAAGTGCCGCCGTCCCTAACCGCCGCGGCTATCCGGCGGTCGGCCATCGGCAGGTCGTTCAGGTGAACAGGAAGTCGCTTTCAGACAGGCCGGTCACCCCATAGACGGTGACCGAGTTGTGGGAGTCAAAGGCGACGACGCTGCTTGCGCCATGGGTATCATCCTCGAACTCGGTGATGGTGAGATGCTTGAACCCGTAGGCTTCTTTGTCGACCAGCTTGCCGCCGGCAAGCAGGTGGGAAAGGATGACGCCCTTTGGCGCAAGCAGCACGGGCGGCCGTTGCACCTCGATCTTGTCCAGGTCTTCGTCGAAGTCATAGATGAAGTCGTTGCCGCTGAACGCCCTGAAGACGAAGGTGTCGCTTCCCGGGCCGCCGGTCGCCTCATCGCTGTAGTACTTGTTAGCGGCATCCCCGTACATGTGATCGGTGCCCGTCCCGCTGATCAGGCGGTCGTTGCCGAAAGTACAGCTGATATCCCAGTTTTCCACATCGCCGAACATGTGGTTGACGCTGAAGTCGCCTGCGACAAGAACATCGTCGCCGGCAGCGGCAAAGCGCATCATCATCTCGGCATCGCCGTAAAGCCAGTTCGTCCCGTTCACCCCGCCAACCAACCGGTCATTCCCCGCGACGCCCGAATACAAATCCCCACAGTCGCCGTGGAGCACGTTCTTGCTGCTGTACCCGCCGATCAGGGTATCGTTGCCGCCCCTCCCGTCCATTCCCATGTAACCCGCGTCGCCGTACATGTAGTTGGTGCTGCGGCCTCCGCCGACCAGCCGGTCATTGCCACCTTCGCCAACTTCCATGACCCCGACGTCGCCGACGATGATGTTAGCACTGTGGTAGCCGCCAACGAGGGTGTCGTTTCCCGCCACACCGCCCCACATGTGCCCCGCCTCGCCGAAAAGCCAGTTCGTGGCCCAGGCGCCGCCGAAAAGGTGGTCATGGCCGCCCTTGCCGGCGTCCATTTCCCCCGCCTCGCCATAAAGCCGGTTCAGGGCGCGCGCCCTGCCGATCAGGATGTCGTTTCCGCCGACATGCTCATTTTCATACATGTGCCGGAAATCCCCGTAGAGATCATTCCGGACGCTGTCCGTGCCAAGCAGCACGTCTCTCAGGCCAGGCCTGCCAATCAACTCAACCATGGGATCCTCCCTTGAACGCGGAGGCGCCACAGGGCCAACCCCCGTGGGACCAGCCTACCACGAAGCAGCAGGTGAAGGAGCATGCCCAAACGGCTATGGCCACCGTCCGCAGGCCGCCTTGGCCCGAATGCGCCGTCGCGGCGGGCTTGAGGTTCCGCGGGGTGTCCCGTTGGGGCCGCTGCGCAACAGCCTGGCAAGCCCATGTTCAAGGTGAACCCGGCACCGCAGCTCTTGCAATGCGCGGCCCGGACTACCGGCCACGCATCCCTGGGCCTCACGGGATCTCAGCCGAAGCGCCACTGACAAGGACCGGGCTTCCCGCCACCCCGTCGAACCGCGCGACGATGCGGGAGGGCCTGCCCATGTCGAACCCCTGCAGGATGGTGATCTCTCCGGGTTCAAGAACCCCCTCGTCGCGCAGCATCCCTGCCATGGCCGCCGCCGCGGCCCCGGTCGCCGGGTCTTCCAGCACCCCGCCCGAGGCGAAGGCGTTGCGCGCATGAAACAGCCTTGCGTCCTCGCGCCAGACAAGCGCCACCGTCACGAGGCCGTGGCGGCGCATGAAGGCGCGGCCCGCTTGCAGGTCATAGTCCATGGCGCTCAGCGCCTCCCGGCTGTTCAGGGCAAGAAACAGATGTTCGGCCCCCGCGTTCATGAGCCGGGGCGGCAGCCCCCCGTCCAGCGCGTCGCGGCTGTAGCCGAAAAGCGCCAGCGCCTCCTCTACCAGCGGTTCGGGGGCGGCGGTGCTTCGGGTCGGCAGCGACCGCAGGGTGGAGTGGCCCACTCCGTCCTCCACATGCGCCTCGACCTCGATCTCGCCCCCTGCAAGCGAAAGGCGGTAGCGGCCGGGGCCTTTTTCCTGCGCAAGCACGGCACCTAGGGCGATAGTGGCGTGGCCGCAGAACGGCACCTCGCTTTCCGGAGAGAAGTACCGGATCTGCCAGCCGTCCCCCAAAGGCGCGGCAAAGACGGTTTCCGAATAGCCGATCTCTGCCGCCACGCGCTGCATGGTCGCCGCTTCTGGCAGTTGATCGGCAAGGACCACGCCTGCGGGGTTTCCGCCGGTGCCCTCTTCGGTGAATGCTGCAATCCGGCGTATCTGCATGACCTGCTCCTGATCTGGCGCGGGAATGATAGCAAAGGGCGGGGCGTTCTGTCAGGCCGGGATCAGCCAGCGGGCAGGACAGGGCCCCGGTGGCTGTTGTCCTTCAATGCTGTCCCCGACACCCCCCGCCGCAGCGCCTCTCGTACCAGCCAGACGATCCGGTGCGCGGCCTCGGCATGGGACAGGCCGCCCTTGCCATGGATGTTGGACACGCAGTTGCGCAGGCTGTCGGGCGTGCCCGGACGCGGAGCATGGGTCAGGTAGGCGCCAAGGCTGTCGGACACGGAAAGCCCCGGACGTTCCCCGATCAGCATGACGCAGACCCTGGCCCCCATGCGGGACGCGATTTCGTCCCCGATGGCGACGCGCCCGCCTTCGACCAGCGCCACGGGGCCAAGCGACAGGTCCGCCAGCGAACGGTGCAGCAGGCCGACAAGCGGCGCCACGTGGGTGTTGATCGCGCTGGCAGAAAGCCCGTCGGCCACCACGATGGCAACGTCACATTCCTGCCGCGGCACGCGCGCCTCATCGCCTGGGTCCAACAGACGGCCAAGATCCGGGCGGCGCAGGTAGTCGGCGCGATCCGTCGCCCGGCTCCGAAGGCGGAGTGTCGGCAGGGGCAGCGCCGCGGCCAGCGCCTCCCAATCCACGCAGCCGTGGATGGAGGCACGGGCGCTGGCGTGGCTGGCCTGAAAATCCAGTACGGCGGACAGGGGCGCCGGCCCTGTGCCGGGGTCCAGCCGCACCCGTGCGGGGGTCAGGGCGCGAAGGTTGCGGATCAGGTCGCTCATGCCGGCAGGCCCAGCTGGCGGGTGATGCTGGCCAGATCGGGCAGCGCCCGCGCCCCTTCGCCGGCAAGGTCCATGCGGGCCAGCCACTGCTGGAACTCTGGCGCGGGGGCAAGCCCGGTGACCGAGCGGAGGTAGTCGATATCCTCGAACGCGAGGCTCTGGTAGGACAGCATCACGTCATCGGCCCCTGGCACGGTGATGACAAAGTTCACGCCCGCCGTGGCCAGGACCGTCATCAGCGTGTCCATGTCGTCTTGGTCGGCCTCTACATGGTTGGTATAGCAGACATCGACCCCCATCGGCAGGCCAAGGACCTTGCCGCAGAAATGATCCTCCAGCCCCGCGCGGATGATCTGCTTGCCGTCGTAAAGATATTCCGGCCCGATGAAACCAACTACCGTGTTGACCAGCAGCGGCCGGAAGGCCCGCGCCACGGCATAGGCCCGCGCCTCCAGCGTCTGCTGGTCGACGCCATGATGGGCGCCGGCCGACAGGGCAGAGCCTTGCCCGGTTTCGAAATACATCACGTCGTGCCCCACAGTGCCCCGGTTCAGGGACAGGGCGGCATCCTGCGCCTCGGCCAGCAGCGCAAGGTCCACGCCAAAGCCGCGGTTCGCGCCCTCGGTCCCCGCGACGGACTGGAAGACCAGATCAAGCGGCGCGCCCCGGTTGATCGCCTCGATGCTGTTGGTCACATGGGTCAGCACGCAGGTCTGCGCGGGCATGTCCAAACGTTCGCGCAGCCCGTCCAGCGCGACAAGCATCTGAAGACAGTTTTCGACGCTGTCGGATGCCGGGTTGATGCCGATCACCGCATCCCCTGCGCCCCGCAGCAGCCCGTCCAGAACGGCTACGGCGATGCCCTTCAGGTCATCCGCCGGATGGTTGGGCTGCAACCGCGTCGACAGGCGCCCCTTCAGGCCCAGCGTGTTGCGAAAGCGGGTGACGACCTCGGCCTTGCGGGCGACGCGGATCAGGTCCTGGTTACGCATCAACCTGGAACAGGCCGCCACCATTTCCGGCGTCAGGCCCCACGCCACCGCCGCCATGTCGGCGCCCGTCGTTTCCGGCGACAGCAGCCAGTCCCGCAACCCCCCGACCGTCAGCGAGGCGATCGGCGCAAAGGCCGCCGCGTCGTGGGTGTCGATGATCAGGCGCGTGACCTCGTCGCTTTCATAGGGCACGACGACATCGGACAGGAACACGTCCAGCGGCAGGTCGGCCAGCACGAACCGCGCCGCCACCCGTTCCAGCGCGGATTGCGCCGCGATGCCTGCCAGCTGGTCGCCCGAACGTTCGGGCGTGGCCGCGGCCAGCACATGGGCGAGGCTGGAAAAGACGAAACGCTCGCCGCCGACAGTCGCACGAAGCTGGGCCATGAGAAACCTTCAGGTCGTCCTGACCATTGCCTAGCATCACCCTTTCACCACCGCCAAACGGTTTCTTGCCCACCCGGCAGCCCGGACGCGCGGTGCGCAATTTTCCGGCAGCGGGCCTTGCGGCGCGCTTTCGTGATCTCCATCTTCTTCAGCAGCGGGACCGGGCCCCTCTGACGGCGTGACATGCCGTGATGTCGGACCGCATCGAGCGCGCTCGGTGTGTCGGAGGCCATTCCCCCACAGCCGGCGCGGTATCAGTAACGCGAGGGCATCGTGGAACTACTTCTCATCCTGTTTCTGGGCAAGCCGCTGTGGATGTGGCTGCTGTTCATGTCGCTGGTCGTGGCGCTTCTGGTCTTTGACCTGGGCGTGCTGAACCGCGACGACCATGAAATCGGCATCGCCGAGAGCCTGAAGCTTTCGGCCATGTACATCGCCTTGGGCCTTGGCTTTTCCGGCCTCATCTACTGGATGATGGGCGGCGAGGCGACGGCGCAGTACCTGACCGCCTTCATCGTCGAAAAGACGCTGGCGATGGACAACATCTTTGTCATCGCGCTGATCTTCAGCTTCTTTGCCATCCCGCGCCAGTATCAGCACCGCGTGCTGTTCTGGGGCATCCTTGGCGTGATCCTGCTGCGCGGGGTCATGATCGGGCTGGGCGCGACGATTGTCGAACACTACCACTGGGTGCTGTACCTGTTCGCGCTGTTCCTGATCTTTACCGGGATCAAGATGCTGTTTGCGGGCGACAAGCCCCATGACATGGCCCACAACCCGCTGATCGCCTTTTTGCACCGGCGCTTCCGGGTGACGGATGAACTGCACGGGCATGCCTTCGTGGTCAGGCAGCGCGATCCCGCGACGGGCAAGGTGGTGCGGTTCATCACGCCCCTGCTGCTCGCGCTGATGGTGATCGAGGTGGCGGACCTGATCTTTGCCGTGGACTCGGTCCCGGCCGTGTTCACGATCACGACCGATCCCTACCTTGTCTACACGTCGAACATCTTTGCGATCCTGGGGCTGCGGGCGCTCTACTTCGCGCTGGCGGCGATCCTGCACCGCTTCGCCTATCTGAAATACGCGCTGTCGATCCTGCTGGTCTTCATCGGGTCCAAGATCTTCATCGCCGATGCGATGGGGTGGGAAAAGTTCCCGCCGGCCTGGTCGCTGGGCATTACCTTCGTGATCCTGACGATCGGGGTTGTCGTCTCGCTCCTCAAGACGCGGAACCCGCAGCCAGAGCCGCTTTCGTTCGGTGATCCCCGGCCCTGAACGGTCTTTCTCGCGTCGGGCGGCTGCGTAACAGCAGCCGCCTGTGCTTTTTCATCAGGCGCTCAGCCCGCCAAAGTGGAAGGCCTTGGTTTCAAGATATTCCTCGATCCCTTCCTGCGCCCCTTCGCGCCCAAGGCCCGAGGATTTGACCCCACCGAACGGCGCCTCGGCATGCGAGACGATGCCGGTGTTCAGGCCCACCAGCCCGACCTCCAGCGCCTCGCCAAAGCGGAAGGCGCGCGCCATGTCGGTGGTGTAGAAATAGGCGGCAAGGCCAAAGGGCGTGCCATTCGCCAGCGCCAGCGCTTCCTCTTCCGTCTCGAACCGGAAGATCGGGGCTACGGGGCCAAAGGTTTCCTCGGACGCGAGCCGCATGTCAGGGGTCGCGCCCTGCAGCACGACCGGATCGGCGAACTGCGCCTTTAACGTGCGGGGCGCGGTGACGCGGGTGGCGCCCTTGGCCAGCGCGTCATCCACATGCGCGTTGATCTTGTCGATGGCGGCGGCGTTGATCATCGGGCCGATGGTCGTGCCCTCTGCCGTGCCCGGCCCGACCCTCAGCGCATCGACCCGCGCCGCCAGCGCCGCGACAAAGGCGTCGTGGATACCCGATTGCACCAATATCCGGTTGGCGCAGACGCAGGTTTGCCCGCCGTTGCGGAACTTGGACGCCATCGCCCCTTCGACCGCCGCATCCAGATCGGCGTCGTCAAAGACGATGAAGGGCGCGTTGCCGCCCAGTTCAAGCGACAGCTTCTTCAGCGTGGGCGCGCATTGTTCGGCCAGCAGCGCCCCCACCCGGGTGGAACCGGTAAAGGACAGCTTGCGCACCACCGGGCTGGAGGTCAGCGTGGCGCCGATCACCTCTGGCCGGCCAGTCAGGATGTTCAGCACGCCCTTGGGGATGCCTGCGCGTTCAGCCAGCACACCCAGCGCCAGCGCGGAATAGGGGGTGAAATCCGATGGCTTGATGACCATCGTGCAGCCTGCGGCCAGCCCCGGCGCCACCTTGCGGGTGATCATCGCGTTGGGGAAGTTCCAGGGCGTGATGATCGCGCAAACGCCCACGGGTTCCTTCATCGCAAAGATCTTCTTGCCCGGCACCGGCGATGGGATGATGTGCCCGTTGATCCGCCGCGCCTCTTCGGCAAACCAGCGCACGAAGGACGCGCCGTAAAGGATCTCGCCCCGCGCCTCGGCCAGCGGCTTGCCCTGTTCGGCGGTCAGGATCTGCGCAAGATCGTCGGCATGATCCAGCATCAACTGGTACCACGCCATCAGCAGGTCGGCCCGTTCCGCATGGGTGCGCGCGCGCCAGCCCTTCATCGCCTGTTCGGCAGCGGCGATGGCGGCGGTGGCTTCGGCCCCGGTGCAATCGGGCATGTGCCCCATCGCGGTGCCGGTCGCGGGATTCAGAACCTCCATGTCCGCCCGCGCGATCCATTCACCGTCGATCAGCGCCGCCTGCCGGAAAAGATCCGGGTCTTGCAGGTTCATCCTATGCCTCCAGCGCGGCAAGCACGGCCGCGGTCACTTCATCCGTAGTGTTCAGGCCGGGGCGGATGCCGATGCCCTTCGCGGTGGCGGCCTCGATCGCGGCAAGGATGGCCGCGCCGGCCTCTGCCTGCCCAAGGTGATCCAGCATCATCGCCCCCGACCAGATCGCGGCGATCGGGTTGGCGATATTCTTGCCCGCGATGTCCGGGGCCGACCCATGCACAGGCTCGAACATCGAGGGGTTGACCCGGTCCGGGCTGATATTGGCCGAGGCCGCAAAGCCCAGGCCCCCCTGGATCGCCGCGCCAAGGTCGGTCAGGATGTCGCCGAACAGGTTCGAGGCCACGATCACGTCTAGATCCTGCGGCGCCATCACCATCTTGGCGGCCATGGCGTCGATGTGCATGTGGCTGACGGTGACGTCCGGATATTCGGCGGCCAGTTCCCGGGTCACTTCATCCCAGAACACCATCGAATATTTCTGCGCGTTCGACTTGGTGACCGATGTCAGGTGCTTGCGCCGCGCCTGCGCCTGTTCAAAGCCAAAGCGCAGGATGCGTTCCACCCCCGCCCGGGTGAAGACCGAGGTTTCGACCGCAACCTCATTGGCCGTGCCCTGATGCACGCGGCCACCGGCGCCGGAATATTCACCTTCGGTATTTTCGCGGATGCACAGGATGTCGAAGGCGTCGGATTTGAGCGGCCCTTCCACCCCCGGCAGCAGCCGGTGCGGGCGGATGTTGGCGTACTGGTTGAAGGCCTTGCGGATCGGCAACAGCAGCCCGTGCAGCGACACCGCATCCGGCACCGTCGCCGGCCAGCCCACCGCGCCAAGGTAGATGGCGTCAAAGCGGCGCAGCGTCTCGATCCCGTCGGCGGGCATCATCGCGCCGGTTTCAAGGTAGTATTCGCAGGACCACGGGAAGGTCTCGGTTTCCAGCGCAAAGCCGAAGCGGCTCGCGGCGGCCGCGATCACCTTCATGGTGGCATCGGTCACATCCACCCCGATCCCGTCCCCCGGGATAAGCGCAAGTTTGTAGGTCGTCATAACAGTCTCCTTGGGGATCACAGGTCGATCAGGACCGATTTCGTGCGGCGGTTGGCGTGATATGCCTCGCGCCCAAGGTCCTTGCCAAGGCCCGAAGCCTTCCAGCCGCCGGTCGGCAGGATGTGGTCGCGGCTTCGCCCATAGCGGTTGACCCAGACGGTTCCAGCCTCCAGCCTCTTGCTCAGCCGCAGGGCGCACGACAGGTCGCGGGTGAACAGCCCCGCGCAAAGCCCGTAGGTCGGGTGATCGGCAAGGGCCATCGCCTCCTCCTCGCTCTCGAACGTCTGGAAAGTGGCGACGGGGCCAAAGATCTCCTCGCGCACCGCGGGGTTCGCCGCGTCGACGCCCGCGATCAGCGTCGGCTGGTAAAAGCTGCCCTCGCGGTCGAACCGCGCGCCCCCACAAAGCAGTTCGCCCCCCGCGGACCGCGCGGCCTGCACGATGCTGTCGATCCGCGTCAGCTGTTTTTCCGAAATGATCGGGGAAAATCCGGCCTCGGCGGCAAAGGTGTCGGCCGGGGCGTGGCGGGCGAAACGCGCCGCCAGTTTCGCCGCCAGTTCCTCCGCGATTTCACGCGCGACGATCATCCGCGACCCGGCCACGCAGAACTGCCCCGCGTTCGGGGTGATCCCCCGGTCCAGACATTCCGCCGCAAGATCCAGATCGGCATCCGCAAAGACGACCATCGGGCTCTTGCCGCCCAGTTCCAGCGTCATCGGCTTGATGCCGGTCCGCGCGACGTTTTCCATGATCATGCTGCCCGCCCGGGTTGAACCGGTAAAGGACAGCTTGTCGATGCCGGGGTGGCCGGTGATCGCCGCGCCCGTCACCGGGCCGTCGCCCAGCACCACGTTGATCAGGCCCGCAGGCATCCCGGCCCGCACGGAAAGTTCCGCCATGTAAAGCGTGGAATAGGGCGTCATCTCGGACGGCTTCAGCACCACGGCATTTCCTGCCGCCAGCGCCGGCCCCAGCTTCCACCCCGCCATCGAGATCGGGAAGTTCCACGGCGTGATCGCGCCCACGACGCCATAGGGCTGGTCCGCGATATAACCGAACTGCCCATCTGACACCGGCACCAGCGTCCCGGCCTCCTTGTCGGCGAATTCGGCGAAAAACCGGATCTGTTCGGCGGTGACCATCACGTCGCCCGCCTTTGCCTGCGTGAAGGGGCGCGAGGAACAGATCGCCTCGAGCGCGGCAAGGGTATCGGCCTCGGCCTCGATCAGGTCGGCCCAGGCGTGAAGGGCGCGCAGCCTTTCGCGCGGGGCGATCCCGCCCCAGCCGGAGCGGGCCAGCGCCGCCCGCGCCGCGGCGACAGCCTGGTCGACCACCGACGCATCGGCGCAGGGGATCGCGCCGATCACCTTGCCGGTCGATGGGGAAGTCACCTCGATCACCGGGGGCGCGGCGACATATTCACCGGCAATGAAATGGGCATCGGGAAGCGTTATGCGGTCGGGATGGAATGCAAATGACATGGCGGCGCCTTCCTTCAGATCTGGATGAACTTTCGGCCGGATCACGCGGACAAAGCTACCGAAAGCCAAGTCGGCGCGGCAGAATCCGCTGCACGATCCGGATGCGCGGCAGAAGATTCTAGCCGTCGAGATAGGCGCTGACCGGAACCGGCCGCACCGGGGGCTGGCCGCGCAGCCGCCCCATCGCCTGCGGGGGGCTGCCCACTGCGGCGGCCATCACCTCTGCCCCTGCAAGCTGGCAATAGCGGCCCTGGCAGCGCCCCATGCCGACCCGGCCCAGCGACTTGGCGCGGTTGGCGTCAGGCCCCGACAGATCCAGCGTCGTGCGCAGGGCGCCTGCCGTGACCCCCTCGCACCGGCACAGGACCGTGTGATCGGGAAGGTCCTGCACCATCTTGGCGGGCCACGGAAAGGCGCTTTGCATCGCAGCGGCGAAGCGCTGCATCCGCCGCAGCCGCCGCAGTTCCGGCCCGGACGGCGGGATCGGCAAGCCCAGATCCTCAAGGCAGGCGCTTGCCGCCAGTTGCCCGGCAAGCTCTGCCCCGTCGGCGCCAAGGATGCGCAAGCCGTCACCCGCAAGATAGACGCCACCACCCGCCCGCCCCATCGCATCGGCCTGCGGCAACCACTGGTGAAAGGTGTCGTCCCAAGCAAGGGGAACCCCCGCCAGATCCGCCAGATGCGTTTCGGCCCGCAGGTGCCAGCCAAGCCCCACCATGTCGCAGGGCGTGACCTGCCCGCGCCCCTGCGCATCCCGCCAATGCAGCGCGACGGGGCCGTCCGCACCGGCCTCGATCCGATCCAGCCCGACACCCGCGTGGTAAAGCCGCCCCAGCCGCGCCCGCATCGCAAGCCCGCGCAGCGTCACCCCCGGCCGCGCCAGCGCCATGGTCAGCCCGCCCCGCACCTGCCGCCGCATCGGCGCCGTGTCCAGAACCGCCCCGACCTCTGCCCCCGCGGCGATCAGTTGCGACGCCAGCAGCGTCAGCAGCGGACCTGACCCCGCCAGCACGATCCGCCGCCCCAGCGCCACCCCCTGCGACTTGAGCGCGATCTGGGCCGCACCCAGGCTGTAGACCCCCGCCCCCTGCCAGCCCGGCACCGGCGCCACCCGGTCTGCCGCGCCCGTGGCAAGGATCAGCCGGTCATAGCCGATCCGCGTCACCCTTTCCGGCCCCAGAACATGGGCCTCGCCCTGCGCCAAGGCCACGACGGAACTGCGCGGATGGTGATCAACACGCCGCTCTGCCACCATGCGGTCAAAGGTCTGGTGAAGGGCGACGGCCTTGCCGGCCTCTGACCCGTAAAGCTTTTCGGGCGGCCGGGTGAAGCCCATGGGCGGGCGGCGATAGATCTGCCCCCCGGCCCGCGCGCCTTCGTCCACCACGACCGGGTGCAGCCCCGCCGCCACCAGCCATTCAGCCGCGCGGATGCCTGCGGGGCCCGCGCCAACGATCAGGACCCGTGTCATGCCGCACTCTCTGGCCAGCCCTGCGGCGCCTGCGACAAAAGCCGCATTCCGGCCTCAAGGGACGTGGAACAGGCGCGCAGGCGGGGGCCGTCTTCCTGCCAGATCCAGCAGTCCTGGCAGGCGCCCATCAGGCAGAAGCCCGCGCGCGGCTCTGGCCCGAACTCGGCCTGCCGCAACCCACGCCGGGACAGAAGGATCGCGGTCAGGACCGTGTCGCCCTCCAGCCCCGTCAAGGCTTCGCCGTCAAAGGTAAAGGCGACCGGCGCGCGCGCCGTTTCCGCAAGCCGCACCAGCCGCCCGTTCATTCCGCGGCCTCTGCGTAAAGGTTTGGACGCGGCAGGTCGGGGAAACGCGCGCAGGTTTCGGCGAATGCTGCCTCGACCCCCTCGGCCCCGGATCGGCCCTCCATGCGGCGGAATATCTCCGTCTTGGCAAAGAAGCGCCAGTGGATCGGCAGGGCCGACAGGATTTCGGTCAGCCGGTCATAGGCGGCACCGGTCCATTGCGCTTCGTACCCCTCCCGCTCTGGCCCGAAGTGGAAGTGGGCGGCGGAAACCGGGGCCTTGGCGCGAAGGACCATTGTGGCGGTTTCGTCCACGGTGCCATCCTTCAGCACCACGCCGTAAACCTCCTGCGCGGCTTGGGCCGAGACATACCCCCGCGCCACGTCGCGTGCCACGCGCCAAGGCTCCCGTTCCTGCGGGTGGCCGCGCCCGCCGCCGCCGGCCGACCGGATCTCCAGAACGTCGCCAGGCTGCAGCACTGCGGTATCGATGTTGCCTAGGCGCCGTTCATCCGGCGTGCCGGGGTTGACGACCATGTCCGACAGGCCCGCCGCCCGGCCGCCAAGCACCCCCCAGGGGCGAAAGAACGACCGGTCGCGGTTCCGCGCCGTGATCCGCGTGTCGGGGGCAAAGACGCGAAACGCCATTTCGGTGGCAAGCCCGCCGCGCCAGCGCCCGGCCCCGCCGCTGTCGCGGGCAAGGCCGTATCTCACAAACTCCACCGGCACTTCGGCCTCGGTGATCTCGATCGGCGTGTTCTTCAGATAGGCCGCATCGGCGCCCGATCCGTTGGTTCCGTCGCGGTGCGGCATGCCGCCGCCACCGCCCACAACCGGGTTCACCGCGGCGATGACCGTCTTGTGGGTACGTTCGTCCCGCGTCATCACGTTGACGATGCAGTTGTTGCCCGCCGGCGCCGCGGGCATCCGGTCCGGGATCGCCTGGCTGAACGCGCCAAAGATCACCGACCGCAGCCGCGCGCAGGTCAGGGATCGCATGCCCACCGCCGCGGGCGCCACCGGGTTCAGCACCGTTCCTTCGGGCGCGATGCAGGTGAAGGGCCGCGTCAACCCGGTGTTCAGCAGGATCCGGGGGTTGAGCGTGTAAAGGACGTAGTAGATCCCGACCAGCAGGATTGTGTGCCGCGGATCACCCCCCGACGGCACGTTGAGCGACGATGCCAGCTGCGGGTCCGACCCGGTGAAATCCAGCACGGCGCTGTCGCCCTTGATCCGCAGGGTCAGCTTCAGCCGGCAGGGGTTGGCGTGGTCGCTGTCTTCGTCGGCATAGTCGGCAAAGACATATTCGCCGTCGGGGATGCCGGACAGGATCGCCCGCGCCTGTGCCTCTGCCTGATCCTTCAGGGCGGCGACCCCCTGCAGGAAGCCCGCCTTGCCGAACCGCGCGATCATCGCGTGGACCTTGCGTTCCCCGGTGTTCAGCGCGCCGACCAGGGCCTTGATGTCCCCGATGTTGAGCGAGGGCTTGCGGACGTTGGTCTCCATGATCCGCAGGATCATCGGGTCGAATTCGCCCTCGTTCACCAGCTTCATCGGGGGGAAGCGGATGCCTTCCTGGTGGATCTCGGTCAATGACCGCGAAAGCGAGGCCGGCACCGCCCCGCCCATGTCGGTGTTGTGGATGTGCCCCCCGGCCCAGGCCACGATCTCGCCATCGTCAAAGATCGGCTTCCACAGGTGGGTGTCGGGCGCATGTGTGGCCACGTGGCCGGAATAGGGGTCGTTGGTAAAGGCGACGTCGCCGGGGCGATAGTCTTCGATCATCCGGATCGCGCGGCCATAGGTCAGGCCGGGATACCACGTCGCCCCCAGTTCCATGGGCACGGCAAAGGTGTCGCCCTCGCGGTCCATCAGCATGACTGTGAAGTCCTGCGTTTCCTTGACAAAGGCGGAATGGGCGGTGCGGTGCAGGGTGTGGGCCATGTTTTCGGCCGCCGCGCGGGCGTGATTGGCCAGCACCTGAAGCGTCATTCGGTCGAACATCGGATCACTCCGCAAAGCTGAGGTGGAGGTTGAGGTGCTGGTCCACGCGCACGACCGTGTCGCGGGGGATGGCGACCGTGGTATCTTCCTGCGCCACGATCGCAGGGCCCGCGAATTCCGCTCCGCCCGAAAGCTGCGCCCGGTCGTAAAGCGGCACCTGCCGCCAGCCGTCCAGGTAGACCGGTACATGGCGTTCGGCGCTGGCCTGCCCGGTTCCCCCGGCATCCACCGGGAACACCGGCTTTGGCCCCGCGCCAAGCGCCGAAAGGCGCAGGTTCACCACCTCGATCAGGCCCTCAGGGTCGTCGAAGTCATAGATGCGGCGGTGGGTTTCGTGGAACGCCTGCGCGATGCGGGCGGGCGTTTCCAGCCACGCCGGATCAAGCGCCACCTCGATCTCATAGCTTTGCCCGGCATAGCGCATGTCGGCCGAAAGGCGCAGATCGGCGGCACCCTCATGGCCCTGCGCGCGCAGCCAGTTGCGGCCTTCCTCGCTCAGCGCCCGGAACTGGGCCTTCAGCGCCGCGACCGATGCGGGGTCAAGCCCCGTATAGACGGTGCGGATGAAATCGCCGCGCATGTCCGCCACCAGCCCGCCAAGCGCCGAAACCACCCCCGGCCGGCGCGGCGCGATGACCCGCGTGATCCCCAGTTCCCGCGCCAGGAACGCGCCCAGCATCGGCCCGCCGCCGCCAAAGGGCATCAGCGCAAAGTCCCGCAGGTCGATCCCCGCGCGAGAGGACAGCTTTTCCACCTCCGCGAACATTTCTGACACCGCGACGTCAAGGATGGCCTGCGCTGTTTCCTCGACCGGGCGGCCCAGCTGGTCTGCAAGCTGCCCAACCACCTGCCGCGCGAGGTCCACGTCCATCTGCAACTGGCCATAGGCCATTTCCGAATGTCCTAGCCAGCCGCAGACGGCCATGGCGTCGGTCACCGTCGCCGCCGTGCCGCTCCGTCCATAGCAGGCAGGTCCCGGAACCGACCCCGCGGACTCCGGCCCCACGCGCAGCACGCCCTGCGCATCGACTGTGGCGATGGACCCGCCCCCGATCCCGATGGAGCTGACAGAAACCGACGGGATGTGCAGCGGGAATTCCCCGATCAGCTCGTCGGTGCCGTACTGGACCTCTCCATCCACGATCAGCGCGAAGTCGGCAGATGTGCCGCCGATGTCCAGCGTCAGGATGCGATCCTCGCCCGCCTGCCGCGCCAGCCACGCCGCGCCGATGACGCCGGATGCGGTGCCCGAAAGCAGCATCGACACGCAGTCCCGCCGCCCCTCGCCCGCGGTCATCAGCCCGCCGTTGGATTTCGTCAGCAGCGCCTGCGCGGGTACGCCCTGCGCCTGAAGCCGGTCCTCCAGCGCCGTCAGGTAGCCCGACACGCGCGGATGCACGTATCCGTTCAGGATCGCGGTGGAACTGCGCTCATATTCCCGGATCACCGGCCAGACCTCGGTCGAGGTGAAGACGAAAAGATCGGGCGCCAGCGCCTCGATCGCCGCCCTCACCGCGGTTTCCTGCGCCCCGTTGCGCCAGCTGTGCAGCAGCGACACGATGATCCCTTCGGCCCCCGCCGCCTTGACCGCCGCGACGGCGGCTGCAAGGTCCGCCTGCCCGGGCACAAGCGTTTCCGACCCGTCGGCCCGCATCCGCGCCGGGATGCCAAAGATCATGTCGCGCGGGATCAGCGGTTCCGGCCGGTGGCAGAACAGCGAATACATGTCGGGCATCCGCAGCCGCGCAAGCTCGATCACATCCTCGAACCCTGCATTGGTGATCAGCGCGAGCTTCGCGCCCTTGCGCTGGATGATCGTGTTGATGCCCACGGTCGTGCCATGCACGAAGCGGCTGACGGCGGCGGGGTCGAGCCCTTCGCGCTCTGCCAGCAACGACAGGCCGGTCAGCAGCTCCGCGCCCGGATCATCCGGCGTCGTCAGCACCTTGAGCGAGGCGATCCGCCCCGTGCGGGCCTCGAGCGCGCAGAAATCCATGAAAGTGCCGCCAATATCGACACCGATCTTCCAATCCGCCTGCGCGGGCGTGCTTCCATCCATGGGCCGTGCCTTTCCAACCGGGAGCTTTCGTCCCACCCGACCAGAAAGCCCTGCGCCCGTCCAAGACGCATGACGGGCGCAGGCATAAGCCCGACTTATAACTTCGCGGCGCAGACGCTGTGGATCTGCTGACGCATCACCTCTTCGGCCCGCGACAGCACCTTGCCCGACAGGGTCAGCAACGACAGCGGCAGCGCCGGCCCGTCGGCGATTGGCCGCGCCGTCACCCCTTCGAACTGGCCCCAGGGCAGCAGCGCATCCACCACCGCGACCCCCAGCCCCGCCTGAACGAACCCCACCGCCGTGATCGAGACGTCGATTTCCAATTGCGGCGCAAAGCGCAGGCCCTGCTGGCGGGCAGCGCGGTCCAGTTCCTCGTACGGGCGGGTCGCACTGCGATAGGATATGACGGTCTCGCCCTCCAGATCGGCAAGGGACAGGGCCTCCCGCGCCGCCAACGGATGCCCCTGCGGCAGCAGGCAGCAAAAGCCGGTCTTGCCCAGCGGTTCAACCTCGATATCCGGGGGCAGATCGTCGTCCAGCGCCAGCGCCAGCGCCGCATCCCCCGCCCGCAGCATCGCCACCAGTGAAGCGATCGGCGCCACATGCGACCGCAGCACGATATCCGGATGCCGGGCGCGGAACTCGGCCATCACCGTCGGCAGCAGCGACATCGCCGGCGGGGCCGAAGCGCCCACCCGCACCAGCCCCGACCGCCCCAGCCGCAGGTCCTGCGTCTTGCGGCGCAGCCCCTCCAGACTGGAAAACAGCCGCTCCGCCTCGGGGTAAAGCTCCTGCGCCTCGACCGTGGGGCGCAGGCGGCCCTTTTCCCGCTCGAACAGCTTGAAGCCCAGCTCATCCTCGCAATGCAGCAGGATCTGGCTCAGCGCCGGCTGGGAAATGTTGAGTATCCGCGCCGCGCCGGTGACGGTGCCGGCCCGCATAACGGCGGTAAATACCTCAAGCTGCCGGGCGCGCATGGATTGGCCTCCATAGGTTTGGCTTATGGGTGGTGTCGGTTCCCGTCTTTGACCCCAACCATGCAGCCGCGTTCTGATGGCGGCAACGGACGGATCGGGAAAGGCGGGCGCAATGGACGTGATCGTGTTGGGCGGCGGGCTGATGGGCAGCAGCGCGGCCTTTTTCCTTGCCCGCCGGGGCGCCCGCGTGCGCCTGATCGAACGCGGCGCGATCGGGGCCGGGGCAACGGTGGCGTCCTTCGGGAACATCCGCCGTACCGGGCGCTACCTGCCGCAACTGCCGCTGGCCCACCGGTCCCGGGCGCTCTGGGGCGAGGCGGAACGCCTTCTGGGCCGGGACGTCGAGTTCCGCGCCACCGGCCATGTGCGGCTGATCTTTGACGACAACGGGCTTGCGGACATGCGCCGCTTTGCCCAGGACGCCCGCCCGTGGGGGCTGGAGCTTGAGGAACTGACCGCCACCGACCTGCGCCGCCGGTTCCCCGGCCTTTCGCCCCAGGCCATCGGCGCGTCCTTTTCGCCGCAGGACGGATCGGCCAACCCGCGCCTTGTCGCGCCCGCCTTTGCCGAGGCCGCCGCCCGGCTGGGGGCAGAGGTCCTGCCCCACACGACCGTTCAGGGGGTCGCCGCCACCGGCAACGGTTTCACCATCCATACCAGCCGTGGCCGGTTCGATGCCCCCGTTCTGCTGAACTGCGCTGGCGCATGGGGCCGACAGATCGCGGAACAGTTCGGCGAAACCGTCCCGCTGACCACCCACGGCCCGCAGATGGGCGTGACCGAGCCGCTGCCGCATCGCATCCTGCCGGTCGTCGGCATCTGGTCGCGGGACCATGGCGCGTACCTGCGGCAGGTGGAACGCGGGAACATCGTCTTTGGCGGCGGGGTGCAGCGGGTCCCGGTCGCGCCCGAACCCGGACATGCCCACGTGGACCCCTCGCGGCTGGCTGAACAGTTGCGGGCGGTGACGCGGCTTGTCCCTGCGCTGCGCGACGTGGCTGTGATCCGGCAGTGGTCCGGCTGCGAAGGCTATGTGGCGGATGACCTGCCGGTGATGGGGCCTTCGGCCACCATGCCGGGGCTCTATCACGCCTTCGGCTTTTGCGGCCACGGGTTCCAGCTTGGCCCCGGCGTCGGCGACGCGATGGCCGAACTTGTCACCACGGGCAGGTGCGAAACCCCTCTTGAACCGTTCCACATCTCTCGCTTCGCGGCATGAGATCAGAATTTTGCCACCTTTCCCCATTGGGACCCGTCAAACCGAGCCAGACGGTACTGCGCCGTCTCGATGATCGGTTCGCGGCCAAGGATCAGGTCCGCCACGAGATGCCCGACCCCCGGCCCGATGCCAAAGCCGTGTCCCGACAGGCCCGCCGCCAGCGTCAGCCCAGGGATGCCGATGTCGGCGTCGATCACCGGCACGCCATCGGGGGTGCTGTCGATATAGCCCGCCCAGCTTGCCTGCACCGGCACCTCGCGCAGCGCGGGCAAAAGCCGCCGCGCCCGGTCCAGCGTTTCCGCCACCAGCCGTTCAGACGGGCGGGGGTCAAGGATGCGCATCCGCTCCATCGGAGTTTCACGGTCGAGCGCCCAGGTGGCGCGGGTCTCGAACCCCGCGCGCCACGCCTGCAACCCGCCCGGCGACAGCGACCGCCAGCGTTTGGCGAACATCGGCAGGAAGTGCCGCGCCCCCCGGACCGCGCCGGGCGTCGGGTCGAGGTTGCTGCGGCCGGAAATCGCCAGCGTGTGCCCGCCATCCCCGCGCCGTGTCACCGATGCGGCGGCGGTGTGCAACGCGGGCGGCAGCCCCTCGGCCCCCGGCGCCACCGACAGGATCGAGCTGCGCACAGAGGCCTGCGGAAAGAAGATCCCCGACTGGTTCAGGAAGCTGGACGCCCAGGCCCCGCCAGACATAACCACCCGCGGCGTCCGGATCACCCCGCGTTCGGTGATGACCGCCGAAACCGCCCCACCTTCGGTTTCGATCCCGCGGGCCGCGCACATCTGGATCACGGTGCCGCCATGCTGCATCACCCCCTTGGCGATCAGGGGCGCCGCGCGCGCGGGGTCCGCCGTCCCGTCGGTCGGCGACCAGACGCCGCCGGCCCAGCCCTTGCCGGTGGCGGCGCCGCGTTCGGTCGCCTCGGCCGCCGTCAGCATTCGGGTATCCACGCCCTCGCCCCGGGCGAACCGGCCCCAGGCGGCCCAACCGTCGATTTCCGCGGGATCATCCGACAGGTAAAGCAGCCCGCAGCGGCGAAAGCCCAGATCCGCGCCGATATCAGCCGCCATGTCTTCCCACAGGGACAGGCTTTTGGTGGAAAGCGGCAGTTCGCGCGCGTCGCGGTTCTGCTGGCGGCACCAGCCCCAGTTACGGCTGGACTGTTCAGCTCCCACCCGCCCCTTTTCCAACAGCACCACCTTCATCCCGGCGCGGGCCAGCCAATAGGCCGCGCTGACCCCCACGATCCCGGCGCCGATCACCACGCAGTCGGCGTGGTCCGGCAGGTCGGTGTTTGTCGCGATGGGCATCAGGGGCGCGGGCATGAAGAACTCCAGTCTTTTCAACGAAGCTAGATCAACCGCGCCAAACGCTTGTGCCGGATGACCGACCGGTGACAGCATTTCCTGTTGAATGCGGTTGACTTGAAGGGGCCACTGGCATTCACAAGGCGAAAACGGCGCCGAACCGGAAGGACACGCAGATGACCACCCGCTACAAGCTCGACCGGATCGACGTGAGGATTCTCGCCGAGTTGCAGCGCAACGGGCGCATCACCAACGTCGAACTGGCGGAACAGGTGAACCTGTCGCCTTCGCCCTGCCTGATGCGCGTGAAGAAGCTGCAGCAGGCGGGCTACATCACCGGCTATACCGCACAGATCGACATGGCCAAGCTGGGCGAAACCCTGACCGTGTTCACCGAATTCACGCTGAAGAACCACCGCCAGATCGACTTTGCCCGCTTCCAGGAGGCGCTGGAAAAGGTCGACTGTTGCGTCGAATGCCACCTTGTGTCTGGCGGCTATGACTACCTGGCCAAGTTCGTGACCTCGTCGATCGCAGATTACCAGAACATCATCGAGGCGCTGATCGACCGCAACGTGGGCATCGACAAGTACTTCAGCTTCGTCGTGATGAAGACGCCCTTCGTCAAGACGCAGTACCCGCTGACGCACCTGTTCGCCGACAAGGTCTGATTGCTATCGTTGGGCGAACTGCGCCACGAGCTGCGGGTCCTGTTCCAGCCCCGCCAGCCAGCCCGTGTCCAGCTTCGGGATCGACGAGATCAGCAGCCGCGAATAGGGATGCGTCGCGCGCGCCGACATTTCGGCCGCGGGAAGCGCCTCGACCACCTCGCCCTTCAGCATGACCAGGACGTCGTCGCAGATCGCCTCGACCGTGGACAGGTCGTGGCTGATGAACATGTAGCTGATGCCCAGTTCCCGCTGCAGTTCCTTCAGCAGGTCAAGAATCGCCGCGGCAACCACGGTATCAAGGGCCGAGGTGATTTCGTCGCACAGGATCAGGTCAGGATCGGCAGCCAGCGCGCGCGCAAGGTTCACGCGCTGCTTCTGCCCGCCGGACAGTTCCCCCGGCAGCCGGTGGCGCAGGCTGGCCGGCAGATGCACCATGTCCAGCAACCGGGCCACGCGGGCGTCGCGGGCCTTGCCCTTCAGCCCGTGATAAAAGGTCAGCGGCCGCGCGAGGATCGTGTTGATCGAATGCGCCGGGTTCAGCGCCGTGTCGGCCAGCTGGAACACCATCTGCGCCTTGCGCAATTCTTCCTTGCTGCGGGTCTGAATGTCGCGGCCCATTTCGTGCCCGTTCATCAGCACGCTGCCCTTGTAGGGCGGCAGGATGCCTGCAATGGCACGGGCGAGCGTCGATTTCCCCGACCCGGATTCGCCGATGACGCCAAGGTTGCGCCCCCGCTCCAGCCGGAAGCTCACGTCCTTGAGGATCTTCGCGGCGGGTTCGCCGTTCCGCACCGGACCGTAACCGGCATGAAGGTTGACCACCTCCAGGATCGGCTTCCGCGCCTCGGCCTCGGGCACGGCCAGCGGGACATGCGGGACGGGTTCGAAGGCCGCCAGAAGCTGCCTTGTATAGGCATGGCGCGGGGCGTTCAGGATCTGGTCCGTCGGCCCCTCTTCCTGAATCTCGCCCCCGCGCAGGACGATGATCCGGTCGGCGATCTGCGCCACCACGGCAAGGTCGTGGCTGACATAGACGCCGGAAATGCCACCCTTGGCCATCACTGACTTGAACGCGCGCAGCACCTCGATCTGGGTGGTCACATCCAGCGCCGTCGTCGGTTCGTCAAAGATGACCAGCTTCGGGTCACCGATCAGCGCCATCGCTGCCGAAAGCCGCTGCAACTGCCCACCCGACACCTGGTGCGGATAGCGGCTGCCGATGTTTTCCGGGTCCGGAAGCGCCAACGCGCGGAACAGTTCCACCGCCTTGGCCCGTGCCTGCGCGGGCGGCATGAGCTTGTGGATGTCGGCGATCTCGATCACCTGGTCCATGATCCGCTTGGACGGGTTGAAGGCGGCGGCGGCCGATTGCGGCACATAGGACACTTCCGTCCCGCGCAGCCGGGCGCGCTGCCGTTCGGTCATCGCGGTAACGACCGACGTGCCTAAGCTTATCTCTCCGCCATGGATGGCACAGCCCGTCCGGGTATGGCCCATCAGCGACAACGCGATCGTCGTCTTGCCCGATCCGGACTCGCCGATCAGGGCGATGATTTCGCCGGGCGCGATGTCGAAGCTGACGCCCTTGATGATTTCGACCTTGCGGCCGGCGTCGGTGGTGGCGCCGATCTTCAGCCCTCTGACACGGACAAGCGGGGGAGTGGTCATCATTCGCTCCTGTCGCGGATCTTGGTGGGCAGGTTGTCGATGAACATGTTCACCGAGATGGTCAGCGACGCGATGGCGATCGACGGGAAGATCACCGCCGGGGCGCCAAGGCTCAGCCCCTCGATGTTTTCACGGACAAGGCCGCCCCAGTCGGCATTGGGCGGCTGCACGCCAAGCCCGAGGAACGACAGCCCCGACAGCACAAGCACGATGAACACGAAGCGCAGCCCCAGGTCGGCCAGAACGGGGCCAAGGATGTTCGGAAAGATCTCTCGCACGATCAGGTAGGGCGTGCGTTCGCCCCGGGCGCGGGCGACGGTGACGAAGTCCATCGTGTTGACGTTGACCGCCAGCGCGCGGGCAAAGCGATAGGCGCCCGGCATGTAGATCGCGCCCAGCGTCAGCACCAGCACCGGGATCGACGACCCCACCGCGGCAACCACCACCAGCCCGAACAGCAGCGACGGAATGCCGTTGAACGCGTCCAGCAGGCGCGACAGGATCATGTCGAACCAGCCGCCCGTGACGGCGGCGACCATCCCCAGGATCACGCCAAAGGTGCATGCGAGCGTCACGGCGGCAAGCGCGATACCCACGGTAAAGCGGGCACCCATCAGGATGCGGGAAAAGATGTCCCGGCCCAGGTAGTCGGTCCCCATCCAGAAGTTTTCGGTCACAGGCCCGAAATAGTCCCAGTCCACGATTTCGCCGGGCGGGTGCGGCGAGATCCACGGGCCGATGACTGCGACGACCGCCCAGAACAGCATCACGGCAAGGCCGATCCGCCCCACCCAGTTGAACGAATAAGCCCGGGGCTTGCGACCGCGATCGGGCGTTGATGCGGAACGGAGTGTCATCATTTACGCAGCCTCGGGTTCGAGAGGATGGCCACCATGTCCGCGATGGTGATCAGCGCCAGGTAGCTGACGCAAAAGATCATGGCGCAGGACTGGATCAACGGCAGGTCGCGGGTCGAAACGGCATCGACCATCAGCTTTGCCACGCCCGGGTAGTTGAAGATCGTTTCCACGATGATGACCCCGCCTACCAGGTAGCTGAGCGAAAGCGCGACGGCGTTGGCGATCGGCCCCAGCGCGTTCGGCAGCGCGTGGCGCAAGACCATCCGCGACCGCGACGCGCCCTTGAGCAGCGCCATTTCCACATAGGGCGTGTTGATCGTGTCGATCACGGCCGCCCGCGTCATGCGGATCATCTGCGCCGACACGACAAAGGACAGTGTGATCACCGGCATCGCATAGGCCTTCAGCATCGCCGTGATCGAATCCACGTTCGCCCCGTAGCTGAGCGCGGGCAGCCAGCCGAGCCAGACGGCAAAGATCAGCACCGCCAGCGTCGCCACCATGAACTCGGGCACCGAGATGACGGAGATCGTCAGCACCGACACTGCCCGGTCAAAGATCGAGCCGCGCCACATCGCCGCCCCGATCCCCAGCGCAAGTGCTATGGGAACCGAAACCAACGTCGTCACCCCCGCCAGCCGCAACGAGTTGCCAAGCCGCCCGCTGACCAGTTCGGCTACCTCCATCTGGTTGACATAGGATGTGCCCATGTCGCCCCCAACCACCATCCCGATCAGCCAGCCCAAGAAGCGCTGAAGCGCCGGCTCGTTCAGGCCCATCGCCTCTCGCAATCCGGCGACGGCTTCGGGTGTGGCCGCCTGACCCAGCAGGATCTGCGCCACATCGCCGGGCAGAAGTTCGGTCGCGAAGAACACCGCGAAGGACACGATGACAAGCGTCAGCAGGGCAATGCCGAGCCGCTGCAGCACAAGCAACCATGGCAAGAGCGATCGGGGCAAGGGGACACCTCGTTCGGCTGTGATTTCAGGGACGGGCCCGCGCGATCAGGCGCAGGCCCGGTCGGCGCCGTGGATCAGGCGTCCATCCAGACGTGTTCGGCAAAGGCATAGCCCATCATCCCGCCCAGCGGGTTCGGCCGCAGCCCGTGCAGCCGCGAGGAAATGCCGTCCACGTTGGAGATGTAGGTCGGGATGATGGTGCCGGCCTCGTTGGCGACCATCTCCTGCATCTCCCAGTAGATCGCGGTGCGCTTTTCCTCGTCGAGCGAGCCGCGCGCCTCGACCATCATCTGGTCGAACCGTTCGGACTTGTAGTGGCTCTCGTTCCACGGCGCGTCAGAGGCGTAGAGCAGCGAGAACAGGATGTCCGGCGTCGGGCGCGGGTTGATGTTGCCGAAGTGGACCGGCGACTGCAGCCAGTAGTTCGACCAGTACCCGTCCGAGGGCACCCGTTCGACCTTCAGGTTCATGCCGACCTCGGCCCCCGCCTGCTGGACGACCATGGCCATGTCGATCGACGATCCCGCCGCCTCGGACGCGACCATCGGGATCTCGGTCCCAAGAAGGCCGGACTTCTCAAAGTGGAAGCGCGCCTTTTCCGGGTCATAGGCGCGGGGCGCAAGGTTCGGGTTGTGATAGCGGTTCGCGGGCGGCACGGGCTGGTCGTTGCCGATCTCTGCCAGGCCGCGCAGCACCGACTGCTGGATCGCCTCGCGGTTCACAAGGTACTTCATCCCCTCGACGAAATCGGCGCGGGCGCCGGGTTCCATGTCCAGGCGGATGTTCAGGTTGGTGTAGTTGCCTGCAGTGGTAACGGACGCCTGCACCGAGGGCTGCCCCTCCAGCATCCGCATGGAGCGCGGGTTGATTGCCGCCGCCAGCTGGATGTCTCCGGACAGAAGCGCGTTCACGCGGGCGTTGTTGTCCGGGATCGCGATGAATTCAAAGCTGTCGAGATACGGCCCCTGCCCCTTGAAGTAGTTCGGGTTCCGGACGGCGACCGAACGCACGCCGGGTTCGAAGACCTCACAGACAAAAGCGCCGGTGCCGTTTGCGGTGCGGAAATCCGTGGTGCCGTCGGCGATGATCATGAAGTGGTGCAGCGACAGGATCGTCGGCAGGTCGGCGTTGGGCGATTCCAGCACGATCTTCACCGTGAGGTCGTCGACCTTGGAAATCTCGGTCATCTGCTTGGCGAGCGAGTTCGCCTTGGACCCCACGCCCTCGTCCAGGTGACGCTTGAGCGAATAGACCACGTCCTCGGCGTTGAGCGTCTTGCCGTCGTGGAACAGCACGCCCGGCTTCAGCCTGACCTGCCAGGTCTGGGCGTCGTCAGTTTCGATCGTGTCGGCAAGCTCCATCTGCACCAGGCCGGCCTCGTCCAGGAAGGTGAGGCGGCTGTAGAAGGAGCAGCAGCGGACATAGTCGGTCGAAAGCGAGGCCTTGGCCGGGTCCAGCGTGTCGGCGGTCGAGGATGACCAGCCTGCGGCCCGCATGCTGCCGCCCATCACCGGCGTCGCCGCGAGCGCGGTCGAGGCGCGCAGCAGGACCGACCCGCCGGCCGCCGCCGCGACACCCGAGGCCATCAGCATCTTGAGCAACTCGCGCCGGGACGCGCCGCGGCGGATCATGTGTTCGACCATGGCGTCGTCACGCCCGGTCCAGTTCGTCGGAAGCTTGGTCATCGTGGGGTTCCCTGTCGTGGATTGGGGTGATCCGGCGGTCTTGGTGCCGCCTGGACGGTGATTATGCGTCGAAAGCCTTGTCAGCCGCTTCGGCCAGTTCGATCAGCGCGTGGAAATGGTAATCGGGCGCGGTGAAGCCCTCTGGCTCGATCGTGGCGCCGTATCCATTTTGCGCATGCCGGCGCTGGATCCAAGCGTTGGTCATGCCGAGTTCGCGCGAAATGCCGATGTCATGGTACTGGCTTTGCGCGGTGTGCAGGATGTCGGCCTTGCTGCCGCCCTGCTGTTCCACATGGGCAAAGACCCGGTGGAAGAACGCGGGATCGGGCTTTTCGGTGCCGGTCTCGTCGGTGGTGAAGGCCGCCCAGAACGGCTGGCCCAGCTTTTCGGCGTATTTCTCGAACGCCCAGCGGCGGGCGTTGGTCATGGCGATCAGCTTGTAGCGGCGCTTGAGCCGGGCCATCGCCTCCACGCTGTCGGCGAACGGTTTGGCCTCGCCCACCGCGTCGATCATGAACTGGCGGTATTCCTCGGTATCGGGCAGGCCAAAGGCCTCGGCGATGCGGGAATAGCACCGGCCCGTGTCATCGGGGTATAGGGCCGCGCCCGGTTCATACCGCGCCTCGCGGTAGATCACGAGAGCGGCCTCGCCATCGACGTCCACGCCTTCCTTTTCGGCGATCTGCGCAAGCCCGTCCTTCAGCGCGCCTTCAAAGTCGATCAGCGTGCCGACCACGTCGAAAGACACATACTGGAAGGCGTCCAGGGGCTTCACGTCGCTGAGTGTTGCCATTGCGGCAGTCCTTTCTGCAATGCGCGGCCATGCCTGCGCCTTTGTCCGTGTCGGGGATCTGCGGCCCGTCAGGCCCTCCGCCGCGCGTCGGCCCTTGCGTTCGACGGGCGGGTCCAGCCCCCTGTCTTCTTGCTGTTACCTTCAGCTTCACCCGGAACCGCCTCGGCGAAACGCCGAAACTTGCCCGGCATGCGGCAGATTGTTTCGTATTCTTTCACGGCGCGGCATTTCCCTCCGCGCCGCAAAAGGCGGTCAATAGCCCTTCGCCTGATCGACAAGACCGGGAATTTCGGTCCCGGCGCGCGTGGCCCGGATCACCTCCAGCACGTGCCGCGCGCCTTCGGCATAGTCGGTGACGGCCGCCACATGCGGCGTGATGATGACCCGCGGATCGGCCCAGGCCCAGTGATCCTGGGGCAGCGGCTCCGGCTCGGTCACGTCCAGCATGGCGGCCGAAATCTGCCCCTGATCAAGCGCCGCCTTCAGCGCGTCCATGTCCAGCTGCGCCCCCCGGCCCGCATGGACAAGCCGCGCCCCCCGCGGCAGCTTGCCAAGGAAGTCCGCGTTCATCAGCCCCCGCGTTTCCGGCGTCAGCGGCAGCAGGCACACCAGCAGGTCGGTCCGCGCCAGCATGGCGTCAAGCTGGTCGCTGCCAAAGACCTCCACCCCCTCTACCGGCCGGCCGGAACGGCTCCACCCCGCGACGGGGAAGCCAAGGCTGGCCAGGCTGCGGGCGGCAAGGCTGCCGATCCGGCCCATGCCCATGATCCCGACGCGGCAGCCCTGCGCCAGCTGCGTGTGGTGGGTCTTCCATTCGCCCCGCGCCGCCTGTTCCAGATAGGCGGGCATCGACCGGTGCAGCATCAGGCAGGCCATCAGGACCCAGTCGCGCACCATCTCCTCGATCCCCGGGGCCACCGTGCGCGACAGCGCCACGCCGGGCGGCAGGGGCGGCATCTGGTCCACCCCCGCGCCCGCGCTGATCACCACCTTGAGGTTGGGGTACCGCCCCAGATCCCTTGGCGGCGTCCAGCAGAGCAGATGCGTGACCGCGGCGGGGTCGGTCACCGCCGCCTCGCCCACGATCATCTCTTCGCCCGCTTCGGCAAAGATCGGCTGCCAGGCGGCGGCGCGTTCCGCCGTGGAAACGTACAGCAGGGTCATCAGGCCAGCACTGCGCGGATTTCCGGATCTTCCAGCGTCAGGTCCAGCACCTTCCGGGTCCGTTCGACGATGGCGTCAATTTCGGCATCGGTGCAGCAAAGCGGCGGCGCATAGCCAAAGATGCCCTGCGCAAAGGACCGCACGATCAGACCCTGTTCCCACGCCCGGTCAAAGAGCCGCGTCGCCGGCTGGACCGAGGCCGGAAGCGGCGTCTTCTTCTCCTTGTCCACGACCAGTTCGACGGCGGCCAGCATGCCCCGACCGCGCACATCGCCCACCAGCGGGTGATCGCGCAGCCCGTCCAGCCCGGCCATCAGCCGCGCCCCGGCCCGCGCGCCGTTTTCCAGAAGCCCGCCTTCATAGAGCGACAGAACCTCCAGCGCGACGGCGGCGGAAACGGGATGGGCGGAATAGGTGAAGCCGTGGCCGATGGCCTTGGCCCCCGCCCCGTCGGCGATGGTCTGGTAGACGTGATCCGACATGAACACCGCGCCCATCGGCACATAGCCCGAGGTCAGGCCCTTGGCCGTGGTCATCAGGTCCGGCACGATACCTTCGTCGCTGCAGGCGAACAGCGGCCCGGTGCGGCCAAAGCCGGTGATGACCTCGTCCGCAACGAACAGGATGCCAAGCTCGGCGCAGACGTCGCGCATCGCCTTGACCCATCCGGCGGGTGGCACCAGAACACCGCCGGACCCCTGGATCGGCTCTACATAGAAGGCCGCCACGCGGTCCTCGCCGATCGCGGCAACCTTGGCACGAAGTTCGGCTACCGAGGCGTCGATGATCGCCTGCGGGTCGCTGCCCACCGGGTTGCGATAGATGTAGTGCGACGAAATCTTGTGCTGCCACGCATAGGGCACGCCAAAGCCGTCATGGAAGGCCGGCAGCGCCGTCAGCCCCGCCCCCATCGTGGTCGAGCCATGGTACCCCTGTTCGACCGAGATGAACTGGTCCCGCCCCGGCTGGCCCTTGGCGTGCCAGTAATAGCGGACAAACCGGATGGTGCTGTCCACCGCGTCCGACCCGCCAAGCGTGAAGTAGATGTGGTTCAGGTCACCCGGCGACCGTTCGGCCAGTGCCGCCGCAAGACGGATCGGCGCCTCGGCCCCCAAATCGAAATAGCCGGTGGCATAAGGCAGGCGGCGCATCTGTTCGGCGGCAGCCTCGACGATGCTTTCATGGCCATAACCCGCGTTCACGCACCAGAGCCCGGCAAAGCCGTCGATCAGCTCGCGCCCCTCGGCGTCGGTGACGGTCGCGCCCTTGGCCGACCGCAGCACGCGCACGCCGCGCTGTTCGTGCCCGCGGAACGAGGATACGGGATGGATAAGGTGCTGGCGGTCCAGCTCTACAAGGGAATTGGTCAGCATTTCACTCTCCGCAGGGATCAGCCCAAGGCCTGGGACACAAGGGCATAGGTTGTGAGGCCGGAACCCTCGGCAGGGCGCGGCGCCTTGCGCATCGCAGTGCCGCCGCCGACATGGGCAAGGCCAAGGGTTTCGGCATGATCGGACAGGCTTGCCGCCTCGGTCAGGTCGATGCGCAGGAAGGTCCCGGCGCAGCGGGTCGCGGCCTCGGCCATCAGAGCGCGGGCGGTGGCGGTATCGCCGGCTACCACCGGGCCCAGCACCTTGCCCCGGCCGAAATCGCGGAGGATCGCAAAGCCAGCGTCGGCCAGCAGCACTTCACCCTGCGTGGCGATGGTGGTGATCAGCCCCTCACGCGACATGTTGGACGCCGCATGATCCATCTGTGCCAGCCGGGCGGCATCCGCCGCGCTGCCGGTCCGTACCGGCAGTTCCGGCGTGGCCGGGCGGGGCAGCCCCTGGTGCTGCAGGATGCGGCCGGTCGCCATGAACCCCAGCTTTTCATAAAGCGGCTGCCCTTCGGCGGTGGCGACCAGCCGCAGTTCCCGGTCTCCGCCCAGGGCGATGATCCGCTCCATCAGCTTGCGGCCAAGCCCGCGCCCCTGCATCCGCCCGTCCACGATGATCATGTTGAGCGTCGCGACCTCGCCGAACGGCGAACACAGCGCCGTCCCCACCACCGCGCCATCGGCGCAGGCCACTACACCTTCGGATACCGACAGGTTCAGCGCCCAATCCTCGATCCGGTGGGGCCAGCTGACGGCCTGCGACAGGCGGAGCCCGCCCTGCAGGTGATCAGGGGTGAACGCCTCGATACGGATGTCTTCGGCGGACAGGGCGGGGGTCTCAGGGGTCATCGGCAAGTCCATTCTGTTCACCTTCACCTTGCGGCGGGGACCGCGGCAGTTTTGCCGTGATCCGGCGCCGGGGCGGCAGTTTCCATCGGATGCCGGCAGGCGCGCCGCAGGAAATGCCGCACTCAGCCCGCCAGCCTTTGCCCAAGGGCAAGGATCATCCCATAGGCAGACGAAAGTTCGGCCTCGGTCAGGTATTCCTCGGGGCGGTGGGCGCGGGCGATGTCGCCCGGGCCGCAGATGATCGACGGGATGCCCGCCTGCTGGAAAAGCCCGGCCTCGGTCCCGAAGCTGACGGCGCCAAGCGGCGCGTTCCCCGACACCGCCTCCGCCAGCCCCGCCAGCGGATGATCCGCAGCCAGCGCCAGCGCCGGGTAGGACGACAGCCACTCTGCCCCTGCCCCCTCGCCAAGCGCATCAAGAACGGGGGCAAGAAGCGCGGCAGGATCGATCCCGGCGATGGCGCGGGCCTCGATTGCCGCCTCTGCCGCGGCGGGGATGATGTTGATCGCCTGCCCGCCGCTGATCGTGCCGATCTGCAGGCTGGACCACGGCGGCGCAAAGCGTGCATCCACCGGACCATCCTTCAGCGCCTCTGCCTGCGCCACGGCGGCCATCAACGCGGGCATCAGCGCGTGGATCGCGTTCGCGCCAAGATCTGGGCGGGAGCTGTGCGCCGCTTGCCCCTCGGCCCGGATCATGATCGCGGCCTTGCCCTTGTGCGCCAGCACCGGGACAAGGCCCGTCGGTTCGCCCACGAAGCAGCCCGCCGGGGGCGCGCAAAGATCGGGCAGCGCCTTGATCATGTGCGGCACGCCGCGGCAGCCCGCTTCCTCGTCATAGGAAAGCGCGATGTGGATCGGCGCCGAAAGCCGCATCTGCTGCAACGCGGGCACGGCAGCCAGCGCGGCGGCGACGAAGCCCTTCATGTCGCAGCACCCGCGCCCGATCAGCCGCCCGCCGTCGCGCCGCATGACAAAGGGATCGGCCTGCCAGCCCGGTTCCCCGGCCGGAACTACGTCCACGTGGCCCGACAGGATGTATCCGGGCACGTCGGGGTCGCCGATCGTGGCGAACAGGTTGACCCGATCGCCTTCCGGCCCCGGCAGCAAGTGATGGGGCACGCCATGCGCGGTCAGGTAGTCCGCCACGAACCCCATCAGCGCGATGTTCGATGTCCCGACGACGCTGGGAAAGGCCACCAGCCGGTCCAGCAGTTCAGCAGGGTTCAGGGTCATGGCGGACATGGATCAGGACGCGATGACGTAGATCTTGCGCACGGTTTCCAGCGTCTTCCACTGGCCGACGAAACCGGGCTTCATGACAAAGCTGTCACCGGCGCCAAAGGCATGGGTCGCGCCGCCTTCCTCGGTGATTTCCACGCGGCCGTCCAGGATGTGGCAGAACTCGAACGTGTCGCCCTTGATCGACCGGGTGGTGCCGGGGGTGGCCTCCCAGACGCCGGTGCTGATCTCGCCCCATTTCGCGGCCTCTGCCATGGCGGTGTCGATCTCCCAGGTCTTGAAGGCGGGGGCGCCCTCGATCAGCCGGTCGGGGGCGGCGACACCCTCGCGCGGGGCAAAGGTGGGCGAGGAGGTGACGGGCAACAGCTTGGTCATGCAGGGTCTTTCCGGTTGGGCCGCGGGGGCGCTTCTTCTGTCCCCGTCAGGCTGCCCCGCCCCGGCCCGCGTTGGTGACCAAAGATGCCCCCCGGGCGGCACGCCATGCCGCCGCCTTGGGGGCAAACGCAATTTCCTGCTCTCAGATCGCGAAACGCGGCAAGCTCTGTGGTGGAAACCGCCCGAGGATGAGGAACGCAAGAGCACCGGAGACAGACATGAGCTTCCGCCCCAAATTCATCACATTCGACTGCCACGGCACCATGATCAACTTTGACATGGCCGGCGCCGCGCGCGCGCATTACGGCGATACGCTGTCGCCCGAACAGATGCAGGTGTTCATCGCCGACTTTGCCGCCTATCGCCTGGACGAGGTGCTGGGGGCCTGGAAGCCCTATGCCGAAGTGGTCCACAACGCGCTGGAACGCACCTGCAAGCGCAACGGCGTGGACTTCGATCCCGCCGTCGCCGCGGAAATCTATACCCGCGTCCCCACCTGGGGCCCCCATGCGGATGTGCCCGCGGGCCTGGCCCGGATCGCGCCGCATATCCCGCTGGTCGCGCTGACCAACTCGATGAACGAACAGATCCCGCACAACATCGCGCGTCTGGGCGCCCCGATCGCGCATGTGTTCACCGCCGAAAGCGCGCAGGCCTACAAGCCGCAGATGCGGGCCTTCGAATACATGTTCGACCAGCTTGGCTGCGGGCCGGAAGACGTGCTGCACGTGTCGTCCAGCTTCCGCTATGACCTGATGACGGCGCATGACCTCGGCATCCGCAACAAGGTCTGGGTCAACCGCGGCCACGAACCCGCGAACCCCTATTACGGCTATACCGAGGTCAAGGACATCTCCGGCCTTGCTGAAACCGTCGGCCTGTGAGGAAGCAGCGATGAAATACATGTCCTACTGGCACGACAGCGCCACGCCCTTTGCAAACGGGCAGCCCGGGCCGGTAGAGGGCAAGGTGGACGTCGCCGTCATCGGCGGCGGCTTCACCGGGCTCAACGCGGCGCGCAAGCTGGCGCGCGAAGGCGTCAGCGTCGCGGTGCTTGAGGCCGAACACATCGGCGCGGGCGCGTCGGGCCGAAACGGCGGCCACCTGAACAACGGGATCGCCCACGGCTATGCCGATGCCAAGGCGCATCTGGGCGCCGAACGGGCGCATGCGCTTTACAAGGCCTATGACCGGTCCATCGACATGATCGAGGATCTGATTGCCGAGGAACGGATCGCCTGCGACTTCCGCCGGTCGGGCAAGCTGAAGCTGGCCTCCAAACCGTCACACGTGGAGGGGCTGCGCCGGAACTTCGAGGTGATCCACCGCGAGGTCGATCCAGACACCCGCTGGCTGGACAAGCCCGATCTTGCGTCTGAGGTGGCGTCGGACGCGTTCCACGGCGGGATGCTTTACCGCAAATCAGCGATGATGCACATGGGCCGCTATGTGAACGGGTTGGCCGGGGCCGCCGCCCGCCACGGCGCCCGCATCTGGGAACATGCCCCCGTCACCGGCCGCGAACGCGCCGGCAGCGGCTGGGACCTGGTGACCCCGCGCGGCACGATCCGGGCGGATCGGGTGATCGCCGCCACAGGGGCCTATTCGGCCACGGTGCGCAAGGCGCCGCTGGGGTACTTCCGCCGGCGCATCATCTCTGTCGGATCGTTCATCGTGGCGACGCGCCCCCTGACGGATGCAGAGGTCAGCGCCACCATGCCCGGCAACCGGACCTGCGTGACCTCGATGAATATCGGGAACTACTTCCGCCTTTCACCCGACAACCGGCTGATCTTTGGCGGGCGGGCGCGGTTTTCGGCCGTGTCGGACCAGCGGTCGGACGCGAAGTCGGGGCAGGTGCTGCGCCGCTCGCTTGGTCAGATCTTTTCGCATCTGGCGGATGTGCAGATCGACTATTGCTGGGGCGGGCTTGTCGGCATGACCAAGGATCGGTTCCCCCGCGCGGGCGAGGCCGACGGCATGATCTATGGCATGGGCTATTCCGGCCACGGCGCGCAGATGTCCACGCTGGTCGGGCAGGCGCTGGCCGACATGGCGATGGGACGAAACGACACCAACCCGCTGCAGGGCCTCGACTGGCCCGCCGTTCCCCTGCACAGCGGCAAGCCCTGGTTCCTGCCGCTGGTGGGAATGTGGTTCGGCCTGAAGGACCGGCTGTCGTGACAGCCGGCCCCACCCATCCGCCGCCCTCACATCGTTGAGGGCAGGAACAGGGCAAGGATCGGGAACGCGCAGATCAGGAACAGCCGGATGAGGTCCGATATCAGGAACGGCGTGATCCCGCGATAGATCTGGACAAGGGACACGTCCCTTGCCAGCGAGTTGATCACGAACACGTTCATGCCGATGGGCGGGCTGATCATCCCCAGCGTGCAGGTCATCACGATGACCACGCCGAACCACACCGGGTCGAACCCCAGCTGCATCATGGCCGGAAAGACCACCGGGATGGTGACAAGGATGACGGCCAGTTCATCCATCAGCGCGCCAAGGATGATGTAGACCAGCACCACAAGCGCAAGAACGCCATAGGGACCGACCGGCAGGTTCACCAGGAAGGTGATGATGTTCTGCGTCGATTGGGTGAGCGTCAGGAAATAGCCGAACAGATACGCCCCGATCACGATCATGAAGATCGCTGCCGTCGTGCGCAGCGAGGTGATGAGACACTCCATGATCTGGCGCGGGCCAAGGCGGCCCTGCAGGACACCGATCAGCAACGCGCCGACCGCGCCCGCCCCGGCCGCTTCGGTGATCGTGAACAGGCCGCCGTAGAGCCCGCCGATCACGAACAGGAACAAGAGCGCGGCGGGCCAGACGGTGGACAGGCTGCGCAGCCTCTCGCTCCACGGCGCGGCCTCTGCCAGCGGCACCTCGCCGGGGCGCAGCTGCATGACGATCCGCAGCGTGATCGCGTACATCACGATGCCCATGAGGCCCGGAATGATCCCCGCCATGAACAGGGGCGTGACGTCCTGATCCGTGATGATCCCGTAAAGCACGAAGATCACCGAGGGCGGGATCATGATGCCCAGCGTTCCGCCGGCGGCGATCATCCCCGTGGACAGCCGGTCGCCATAGCCCGCGCGGCGAAGCTCCGGCAGCGCAACCTGCGTCATGGTCGCCGCCGTGGCCACCGATGACCCGTTGATCGCGGCAAAGCTGCCGCAGGTCGCGATCGTGGCCATCCCCACCCCGCCGCGCCAGTGGCCAAGCCACGCGCGGCTGGCCGCGAAGAGGTCACGCGACATCCCCGCCCCCGAGGCGAACGCCCCCATCAGGATGAACATCGGCACGACCGACAGGTTGAAGTCGGTCACGGTGGAAAACGGCGACTGTGCCAGAAGCCGGAAGGCCGCCGGCCAGCTCGTCAGCAGCCCGAAGCCCCCGACGCCGACGATCGCCATCGCGATGCCCACGGGTATCCGCAGGAACATCATGAGAAACAGCGCGACGAAGCCGCCGATGGCTACAACTTCTCTATCCATTGCGCTTGGCATCCCTGTTGAAGACGGCGCGCATCAGGACGACCAGCGCCACGAACGCCGTGGCAGCCACCCCGGCAATTGCGGTCACGTAGAACGGCCAGACCACGATCCGCATGTCGGACGTCACCTGGTTCGACGCGATGAAGGACGGCAGACGGTCAAACAGCTGCCACGCGAAGACGCAGAAGAAGGCTGCGGTGACGCCACCGGCGATGATGTCGATCACGCGGCGCAGGGGCGGGCTTGCGACCTCCCACATGATATCGACGCTGATGTGGCTGCCGTGGAAGGTGGCGACCGACAGCCCCCACAGGATGGCGATCCCCTGCAGGTATCGGGCAAAGTCAAAGCCGTCCGGCAGGTTGACGCCGAAACCATAGCGCAGAACGACCGTCACGAAGATCAGCAGCGCGACAACGGCCAGCGCCAACCCCGCGATGACCTCGATAGCTCTTAGGATGCTGTGCATCAGCGTCTCCCGCATGAGGGACAGAGGGGCGCAGCCGTCAAGGTGCGCCCCGCCCCGCTCATTCCACCGCTGCGCCCTGTTCGGCCAGCGCGGCCTCGAAGGCGGCAAAGGCGCCTTCGGCATCCTCAAGGCCCGCGGCGGTCGCGTTGTCGATCCACTGCTGGCGAAGCGGGGCCGCTGCCTCGCGCCATGCGGCGGTTTCTTCGGGCGTGAGGGTATAGAGCGTGTGGCCCTCTTTCTCGCGCAGCTGTTCGCGGCCGTGAAGGTCACGTTCGCTCCAGGTCGCGGCGATCTGGCGGGCCCATTCCGTCGAACAATGTTCGTCCATGACCGCCTGCTGTTCAGGCGTCATCGCCTCATAGGTCATGGGGTTCATGACCCAGGCAAAGCCCGACACGTAGAAGGGCGCGTCCATCGAATAGTTCACGACATTGTCGAGCCCGAAGATCATCGTGGATTCCCACGGGAAGGTCACGGCGTCCGCCACCCCGGATTCCAGCGCCGAACGGCTTTCCGGCGCCGAAACCCGCACGTTGGTGCCGCCAAGCGTGGTGACGAAGCTGGCCATGGTCGCGTGGGCCGACCGGATCTGCATGCCGTTCATCTGGTCGGGGCTGCGGATCTCTTGCTTGGCGTGCAGCGAACCGGGTTCGTGCACGAAGGACAGGCAGTACTTCACATCCGACATCTCGTCTTCGGCATAGGGCCGATACCAGTTGTCGAATGCCGCGGTGCCGTTGATGCCGTCGCCGACGGTAAAGGGCAGATGGACCGCCTCTGCGATGGGGAAGCGCCCGGCCTGGTAGCCAACGTTCAGGAACGAAAAGTCGGAAATCCCGTCCCGCGCCATGTCATAGTGATCGTTGGCCCGCCCCAGCTGTTCCGCCGGATACAGCGTGACGCTGATCGTGCCGCCGCTCGCCTCGGCGATGGACTCGGCCCAAGCGTTCAGCGCGTCATGCACGCCGTGCTGCGGCGGGAGCCAGGTGGAAAACCGCAGGTCGACGTTCTGCGCCTGCGCGATTGCCGTGGCGCCAAGCAGCATGGCGGCCGTGGTTGCAAACAGCTTCATTTCTATACTCCTCCATCTGGGACGCATGCGCCCTGTTCCAGCCGATCCGCTGTTCTCCTCCCGCGGGCCGGCTGCGTTTCGTTCAGGGCCGGATCTTGATTTCGACCAGCGCCTGTGTGCGTTTGGTGTCGATGTGCTCGATAGCCTGCCGCAGAACCTCTGGCAGTTGGGCCCCGTCGCTGACCTCGGCGGTCCAGGCGCGGCTTGCCTGCGCGATCCGGGTGAAATCGGGCGTGGGCTTGAGCGACGTCAACGGCATCTCGTTGGCGCGCGCTGCGTGGCCGTTCGGGTAGATTCCCAGAACCGAATGACGGACAGCGCCCCATTCCGAATTGTTCAGCACCAGCACCAGCACGGGAAGCTCCAGCGCCTCGGCGATCTGGTGGCAGACTGGCGGGTTCGAAAACAGGTACGACCCGTCCCCCATCGTCGCCACGACCAGCCGGTCCCGGTCGGCAAGCGACATCCCGAGCGCGGTGGGGAAGGACCAGCCAAGCCCGCCGGAATGGGGCTCCTGATACCAGCTGTTGGGTTCGCGCAGGGACATCGGCTCCAGCGGACAGCCGAGTTCGGACAGGACGGTTGCCTTCCGGTTCTCGATCGCTTCGGAAAGGCAGTGGCTGACCCAGGCCTTGGTCATCGGTTCCGCTGCCCCTGCCTGCGAGGAGCGTTTGACCTTTTGCCGCGTTTCGACGTTGCGGCGCTCGATCCCAGGCCTGCGGGCGTCGATCCGGGCGCTTGCGTCACCGCGCAGCGGGTCCAGCATCGCCTTCAGCGCGATGATCCCTTCGGCAACATCGCCCACCAGCGTTTCCGCCGACGCGAAGTGCCGGACCGGGAAGCGCGCGTAAAGCGGATCCCCGCCCAGCTGGATGATGCGGGCATCGGCGCGGGGGTGATGGATCTGCGGCGACCAGGGGGCAAGGCAGTCGATGACAAGGATGGCGTCCGCCTCCTCGATCCACGGCAGGGGATCAGTGCCCGCCGACATCGGGTGGTCGAGCGCCATGGCCAGCTGGATCGCCCAGTATTGCACGACCGGGATCGCCCATTCCTGCGCCAGTTCAGCCAGCGCGGCAAAGCCTTCCGGGCTGCCGCACCCGCGTTGGGCGACAATCAGCGGACGCTCTGCAGCTGCAAGGATTTCGACTGCCCGCCGCAGGGCCGCAGGGTCCGGGGCAGCCTTGGCCGGGGCGACAGACGCCGGGGCCGACAGCCCGTGATAGACAGCCGTTTCGCACAGCGTTTCGCGCGGCAGGGACACGTAGACCGGGCCGCGGGGGGTGGAGTTGGCGATGGCATAGGCGCGGTCCACGACCTCTGACACCTGTTCGGGGAAGCGGAGTTCGTAGTCCCACTTGCAGGCCTCACGCACCAGGGCGTGCTGGTCGCGCATCTCCTGCCCCCAGCCGATCGGCACCGTCCGGGCACCGAGCCGCCCCTGTTCAAGCGTGGGCGTCCGGCCCGAAAACAGCAGCATCGGGATCTGTTCCGTCGCCGCGTTGATCGCCCCGATGGCGCAGTTGGCAAGACCCACGTTCGTGTGCGCCATCACTGCCTGTGCCCGCCCCGTGGCAAGGTAATATCCATGCGCCATGCCCATGGCCGCGGATTCATGGGGCATCACCAGCGCGGTCGGAAGGGCGATGTCCTTGTCCCCTGCTTCCGCCAGCCCTTCGATGATCGGGGGGAAGTCGGTGCCAGAGTTCGCGAAGATGTAGTCGACGCCCACCGCCTTCAATCGCGCAAGCAACGCGCCCCCGGCAGTCAGTTGCGTCTTCTCGGTCGCTTCCAGGGGAAGCTGAGGTGCTGCTGCTGTCATCACATCATTTCTATATTAGAAATACTAATTACAAAAACATTGTTGACGAGCCAGTCCCCGCTTGTCAATCTCTGACGGAAGAATTCTGAAACGAGCGGTGGAATGGTCAGCCAGATAAACGGATCGGTGGTTAAGGCCTTCCAGATCCTGCAGCTTTTCGAACCGGGGCGGCCGGAACTGACGGCTGCCATCGCGGCGGAAAAGCTGGGAATGAACATGGTGACCGCGCATCGCTTCCTGCGGACGCTGGAACTGACCGGCGCGGTGGTCGCGGTGTCGCGGGGGGCCTACCAGCTTGGCTTCACCCTTGTCGATCTGGGGGAACGGGCCGCGAACCAGACCAACCTGTCCAACGTGGTTCAGCCCGTGCTGGAGGATCTGACCGCCACGGTCGAGGAAAGTTCGATGGCGTCACTGTTCGACGGCGAAAAGGCTGTCTGCATCGCGCGCGCCGTTGCCGCCCGTCCCTTGTTCGTGGACGTGAAAAAGGGCAGCCGGCTGGAGGCGTACTGCACGGCCCACGGCAAGCTTTGGCTCGCGCACCTGCCGGAAGACCAGTTGGCGCGGTACCTTGATACGGTAGAGCTTCGTCCGATGAACAGTTCCCGCTCGATCACCCGCGAGGAACTGGTCGAAGAACTGGCAAGCGTCCGCGCGGAAGGCCTGTCGTTCAACCGGGGTGAGCGGGAGGCCGAGATCAACGCGGTGGCGGTCCCCGTCCTGTCGCGCAGCGGCAAGATGATCTGCGGCATATCCGTCTTCGGGGCGACGGGGCGGATGACCGACGCGGCGATGCAAAGCTTCATCGCCCCCATGCGTTCCGCGGCGGCGCGGGTAGAGGCGCTGCTCTACGGCCCCGGCGCCGCTGCCACCTCATCATCTGAATCCGGCATCGACACCTGAGATGCCATAGCGATCCAAGGAGGATACCATGACTTCAACACTGCTGATCGGCGGCCAGGAAATCGCGGCTGCGGCGGGCGCGACCTTTGATCGTGTCGATCCCGTGACCGGACAGGTAGCGACGACCGCATCGGCCGGACGCAAGGCCGATGTGGATGCGGCCGTAGAGGCTGCCGCGGCAGCTTTCCCCGCCTGGTCCCGGACAGGGCCCAGCGAACGCCGCAAGATCCTGAACAAGGCCGCGGACCTGCTTGAGGCGCGCACGCAGGAGTTCATCGAGGTCGGCATCGCTGAAACCGGCGCGACCGGCCCCTGGATGGGCTTCAACGTGATGTTCGCCGCCAAGGTCCTGCGCGAGGCCGCCGCCGCCACGACCCAGATCAAGGGCGAGGTCATCCCGTCGGACAAGCCCGGTACGCTGGCCATGGCCTATCGCGAACCGGTGGGCGTGCTGGTGGGGATGGCGCCCTGGAACGCGCCGGTGATCCTCGGGGTGCGGGCGGTGGCCATGCCGCTCGCCTGCGGGAACACGGTGGTGCTCAAGTCGTCGGAAATGTGCCCGCGCCTACACCGCATGATCGGGGAGGTCCTGCAGGAAGCCGGCCTGCCCGCCGGCGCGATCAACGTCATCAGCCACGCCGCCGATGACGCCCCAGAGGTCGTGCAGGCCCTGATCGCCCACCCCGAGGTACGCCGGATCAACTTCACCGGTTCGACCCGCGTGGGCAAGATCATCGCGGCCGAGGCGGCGAAATACCTCAAGCCCGTGCTGCTGGAACTGGGCGGCAAGGCGCCGCTGGTGATCCTTGACGACGCGGATCTCGACGGGGCGGTGAATGCCGCGGCCTTCGGCGCCTTCATGAACCAGGGCCAGATCTGCATGTCCACCGAGCGGATCATCGTTGACGAAAAGATCGCCGACGCTTTCATCGAGAAGTTCACCGCCAAGGCTGCCGGCCTCAGCCATGGCGATCCGCGTGGGCAGGTGGTGCTGGGTTCCGTCGTCTCCCGCGCCACGGTAGAGCGTGTGGATGACCTGATCCGTGCTGCCGCCGAGGCCGGCGCCAAGATCACCACGGGCGGCGCGACCGACAGCACCATCATGCCTGCCACCATCGTCGATCACGTGACGCCCGACATGCGCCTGTTCCGCGAGGAATCCTTTGGCCCCGTGGTCTGCGTCGTGCGCGCCCGGGACACGGATCACGCCGTGGAACTGGCCAATGACACGGGATACGGCTTGTCGGCGGCCGTCTTTGGCCGCGACATCCCGCGCGCCCTGGATGTCGCGCGGCGGATCAAGTCCGGCATCTGCCACATCAACGGCCCCACCGTGGGGGATGAGGCGCAGATGCCCTTTGGTGGCGTGAAGGAAAGCGGCTATGGCCGGTTCGGCGGCACCGCCGGCATCGACGCCTTCACGGAACTGCGCTGGATCACCATCGAGGACCCGAACCAGCACTACCCGTTCTGAAACCTGCGCCCCGGCAACCCCGGGGCGTCAGCCCTTGTCCAAACCTTTCAGCACCCCGCCCGATGACTCCCGACCCGCCGATGTCGGATCAAGGCCCGGTGGCGTTCATCGATCCGACTTCGGGTTTCCCAGCGGCGTGGGCGTGGATCGAAGGGCCTCGCGCGCCTTTTCGACATCCTTGGCGACAGTGCCGGGCGGGTTGTTGACCGCGAGGTCCCTCACGAACTCGCCCGTGGCGCCGGCCCGTGCATTGGTGGAGGTTGCCGCGCCAAAGCCGCCTGGGTTCGCCGGTTTGGCTGAGTCTGCGGCAGCGGCCACGGCAAAAACGGCGGAAGCGACAGCGGCAGAAAGTGCGACGATGAGTTTCATGGCTATTCCCCTTGATATGAGAATCGGCTCAATCGTCCCTTGAGCTTAAACCGCTATCGGCGTGGCCAGAAGCGGCTTGTCGGCCGGTGGATCGACCGGTCTTGAAGATCGGGCACAGCTGCGCCATACGCACCGGAACATCCCGATGCCAAGGCTACCCTTGGGCACGAACATGAGGAACTTGGTAAACGCGACGGGGCGATGATGCGGGCAGGCTTAACTGTTATTTAACCTTTTTGCGCCAAACACGCACAAGCAATCTGAAGCGGTGGTTCCCATGACTTGTCGGATCGATCCAGGCCCATATGAGGCCGAACTGGCCGCGGCTTCGCAACGGGCTGCCGGCGGGGCGCTTCCGCCCCAGCTGAAGCTTCTGGCCGAACGGCATCTTGACCGGCTTTCCACCCTTGTCGAAACCATGCGAATGGCAGGGGTCGATGAGGACCTTGTTCGCCACAGCGTTCGGGAAATCATCGACAGCTATGAAACGCAGCTTGTTGATGCCCTTCTCCGTCTTTCAGAGGAATCACGATGATCGGCCTGGAACGGCGCTTCAGGAGCGGGGATGAGGCAGGGCGGCAGTGCGCCCTTGACCGGCTGCATGTGCTCGACACGCCGGCTGAGCCGGCTTTCGAAAAAATCACTCGCCTTGTCACCGCTGTCCTTGGCGTTCCGGTGGCAGCCGTGACGCTGATCGATCGAGGCCGCCAGTGGTTCAAGTCGGTGCAGGGCCTTGCCGCAACCGAAACGCCGCGTGAGGTCGCGTTTTGCGATCACACCATCCGCGGACCGCAGTGCCTCAAGGTTGGGGATGCCAGCCTGGACCCCCGGTTTCAGGACAACCCGCTTGTTGTCGGCCCGCCCCACATCCGCGCCTATCTGGGCGCGCCGATCATCACGCCGGACGGGTATGCGATCGGCGCGCTCTGCGCGGTGGACTACAAGCCGCGGGACTTCACGCCTGAACAGGAAAGGGTGCTGGCCAGCTTTGCCGACCTCGTGATGAACGAGCTTGAATTGCGGCAGTTCGCGTCATGCGACGGGCTCACCGGCCTTGCCACGCGCCGCGCCTTCGTGGAGGCCGTGGGGACTGTCTTTGAACGCGGCGACGAGGCCGGGCTTCTCATCCTGGACCTCGACCACTTCAAGGCGATCAACGACAGCCATGGCCATCCCGCGGGTGACGAGGCGCTGAAGGCCGCAGCCGCCGCGGTGCTGCGGGTCTGCCCCGACGCCGGTGTCGCCGGCCGTCTTGGGGGCGAGGAACTGGGGCTGTTGCTGCCCGGCGCGGGCGAGGCAGAGGCGCTGAAGATCGCGGAGGACCTGCGGCTGGCGGTCGCCGAGGCTCGCGTCGCCGGGCATCCCGGCCTTTCCTTTACCACAAGCATCGGCGTCGCGACGCGCAGCGCCCACGGCCAGTGCGACGGCTGGATTGCTGCCGCGGATGCGGCGCTTTACCGGGCCAAGTCAGAGGGGCGCAACTGCGTGCGCAGCGCCCAGGTCGCCCTCGCTGGAACATGATCGGGGGCAACGCCCACCGCACTGCGCCCGAACATGCCGATCCTCGATCATGACCCCGCTGAATAGCCTCGCCGCCACTGCCTGACCTCGCATCGGGCCGGACACCACTTTGCCCCCGCGGAAAAAGCTGCCATGAGGGGCGGCATGAAAAAGACCACGCGGCGGACGCCGGCCCGCAGCAAGACGCCGGCGCGTAGAAAACGGAAATCGAAATCATCGCGGCCCTGGTTCATCTCGGTGGCCGTCATCGCGATCGCCTTGCTGGGGTCCGGCCTCTGGGACCGCCCGCAGGAACTGATGGACTACGCCATCGGGCTGATCACCGAGGAATTCCTTGGTCCCAGCGGCCCGCAGCTGACCGGGGTTCCGCGCGTGCTGGACGGAGACACGCTTCACGTGCAGGACACCCGCATCCGCATGCACGGCATCGACGCGCCAGAGTCGCAGCAGCTCTGCACCCTGCCCCGCCGCCGTGACTGGCACTGTGGCAAGGATGCGACCGAGGCGCTGGCAGCCAAGATCGGCAACCAGTCCGTCACCTGCCACCAGCAGGACATCGACCGCTATGGCCGCGTCGTGGCCACCTGCTGGGTCGGCACGACGGACCTCAACCGCTGGATGGTCGAGGAAGGCTGGGCCGTCGCCTATCGCCAATATTCGACCGATTATGTTTCCGCCGAAAATCGCGCCCGCGGCGCCGGGCGCGGGATCTGGGCCTCTGACTTCGTGATGCCGTGGGATTGGCGGCGCGGGGACCGCTAGGCGGCAGGTTCACAGTTACCGCCGGCGCAAAGGTGCCATGCGTTTCAAGGACCTACTACGTCCCGCACCGACGCTGCATATCTGGCGGCCCATCAACTGCATCCGACCAAGAGGCCACCAGTGAACACCATTCTCGTCATCGACAGCGCCATCAGCGGCGACGCCTCCGTTTCCAAGACCCTTGTCCGGGAAACCGTCGAGGCGCTGAGCGCGGCGCGTCCTGTCAACGTGATCCACC
>VUAW01000019.1 GCA_008711135.1 Rhodobacteraceae bacterium LNNU 3342
GCCGGCCTTTTGTCGAACAACGCCGCCTTCATTGTCCAAGGCGGGCTGATGGTGGGGCTAATCGCAGTGCTGATCCACGATGCCTTCGTGGTGGTGGAGCGAAAGCTGTCCGCCCACGCAAACAGCGCATGATCAAGGACGGGCACGCGGCGCCCCTGCAACCCGTATGGGCTTGCGGAACAATCCGCGCGGCCGGCACGGGTATCTGCATCGGGAACATGAGCCGGCGTCCTCCGTTGGGGGGTGCGGAAGGACGGCTCTGCTGTTCCGTTCCGCGACATGACAAGGAGACAGCCGTGACAGATGACAACCTTCAGGACCCCCGCCGCCGCAAGGTTCTTGGCGGCATGGCCGGCGCAATCGGCCGTGCCGCCATATCCTTTGGCGCCGGAGGCGTGGATGCCGCGGTTAACTAGCTCCTTTATGAAAAAGGCAGAGGCGGTGGAGGCGATTTTGACGAACGGTTCGACATCACTTTCAAGACCAACCGGCGGCATATGAGGCTGGTGGCATTCCGGATGATGAGGATCAGATCAGGTTTTTGACCTTCGCATCGGATCTCAGCGACAGGAGACAAACTGCGGGTCGGCGCTTTCGTCCTGATCGTCTTGCGGTAGCCCTCTGCCGGTTTCCGGGAACCATTACGGCCTCACGTCATTGTGTTCATGATGTAAAAGGCGGGGGAACGTATGGCGCCAGTGATGTCGAGAAGGGCAGCTCTGAAGGGGCTGATCATGACCACGACGGCGCTGGCCCTGCCCGGAGTGGTTCTTGGGCGGGAATATGGCCGGGGCGCTGGCGTTCCGTGGGAGCCTGGGGCCGCTGACATCCCCTATTACGGCACCCGGGATGAAGGATTTCTGACCGAGGCGGAACTGACCACCGTTCGTGCGATTGCGGCGCGGATCATCCCGTCAGATGAGGACGGGCCCGGTGCGGCCGAAGCGGATGTCGTCACCTTCATCGACCGGCAACTGGCTGGCTTTTATGGCCGGGGCCAGCATTGGTACATGCAGGGGCCGTTCCATGAGGGGCTCTCGACCCAAGGCTATCAGAGCGAGCATCCGCCCGCGCAGCTTTACCGGCTCGCGCTGCCCGAGCTCGATACCTATTGCGATGCGCAGTACGGAAGCCGCTTTAGTTCCCTGTCCGAAGCCAATCAGGATGCGGTTCTGACAGGCCTGGATGAAGAAGAGATCACCTTCGAGACCGTCTCGGCCAAGACGTTCTTTGACCTGATCGTGGAAAACACCATCGAGGGGTTCTTTGCCGACCCGATCTATGGCGGCAACCGCGACATGATCGGGTGGCGCTACGTGGGATTTCCCGGCGCGCGCTATGACTATCGCGACTTCGTCGGCCACAACGGCGCCCGGATCGACCTGCCTCCGGTGAGTCTGATGGGTGGGCCGCACTGGACGCGGCAATGACAAGTACAGGGGGAACGGCATGGTAACGCGGCTGCCGGATGTTGATGTGGTGCTTGTCGGCTTTGGATGGACCGGCGCGATCATGGCCCAAAAGCTGACGGACGCGGGGATGGAGGTGTTGGCCCTCGAACGCGGGCCATGGCGCGACACACCGACCCATTTTCCAACGACCTTCGCCCAGGACGAACTGCGCTATTACTGGCGCCACGGGATGTTTCAGGAAGCATCGCAGGAAACACTGACCTTCAGGAACAACCGCAGCCAGATGGCGCTGCCCATGCGCCGGTGGGGCTCTTTCCTGCCCGGGAACGGGGTTGGCGGTTCGGGCGTGCACTGGAACGGGCAGACGTTCCGCTTCCTGCCCTCTGACTTCGTTGCCCGCAGCCATAACGAGGAACGTTATGGCCCTTTGCCCGAAGACATGACGGTGCAGGACTATGGCGTCACCTATGAAGAGCTGGAGCCGCATTTCGACTACTTCGAAAAGATCTGCGGCATCAGCGGCGAAGCGGGCAACGTCAACGGCGAGATCATCGCGGGCGGAAACCCGTTTGAAGGCCAGCGCAGCGATCACTATCCCTGCCCGCCGTTGCAGATGACCTTTTCACAGGACCGGTTCGCGGCCTCCGCCCGCAACCTTGGGCTTCATCCCTTTCCGGGGCCGGCGGCCAACCTGTCGCAGGCCTACACCAACCCGCTGGGCATGCAGTTGGCGCCCTGCACCTACTGCGGTTTTTGCGAGAAATTCGGCTGCGGCAACTATTCCAAATCCTCGCCGCAGACCACGATCATCCCGGCCCTGATGCGGCGCAACAACTTTGCCCTGCGCACCAACGCCGAGGTGCTGAGCATCGAAAGAACGCCCGATGGCGCCATGGCCACGGGGGTCACCTACGTCGATGCGCAGGGCGAGCTTTACTTTCAGCCGGCCGGCATGGTGATCCTGTGCGCCTATCAGTTGCAGAACACCCGGCTGATGCTGCTGTCCGGCATCGGCGCCCCCTATGATCCGCAGACCGGGCAGGGGGTGGTGGGCAAGAATTACTGCTATCAGGTGATGTCGTCGGTCGATGTGTTCTTTGAAGAGGAATACACAAATGAGTTCGTCGGCGCGGGTGCCCTGGGCATGGTCGTGGATGATTATAATGGCGACAACTTCGACCATTCGGGGCTTGGGTTCATCGGCGGCGGCTACATCGCCTGCTGGACCACCAACGCGCGCCCGATCGAGACGCATCCGGTCCCCGAGGGCGTTCCCACTTGGGGCAGCGCCTGGAAGAAATCGGTGCGTGAGAACTTCCTCAAGTCCACCTCTGTCGGTTTGCATGGTGCCTCGATGGCGCACCGCAGCAACTATGTTGATCTTGATCCCACCTACAAGGACCGGTGGGGGCGGCCGCTGCTGCGCATGACCTATGACTTTACACTGAACGACCGCCGCCTGACCGCGCACATTACTCCGGTCGTGAAAGATATCGCGCGGGGCATGGGCGGGCGAGAGATCAAGGTGAACAACCGGCGCGGCTCCTATGACAGCATGCCGTACCAGACGACGCACAACACGGGCGGGACGATCATGGGCACCAGCCCCGCCGACAGCGTCGTGAACCGGTACTGCCAAAGCTGGGACGTGCCGAACCTGTTCGTGACGGGCGCGGGCCTCTTTCCGCAGAACGCGGGCTACAACCCCACCGACACGGTTGCGGCGCTGGCATATTGGTCGGCCGACGCGATCGTCAACCAGTATCTGCGGGCGGAAGGGCCGCTGGTGCAGCCATGAGGAACAGCGTGATACTCGCGGCGCTGGCCGCGGCAGGACTAGTCGCCGGCACCGCGCAGGCGCAAGAACTGGCCTATTCGCAGGTGGAGCGCGGACGTTATCTTGTAACTGCGGGAAATTGCGCGGCCTGTCATACGGACATGGAAAATGATGGCACTCCCTTCGCCGGCGGGCGGGGGCTCGATACCCCGTTTGGGGTCATTTATTCGCGCAACCTGACGCCCGACGAAGAGACAGGGATCGGCCTGTGGTCCCGTGACGATTTCTACCGCGCCATGAACGAAGGCGTGAACCGGGAGGGGCAGCAGCTTTATCCCGCGTTCCCTTACACCTATTTCACGATCATGCCGCGCGAGGATGTGGATGCGGTGTATGACTACCTTCGTACGCTTGAGCCGGTGAGGGCAGAGATCCCGGAAAACGAACTGCCTCTTCCCCTGCGGTTTCGGCCTGCAGTGGCAGGCTGGAAGATGCTGTTCTTTGAGGACAGGGAATTCGTCCCGGACCCGGCGCAGTCCGACGCCTGGAACCGGGGCCGTTATCTGGTCGATGGGCCCACCCATTGCGGCGCATGCCACACAGGCAAGAACCTGCTGGGCGGGGACCGCGAGGCAGAATACCTTCGCGGGGGCACGCTCGAGAACTGGTTCGCGCCCAATATCCGGGGCGGCGAGAACGGCGGGCTGGCACAGTGGGAGATCGGGGATATCGTCGAGTTCCTGCGCGACGGCCGAGCGCGCCACACCGCCCCGATGCAGCGCATGGGCGAGGTGGTAGGGCTCTCGACCCAGCACATGACCCAAGAGGATCTTGAAGCCATCGCCATCTACCTCAAGAGCCTGAACGACGAACCGCCTCAAGCTGCCGATCCGATCACCGAGGACCGGGTGGCCGCGGGTCGGTCCATCTTCTTTGACGAATGTGCCGCCTGTCACGCGGCTGATGGTTCCGGCGTGCCCTACATCTTTGCGCCGCTGGATGGCTCCAACAAGCTGACGGCAGAAGACCCGTCCACCGTGATCCGCATCATCCTTGAGGGTGCTCAGGCCGTTCCCACCGAGGCCGCACTGGGGCCGCTTGCAATGCCGGCCTTTGACTGGAAGCTCAGCGACGAGCAGATCGCGGACGTGGTGAGCTATCTGCGCCAGGCCTGGAGCAACAATGCGATCGCCGTCTCCGCCTCTGACGTTGCCGACATGCGCAGCTATCTGGAGGAGCATTAGACCATGCGGAACGCCTTCACGATAGCGGCGCTGATCTCCGGCCTTTCTGGCGGCGCGGCCGTGGCCCAGACACTTTATCTGGGTCCGGAGGAAGTCGACACGGCAGATCGGGATGCCGTTGCCGAAGTTTTGAGGCATTGCGAGGGTCTGGCGCAGAATGCCCCGGACGTGGATGTCACGGCCCGGTTCACCGCTCCCCTGCCACCGGCCAGCACTGAGGATCAGCCGCAGGATCTTTCGCCGCAGGTTCCTGAAAATCCGGAACAGATTCCGGCGCGTTCCGTGCCACTTTCGCTGGATCTCGAAGCTGCCATATCATCAGGCGATGACTCCGAAGCCGCAGGTGAAGGTGCCGGCGAGGGGCCCGATTCCGACGAGGGCAGCGACGGAGAAAGCCAGCAAGTTGCCGCGCCCGATCTCACAGTCGTCACGCTGGAACATTGCAAGGAAGCGGGCCTCGTTTTCTGACGCGTCCGCTTCATGGTAATCTGCCATTTGGCCGCGCGCAGGACAAACGACCTGATGGCGAATAGCAGGAAGCTGTGCCGGGTTTTTCAGCAGGACGTATCTGTTTCGCGAGCCAGCAAGGGCGGACATGCGGCAGGAAATCGCGCTCAACTTCTACGAGGCGCGGAAGCTGTCGTGCCAGACCTTAGCCGGATTGTCCGCTCTTCCGAGTTAGACACGTGTTGTCCCAAGACGCAGGGCACACCCGTATCGGGTAGTGAGGAGTAACCGCGTTATTTCAACTCGTCTTGGGTCCGTGCGATGTTCCCGCCAATCGGCCGCGCCGTCAGAACAAGTGCGGCCAGAGCCGCGCGGTTGCGGACGCCGCACTTGTGGTAGATCGACTGAACCTGGCTTCTCACCGTGGTGACGCTGACCCCCCGCCGTTGCGCGACAAGTGCCGTGTCCTTGCCCGATGCGATCTCTGCAGCGACTTCCTGCTCGGCCTCCGTAAGACCGAGGGCCGCAAGCAGATTGGTACTCTTGGCGGGTCTTGCCGGACCCACCGCGCAAAGAAGGCTTCTTTCCGGCAGACGGAGAAGCGTGGCGAGAGGCCAGTCCTCGCAGCGGCTCTGGTCAATCTCCATGAGGTGAATGGTTGGCCAGCCGTTGAAGCCGGGTATGGTCACCGCCACCGGCGTTCCGCGCCCTCTCTGTACGTTCTGCAGTGCTGCCGAAAGGGCTTCCTGAGCCTTTGGGTACCGCAGGGAAAAGCATCCGCCATGGTGGATGCCGCAAAGCGCCTGCTCTGCCAGCATTCGCTCACCGGCCTCATCGGCATAAGCGACCGTCCCGTCGGGCCGCAGCAAGATCATTGCTGCCGCCGGGGTCATGGAAGCCGATGCTGCCGCCAGCTGAACCTTGCTGGCAAGCATGCTCTGCCCGATCTGCCATGCCAGCGACAGGTGTGGCGCAAGGCGCTTCATCAGGACGATCAGCCGGGGCTGGCCGATCTCGCGGTAACGGACGGGAATGTTGCCCCCGAACATGAAGGCGCCAGCGGGGGTGCGGCCGACGACCATGCCCGCGCCCGCGACGATATCCTCCTGGGGTCGCACCCAGTCGGCATAGAACAGCGTCTTCTTCAGAACTTCCTCCGGGCAAAGCCTCTCACTGCGGAGCGGCACGCCCACGGGCGCCCGGACGATCGACTGGGCCCACGGGTTGAGGAAACTCAACTTCCGGTACGCCAGGATCATCTCAGGGTCATAGCCCGCGGCAACGGAGCATGTGCCGCCCCCTGCCTCGGACCAGCCGTGTATCTGTAGCCGGGCGCCGCCCCCAACTTCTGCCGCAGCGTCGCTCAGGAACCCTTGCCAGCGCGATGGATCCAGCAGTGCCGAATAGATCGACGCGACCAAGGCTCGTTCTGTATCAGCTTCCATGAGCTCCTCCTCCGGAGCCTGTGAGCGGTGGCTTCTTAAGATGTAGCATGGTATCGGCTGAAATCGAAACAACTCCGATCGCGTGATCCGGCCCCGTTTCGGCCCTTGTTCCGTTCATCGAAGCCTTCTGCTGGAAGCCTGCGCTGCGACTTGCGCCTACTCTCGCCCTAAGACAGGCTTACGGGCCGCCACGTAGATGTAGAGGCAGGCCGCCTGTGACCATCGGTGGGGCAGGATAGACGGGCAGATTTTCCTTCCGGACCAATTTGCAGAGCAGCTGCATCCGTGGCATGCGTTGGTGTGATTACTTCCGGAAAGGCATCATGAGCGAGCTAATACTTCTGGTCGCGGCGGGTCTGGCGTCGGGCCTTCTGAACGCCGTGGCGGGCGGAGGAACCTTCATCAGCCTGCCGGCGCTGATCTATCTGGGTGTGCCGCCGGTCACCGCAAACGCGACAGCCACATTTAGCGCCCTGCCGGGATATGTGACCGGCGCCTGGGGCTTCCGCCACGACATGCAGGCGGAAGGCTCGCTTGGCCTGAAGGCGATTGCGGCGGTGTCGGTGATCGGCAGCCTCATCGGCGCGCTGCTTCTGATCGTGACGCCCGGCGGCGCGTTTCTGTCGATCGTGCCGTGGCTTCTGCTGTTGGCGACGATGCTGTTCGCGGTCGGCCCGCGCCTTCTGCTGGAAATTCGGAAGCGGGGGGCGGGCAGCGCAGGGCCGCTGGTATCGGCAGTGGTGATCCTGGTCGTGTCGATCTACGGCGGCTACTTCAACGGCGGCTTGGGGATCATGCTGCTCGCTGCGTTCGGGTTGATCGGATATGTCAATCTGCACGGCATGAACGGGCTGAAGAACGTGCTGTCGGCGCTGCTGTCGCTCATTTCATCGGTAGCCTTCGTCATCGCAGGCCTCATCGCGTGGGAGCAGGCGGCGGTGCTGGCAACTAGCGCGGCCTTCGGCGGTTACATCGGGGCGAACGTCAGTCGCAGGATCAAGCGGATGGACTTGCTGCGCCTGTTCATCACCGGCGTTGGCGCGGCGATGACCGTGGCGTTTTTCCTGCGCTGACAACAGGCGCAACGCAACGGATCAGCCAGTCAACCCATCAGGGTGCGCCGCGCCGATCCGTTCTATCAGCCAAGCGTACATGTCCGGCTGCGACCAGTATATTCCATGCGCTTGGGCCGTGCGGCTGATCGCGCCAGTGCCCGTCACCGGAACCTGCACAGCCACGTTCATGACGCCCTGAAACGCGTCGAGATGGCCAGAGATCAGATCATCCCCGTGGTAAAGGTTCAGCCACGGCAGGTCTGCGAAGGTGGTATTTTCCGGCTGCGTCACCTCCTTGGGAAGGCGCACGGCGGGCGAGAGGCCGCGGATGCCGTGGAAATGGGCCAGCAGGCCCTGCCGGTACAAGATGCGCCTACGCGACCACTCGCCGCCGCTGTTCGGGATGATGTTGTCCTGCAGCGTGGCGAGGGCCCCATCCTCACGCGGCCAGAACATCAGCGCCACCTTGTCGAGCGGTGAGCCGAAGGTGATCAGCCCGTCCAGCCTGCGCGCCTGGACGCGCGTGACGGCAGGGCGTCCAAGTCCAGTCAACGCCAGATGATCCGCCCGCATGGCGATGCGGCTGATCGCGTCATAGGCGACGACGCTGCCAAGCGAGTGCCCGGCGACGAAGACCTTCTCATACCTCGGACGCTCGGCATCATTTGCTGCGGGACAGAGGATCAGGCCCTCGATCCGGTCGACGCAGCCATCGAGGATGGTCTGGCGTACCGGGTTCAGCCGCAGGTTCGGGTCGATAGCCGTGTAGATGATAAGATCGCCTGCCACTTCCTTCATCAGCGTGTCGAGGAACGGGCGCAGGATCACGTTTACGACAGGCGAAAAGATCCACCGCCACGGCGACTCCTTCCGCAGGTGTTCAAGATGCCTCAGCGCGCGTGCCAGAACGTCGGCCGCGGGGGCGAGCCAGTGCCCCCTGTTGCGGAGCATGTAGTGGAAGTCGAGGAAGTCGCCGTTCGGCTCGGGGAAGTGCTGATCAGTGCCTGCTTTGAGCCGCCGGGCACCTACGGGGCCTGCCGTGCCAAAGTTGTAGGTCCGGTACAGGTGGCGAATGTGGTACGAGGTTTCCGCCAGCCAGCGCGTTACATCTGCGGTATCCACCTGCCGCTGCATCATTGGCTGGTAATGGTATTCCACCAGATCGACATGAACATCACCCACCCGCACCGTCAGCGCAGAGTCCATGCGGTCGTCGATCAGAAGCGGCGTCCGCGCCACTTGTGTCACCCTGGCCTGCCGCGCAAGGCCCGCCGCGAAACTGGCAAGCGCGTCGAACTTGGCCTGTTGGCCAAGCCCGTGCAGGACAAGAACCGCCATCCTCCGTTCCCGACACGTACCGGTCATTGCCTCGCCCATGCCTGTGCCCGCACCTCCGCCAAACCCATGTTACGATCCATCGTTACCAGCCGCAGGCCAAGGCGCTGGATAGATCTGCGGCCAATCTTGATCTTTTCTTTGGGCAAGAGTCGCGCTAGGGCCACGGCCATGAGCAGTCCCGCTGCTGCTGCCACGAGGGTTGAGCCGGGGCCTGCGCAAATCCAGCGCAACGTACGGAACAGGGCCATGATCCTCCAGTTCGCGATTCTTCTGTTGTTTCAGCTTGCCGGCGAAGCCGTGGCACGCGGGCTTGGCCTGTCGATGCCAGGGCCGCTGCTGGGGCTGGCGGGGCTTCTGGCACTCATGGTGCTGCGGCCAAGGGTAGCCGAGGTGATAGAGCCTGTGGCGAAGGGGCTTCTGGCGCATCTGTCGCTGCTCTTCGTGCCGGTCAGCGTGGGTGTGATCCTTCACCTCGACCTGTTCGCGACGCAGGGTCTTGTTCTGGTGGCGACCGTGGTGATCAGCACTGTGCTGGCGATTGCCGTGGCGGCACTGGTCTTCGTCGGGGTGCTGCGGGCACAGGGAAGGGAGGACAATGCATGACCGATCTCGTGCGTGTCTGGGCCTACCTATCGGAAAGCCCGCTTCTGTGGCTGGCGGCGACGCTGGTGGCCTTCGTTCTGGGGGACGGGATCAGCCGGCTGTCCGGGCGCCGGCCTTTCGCCAACCCGACGGCGATCAGCGTGGTCATCCTGGGCGGCCTGTTGCTGATCACAGGAACCCGGTATGACCAGTATTTCGAGGGCGCGCAGTTCGTGCACTTCCTGCTGGGCCCAGCCACCGTGGCGCTCGCAGTTCCGATCTACCGCAACTTCCCGCAGATCCGGCGGCTGGCCCTGCCAATGATCGCTGCGTTGCTGAGTGGATCCCTTGTCGCCGTGCTGGTGACGATCGGGTTGGGCAAGGCCTTCGGTCTGGACGCCGAATTGATCCGGACAATGGCGCCCAAGTCCGCCACCGCGCCGGTCGCGGTGGGTATATCGGATGCCATTGGTGGCAGCACGACGCTGACAGCGGCCATGGTGATCCTGACCGGGTTGACCGGCGCGATCTTTGCCACGCCGCTGCTGAACCTGCTCGGCATCCGCGATTGGCGCGCCCGCGGCTTTGCAACGGGCGTGGTGTCGCACGGAATAGGCACCGCCCGCGCCTTTCAGGTCCATGAAACCGCCGGGGCCTTCGCCAGCATCGGCATGGGACTTAACGCGCTGCTGACGGCGATCCTCGTCCCGCTGGTGATCAGCCTGCTGTAGCGGCGGATCAGGACGGGGCGCCGATGATCAGCATTTGGTCTGTCACAGCGACCGGCACCGGGTCCAGCCCGCAGTCCACGCCATCAACTGCCGCGCCGGTAGCAAGATTGAACCTGGCCCCGTGCGCAGTGCAAAGCAGCATCGTGCCATCTGCCGACAGCAACTGCGTGCCCCGGTAGTCGAGCGGCAGGTACTGGTGCGGGCACGCGTTCACGTAGGCCCGGAAAGCTTCGCCCACCCGCACCACCAGCAGTGGGAAGCAGCCGTTGGCGGTGTTCACCCCGACGGACAGCACGCGCCCGACCTGTTCAGTCGTGCAGATCGGTGTACCGGGGGCAGGGGCCGTGGAATAATCGGTCCAAGCCATTCGCGGTTCCGGCGGTTACTCGGCGGCGGTCGGCTTCAGGACACCGCGGCGGATCTGGTCCTCCTCGATCGACTCGAACAGTGCACGGAAGTTGCCCGCGCCAAAGCCGTCATCGCCCTTGCGCTGGATGAACTCGAAGAAGATCGGCCCGATCACGGTTTTCGAGAAGATCTGGAGCAGGATGCGCGTTTCGCCCCCGCCGATGACACCTTCGCCATCGATCAGGATGCCGTGTTTCTTCATGCGGTCGATCGGTTCCTGATGGTCTTTGACGCGCTTGCGCGACATCTCGTAATAGACATCCGGAGGGCCGGGCATGAAGGCCATTCCCGCATTGGCGATGGCGTCTGTGGCGGAATAGATATCCTCGGTCGCGATTGCGATGTGCTGGATGCCCTCGCCCTTGTATGCCCGCAGGTATTCCTCGATCTGGCTGTGATCGTCGGTGGATTCGTTGATCGGGATGCGGATCTTGCCGTCTGGCGAGGTCAGAGCCCGGCTGACAAGGCCGGTCTGCTTGCCCTTGATGTCAAAATACTTGATTTCGCGGAAGTTGAAGGTCTGGTGGTAGAACCTGTACCACGTGTCCATGTTGCCGCGGATCACGTTGTGGGTCAGGTGATCAAGATAGTAGAAGCCAAAGCCTTTGGGCTTCGGGTCGCGCTCCTCCAGCCAATCGTAATCCTGTTCATAGGCGCTGCCAGTTTCCCCGTACCTCTCAATGAAATACAGCAGCGAGCCGCCGATGCCGTAAACCGCCGGGGCATCGATTGACTTGCCTGCGCCGGTATATTCCTCCGCGCCAAGATCCAGTGCCCGTTTCAGCGCAACGCGCGCATCGACCACGCGCCACGCCATTGCCGGCGCGCAGGGGCCGTGATCCCGCACGAATTCAGCGGCGTGAGTATCGGGATCGGCATTCAGCAAATAGTTGATGTCCCCCTGCCGATAGAGCGTGATGTTCCGCGTCTTGTGTCTTGCGACCGGAACAAAGCCCATCTGGCGGAAGATGACGTCAAGCTTCTCAGGTTCGGGGTGGGCGAACTCGACGAACTCAAATCCGTCAGTGCCGGCCGGGTTTTCTTCGCTGATCGTGGCCTTTGGGGCGTCATGCGGGAAGGGTCCCATGATCTCCTCCTCTTGTGTTAGACCTCTTCCTGACGATGGCATGGCACGTGTGCATGGTGCTTGCGAAATGGGCCGCGCCGTATCACAAATCTACATGAAACGTGCATCATTGGACGCGGAGGCGCACGGGATGAAGCTGGACAGCTTTGATATCGCCATTCTTGTTGCATTGCAGAAAGATGGCGCGATGACTAATGCGGGCTTGTCAGAGGTGGTCAATCTTTCCGCGTCGCAATGTTCGCGGCGGCGCGCGGCGCTGGAACAGGCGGGGATCATCGAGGGCTATACCGCCCGCCTCAGCGCGACCAAGCTGGGCTACGGCCTGCGGGCGATCATCCGGGTGAACCTGTCCAGCCATGGCCAGAACAACGAGAACGATTTTGCCCGTTTTGTCGCCCGCCATCAGCAGATCCGGTCAGCCTTTTCGGTGGCGGGTGACGCTGACTACATCCTGGACGTTCGCGTGCGGGACCTGGATGCCTTTGCAGAGTTCGTTCACGGCCACCTGTTGCCGCATCCACAGGTGTCGCAGGTACGTTCAGAGATCGTCCTGCTGACGCTGAAGGATGAAAAAGGCGTGGCGCCCGTTCATGACGCCACATCCGGCGGGATTTAGGCGCCTAAGGCGGGGTTCACCCTGCTTACATCACCTGCCGCCACTGTGCTGTCGACGCCGTGACCAACTTCGCGATTTATCGCCGCCGCAAGGAGGTGGTGGATTTTGCGCGGCTCGCCCGGCGCTGGCCGAGCCCCTACGACTTTGAGGCGCAACCTCTTGCGCAGTGTGCGCCAATGATGTCCGAACCTTGCCCGGCAGCGGCTGCCAAGTCACGTTACCGGTTCCAACGGATGGGCGTGGCATCCTCTCAACCATGCTCACGGCCCTGAGGGGCAGCAGGGGACCTTCCTAGGGGGTATGTTTGGCACATTCATTTCCTTCTCGGTCGGTGTAGGAGAAATGGATTCTTCTATAGGTAGACCTTGGAGCAGGCAGTTCTCCATCCGGGCACAAAAGCATCCGCAGTAGCGGCGGGGAGACGCAGTCGCCCCCTTCACTGCTATTGACGATTAAATTTATCGTATTATCGTTGAATCTCACAGGGCCACGGTTGCCGTGAAATTGGCGGAGAGAGAAATGACCATCAAGCGTCCGCTTGACCGCATCGACCGCAAGATCCTGTTCGAACTGATGCAGGATGCCACCATCCCAATCGCGCGTCTCGCCGATCGCGTAGGGCTTTCGCAGACCCCGTGCTGGAAGCGGGTCCAGAAGCTCGAGGCTGCCGGGATCATCACCCGCCGAGTGGCGCTGGTCGATCCGGACGCCGTCGGCTTCGGCCTCACCGTGCTGGTAGAAATCGAGGCGGCAGATCACTCGCTTGAGTGGCGCAGGATCTTCGTCGACGCGCTGCAAGACCTGCCAGAGGTGCAAGAGGCGCACCGGCTGGCCGGGGAGGTGGACTACCTGCTCAAGGTCGCGGTGTCTGACATGGGCGCCTATGACGACTTCTACCTCCGGCTGACCAGCCTCGTGCCCTGCCGGAACGTGACCTCCAAGTTCTCGATGGAGCGGGTGAAGATCTCTACAGCCTTCCCGCTCGATATAGTCAGTCCCTGATGCACTGGTGCCAAGAGCGCCCGACCGCGCCCCGGCCACCTGAAAACACGATAATTCCAAGAGATTATTAAGGGAAAGAAGGCCATGACCAGAACCCTCATCATTCCCGGCCTTGACGGCGCCCTTGGGCCTCACTGGCAGCACTGGTGGGCGGCGCATGACCCAAAGGCGGTGCTTGTGGGACAGGATGATTGGAGCCGCCCGACACCAGAGGCCTGGGAGGCCGAGGTCGCAGGCGCCGTCATCCAGCACCCGGACGCGATCTTGGTGGCGCACAGCCTCGGTTGCCTCGTCGTGGCACGCTTGTTGGCCAAATGGCCGCAACTTCGCATTGCAGGGGCGCTCATGGTTGCGCCGGCCGATCCGGCGCGCAGCAAGCGTCTGTCCGCGTTCCGCGTGGTTCCCCGCCAGCCGCTTGGTGTTCCAGTCACGGTGGTTGCCAGCCGCAATGACCCGTGGATGAGCTTTGCACAGGCGCGGGACTTGGCGCAGGCGTGGGGCGGGGAGGTAGTGGACCTCGGCTTCGCCGGGCACATCAACGTCGACAGTGGATACGGGCCTTGGAAAGGCGGACTTGCTCTTCGCGACAACATTGTCCGGCGAAAGGCAGATCCTGCCTCCTTCCTCCGTCCGGTCAGCACAAGGATCCCGGCCAACTGGAGGGTCCGGTGATGCAGGCAGTCATCCAGCCGCGGCTCATGTGCCTTGCTGATGTTCCTGCGTCGCCTTCGACACTTGCGCCGCTTCTTGAGGGTAGGGGCCGCCACGGCAACTGGCCGTCGGGAAAAGGAGGATAGGAGATGTTCTGCTGCATCACGGATATGGCGATGGCGGAATGCCTTGCGGTTGCGCCCGACACCGAGGTTCCTGACCTGAACGAACCCGGCGGCCCCGTCCTGTTCCTGCTGCTGGGCTGGGCCTTTGCGGCGCTGATGATCGGGGTGGCGACATGGTCATGAACAAGACGTTCGAGTTCACACCTGCTACCTCGGCAGCCCATGTGCTGATCGTGGGCGGCGGGGCAAGTGGCGTGCTGCTTGCGGCGCAGCTTCTGCGGCAGGTGCCGGAGACCCTCGTGACGATCGTCGAACGTCGGGCAGAGATCGGCCCCGGGCTCGCCTATTCGACGCCAGAGCCTTGGCACTTGCTGAACACCCGCGCCGGCAACATGTCAGCCTGGCCCGATCAGCCGGAGCATTTTTCTGATTGGCTACGCGAGAATGCTCCGGATGCCGCCGCGCGTTGCTTTGTCAGCCGCAACCACTACGCGCGCTATCTTGCCGAACTCGTCGCTCCCTCTCGCCTGTCGGGACATCTCCGCTGCGTTTTCGGTGAGTGCCGCCGGGTTGAGGAAGGGGCACAAGGGGTGCGGGCAGAGCTTTCCGACGGGCGGATGATCAGGGCAGACATTGCTGTGCTCGCCACCGGGCATCCAGCAGTTGGCAACGAACTTGACGGCATGTCCAACCCGTGGGCGCAGAAGCCCCTGACGGGGACGGAGCGCATCCTGATCGTCGGGTCAGGGCAGACCATGACGGACCAGTTGTTGTCACTCGGTGCTGCGGGGCACATGGGCAAGATCATTATCCTGTCGCGGCGGAGCCAACTGCCGCGGGTTCATACGGATAATCGGCCTCTGCAAATATTTTTGGATGAAGTGCCGCGTGGCGCCGGGGCCGCCGAAGCCATGCGCTGGCTGCGCCGACGTGTCCACGGCCACATGCAGCAGGGCGGCGACTGGCGGGATGTAGTCGACGGGCTGCGGCCCCATGTTCAGCGGATCTGGGCAGCCATGCCACTTTCGGCGCGTGGCGCCTTTCTTCGCCATGCCTGCCGTTGGTGGGAGGTTCATCGGCACCGCATGCCCCCCGAGGGCGAGGCTGCGCTGGACAAGCTGAACGCGGAAGGGCGGATTACCCGGATGCGCGGCGCGTTCCTCAGCACGACCCGCGAGGGGGACGGCAGTATCAAGGCGCTGGTATCCCAAGACGGCGCGGTGACAGAGCTGCAGGTGGATCGGGTGCTGGATTGCCGGGGCATCCGGCGCGATCCGGCGCGTCACGGTGCGCCGGTTCTGGCCGACCTTCTGCAGCGCGGCCGCGCCCGCATCGATCCCTTGGGCTTGGGCCCAGAGGTCACGGCGCACTGCGCCTTGATCAACGTGGATGGCACCCCCTCCACCAGGATCTTCGCGATCGGGCCGGTGACGCGGGCGGCGTTTTGGGAGATCACGGCCATTCCTGACATCCGCGAACAGGCGGTCCGTCTGGCCTCGCACCTTGTTGCGTGGCGGCTCAAGGCCCACAAGCCGATGGCGAGCGGTGTCGCCTGACAGCGGCATCAAGATGATATGTCCGCAGCGGCCAAGATCAAGCGGTTCTGCCACGCCGAACAGGCGGTGGCTAACGATGAAGGGTCAACCAGCAAGCACCGAACTGTTGAACCCACCCGTGCGCCACGCTTGCAGCGCCTGCACTAGGGCTGGTCCGACGCTGCCGTCCGGGATGCCGCTGAAAAGCCCCGCGCGGGCAAGCCGCTGTTGCAGCGCGGCCAGCGTTTCCGGGTGCCAGTTTTCGGCCTCTTTCGTCAGTTCGTGCAGCAGGCTGCCATCGTCCGAGGCTACCCCCAGCAGAAGTTGCGCCGAAGCCCGGGCGGCATTGCGAGGTGTGCCTCGGCCTTCGTCCAGAAGAACCGCAGCCGCACGATAGGCCCTCGGTTCGCCCTCACGCGCAGCGCGTTCGAACAGCGCGACGGCATCGCCGGGCCCGCCAAATTCACCTTGCTGCGCCAGAACGCCTAGGTTGAAGGTCGCAATGGCCGATCCTGCCTCGGATGCCTTCTGAAGCAGGGCAATGCCCCGTTCTCGTTCCTCGGTCCCGCGATCTTCCTCCAGCAATGAAACGGCAAGGTTGATTGCTGCGTCCGCACTGCCGCCCGCCGCGGCCCGCTCGTAAAGCGCCATCGCCCCCGCCGGGTCTTTTTCAACGCCGTCACCATTTTCCTTCAGCAGCGCAAGACTGATCATCGCCCGCAGATCCCCGCGCTCGGCCGCTGCCTGATACAAATTGACAGCCCGATCCCGCAGGCCCGCCGCTGCGCTGGCGCGGGCAAGAAGCGCGAGGTAGCGCGGCTGCCGGGGGTCAAGTTCCGCCGCCTCTTCACAGGCGCGCATCGCCTCGACGGCATTCTGGGCTAACAGTTCAAAGGGAACGCCGGGGGTGGTTTCGGTGCCATCGCGCGGATGGGTAGCCAGTGCCTCGCACCGCTTTGCTGCGCTCAACTCGGGCTCGGCCGGCAGTTCGTCCAACATCCGCTGGGCCTCGGCTGCGTGCGGGCCGTCGGCATGGAACTGCAGGTAGGTCTGGAACAACTGGCGAAGCCGCGTGCGCTGCGCCAGTTGCCACAGCTGCTCGCCAGCCTCATGATCAGAGTTGAGGCTGCGCTGTGCCGTGGCGGCCGCGCCAGAGTCCGAGGCTAGCATCGCCATCACTTCGCCCACATGAGATCCGTCGGGGTAGCGCTGCAGATACATCCGCATCAGCGTGGGATCAGCGGCACGAACGGCAACCTGATAGAATAGCGTCTCTGGCGCGACGGTGGGCGGGCCGTCGTTGAAGCGGAAGCGCCGCGTCAGGGCAGAGATCTCCCACGGGACCTGCTGGCCGCCGGTCTGGGCCACCACGTCCTTGCGCACGGCGCTCATCATTTCGCTGATGTCTTGTTCGGGGGTGTGTATATGGCTCAGCAGTGCCCCAGTGAAGGTGCCGTTCCGACCCTCACCATCGTAGGCAACGGCGTTCGGTCGGGTGGCATAGGCGATCAGGAAATCGGTCGCGCTGCCGACAAGGGCCAGCCCCGGGGCGGTGCCGGGCAGGCGCAGCGGGTTGTCGCCGCAGGCATCAAGCAGCACGATCTTCAGCCCCGGAGCTTCCCCCAGTACGCTCAGAACGTCATCCAGCGCCACCGTCTGTTCAACAGCGCGTTCGGGGGCCGTTACGCGAAAATCCACCGGCAACAGGTAGTTATTAAAGGATACCTGAAAGGCGTGGCCCGCATAGTAGAACAGCGCAACCTCGGAGTCACGAAGCTCGCTCCTGAAGCGGGTGATCAGCGCCTGCATCCCCTTTCGATCTAGGTCGATGCCCACGAACACCTCGAAGCCCAGCCCCTTGAGCGCGGCGGTCATGTCGTTCGCGTCGTTGACCGGGTTGTCCAGCGCAGGGATGTGGGGATACGCGGCATTGCCAATAACAAGCGCGACCCGTTGCGCTGCCGCCGCCGGCACGGCCGCAAGCAGGCTCAGCAGCGCCGCCAGCAGCAGCGCCGCCAAGGCAGGGCTAGAGCCCGACCGCACGTGCGAGTGTCGCATCGGCTTTGTCCACCGTGGCAAGGATCAGCCCCTCCTGCCGAGCATGGGCACGGGCGAGTTCTGGGTCCTCGACCCGCAGAAGTTCGATCTGCTTGACGATCTCGGCGCGGGCGTTGGACATCAGACGGCTGGCTTCGGTCAGGGCCTCGCGCCGGATGGCGGTACGCTCAGACTCTGTCGTGGCGGTGGCCAGCCGGTTGATGGCCCGTTCCCGCGCAACCCCGATCTCGGCGCTTGCCTGGCGCAGGATGGCCGAGACGGTCTGCATCGAAGGCGGAAGCTGGAACGACAGTTCGTCCAGCGCGGTGGAATAGCGGTCCAGCGCGCGAGAGATACAGGCAAGCATGTCCTCGGCTTGGCCCTCATGCTGGTTGCAGCTCTCGATCAGCAGCGCAACCTCTTCCGATACCGCGGCGAGGCGGGCCAGATCGTCCTGTGGCTGTCTTGCCGTCGGAAGCCCAGACCGAGGGAAACCGGTAAGGACGATCACATCTGCGGGGTTTGGCAGCATCGGACCAGGCATCAGGTCATGGGGCGGTGGAGGTTGGATATCAACGAGCGAGGGTGGTTCAACCACGAGCGTCCCCGGCTGGTAGGTGATATTGTAGTTCACCTCGGCTCCACGGGTCATGCGCGCATCCGATGGGATGATGCTGTAGGTGCCCGGAGGGCTGCCTGCCCTGCCGTTGCTGTCCAGCCTGACGTTCAGGATCGCATCAGCCTCTGCAACGGACCCGTTCACCAGGTTCCAGCCTAACACCGGCGTCGTGTTGAAGGGCGCCCTGCTGTCCACGGCGCCGATGGTGATGCTGCGCGGCGTGACCATGAGGGTGCCTGTTTCGTAGGTGATGTCGTAGTTTCCGGTGACATCACCGCCGAGGCCATTGATTACGGCGGCACTTGCGGTGACGGTATACGGTGAAGCAGTGACCCATGCACCCTCTGCCGCGCCGTCGCTGCTCAATGTGACGCCTATCAACTTGTCATCATAGCGCAGGCCGGATTTGTCGACGCCATTCGTCGGCGGAAAGTCCAGCCGCGTCCCATAGAGCTTGCTGAAGTTCTTGGCCGAAACGATCAGCTTTGCCCGATCAATGCTCAGCGTCGCGTCCGAGGCAACGATGTCATATACCACCCCATTGGGAGAGATCGTCTGGCCCTTGGTCATGATCGGATAGATGCCGGCGTTGCGTACGCCCGGGGGCAGGCTGAAAAGACCAGTTACGGGCGGAAGATCGCCTTTTTCGGCAAATACATACTTGCCCACGCCATTTACCTTGCCTGTCAGAAGCGGCAGCCCCTCGCCGTAAGTGACGACGATTGAGTCCGGCACCGCCCAAAGCACCGGATCGATGCTGTACAGGCGAGGCGGCTGGCCTTTGCCGCCAGGGGCCCAGACGGCTTCGAAGTCCCACTCATCAGCGATCTCGGTGAAAAGGTCCGGGTCCCGCATCTGCGCGGTTGTCAGGGCTATTCCGCCATCCGAAGTCTCCTGCCCTGTTGTATTAAGGTCCCAGAAGGACAAGGTGACGGTGCCTGTACCCACTTCGCCTTCGGCATTCGCCCCGACAAGCCCGCCAACGACCACGCCCGCTAGTTCCGGGGCGCTGACGGCACCGGTAGCATGAGTATGAACGACGGCGCCGTAGTTTACGCCGACCAAGCCACCGACCGTCCCGGGCAGGTTCCCGGAGAAGGTGACCGGCGTGGTAGAGTAGGAGTTGACGATGCTGCCGTGATTATTTCCAACAAGACCACCAAGTGCCGAAGCCGGAAGGTCGAACCCGCCTTCGCCGTTCAGGGCGACCTGCACGTTGCCAGAGGCGCGGGCGCGGGCGATTTCTCCACTGTTCCAGCCTACCAAGCCCCCGGTCCAGACGACGGCGTCGCCGGCCACCGTGACGTCACCGTCTGCATAAACGTCGCTGAGCGCCCCTTCATTGCCCCCGATCAGCCCGCCTACACTGGCAACGCTTCCGGTTTCTGCCTCGGCGGCCAATTCGACGCTCACGTCGCCAGTAGCGTAGGAGGCTTCCACGTTCCCGGAGCTCTCTCCGATCAGACCGCCCGCGCGCAGATCCCCTTTCGTAGCGATGTTCATGTCCACGTTCGCTGTGGCCTGTGACACCGCACCGTCATTCGTGGCTGCCAGCCCGCCCAGCACAACGTCTCGACCTCCCCCTGAATCACCTTGCGTGAGCGTAATGCTGCCGGCCGCGGCAACATTGCTCAGCGTCGCACCGTTCTCGCCCACCAGCCCGCCCATGCTCCAGTCGCCGGCACCGGACTGATTGATTGCCGCGTCGGCGCTGGAGTTCGTGATGCTGTCCCCGGTGATTGTGCGGCCTGCCAATCCGCCGATCACGGACCGCGTGGAAGACCCTTCACCGGGATCGAGGCTGGATGTGATGGCGCCTTCATAGGCGCTGCCGGTGATGGTCGTTCCGCCAAGCGAGGTTCCGATCAGCCCGCCCGCAACCGCGATATCGGCAAATCCGCCGAAGGTCAGATTGACGTGCGATTGTACATTAGTGATGGTGCCGCTGCCAAAGGCACCGGCCACGCCGCCAAAGTTGCCGTAGCTGGCATAGGGATTGCCGAGGGTGGCGTTGATCAGTCCGGTGACCAGCACATCTTCGATCAGGTTCGGTTTGGCACCAGCCTCGGCACGTCCGACCAGCCCGCCCATATCGGGGCCAAAGGCCAAGTCAGCGGTCATGTTGATGCCAAGCAGGCTCAGGTCCCTGATCGTCGCACCAGCGATGACGCCAAAGAGCCCGCCCGCTGTTTCGCCCATAAGTGTCTGCGTCAGCCCCGTCACGGCGTGGCCACCACCGTCAAGGGTCCCGGTGAACGGGTTCAAATCGCTGCCAATGGGACGGAAACCGGCGCCGTCATTCCACCCGCTCGTGCCCGCGGCCGCGATGTCCGTGCCAAGCTGGTAATGATTGTTTGCGTAGTTCTGCGAGCCGATGCCTTGCAACCCATAGACGTCGGTGATGATGTACGGCGTCGCCTCGCTGCCGTTACCGCCGGACGCCCGCAGGAACCCGGCCCCTGCGCCAATCCTGAAGTCCCGCGTCTCGAAGCTCGGAAGCGTGGCAGCAAGCTGAATCCATTCCGACTCTGCCCCGAGGCTGAAGCTGCCGACGTTCACGCTGTCGGAGGCGATGATCTGGCCCCCGCTAATCAGCAAGGCCCCATCCTGCCCTTGCAGCGCTGCGTTCAGGGCGACCGCCTCACCGCCAGAAAGTTCCAGCGTGCCGGTTCCACCCCAGTTCAGCGCGCCATTGACGGTAAGCGCTCCACCGGCGGTCATCTTCACGTCGCCGAACCCGCCCCACGTCATCGGCGCGTTGACCAGGATGTTGTTGTCGGCCTCTAGTTCGAGCATCCCTTTGCCTGTGCCGGCCGGGAAGGTGAAGGTCATTGCGGTGTCTACCATAATGTTGCCGATCCCATCGCCGTTCTCCCCGCTGCTCGACAGGCTGTAGGTGCCTTGCCGGGCGAGAAGCTCGTAGATCGTTCCGCTTAGTATCTGGTTGTAGTTATCCGGGTCTTCGGAATATTCATCGACAATGCGGAAGCCATGAGCGTCGAAGACAGCTGCACCCGCAATGCCTTGGGGCGCGTTAAGCAGGATGTCGGCGCTGCGGATCTCCACGTTGCCATCGCCGGAAATCTCGACGCGACCACCGTTGCCGCCTTGTTCGCCACCCTGAACCGAAACCCCACCGGCGAAATGCGTCAGAGCGTCCGACCACAGGATGATCCGGCCACCGTCGGCGTTGCCAACGCCATTCGCGCTTACCCGTGCGCCAGCCTCCACATGCGTCTGGCGGGCACGGGGCAGGATGCCGTCCCCGCCTTGAGCGACGCCAATGCTGATGATGCCACCGTTTTCCGCACCGCTCGCATCAAGAAACGCCGACTCCGTCAGGCTGATGCTGTCGCCGGTGATCGTGATCTCGCCTCGCTCCGGGCGGGCGGCAGGCCGCAGGGCAACCTTGGGCGCTGTTTCGACCCTTGGGGACGGGTTGGTATAAATCTGACCGGAAACCTGCACCGTTCCACCCGATCCGCCGCCCAGCACCACCCGGCCAGAGCGGCCGGACACGCTCCGCGCCTCTATCACGCCGGACATGTTGATGACGTTGCGAGCCATGTCGCGCGCGGTGGCTGCGCGGAGCTCGATCATGCCGCCTTCGGCCGAGATGGTTCCGCGCTGTTCGATCATCGCCAGCACTTCGCTGCTTTGCTCGGGGGGCAGTGCCACTGACAGGAAGTCATCCCCGCTGAGGTTCAGCGTCGCCTGTCGCGCCGCGCCAAGCCCGACCTGTCCTAGCGGGACGTTGATAATCCCTGCGTTCTTCACCCGTCCGCCAAGAAGCGCAGCATATCCACCGTCGATGATATGAATCTCGCCCCTGTTGACCGTTCGGCCCGGCTGGTCACCATGAAACTGCAGTCGGCCCGCCATGAAATTCTCAGTAGAAATCCCGAGTGTCGAGGCGACAAAGCCCGCTGTTTCCACGCGACCGGACTGGCCAATGATGATGCCATTCGGGTTGACGACGAAGACCTGGCCGTTGGCGCCGAGGAACCCGTCGATACGGGTCAGGCTGTCCCCGGTCACGCGGTTCAAGAGTGCCGACTGCCGTCCCGGCTGATGTACGTCGACAGTCCCGCCGGTGCCGATGTTGAAGCTTCTCCAGTCGATGACGGCGCGGTTGCTGCCCTGGTTGATCTGCATCGAACCGGGCTTTTCGACCTTGACCGTGGCACTGCCGGCGACGACGTTGTGGCCCTCTGGCAAGGCTTGCGCGGCCACGACGCCGGGCACCAGGGCAGTGCATGCAAGAAGCGCCTGCCAAAGGCGCTCTCGCCTAGAAGCGATAGGAACTGACGATCGTGAAGCGTCCAGGATCCTTTTGGTCATCGTCGCGGCTCCCTTTGCCGTATTCGATTCTGACGACTGCGGAAGAATAGTTCGGGTCGCGGATCAGCCGCAGGTCCACGCCGATGCCAAAGGAGGTCGCGGTGAGGTTCGCGGCTTCCTCCCGTGTTGGATTTTCCAGATGCAGCGAACCGACCGAGGCAAAGACATAGGGGCTGATGACCATTGGATAGCCAAAGCCCTGCGCCGCGAAGTCCCGCGCCAGTTCGCTGCGCAACGACCAGCCTGAATCGCCCGTGAGGGTGCCCAGATCAAAGGCGGAAAGCGCCTCGGACGAGGCGATGCCGATCTGCTCGCTCGAAAGCAGCGGGTTGCCGAACGAGGTCTGCGCCTGCCCAGCTAGGCTGAAGTTCCATGCCTGCTGGAAGGTGCGGCTGTAGCGGAATGATAATTCCAGCTTGCGGAAATCCGCATCCGCCCCTTGCCGCGAAAGTAGTGTGCCACCGATTGCGTCATCCGCCCCGCGTGCGCCAAGCGCGTCCAGTCCCAGCGACAGCACCGCACCTGCCCGGAACTCGCTGTTGCCGGAAAGCTGCCAAGTACCTTCGGCCCCGAACCGCAGGACGCGGGTCCGGTCCCGGTAGATCGGAAAATCCCCGGCAATGGTTTCGAGGTCCAGACTGGCGTTCTGCATGTCCAAGGCGGCGGTCACCGATATGTTGCGCCGTATCGAGCGCACGACGGGATAGTACAGCCGCAGCGACAGCCGCTCGAAGTCCGACAGGCTAGCGTTGGCCCTGGTGTCGGGTCCAGTCTTGGAACTTGCAGCCTCGATCCCGAAGGTCAGGCCGTTGGTGCCGATGGGGAAGACCGCGCCCCAAGCCACCGTGCGAAGTTGCGCCCGATCCGTGAAGTATCCGCCATCCCCAACCTTCGGATGCCCGGAGGCGCGCAGATAGAACACCTCTCCCCATCCGAGGTGGTTGTTGAATTCCAGACCCGCGCTGAAGTTCAGCCGGCCAAGCGACTTGGAAAAGGTGTTGTCCAGCCCAACAAAGCCGGTGATCGACCGGAACTGGGGGTTGAGGATGATGACCGTGCCGCCCGGACGCGCGCCCGTCGACAAAGCCGACCCAAGCGCCACCCCGAACATGTCGCCGGCCAGCAGCAGCCGGCGCTCCAGGTCCGGAAGGCGCAGCGATGGCTGGTCCACCAGCGGCGCCGTCATGGCATCAAGCCGCGTGCGCAGGGGCGCGGGGGCAGCGCTGGTTTCGACCCGCTCGACAAACCCGTTGATCACGGTCAACCGCAGAGTGCCGCCGTCTTCCAGTTCCTGGGCGGGGATGACCACGCGTGACAGGACGTACCCTTGCTCCACATAGGCCGCTTCCAGCTCCGAGGCGGCCACGAAGATCTCGGACACCGGGATGCGCCTGCCCGTCAGCCGCTGGTGCAGCGCGGCGATCTCGGCATTGCCGCCGGGCAGGGGGTTCTCGACCTCGACGCCCTGCAGAAGAATCGACAGTTGTTCCGCCCCCTCGGGCACCGCGAGCCCCGGTGCGCCGCTGAAGACAAGCGAGCCGGTCATACGCTGCAGCGGGGGCTGATAGGTGTCCTGCGTGATCTGCGCCGCCGTCTGCGACAGCGCTGCACCGGTCATCAGGGCCAGCGCCGCCACCGCACTCAGGCTGATCCGGCGAAACCTGCGTCCTGCAAAAGCCAAACTCGTCCCTCCCCAGCAAGGGGCGCAAGGCAACGCGACGCCGTCAGGCGGCCACGGACCGTGAACCCTCGTAGCACTTCATGGTTTGGCCCGTCCCCGGAACGGGACCGGGAGAGGCAACTCAGCTCAGAGCCTGAAACTCGACCCGCCGGTTTGCCGCAGAGGCGGGATCAGCCGGATCCGCCAGAAAACGTTTCCCCAGCCCCCGCGCTTCAAGCCGCGAAGCGGCGATGCCACAGTCCTGCACCAGCCAGCGACGGACCTCTTCGGCCCGCAGGCGCGACAGGTTCTCGTTATAGGCGTCGCTGCCCATGCCGTCGGTATGGCCGATGATCTGGAACAGCCCCACGTCGGACCTGTGCATTGCCCGGCACATCGTTTGCAGCGTCGGACGCTGATCAGGCGCGATGGTGGCAGAGTCGAAGGCAAAGCGGATGGCAAGATCGACGGTGATCTCCGGCTGGAAGTTGCCATAGACCACTGCTGTCTCGCCCTCGGCCGCAGCCCGTTCGGGTGCGGGCCCGCCGGGGGTTATCGTGACCAGATCAAGCCCGCGGGTTTTCTGGCCGCTGGCGGTTGCACGGTACATGTCGCGCTGTGCCTCGAACCGGTGCAGGATTTCGTCTTCGGTCAGATCCTGCGCGTGGATCGACCCGCCGATAAGACAGAGGATGACCGAGATTACGTGACCAGACCGAAGCATGTGAGCCACCATAAGAAAAGAGTATCCCAGTTTGGCCATCATAGACTAGAATTAACCTGTTTTCAATTCTTCCGCCGTGTCGGGACGACATTGCCTTGTCCGCGAAAGATCATCCGATGAAGGATCCGGTCACCCGCCGCGGGCTTGTGGCGCGCGGGGCGGGGCTGACCCATCGCGGGGCAGTGCGCGACCATAACGAGGACGCAATTCTTGTCGATCCCTCGGGCCGGGTGTGGGCGATTGCAGACGGGATGGGCGGGCACGAATTTGGCGGCTACGCGGCGGACCGGTTGATCGACGCGCTTGAAACCATCTCGGACACCGAGGACCCCGTGCAGGCGCTGACGGGACGCTTTGCCGCCGCCGATGCCGAAATCGCGGCGCGGGCGCGGGCTGAAGGCGTTGTAATAGGTGCCACCGCCGTCGCCGCCGTGATCCGGCGGGGGCAGGCGGTGCTGGCTTGGGCAGGGGATGCGCGCGGCTATCTGTTGCGCGACGGGCGGCTGGTGCCGCTGACCCGGGATCATTCGCTGGTGCAGGAGATGGTCGATTCCGGCCAGTTGGCGCCCGAGGCAGCGCGCTCCCATCCGCAGGCCAACATTGTCACCCGCGCGGTTGGCGTCGGCGGCGAACCCGAGCTTGCAACGCTGACCCTCGCCCCCAAGGACCGGCTGCTGCTTTGTTCCGACGGGCTGACACACGTGCTTGACGATGACGAACTGGCCGAGGCGTTGAACGCGACGCGTCCCGGCGTCGCGCTGGCGGCAGGCACGCCCGCGGATGCGGCCTGTGCCTTGCTGTTGCAGCAGACGCTGGCGGGGGGTGCGCCGGACAACGTATCGGTCGTCGTGATCGACGTGGGGACGGGCTGAGATGCGCCGGCCGACGATGCCGCCGCGTGCTCCCCGGGTCCAGAGACCCGTGGGCACTTTGGCCGCGCCGATCATCGTCGCTACCGGCGTCGTGGTCGGCGCCATCGCATTCGCATTGACGACCTGGCTTCTGGACAGTGCCGATCAGGCAACTGAACTTCGCTTATCCCGGCTTGAGGGAGAGATCGCCGCGCTTCGCGAGGAAATGGCCTCGAACCGGACGGAACGCGCTGGCCTGCGGGCGGATCTGGCGCAACTGCGCGACGATCTGAGCCTTGTGGCAAATCAGGCCCCCGTTGCGCCAGCGGTACAGACGCTGCCGCCTAGTAACGCAGGCAGCGACCTCGGCGGCGAAGATTTCGAGGCGCCGCCCACCGAGGCGCTGACCGAGCAGATGAAGCTTGCGAAGGTCCGCTTCAACAAGGGAGTCACCCAGCCACGCAATGCCACGATGCTGGAACTGCTGGGCCATCCCCGCGACAGCTATGACACGAACTGCCAGCCGGTCACCAACCAGCGGCTCAGGGAACTTCTGGAAACGCGGCAGGTCGGGCCGATCACTGTCACCATGCTGAAGCCGGCGCTGGAAAGCTTGGGCCGGGTCCTTGACCGGATTCAGGCCAGCGATCCCGACATCTATGGCAAGATCGGCACCGCAGGGGCCCTGTGTGCGCGGCTGATCCGGGGTTCAACACGGTCTGTCTCGAACCATTCATGGGGGACGGCCATCGACATCACGCTTGAAGGGCAGCTTGACCCGTTTGCGGATGGTGGAACGCAGTTCGGCCTGCTGATCCTGGCCGAGTACTTCAACGAAGAAGGCTGGTTCTGGGGTGCGGCCTATAACAGCCGCGAGGATTCCATGCACTTCGAGGTGGGCGAGGAAACGCTTCGCAAATGGAAGGCCGAGGGGAGACTGTAGCCGATCCTGTCGCCCGGCTGGCCCAGCCGGTGCTGGCCTATGCCGCACGTTTGCCTGTGGTAGACGAGGCCGTTGGTCCGCTGGCTGCGCAGGCACGGGTGCTGCTGGATCGCTTTGGCGCCGATGCTTTGCGGGCCGGACTCGCGCCCGAAGCCGTCACGGCGGCGCGCGGCGCGTTGGCCCTGCTGCTGCTGGATGCGGGCACGGCAAATCCTGCACTTGCCGGCTGGCAGCGTGCGGCGCGAGACATCGGCGCGATTGACCCGACCGGGTTAATAGAGCGGCTGCGGCGCAGCGGATCATCGGTGGATCCAGTGCGCGGCCTGATCACCGACTGCCTGTCCCGCATTGAGGCGCGGCGGCTGGCACTGGATCGCACCCGCCCCCCAGGCTGGGGTGGCTCCCTTGCCGCGGTTGCAGGTACGTGGCTGCTGGCCGTGCTGAGCTGGGCGCTGTGGGTTGAACACCGGCAGGGCGCTGCGTTAGAGCAGATCTTTCAGACGGAGGCCCTGGCGGCGGGACTGGATCGCAACGTGGTGTTTTCCGATCTGGGGCCGCGGCTGGACAGGCTCGACCTTGCAGCGCGGCAAGTGGCCGAAGGAATGGCGCGAGTCCGGGTGCGCCCCTTGGGCTGGCTAACAGGAGATGCCGCGAGCCGGGCTGCCGCGGTGCTGGCCGATGCGCGAGCGCGCCATCTTCCTGCCGCCATCGCCCCCGCCATCGACCGCGCCCTAGCAAGCGAAGGAGAGCCGGCCGCCGCTTATGACACACTGCGAGCGTGGGCCGTGCTTTCTGGCACGATGGAGTGGCAGCCCGCGTGGCTTGCAGGTTGGGCAGAGGATCGGGCGGCTGCCGATCCCGCGCTGACGGGACTAGCGCCGCACCTTCTGGCGCTGCCCGCGCGCCCTGACGCAGCGCCCCCCGCGCCCGATGCTGAACTTCTGGAACAGGCCCGCAGCATGGCAGCCGAGGCGCCCGAGCCCGAGCGTGCCTTCCTTGAACTGCGCCGGTCTGCCGAGGCGGCGGATCTTACCCCATGGCGGCCGGATCAGGCACTGCCGGCGCTGGTGGCCATAGCCGAGCGTCGATCCGGCCAGCCGCTTTCGACACCCGTCGCGGGGCTCTACACGGCAGCGGGATGGGATATGGCCACGGCGCGGGGCGCAGGCTTGGCCGTCGAAGCAGCACGGGCGTCGGCACGCCTGTTCGACCGGCCGCCCGCCCCGCGCAACGACAGCCCTGATGTGGTCCTGGCGCTGTTGCAGGCGGCGACGCTGGACACGTGGCAGGCATGGCTTTCCGACCTGCGGCTGCGGTCATTTGATGACCGGCGGCGGGCCGTGCTGATTTCAGGCGCCCTTTCGCAAGCCGACTCCCCCCTTGCCTCGCTGATCCGGGAGGTCTGGCGACAGGTGGGCGGCACTGACCGGTTGCGGCCCCATTCACTGCAACTTGCCATAGGGGTGCGTTTTGGCCCTGAAATCCAGTATGTCGAAACCGGCCGTATCCGCCAGATCGCTGCGCTGTTCGCGGAACTGAACGTGGCGCTTGGGGCGATGGACAGCAACACGGCAGACGCGCAGCGCAGGTTGCTGTCGGTACAGGGGCGAGCGCGGACAATCCGGGCACTGCGTGAGGCGCCGCCGCTTATCGCCCGGCTGGTCGAGGATACGCTGGCCGAAAGCGGCTCTGCCGAAGCGGGCGACCTGACCAACCCGCTGACCCGGGTGTGGCAGGCAGAAGTGCTGCCCCTGTGTGCTGCGGCGCTGGCTGGTCGCTTCCCCTTTGCTGAAGGTCCGGATGCCGACCCAGCCGCCGTTGCGGCGCTTCTGGGGCCGGGCGGCGCCGTTTCCCGCTTCGTTGCGGCGCGTGCGGCCCCGCTGCTGGACCGCGATGCCGACCCGTGGCGTTGGAAGCCCGAAGCACGCTTCGCCGGTGTTTCGCCGGATAGCGCCGCCTTTCTGCAACGCGCGCTGGTAGTGGGCGAGGCGCTGGCGCCGGGGACGCGTGTGACCGCCGCAGCACTTGCCGAACGGGGGCGGGCGAGCCTGATGCTTGGTGGCGCCGGAGGGCCGCTCGGCGCCTCGGGCGAGGCACTGGCGCTGGACTGGCCGGGCAGCCAACCCGCGCAGGGGATTGCTGTCAGCTTCTCGACCCCTGAAGGCAAGGCGGAACTGGCCCAACCTGGGCCATGGGGCCTGCTGCGACTGCTGGCGCCACTGCGGCTGCGGGAACGTGACGGCGGCCAGCGGTTCCTCATCGACCTGCGAACCGGCGGCGCCCGGCTGTTCATGGAACTGAGCTTTGACCGTGCCGCCAACCCGCTGTCCGTCCGCCGGCTTCTGGACGGGCTTTCCTGCCCTCAGGTGCTGTAACTATTCGCCAATTCGCCCGCCTTGCGGCATAATGAAACTGTTCCGACGGCAGGAGTTGCGCATGTCATCCGCCCGCGAGATCACCGTCACCATTCCCGCCATTGACGAACCCGTCACCTTTGAACGCATGGAGGGAGAGGAGGAAGTTTCAGCCCCCTTTGCCTTTGAACTGCGCTTCTCGGCAAAGACGCTGGATCTGAAGGCCGCTGATATTTTGGGCACGCGGGCGACGATCGAGGTGACAGGCTTCGAGGACGCCGAACCCCGCCATTTCGACGGCTACGTTGCCGAGTTCGGCCTGGCCGAGATCCGGGAGGATTTCGCCTTCTACCGGTTGCTGCTGCGCCCGGCGGTCTGGTTTGCAAGCCTCGCCACCGACAACCGCATCTTTCAGAACCTGTCTGTTCCCGACATCATCGAGGAGGTGCTCCGTGCCTATCCCGACGTGGTTACCGACAAGCGGTTGGAGGGCAGCTATGCTCCGCGCGATTACTGCGTGCAATTCGAGGAAAGCGACCTCGACTTCCTGCATCGGCTGATGGAGGAGGAAGGGATATTCTATTTCTTCGAACACTCTTCCGATGGTCATGTGACCGTGCTGGCCGATGGAAACGGCGCAATGAGATCCGCGTCCGGCGCTGCCGAGATTGCGTATGAGCCTGACAGCCCCTCGGCTCCGCGTGAAGGTGATTACCTGACCAGCTGGGTGCCGCGCGCGTCGGTTCGGATTGGTGCGTTTGCACAGACGGATTACGATTTCCAGAAACCATCTTCTGACCTCATGTCTACGGTCAGCCGTCCGGCAGGGCATGCGGGTGACAGGCGCGAGGCTTATCTTTATCCCGGCCGTCATCTGGAACTGTCGCGCGGCGACCGGCTGGCCGGCATCCGGCTGGAGGAAGCGCAGGCCGGTCATGAACGCATCGCCGCTGAAGGCACTGCACGCCCGCTTGGCCCCGGTCGCCGCTTCACGCTCAAGGGCTTCCCGCGAGAGGCTGAGAATGCTGCCCATCTGGTGCTGGCAGCGCGCTATCGCATGTGGGACGATCAGGTCCGCGCGGGCCAGCAGGCACGTCAGCGGGACCGCGATCCGCTGGGCTATACGGTCAGCCTGATCTGCGCACCCGCGCGCATCCCCTTTCGCCCGGAACGCCGGACGCCGCGGCGGCCAATGCGGGGCCCGCAGACAGCGGTGGTCGTCGGTCCCGCGGGGGCCGAAATCTACACAGACCAGTACGCGCGAGTGAAGGTGCAGTTCTTCTGGGACCGCAAGGGCGGGCGTGACGCCCATTCCAGCTGCTTTGTCCGCGTCAGCCAGACCTGGGGCGGGGCAGGCTGGGGCTTCATCCAGATTCCCCGCATCGGGCAAGAGGTCATCGTGGATTTCCTGGACGGCGACCCGGACCGCCCGATCATTACCGGCCGCGTCTACAACGCCGAACAGATGCCGCCCTATGGCCTGCCGGGCAGTGCCACCCAGTCGGGCTGGAAGTCCAACAGTTCCCCGGGCGGCGGTGGCTGGAACGAGCTGCGGTTCGAGGACAAGGCCGGCGCCGAGGAGGTGTATTTCCGGGCGCAGAAGGACCACAACGAGCTGATCAAAAACGACGAGACGCGCAAGATCGGCCATGACTGGATCGAGGATGTTGGCAACGACGCCACCCAATCCATCGGCAACGATCGCCGCGAAACCGTGGGCAATGACAAGTTCACCACCATCGGCGCGAACCGGACCGTCTCGGTAAAGGTGGACGATACCGAAACCGTCGGCGGTCACCGCAGCCTTGACGTGGGCGCAACGGAGACGATCCATGTGGCACAAAGCTCGACTGAAAGCATCGACGGCGCCCATACCCAGACGGTGGGCGGCATCCAGACGGTCACTGTCAAGGCAGCCCGCGTAGACAGCGTCCTTGCGACGGAGACACGCAGCGTCGGCGCGGCCCAAACCAACAGCATCGTGGGGCAGCGGTCAGTGACCGTAATGGCGGGGCAGACCCATGCCATCACCTCGGACGATGGATGGACGGTGGGGGGTAATCGGTCAACTGCGGTCACCGGAAACGAGTCCGTCAGCATTACCGGCAACCGCGACCACAGCGCCGGCGGCAACAAGAGCGAAAAGGTCACCGGCAATTCCGCGTTAGAGATCGGCGGCAACCGCGCCATTCAGGTCAATGGGGACGAGGTGCACAAGGTCAACGGCAAGATGGCCTTGGACGTAGGCGCGACGCTGGCCATCGTTGCAGCGGAGTCCATCGCCCTCACCTGCGGGTCGGCGGCGATCGTGATGCAGAAGGACGGCACCATTACGATCGAGGGTAAGGACATCACTGTCAAAGGGTCAGGCAAGATCAACGTTACCGCCACGGGAGAGACCACGATCAAAGGCTCCAAGATCAACCAGAACTGAACAGCTGGTCCAGCGCCTCTTGCGGGGCGGCTGGATCGGCAGCCAGCGGCGGCACGCCCTGACGCCAGAGAAGCAGCGGCGTGTCATCACCCGGCGGCCCCTCCGGTTCCGGCAGAGTGTCAAGGCACAGCCAAAGCGCCTCGGGGTCGGGCGCCTCCGCGGCACGCAGGGCAGCGTCGCACCACCGATCGAGCGCCTCTGACCCGGGAAGGACGTCCGCAATCAGGAACAGCGCCAGCGGAAAGCGCCGTCCGACCGCATCGACCGAAGGCAGCACCAGACCCGCAGCCATCCGGCTATCCCCCGCAATTCGCAGCCGTAGGCCGCCGGTAGGCCACCCCCTGCGCCGCGCAAGATGCCTCGCCGCCCATCTGTCCCAGCGCGCGCGAAAGCCGTCCGGCAGACCCCGGCCGACGAAGTCCCCGCGCGAAGGCAGTTTGCCCCAGAACCCCGTCTGCGGGTTCAAAAGCCGTTCGGGCACTGGAAGGACCCGAACATGCCCAGGTCAAAGGGGTTTTCCACCGAAGCCGCCCGCAGTTCGAACTGCGCCGAATAGGATCCAACCGACAGCCGCAGCCCGAAGACGTCGGGCAGCGCGGTCGGCGACAACCCGGCCTTGCGGACAAGCCGCAGCCACGCCCATGCGCCGGTCTCGGTCATCATCGCTTCGCCCGAGCCGTCTACCGGGGTGAAGCTGAGCGAGATCAGGTTGGTGCCGTCCGGCCCCGGCCAAGTCATCGACATCGGCCGCGCCGCCGCGTTGAAATAGACAAGGCTCTGGCCATCCACGTCCAGCGTCACCCGCGCCGCGTTCATGGAAAGGTCCTTGGGTTCAAGCATGAAGGCCATGACCGGCCCCGCGCCACCAGGAAACAGCGCGTCACGGATTGCGCGGGCCTGTTCGAACGGAGCGAGGCGGCGCGGATCAAGTCCAAGGTCGGCCCGCCAGCGCCATGGCCGGGTCGTAGCGTCAAGGTAAGGCGCAAGCGTGTCGTTGGTGAAGCGGTCGAAGCGGCCGCCGGGGCCGAACAACTGCTGAAAGTCCGCGACCGTCACGTCGATGACGGAGTCCGCGGCGAATGGATAGCGCCCCGCGGTTGCGTTCCGGCAGAACGGCAGCACATCCGCCCGCCACCGGGCATCCAGCTGGGCCACGATCGCCTCGCGCGTGACGCTGATGGTGTCGCCGGCGATCGCGTCCAGCCATGTGTTGACCGGATCGGGCAGGGTCGCCGCGAGGTTGCGCAGATCGCCCGTCAGCTGCGGCAGCCCGCCCCGCGCCAGAAGCGCCGCTTGGGGATCAGGGCTTGCCTGCACGGTCAGGAGTTCCTTTGACAGCGCGCCAAGCGCGGTTTCGGCATCTGTGATCAATGGCGGCTTGCCATCCGCCTCGGCGATGATTGACTTGAGCGGGGCGAAGTGCCGAGCGATCTCTGCCCCCGGTGGCGGTGGCGCAGGGCCGCTGGTGACGGCGCCGCTCAGCGTGCCGCCGATCTTGGCTGCGGCGCCCAACCCCAACATGCCTGCCACCTTCTTCACGACCCCGGGGTTCACGGTGGGCGCCCCGCCACCTTCGGCGGGGCGGATCAGGTCGGTTTCGGCGACCACCGCGGTCAGCAGGCGCTTCAACGTGCTGTCGGAGCTGGCAAGGTCCTTGAGGTTCGCAGTGGCAGTCGCAAGATCAGGGATCGGCGCCAGCCGGACGTCGCGCAGGAAGCCCTCCCACTGGTTGATGAAATCGTCCTGGTAAAGCTTCACCATGTCGGCCTGGAGTGAGGCCAGCGACGCCCCCGCGCTTTCGCCACAGCCGCCGGCAAAAACCTCGCGATCATGCAGCGCCAGTTCCGCGATCGACGGCAGCAGCGGCAGCACGGTGGTGTGGAACCCCTCCCAGGTGAAGGCGCCCGGAATGCCCTGCCGCAGCGTCTGGCCAGACAGCCGCGTCAGCACCTGCGTCGCCAGCGGCCCGGCCTTTTCGGCGGGAATCCAGGGCGGAAGTTCTGAAATCTCCGGCTCTGACATCAGCGCGCGATAGGCGCGGACCGACAGAGGCACGGTGCAAATTGCCTGCAGTGCAGCCTGCACCAGTTCCGGATCAGGGTCGATGCGCGTCTCGTCGGTTCCCAGCCGCTCAAGCGCGGCCAGCTGATGCGCCTTTGCGGCCTCCGTGGGAAAGGGGGTGGTCGCGGCAAACTTTGGCAGAACCTGCTCCCACCACGTGGCCAGCCATGCCCGGTCATAGGGGCCGAGCCCGGTCAGCATCTGGTAGGACTTGAGCGCGCCGAGCAGGAAGTCTGGATCGCGGATCTGCCGCCACATGGTCGCCTCAAGAAACGCCACCATCCGCGGTTCCAACAGGTTGCGCAGCCCCCGGTCATAGGCAACGCGGTTGGCGCGCTCGATCTCCGCCGCGGCCGAAGGACCTATCATCGCCAACAGCCCGCCGGGAACAGGGGTCCGCGCCGCCTCGATCTGGGTGATCGCATCAAGCGCGACAGGCAGGTCCAGCGGTTCGACCGGCGCCTGACGGGAGGCGGCATTGGCCAGTCGACCGGACAGGTCCGCCAGCAAGCGGCGCTGATCCGCGACTGCGCCCGACTGGCGCGTATAGTTGAACAGGAAGCCGAGCCCCACCATCAGCACCGCAAACACCGCCGCCGCCGCGGTACCGCGCCAGATCCACGTTCGCCGCTCTTCGGCGCGGGGATCGAAAAGGCCCAGCCCGGCCTCGCCAAAGATGACCTTGGCGAACAGGTCGTGCAGGAAGAAAGAACGTCGCTCGCCCATCGGCCGGCGGACCGGCGGGGCAGGGGTCAGGCCGAAGCCCGCCGCCATGCCGGCCAGCATCCGGTCCAGGGGTGACCCTTCCTGCGTGGCCGAGGTCAGGTAGAAGCCCCGCAGCCATGGCGTCTGCTCGTAGCGGCTTTCGCCAAAGGCGGTGTCGATCAGCAGGCGCAGTGGTGGCTCCAACCTCTCGAACTCCGCCGGGAAGCGGAAGATGGCGGCGCGCTGCGGCAGGTCGGTATCCTCGGACAGCCGCGCCTCAAGCCGCCCTTCGAGCACGGCGGCAAGGCTGCGGAATTCTCGGGTGATCGCCTCTGGTTCCGGCATTGCATCGACCGGCAGGGTTGCGCCCCAGACCTGCGCCCGTTCGTGCGAGGTCAGCGCACCGAAGAATGACTCGAAGCCCGGCAGCTTGTCGGCCTTGGTCAGCATCAGGTAGACAGGAAGCTGCATCTCCAGCCGCTCGCCGATCTCGGTCAGCCGCTTGCGGATCTCGCGGGCGTGGCGGCGCAGCACGTCCTCGGGCGCCAGAAGCTCGTCCAGCGACAGGGCAACGATGACGCCGTTCAGTGCCTTTGGGCCCCGGTGTTTCTTCAGCAGGTCAAGGAAGCTCGCCCATTCGGCCGCGTCGCGCTGCGGCTCGCTCGATCGATCGGTATAGCGGCCGGCGGTGTCCACCAGAACCGCGGTCTCTGTAAAGAACCAGTCGCAGTTCCGCGTGCCGCCGACGCCCCGCAGGTCATCGGTCAGCGCAATGGGAAAATTCAGCCCGGACTGCCGCAGGGCCGTGGTCTTGCCGGTGCCGGGCGGGCCGATGATGACATACCACGGCATGTCGCGCAGAAACCGCCGCTTTCCAAGGCGCGACCGGGCGAGCGTGCCGATGATTTCCTGGAACTTGGTGTTGATCTCGGCCCCTGCGTCGGGTTCCTCGGGCGGGGCCACGGGCGCGGCAAGTTCGGTGACGAACATCTGGTTGCGCCGCGCGGCCCGTATCTGCCCGATCAGCAGAATTACCAGCCAGAGCACCAGGATCGCGCCCACGCAGACCGCCCGTACCCCCGCGCTCTCCAGCGGCGCTACTGCGCCGATCGAGATCAGCGGGCCATAGAACCAGGTGCCTGCCGCAAGCAGCGCCAGCCCTACGAAAGTCCAGAAGCCGCGGGAGATCAGGAAGCGGAAGAGGGACTTGATCACGCGCATCTATTGCCTCTTCTCGATGCGGATCTCGATCCGGCGATTGCGGGCGCGGCCCTCGCTTGTCGCATTGTCGGCGGCGGGTTGCGTATCGGCGAGCCCTTCAGAGGTGATCAGTTCCGCCGGAACGCCCGCTTCAGCAAGCGCCCGCGCAACGGTTTCCGCCCGTGCCTCTGACAGGCCCTGGTTCGACGCGAAGGGATTGGATCGCTGCACCGGGATGCTGTCAGTGTGGCCGTTGACCTGGACCTTGCCGATGCGATGGATGTTGGCGACGATGGTCTGCCCCACTGCCTCGATCAGCGGCTGATAGACTGGATTAAGCTCAGCCTTGGCCGACCGGAAGACCTCTGGATCACTTGACTGCACCACCAGCACCACAAGCGCGGGCGTCTCGCGCCCCTGCATCGCCGGGCGCAGCGCCGCGGGTAGGGCAGCCTCGAAATCCGGAAACAGCGGGGCGACGACCTCGAGGTTCGGGATCGGCGGCGTGTCGGAGGGACCCCGCGCCTGCCGGAATATCGGCGCACGGTCGGGCGGGGGAAGGGCCGCCGCCTGAACAAAAAGCCCTTCGGCCTTGCCGGCAAGATGAATCGCAAGCCCGGTGTGGATCGCCAGAACCAGCGCCAGCGCCGCAAGCGCTACGGTCCACAGCGGCATGGCAAAGCGGCGAGGGGTATCTGGCGCCTCGACGCCAGCACCATGCGGGGCCAAGGGCGCGGCCTCTCGTTCCAGGTCGCGGAGCAGGCGGGCGATCTGGCTGCGGAGCGCGAACAACGCGCCTTCGCCTGCGCTGCCTTGCACGCGGTATTTACCGCGAAAGCCGAGGCAAAGGCACAACCAGGCAAGTTCCAGCAGGTCACGATCCACAGCCGGGTTGCGCATCAGCATGTCCAGCCGCTCAAAGAAGCGGGTGCCCGCGTCAACCTCGCCGCTCATCTGAGTGACGAGCGGTTGGCGCGGCCAATCACTTTGCGCGCCCCAAGGCGTGTTAAGCGCCAGATCGTCCAGCAGCGCCGCGACGAACCAGGCCCCCTGATCGGCGCGGCTCAGGGGCAGGCCTGCGGCGACCGAGGTGTCGCGCCCTTCTACCAGCACGGATTGCAGCCGCGCGCGCAGGGCCTCGGGCTGGCCCGGTGGTTGGGCCCGTTCCAGTTCGGGGGCGAGTTCCAGCAGAGTCGCATGAGCTGCGGCCAGCGGGTTTGAATGCGCCCGCCCCCGACGTGCATGCGGTGCATCCGGCTGGGCCTGCCAGCTGGGACGGGGCGCCGGCCATTCAGGCGGGCGCGGCAGGGGCGTTGCAGGTCGTCCCGCGCCAATAGGTCGGATGCGAGTGCGTCCTGGTTCGCCAAGGCCGAAAGGGTCGTTCTGGTCGCCCATCGCCGCACCTATCTGCTGACCGCGTAGCAGTCGATTTCAGGTTCGTGTTCCAGTGTGCCGGACACACCCAACACGAACCCCGGCGATGACTGCAGGCGAGCCCAATGTTCGCACTTTCGGTCGAGTTCGAGGCAAAGCCGGTCCCCGTCATAGGGTATCTCTCGCGGTTGCGAATGCAGCGGCTTCAGCGGGATCCCCGGCAGGCGCGAGGTCCAGAGCTTCTCGAACTCTTCCGCCGCGCCTACGGTCACCTGCCGGGTGAAAAGCTGCATCAGCCGGTCATCGGACATGTCGGACCCAACGCGCAGCACGATGCGGCAGGACCGCAGGGTGTCGGGGTTGTCGATGCGCACCTTCCAGACATTCGGCGCGTGACGGGCGACGGGCAGGGCGCGGGACTTGGGCTCCACATGCCGCAGTGACAGGATCAGAGATCGCAGCGCGTCGGCCAGTGCCGCAAAGGCAGGCTGCGGATCGCCGTGGTCATAATCCGCCATCTGCGACAACCGCCGGGTGGAGGAACCGTAGGTCGCCATCCGTCCGGCCAGCCCTGCCAATTCCTGAAACAGCGCCGACGGATGGGCAAGCTCCTGCGCCGCCAGATGTTGCAGCCGGGGCCGCGCGGCGTTGGCAAGTTCCAGGATCAGCAGGTTCTCGATGGAACGGCCGGTGCCGCCCAGTACCATGCCGCCGTGTGCCTCGCTGATGCGGTCAAGGCCGGTGATCAGTTCCTTCAGCAGCGAGGAGTACCACTGCACCGCGCCCAGTGTCAGGGCCGGGGGCAGCCAGCCTTCGGCCAGTGCCACGCGGCCATCGGCGGCAAGCCCCTCTATCCCCGCCAGCGGCAGGGTGACGGCGCCGTTGTCCGGGGCCCCCGGCAGGATCAGCCGGGTGTCGAGCCGCGCCACCTCTACCTCCGCCGGTTCCGATCCGTTGCGCAACTCGTCGGGCACCGTCACCCATTCCCCACGCCAGCGGGCGCTCGGCGCCTCTGCATGAGCCGGATCGACCGAAGGCGCTCCCGCCTGCAGCGGCGCCACCCCCAGCCGCACCGCCCCGGCGGGCGTCGCGCGTGTCACGCTGACCGGGGCCGGGGCGGGGGCGTCTGCCGGGATGCGGAAGAGAGTGCCGTCGGGAAAGATGCCTTCGGCCTCGGCAACCGCAACTTGCCCGGCATCAAGTGCGGCTGCATCCAGCCGCAGTGCCGTAAAACCCCATGCCTGGTGTGGCAGCGCGCGCAGCAGCGCCCGCAGACCCGCAGCGGCATGACGATCCTGCTGCTGGAAGTGCTGCGGGCGGAGGAACAGACCCTCGGACCAGACGACGCGGCTGCCATCGCTCATGCGGCTGCCCCTCCTAGCCGGGGACCATGGTGATGCCACTTGGACCTGCCGTGACGATAAAGGTCGCATCCGCAGTCGGTGACACGGCCGCTTTGGCGCGGACCGTCTTGCCCATCGGGTCACGGTAGCCGGCGACGACGGCGACGCTGGTGGTCGCAGGGTCCAGAACCAGAACGGTGGAGGCGCTGCCTCCCGGCGGCAGGATCATCGACTCCGCCTGGATCAGGTCAGCGCCAAGAGCGGCCACGGGATCCATCAGGACCATCGGCGGCGCGGCATCCAATGCGCCCGTGCCGCGCAGCTGCAGGATCTGCAGGGTCAGCGGGCGGTCGGTGCCATCGATGGCCGGGTTCGCCCCCGGCAGCGCCGTGACGGTCAGCGCGGCCGAGCCGGGTTCGGGTGGACCGCTACAGGCTGCGGCAAGCGCCAGTGCGCCAAATCCAGCCAGCGCAAGGCGGCGCGTAAGCGTCAGGGGCGTCGATTTCATGGTTCTCTCCTCTCTGCTGCAACCGGGGCATTGTCTTCGTAGGCGTTACGGAATTCGGCGCCGATCTCGCCCAGGAAGCGGTCCTCGGCGGCGCGGGCGATATCCTCCCAGCGTTCGGAATAGGCCTCCCACAGCAGGGCGGAACGGCCGCCGGCCAGCAGCGCCCGCAGCGCACCTGTGTCGGCAAGTTCTTCCTCGATCGCTTTGGGGGAAAAGTGATCCGCCATGCGGCGGAGCGCGGCCTGAAGCCCCTGCCAACTCCGCAACCGATGATCGGCAATGTCACGGAAGGCCTCTGCAATGGCGGCATCGGGATCAAGGTAGCCGGGTCCGCGCGGGGCAATCAGCGCCGACAGCCGCTCCTCTGGCATCGCCAGGAACTTCAGCGGGTTGACGCCGGCTGCGCCAATCGTTGTGCGTGCCAGCCGCAGTGAGCCTTTCTCATCGGCCCGGCTGCGCAAGAGCGCGACGACCCCCTCTGCGAGCATTCGGTAGCGCCGGCCTAAAGCCTCGAGATCTACCGTTTCGGCCATGGCAGGGTCGAGCCCTGCGCCGCGCAGAAAAGCGGCAGCGGCATCGGGGGCGGGCAGTGGATCGGGAGCCTTCGGTGGCGGGTGAGCGTCTTCCACCTGCCGCACAGGAGGCGCTTCGGCCTCGGTCGTCCCCGGTCCCCAGTCCCAGTCAAGGCGGTCGGCGGGCTGATCGTTCGTTGCGGCGCTAGGCTGCGCCTTCGGCAGGTCCAGCGTGAAGGGATCGCTAAACTCCGGTGGCGGGATGAGCGCGGCTTCAAGGTGTTCCGGCGTCTGTTGGCGGGCGACACGATCGAACGGGTCGGGGAGGGTTGAGGGACGCGGCGGTGGCGGTGGCGGCGGTTCCTGTGCGGCAAAGAAGGGGTCGCGGCTGAGGATCGTGCCAGGCGGTTCGGCCGCGAGCTGTGCGGGGGCGGCCAGTTCCACGTCCAGGATCACGTCGCCCAGCCGCAGCCGCATTCCGTTGCGCAACACCGCGCTGCCGCCGAGACCAAGCGGCTCTGGCGCCGTGTCTACGAACAGTCCGCCCGAACTGGTGTCGGTCACGGTCCAGCCGCGGTCGGTGGACTCGATCAGGCAGTGGCGCCGAGAGATGAACATCTCCGGATCCTCAAGACGCCAGTCGCAGCCTTCCTCTCGCCCCACCACGGCACGACCTGCGTCCAGCCGGAAGTCCGGACGGGGCTGGGGAACGGGGCTGGCGATCACGGTAAGGCGCAGGGTCATCAGGCGGCCTGCCTTTCATCCAGCGGTTCGCGCAGATCGTCACGGTCGCCGCCGCCGCCCAGCCAGCCGATACGCCCCAGCGTCACGGCGTGCCCTAGCGCGGGCGGCGGTTCGGCCTCGGCCGCCAGTACAAGGCAGAGGTCAAAGCCGATCTCCTCGCCCATGACAAAGCGCAGCAGCCTGCGCAGCCCTGCTCGCGCCGGACCCTCCTGCATCAGCGCCGTATACTGGGGCAGGGTCAGGGGACCGACCACCAGTTCCGCCCGGGCCTGCGGTTGATAGACGCGCGGTCCCAGCATCGCGCCCCTCCCAAGTGTGGCATGGGTAAGGCCCAGCCGGCTGGCGAGTGGCGCCGGGATCGGCTGCCAGTGGGGAGTGAACTCCCGCAGCCGCACCGGCGCACCCAGCAGATCGGCAAGGACTGCCTCCAGCCGTTCGGGGCTGCGGATCTCGCTCGCAAGCGCGGTCGCGTGCCGCAGGACCAGTGCCGGGTCATCCAGCGCGGCGGCAATGCCCGGAAGGCCGCTTCCCGACAGGGCCGCCAGCATCGCGGCGACGCGACCTGCGCCGTCGTGATCCGCGGCGACCGCAGGCTGCGCCTCGGCAAAGGCACGGTAGTAGAGCGCCATCATCCGGTGTTGCAGCAGGTTGCAGAACTCCAGGAAGCTGCGGTCTGCGCCGGGCTCTGCCATGCTGTCGCCGCCGAACCAGCGTTCGGACATCCGTTCCATGATGCGGCGGCTGAGGTGCAGCGGCATCGGGCCCTCGGGACCAAACAGGCCGGTGATTTCCAGCGCGATCCGGGCCGGACGGCTTCCGTCGGCCGGCTGCCAAGCGGCGACCTCACGCGCCGCTGGGCCGAGACGCGGCTCCTGCCCAAGGCGGGCCGGTTCACGCGTCGGTCCGTCCACATGGCCGAACCGCCGGTTACCATCCTCCAACCGGCGCATCAGTTCGAACGCCTCCATGCCAGCGGGCACGTCCGTCAGATCCGGGGGCGCAGGCCGGGGCGCATTGGCCATGACATCTCCTCCTGTTTATGGACAAGCCGGGTGCGCGTCCGCACGAAGGCGTTGACCGAAACATGCCGCGTGAACAGCCGGTCCAGCAGCGCCGGCAGCAGCAGATGGCTAGCACCGGCCAGTTGCGTCTCATCTATGTCAAGCGCGACTTCGGTGCCGCGCCCGAAGGCCAGCGGACCCGGCAGGTCAAGCCGCTCTGTCACCGGACGGCTGGAAACGGCGGCGACGGCGCGGGCATGGCGGGCCAGCGCCGGATCGCCTCGGTCGGCATAAAGCGCCAGCAGGGCGGCGAGTGGGGCGCCGTCCCGCCCAGCCTCGGCCAGTGACAGATGTGCCGAAGAAAGCTGCGCCACCAGCCGCCAGGCAAGATCATCGTGTTCGGCGGGCGCGGTCTCTGCAGGCGGGCCGGAGAGGGCCGGCTGCGGCCTGCGCATTGGGCCGATCAGGTCCACCCGGACCACCGGTTCACTGCCTTCGGGCGTCAGGCGTGGCGTGTCATCAAGGATCGGCAGGTCGCGGTTGGAGCAAAGCGCACGGATGTCGAGCCGCCGTGGCGGCGGCACCCGCCCGCGCGAGACGGAGATCCAGACATCGTCCCCGGCATAAGAGCTGCGCATCTGCCCGCGCTGGATCTCGTCGGTGGCAGGGCGGCGGGGGCGACGTTCCACCCACCAGAGCGGGCCGCCACGGCGCCGCGCCTCGGGCGCATGGGCGGGACAGAGTTGGGCCGTGTCGCCGTCCCTGTCGGCATCGCAGACACTCAGAAGGCGGTAGATCTCGAAGTCACGCGTCCGGGCGCGGTCGGCATGAACGGGATGCGCCGTAGCGCGCGGGTCAAGTTCGACGAAGTTGCATTCCTTCTCGAACAGGTTGACTAGGGGCACCGCAAACAGCCGCAGATCCCCGGCGGTGAGGCCTGCGAGTTGCGGCTGGGGGCGATCAAGAATCAGCGCGATTTCGAGCGCCACCCCCTCGCCGCAGGCCGGAAGGGCGGCAGAAAGGCCGTCAAGCCGGAGGTAGTGGAACCGCTCTGGCATCAGGAAATAGTCGCGCAGCAGGCGGAAGCCTTCAAAGCTCTGCCGCACACGCAGGGTCAGCCCCTCATCATCGCTGGTGCCGACCAGTATGGGCGCGCCGATTGGTACCGGCCGGGCGCTCGGCTGCGCTGGTCGTGCCAGCGCAGCGCGGCCGTGGCCGAAGATGGCGTCAAACAAGGCAGGCGCGCGTGGGCTGCCGGCAAAGCAAAGATCGAACCGGTCAAGTGACAGGGCAGCAAGCGTGGCCGGTGGAGTGGCGGTCACTATCACGCGCAGCCCGGCCTCCGCCCCCGGGGCGGCGAAACCGGCGGCGGCCAAGGCACCCCGGTCAGGCAGATATGCGGCCTCGCGGACAGTGACGGGCCAGAGCGTGACATCCTGCGCGGTGGTATAGGTGGCGCGAGTCGCAAGGCCTTCACGGCTGCCGGCGGTAAAGCGGCTGCCGCGCGCCACCCGGTGACCGCCCGCCATTTCTAGAACCTGCGGGCCGGGTTGCAGCACCCCCATTCCCATGGCTGGGGCCGGGGCCGCCAGATCGGGCCAGAGCGCTTCCAGCACGCCCGCGGCAAATCGCTGCCCCTCGGCCTCGATCTTCAGCCGGGTGCGCGCGGCAAGGAAGGCCACACCCTCCAGCAGTCGTTCAACGTAAGGATCGGGACAGGGAACGGCGTCGAGAGACAGGTTGCGCGCGACGTTCGGATGCAGGGCTGCGAATTCACCGGCCAGTTCGCGGATGTGTTCCAGTTCAGCCTCGTATGCGGCAAGGAAGCTGCGATCCATCAGCTATCCTCCAGGACTGCGATGGCGGCGCCGGTGTCCAGATCAATGGTCGTCAGAATCCGGAGCCGTTCCGGCGCTGGGGCCATCAGCAGTATCCCCTCGATGCGCACGCGCAGCCCGATGCGGATGCCTGGTTCGATGGTGACCCGGATGCTGTCGCGGCGCAGGCGCGGCTCGAACACCGCCAGAACTTCGCGCAGCTCCCGCGCCAGCGCCTCGCGGTCGAAATCACCTGCCCGCCGCCCGGCAAAGGCCGGAACGCCGAAATTCAGAACCGAGGCGCGGACTCGCGGGAAGTCCGCCAGCACCTCGGCAGGGTCTTCGGCGCCTCCGGCCATTCCGGCGGGCGCGGCGCGTCGTTCCGTTTCCGTCAGAAGGTACCGCGCTTCCATCCGCTCGATCCCGAACAGGTCCTCGATGTCGCGGCGCACGGCCTCGCGCAGGACGTCAGGCGTCACCATGATGCCACGTTCCTGTAGCGCGGCATGGCGGGCACGCAACTGCGTCAAGGTGCCAATATCGCGGGCATCGTCCTGCGCCAGCCCTTCCGTCGCGGGACGGGCCAGCAGATCCTGCAGCCCCTCCGCGCCGTGACGGGCGCTCAGGGCCGCCTCTAGCCGTGCGATTTCTGCCGAGAGCCCCGGCAGGTCGTCAATCAGGCGGTCCCACAGGCTGGGCTGCACGACCTCGCGCCGTGCCTGAAGGGGCGCGACGCCGCGGGGTCGGTCGTGGGGCCTGTCGGACATTGTGATGCTCCGGCGGCGGGCCTACTTGGCCGCCATCAAGTCATATTCCACCTCGTGCTCGTCGCCCTTGGAATGATCGTCAGCCTGCACGACATACTTGATCTTGACCTTCTCGAACGAGATGCCAACCTGCTCGGCAATCAGGTCGGCACCATCGGCGGCGGGGGATTCCTGCATCATGTTGTAGGCAGAGATCAGGCAGTTGCTCATCGTGATGGTCAGGTAATCAAGATGTGCCTCACCCGAGTCCTTTCGGGCCGTAAAGATGATCTCAGGGAAGGATTTTCCCTGCATGCAGGCAAGCGCCAGATAGGGCGAGGCCGCGTCATACCACTTATGAAGCGTCAGATCGCTGACGGTGGCGCGCCCGCGCACGCGGCCCGATCCGGTTGCGGCAGAACTTTTCTGCGACGCGTCCAGCTTGACGCCCCAGACGTCGATTTCGCCCTCATGATCGGCCCGCCGGCATTCGCCGTCGATGCCGTCGATCTTCAGGTATCCGGTAAAAGCCATCGCAAAACTCCTTGTTCAAGAGAACGGGTTTCAGGCATGGCGGTCCCGGCGGGGCCGCGCGAGAGACCTTGCGGAGCAACCCGGCCCCGCAAAAGGCCCGGAAGGGAGGGCGATCTGCCTTCCCGTGGCAGGTTCAGCGCCCCTTGACCGAAGGCAGTTCGGACACCAGCCGCAGCGAGGCGTTGATACCTTCCAACTGGTAATGGGGACGCAGGTAGAAGCGGGCCGCGTAGTAGCCCGGCCGCCCCTCGACGCTGTCGACCTTCACCTCGGCCTTGGCCAGGGGCCGCTTGGCCTTGGCCTTGTCATCGGCCATGGCCGTGTTGGCAAGGACGTAGCGGTTGATCCATTCGGACAGCCACACCTCCATGTCCGCGCGTTCCTTGAAGGTGCCGATCTTGTCCCGCGCGATGGCCTTGAGGTAATGCGCGAAGCGGCAGACCGGCAGCAGGTAGGGCAGGTTGGCCGAAAGACGTTCGTTCGCCTGCGCGTCCGGATCGACCAGCCGCCCGGCGCGGGTCTCGCAATCCTGCAGCGTCTGCGCGCCCAGGAAAGCCGCGATGTCGGTGTTCTTGCGGTGCAGGATCGGCATCAGCCCCAGCTTGGCGAGTTCATGTTCGCGCCGGTCGTCGATGGCGATTTCAGTTGGGCATTTCATCACCACGGAACCGTCGTCGCTGGGGAAGGTGTGCACCGGCAGGTTGGTCACCGCCCCGCCGCTTTCGACCCCCCGGATCTGGCTGCCCCAGCCGTAGAGCTTATGGCTGCGGTTGATGTTCACCCCCATCGGGAAGGCCGCGTTCATCCAGACGTAGTGTTCGTGGTTGCCGTCGATCTCCTCGCGGAAGTCGAAGCCTTTCACCGGGATGGTGTCTGGTCCATAAGGCAGCCGCGCCAGCACGCGGGGCAGGGTCAGGCCGATGTAGCGGGAGTCCTCGCTTTCGCGCAGGCTTTGCCAAGCCGCGTAGTCGGGCGATGACGTCACCATCTTCAGGTCCTGCGGGTTGGGCAGTTCCTGCCAGCTTTCCATGCGGAAAAGCCGGGGCGAGGCCGCCGCGATGAACGGCGCATGCGCCGAGGCGCAGATCCCCGACAGGTTGCGCAACAGGCCCACGTCGCGCGGGTGGTGGCTGAATTCATAGGCGCCAAGGATCGTACCATAGGGGGCGCCGCCGAAGCTCGAATACTCCTCGGTGTAAAGCTTGCGGAACATGGGGGACTGGTCCCACATCTGCCCCTCGAAATCCTCAAGCTGATCGGCGAGTTCATCCTTGCTGATGTTCAGCACGCGGATCTTGAGCATCGTGTCGGTTTCGGTGTTGTTCACCAGGTAGAACAAGCCGCGCCAGGTGCCCTCCATCTCGCGCACCTCGGGGGCGTGCAGCACCTCGTTCATCTGCGCGGTCAGCAACTGGTCGATGCCTGCGATCAGCGACTTGATGGACCGCACTGCGTTGCCCGATATCGTCGCGCTGCCCGCCTTTTCCCGCGCGGCAAGCGCGAGGTTCGCCACCAGTTCGCGAAGCTTCTCGCTGTCGTCGTCCCTGACACGGAAGTCCTTTTCCAGAAGCGCGCCAAACTCATCCAGATCGAGTGCTTCGGCTTCGGGGGCATCGGCGGCTTTGACTTTCAGTTCTTCGTCGGCCATGGCTCAGCCCTCCGCCGTGTCGGCGCCCCCGGCCATCGCCTGTTCGGCGACACGGGCCAGTAGCGGTTCGTCGTTCAGAAGCTGCGCGATGCGCTTTTCGGCGCTGGATTTGCCGTCCATGTAGCTTAGCAGTTCCTCGAGCTTGCGGCGCATCTTCAGCAGTTCTGCAAGTTCCGGCACCTGTTCCGCGATGCGGTCGGGGGCAAAATCGCCCATGCTGCGAAAGGTCAGGTCGATGAACATCTCCTCATCAGCCGCTTCCGCGCCCTCCTTCCCGGGCAGGCGGTTCGGCACGCGGGCGGTAACGCGCGGCGACAGCGCCTCCATGAAGGCGGGGAAGCGGCCGGCATCCACCTCGACGAAAGACCGTTCCGCAGGTGGCTTCTGCGCCTCTCGAGAGGTGGACTTGCCCGCGAGATCTGCCATGACCGCCATGACGAAGGGCAACTCGATCGTCGTCGGGCTGCCGTAATGTTCGACGTCATAGGCGATCTGCACCCTTGGGGCACGGTTTCGTTCGATTACCTTCGCCTTGCTTTCGCTCATCGGATGACCTCCTCTCGCGGCACGTTCTGGCGCCGGTCATGCGTGCGGTTGGTCGTCAGCGCCCCTTGTCGTCAGGCACTCCGGCGACGTGGCGGAATTCCTTCAGCCCGCCCGGCGCGATTTCTTCCATCAGCTGCAGGAAGTCCATCGGCACCATCTTCTTCATCCGCCGCGCCAGATGTGGCAGCGGCGAGGCGGGTTCGCTCCGGTCGTAGAAATCGATGATCAGGTCGAGACAGGATGCCACCTCGGCCCGCGTGTTCAGGTGCAGGGGAAGTGCGGCCGGAGAGGCCGCGGTCTGTACTACGGCCTGTGCCGGCCCCGGCTCCGCTTCGGGCGCGATGTGCTGGGCGCCGGGTGCCCGCAGGGTCGCCTGCATCCGCGCCAGCATCTGGGCAAGCGCTGTAAATCGTTCCGGCGGCTCCGCGCCGATCCGGGCTGCAAGCGCTGACTCCAGCCGGGCAAGTGCGGAGATTGCACTCGCAATTCCTTCTTCCAGCGCAGTCACTGTCGGGGCATCAAGGTCGCGCGTGGCGCGGCAGGCGGTCAGCACCCGCTGCACCCGCGCCTCGTGCCAGGCCGCGCGATTAGCCTGTTCGGCGGCGGAAAGCCCTGTAGGACCCTCGGCCGCCAAGACCGCTTGGCTGACCGAGGCTGCGGCCAGATCCCCGCCCGTCACCACCGGCAGCCCCCGAGGGCGGAGCACGGTGTTGAATTCAAGATCGCCCAGTATCCCTGCGTCGGCGTTTTCGATCTGGTGCAGCGCGTTGATGCGCCGCCGTGCGGCATCTCTCTCGTCAGCGCTTTCGCGCAGCGCGGGGTGGAGGCTGTCCCACCATTGTTCCAGCGTCTCGGCCAGCAGGCCCAGCCCTTCCGCCAGCCCCGGAAGCCCACGCAGATTGGTCATGATCCGCGCGGCGACAACCAGCAGCCGCAGGTCCCGCCCCGACTTGGCCAGTTCCGCAGCTTCCTCCAGCAGCCGCGCCCAGTCCAGCGCCACATCGCCGGTATTTCCCGTGCTGACCTGTTCAGTCCGCACCGACCGAGAAGCCCCCTCCAGCGCGCGTTCAAGCGCCAGAAACCTCATGTCGTTGCGAAGTTCCAGACCGGCAGAGTCCGGCACGGACAAAGGCGCGAGAAACATGACGGGAACCTTTTTCAAAGGCCGCAGAATGTAGTTCTCGAAGCAACACCATCATCTCACGCGGAAGCCGTTCGCGCAATGAAATCGTGCGCTTTTCCGCAGGCGAAGGAGTGGGCACCTGTCAGGAACGCAGGTCCAGCACCCTGTAGGTGGCGCCGAGGATTGGATCATCCCCGGCTGCCCGAAGCGCCGTCAGCGCCTCGGCGAAAGATGCGGCAGATTCGTCGCCCGGCCGGCGTTCCGGGAAGAGGGGTCCCTGACTGATGAAGGCAAAGAGCCCGGCCTTGCCGAAGTCCTCGTCGTTGACATTGATGGCCACACTTCCCAAGGGTGCCTCCGTCGCGTCGTTTGGCCATAGAACCCGCACCACGCGCAACGCGCCTTCGTCCTGGCCGATCTGGTTCAGCCGGGTTTCGCCGTTCTCCATGCTCGGCAGGATGTGGTGAACAGCGCCGTCTGCCTCTAGCGCGACCCAAAGTTCGGCGCCGGAAGCGGCTGCCAACTCAGGTGAAATCAGTACATCGGCGACCGGATTGTCGCCGGGACGAAAGATGCCGGTCAGCGACGGTTCAGCACGTCGCGCCTCTGTCAGGCGGATGCTGAGCCCGGCATCGGGCAGCCCTGCCATTGCCGCCCGGATCAGGCAGAGAGACGGGCTCAGCAGTTCCGTGTTCAGCCGCAACTGTCGAGTGCCGAGCAGGGCAGCCAGCGCCTCTGCCAGCGCGGCTTGGGCGGCGGCATCCGGCAGGCTGCCGGTGATGGTGACCGTCCCGCTTTCAGGCACGCCGGCAGCAGGAATATCGCTGGTCAACGGGCCGCACGCCGCGTGCGACGAGAGCAGCGCCGCGACCGGATCCGGCATCAACATGGCCGGTGCCGTCAGGTTCAGCTCCAACTCGAAGCCGGCGGCCTGTGCCCAAGCCTGAAGCCGCGTAGCAATCGCATTGCGCTCTGCCTGGCTCCCCGCCGCGCCGGCGATGGCGACGCTCAGCCCCTCTGCCACCACGGTCCAGCCGCGCAGCCCGTCCAGTGCCGGGAAAAGCTGCGCCATCGCTTCATCCCAGCCCGGGGCGGGCATTCCACGCGCCAGTGGCAGCGTCTCGGGCGGTGCCGCCGCGCCTGCCGCCGTGGTAAAGGCGGCGGCAATCCGATCTGCGCTTTCTTGATTCGGTGCCTGACCGGCAAGGACGGGCGGAGGGCCAGCCTGCGCCTCCAGCCGCCAAGGTTCGACGAGTGGAAGCCGGTCGGAGGAGAACTGCCACCAGAGCAGCCCCCCACCTGCCAGCGCCGCCACCAGCAAGAGGGCGATCAGCCAAGCGCCGCCGCCTTTGGTCCTCGACCTCGCCATGTTGCCCGCACCGCGCCGGGCGGGGGACTGGGCCTGACCTTTCAGTAGCGTGTCGAGCCGCGCAACCACGGCCGCGGCCGAAGGCGCTCGGTCCGAAAGGCGCGGGGCGCAAAGCCACCGGATCAGCCCCGCCAGCGGTTCAGGCAGGTCCGAGACATCCAGCGGCTCCGCCTTGCGGCGGATCATCTCTGCCGGGGTTTCGCCTGCGGAAGGGATTTCCCCGCGTGCTGCTGCCGCCATGGTCGCGCCAAGCGCGTAGAGGTCGCTGGCGGGCACGGCCTTGCCCTCGAACTGCTCGGGCGCGGCATATTCGTATTTTCCTGCGAACTGGTTGCCGACAATGGTGCGGGCGCCCGCCACTGTATCCTTGGCAATGCCGAAGTCGATCAGCACCGCGCGTTCGGCCTGACCGTCGCGCAGGATGATGTTGTCGGGCGACAGGTCGCGGTGGATCACGCCCCGCGCATGGGCAGCCACCAGCCCCTCGGCCACGCGATGTGCGAGGATAAGCAGCTCGCGCGGCTCCATCCTGCGCGTGACCATGACGTCCGACAGGGCCGGGCCGTCGATGAAATCCATGACCAGGAAGACGTGCCCTTCGGCGGAACGCGAGCATTCGCTGTAGCGGACCACTGCGTCATGGACGATGTCGCGCATGGCCTCCTCGCGGCGCATCATCTCCAGATAGCCCTCGTCGCCGGAGAACTGCGCGGCGAGCACCTTGATCGCCACAACCCGGCCAGTCACGAGGTTCTTGGCCCGATAAACCTCACCGCTGCCGCCACGGCCCAGAACGCCTTCGATGGTCCAGGTGCTGTTGAGCACCTGCCCCTGGTGGAAGATGTCCCCCGGCAGGGCCGGGATCATGCCGGCGCCCCTGTTTCCATTGCGCACATCGGCCCGATCCTTGCGAAAAGATTTCCGGATATCGTGGTTCTGAACTACACTCCCCTTGGGTCAATCTTCCCCCGGAGCCTGTCTGAGGCAAGCCCCGTTTCACTGCGCCGAGTCTTTTGCCCCCTTTTTCAGGATGGCCAGGATGACGACCGTGACGCCCCGCGCCGCACCCCGTGGATCGAGAGAAACCGTCAAGCGCAAGGAACTGGTGGGACGCCTGAACCCCCTGTGCCTTCGCGCCTTCACCGAGGCGGCACGCAACGCCAAGGCGCGCGGCAATCCTTATGTTGAACTGGTGCACTTCATCGCGGCGCTGGCCGATGCGCCAAGATCGGATCTTGAGGTGATCGCGGCGGCCGCAGGCGTGGATGCCGCACGGCTGGAGGGGGATCTGGCCCGCGCACTGGACGCCCTGCCGCGCGGGGCAAGCGCGGTCGAGGAGTTTTCGGACCATATCTTCCATGCGATCCAGGAAGGCTGGGCGCGGGCCTCGCTGGAGCGGGGGAGCGATCAGGTGCGGTCGGGGGATGTTCTGGTCGCCTGCCTCAAGACTCCGGTGCTGGAGGGGCTGCTGTGGCGCATAAGCCCCGAGTTCGGCCGGATCGACATTGATCGGATGGCGGCCGATCTGCCGGCGCTACTTTCCGGTTCGGTCGAATCTGACGCGGTGCCGGCAGCCGAGCCCGCCAATGTGCAGCGCCAGCCCGAAGGCGCCTTGGCAAAATATGCGACCAATCTCACCGAACGGGCAAAGGCGGGCAAGATCGACCCTGTCGTTGGGCGCGACCCCGAGATCCGCCAGATCATCGACATCCTGATGCGCCGGCGGCAGAACAACCCGATCCTGACCGGCGAAGCGGGCGTGGGCAAGACCGCCGTGGTGGAAGGTTTCGCCCTGCGGCTGGCGCGGGGGGACGTGCCGCCGCAGCTTGCCGCGGTTGACCTGTGGCTGCTGGACATCGGGTTGATGCAGGCTGGCGCCAGCGCGAAGGGCGAATTTGAGCGGCGGTTGAAGGCGGTGATCGGCGAGGTGCAGGCCTCTCCCAAACCCGTGATCCTGTTCATCGACGAGGCGCATATGCTGATCGGCGCCGGCGGGGCGTCTGGCACGGGCGACGCAGCGAACCTGTTGAAACCGGCTTTGGCGCGGGGTGAGTTGCGCACGGTCGCCGCGACCACCTGGGCCGAATACAAGCAGCATATCGAAAAGGACCCGGCCCTGACCCGCCGCTTCCAGGTGGTCAAGATCGAGGAGCCGTCCGAGGCCGCCGCCGTCGAGATGCTGCGCGGTATCGTCGGGGTTCTGGAAAAGCACCACCGGGTAGAGGTTCTGGACGAAGCTATCGGGGCGGCGGTTTCGCTGTCACACCGCTATATCCCCGCGCGGCAGTTGCCGGACAAGGCGATCAGCCTGCTGGACACCGCCTGCGCCCGCGTCGCCGTCAGCCAGCACGCCACCCCGGCCGAGCTTGAGGATCTGGAGCGGCGCCTGCAGGCGCTGGAGATCGAGGCCGGGATCATTGCCCGCGAGGCTGCTATCGGCATCGATACTACTGAGCGTCAGGCGGCCAATGATGCCGCCACCGCTGCGGTGAAGACCGAGCGCGCCGGAGCGCTGGAACGGTGGGAGGCGGAAAAGGCCCTGGTGTCCGAAATCCTTGCACTGCGGGCCGAACTGCGGGGCGAGGGGATGGCGCTGGACGCGGCTTCTCAGCCTGCGGCTGAAGCCGAACCCGAACCTGAGGGCGAAACCAGCCCCGAAGCCGAACTCACACCAGAAGCCGATCCTGACAGCGGTGATGCCGATCCGGCGGCGCGGCTGGCCCTGTTGCGCGAGAAGATGGCCCAACTATCGCAGCAGCAGGGCGAAAGGCCGATGATCCTGCCCGCGGTCGATCGGCTGGCGGTGGGGGCGGTGGTTCAGGACTGGACGGGCATCCCGCTGGGCCGGATGCTGGCCAGCCAGACGGAACGTGCGCTGGGGCTGGCCCCCCTGCTGTCGGAACGGGTTGTCGGCCAGGACCACGCCATGCAGGCCATCGCGAGCCGCATCCAGACCGGCATGGCGGGCCTGAACGCCCCCGAAAAGCCGATCGGGGTCTTCATGCTGTGCGGCCCCTCAGGCGTGGGCAAGACGGAAACGGCGCTGGCGCTGGCCGACGCGCTTTATGGGGGGGAGCAGAACCTCATCTCGATCAACATGAGCGAGTTCCAGGAGGCGCATACCATATCAACGCTCAAGGGTGCGCCGCCGGGCTATGTCGGCTATGGCAAGGGCGGTGTGCTGACCGAGGCGGTGCGGCGGAGGCCCCACTCCGTCATCCTGCTGGACGAGGTGGAAAAGGCGCATTCCGACGTGCATGAGATCTTTTTCCAGGTTTTCGACAAGGGGGTGATGGACGACAGCGAGGGTCGGCGCATCGACTTCCGCAACACGCTGATCCTCATGACCTCCAACGTCGGGACAGAGGAGATCATGGCGCTGACCGATGGCGGCCGGCGCGAGGCTGATATCGCCGCAATGGCCGCCGCCCTGCGCCCGCCGCTGCTGCGGGTGTTCCCGCCGGCGCTGCTGGGGCGGCTGGTGACGATCCCCTACCTTCCGCTGTCTGACGCGATGATCGATACGATTGCCGGGCTGAAGCTCCGCGCCATCGCGCGGCGGCTGGAAGCCGCGCATGGGGCAGAACTCGTGACCGGCGACGGGGTGATGGACCAGATCCGCGCCCGCTGTACCGAGGTGGAATCAGGCGGGCGCATGATCGACGCCATCCTGACCGGAACGTTTCTGCCCGAACTTGGCCGCCAGGTGCTGCTTGCACGGCTGGAGGGGCGGGAGATCGCGCGCGTCACCGTGACGGGCGGGGCGGACGGGTTCGCCTACCGGTTGGAGTGAGACGTCATGCAGGTCTTGGACCAGACCCGGTTTCCGCACCAGATGGGGATGGGGATGGACGTTGCCGGGCGCAGCTTCATGACGCTGACGATCAAGGCCAGCTATGCCTTCCCCGACCACGAAAGCGACCTGCCGCAGCCGTTGGCCGAACAGCGCCCGTTGGTGATGGCGGATGAATATACCGGCACCCCCGGTTTTTCCGCGCCGTTGTGGGAAAGCGACTTCGCCTTCCGCAAGCCCTTCTGCGACGTGGTCGTGAACGCCGCTGCCCACGCCCCGGGCGGGCGGCGGCCCGTGGAACGGCTTCGGGTCGGGATTGCCGTCGGCAACTGGTCAAAGCAGTTCGACGTGGTGGGACAGCGCGAGTGGCGGACGCTGGGGCCTGCAATCACGGCAACGCGGCCCTACCCCTTCACGCGGATGCCCTTTTCCTATGACACGGCGTTTGGCGGCCCTGACCGCAGCCGCCCGCCCGGGCCGGATGTGCCGGTTTATGCCGCCAACCCCGTTGGGGTGGGCTTTGCGACTGCCCGCGGCGGCACACCTGCCGGGCTGGTGCTGCCAAACACCGAGGCTGTGGGAGAGGAGGTAAAATCCCCATATGGCACGTACCGGCCAATGGCGCTGGGACCCTACGGGCGCGGCTGGCCACTGCGGCTGCCCTTTGGCGGCACCTATGACCAGAAGTGGGTGGATGAGATTGCGCCCTTCCTGCCCCCGGACTTCGACGAGCGCTATTACCAGATGGCGCCGCCGGATCAGCAGATCGCCCGGCTTGCGCCTTTCACCCCTGTGGTTCTGGTCCACCTGACGCCCCGCGGGCGCGAGGCATTCCGCTTGCCCGACACGCGCCTGCCGATCCGCATCTGGCGTGGCTCTGACGTCTGCCATGAGGGGCAGTCGCTTCCCGACACGCTGCTGATCGACGCAGAGGCGCGGATCTTCATGCTGGTCTGGCGCGTCTCGGTCCCCATCCGTCGCACCATAGCGGAGTTCTCCCGCGCATGGGTTGGCCCCCCAACCGAAGCGATGCTGCGCGCCGAACGCGAGGGGCGCGGCTACCTGCGCATCCCGGCGGTGCTGGGCGAGGAGACACCGCCATGATCGGCATCCACGCAGCGGGCATGGTGACGGCCGTGGGGTTGGACTGGGCGTCTTCTGCCGCCGCAATCAGGGCGCGTCTGGACGGATTCGCCGAAACGCGTTTTGTAGGATCGGGCGGCTGGCGGATCGGTGCGGCGGTGCCTTTGCCGCGCAACTGGATTGGCCCCCGTCGCATGGCGCATCTGGCCGCCGGCGCGGTCGCCGACATTCTGCGTCAGCGCCCCGAGGCGAAGGAGGCCGAACTGATCCTGTGCCTGGCCGAAGAATCCCGGCCCGGCCGCCCCGTTCCCGATCCCCCGGGATTGCTGCGGATGCTGGCAGCAATCCTTGGCCTGCCGGAACGGCGCGCGCATGTGGTGGCGCACGGTCGTCCGTCCGGCTTCGTCGCGCTTGATCGGGCGCGGCGCATGGTTGCCTCGGGACAAGCGCGGCAGGTGATTCTGTTGGGGCTCGACAGCTACTTGACCAGCCCGGCCATTGCTCACTACGCCGGGCTTCAACGGCTGCTGGAGCCCGGCAACGCCGACGGGTTCATCCCAGGAGAGGCGGCGGCGGCAGTGCTGCTGGCGGGGGGCGGGCCGCTGCGGCTGACTGGTCTGGGGCTGGCCCGAGAAATTGCGTTTCTGGGAAACCGCAAGGGCGAGGACGGCGAGGACCTGCCGCTGCGCGGTGACGGCATGGCCGCCGCCTATCGCATCGCGCTCGCCGAGGCAGAGGTCGACCTGGCCCATGTTGAATACCGTATCTCTGACCTGCCGGGAGAACAGCACTTCTTCAAGCAGACGGCGCTGATGACCCTGCGGCTGGAACGCGGTCGCAAGGCATTTCAGGACCTGTGGAGCCCGGCGGAAAGCCTTGGCAACATTGGCGCCGCGGTGGTGCCGGTGATGCTGGGAATGGCGCTGGCCGCCGTGAGCAAGGGCTATGCGCCGGGGTCGCCGGTGCTGGTCGAGGCGTCGGGCGACGATGGCGCCTGCGGCGCCGCGGTATTCCACGAAGCAAGAGGCTCGGTACGCCGTCTGTCCGTCGAAGATCGTTATGCGGCAGGGGCGGTGCCATGAGCGGCGTCTTCGCCAACGGGCTGGAGATCAGCGGCAAGGCAGTGGATGCGAAAACCATCGCCGCCTTCCCCGACACCTGCTTCACCCCACCCGAAAACCCCGCGACACCCCCGGGCGTCCCCGTGCCCTATCCCAGCTTCGGCATGGCCTCGGACACCGAAAATGGAACCGGAACGGTCTTCATCGGCGGCAAGACGGTGAACCTGAAGAACAAGTCAGACGTGTCGAAGACCTCGGGCACCGAGGCGGGATGCGCGGCGAAGAAGGGCGTCATCACTTCCAAGAACACGGGGAAGAAGTATTTCCATTCCTGGTCCAACGACGTGAAGTTCGACGGAGAGCCGGTGATCCGGTTCTCAGATCTGGGAACGCATAATCACGCGTCGCCGGGGGGGAACGAGCCCCCATGGCCGGAAATCGCGAAGCAGAACACGCCCGGCGCTATCGTGGCTAACCAAGATTGTCTCGTTGGCGAGTACGACAAGATCGTTAAGGCCTGCAACGCCATGGGAGGGGAAGCGCACCACGTCGTTCCTGACATGGTGTACCGCGTTTCGACACGAAGTGCGGTTCCTCGAGTTTCTGTAGGATCGGTCGCGGGGCAGGAGCCGCCCAACCTTGCAACAGGAATGGCAATTTGCATGAAGCCAAAAAACCATGATGGGCTTCACAGTAAGCTGAATCGCGCTATCGCCAAGCTCGGCGAAAATTCGGATCCGCCCGGGACGGCCAAGATCAAGGAACTTGTCAGCGAAAGTGCAAAGTCAATCGCAGAACTCGAATACGATACTCCGGCGGAAAGAGACTGTGCTAAAACTGCAGCTAAAGAGGCTGCGAAACAAGCTCAACCCTTCAACGAGCGCACGGGTCGAGCGATGCCTTATTCTACCCCTAAGACTGACACAGACACTTATACAGTTCTAGGTCATGTTGACAAATGACGGAACCAGAGGCGGATCGATGTGATGTCGATGAA
>VUAW01000001.1 GCA_008711135.1 Rhodobacteraceae bacterium LNNU 3342
GCCGCAGCCCTTCCTCCATGCAGGCCAGCACCGCCACATCGTCGCCCGCCTCGACAAAGATCACCCGGTCGGGCGGCAGGCCCGCCTGCTCCAGCCCCGGCGCAACCGTGCGAAGAACTCCGGGACCTGTCCGCGCCGCAACTTCTTGCGCAGCACCGCGTGTCCAGACGCATCCGCCCCATGCAGCTGAAACACGTTCTTCGCCAGATCGAGTCCAACCATGATAATCTCCGACATGACCGCTCCCTCCCGTGGATCGTCGCTGACCCACCTTAGCACAAAAGATGCCGTCGGGGGGGGTCACACCATCAGAGCCGGCCAAGATCGAAGCTGTCGCATGACTTCAGGCGGGTGAGGACCTTACTCACCATGTATTCGGCTTTGTGCAACATCGCCGGCTGGAGCTGCCGCGCCGCCCGGGACGCCCGACACCTCCGCGCCTGCGAGATCTTCCCGGATGTCGTCGAGCAGCTTCTCGCGGTTGATCTCCATGGAGAACTCGACCCGGCGGGACGCCTCGCGGTTCTCGCTCCCGTCCTCGTTCGTCACCAGACGGGCAGAGGAATAACCCGTGGACGAGAGGCGCCCGCGAGCCCAGTCCAAGACCTCCGGATCATTCAGGCCCCTGAGGCAGACCTGCAACGCGTTCTGCGCGCGCCGCTGGGAAAGGTCGAGGTTGTAGAGATAGGCCTGCGAGGTATCCTGGCCCGGCTGTCCTTCCGAGGACGCATGCCCTTCGATCTTCAGTTCGGCGATATCGAGCTCGGAGGATTTCAATGTCCTGACCCAAGGTGCGCAGAAGTCCCTCAGAAATGTCGGATTACTGATCTGGTCACTGCCGACATCGAAAAGGACGTTCTGGGGCAGGATGATCGTGCCGTCGGCGCGGATTGCGCCCCCGGCTGCCCGGATGCTGTCGCCGAGCTCGCGGTTAAGCATGTCGACGAGTCCCTCCTCGGCCGCGGCCGCCTCGGCGAGGCGCTGGCTGGCGGAAGTGGCGGCCTCGTTGGGCCGCAGGAGGTCTTCGAGCGCCGCGCGCAGCCGGGTCTCCGGTGTAATCTCGACTGCCTCGCCAAGCTTCAGGAGCGTGCCCGGCGGCAGCTCCACGGCGCCATTCATCAACCTCTTCAGATCCTCCTCGCGCATGAAGCGGCTGTATCTTTCTGTATCCTCGATCGCCTTCTGGTCCTGAGTGCCGAGCCCCGCCGCGCGCAGGGCGCGCGCCATGTCGAAGGTCCCGTCGGTCAGCCCCGCCACGATCTCCGCCTTCTGCTCGTCGCTCATTGCGCCAAGGCTGTCAGCGAGACGCAGGCTGCGCTTCTCGGTATCGACCTGCCACCAGGTAAACAGCAGCAGGAGGATGAAGCTGAGCAGGATGAACACTTCTGCCACCGTGAGCCCCATGACCGCCCCGCGCTTGTAGTCGCGGCTCGATCCGGGTCCGGAATTGCGCATGGGCATTGCGAGGCACTCCAGTCGTTAAGGCGCCCATTCGCAGGGCGAAGGTATCCACCTACGGGATGGTCGGGTATGCGTTATCAGGACGGTCCTCGCGGGGCGGCATTACCGGCGCCCGAGGCCGAAGAAACCGCTGCCGGTCGAGGGCGCGGTCTCCTCGACGCTCTCCGGTATCGGCGGCGTGGCGGCGGGCGGATCTGCAGGGGCCGAGACGACGGCCGGACGAGGTTGGTCGATGCGGCGCGCCAGGCGGTCGCCGGCCTCACCCACGCGCGCCGCGGCCGTATCGAAGCTCTGCCCGATCCGGTCGATCCCCTGATCCAGCGCAACCCCGGCGCGGGTCGTGGCATCCGCAAACCCTTGGGCGCCAGCCTCGAGGCGCGTGCGGGCGTTCTTCATGGCTCGTGTCATGTCGTTGGCGCCTTCGTTCACCTCGCGTGCGAAGGCCTCGGTCGCCTGGGTCGCTGCCTGCTGGGTCCGACCGACACCTACGATGATCTCGTCGGCGCCAGAGGAGAGCGCCGCGGCCGAGGTCATGAGGGTCTCGACGCTCTGGCGGATCCGCCCGGCAGCCTCGCTGTTGTGCGAGGCGATCTCGGTCGCAACCAAGGTCATCTCCGACATCGCAGTCCGGATGCTCCGCGCCGCGAGATCGCTCGACTCGTGCACGGCGGCGGTCACCATGGTGAGCGATGCCTGGGTCTGCAGGCGCACGCTCTCGCGCAATGCGGGGCCGAACTCCTCGGCCGACTTGAGGAGCTCCCCCTGCATGTCGGCAAGGAGCTTATCGAAGGCCTCGCGCATGCGGCCCTCCCGCTCGGCGCCCTGCTGCAGGCTCTCGACGGAGAATGCCTTGATTTGGTCGAGGCTCATGCCGAGTTCGGTGCGGAAGCGGCGCGACGTCTCGTTCAGGTATTGCCGCTCCTGGCGCTCGCGGCTCTCCATGTCGACCTTGAACTGCAGCATGAGAACCCGCAGGAAGACGCCACCGATCGTCGAGGCAAGCGCCACGCCGAAGCCGGAGATGACCTCCGGGATGACGTCCGCGCGCTGCGAGGACGGAGCCTGGATGACGAAGTAGAGCGTCAGGGCCAGGGACGTCAGGGTGAAGAGGAACCCAAGATAGTAGCAGTTGTCCCCGATCGTCTCCGCGTCGAGCTGCAGCTGGGTCGCCTTATAGGCGTAGAGTGCATAGGCTATCAGGACGACGATCGCCGAAATGGCGCCGGCGAGGGGGTTGATCGGCATCAGCTTGAAGACGATGCAGCCTGCTGTTCCGGCTAGGAAGGCGATGATGAGCGGCATGGCCTCGGAGCGTGCGCTGCCATGCGTGCCGTAGATCCGTTTCGTGCGCCGTGCCATCAAAGATCTCCTAGCCGTTCCACCGAAGGGATGTGGGCCCCTTGGCGTTCGAAGTATTTCATCCAGAAGTCGTCGAGCACCGCCGGGTCCTTGACGCCCTCCGTCGGCCGCGGGACCTGGTAGATCTGCACTTCGGCTCCGTCGAGGGTCGTGCCGATCCGCTGATAATCCGGGGAGGACCGGAAGCTCTCCCAGTCACCGCCGCGGTAGAAGCTGAGCACATCGCTGTGCTGCAGTAGGTCCGAAACCACCACGATGCGCCTGCCACCCTCGAAGGTCACGAACCCCGCGCTGTCCGACACCAGGGCCTGAAGACTTTCCATGATCGGAGAGCGGTCGGCGCCCGAAGTGCTCACCATGCTCTCGAGACGCGTCTTCAGCGGATCCAGGAACCGCTCGCGGTAACGCGCATCAATCAGGCGGGCGTTCTGCGTCAGGGTGTTTGCTGACGAGGCATCCTGCGGCTTGCACAGGGGATCTGTCGCCCCCCAATTCACATGATCCTGACTGACCACGCCCATGGTGAACTGCGTGCCCCGCGGTGCCCGGTCGATCTCGTCCTCGAGCCAGGCCATCAGCTGGGAGTGCTGGGCGGGCGAGAGCGGGTCCGTCAGGTCCAGCAGGATCGCCGTCATCCCCACGGGCCCCGAGGGCGCAGGGCAAAGAGTTTGCGAATCGACGGCATTGGCCGCGGCATCCTTGTTCGACCACCAGAACGCACCGCCGAGAGCCGCCACCACGGCCAAGGCGCCAAGAGCGAGAAGTGGCGTGGATGCACCCGATCCGCTCGATTTGCCACGGCCACGTGTGCTGCGGGAGGATCCTCTCCGGGATGTCTTGCCGCGGGCCATCAGGCGACCTCCTCGCCGCGCGGAGCGATTGCTGCGGAACCCTGCTGGATCTCCTCGGGAAGCTTGAACTCGCCGATCGCCGTGCGGAAGCTCTCGAAGATCTCGCGGATTGCTATCTCCACGGCCTCGGTGACCTTCTCGGCTTCTGCCTCGGCGGCCTTGCGTCGACCATCGTCGGCGGGCACGGTGGTCTGGAATGCCGGGAAGGTGTGGCTGTATGCGAAGCTCGGCGGTGCTGGCTCCTTGCGCGCGGCGAGGTTGGCATCACGGTAGACGGCAAGGAGATGGGCCAACTTCGTGTCGCACTGGTCGAGGAAGCTGCGCAGGTGCGAGTTTAGCGTTGAATGCCCGTAAAGCGCGTCGATAGCCTGTGAGATGCCATCGCGCACCTGCTGATCGGCGTCGCGAAGATTCTCGATTGCGACCTCCCGCTTGTCCGTCAGCTCTTCGATGGCCTGATCGAAATGGTCCTGATGCTTCTCCCGGGCCAGCGTGAGGTCGCGCTCGACCTTGCTGTATCCTGGGAAAGGATCGAAGGTGTTCCAGCCCTTGAGGAAGGCAAAGATCGAGATGATCGTTCCGATTGCGAGGAGGAACCAGCTGTCCATGCTGGTGAGGCCGAACGGATCCGCCTGAAGCGCGGGAACGGCCATCTGCACCGCCTCGCCCCAGCCGACCTGCGCGTCGATGAGGTCGCGGAAATGCGCCACGGTCAAGTTGAGCGCGAGGGCGAAGGCGATCCAGACCAGAAGCGACAGGAAGCCGAACAGCTTGCGCATCAGGGTGCTGTGATTCATCCCGCAGCCGGCGATGCCGAGCATGAGGCTGCCGATCACGTTCACGGCCGAGAAGATAAGCGCTGTCAGGAGTCCCCCCACGAGGCCTCCCTCGTTTCCGCGCGAGAACATGACGGCGTTCAGGGCGGCCTCGACGCCGATGAAGATGATCGTCACCAGGGCGAACTTGAGCCAGCCCTCGAAGTGCTTCGCCGGCCGGCGCAGGTTGTGGCGCTCACGGAAGTCCTTGCGGTGCTGGAACGTCTCGAAGAGCCGCTCGGTCGACCCCGTCATGGCCGCCCTCCAGCCGCGAACCGCCGCCAGGTAATCGCTGGACGCGTTTCCGGCAACGATCTCGACCTCCTTGCGCAAGGTGCCTGCGCGCGACAGACGCTCGTTATAGACTTGCCGGTTGTTCTCGTAGTTCTCGAGGCCGGCGCGGCGCAGCCCCTCGATCCGGGCGATGACCGCCGTCTCGATGTTGTCTGGTGTCGTCGCTTCCGGCGCCGGAAGGTCACGTTTGCCGCGCCGTTCACCCTCCCCGTCGAGATCGAGATCACGACGCAGCTTGTCTTGGTCGATCTCCGGGAACAAGGAAAGCGTCGGGAGGAGCTCGTCCGACTTCAGGAGGGACTTCAGCTTGTCGAGCATTGGCATAGATCACCTTGGTCACGAAAACGGGGTTTGTTCCCATACGGTCCGCGAGGACATCCTGCAGCAGGAATCCCGCGTCATGGTAGAAAAGTTGCCAGTTCCTTAAGGAGGTGTGGCTTAGCAGTCGCCTGCGCGTTTCAGTAGCGTGACTTAAGCGCGCTGGATGCACGTCGAATATTGGACCTCGGCTTGCGCAGGCGAGTATCGGACTCCATTACAACGTTTTGCGTTTTCATGCTGAGCCGCAGTAAAGCGTATTTCCGCCTGGAGCAGCCTCGATCACCTCCGATCCACGCGATCATTGAGACCACCTGTGCATCATGTCTCCTGCGTGATCAGTAGAGGTTCGGCGTGCTTCAGCTCCTTCGTAACGCGGCCGAGCTCCGTCACCGCGCCTCCGTAGGCGCCGCTGATCCCGTGCTTTGACACCTGCAGCAGCCCCTTGAAGCCGCCATCGCTGACCATGCCGATTTCTTCAAAGAGGCAGATCGGCAGCTGCCGGTTGTTCTTGAAGCGTCGGTCTGGGCCACCCTTCTTGTTTACGTATTTCCACGTCTGTCCGACCACCGTCGCATCTGACGGGGCGGACTCCATAATCATGCGCTGATCGCGAACGGCGGTGCGAAGCGTTTCGTAACGAACCGCGCCGAAGCGCTTATTCTCCTCGATCAGGATGCAGTCCGGGAAGAAGTAGCACTTCTTTCCGTCGATCAGGATCATGGGCGGCGTCACGTTCGATGCGACGCCAGGCGGCAAGGCATAGGATACGGACGTCTCCTTCGTGTCGACAAGGCTTGTTGCGCCCGAGTTCTTCTTCCAGGCGTGGAGCGTCGTGATATCACCGCTCGCCTTCACGAACCAGAGCTTGCTGGATCCGGCGATCCGGTCGATGGCGCCGACGAGCGCCTTGTATCGCTCTTCGGCCGTAGGCTCGAGGTTGTAGGCGAAGACGACGTTGCGCCGCGGGATGTCGAGCATTTCGCCTACCGCATAAGCGATACCCAACAGCACCACGAACGCCATAACCACGGCCGGGTTTTGCGAGATGAGCGAGAAGGCGAGACCCACGGCAGCCGCGCCGCACAGCATGAGCGTATAGGACGGCTTCTCACGCGCCTGGTTCAGGCTGTTCAGCGCTTCCGAGTGACTTTCCGAAACGAGAACGTCCGCCTCGGCGGAGATGATCCGGCGCATCAACACACCGTCCTCGGTCATGTAAGTCGGCAGCTTCTCGTTCGGAGCGATCCGGGCGAGCTCCGACGAGTAATCCATCTGGTCTCCGCGACGCTGTTTCGGCTTCCGCCCGAGTCCGCCCAGCGTCTTCCGGTAATATACGCCGTTCATCCCGGCGTGGATGTAATGTCCTTTCGGGCCGGTCCCGATCCGGAACCCCTTAACGCCGGCAGAGAAGCCCGGGCCTGATTTCGAAAGGTTGATCCGGAACGGCCCGAGGGTCACGGAATCCCTGATGTAAAATGGCATCGTCGACCTATGAATGAACGCTAGTGCAGGTTGCACAGGTTTTATTGGCCGCGCTAGATTTGATTCAGGTAAGTTGGCCAGTTCATGGATGAGGCGCCTGCCCGCCTAGGCCGTCGGGCCTGTGGCCGGAATGGCCGGCCCTCCCACGTCAGCTACGGCTGGCACGCCGGCAAGCGGCGAAGCAACTGGACCAAGACAGCCACTGTTGTATCACCGCAACATCAGCCCCTAAAGATGATGCGCGACCGTGCCAGAAACGGTGCTATCCTCGGTGCCAGAGATACCCGTAACCCGTTGAAATGTATAAAGGCCACTGGGGTTCGAGTCCCTCCGGGCCTACCACGTTCCATATCCTTATCTGCTTGTGCTTGCCCGGCTCAGCGCCGGCCACATGCTGCTGGAGTTTCGTGCGATAAGTTCCCTTAGGGACGCTGTCGCCAGTCGTAGAAGTTATTGCAAGCGCAGCTAGTGAAAACCGGCCCCGCGATCTTTCGTGGGCTGGCCGAACCAGCTTCATGAAGCAGATGCAACTGGTAATGTATCTATTGACGAATTGCCCTACAAGTTGCTACGAAGTGTCCAACAAATCCTTATCCAGTCGCCCACCCGAGAGGCAGCATGATCATTACTGATGTAGAAGTCAGGGTCTTCCTGACGACGACGCGGCGCCATTCTGACAGCGCCGGGCACGCCCATCCAGGGCCCGCGCATCAGGTTGAACAGGCCATGCTGACGATCCGGACAGAAGATGGGAACGAAGGTCATTCCTTCACCGCGCCAGAAATCGTGCGGCCTCATGTCATCGACAAGTTCGTCAAGAAAGTCCTCATCGGGCAGGATCACCGCGATCGCGAACGGCTGTGGCATGACCTTGCCCACTGGCAGCGCGGATCGGCAGCCCAGCTGACGGATCGGACGCTTGCCGTGGTGGACTGTGCCCTATGGGATCTGGCTGGACGTAGCCTGAACCAGCCGGTTTACAAGCTGATCGGGGGCTACCGCGACAAGGTTCTGGCCTATGGCAGCATCATGTGCGGTGATGAAATGGAAGGCGGGCTGGCAACGCCCGAGGATTATGGGCGCTTTGCCGAAACGCTGGTCAAACGCGGCTACAAGGGCATCAAGCTCCACACCTGGATGCCGCCTGTCAGTTGGGCGCCGGACGTCCGCATGGACATCAAGGCCTGTGCCGCAGTGCGAGAGGCCGTAGGTCCGGACATCAGCCTGATGATCGACGCCTTCCACTGGTATTCCCGAACCGAGGCGCTGGAACTTGGGCGCGGCCTTGAGAAGCTCGGCTTCGACTGGATCGAGGAACCGATGGATGAGCAGTCGATGTCATCCTACAAGTGGCTTGCCGACAACCTCGACATTCCGGTGGTGGGGCCTGAAAGCGCGGCGGGGAAGCATTGGCACCGCGCCGAATGGGTCAAGCACGGTGCTTGCGACATTCTGCGGACCGGGGTCAACGATGTGGGCGGCATCACCCCTGCCCTCAAGACCCTGCGCATGGCCGAATCCTTTGGCATGATGTGCGAGGTTCACGGCAACACGGCCATGAACCTGCATGTCGTCGCGGCGTCTAAAAACTGCCGCTGGTACGAAAGGGGGCTGCTGCACCCCTTCCTCGAATACGACGACGGTCACGACTACCTGAAATCCCTGTCCGACCCTATGGATGCTGATGGCTATGTCCACGTGCCCGATCGCCCCGGCCTGGGAGAGGACATCGACTTCGACTTCATCGAGAACAACCGCGTTAGGTAGGTGGAGGAAGGCGGGATGAAACAGATACTCGCCTTCGGGGACAGCCTGACATGGGGCGCCGACCCGGTAACCGGGTTGCGCCACCCCTACGACACGCAATGGCCGGTCGTGCTGGAGGCGGGTCTTGCGGGACTGGCGCGGGTTCACGCGGACGGCTTGGGTGGACGCACAACCTGCCGTGACGACCATTCGGGCCCCGCCTGCCGGAACGGGGTTCGGGCGCTGACCGTGGCGCTTGCCGCCCATATGCCCCTTGATCTGGTCATCCTGATGCTGGGGACCAATGACCTGAAGCCCGTACACGGGGGCATGGCAATTTCTGCTCAGGCAGGGATGCGCCGCTTGGCCGAAATCGTGATCACCTTCCCGCACAAACCCCGCAGCGCCGTGCCGCAGCTTCTGATCGTGGCCCCGCCGCCCTGCGCGCGCGGACCCGACGGCGCACCCGCCGGGGGACGCTCAATCGATCAGTCGCGGCTGCTTGCGCCGCTTTACGAAAGCCTTGCGAAAGAACTGGGCTGCAGCTTCCTTGATGCCAGAACGGTGGCCACTGCCGATCCTGCCGATGGCGTTCATCTGGATGCAGAAAATACCGCTGCCATCGGTGATGCCCTTGTCGCGCCTGTCAAAAGCCTTCTGGCAGGCGCTTCTTCGTGAAAACGGCCTCAAGGCCGCAAAGGCGTGCCGCTCGCCCATAATGCGGCAAACATGGGAGGAAACATGAAACACTTTCTGCTCTCGGCCGCGCTTGGGGCGCTTTGCCTTGGGGCGGCCCCGGTCTGGGCCGAAACCCCGGCGAACCAGCTCATCGTTGCGACCACGATGAACAACATCCTGACGCTTGACCCCGCCGCAATCACTGGGCGCGACACGGTCCAGGTGCTCAATAACATCTATGACACGCTGATCGTCCAGTCGCCTGATGACCGGTCGATCCAGCCGCGAATGGCCGAAAGCTGGGAGGTGGCTGAGGACCGGATGTCGATCCGCTTCACCCTGCGCGAAGGGGCGACCTTTGCCTCAGGCAACCCGGTCACCGCACAGGATGTTGCATGGAGCCTGACGCGCCTGATGCAGCTGAACCAGGCGCAGTCCTCGTTCCTGAAATCCCGTGGATTCAGCCTGGAGGAGGCCGACAAGCATTTCGTGGCCGAGGATGAGCGCACGTTTGTCATCAACCTGCCGCAGCCGGACGACCCGCAGTTGCTGATGATGGTGCTGGGGCAAAACGGGCCGGGCTCGATCCTTGACCGTGAAACCGTGATGGCCAATGAACGCGATGGCGACATGGGCGCGGCGTGGCTGACGCTCAACTCCGCCGGATCGGGTCCTTACACGCTGACGCAGTGGTCCTCGAACGACTTCATCATCCTGACGCGGAACGAAGGGTACTGGGGCGCTGCCCCGGAAATGGCGCGCGTGCTGATGCGTCACCTGCCGGAATCGCAGACCCAGCGGCTGATGCTGGAACGCGGCGACATCGACGTGGCCTACACGATGCAGGCGCCTGACCTTGCCGCGCTGGAAGGACACGACGACATCACGCTGGAGTCCGTGCCCGGGTCCGGCTTCTATTACCTTGCCATGTCGCTGAAGGATGAACGTTTCACCAACAAGAAGGTGCGCGAGGCGCTGCGGCTGCTGATCGACTATGAAGGCATCAACAGCGCGATCATGCGCTATTACGGCCAGCCGCATCAGCGCCCTCTGTCCTCGGGCGTCATCGGGGAACTGCCCGATCCGGGTTACACGCTCGATGTCGAGGCCGCAAAGGCCCTGCTGGCCGAGGCCGGCTATCCCGACGGGTTCAACGTCAGCCTGCGCGTTCTGTCCGAAGCCCCCTTTGCCAACGCGGCGACCGCCATCCAGAACACCTTGGCGCAGGCGGGCATCAACGCCGAAATCATCAGTGGGTCGGGCGACCAGATCTATGGCGCGATGCGCGAACGCAACTTTGAGCTTCTGGTGGGCCGGGGCGGCGGCGGCCAGCACCCCCACCCCGACAGCAACCTGCGCGCACTCGCCTACAACCCCGACAACAGCGACGAGGCGCGGCTGACCAACTACCAAGGCTGGCGCACCAGCTTCTATGATCCGCAGTTGAACGAGATGATCGAAACTGCGCTGCTGGAGCGGGATTCCGAACAACAGGTCGCCCTGTACCAAGAAATCCAGACCTACATGGACGAGATCGTGATGCCGATCCTGCCATTTTCCGAAGTGGTCGATACCGCCGCCTATCGGTCGGACGTGGAAGGCATCATCGTCAGCCCCTGGGTTTCCCGGTTCGAGGAAGTGACGAAGAACCGCTAAACGCACGGCGCTGAACAGATGACGGGCGCATCCACAGATGCGCCCGTTTTTCATTGGCCATGAAGACCGGCAAAAGAAAAGGCCGCGCAATCTGCGCGGCCCCTTGCGAAGATGGAAAATTCAGAGCTGGCCTTCGTATTCCAGCGACGCTGCGATTAGTTCCCGCGCATAGGGATGGGTGGCGCCGTTACCGGGAATGGCCGCACGAGGCAGCACCTCGGTCACCTCTCCGTGCAGCATGACGGCAAAGCGGTCACACATGTGGTCCACCACCGCCAGATCATGCGTGACCATGATATAGGTAAAGCCGCGCTCCTCACGCAGGCGGTTCAGCAGGTTCAGGATCTCTGCCTGCACCGAAACATCCAGTGCCGAAGTCGGCTCGTCCAGCAGCAGAAGCGAGGGTTCAAGGATCAGCGCACGCGCGATTGCCACGCGCTGCCGCTGCCCGCCCGAAAGCTGGTGGGGGAAGCGGTCAAGGAAGCTGACGGGCAGCCCCACGTCGGTCAGTGCCCTGTTCATGCGGGCCTCATGGTTGTCCATGCCGTGGATGCGTAGCGGCTCTGCCAGAACCGTCCTAACCGATTGACGCGGATGCAGCGACCCATAGGGGTCCTGGAACACCATCTGCATCAGGCGGCAGCGTTCCTTGAGCGGGATGTCCCGCACGTTCCGGCCGCCGATCCGCACCTCCCCGGTCCAGATGTCGGTCAGCAGCGACATGCAGCGCAGGACCGTGGACTTGCCCGATCCGCTTTCGCCTACCAGCCCGAAACATTCCCCCGCCGCGACGGAAAAGGACACCCCCGGCAAGACGCGAACCGCGCTGAGCCCCTGCCCGAAGGTGATGGCGAGATCGCGGATCTCCACGGAAACCGTCATTGGGTGAACTCCTCGGTCCATTCAGGGCGACGGTCCAGCACTGCCAGTGGCGCCCGGGGACCGCCGATGCGCGGCTGCGCGGCAAGCAGGCCGCGGGTATAGGGATGCGTCGCCTGGTCGAGATCCCGCGCCGCGATGGTTTCCACCACCCTGCCCCCGTACATGATCAGCACCCGGTCGCAGAAATTGCGCACGAGGTTCAGGTCATGGCTGATCATGATCAGCCCGATGCCCCGGTCGCGCACCAGCCCGTCCAGGATGTTCAGCACCTGAAGCCGCACCGTCACGTCCAGCGCCGAGGTTGGTTCATCTGCGATCACCAGGTCGGGATCGGCAAGTAGCATCATCGCGATCATCACCCGCTGCCCCATCCCGCCCGAGATTTCGTGCGGATAAAGGTCATGGACCCGTTCGGGATCCCGGATGCGGACAGCGGCCAGCATCTCCAGCGTCTTGGCCTTGGCCTCTGCGCGCGACACGGGGAAGTGCCGCAGGTAGGCCTCGGCCACCTGATGACCCACGCGCCGGATCGGGTTCAGGCTGAACTTCGGGTCCTGCAGGATCATCGACATGCGCCGGCCCCGCAGTTTCAGCATCTGCGCTTCTGACAGGGCCGTCAGGTCCGTTCCTTCGAACCGCATTATGTCCGCGCTGACCTTGGCCGAAGGCAACAGCCGCAGAATCGCCCGGCCTACCGTGGATTTTCCCGAACCGCTTTCGCCCACGATGCCCAGCCGTTCACGCCCAAGGGTGAATGACACCCCACGTACGGCATCGGCAGGCGCGCCATTGTAGCGGATGGACAGGTTCTTCACCTCAAGGATTGGTTGTTCCATGCCCTCACCTCCGGTTCATCTGTTTCGGGTCGAGCGCGTCGCGCAGCCCGTCGCCCAGCAGGTTGAAGGCGAGGCTGACGGACAGGATGGCGATGCCTGGGAAGGTCACCAGCCACCAGCTGTCGATCATGTAGCGGCGGCCCGTGGCGATCATCGCGCCCCATTCGGGCATGGGCGGCTGTGCGCCAAGGCCAAGGAAACCAAGTCCCGCCGCCGTCAGGATGACGGTCGCCATGTTCAGCGTCAGCCGGATCATGACGGACGGCAGGCACATCGGCATGATGGACTTGACGATGATCCGCATGGGCGAGGCTCCCTGAAGCCGCGCTGCGGCGATATAGTCGGCCTTGCGAAAGGTCATCGTCTCGGCCCGCGCCAGGCGCGCAATCGGAGGCCAGGCGGTCAGCGCGATGGCGATGATGGCGTTGTTCAGGCTGGGCCCCAGCGCCGCCACGAAGGCCAGCGCAAGGATCAGCGACGGGAACGACAGGAAGATGTCGGTGATCCGCATCATCAACGTATCGAAGCGCCCGCCGAAATAGCCCGACGTCGTGCCCACGATCAGCCCGATCGGCCCCACCACGATCGACACGAGGAAGATAATCGTCAGGGTGATCCGCGACCCCCAGACCAGCCGGCTGAAGATGTCGCGCCCCAGTTCATCCGTACCGAAAAGGTGCCCGTTCCCCGGCGGCTGAAGGACATTGGTGAGGTTTTGCGCGTAGGGGCTGTAGGGTGCGATGAGCGGCGCAAAAACCGCCGTCGCCACAAGTACGGCCACCACGATCAACCCAAAAGCCGAGGGCGGGGACCGCATCAGGAACACAGCGATGTTGCGCACGGCCCGAAGCGAGGACGGCATACGCGAAACGGGGGCTGGCATGTCGATGTCCTTGGCGGTCATTTTGTCCTCGGGTCGAACAAGCGATAAAGAACGTCGGACAGAAGGTTCAGCCCGATGAAGATGACGCCAACGATCAGCACGCAGGTCATCACCGCGTTCATGTCGCCAATGATCAGGTTGCTGGTCAGGTACTGGCCAAAGCCGGGCCATGCAAAGACCGTCTCGATCAGGACCGCGCCTTCCAGCAGGCTGCCATAGGCAAGCGCCACAATCGTCACCAGCTGCACGCGGATGTTGATGAATGCGTGGCGCCAGATCGTCTGCCGGCGTGACAGGCCCTTGACCCGCGCGGTGGTCATGTATTCCTGGCTCAGCTGATCCAGCATGAAGCTGCGCGTCATCCGGGTGATATAGGCGGAGGACGAATATCCAAGGAGCGAGGCCGGAAGGATCAGGTGGTTGAGCGCGGACCAGAACACCTCTGGCTGGCCGGCAAGCAGGCTGTCAATCAGCAGGAAGCCGGTGCGGGACGGAACCATGCCGATGTAGAACTGGCTCATCCGGCCCGATCCGCCCACCCAGCCCAGATGCGCGTAAAAGACGATGAGCGCGATCATCCCGGTCCAGAAGATCGGCATCGAGTGGCCGAACAGGCTGAAGACCCGCACAAGATGGTCCTGCCAGCGATCCTTGTTGACCGCCGCAGCGATGCCAAGGGGGATGCCCAGGCCGGCCCCGATCAGGATGGCAAAGGTCGCAAGTTCGATAGTGGCTGGCATGACATGTATGATGTCTTCAATGACCGGGCGGCCGGTACGGATGGAATGTCCGAAGTTGCCGGTGAACACATCGCCGAGGTAGTGCAGGAACTGTTGCCACACCGGCCGGTCAAGCCCGAGATCGCGAACCGCCTGCTCATAAACCTCGCGCGAGGCATCCTCGCCCACCATGGCACGGGCGGGATCTGCCGGCATGAACCGGCCGATGGCGAAGGTCAGCACCAGAAGCCCAACCAGTGTTGCAGCGATGCTGCCAAGGTGGCTGGACAGGGACCAGACCCGGATCCTGTTTTTCAGCATATTCCCCCCCTTCCCTGCCTGATGCAGAGGCTCACGCCCAAACATGTATGACAGGTTAGAATAAGTTGTCACGCAGACAGCGACCTGTCAAGCACGCCGTTCCGCCGCTCAGCGCAACTGCCGCTCAAGCCAGTCAAAAGCGGCTGCCTGCTGCGCCGGCAGGAACGCATGGCCGCCGGCGGGCCGGCTCAGGCACAGCCGATCCAGCGCGCCCCAAGCCCCCCAAACTTCCGAGAGCTTCGCAAACGCCTCTGAGACTGCGCGCGATGGGAACAGGTGATCCGCCTGCCCTACCTCGACATACATCGCCCGCGGCGCGACAAGCGCTGCCACGTCCGGCAGATCCAGATGGCGATGCAGAAGCGGATGCGTCATCCAAAAGGCAGACTGGCCCCGAAGGTGGTTGTTCCCCGGCACCAGCAGTTCGGGCAGGCTTGCCATCCAGCCGCTTGCCACCACCGCGCGAACCTGCGGCGACATGGCTGCCGCCTGCCATGCGCGAAAGGCGCCAAGAGAAAAGCCCACCGTCGCGATCCGCTCTTCGTCCACCTTTGGCAAGCTGGTCAGGACCGCCAAGGCGCGCTGATCCTGCAACGCCAGAACACCTGCCGCGCTGAGGCCCAGATGCATCAGGTTGCAGGCCAGAGCCTGCTGCGCCTCATAGCCGTTCCCCCCCAGCGCACCCCAGCCGAGAACGTCGCAGCAAAGCACCAGATGGCCCCGCCGCGCCAGCTCCGGGCCAAAGGGTTGTACGCCAAAGAAGCGGCCATACCAGGCATCAGCCTGGGGGTTCGCCGGACCGGGCGCCGGAATGCATTTCTCCTTGCCCATGGCGAATTCCGACCCGTGGTCGTGCAGGGCCAGAACAGCCGGAAAAGGCCCCGCCCCTTTCGGCACAAGCACAAGTGCCTGCGCCTCTACCCCTTCGATCAGGGTCAGGCGCAGCAGGCGGGCAAGGTGATCGCCCCGATCCTCTTCAGCCAGCACAGCCGTATCCGCGTCCGGAGTTGGCAGATCAGGCAGCGCGAGATCGCAAAGGATCGTGCGGGCTGCCCCTTGCCACTGCGCGACATCGCCGCCAACCGCCCGCCATCCATCCGGAAAGCCCCATGCCTCGCGGGTCAAGGCCATGGGCAGATTGTCTGCGGAAATGGCCGTGCTGGTCATCGCCCTGTCAGGCTGCGGCGCGGCGGACATGAAGGTCGATCAATCGGCCAAGCATCTCCTCTTCCTCGCGCGTCAGGTCAGTCAGCGGCGGGCGAACCGCGCCTGCCGCAAAGCCTTGAAGCCGCACCCCGGCCTTGATCGCCGAAACTGCATAGCCTTTCTGGCGATTGCGGATCGCCATGAAAGGATAAAAGAAGTCGTTCAAAAGCCGCTCGCACGTGGCGCGGTCGCCGCTGCGTAGGGCGTGGTAGAACTGGTTGGCAAGCTCCGGCACAAAGTTGAACACGGCCGACGAATAGGTGGTGAAGCCAGCCCCCAGATAGGCCTCGGCAAACAGTTCCGCCGTAGGCATACCGCCCAGGTAGGTCAGGCGGTCGCCCATCTTGGCAGTGACATTCCGCACAAGACCCAGATCCCCGGTCCCGTCCTTGAAGCCGATCAGGTTCGGGCACTCATCGCACAGCCGCGCCAGCGTATCGGGCTGCAGGACCGAGTTGTCGCGGTTATAGACCATCACGCCGATCCCGACGGACTGGCACACGCGCTTGATATGGACATAGAGCCCTTCTTGCGGGGCGTCGATCAGGTAATGAGGCAGCAGCAAGATCCCATCCGCGCCAGCCTTTTCGACTGACCGGGCGATCTCGATCGCCATTTCATTGCCATAGCCGCAGCCTGAAACGATTGCCGTGTCGCCCGCAACATCCTTCGCCGCGCGAACGACTTCAGGAATTTCGGCGGGACGCAGGGAAAAGAACTCTCCGGTACCTCCGGCTGCGAAGAGGACGGGGGCCTTGTAAGTCGCCAGCCATTCGACATGCGTCCGGTAGCTTTCGGGGTTGAAACGCCCTTCCGCATCGAAATGCGTCACCGGAAAGGACAACAGGCCAGAGCCAAGGGCGGACTTGATCATATCGGGGGTCATCAGATGGTCCTTTTTGATCTTTGCTGTTCCTCTCTTACGGGTCGGGTGGGAATTACGTCAATAGATATAATACAAGTGATATGATGAATTTGATTCCGCTCCCGGTTCAGGCGATTTGGCTATGTTTTGGACACGAAAACGCAATACACCTAGTCTCTCACTAATGATAGAAGATGCCGTCGCCGTAACTAGTACGACGACTTGACACATCAACGCCGATATGGTCTGACAAGATGATCTGCAATGCTCACATCAGGGGCTGGACCATGACCTTCATCCCAAGGGAAAGCATCTCGTTCTGGGCGGATGAGTGGATGGGGCTCGACTGTCATAGCACGCCTGACCACAGGCCCACGTGTTCGCCGCTAGCATGACAGCACTTCTAGACTGTGCCGCGCATGACGCCGAGCAAGCGCACGCCACTTTCGGCAACAACAGGCGCAAACCACGCGTTACATTGCGTGAGACGATCGCAGAGGACATAGAAAAACGCGCAGCGGCCACGGGGCTTCCACACGCGCGACATGAAGAGGAAAACGGGCGCACCACCGGACAACTGCACGTTTTCGCAAGCCCTCTGCGGACAGGTGACTATTTCGACCGGCGGAATGATCCGGCGCTGCCCTGCCGGGTGACGCCCCGTCCCGGCATTCGGATGACGCAACGACCGGGCAGCCCGATGGCAGCATTTGGCGCTTCGAATTTACTGGCATTTTCTGTCGCGGGCGAGGCCTCGGCCCTGGCCGCTGGCTGCCCCGTTGTCGTCAAGAGCCAGTCTGCACGTCCCGGAACCGGCGAGGTGGTGGCCCGAGCCATCAAAGCCGCCATTGCCCGGGGACAGATCGCCCCCCGCGCTTTCATCCTGATCCAAGGCGGGAATGGAGAAATCAGCGCACCGCTGGTGTCACACCGGCATCTTGTCGAAACGGCATCCCATCCACTAGCTTCAGCGGCAGTGCAGGACATGTTGATCGACGCCTATCGCGAGGGCAGCCGTCCTCTGCCTGCAACGGCGAACGTTCAGCAGCATCTGGCCCTGTCTGCCGGTCCCGGCAGACAGGGCCACATCTTTACGTCACCAGCGGTGAGGTCAGGCTGCAGACGCACAGCTTGGCACAAGAGATGCGGCCGGCGGCGCATCAGAATCTGCCCGACGCGCTTCTTCACCCGGACCTGCGATGAGGTGTTCAAACATGCCCGGCGCCGCAATATATTGACCACAGTTACAAGAGGATGGCCATGATGAACCCCGACAGCACAGCCTCGACCGGGCGCACTCTGGTTCAGCGGGTCCATGAGGTCCTGCGCGGGCAGATCACCGATGGCAGCTACAAACCCGGCGACCGGCTCCCCTCCGAATTGCAGTTGACCCGTGACTTCGGTGTCAGCCGTACTGTCGTGCGCGAGGCAATCGCCGCCTTGCGCGCTGATCTTCTGGTCGAGCCGCGGCAGGGTGCCGGCGTCTTTGTCATAGATCCTCCGGCGAACGAGGTCCTGCCCTTTCGCAACATCGACCTTGCCAAGGTATCTTCGCTGATCGAAATGCTTGAACTGCGTACAGCCGTAGAGGGTGATGCCGCAGGTCTGGCAGCGCTGCGCCGCTCGCCTGCGCAGGAAGAGAAGATCATCGAGGCCTCGTATCTCTTCCGGTCAAAGGCGATGAACGGCGAACCCACCTCTGATGCGGATTTCGCCTTTCACCTTGCAATCGCCGAGGCGTCGAATAATCCCCGCTTCAGCGAATTCCTGCGCCTGATCGGGGCCACGGTCATCCCGCGGCGGGCTGTTCGGGACGGCGACGAGCCAAAGATTTCGCAGGATTACGTGCGGCTTCTGGACGCCGAACATGAGGCCATCCTGACGGCAATTCAGGCCGATGACGAAGAAGGTGCCCGCGCCGCCATGCGCCGCCATCTGAAGAACAGCCAATTGCGCTACCGCCAGTTTCTGCGCAACACGCGGACCTTTCCAGAAGCCTGATCGAGGGAGAGGAGGCGTCATCCCGCGACTGCCCTCTCCTACCCGAGCGGGCGCCTGCGCGGCACCCAGCCACGGCCGCAGGTGGCCGGGCTGAAGGGGCCCATGTTGACAGGATAGGAATGCAAAGCGGCGCGTAGCGTGTGCTGCCGCGACATAGGAGATCCCTGCTGGCGCTCAGCTAACACCCTCATTGGGATGCTTCCTCAAAACACCATAGCCAAAAAAATCAAGGCGCCCGAAGGCGCCTTGGTCATTATTGGTCGAGGAAGCTCCGCAGTTTGCGGCTCCGGCTCGGGTGCTTGAGTTTGCGCAGCGCCTTTGCTTCGATCTGGCGGATACGTTCGCGGGTGACGCTGAACTGCTGGCCCACTTCTTCCAGCGTGTGGTCGGTGTTCATGCCGATGCCGAAACGCATCCGCAGAACCCGCTCCTCGCGCGGGGTGAGGCTGGCCAGCACCCGCGTCGTCGTCTCCTTCAGGTTTTCCTGAATGGCCGAATCCAGCGGCAGGATCGCGTTCTTGTCCTCGATGAAGTCGCCAAGCTGGCTGTCTTCCTCGTCCCCGATCGGGGTTTCGAGGCTGATAGGCTCCTTGGCGATCTTCATCACCTTGCGAACCTTCTCCAGCGGCATCTGCAGCTTCTCCGCCAGTTCCTCGGGCGTCGGTTCGCGACCGATCTCGTGCAGCATCTGGCGGCCGGTGCGCACCAGCTTGTTGATCGTCTCGATCATGTGGACCGGGATACGGATCGTGCGCGCCTGGTCCGCGATGGACCGGGTGATCGCCTGACGAATCCACCACGTCGCATAGGTCGAGAACTTGTAGCCGCGCCGATACTCGAACTTGTCCACAGCCTTCATCAGGCCGATGTTGCCTTCCTGAATAAGATCAAGGAACTGCAACCCACGGTTCGTGTACTTCTTAGCGATGGAGATCACGAGCCGCAGGTTCGCCTCGACCATTTCCTTCTTGGCCTGACGCGCCTCTTTTTCGCCCTTCTGCACCTGGTTCACGATGCGGCGGAACTCGCTGATGTCGACGCCGACATACTGGCCGACCTGCGCCATGTCATTGCGCAGATCCTCGACCTTGTCGCGGCTCTTCTCGATCAGCGCCTGCCAGCCACGCCCGGACTTGGCCGCCATGCGGTCAAGCCAAGTCGGGTCAAGCTCGTAGCCCTGATACTCGTCGATGAACTCCCGCCGGTTGATGCGGGCCTGGTCGGCCAGCTTCACCATCGCGCTGTTGATCGACATGATCTTGCGGTTGATCCCGTAAAGCTGGTCGATCAGCGCCTCGATCCGGTTGTTGTGCAGGTGAAGCGAGTTCACCAGCTCCACGATCTCGGACCGCAGCTTCTGGTAGGCCGCTTCCGCACCCACCGAAAAGGTGCCGACCTCGTTCAGCGTGGCCGACATCCGCTGGTCCTGCATCTCGGCCAGCTGGGCGTAGTCGCGGGCGATCCGGTCCAGCGTTTCCAGCACGCGCGGCTTGAGCGCGGTTTCCATCGCGGCCAGCGACATGTTCGACTGTTCGTCGTCCTCATCATCGTCATCGCTGCGCGACAGCGGGTTGCCGTCGGCGTCAAGCTCGGGTTCGGAGGAGGTGGTGCGGCGCGGCTGCGATTCTGTCGGCTCCACCCCGTCGACGACAGGCTCGTCCATCTCCTCGTCATCGTCCATCGAGCGGCCGAAGGTCGCCTCGAGGTCGATGACGTCACGCAGCAGGATGTCTTCATTCAGAAGCTCGTCGCGCCAGATGGTGATGGCTTGAAAGGTCAGCGGGCTTTCGCACAGCCCGGCGATCATGGTGTTCCGTCCGGCTTCGATCCGCTTGGCGATGGCGATCTCGCCCTCGCGGCTCAGAAGCTCGACCGAGCCCATTTCGCGCAGGTACATGCGCACCGGGTCATCGGTACGGTCCAGCGTTTCCGAAGTGGTCGTCGCGACAACGACATCGCGCGAACCAGAGCCCTCGACCAGAGCGCCACCAGCTTCGCCGTCCTCGGCCTCTTCGTCTTCAATGACGTTGATGCCCATTTCGGACAGCATCGACATCACGTCTTCGATCTGCTCCGACGACACCTGTTCCGGCGGCAGCACCTGGTTGAGCTGGTCATAGGTGATGTAGCCCCGCTCACGGGCGTCAGCGATCATCTTCTTGACGGCCGTCTGGCTCATATCAAGGGTGATGTCGGTGTCCTGATCTTCAGGTTTGCCGTCGTCAGTGTCTTTGGCAGCCATGGGTGCTCCTTCGGAAGGGACCGAATCCGAATCGTTCCCCGTGTTTAGCGACTCATTAGGCCGAATCACAGATGCGGAAAGCCCTCACCGGGTTTTCTTTATCCAGATCTGCCCATCTATGAGGCTTTGCAGATGGCGAGAGAGGGCCACGCGGTCCTCCCCGAGGTCGGTTGCATCATCCAGCGCGGACCGTTCAGCACGGTGCCGGGCCTCTGCCGCCTGCGACAGGCGCCATGTCAGCCCCTCGTCGGCAAGTCCGTCTAGATCCTCGACCGCGTCTTCAATCTCACGCCGCACGCCCCGTCTCGCCTCGAGTTTCGCGAATTCTTCGGCCAGGCACATCCGGGCCAGTTCTGTGTCGCCAATGTTGCGGACGGGCGGTGCGATCTGCACATGGCTCAGCGACATGAGCTTTTCAAGGGCGTTGCCCGCAGCGCCGCAGATTTTCTCTCGTGCTGTGGCGGGGTTGTCGACCGGCCCGTGCGACAGCAGGACATGGCGCAGCGTCTCGTGATCAGGGTCATGCAGCTCGACCAGCTCCAGCGCGCCTTCGAATTCGGCGATAAGCGTGGGGTGGGCGCACAGCGTTGCAAGGATGATCGCCTCGCGCAGGATATCCTCGACAGCCTCACCCTGCGCCGCCACCAGAAGCGAACTGCGGGTGCTGGCCAGCGGCTGCGCGGGCGCGACCCAGCGCTTGCCGGTAAAACGGGCGCCCGCCGGCATACCCGAATCACGCCGCCGGGTGCCGAACAGTTCCCAGCGCAGGCGCTTGAGCTCTTCGCCGTAATGGGTACGAATCGAAGGGTCGCGGATCTGCGCGATCGCCGCCCGCAGCCGCTTGTCCAAGGCCGCCTTGCGTTCCGGGCTGTCAAAGACCTGCCCTTCGGTCTCACGCTCCCACAGCAGGCTGACCATGGGCCGCGCTTGGTCCAGCAGGCGCTGCATCGCCCCCGGCCCCTGTGCCTTGATCAGGTCGTCCGGGTCCATGTCCTGCGGCAGGACACAAAAACGCAGCGACTGCCCCGCCTCCAGCAGCGGCAGCGCAAGGTCCACCAGCCGCATTGCTGCCCGGATGCCCGCCTTGTCGCCGTCCAGCGTCACGATCGGTTCCGGCGCGATCCGCCAAAGCATCCGAAGCTGATCCTCGGTGATCGCAGTACCAAGGGGCGCCACGGCGCCGCCAAAGCCCGCCTCGACCAGCGCGATCACGTCCATGTAGCCCTCGGCCACGATCAGCGGTTGCCCCTTGCCCGCAGCCTCTCGGGCGGGGCCGTGGTTGTAAAGGCTCCGCCCCTTGTCGAAGAGCTCGGTTTCCGGGCTGTTGAGGTACTTCGCCCGCGCGTTGGGGTCCATCGACCGGCCGCCCAGCCCGATGCAACGCCCGCGCGCATCCCGAATCGGAAAGATGATTCGCCCCCGGAAGCGGTCATAGGGGGCACCACCGTCATCAGGCCGCGCGGCCAGCCCCGCGTCCACGATCAGGTCCGGCGCGACGCCCTTGCCGGTCAGGTGCTGGAACAGGCCCTGCCGTACGTCAGGGGCATAGCCGATTTCGAAACGGTCCCGCGCCGCGACGCTCAGCCGCCGGCGGTCAAGGTAGTCTCTCGCACCCGTTCCTTGCCCTGTGCCCAGTTGCAGCCGGTAATACCGCACCGCCTGCTCCATCACCTCGGCTAGCTGGGAACGGCGGTCAGCCTTCTGCGCATCGCGAGGATCGCGGGCGGGCATCTGCATCCCGGCTTCGCGGGCCAGAAGCTCCACCGCCTCCATGAAGCCGAGGTTTTCGGTCTCCCGCACAAAGGTCAGCGCGTCGCCCTTGGCGTGGCAGCCAAAGCAGTAATAGAATCCTTTGCGGTCATCGACGTGGAAAGAGGCCGACTTTTCCTGGTGGAACGGACAGGGCGCCCACATGTCGCCCTTGGCCTGGTTCGACTTGCGCATGTCCCACATGACCTTGCGCCCCACCACCTGGCTCAGGCTGGTGCGGGTGCGCAGTTCGTCCAGGAAACCGGGTGGCAGACTCATGCCCTCAATATCCGCCCTGCCGGGGGCGAAGTCTAGTCACAGCCGCGCCGCCTGATGAAAGGTCGCCACCGACTCACATCCACTGCTGCCCCTGATGCCGTGGCAGGCAATCAATCCGCTTCCGGTACGTCGTTCAATGGTCCGCCGGCAGGATCACACGATCTCGACCATCCGCACGGCAAAGGTCAGGTCGCGCCCGGCCAACGGGTGGTTTGCGTCAAGAACGACCTCGTCCTCGGACACCTCTGCCACCACGACAGGCATCGCCCGACCGTCGGGCAGCGTCAGTTCCAGCGTGGTGCCAAGGTCAAGCGGGATGTCATCCGGCACCTGATCCCGCGGCACCGACTGCCGTCCATTCGGATCATGCGGGCCGTAGGCCTGATCGGCGGCAACCCTGACCGTCTTTTCCTCGCCCACTTCCATCCCCGGAATGGCCGCGTCGAGGCCGGGGATGATATGCCCTGCCCCTACCGTGAATTCGAGCGGATCGCGCCCTTCGGAAGAATCGAATACCGTGCCGTCATCCAGCGTACCCGTATAGTGAATGCGCACGGTGTCTCCGGTTTTCACCTCTGTCATGCCCGTGTCTCCTTTTAGCGGGTGCCAGTGACCTTCAGGCTAGGGCAATGGGCGCGGATGTCAAACCGGCTTCCCCCTGTGGCGGGGCTATGCCAGTCTGCGCCGCGAAAGGAGCCGCCAATGCCCCAGTTCACCGCCGCTGACGGAACCTCCCTGCACTATGACGATGACGGGACAGGCCTTCCGGTTCTGGCCCTTGCAGGGCTGACCCGCACCGGCGCCGATTTTGACTGGCTGGCCCCGCACCTGCCTCCCTGCCGGCTGATCCGGATGGATTATCGCGGGCGCGGCCGGTCGGACCGGTCAGGCGCCGCCACCTATACCATCCCGCAAGAGGCCGCAGACGCGATCGCCCTGCTTGACCATCTGGGGGTGGATCGCGTGGCGCTGATCGGCACGTCGCGCGGCGGGCTGATCGGGATGTTCCTTGCCGCCACGGCGCGCGACAGGCTGCGCGGCTTGTGCCTGAACGACGTGGGTCCGGTGCTGGAACAGGCCGGATTGCGGCAGATCGTGGATTACATCGGCCGCAACCCCAGTGCCCGCACCTATGAAGACGTGGCAGCCGCGCTGGCGCGCACCATGACCGGCTTTGCCAACATGCCCAACGACCGCTGGCTGGCCGAGGCACGCCGCCATTTCCAAGAAATGCCCGACGGGCTGCGCATCACCTATGACCCTGGGCTGAGAGAGGCTTTCCTTCAGGCCTTCGACGGCCCCGTGGCCGATGCCTGGCCGCTTTTCGACGCCTGCGCGGGGCTGCCACTAGCCCTGATCCGGGGCGCGAATTCTGACCTTCTGTCCACGGCCACCGTGGCCGAGATGCGCGCCCGCCGCCCCGACATGCTGTTCGCCGAGGTCCCCGACCGCGGCCACATCCCGTTTCTGGACGAACCCAAGAGCCTTGACCTGATCCACGCCTTCCTGAGGCAATGCGCATGACAAGCCTTCCCCTGATCAACGCGGCCGCGGCACGGCTGAAGGGTCATGCCCGTCGCACCCCGCTGCTTTCATCGCCATTCCTTGACGACATCGCGGGGCGCAGGGTGCTGATCAAGGCGGAATGCCTGCAGCATACCGGGTCGTTCAAGTTCCGGGGCGCCTGGTCGGCCCTGACGGCGCTGGACCCTGCGGCGCGCCAGCGGGGGGTGCTTGCCTATTCCTCTGGCAACCATGCGCAGGGGGTGGCGCTGGCGGCGCGGATGCTGGGCGTACCAGCGGTGGTTGTGATGCCCGCCGATGCGCCACGGCTCAAGATCGACAACACCCGCGCCCTTGGGGCAGAGGTCGTGCTTTACAACCGCGCGACCGAGGACCGCGATGCGATTGGTACCACTCTGGCCGATGAACGCGGGCTGACGCTGGTGCCCCCCTTTGACGATCCGCAGGTGATCGCCGGCCAGGGCACCACGGGCTTGGAAATCGCTGAACAGGCCGCGGCCGAGGGCGTGACGGCTGCGGACGTGATCGTTTGCTGCGGCGGCGGCGGGCTGGCGGCAGGGATCGCGCTTGCGCTTGAAAGAACGGAACTGCGCGTCCGGCCGGCCGAACCTGCCGGGTTCGACGACACTGCCCGCTCTCTCGCCGCCGGAAGGATCGAGCGGAACGCCACGATGTCAGGGTCGATCTGCGATGCGATCGTGACGCCGCAGCCGGGGCGGCTGACTTTCCCGGTCCTGCAACGCTTGGCGGGCCCCGGCCTTGTCGTCACGGATGATGAGGCGCTGGAGGCCGTGGCCCTTGCCTTCCAGCGGCTGAAACTGGTGGTGGAGCCCGGTGGCGCCGTCGCCTTGGCCGCAGCCCTTTTTCACCGTGATCTCATCGAAGGTCCGGCGGTGATCTGCACGGCTACGGGGGGAAATGTGGACGCGGATGTGTTTTCACAGGCCATCTCGCGGCTCCGCTGACACAGATAGTTGACGCTGCCAATTATATCCTGCAATCTCTCCATGAATCGGGAGGGATTTCATGCGTACCCAAGTCTGCATCATTGGTGCAGGGCCATCGGGCCTGCTTCTGTCACAGCTTTTGCACCAGGCGGGTATCGACACCGTCGTGCTGGAGCGGCAGACGCGGGAGTATGTACTGGGCCGGATCCGCGCAGGCGTGCTGGAATGGGGCACGGTTGAACTGCTTGAACGTGCCGGCGTCGGTGCCCGCATGCATGCCGAAGGGTTCGTGCACACCGGCACCTACTTGTCGGCGCAGAACCGCGGCTTCCGCATCGACTTTGACGGGCTGATCGGCAAGAAGGTCATGGTCTATGGCCAGACCGAGGTGACACGCGATCTTTTCGCGGCACGGGACGCGATGGGTGGGGTGGTCATCCATGAAGCCGCTGGCGTGCAGCCGCACGGGCTGGAAACCGACGCACCCTTCGTCACCTACACCAAGGATGGCACGGAACACCGGATCGATTGCGACTATGTCGTGGGGTGCGACGGCTTTCACGGTGTCAGTCGCAAGTCTATCCCCTCCTCGGTCCTGCGGACGTTCGAACGGGTATATCCCTTCGGCTGGCTGGGCATCCTGTCCGAAACGCCCCCCGCGCATGAGGAACTGATCTACGCCAACCACGAACGCGGTTTTGCGCTCTGCTCGATGCGGAACGACCACCTCAGCCGCTATTACATCCAGGTTCCGGCCGACGAAAAGCTGGAGAACTGGAGCGACAACGCCTTCTGGGACGAGCTGCGCCGCCGCATCCCCGCCGATGTTGCCGAAACCTTGGTGACGGGGCCGAGCATCGAGAAATCCATCGCCCCGCTGCGATCCTTCGTGGCCGAGCCGATGCGCTGGGGCCGGCTGTTCCTGGTAGGCGACGCGGCCCATATCGTGCCGCCTACGGGGGCAAAAGGGCTCAACCTCGCCATGTCCGACGTGCATTACCTGCACCACGCCCTGATTGCGCGGCTGAAGGATAACGAGGACGACGGGATCGAGCGTTATTCCGAAACCGCCCTCGCCCGCGTCTGGAAGGCGACGCGCTTCAGCTGGTGGATGACGACCATGCTCCACCGCTTCCCCGACCAGGGGGTGTTTGACCAGCGGATCCAGGAAACCGAACTGGCCTATCTTGAATCCTCGGTTGCGGCGCGAACGGCGCTGGCTGAAAACTACGTTGGCCTGCCATTCTGACGCCGGAGGAACCATGAACATCTGCGATCTGGGCGACATCCGCCTGCATTGGCGCGAAGACGGCACCCCCACCGGCGCTCCCGTGGTCTTTGCCAACTCGCTGGGCACCGACCTGCGCGTCTGGGACAAGGTGATCCCGCTGCTGCCGCAGGGCCTGCGGCTGATCCGCTATGACAAGCGCGGGCATGGCCTGTCCGACTGCCCGCCCGGCCCCTATTCCATGGGGGCCCTGGTACGCGATGCCGAACGGCTGCTGGACGCGCTGAACGTGCGCGACTGCGTTTTCGTTGGCCTGTCGATCGGCGGGATGATCGCGCAGGGCCTGGCCGTCAAGCGGCTGGACCAGGTGCGCGGCATGGTGCTGTCGAACACCGCGGCCAAGATCGGCACCGCCCAGATGTGGCACGACCGGATAGACGCCATCCGGGCGGGTGGGATCGAATCTCTGGCCGACAGCGTCATGGAACGCTGGTTTGCCCGCCCCTTCCGTCAAACCGCGGAGCTGGCTGGCTGGCGCAACATGCTGATCCGCACGCCCGTCGAAGGGTACACCGGTTGCTGCGCGGCAATCGCCGGCAGTGACTTCATCACGCCCACGTCGGGCCTCACCCTTCCCACGCTCGCCATCGCGGGCAGCGAGGATGGCGCGACGCCGCCCGACCTCGTGCGCGAAACGGCCGATCTGATCCGCGGCGCGCGCTTCCACCTTATCCGCGGGGCGGGCCATATTCCCAACGTGGAAAAGCCCGAGGAATACGCGGCCACCCTGACCCAGTTCCTGAAGGAGATCGGCCATGTCTGAACGTCACGACCAAGGGATGAAGACCCGGCGCAAGGTGCTGGGCGACGCCCATGTCGACCGGGCCGAGGCTGCCAAGACCCCGTTCGACGCCCCCTTCCAGTCCCTCATCACCGAGGCCGCCTGGGGCCACGTCTGGTCGCGCGACACGATCAGCCACCGGGAACGCTCGATGATGACCATCGCGCTGCTGGCCGGGCTGGGGAACTTCGAGGAACTTGCCATGCACATCCGCGCCACCGCCAATACCGGCGCCACCAAGGATGACGTGATCGAGGCGCTGATGCATGTGGCGATCTATGCCGGCGTGCCCAAGGCGAACCACGCCTTCAAGATCGCCAAGGAAACCTTTGCCGAGATGGAGAAAGCCCGATGACCGAGACGAGCCCCACCACCGGGCCGCTGTTCCCGCGTGACCGCTTCTGGCATCCGCCAGCCTATACCCCCGGCTACAAGACCTCGATGACGCGCGCGCCGTCGCGCCCGCTGGTCGCCACCTCCTCCACCCTGTCCGAGGAGACGGGCCCCGCCTTTGGCCGCGACATGCTGGGCGAACGGGACAACAACCTGATCCTCAACTTCACCGGCCAGCCCGCCATTGGGGAACGCATCATTGTCCATGGCCGAGTGCTGGACCAGTCCGGCCGCCCAGTACCGAACGTGCTGATCGAGATCTGGCAGGCCAACGCCGGCGGCCGCTATCGCCACCAGAAGGACGGCTACCTTGCCCCGCTCGATCCGAACTTCGGTGGCTGCGGGCGCACGATCAGCGATGATCAAGGGCGTTATGAATTCCTGACGGTGCGTCCCGGCGCCTACCCCTGGCCCAACGGCACCAATGACTGGCGCCCCATGCACATCCACTTCAGCGTCTTCGGGTCCGGTTTTGGCCAGCGGCTCATCACCCAGATGTATTTCGAAGGCGACCCGCTCATCCCGCGCTGCCCCATTGTCCGGACGATCCCCAGCCAGGAAGCAATCGACAGCCTGGTGGCACCGCTCGACATGAACGGCGGGATCCCGATGGACGCGCTCGCCTACAAATTCGACATCGTCCTGCGCGGCCGCCGCCAGACCATGTTCGAAAACCGGCTGGAAGGACTCTGATCATGGTACAGAAGCTCGACAACCTGATGGAAAGCCCGTCGCAGACGGCGGGACCCTATGTGCACATCGGCTGCACGCCTAACTTCCTGGGCAACGCGGGGATCTACCCGGTCGATCTTGGCGCCTCTGCCATCCGCGAAGGTGCAAAGGGCGAAATCATCACCATCACCGGCCATGTCCGTGACGGCTCAGGCATGATCATGCGCGACGCGATGATCGAAAGCTGGCAGCCGGATGCCGAGGGGCTGTTCCCCTCGGCAAACGAAACGCGGGGCAAGGCCGATCCCAACGTGCTGGGCTGGTGCCGCTTTGCCGCCGATTTCGACAGCGGGGACTGGACGCTGCGCACGGTGAAGCCTGGCCCGGTCCCGCATATCCAGGGAATGATGGCGCCGCACATCAGCCTCTGGATCGTGGCCCGCGGCATCAACATCGGCCTGCAGACCCGCATCTATTTTGAGGATGAGGCCGAGGCCAACGCCCGCTGCCCGATCCTGAACCGGATCGAACACCGCGCGCGCGTCAACACGCTTCTGGCAAAAAAGACGGGCGACGGCACCTACCGCTTCGACATCGTTCTTCAGGGTGAAGACGAAACGGTGTTCTTCGACCTCTGATGGCGCGGTTCCTGCTGATCCACGGCTCGTGCCACGGCGCTTGGTGCTGGCGCGACGTGCTGCCCCTGCTGCACGACGCGGGGCACGAGGCGCAGGCGATCGACCTGCCATCCCATGGCGAGGACGAGACCCCCGCGGCAGAGGTGACGCTTGATCTTTACGCGAAGGCCATCCTGCGCGTGATCGATGAACCGGTGGTGCTGGTCGGCCATTCTATGGCCGGCTATCCCATCTCGCTTGCGGCTGAACTGGCGCCGGAAAAGATCACGAAGCTGGTCTATCTTTGCGCCTATGTTCCCGCCAACGGTATGTCGCTGGCCGAAATGCGTAGGGCCGGTCCGCGCCAGCCGCTGCTCGATGCGATCATCCGGTCCGAGGACGGGCTGACCTTCACCATCGACCCTGCCAAGGCTGGCGAGAAGTTCTATCATGATTGCGAGGCTGCCCTGCCCTTCGCCCTGCCCCGGCTCTGCCCTCAGCCGATCCTTCCGCAGGAAACGCCGCTGACGCTGACCGCCGCCTATGACAGCGTCGAACGGCACTACATCCGCTGCACCGATGACCGCACGATCCCGTCCGAATATCAGGCGAGCATGACCGCAGGCTGGCCGGAAGGGCGCGTTTCGGCTATGGATACCTCACACTCGCCGTTTTTCACCGCGCCGCAGCGTCTCGCCGCGCAGCTCATCCGGATTGCCGAGGCTCCATGACCAAACCCTGCATCATCTGCGTCGCCATCACCGGGTCCCTGCCCACCAAGCAGAACAACCCCGCCGTCCCCATCACGGTCGAAGAGCAGATCGAGAGCACGCAGGAAGCCTTTGAGGCCGGCGCCACCATCGCCCATTGCCATGTGCGTAACGATGACCAGACCCCATCCTCGGACCCGGAAAAATTCGCGCGGCTGGTGGAAGGGTTAAGGAAGCACTGCCCCGGCCTGATCATCCAACTGTCCACCGGCGGCCGATCCGGCGCGGGTCAAGCACGTGGAGGGATGCTGCCGCTGCGGCCTGACATGGCCTCGCTTTCCGTCGGGTCCAACAACTTCCCCACCCGGGTCTATGAAAACCCGCCTGACCTGGTGGATTGGCTGGCGGCAGAGATGCTGAAATACGACGTGAAGCCGGAGATCGAGGCGTTCGACCTGTCGCATATCGTGCAGGCCACGCGGATGGCGGCAGACGGGCGGCTGAAAAGCCCGCTTTATGTGCAATTCGTCATGGGCGTGAAAAACGCCATGCCGGCGGATCGGGAAATCTTTGACATCTACATCAAGACGCTGCAACGGCTGGCACCCGATGCCGAATGGTGCGGTGCCGGGATCGGGCCGAACCAGATCGTGCTGAACGAATGGTCGATCGCGGCAGGCGGCCATACCCGGACGGGGATGGAGGATAACGTGCGCCTTGACCGCGATACGCTTGCGCCGTCGAACGCGGCGCTCGTCCGCCGGGCGGCGGAACTTTGCGAGAAATACGAACGTCCCGTCGCAACCTGGCAGCAGGCCCGCGACATCCTTGGCCTGCAGCAGAGGGCATAATGGCGGCATCGGTTCTGGACAGCGCGATCTACCGCGACTTATTTCATGATGCAGAGGTCGCGAAGCTTTTCACCGACACCGCCGAGGTTCGGGCGATGCTGCTTGTCGAAGGGGCCTTGGCCAAGGCGCAGGGCGCCCACGGCCTGATCCCGGAAACCGCCGCCGCCTTCCTGCACCGCGCCGCGATGGAGGTACAGATTGATCCGGCGGGCTTGGCCGCTGAAACCAGCACCAACGCTGTGCCGGTTCCCGCGCTGGTTTCCGCCTTCCGCAAGGCGGTAGAGGCCCCGGAACACGCACAGTACCTGCATTGGGGTGCGACCAGCCAGGACATCATGGAAACCGGACAGATGCTGCGCCTGCGGCAGGTGCTGGCGATCTGCGGAGACCGGCTGGATGCGCTGTTGGCCGCGCTTGCCCGGCTGGCCGAGGATCACGCCGAGCTACCAATGGCCGCCCGCACCTATGCCCAGGTGGCGACGCCCACCAGCTTCGGCGCCGTGGTCGCCGGCTGGGGCAGCCCGCTTCTGCGGCACCGGGACCGGCTGGCGGAACTGCGGTCCCGCCTGCTGACGGTCAGCCTGTCGGGCGCGGCAGGGACGCTGTCGGTGATGGGCGACAAGGGACCGGCGGTGCGGGCTGAACTTGCGACCATTCTGGGCCTCTCTGACCCCGGCGAAAGCTGGCATTCCGCCCGCGACCGGCTTGCAGAGCTTGCCGCTTGGCTGACCGCGCTGACCACCAGCCTTGCCAAGATGGGCGAGGATCTCATCCTGCTGACCCAGACCGGGCTGGCAGAGGTGCGGCTGGGCAAGGGCGGCGCGTCATCAACCATGCCGCAGAAATCGAACCCGGTGGTGCCTTCGGTCCTTTTGGCGCTGGGCCGGATGATGGTCGGTCTGAACGCCAACATGCAGGGCGCGGCCATTCATCGTCAGCAGCGTGACGGCGCGGCTTGGTTCGTGGAATGGCTGACCCTGCCGCAGATGTGCATGATCGCGGGACGGGCGCTGGCGCTTGCGACGGAACAGGCGCAGACCATTTCGCCGATCCCCGACCGGATGCTGGCCGCCATCGACGACGGCACCGGCCTGATCCATGCCGAAGCCTTGACCTTCGCCCTCACCGACCGGATGAGCCGCCCGGACGCCGCCACTGCGGTCAAGGCGCTCTGCGCCGAAGTGCAGAGGGGCGGCGGCTCGCTCATCGACTTGGCCGAAGCACGCTGGCCGGACGCCGGCCTTGCCGTGCGGCTTAAGCCCGAACGGCAGATGGGACAGGCCCCGGCAGAGGCGCGCCGCTTTGCTCTGCTCGCGCGGGCCTAGGCAGATGAACCAGAACGTGAAGCCAAGGCCCTTGTCGCCGCGCGGATAATGCTTAGGTTCCCGCCGCAAACGGAAGGGCTCCATGGCAGATCACGTGAATATCCTGAAACTCTGCGTCGGCGCAGAGGGGGTCGAGGACTTGCTCCACTGGCAGGCGCAGCGCCGCGCGGAGTCGGGGCGGGCCGAGTCGCTCCACATCACCCGCATGTGGCCCAAGCGCAGCGTCGAGGTTCTCGCGGGAGGTTCCCTGTTCTGGGTGTTCAAGGGCGTGATCCTGGCCCGCCAGCGCATCGTGGGGCTGGAGGAGGTTATCGGCGGCGACGGCATCGCCCGCTGCGGCATCCTGCTGGATCCGGCAGTCATCCGTACTGAACCTGTCCCGCGTCGCCCCTTCCAGGGCTGGCGCTATCTTGATCCAGCCGACAGCCCGCGCGACATGACTGCGGCGCGGGAAAATGATGACGTATTGCCGCCCGCCCTGTTGGCCGCGTTGGCTGAGATCGGCCTGCGCTAGAATCCGTCGGGACGGGGCAGACCTAACCGATCCAGCATCGCCTCCAGCGCCACCAGCGGCGCGCCTTCCCAATCGGCGCCGCGTGCCGCGAAGAGCATCGCCTGCGACCGGTGTACCGGCGGGCAGTTCAGGATCTTGAGGTGGTTGGCCCGAAGCGTCTCGCCAGTCGAGGTGATATCGGCAATCGCCTCGGCGGTCAGGTTCTTCACTGTGCCCTCGGTCGCGCCCTGACTGTCCACAAGCTGATAGTCGGCCACGCCGTTTTCCCGCAGGTATTCCCGCACCAGCCGATGGTATTTCGTCGCGATCCGCAACCGGAACCCGTGCCGCGCCCGAAAGGCCGAGGCCGCGGCATCCAGATCGTCCAGCGTTTCCACGTCGATCCAGGCAACCGGAACAGCGATGATCAGGTCGGCATGGCCAAAGCCCATCGGTGTCAGATCTTCGACCTGGTCGGGCCAGTCGGCGAGCTTTTCGCGCACAAGGTCCGACCCCGTCACGCCCATGTGAATGCGCCCGGCCGCCAGTTCGCGCGGGATCTCCCCCGCTGACAGCAGGACCAGCTCCACCCCGTCCACGCCTTCGACCGCGCCGGAATATTCCCGCTCCGAACCGTTGCGGCGCATGGTGATGCCACGCTCGCCGAACCATTCGAAGGTCTTTTCCATCAGCCGCCCCTTGGACGGCACCCCCAGCTTGAGCATCATGCCCCCTTCAGCATGGCCACGATCCCGGGCCGGATGATGCCGCCGACCGCCGGGATCGAACGCCCCTGCCCCAGCACCCGCGTCAGCGCGTCATACCGCCCGCCAGAGGCGACGGGAGGCAGGTCGGGCCGCGTCTCGCAGTAGAAGCCGAAAACGAAGCCATCGTAGTATTCCAGCGTCGTGCGGCCATAGCTCGCCTCAAAATCGAGGTTGCCGACGTCCACGCCCCGTTCATCCAGCGCAACAAGCCGCGCGTCGAACCCGTCCACAGCGGGGCCAAGGCTGGGCATGTCCACCGCCAGATCACGCAGGCATTCCAGCGCAGCCGGGGCCTTGTCCCGCAGCGCCAGCAGGTCGTCTAGCAGGTCAACCTCGCCCGCCGCGATCGGCGGGGTCTTGGCATCCTCAATCAACTGGGCGACGCGTGCAGCGATCTCATTGGGTCCGCGCAGGCCAGTGAAGGGGCCGGCGCGATCCAGCAACTCCTCGACCGGGGCGGCGGCAAGCTGGGCAAGCATCTGCGCTCGCGCCTCGGGCACTGGGGACCGGCCGCCAAAGCGGTCCAGCAGGGCGCGAAAGCGGCGCGGCCGCCAGATGTGGCGCATCAGCGCCGCCTTGCGTGGGGCGGAGGTACCCAAGCCCTGCACGGCAGCCATCAGGATGCCGATGTCACCCGTTGATGCCCGAAGTCCCAGCGGTGCCAGCAGATCGGTGAACAGGGCAAAGACCTCGGCATCCGCAGCCGAAGCATTGGCGCGGTCAAAGACCTCATACCCCACCTGAAGGAATTCCGAGGGGCGCGTTCCGGCATGCTCCTGCTTGCGGAACACCTCGCCGCGATAGCAATAGCGTGCCGGGTCCGCGCCTTGCGCCATGTGCATCTGTACTACCGGAACCGTAAAGTCCGGGCGCAGCATCATCTCGCCGCGCAGCGGGTCGCTGGTGACATAGGCGCGGCCGCGGATATCCTCGCCATACAGATCAAGCAGCGTTTCCGCCGGCTGAAGGATGTCAGCCTCGACCAATGTCGCGCCGGCAGCGCGGAACTGGGCCAGAAGCTTTTCCGCCTCGGCCTGGATGGACACCTTGTCGGGCTGCATGGCTCAGCCCTCGTTCAGCAGGCGGCGAACCTGCGCGACCAGATCGCCGCGCGGCGCCTCGAACTGCGCGGGCTGGGACTTCCATTCCTCAAGGCTCGCCTCGGATGCGATCTTGGCGCCCAGAACAAGGTCCTTGATCTGGACAATGCCCTTTGCCGCCTCATCCCCACCCTGAATGATCGCGACAGGTGAATTGCGCTTGTCCGCGTATTTCAGCTGGTTGCCGAAGTTCTTGGGGTTGCCCAGATAGACTTCGGCCCGGATGCCGGCCGCGCGCAGTTCGCCCACCATGGCCTGATAATCCGCCATGCGGTCGCGGTCCATCACGGTCACGATGACCGGGCCGCGCGTTTCCGCGCCCATTCGGCCCTTTTCGCGCAGCGCCGCCAGCAGCCGGTCAACCCCGATGGAGACGCCCGTTGCAGGCACAGCCTGCCCGGTGAACCGCTTGACCAGATCGTCATAGCGCCCGCCCCCGGAAACCGAGCCGAACTGCCGCTTGCGCCCCTTTTCATCGAGGATCTCGAAGGTCAGTTCGGCCTCGAACACCGGGCCGGTATAGTAGCCAAGGCCACGCACCACTGAAGGATCGATGTCTACGCGGTCTGGGCCATAGCCCTGCGCCGCCAGAAGGTCGGCAATCGTTTCTAGCTCCTGCACGCCCTCAAGCCCGATGGCAGAGCCGCCGATCAGTTCGCGCAGCCGCCCCACGGTCGCCGCGCCCGAGTCGCGTTTAGCGGCCATGAAGCCCATGACGACTTCGGCTTGGTCATCGCTCAGCCCGGCGCCCTTGGTGAAATCGCCACTCTCGTCCTTGCGGCCCGCACCCAGCAGCGCGCGCACGCCGGTGTCGCCCAGCCGGTCGATCTTGTCGATGGCGCGCAATACGATGCCGCGCTCGGCCTCCCACCGCGTGGGGTCGGCAGGGTCCAGAACGCCCGCAGCCTCCATCACGCCGTTCAGCACCTTGCGGTTGTTGACCCGCACGATGTAGTCGCCGCGCGGAATGCCCACCGACTCAAGCGTGTCAGACAGCATTGCGCAGATTTCCGCATCCGCCGCGACCGAGGGCGCGCCGACGGTATCAGCATCGCATTGATAGAACTGCCGGAACCGACCCGGCCCCGGCTTTTCGTTCCGCCAGACCGGGCCCATCGCATAGCGGCGATACGGGCTGGGCAGGTCATTGCGATACTGCGCGGCCACCCGTGCCAGTGGCGCTGTCAGATCATAGCGCAGCGCAAGCCAGTCGTTATCCTCTTCCCAAGCAAAGACACCCTCGTTCGGGCGGTCCACGTCGGGAAGGAACTTGCCCAGCGCCTCGACCGTCTCGACCGCCGAGGTTTCCAGCGGATCAAAGCCATACAGATGATAGACTTCGGCGATCCGGTCCAGCATGGCCTTGCGTTCGGTCACTTCTGCGCCGAAATAGTCGCGGAAGCCCCTGGGCGTTTCCGCCTTGGGCCTACGGGTGGATCTGTCCTTAGCCATCTGCCTTGTCTCTCGGCTGGGTCGGTTGCCGACCGTCTAGCGGAAGGGCGCCAAAGGGGCAAGGCAGCGCCACAACAGGAGGTGACGATGACGGAACGCTTGACGCAGACCGAAGAGCAGCTTGCCCACCTGACCCGCATGGTCGAAGACCTGTCGGACGTGGTGGCCCGGCAGACCCAGGACCTTGAGCGGCTGAACCGCCGCGTTGCGCTGCTGATGGAGCGGGAGGCCGAACGCGAACTTGACGCGGGCACCACGATCCCGCTGGCTGACCAGCGCCCGCCGCACTGGTAAGCGCCACGCCTTGCCCCTGCCCGCCCGGGATGACATCAAGCGGTGACGGCACGGCAAAGGCGAACGCATGACATTCAGGCACATGACCCTGCTGGGGGTTCCGGTTTCCTCCATCCTGGTCACGATGCTGCTGGGGACGGCGGGGGCGCTTATGGCTTGGGGGCTGCGGCTGCCCCTGCCCTTCCTGCTGGGATCGCTTCTGGCGGTTGGCGGCGTCGCGGTGGCGGGAATACGGCCACTGGGCCATGTGCCATCGATGCCACAAAAACTTCGGATGGGCTTTGTCCCGATCATCGGCGTGGCGATCGGCGGCGCGTTCACCTCCGGTCTTCTGGCCGATGCCGCGAATTGGTGGCCAAGCCTGCTGGGGCTGGCGGCCTTCATCCCGTTGGTGCACTGGACGGGCTTTCAGGTCTTTCAGCGGCTTGGCGGGCTGTCGCGTCCGACCGCGTTCTATGCCGCCGTTCCGGGCGGGCTGATCGAGGCCATCGCCATGGGCGAGGATGCGGGCGCCGACCTGCAGATGCTGACGATGCTGCAATTCCTGCGGCTGATCCTTTCGATCGTGCTGGTGCCGCTGGCGTTCACCATCCTGACGGGGTCGCTGGTAGGCAGCGCCTCTGGCGTGGCAATGACAGGCGCGGATGTGCCCATCGGGCCCCTGGACGCGTTGCTTCTGTTTGCTGCGGGGGCGGCGGGGCTTTGGCTGGGTCAGCGCCTGCGGCTTCCGGGCGGGGTCATCACCGGCCCCATCCTGATCAGCGGCCTTATGCATCTGGGCGGGCTGACCGCTGCGGTGCCGCCGGGCTGGCTGATCGACGTGACGCAACTTGTCGTGGGCGTGAGCCTTGGGGTCCGCTTTGCAGGCCTACCCCGCGGCACCTTCCGCAGGGCGCTGTCGCTGTCACTGCTGAACGTGGGCCTCACGCTCTTGATCGGATTTGTCTTTGCCCTGCTGCTGCATGGCGCGGTGGGCGAAAGAACCGGCACCGTCTTCCTGGCCTTCGCCCCCGGCGGCGTGTCTGAAATGTCGCTGGTCGCGTTGTCCCTGCAGGTGAGCGTGATCTACGTCACCGCCCATCACGTATTGCGCATCCTGCTGTCGGTGCTGGTGGCGCAGATATTCGCGCACCGGGTGCGCTAAAGCTCCTCGACCATCCCGACGCCGCCCATCGACTTGATGGCGCCCTTGATCTGCGGGTTGACCGGCAGGGGTTCAGGCAGAGTAAGGTCGTATTCGCGCCCCGTCTCCCGATCCGCGATGCAGAAGGTGATAAGGCCGCGGCTCCTCCCCCCTTCGCCTGCCAGTTTCGAAAGCAGTCCGGCAATGGAGCCAACCGCGCCTTCGCTTTCGACGTGGATGCGCAGCCCGCTGCTGCCTGCATCCGCGACCACGCCGTCGATCGGCTGCGCGGCCCGGGCAAGCAGCTTGAGTGTGTCACCCTCCATCGTCGCCTCGACCGTCAGCACGACGTTTTGGCCGGGTTCAAGATGTTGACGCGCGGCCTCCAGCGTATCGGAAAACACTGTGACCTCATAAAGGCCTGTCGGATCGGAAAGCTGGACAAAGGCAAAGCGGTTGCCCCGAGCCGATTTTCGTTCCTGCCGGGACGACACCGATCCCGCCAGCTTCGCCACCACCGGCCCGCCCTGCGCCTTGTCCGCGATCTCGTCCAGCGTCAGCACGCCTTTGCGTTTCAGCGGCGCGATGTAATCGTCCAGCGGATGGCCCGACAGGTAGAAACCGATCGCCTGATGTTCCTGCGCCAGCCGTTCCATCGGCAGCCAGTCGTCGCAGTTGGGCAGGCGCGGTTCCGGCAGATCTTCCCCCGCCTCTCCGAACAGCGATACTTGCGAGGACGCCCGCGCCTCATGCACCGCCGCCGAATAGGCGCACAGGGCATCAAGGCTTTCGAACACCCGCCGGCGGTTACGGTCCAGCACGTCAAATGCGCCGGCGCGGGCCAGCATCTCCATCGGGCGCTTGCCGACGCGCTTCAGGTCGACCCGGCGCGCCATGTCGAATACCGTCGCAAAGGGCCTGTCGCCCCGCCCTTCGACGATCAGACGCATCGCATCGATGCCCACGTTCTTGAGCGCGCCCAGCGCATAGACCACCTTGCCCTCGCGCACGCTGAACGTCGCCTGCGAACGGTTGACGCAGGGCGGGATGGTCTCGATCCCCAGCCGGTCAACCTCGCGCTTATAGACGTTCAGCTTGTCCGTCAGGTGGATATCGCAGTTCATGACCGCAGCCATGAATTCCACCGGGTGGTTCGCCTTGAGCCAGGCTGTCTGGTAGCTAACGACGGCATAGGCGGCGGCGTGCGACTTGTTGAAGCCGTAGTTGGCGAATTTCTCCAGCAGGTCGAAAACCTCACTGGCCTTTTTCGCCTCCACCCCGTTGGCCTTGGCGCCGTTCACGAACTTGGGCCGTTCGGCGTCCATGGCCTCCTTGATCTTTTTGCCCATGGCGCGGCGCAGAAGGTCGGCGCCGCCAAGGCTGTAGCCCGCCATGACCTGCGCGATCTGCATCACCTGTTCCTGATAGACGATGATGCCCTGCGTTTCCTCAAGGATATGGTCGATGAGGGGATGCACCGACTCCCGTTCCCGCAACCCGTTTTTGACCTCGCAATAGGTCGGGATGTTCTCCATCGGGCCGGGACGGTAAAGCGCCACAAGCGCCACGATATCCTCGATGCAGGTAGGCTTCATGCGCCGCAGCGCGTCCATCATGCCCGAGCTTTCGACCTGGAACACCGCCACCGTCTTGGCGCTGGCGTAAAGTTCATAGGTCGGCTTGTCGTCCAGCGGGATCATGGAGATGTCGACGTCGATCCCGCGCAGGCGCAAAAGGTCGATGGCGTTCTGGATCACCGTCAGCGTCTTCAGGCCAAGAAAGTCGAACTTCACCAGCCCTGCGGCCTCTACCCATTTCATGTTGAACTGGGTGGCGGGCATGTCGGACCGCGGGTCTTGATACAGCGGCACCAGCTCGTCCAGCGGGCGGTCGCCGATCACGACACCCGCGGCATGGGTAGAGGCGTTGCGTAACAGCCCCTCGATCTGCTGGCCATAGGTGAGCAGCCGGTCCACGACCTCCTCGGCCTTGGCGGCCTCGCGCAGGCGGGGTTCATCGGCCAGCGCCTTTTCGATCGAAACCGGTTTCACCCCTTCGACCGGGATCATCTTGGACAGGCGGTCCACCTGCCCATAGGGCATCTGCAGCACGCGGCCCACGTCGCGCACCGCCGCCTTTGACAGAAGCGCGCCGAAGGTGATGATCTGCCCCACCTTTTCACGCCCATACCGCTGCTGGACGTAGTTGATGACCTCTTCCCGCCGGTCCATGCAGAAGTCGATGTCGAAGTCCGGCATCGACACCCGCTCCGGATTCAGGAAGCGTTCGAACAGCAGGCTGTAGCGCAGCGGATCAAGGTCGGTGATTGTCAGTGCATAGGCGACAAGGCTGCCCGCCCCCGACCCCCGCCCCGGCCCCACCGGAATTTCGTGATCCTTGGCCCATTTGATGAAGTCCGCCACGATCAGGAAGTAGCCGGGAAAGCCCATGCCTTCGATGATGCCAAGCTCGAACTCCAGCCGCTTTTCGTATTCCTCGACCGGGGCCGCGTGGGGGATGACGGCCAGCCGCGCGGCGAGGCCCTCCTTGGCCTGACGGCGCAGTTCCTCCACCTCGTCATCGGCGAACTTCGGCAGGATCGGGTCGCGCTTGTAGGCCTTGAAGGCGCAGCGTCGGGCGATTTCGACCGTGTTCTCGATCGCCTCTGGCAGGTCGGCGAAGAGGGCGATCATTTCCTCGGCCGTCTTGAAGTAGTGCTGCGGCGTCAGGCGGCGGCGCGGTTCCTGCTGGTCGACATAGGCGCCCTCGGCGATGCAGATCAGCGCGTCATGGGCCTCGTACATCTCGGGCTTGGGGAAATAAACGTCATTGGTGGCGACCAGCGGCAGGTCCATGGCATAGGCCATTTCCACAAAGCTCTGTTCAGTCGCGCGTTCCCCATTAGTCGTCTGCCCCCCTTCGCCCGGATGGCGCTGAAGCTCGACATAAAGCCGGTTGGGATAGATGCCTGCCAACCGCTCCATCAGCGCCTGTGCCTTGGCGGTCTGTCCGGCCTGCAACTGCCGCCCCACGGGCCCGTCGGGACCGCCGGTCAGGCAGATCAAACCCGCAGAATACTGCGCCAGCTCATCCACCGTCACCGCCGGAAGCTGCCCCCCCGCATCAAGGTAGAGGCACGAGTTCAGCTTCATCAGGTTCATGTAGCCCTGTTCCGACTGCGCCAGCAGAACCACCGGCGCGGGCGGGCGCGGGCGTTCGCCGGGCTGGGCCGGATCGTAGTCCACCGCCACCTGGCAACCGATGATGGGTTGCACACCGGCCCCACTGGCGGTGACGGAAAATTCCAATGCCGCGAACAGGTTGTTCGTGTCTGTCACCGCGACAGCCGGCATTCCCTGCGCCGCGCAAAGCTTGACAAGCTTCTTGACGGGCACCGCCCCTTCCAGAAGCGAATATTCGGTGTGCGTGCGGAGGTGGATGAATCGGGGGCCTGACATGGGGGCCACGTTACCGGCTGCGGCCTGCTTCTGGAACAGCGAAAAGACTTGCCAAAACCCATGGGCGCGGCTTTGCTGGCGATAACGGGCGCATCCCCGCTTTACGCCGCATCGGGCGGGGGTGCCGCAGCCCGAATACCACAGAAAGCGGCAGGTTACCTTCATGATGGAGATCGCGTTTCTTCTGAACGGCGCGCCCCTGCGGGTGCAGGCCGACCCCACGCGCACGCTGCTTGACTGGCTGCGCGAAGAGCGCCGCCTGACCGGCACCAAGGAGGGCTGCAACGAAGGCGATTGCGGCGCCTGCACGGTCATGGTGACGGACGAGGATGGACCAAAGACGCTCAACGCTTGCATCCTGCTGCTGCCACAGCTTCACGGCAAGGCCGTGCGTACGGTGGAAGGCATTGCCGGACCCGGCGGTGAACTCCACCCCGTGCAAGAGGCGATGATCACCCATCACGGCAGCCAGTGCGGGTTCTGCACGCCCGGCTTCGTCGTGTCGATGGCGGTGGCGCACAAGCTCGGCCGGCAGGATTTCGATGACCAGCTTGCCGGAAACCTGTGCCGCTGCACTGGCTATGCGCCCATCATCCGCGCCGCAAAGGCGGCAGCCGATGCGCCTGTGCCCGAATGGCTCGACGATCCGCTGCCAGAGGTAGCGCACCTGCCCTTCCGCCCCGAAACCGCCGATGAACTTGCCGAATGGTATCTGGCCCACCCGGAGGCGACGCTGATCGCCGGCGCCACCGACGTGGGCCTTTGGGTGACAAAGGATCTGCGTGATCTTGCGCCGGTGGCCTTCCTGAACGGCGTCCGCGACCTGCGCGGGATCGAAGTGACCGAGAACGCGATCCGCATCGGCGCCTGCGTGACGATTTCGGAACTGGGACGGGCGATCGGGCCGCACTACCGCAGCTTTGCGGAACTGATCCGCCGCTATGGGTCGGTCCAGGTGCGTAATGCGGCGACGATCGGCGGCAACATTGCCAATGGCTCGCCCATTGGGGACAGCCCGCCGGCGCTGATCGCATTGGGGGCGGTGCTGCACCTGCGGCGGGGAACGGAACGCCGGTCGCTGCCGCTGGAGGAGTTCTTTCTCGACTACCGCAAGCAGGACCGCCAGCCCGGCGAATTCGTGGAGGCCGTGACGATCCCGCGCCAGCCCGACCGGCTGGCTTGCTACAAGCTTTCCAAGCGGTTCGACCAAGATATCTCTGCTGTCTGCGGCTGTTTCAACGTGACGGTGGCCGATGGTGTGGTGCAGGACGCCCGGATCGCCTTTGGCGGCATGGCCGGCATTCCAAAACGCGCCCGCGCGGCCGAAGCTGCGCTGATCGGCCAGCCGTGGTCCGAGGCCACGGTTTCCGCCGCACAGACCGCGCTGGAACGGGACTTCACGCCCCTGTCGGACATGCGCGCCAGCGCCGCCTACCGGATCGAGGCCGCAAAAGGCATGCTGATGCGCTACTTCCTGCAACCGCAACCGGTGCTGGAGGTGCAGGCATGACCGTGGCGAAACCCCTTCCCCATGACGCGGCCCTTTTACACGTGACCGGGCAGGCGCGTTATGTCGATGACATCCCGGCGCCGGTCGGCACGTTGCATCTGGCCTTCGGGCTGTCGGCCGTCGCCCACGGACGCATTACCGGTATGGATCTGGACGCCGTCCGCGCCGCCCCCGGCGTGGTCGCGGTGCTTACGGCGGAGGATCTGCCCTTTGCCAACGACGTGTCCCCCGGTGCGCATGACGAACCCCTGCTTGCCGACGGTACGGTGCATTATGTGGGCCAGCCGATCTTTCTGGTGGTTGCCGAAACCCATCTGGCGGCCCGCAAGGCGGCGCGCCTGGGCCGGATCACCTATGAGGAGCTTCCGGCCCTTCTGACGATCGACCAGGCGCTGGCTGCCGATAGCCGGTTCGAAAGCGGCCCGCGCATCTGGTCCCGTGGGGATGCCGCCGCCGCCATCGCCATTGCGCCCCGGATGATCGAGGGCACGATGGAGATCGGCGGGCAGGAACATTTCTATCTTGAAGGTCAGGCGGCCTTTGCCCTGCCGCAGGAAAACGGGGATGTGGTGGTCCAATCCTCGACCCAGCATCCAACTGAGATCCAGCACAAGGTTGCCGAGGCACTGGGCCTGCCGATGTCTGGGGTCCGGGTCGAGGTTCGGCGGATGGGCGGCGGCTTTGGCGGCAAGGAAAGCCAGGGCAACGCGCTTGCCGTGGCCTGCGCGGTCGCGGCGCGGGCAACTGGGCGGCCCTGCAAGATGCGCTATGACCGTGACGACGACATGGTCATTACCGGCAAGCGCCATGACTTCCGCATCAGCTACCGCGTGGGATATGACGATCAGGGCCGCGTACAGGGGATCGAGTTCCTGCACCTTGTTCGCTGCGGCTGGGCGATGGACCTGTCGCTGCCGGTGGCGGATCGGGCGATGCTGCATGCCGACAACGCCTACTTCCTGCCCCATGTCCGCATTGAAAGCCACCGCCTGCGCACCAACACCCAAAGCGCCACGGCCTTCCGCGGCTTTGGCGGGCCGCAGGGGATCGTGGCTGTGGAACGGGTGATGGACCACATCGCCCATACGCTGAACCGCGACCCGCTGGAGGTGCGGCAGGCCAATTTCTACGCCCCCGATGGCAGCCAGAGCACGCCCTATGGGATGCGCGTCACCGACAGCATCATCGGCGATCTGGCGGCGCGGCTGGCGGAAACATCGGACTACCACGCCCGCCGCAGGGCCGTTGCCGAATGGAACGCCACGAACCCGGTGCTGAAAAAGGGCATCGCCCTAACGCCGGTGAAGTTCGGGATTTCCTTCACGCTTTCGCATCTCAACCAAGCGGGGGCGTTGGTGCATGTCTATCAGGACGGGTCGATCCACCTCAACCACGGCGGGACGGAAATGGGCCAAGGCCTGTTCCAGAAGGTCGCGCAGGTGGCGGCGGCAGGTTTCGGCGTTGACATTTCCCGCGTGCGGATCTCAGCCACGGACACGGGCAAGGTTCCCAACACCTCGGCCACGGCGGCATCCTCTGGTTCCGACCTGAACGGGATGGCCGTCAAGGCCGCGGTGGACACCATCCGTCAGCGGCTGGCAGAGATGCTGGCCCAGGAACATCAGTGCGCCCCTGCAGACGTCCACTTTGCCGATGACCGGGTGACGGTCGGCGGCGCGGACTACACGTTCGAGGAGGTCATCCACCGCGCCTATACCCAGCGGATCAGCCTGTCCGCCACCGGCTTCTACAAGACCCCGGACCTCAGCTGGGACCGGATCAAGGGACAGGGGCGGCCGTTCTTCTACTTCGCCTATGGCGCGGCGGTGAGCGAGGTGGTGCTGGACACCCTGACCGGCGAAAGCCGCATCCTGCGCACCGACATCCTGCATGACGTGGGGGCCAGCCTTAACCCCGCGCTGGACATCGGGCAGGTCGAAGGTGGCTTCGTTCAGGGCGCAGGCTGGCTTACGACCGAGGAACTGGTCTGGGACGACAAGGGACGGCTGCGGACCCACGCGCCCTCGACCTACAAGATCCCGGCCTGCGGCGACCGGCCCCGCGTCTTCAACGTGGCGCTTTGGGACGGGCCGAACCGCGCCGACACGATCTACAAGTCCAAGGCCGTGGGTGAGCCGCCCTTCATGCACGGGATATCGGTCCTCATGGCGTTGTCGGATGCGGTGGCGGCCTGTGGTCCGGACTATCCGGCGCTGGACGGGCCGGCCACGGCAGAACGGCTGTTGCGCGCAGTCCGGAGGCAGGTGGGCCATGAGCTTTGATCTAGAAGCTCTTCGCACCGCAGTAGCCGTCCATGGCCCGGTTGTCCGCGTCGTGGTGGCCGAGATCGCCGGATCATCCCCACGCGAACCCGGTGCCGCGATGATCGTCTGGGGCGACGGCCAGTCCGGTACCATCGGCGGCGGTGCGCTGGAATATCAGGCCACCGCCACTGCGCGTGAGATGCTCGCCAATGGCACGCCAATGCGGCTGGACCGGCAGGCGCTGGGCCCGGCGCTGGCGCAATGTTGCGGCGGGTCGGTGACGCTCCTCTCGGAACGCTGGGATGCAGACGCCCTTGGGACGCTGGAGGGACCCCTGATTGTCCGCCGGGTAAACGGCCCGCAGGATCCGCCATTTGCGGTGCGGCGGATGATGGCGGCGGCGCGGTCGGGCGCCGCACTTCCCTCGGCGCGGCTGGTGCAAGGCTGGATGATCGAACCGGTGTCTCGTCCTTCCCGTGCCCTCTGGATCTGGGGGGCGGGGCATGTCGGGCGGGCAATGGTGGGCGTGCTGCATCCCCTGCCCGATTTCGCGTTGACCTGGATCGACACCGACGCCGCGCGTTTTCCCGAAGTTCCTGCAGGCGTGGCGCAACGCGTCGCGTCCGATCCGGCGACGCTGGTCCCCGATGCCCCGGCAGCGGCTGAGCATCTGATCCTGACTTATTCCCACGCGCTGGACCTTGACCTGTGCTATCGCCTGCTGGGGCATGGGTTTTCCTGGTGCGGGCTGATCGGGTCGGCGACAAAATGGGCACGGTTTCGCAGCCGGCTAGCGGCCCTTGGTCATTCGGATGCACAAATTTCACGCATTGCCTGCCCCATAGGCGATCCAGCCCTTGGAAAGCATCCGCAGGCCATTGCCGTTGGTGTGGCAGCCGCGCTACTAACACGCGGACGGACCGCCGAATTTGCAAGGGACCGCACCGGGTGACCATGACGGACATGCTTCTGACGATCGAAGGGCTGACCAAGGCCTATCCTGGTGTCGTGGCCAATGATCACGTGTCCTTTTCGATCGGCAACGGCGAGGTTCATGCCCTGTTGGGCGAAAACGGCGCGGGCAAGTCGACGCTGGTCAAGATGATCTATGGCCTCGTCCGGCCTGATTCCGGGCGGATGACGCTGCGCGGCGTACCCTATGAACCGGCCAATCCCAATGCCGCCCGGTCGGCGGGGGTGGCCATGGTCTTTCAGCACTTTTCCCTGTTCGAGGCGCTGAATGTCGCGGAAAACGTGGCGCTTGGCATGGACCACCCGCCGCCGCAGCGCCAGCTGGCCCGCCGCATCCGCGAGGTTTCGGAAACCTATGGCCTGCCGCTCGACCCGTCGCGTCTGGTGGGCGACCTGTCGGCAGGGGAACGGCAGCGGGTCGAAATCATCCGCTGCCTGTTGCAGGACCCGAAGCTGCTGATCATGGATGAACCGACCAGCGTGCTGACCCCGCAAGAGGTCGACATCCTGTTCCAGACGCTGCGCAGACTGGCGGCCGACGGAACATCGATCCTCTATATCTCTCACAAACTTGAAGAAATCCGCAGCCTTTGCGACAGCGCGACGATCCTGCGGCTGGGCAAGGTGGTGGGCCGCTGCACCCCGCGTGAGGTTTCGGCGCGCGAAATGGCGGAGATGATGGTCGGCACCACCCTGCAAGTGCCCACCCGCGCCGCGACCGAACCGGGCGAGGTCCTGCTGGAGGTGTCGAACCTGACGCTGCGGCCGGCCTCACCCTTTGGGACGGTGCTGCGCGACGTGTCGTTCAGCGTCCGGGCCGGTGAGGTTCTAGGCATCGGCGGCGTCGCGGGGAACGGTCAGGACGAACTGCTGTCAGCCCTGTCGGGCGAGGCGCGGGACCTGGACGGTGCCGTGCGCCTTCGCGGGCGGCCGATCGGCAAGCTGGGCCCCACCGAACGGCGGGGCTTGGCGGTCCTGAGCGCGCCCGAGGAACGGCTGGGCCATGCCGCCGCCCCGGACATGAGCCTGACGGAAAACGTCCTTTTGACCGCCGCGCGGCGCGAAGGGCTGCAGAGCCACGGCTTCCTGAACTGGGGCAAGAGCCGGGGCTTTGCGGAAAAGGTCATCCGCGCCTTTGACGTCCGTACGCCGGGGGCCGACGTGGCCGCGCGGGCGCTTTCGGGCGGCAACCTGCAAAAATTCGTCATCGGCCGCGAGGTGCTTCAGCGCCCAGAGGTGCTGGTCGTGAACCAGCCCACCTGGGGCGTCGATGCGGCGGCGGCGGCGGCGATCCGGCAGGCGCTGCTGGACTTGGCGCAGGGTGGCGCCGCTGTTGTGGTGATCAGCCAGGACCTGGACGAATTGATGGAAATCGCCGACCGCTTTGCCGCGCTGAACGAGGGGCGCCTGTCCCCGCCGCGCCCGACCCGTGGCCTGACGATGGAACAGATCGGGCTGATGCTGGGCGGTGCGCATGACATGGATGTGGCGCATGTATAGGGGCCCCAAATGATCCGCCTGATAAAGCGCCCTACGCCCTCGCGGTTCTGGACGGCAGCGACCCCGGTTCTTGCCGTGCTGCTGACCATGATCGCCGGCGGGCTGATGTTCGCGGCGCTGGGCAAGGATCCGGTCGCGGCCATCCGCACGATATTCTACGACCCGCTGTTCGACCCGAATTTCGCCTCCTATTCCCGCCCGCAACTGCTGGTCAAGGCCGGGCCGCTGATCCTGATCGCGGTCGGACTCTCGCTCGGCTTTCGCGCCGGCATCTGGAACATCGGGGCGGAGGGGCAGTACATCATCGGCGCGCTTTGCGGGGCGGCGGTGGGTCTGGCGTTTTACCCGGCAGAGGGCTGGTACATCTTTCCGCTGATGGTGATGGCGGGGGCGCTGGGCGGCTGGGCCTGGGCGATGATCCCCGCGATCCTCAAGACCCGGTTCAACACGAACGAGATCCTCGTGTCCCTGCTGCTGGTCTATGTGGCGCAGCAGCTTCTGGCAGCGATGGCGCTGGGGCGGATGCGCAACCCGCAGGGCGGCGGGTTCCCCGGATCACGCAACCTGTCGCAATATCCGGCGGCATCCAACCCGGAACTGATCGCCGGGACCGGGATGCACTGGGGCGTGGTCGCCGCCTTCATCGCGGTGATCGCCGGTTACATCCTGCTGCAACGGCACATGCTTGGCTTCCAGATCCGGCTGTCGGGACAGGCACCGCGGGCGGCGCGCTTTGCGGGCGTGAACCCGGCGCGACTGGTGGTGTTCTGTCTTGGCGTATCCGGCGCGCTGGCCGGGCTTGCCGGGCTGTTCGAGGTAACGGGCCCGGCGGGACAGATCACGATCGACTTCAACTCCGGCTATGGCTTCACGGCGATCATCGTGGCCTTCCTGGGGCGGCTGCATCCGGTGGGCATCCTGCTGGCGGGACTGTTGATGGCGCTGACCTATATCGGCGGTGAACTTGCCCAGTTCATGCTGGGCATCCCTTCGGCGGCGATCCAGGCGTTCCAAGGAATGCTCTTGTTCTTCCTGCTGGCGGTCGACCTCCTGTCGAACTACCGCATCCAGCTGGGCCGGCCAGAGGTGGCGTGATGGATATCTTTGGCTCGATCAATCTTTGGGTGCTGCTTGCCTCGCTCATGGTGGCGGCGACCCCGATCCTGCTGGCCGCAATTGGGGAACTGGTCGTGGAAAAGGCGGGCGTGCTGAACCTTGGCGTAGAAGGCATGATGATCACCGGCGCGATCTGCGGCTTTGCCGTGGCCGTCGAAAGCGGCAGCCCCGCGCTGGGTTTTCTGGGCGCGGCGGTGGGGGGCGCGGTGCTTTCGCTGATCTTTGGCGTGCTTACGCAGGTGCTGCTGGCCAACCAGGTGGCGACGGGGCTGGCGTTGACGCTGTTCGGGCTGGGGTTTTCTGCGCTAATCGGTCAGGGCTACATCGGCGTACGGCCCCCGGCCATGCCACGCCTGGACATCCCGGTGCTGGCGGAACTTCCGGGCCTTGGCCGCGTGCTGTTTCGCCATGACGTGATCGTCTACCTGTCGATCGCACTGGTTGCGGGCGTCTGGGCGATGCTGCGCTACAGCCGCATCGGGCTGATCCTGCGGGCGGTGGGCGAAAACCACGACGCGGCCCATGCTCTGGGCTACAAGGTCGTCCGCATCCGCATCCTTGCGATCATGTTCGGCGGGGCCTGCGCGGGCTTGGGCGGGGCGTATCTGTCGCTGATCCGGGTGCCGCAATGGACTGAAGGCATGACCGCTGGCGCCGGCTGGATCGCGCTGGCCATCGTCGTCTTTGCCAGCTGGCGTCCGTGGCGGGCACTGCTGGGCGCCTACCTGTTCGGCGGGATCGCGGTGCTGCAACTGAACCTGCAGGCTGCCGGGGTGCGCATCCCGGTCGAGTATCTGTCGATGAGCCCGTACCTCATCACCATCCTTGTGCTGGTGATCATGTCCTCTGGCCGGTCGCGGGCGGCGTTGAACGCGCCTGCGTCGCTGGGCAAATCTTTCCATGCCCAAGGCTGACCTCTTTCAACTGTCGGGCCATTGCCCCAATAACCGTGGGAGATTTCCATGAAGGTCACGCAACTTCTTGCCAGCGCCGCGATGGCGTTGGGGCTGGCGGCCTCGGCCGCAATGGCGCAGGACGATCCGGTGAAGGTTGGCTTCATCTACGTCGGCCCGATCGGCGATTTCGGCTGGTCGCATGAACACAACATCGGCCGTCTTGCGGTCGAGGAGCATTTCGGCGACGCGGTGGAAACCACCTATGTCGAAAGCGTGCCGGAAGGCGCCGATGCCGAACGCGTGCTGACCCAGATGGCGCTGTCTGGCCATGACCTGATCTTCACCACCTCCTTCGGCTACATGGACCCGACAATCAACGTCGCCCAGCGCTTCCCGAACGTGAAGTTTGAACATGCCACCGGCTACAAGACCGCCGAAAACGTCGCTGTCTACAACGCGCGCTTCTACGAAGGCCGTGCGGTGATCGGGCACATCGCTGGCAAGATGACCGAGACGAACAAGATCGGCTACATCGGCTCCTACCCGATCCCGGAGGTCATCCAGGGCATCAACGCGGCCTACATCCACGCGAAAAAGGCAAACCCGGACGTGCAGTTCAGCGTGGTCTGGGCCTATAGCTGGTTCGACCCAGCGAAAGAGGCTGACGCCGCGAACGCACTGATCGAACAGGGCGTGGACGTGATCATGCAGCATACGGATTCGACCGCGCCCATGACCATCGCCGAGGATCGCGGCATCGTCGCCTTTGGCCAGGCGTCTGACATGGCCAACTTCGGTCCCAATGCGCAGCTGACCGCCATCGTCGACAACTGGGCCCCCTATTACATCGAGCGGGTGCAGGCCGTGATCGACGGCACTTGGGAAAGCCACAGCGTCTGGCACGGCATTGCTGAAGGAATGGTGGAAATCACCCCGATCAGCGACCGTGTTCCCGAAGATGTCCGCGCAGAGGCAGAGGCGCTGTCCGCAAGCATCGCCGCGGGCGAGTACCACCCCTTCACCGGCCCCCTGAACCGTCAGGACGGAACCGAATGGCTGGCCGAGGGCGAGGTCGCGGATGACGAAACGCTTCTTGGCATGAACTTCTATGTCGAGGGCCTGCAGGGCGAGATCCCGCAATAAGCCAACAAAGGGGCGCGGCCTGTGGCCCCGCCCCTGCCAACCGGAAGATGACCCATGATCCGCGACTTCATCATCATCGGTGGCGGGTCGCAGGTGTCTCTGTCGCGGCGCGGCTGTCACATCTTGGCAGCGTGACCCTGCTCGAAGCGGAACCTGCCTTCGGATATTATGCCTCTGGCCGGTCCCCTGCCCTATTCGAGGAATTCTACGGACTGCCCCCGACAATCGCGCTGAACCGGGCAAGTCTTGACCGTCACCGCGATGCTGGCGTCCTGTCGCCGCGGGGCCCGATGCTGGTCGCCCGGGCAGATCATCGGGCCGAATACGATACGGACATTACAACGCTGAGCCTGGACCCGATCAGCGTGGAAGAGGCTCGATCGGTCGTTCCAATCCTCAACCCGAAGACCATGGCCTTGGCAGCCCGTCGCGAAGGCGCGTGGGATATTAATGCCGATCTTCTGCTACAGGGCCTCCTGCGCGAAGCGCGTGCCAACGGCGCCGAGGCTCTGACCGCTGCACCGGTGCAATCCATCCGGCGGGAACGCGACCGGTGGATAGTCACAACGCCCAAGGGGGAACACGAGGCCCGGATCCTGGTGAATGCCGCATGCGCTTGGATTGACCGCATCGCCGCATCCGCCCGCTGGGCTTTACGTCCTATTGACGATCAATTGCGCGGCTTCCGGCGCCGGGGGCATGACCTGCGCGGCTGGGAGATGATTTTTGGCGTCGGGAAAGCTGGTACTGCAAGCTGGATGCTGGCAAGCTTTTGATCTGGTCCGCCGACGAGGATCCTGTAAACCATAGATGCCTTTGCCGATAACATGCTTCTGGCCGAAGGGCTTGCTCGCTAAGAAGAGATGGTCACCGAAACGGTGACGCGGGTTGAACACAACTGGGCAGGGCTGCGCACCCTCGCCCCAGACCGGACGCTCGTGATCGGCTTCGATATCGAAGAACCGGCCTTCTTCCGGCTGGGCGGCCAAGGCGGCTATGGGATACAAACTTCGCCTGCCGCAAGTGCGCTCGCCGCGGATCTTGTCCCGGGTCGGCCCAGCGTGCTGGACGCAGATGTCGTGGCGGGCATGGCGCCGGAGCGGCTGCGGTAGCCCCGCCGACGGCGTGTTGCGGTGCCTTGCGCAGGATGCTGTCCGGCCCATCAACAACCACACCCTATGCAGGGAATGTGATGCGTTCAGCTGTCATCATCCCTAAGCTTCGCGGCCGCACCTGAGGGCCAACGAAGCCTGAAGAACGAGTGGCAGCCTGTCAGCGCCCGCGGCGTCCGGCCTTGCCGCCCCTTTGGCCGGGGCGGCCGGCAGTCGAACGCCCCTTGGCAGTGGTTGCGGCCTCGACCGCGTCTTCGACCGCGGACTGACGGGCCAGCGGATCGTCAGAAACCGCCAGTTCCACCGCTTCCAGCCGGCGCACCTCGTCCCGCAGGCGCGCGGCTTCCTCGAATTCCAAGTTTTCCGCCGCCTTTCGCATCTGCGTCCGCAGCGCGTCCAGATGGGCCGACAGGTTGGAACCCACCAGCGGCTTGTCCACTGTGGCCGTGACGCGCGACATGTCAGTGTCGCCCTGCCAAAGGCCGGCAAGCACATCCTCGACGTTCTTCTTGACCGTCTGGGGGGTGATCCCGTGCTCAAGGTTGTAGGCGACCTGCTTCTCGCGGCGGCGGTTGGTTTCAGCGATGGCGCGTTCCATGCTGCCGGTCAATCGGTCAGCATACATGATCACCTTGCCCTCAGCGTTCCGCGCGGCCCGCCCTATCGTCTGGATCAGCGAGGTCTCGGAGCGCAGGAAGCCTTCTTTGTCGGCATCGAGAATGGCGACCAGCCCGCATTCAGGGATATCCAGCCCCTCGCGCAGCAGGTTGATGCCCACCAGCACGTCAAAGGCGCCAAGCCGCAGGTCGCGCAGGATCTCGATCCGCTCGATCGTGTCGATGTCGCTGTGCATGTAACGGACGCGGATACCCTGTTCGTGCAGGTATTCGGTCAGATCCTCAGCCATGCGCTTGGTCAGAACGGTGGCAAGCGTCCGCATCCCCTTGGCGGCCACCTTGCGGATTTCGTCCAGCAGGTCATCGACCTGCATGCGCACGGGCCGGATTTCGACCTCCGGGTCGATGAGGCCGGTGGGACGAATGACCTGTTCAGTAAAGACGCCGCCGGCCTGTTCCATCTCCCACGCAGATGGAGTGGCGCTGACAAAAACCGACTGCGGGCGCATGGCGTCCCATTCCTCGAACTTCAGGGGCCGGTTGTCCATGCAGGAAGGCAGGCGGAACCCGTGTTCGGCCAGCGTGAACTTACGGCGATAGTCGCCCCGGTACATGCCGCCGATCTGCGGCACGGAAACGTGGGATTCATCGGCGAAGACAATGGCGTTGTCCGGGATGAACTCGAACAGTGTCGGCGGCGGTTCACCAGGGGCACGGCCGGTCAGGTAGCGGGAATAGTTCTCGATCCCGTTGCAGACGCCGGTCGCCTCCAGCATCTCCAGGTCGAAGTTCGTGCGCTGTTCAAGCCGCTGCGCCTCCAGCAGCTTGCCCTCGGCCACAAGCTGGTCAAGCCGCTGGCGCAGCTCGCGCTTGATGCCCTGAATCGCCTGCTGCATCGTCGGGCGCGGCGTGACGTAGTGGCTGTTGGCGTAGATGCGGATCTTGTCAAACCGGCCAGTCTTTTGCCCGGTCAGCGGGTCGAATTCGGTGATCGATTCCAGTTCTTCGCCAAAGAAGGAAAACCGCCACGCCCGATCCTCAAGGTGGGCGGGCCAGAGTTCGACCACATCGCCCCGCACCCGGAACGAACCACGGGCAAAGCCGACGTCGTTGCGGCGGTATTGCTGCGCCACCAGTTCCGCGATCACCTGACGCTGGTCATAGATGCCGCCGGTGACCAGGTCCTGGGTCATGGCCGAATAGGTTTCCACCGAGCCGATACCGTAGATGCAGGACACCGAGGCCACGATGATCACGTCATCCCGTTCAAGCAGCGCCCGGGTGGCCGAGTGGCGCATCCGGTCGATCTGCTCGTTGATCTGGGATTCTTTCTCGATATAGGTATCCGACCGCGGCACGTAGGCCTCGGGCTGGTAGTAGTCATAATAGCTGACGAAGTACTCGACCGCGTTGTCCGGAAAGAAGCCCTTGAACTCTCCATAAAGCTGGGCGGCAAGCGTCTTGTTGGGCGCCAGGATGATGGCCGGGCGCTGCGTCTCCTCGATCACCTTGGCCATGGTGAAGGTCTTGCCGGTGCCCGTGGCGCCCAGAAGCACCTGGTTCTGTTCCCCGGACAGGATGCCCGCGGAAAGCTCGGCAATGGCCGTGGGCTGGTCGCCCGCCGGCTGAAATTCAGATTTCATGACAAAGCGGCGCCCCCCTTCCAGCTTGTCGCGGGGGGGACGGGCGGGCGTGTTCAGCAGGGGCAGCGACGAATCTGGCATGGCCCTAAGATGATCGCATTTTGTTCCAGATCAAGATGTGCGCACATCTCTTTGAAGGTGTCACCCGGCAGGCGTTGATCTTGCTTGAACTGGCCAATCACTTATCTGATAAGGGTTCCGCTTGATCGGAGGTCGCAAATGCGTGCACGTATCTACAAACCTGCAAAGACGGCAATGCAGTCGGGCACGGCCAAATCCAAGGGCTGGGTTCTCCAGTTCTCTCCGGTGACGCCGCGGGGGGTGGATCCGCTCATGGGTTGGACAAGCTCCACCGACACGCAATCGCAGGTCTCCCTGCGTTTTGCCACCCAGGAAGCCGCCGAAGCCTATGCCAAGGAGCATGGGATCGAGTATACGGTCCTGCCAGTGAAGGAACGCAAGCCGAACGTCCGCCCCGGTGGCTATGGCGAAAACTTCGCGCCCGGACGCCGGATGGTCTGGACCCACTAACCTGCGCTTGCAATTGCGGGCCGGTGGCGGCAGAAATGCGCCAGCGGTCCCATAGCTCAACTGGATAGAGCAGCTGACTTCTAATCAGCAGGTTCGGGGTTCGAGTCCTCGTGGGATCGCCACACTGCCCGCAGCAGGCCCGTGTGGGTTCATATCTCGATCCCGGCGTACGTGACGTTGCTGGGTTCCTCCCAGCTATCAAGCCAATCCCGATATTGCATGACGCGACCGGCTCCCCGGTGTACCGTCGTGCTGAACTCACCGCACAGGCCGCCATGAAGCTTCTCGACCCTTCGCATCCGTTCTTTCGCCCTGCGTGGCGCCGCTGGGCGACGGTACTGTTTCCCGCTGCCTGGGCCGGAGTGGAATTTTCGCGGGCCGAGCCGCTTTGGGGCGCCGTCTTTGCGGCGGCTGCGGCCTATGCTTGGTACATGCTGATCCTGACCTTCCCCAAGGGCTAGGCTTCCAGAATCGCCAGAACCTCCCGGGTCAGTGCCGCCACCTCATCCCTTGCGGCGCCGGGGCGTGGCGCTTCGGGCGCGCCGAGCCCCTGCCCCAGTGTTTCCGCAAAGACGATGCGGTTGCCCAAGGTCGCTGCCAGAAGGTCTGCGTCCATTTCGGCCGCCGCGCCGGCGACCTCTGCCCCAAGGCGGGTGCCGTTCTTGGTCCGGTTCAGGACAACGCTCGCTCGTCGCCGTTCCCGCCGCGCCAGGTCAAGTACGCCTTCCGTCGCCCAAAGATCGACATGGCTCGACGCCACGGGGACAAGGATCAGGTCGGCTTCTCGCAACGCGGGGCGCAGATCGGCATCCACCTTGGGTGGGGTGTCCACGATCACGAAATCCACCAGCTTGCGCAGCTTGGCGCATTCATAGGTGACCCCCCAGGCCGAGGCGGTGGAAAAGTCCAGCCCCGGATCCCCCAGACGGTCAAGCCGCGTCATGAACCAGCGGCCGAGGCTGCCTTGGGGATCGGTATCCAGCACCGCCACCGTCCGCCCCCTCCGGCACAGTTCCACGGCAAGGTTGACGGCAAGCGTGGTCTTACCCGAGCCGCCTTTCTGCTGTGCCACTGTAATAACCTGGCCCATGAAATTCTCCTCCCTGCTGCGCCGCAGCATCGCACGGATGCCAGCCCTGTGCATCCATATTCTTGGGCAGGCAAACGGCTCCGGGGCGGAAGTTTACTGCTCACATTCTTTGCAAGCGCCGCCTCCAATCTGGCCACGGCCCAATTTTCTGCACATATTTTGTTCATCGTCTGCTTCCGGCACCCTGCGACCCGCTTCAGCCGCCGGTTCGCTTGCCCACGCCTTCCCATCGCGGCAGCTTCGATCTGCCGCAGGAACTCTGTGGCAGATCATGCAGCGGCCATCCGGGCATGCCGCATGTCGCACCGTTAACCCCTGCGGGGAGGATCGACCGGTTACCGCCGGGGCGCATGGCGTCCCCTGCGCGATGCCGCCTGTCCAAGCCGCGGTTCTGGCTGGAGCCTTCGATGACCCTTGTACGCACCCTTCTTGGCGCCTCGACCCTCGCGGCGCTGCTTTCCACCACCGCTGCCGCCCAGACCGAGACGATCAAGGTGGGCATCCTCCACTCGCTTTCGGGGACAATGGCGATTTCCGAGACGACGCTGAAAGACGTGATGCTCATGCTTATCGAAGAGCAGAACAAGAAGGGCGGCGTTCTGGGCATGCAACTGGAACCCGTCGTGGTCGATCCGGCATCCGACTGGCCGATGTTCGCCGAAAAGGCGCGCGAACTGATCGAGGTGAACGAGGTTGCCGCCGTGTTCGGTGCCTGGACCAGCGTCAGCCGCAAGTCGGTCCTGCCCGTGTTCGAGGAACTGAACTCGATCCTCTTCTACCCGGTGCAGTACGAAGGCCAGGAAAGCCAGCGCAACGTCTTCTATACCGGCGCGGCGCCCAACCAGCAGGCGATCCCGGCGGTGGACTACCTGATGAACGAGGAAGGCGTCGAACGCTGGTATCTCGCCGGCACCGACTACGTCTATCCGCGCACCACAAACCAGATCCTTGAGGCATACCTGAAATCCAAGGGCGTCGCGGACGAGGATATCATCGTCAACTACACCCCCTTCGGCCATTCCGACTGGCAGACGATCGTGAGCGAGATCAACAGCTTCGGTTCCGCCGGGAAAAAGACCGCCGTGGTGTCCACCATCAACGGCGACGCGAACGTGCCCTTCTACATCGAGCTGGGCAACCAAGGCATTTCCGCCGAAGACATTCCCGTTGTCGCCTTCTCGGTTGGCGAGGAAGAGCTTGCCGGGCTGGATACCGGGCCGCTGGTCGGGCACCTGGCGGCGTGGAACTACTTCATGTCGATCGACACGCCGGAGAACGAGGAATTCATAACCGCCTGGCATGACTTCATCGGCAACGAGGACCGCGTGACCAATGACCCGATGGAGGCTCATTACATCGGCTTCAACATGTGGGTGAAGGCGGTCGAGGCGGCGGGCACCACCGATACCGACCCGGTCATCGACGCGATGATCGGCGTGGCCGTGCCGAACCTCACCGGCGGCATCAGCTCCATGGGCGCGAACCACCACATCACCAAGCCGGTGTTCGTGGGGGAAATCCAGGCCGACGGCCAGTTCGAGGTGGTCTGGGAAACCCCCGGCCTCGTCCTTGGTGACGAATGGTCCGATCACCTGCCGGAATCGGCGGACCTGATCGCCGATTGGCGCGCACCGCTCAGCTGCGGCAACTTCAACGTCGCGACGGGAAGCTGCGGCGGCGCCATTCAGTAACATCCTGCAGGCGGGCCGCCGAGGCCCGCCACCCCTTCTTCGAAAGCCTGCCCATGTTCCTCCGCGCCCTCACCTTCATGTTGGGGCTCTGGGTGTCCGCCTTGCCCTTGGCCGCCCAGAGCTTTGACGACCTACTCACCCGCCTGCCCCAGGGCAGTTTCAGCGACCGCGCCACCGTGGTCAGCGCCCTTGCCGCGACCGGTGATCTCCGCGCGGCAGCGGTGCTTGACGCGCTTGGCGCGGGTGAACTGCATGTCCGACCTTCTGACGGGGCGCTACTGCGCGTCACCGGCCGTGGGACGAACCTGCGGGGCACGGATGTCCTGACCGGCGATGCGGTCGAGGTTGCGCCCCGTTCCACGGAAGCGGTGCGCGTGAACAACAGCCTGCGCCGTACGGTGCGGGCAGCCATGGGCGTGCTGACGCTGCGCGACCCCGACCCAATGCGCCGGCTGAACGCGGCCGAGGCCGCCTTCCGCGCGCCCGACCCCGAACAGCTTGAGGCGATCGACCTTGCGCTTGACGCCGAGGATGACGCCCGCGTCCGCGCCGCACTGATCCAGGCCCGCGCGACCACGATCCTTCGCGGCGATGCGCCTGTGGCGGAGCGGGTCGAAGCAGTTGAAACCATCCGCGAACGCAGCCCGCGGGTGGTGATCGCCGCCCTCGCCCCCTATCGCGCCGACACCCAGCCAGAGGTCGCCGAAGCCGCCGCCGATGCCGTGGCCACCGCGGAACGGACCCTGCAGCTTTGGTCGCAGGCGCAGAACGTGTGGTTCGGGCTTTCGCTCGGCTCGGTGCTGCTGCTGGCGGCGGTGGGGCTTGCCATCACCTTCGGGGTCATGGGCGTCATCAACATGGCACATGGCGAGTTGGTGATGCTGGGCGCCTACACGACCTTTGTGGTGCAGAACGCGATCCGCGTCCATGCCCCGCACCTGTTCGACTGGTCGCTGCTGATTGCCGCGCCGCTGGCCTTCGGCTTTGCCGGGCTGGTGGGTGTCGCGATTGAACGCGGCATCGTGCGCCACCTTTACGGCCGACCCCTGGAAACGCTTCTGGCGACTTGGGGCGTCAGTCTCATCCTGCAACAGGCCGTGCGGTCAGCCTTTGGCCCCAACAACCGCGAGGTCGGCAACCCGAGCTGGATGTCCGGCGCGTTCGAGATCGGCCAGCTGACCATCACCTGGAACCGGCTGTGGATCGTGGTCTTCGCGCTGGTGGTCTTTGCCGTGCTGATGTTCGTCATGCGCCGCACGCCGATCGGCCTGCAGATGCGCGCGGTGACCCAGAACCGGGCCATGGCGGGCAACATGGGCATCCGCACCTCGTGGGTGGATGCGATGACCTTTGGCCTTGGCGCAGGGATCGCTGGCCTTGCAGGCGTCGCGCTCAGCCAGATCGACAACGTCAGCCCGAACCTCGGCCAGAACTACATCGTGGACAGCTTCATGGTGGTGGTCTTTGGCGGCGCGGGCAACATCTGGGGCACGCTGGCCGCGGCCTTCAGCCTGGGCATCGTGAACAAGTTCCTTGAACCCTATGCCGGCGCCGTGCTGGCCAAGATCGTGATCCTCGTCGCCATCATCCTGTTCATCCAGAAGCGTCCGCGCGGCCTGTTCGCCGTCAAGGGCCGGGCAGTCGAAGCATGAAGATGACATCCATTCCGCAGACGCAGGAGCCTGCCCCAATGACCCGCCTGATAGACCGCCGCATGGGCATCTTCCTGACCGGCCTTTTCATCCTGACCGTGGCCCTGCCCATCGGCAACCTGTGGATGGAGGGCAAGCCGGTCCCATCCTATGCCGTGTCGCTGATGGGCAAGTACCTGTGCTATGCGCTGCTGGCCGTCGCGCTGGACCTTGTCTGGGGCTACTGCGGCATCCTGAGCCTTGGGCACGGCGCCTTCTTCGCGCTGGGCGGCTATGCGATGGGCATGCACCTGATGCGCGAGATCGGCACCCGCGGCAGCTATGCCAACGCCACCCTTCCCGACTTCATGGTCTTTCTTGGATGGCAGGAACTGCCGTGGTTCTGGCACGGGTTTGACATGTTCTGGTTCGCCGCGCTGATGGCGATGGTCGTGCCCGGGCTTCTTGCCTTCGTGTTCGGCTGGTTCGCCTTCCGCAGCCGGGTGACCGGGGTCTACCTGTCGATCATCACGCAGGCGCTGACCTATGCCTTGATGCTCGCGTTCTTCCGCAACGAAATGGGCTTTGGCGGCAACAACGGGCTGACCGACTTCAAGGACATCCTTGGCTTCCCGCTGCAATCGGACCGGACTCGGGTGGGGCTGATGGTGGCCTCGGCCTTGGCGCTGGCGGGAGGGCTGCTGCTCGCCCGCTGGGTGACGCGGTCGCGGCTGGGGCAGGTGCTGGTTTGCGTCCGTGACGCCGAAAGCCGGACCCGTTTCCTCGGCTACCGGGTTGAACACTATAAACTCTTCATCTTCACACTGTCCGCGATGATGGCGGGCGTGGCCGGGGCGCTTTACACGCCGCAGGTGGGCATCATCAATCCGGGCGAATTCAGCCCCGCGAACTCGATCGAGATCGTGATCTGGGTGGCGCTGGGTGGACGTGGCACGCTGGTCGGCGCGGCGCTGGGCGCGATCCTGGTGGCGTTTGCCAAGACGCTCCTTACCGGGTGGATGCCCGAATTCTGGCTGTTCGCGCTGGGCGCGCTTTTCATCCTTGTCACCATTGCCCTTCCCAAGGGCGCCCTGGGCGCGATCGAGGGCGGTCTTGGCCGCCTGCGCCCCCGCAGCACCACCGCCACCAAGGAGGCCCGCGCATGAGCCGCCCGCAACTGCTACTGGATGGGGTCAGCCGGTCCTTTGACGGGTTCAAGGCCATCAACAACCTGTCGATCGTCGTGGAGAAGGGCGAGCTTCGCGCCGTCATCGGCCCGAACGGCGCCGGCAAGACCACGATGATGGACATCATCACAGGCAAGACCCGCCCCGACAGCGGTAAGGTGATGTGGGACCAGAAGGTGGACCTGACACGGATGGATGAGGCCGATACCGCCCGCCTTGGCATTGGCCGCAAGTTCCAGAAGCCCACCGTCTTCGAAACCCACTCCGTCGAGGATAACCTGCGCCTTTCGCTCAAGGGGGGCCGGTCCGTCTGGGATACGCTGCTGCACCGCCGCACTCGGGCCGAGGATGCCCGCGTGGCTGAACTGCTGGACCTCATCCGCCTGTCCGACGCCCGCAACCGCCCCGCCGCCGACCTGAGCCACGGGCAAAAGCAATGGCTGGAAATCGGGATGCTGCTGGCGCAGGACCCGCAGTTGTTGCTTGTAGACGAACCCGCCGCCGGCATGACCGATGCGGAAACGATGTGGACCGCGGAACTTCTGAAATCCATCGCGGGGGAGAGGTCGGTGATCGTGGTCGAGCACGACATGAATTTCGTTCGCGAACTCGGCTGCAAGGTAACGGTGCTGCATCAGGGCTCTGTCCTGGCCGAGGGCAGCCTCGCGCATGTGAGTGCGATGCCCGAAGTGGTCGAAGTATATCTGGGGCGCTGAGATGCTGGAGATCGACAACATCACCCTTCACTACGGCGCGGCCCGTGCGCTGCGCGGCGTCAGCTGCACCGCCACCGCGGGCGAGGTCACGACCGTTCTTGGACGGAACGGGGTTGGCAAGACATCACTGTTACGGGCGGTCGTGGGCCGCCACGGCATCACCGGCGGCACCATCCGGTGGGAGGGCGCGGACATCGCCCGCCTGTCGCCGGTGGAACGCGCCCGCCGCGGCATCGCCTATGTCCCCCAAGGACGAGAGATCTTTCCCCTGCTTTCGGTTCGGGAAAATCTCGAAACCGGGTTTGCCACCCTGCCCCGCGGCCAGCGGCGCGTTCCAGATGCGGTGTTCGACCTGTTCCCGGTGCTGGGGCAGATGATGAACCGGCGTGGCGGCGACCTGTCAGGCGGGCAGCAGCAGCAGCTTGCCATCGGGCGGGTGATCGTCATGAAGCCGCGGCTTCTGGTGCTGGATGAACCGACCGAGGGTATTCAGCCCTCGATCATCAAGGACATCGGACGCGCAATCAGCTGGCTGCGGTCCGAGGCGGGCATGGCGATCCTGCTGGTCGAACAGTATTTCGACTTTGCCCGCGACCTCGCCGACCGCTTCTGCGTCATGGACCGGGGCGAGATCGTCATGTCCGGAGGGGGCGACGAAATGTCCGGGCCGCGGGAACAAGAACTGCGTCGCTGGCTTACTGTCTGAACATTCCTGCCACTTGACCGGCCGGAAATCGGACGCAACCCGTCCGGTTTCCGGCCGGTTTGCCTTGACACTTTGTTGCAAGATCGAAGATCAAGGCCGCCAATTAAGACGATAATCCTACGGGGTTCACCTCCCGCCGCGCGATAACAACGAACGGAACGTACAGGTATGTCCCTTGTCCTGATCGCAGCGCTGCCATTCATCGGCGCGCTGTTCCCCGGCCTCATGATCCGCGCAGGCCGCAATGCCTGCGCCATGATGACCGGCTCCTTTACCCTCCTCGCCCTGATCCTGCTGCTGATCGAAGCCCCTGCCGTCCTGCAGGGAGAGGTCATCCGCAACCAGATCTCCTGGATCCCCTCACTGGGGCTGCACGCCAATTTCTTCCTTGACGGGCTGGGGCTTCTGTTTGCCGGCATGATCCTGGGGATCGGGCTTCTGGTGATCCTTTACGCCCGGTTCTACCTTTATAAGACCGACCCGATGGGGCAGTTCTATACCTACCTGATGCTGTTCCAGGGCGCGATGGTCGGGATTGTTCTGTCCGACAACATCCTGCTTCTGCTGATCTTCTGGGAACTGACCTCGCTCTCGTCGTTTTTGCTGATCGGCTACTGGAAGCACCTGCCAGAGGGACGGCAGGGTGCGCGGATGGCACTGGCGGTCACCGGCGGCGGCGGGCTGGCCCTGATCGGGGGGATGCTGCTGCTGGGCGGGATCGTCGGCAGCTACGACATGACGGTGATCCTGCAAAGCCGCGACGTGATCCAGGCCTCGCCTTGGTACCTGCCGGCACTGCTGCTGATCCTTCTGGGTTGCTTCACCAAGTCGGCGCAGTTCCCGTTCCACTTCTGGCTTCCGCACGCGATGGCCGCCCCGACGCCGGTGTCGGCCTACCTGCATTCGGCCACCATGGTGAAGGCCGGGCTGTTCCTGATGGCGCGGCTTTGGCCGGTGCTGGCGGGGACGGATGCCTGGTTCTACATCGTCGGCATCACCGGGCTGATCACGATGGTGCTGGGCGCGGTGATCGCGCTCTTCAAGGACGACCTGAAGGCGCTTCTGGCGTTTTCGACCGTGTCGCACCTGGGCCTGATCACCATGCTGCTGGGCTTTGGCACGGCCGAGGCCGCGGTGGTCGCCGTCTTCCACATCATCAACCACGCGACATTCAAGGCCGCGCTCTTCATGACTGCGGGGATCGTGGACCACGAGGCGCACACGCGCGACATCAAGCGGCTGGGCGGGCTGCGGCACCTGATGCCGATCACCTTCACCATCGCCACGATCGCGGCGCTGTCGATGGCGGGCATCCCGCTGCTCAACGGCTTCCTGTCCAAGGAAATGATGCTCGAGGAAGCAGCCCATACCGATATCTGGGTCGGCATCTTCGCCACCCTCGGCGCGCTGTTTTCGGTGGCCTATTCGTTCCGCTTCATCGCCCACACCTTCCTCGGGCCCAAGCGCGACGACTACCCGGGCCACCCGCATGATCCGGGCTTTGGCCTCTGGGCAGCGCCGGCCTTCCTTGCGGTGCTGGTCGTCATCATCGGGATCTTGCCGCAGACGGTCGTTGGCGCCTTGGTCGCCGCAACCTCGGGCGCGGTGATCCAGGCGGAATTGCCGTACTACTCGCTCCAGCTGTGGCATGGCGTAACACCGGCGCTGTTCATGTCGATCATCGCAGTGGTGGGCGGGGTGCTGGTCCTGATGTCCTTCCGGCGGATGGAGGGGGTCTGGAACGCCCTCCCCCGCCCCGAGGCCAAGACCATCTTTGACTGGATCGTGGAAGGCATCGCTGGCGCTTCGCGCCGCCTGACGGATGCGCTGCATGACGGGGCGATCAGCCGCTACCTGATGATCTTTGCCGCCACTGCGGTAATCACGGGCGTCGTTTCGTTCATGGGCGGCACCCATGCAGCCGGGACGCACCAGTTGCTGCCGGCGGGGCCGATGGCCATCATCGGGCTGCTGCTTCTGACGGTGGCCTCGCTGGGGGTGGTGCTGTTCCACCGCAACCGCCTCTTGTCGCTGGTGATCATCAGCGTCAACGGGCTCGTGATTTCGTTGGGCTTTGTCTACCTCTCTGCCCCCGACCTTGCGCTGACGCAGCTGACGGTCGAGGTGGTGACCATCATCCTGCTGCTGCTGGCCCTGAACTTCCTGCCCAAGGAAACCCCGCGCGAAAGCACCATGGGCCGCAAGTGGCGCGACGGGATCGTGTCGGTCGCAGCGGGCATCGCAGTTGGCGGGCTGGCCTATGCGCTGATGGCACGGGATCTGGCGTTCCAGTCGATATCGCAGTTCCACCTCGACCAGTCCTATCCAGGCGGCGGCGGCACCAACGTGGTGAACGTCATCCTCGTGGACTTCCGGGGCTATGACACCTTCGGCGAAATCATCGTGTTGGGTATTGCCGCGCTTGCCATCTATGCGCTGACGCAGACGCTCCTGCATGGCCGTGCCTCGCGGCGGCTGATGGAAATCGGCAAGGGGATAAAGCGCGACGGCGACCGGCATCCGCTGATGCTGGTGGTGGCGACGCGGGTGATGATGCCGATCGCGGTCATGGTGGGCGTCTACATCTTCCTGCGCGGCCACAACGAACCCGGCGGCGGCTTTGTGGCGGGGCTTGTCGTGTCAATCGCGCTGCTGATGCAATACATGGCATCGGGCTTTGCTTGGGCGCAGGCGCGGCAGCGGGCAGATTATCACGCGATCATCGCGTCGGGCGTGCTGATTGCCGCTGCGACGGGCGTGGGCGCCTGGTTCGCCGACCGGCCGTTCCTCACCTCGGCCTTCGGATACTTCCAGATCCCGCCGATGGACAAGTTCGAACTGGCCACCGCCATGGCCTTTGACCTTGGCGTATTTCTGGCGGTTGTAGGCTCGGTGATGCTGGCGCTGGCAAGCCTGTCGCGGCTTGCCCGGCGGGCCGGTGAAACCGTGAACGACACCCCCATGGACATCGACCCGTCCAAGACCACCGAGGAGGCACGCTGATGGAACTGATCGTCGCACTGGCCGTGGGCGTTCTGACCGCGGCTGCTATCTACCTCATCCTGCGGCTTCGCACCTTCCCGGTCGTTCTGGGCACGGCGATGCTGTCCTATGCAGTGAACATCTTCCTGTTCGCCACCGGGCGGCTGGCCATCAACCAGCCCGCGGTCCTGCTGACGGGCGGCCCCTATGCCGACCCGCTTCCGCAGGCCCTGGTGCTGACGGCGATCGTGATCGCCTTTGGCATGACCGCCGTGGTGGTGATGCTGGCGCTTGGCGCCTACCTGGAATCCGGCACTGACGAGATCGACATGAAAGACGAGACGAAAGGGGATCGGACATGAACCATCTGATCCTTGCGCCGGTGATCCTGCCGGCGATCCTAGCTCCGCTGATCGTGCTTGCGATGCGCCATGAGATCACGCTGCAGCGGGTCTTTTCAGTGGCAGGCAGCGCCGCGCTGGTCGTCATCGCCTTCCTGCTGTTCGGACAGGCCGAAACCGGGCAGATCCAGGTCTATGAGATGGGCAACTGGCCCGCTCCCTTCGGCATCGTACTGGTGCTGGACCGGCTGTCGGCGCTGATGGTCATGATGACCTCGATCCTCGGGCTTGGGGTGGCGCTTTATGCCATGGGCTCGGGTTGGGATGCGCGGGGCAAGCATTTCCACGCGCTGTTCCAGTTCCAGGTGATGGGGATCAACGGCGCCTTCCTGACCGGCGACGCCTTCAACCTCTTCGTCTTCTTCGAGATCCTGCTCATCGCTTCATACGGGCTGATGATCCACGCCGGTGGGCGGATGCGCCTGCGGGCGGGGGTGCAATACGTGGTCTACAACCTTGCCGGCTCGGCGCTGTTCCTGTTCGCACTGGGGACGATCTATGGCGTGACCGGCACGCTCAACATGGCAGACCTTGCCATGCGCGTGGCCGCGCTGCCCGAAGGGGACGGGGCGCTGCTGCGGGTGGGCGCAGTGCTGCTGCTGATCGTTTTTGCGGTCAAGGCGGCGGTCGTGCCGATCCACTTCTGGCTGCCCAACACCTATACCCACGCCCCTGCCCCGGTCGCTGCGCTGTTCGCGATCATGACCAAGGTCGGCGCCTATGCCATCCTGCGGATGTACACGCTGGTCTTCGGGCCGGACATGCCGGCGATCGGAACGCTTGCGGGCGACTGGCTCCTGCCTGCCGCAGTGGTCACGGTGACGCTGGGGATGCTGGGCGTTCTTGGGTCCAAGCACCTGGGGCGGCTGGTGTCTTTTTCAGTCATCGGCTCGATGGGGACGCTGTTCCTAGCCATCGGCATCTTCACCCCTGAGGCAACGGCGGCCGCGCTTTACTACATGATCCACTCGACATTTGCGGCTGCAGTGCTGTTCCTGATCGCGGATCTGGTGGTGGCCCGCCGGGGCGCCGCCGGGGCGGATGTGGTGGCCGCACCGCCTATCGCGCAGAACGGGCTGATCGCGGCGCTGTTCTTTGGTGCGGCGATCGCCATGACCGGGCTGCCGCCGCTTTCGGGTTTCATCGGCAAGCTGCTGATCCTGGATGCCGCGCGCGAAGGGGCGCAGATGGTGGTCATCTTCGCGGCGATCCTCATCACCTCGCTGATCGCGGTCGTAGGTTTCGCCCGCGCGGGCACCACTGTCTTCTGGAAGGCCTACGCGGTCGAGGGCACATCCACCCCCGCCCCGGCGCAAGAGCTGCCGCTGGTGGTGACCGGGGCGCTTCTGTCTACCATGGCGCTGCTTGTTGCGCTGGCAGGGCCGGTGACCGGCTATCTGGAGGCGACCTCCGCCCAGCTGTACGAGCGGGAGCTTTACATCGAAGCCGTGATGCCCCCCGTCAATGCCGAGGGCATGCCGATCCCGCAAAGCGGCACCCCCGAAGGTGAAGGCCCCCTGCCCCCCGATGGCCCGCAGACGGCATTGCCGGATGGCGCGGAACCGGGAACCGTCCCCGGCGCCTATGACAATGAAGGAGCACAGTGATGATCCGCAAGTTCCTGCCGCATCCGCTGCTGACCCTGCTTCTGACGGTCATCTGGCTCATGCTGATGAACAACGTGTCGCTGGGCGCGCTGGTCTTTGGCCTGATCCTTGGCATCATCATCCCGATTGTGACCGCGCCCTACTGGCCGGACCGGCCCGTGCTGCGGAACTGGCCGATGGTCGCGGAATACGTGCTGGTCGTGCTGTGGGACATCGTCGTGGCGAACGTGGTTGTGGCCAAGACGATCCTGTTCAAACGCAACGCCGACCTGCGCCCGGCCTGGGTTACCGTCCCTCTCGACCTCCGCTCACCCGAGGCGATCACCATCCTCGCCGGGACGATCACGATGACGCCCGGCACCGTATCCAGCGACATTGCGGCTGACGGCCGGGCCATTCTGGTGCACTGCCTGGACGCGCCCGATCCCGATGCCGTCCGGGACGAGATCAAGCACCGTTATGAACGCCGGCTGAAGGAGATTTTCCTGTGATCGCCTACGCGCTTTACTTCGCTTTCGCCTGCTTTGGGCTCGCGCTGCTCTTCAACCTTTGGCACCTGGCCCGCGCGCCGGGGGTGAATGACCGGGTGCTGGCGCTGGACACCATGGTCATCAACGCCATCGCGCTGCTGATCCTCTATGGCGTTGCCGAAGGCACCGCCGTCTATTTCGAAGCATCGATGCTTTTCGCAATGGTGGGTTTCGTGTCCACGGTCGCCTACTGCAAGTTCATGCTGCGCGGCGACATCATCGAATAAGGATAGATCCATGACCCTGATCGCGGAAATCATCATCTCTGCCATGCTGGTCATCAGCGGGGTGTTCGGACTGGTCGGATCGTTCGGGCTGGTCAAGCTGCCTGACCCGATGACGCGGCTGCACGCGCCCACCAAGGCGACAACGCTTGGTGTGGGCGGGGTGCTCATTGCCTCGATGATCTATTTCACCGCCTTTGGCGGCGGCTTTTCGTTCCACGAACTGATGATCACGATCTTCCTGTTCATCACCGCTCCGATCGTGGCGCATTTCCTGGCCAAGGCCTGGCTGCACCGCAACGCCACGCCCGCCGATCTTCCGCCGACCGGGCGGCCCAAGGGCTGGGCGGGGCAGGAGTCCGTGGTTGAGGGCGACAAGTCGCCCCAGCGCCCGCAGGCATAAATTCTAGCGTCGGGCGCGGCGCCGAGCGTCGCGCCTCTCGGCGCGGCTGTCCCAGAACGGCTCCAGTCGGTTTTCCTTGAAGCGGACCCACCAGCGCCAGATCAGCACCCCGATGGCGGCAAGGCCCAGCAGGATGATGATGTTCGCCCAAGGGATCAGCGTCGCCTCTGGCCCCGCCACGGGGCGGATGCGGATGGCGTTGGGGAACATCGACATGAACTCCAGCCGCCAGCCATAGTGCGTGATCGCCACCCACTGCGGGTTGGCCGCTGTGGAAACGTAGTTTTGGGCCCGGGCCTGCAGGGTCGAGCTGTTGAACTTGAAATAAGGCGGCCAGCCCCACCCGGTATCCTCGTTCCGGTAGACCATCTCACGCCCGTTCGGGCGCACCGCCATGATGAAGCGGATGTCGCGCGTCCCCGGCGTCGCGAACCCGCTGCCGGAAGAGGTGTCGATGCGACGATTTTCAATCCCGACGATCCGCACGATGTCGCGCTGCGGCAGGGTGTAATGCAGCACCCCAGCCACCAGCAGGGCCATAAGTCCCAGGATCACCCATTTCAGTCGGCGCATGACAGCTCCTTTCGTTTCAGCAAGAGCTAGCAGAACCCCCGCCCGCGTCCAGCGCCAGCCGGCCTTCTAAAAGGCTGGCTTGGTCATCCGCCGGCGTTGCAGCAGGCAGACCAGCGCCAGAAGCAACAGCGCGGGGATATAGAATACCTGCTTTGGCATCCGGTCGTTCGGGGACAGGACGCTGGCGATTTCCACCGGCGTGTCAGCGTAGAAGTCAAAGCCCTGCAGCTGCTGCTGGAATGAAGTTCCGAACAGCGGCTCTTCCAGAACCATTCGGTCACCCTCTGGGATCAGGAACAGGCCCGCAGCCTCTGCCCGCCCGGTTTCCGGCGCCTCTTCGGTCACCGAATAGATCAGCGTCGTCTGGGTGACGTTGCCGCTGGCAAAGCTTGGTCCGCGCACGACGAAGCGCACTTGTTCCCCCGGTTCGGCCTCATCCAGACTTTGGGCGAATTCGGCCGGGGGCGTGTCTTCGAATGCCGGCTGAAGGCGGTTCAGCCAGAAGTTCGGAACGAACAGGGTGAAGGCCACCAACAGCAGCGCCGCACTTTCCCACAGCCGCGAGCGGGCAAGGAAGTAGCCCTGCGTCGCTGCCGCGAACAGCAGCATGGCAATAGTCGCGACCACGAAGACAGTTGCCGCGTGGAACAGCCCCGCAGCGGTGCCGAGGTCGATCCCGTAAAGGATCAGCGCCGGGTTGTAGATGAACAGGAACGGCAGCGCGACTGTCCGGAGGCTGTAGAAGAAGGCGGTAAAGCCGGTCTTGATCGGATCGCCCCCAGACACAGCCGCAGCGGCAAAGCTGGCAAGCCCCACAGGCGGTGTCACATCCGCCATGATCCCGAAGTAGAAGACGAACAGATGCGCCGCGATCAGCGGTACGATCAGCCCTTCCTGCGCGCCCAGGCTCACCACGACACTCGCCATGAGCGAGGACACGACGATGTAGTTCGCGGTGGTCGGAAGCCCCATCCCGAGGATCAGCGAAAACACCCCAACCAGCAGCAGCATGATGAAAAGATGGCCACCGGAAAGTTGCTCCACCAGCCCGGCCAGTTCGGTGCCGATGGGGGTGCGGGTCACGGTTGCCACGATGATGCCTGCCGCGGCGGTGGCCACGCCGATACCGATCATGTTGCGCGCGCCGGCGATCATGCCCTCGATCAGGTCATGGAGTCCTGCGGCGAATTCAGCCCCAACGGCACCCCGCCGGAACATCGCCTTGAGCGGACGCTGCGTGACGATGATGATCAGCATCATCGCGACCGCATAGAATGCGGATTTCGCCGGCGACTGGCGTTCCACCATCAGGAACCACACCAGCACCAGGATCGGCAGAAGGTAGTGGATCCCAGTGGGGAATACCTGTGCCACTGACGGCAGATGGAACTGGCGCGCGTTGGGGTCGTCAAGCTCCAGGTCCGGACGGCGTGCGGATACCCACACGGCGAGCACATAGAGCACCAGCATGACCGCAAGGATTACCGGGTCGGCAAGGGCCGGCGCCGCGCCGCGCAACACGTCCACCGCGGCGATCACGCCCCAGAAAACGATCCCTGCCCCCACAAAACCAAGGGCAATCTTGCCGAACATCTGCAACAGGCTGCCGCCCTCGCCCAGCGCGGGCATGTCCTTGCGCAGTGCCTCCAGGTGCACGATGTAGACCAGCGCGATGTAGGAAATCACCGCCGGAATGAAGGCGTGCTTGATGACCTCGATGTAGGAAATCCCGACGAATTCCACCATCAGGAAGGCCGCAGCCCCCATGACCGGCGGCATGATCTGGCCGTTGACGGAACTTGCCACCTCGACCGCGCCGGCTTTTTCAGAACTGAAGCCAACACGTTTCATCAACGGGATGGTAAAAGTACCTGTCGTAACGACGTTGGCAATCGACGACCCGGAGATGAGGCCCGTCATCGCGGACCCCACCACCGCGGCCTTGGCGGGGCCGCCGCGCAGGTGTCCAAGCCCCGCAAACGCCAGCTTGATGAAGTAGTTGCCCGCTCCTGCCTTGTCGAGCAGCGAGCCGAAAAGCACGAAAAGGAACACGAATGCCGCCGAAACCCCCAGCGGGATGCCAAAGACGCCGGCGGTGTCCAGCCATTGCGCGTTGATGATCGAGGTCAACGACTGCCCGTTGTGCTCGATGATCTCGGGGATCAGCCACCCTTGGCCAAAGTAGGAATAGGCCAGGAAGATCGCCCCCACCACCGTCAGCGCGGGGCCCAGCGCGCGGCGCGAGGCCTCCAGCAGCAGGACGATCCCGATCGATCCGACGATGATCTGTTCCTGCGTCGGCCGCCCTGAACGCGCCGTCAGCGAGATTTCACGCGCGTACCAGAAGACATAAAACGCGCAACCCGCCGCGACGATCGCAAGGATCCAGTCATAGAAGGGCACGCGGTCACGGGGGGCGCGCTTGTAGGCAGGGTACGCCAGAAACGCGAGCAGCAGCGCAAAGAACAGATGCAGCGGCCGCGTCTGTGTTGCGTTCAGCACGGGAAAATACTGGCCGAACCACAACTGCGGCTGGGCGATCCACAGTTGGAACAGCGACCAGGACAGCGCGATTCCCGCTATCAGCAGCGCGACCGTCCGGTTCTGCGGGTCCCGACCGCCAGCGTCCGTGCTTGCAACAAGATCCTGAAGCTCGTCATCGGTCAACTTGCGTCCAGACTTCTGGGTCTCGTCGGTCATGGCGCCCTCCGTTTCAGCGAAGGCGCCGCCCCGACAAGCGGGACGGCGCGGGTCAGTCCATCGTCAGGCGGTGAGTCCCGCCCCTCATGTTACTCGATCAGGCCGGCTTCGCGGAAATACCGCTCAGCGCCCGGATGCAGCGGGGCAGACAGGCCGTCGGTCGCCATCTGCTCCGGATCGAGGTTTTCGAACGCCGGGTGCAGGCCGCGGAACTGGTCGATGTTTTCGAACACCGCCCTGGTCACGGCATAGACCACGTCCTCGGATACGCTGGCCGAGGTCACGAGCGTCGCGCCCACGCCGAAGGTCTGCACATCCTCGTCGTTGCCGCGGTACATGCCGCCAGGGATCGTCGCCGTCCGGTAATAGGGGAACTCTTCGACCAGGGCGTCGATCTGTTCGCCGCTGACGTTGACGAGCACCGAGTCACAGGCCGTCGTAGCCTCCTGGATCGCGCCCGAGGGGTGGCCCACGGTATAGGTCATCACGTCGATGTTGTTGTCGCAAAGCGCCTGGCTTTGTTCACCCGGCTGCAGTTCCGACACCATCGAGAAATCCGACATGGTCATGCCGAAGCGTTCCATCGTCAGTTCCATCGTGTCGCGGGTGCCCGAGCCCGGGTTGCCGACGTTCACGCGCTTGCCGCGCAGATCCTCGAAGGTGCGGACGCCAGCATCGGCGCGGGCCACAACAGTGAACGGCTCCGGATGCAGGGCGAATACGGCGCGCAGATCCTCGAACGCCTCACCCTCGAACGAGCCGGAGCCGTCGATTGCCTGGAACTGGGTGTCGGATTGCGCCACGCCGAATTCCAGTTCGCCCGAACGGATCGCGTTGATGTTGAAGACCGAGCCGCCGGTCGATTCAACGCCGCAGCGGATGCCGTGTTCTGCCCGGTCCCGGTTCACAAGGCGGCAGATCGCGCCGCCGGTCGGATAATAGACGCCGGTCACCGCGCCCGTACCGATCGAGATGAACGTCTGTTCTTGCGCGACTGCCGCCGTGCCCAGCACCATGCCCAGTGCCGCAGCCGTGCCCATAAGAGCAGATTTCATGAGCGATCCTCCTGTTCGTGTTGTCGAATGAAACGTCCCCGTGCCGCAGGGGCGGCGCGGAAACCTGCGGGCAGAAGACAAGATTGTTGCCGAAGTGTCAACGCCTTGTCCCGAAAGGCCCAAGCGCCCGCGCCCGTCATGGAAGGCACGCCGACAGCAGAAGAATTGGCGCATAGGTGAAAGCGGTTGCCACCAGCGCCGCCACCAGAAGCCAAAGCGTCAGGGTGCGCAGAAAACCCTCATACCGGCGCCAGCGGCGGATCAGCACCCAAAGCAACACCAGATGCGCCACAAGCGTCGCCGCGATGGTGCCGCGCAGGATCAACTGCGGCCAGTCATAGGCGCAGCCCAGCGCCTGGAAGCTGTAGATCAGCCCCAGAGCGGTGGTCCAGAGGCCAAAACCGACCGTAAGCCAAAGGTAGTGGATCGGCCTCTCCCTCATGGCTGCACCCCTGAGATTTCGGTCAGGTAGGGCATGACCAGCACCAGCCCAAGGCCGATTACCCCCGTCACCGCGGTGTAATCCAGCCAGAGCCGGGTCAGCCGCAGGTCGAGCCCCCGGCGTGGCGCGATGAAACCCGCCCGCCACCGCAGCGTGTTCGAGATCAGGAACAGTACCCCCACCCCGGCGTGAAAGACGGCATAGGCCAGCACCGCCGCCGTGGTGGCGGAATAGGCGTGCCGCGTCGGTGCCGGGACCTGCATGATGGCAAACACAAGGCCCGCGATCGCCACCGCCAGCCCCAGCGCCGCAAGACCCACCCAAAGCAGAATACCCCGCCCCTTTGCATTCGCCCGCAGCGCCCCCCGTGCGACCAGTGGGGGCAACACCAGCCCTGCGGCGATCACGGCCGTCAGGATCAGGTTCGGCTCCATCACTGCGGCCGGGGGCCAGTTCGCCGCCACGAGCCACAGGTAGAACATCCCGTAGATCAGCGAGAGGAACAGCGTGCCATCCGCCACCAGCGTCATCACCAGCGCCCACCACGGCGGCGGCCCTTCAACCTCGGTATGCGGGGGGACGGCGATGCCGTGACCGATGGGCAGCGGGCCGTAATCCTTGCGCAGGCCGGAAATCTGCGCCGTCCACAGCATCAGGGTAATCACGGCTGCCAAACCCACCAGCGCCAGCCAATAGACCTTGAACAGCAGCGACAGCACCACCACGCAGGTCGCTATCGCGGTGTACAGCGGCAGATGCGTGGACCGGGACAGCACCACCACCTGATCAGGCCGGCCCGTGGTCGTGTGCAGGCCCAGCGTTTCCTGCCACCCGTTGCGCGCGTGGGCCAGATACCCCTCACCCGCCGCAAGGCTGCGGCCCATCTCACGGACCGGGAGGCGGTCGGCCCGTTCCGTCACCTCGGGGATGGAGGCAAAGGCATAGGGCGGCGGCGGCGTGGCGATAGCCCATTCCAGCGTCCCCGCCCGCCACGGGTCACGGCGGAAGCGGCGGCCAAGGCGCATCTGCAGCAGGATGTCCATTGCCACCAGCGCAAAGCCCATGGTCAGGATGAACCCGCCCATCGAGGACACAAGGTTCAGCCACGTCCACCCATCAGCCTCGGTATAGGTGTAGATCCGCCGTGGCATGCCCAGAAGGCCGGTCAGGTGCATGTGCCAGAAGGTCAGGTTGAAGCCGATGAAGATCAGCCAGAAGGCCGTGACAGAAATGCGGTGAACGCTCTGCCTGCCCGTCACGTTCGGCAGCCAGTAGTAGAGCGCAGCCAGCATTGGAAAGACAAAGCCGCCGACCAGCACGTAATGCAGGTGGGCCACCACGAAGTGGGTGTCATGCGCCTGCCAGTTGAACGACACCATCGCCAGCATCACCCCCGTCAGCCCCCCCGCCACGAAGACGAAGAAGAACCCGAAGACGTAAAGCATCGGCACGTCCCAGCGCGGCCGTCCATGGGCAAGCGTCGCCAGCCACGCAAATATCTGCACCCCCGTGGGAACCGCCACCAAGGCGGATCCGGCGGAAAAGAACGCAAGCGCCATGTGCGGGATGCCCACGGTGAACATGTGGTGCACCCAGATCCCGAAGGACAGGAACGCCATCGCCACCAGCGCCACGATCACCGCCCGGTAGCCCACCAGTGGGCGCTGCGCGAAGGTCGGGATGATGATCGACAGCGCCCCGGCGGCGGGAAGGAAGATGATGTACACCTCGGGGTGGCCGAACAGCCAGAAAAGGTGCTGCCACAACAGCGGGTCCCCGCCCCGCGTGGCGTCAAAGAACGGCAGGTCGAAGGCGCGTTCGACCTCCAGCAGGATCGACGCGAGGATCAGCGGCGGAAAGCCCACCACCATCATCACCGCCGTCACTAGGATGTACCATGCAAAGATCGGCATCCGCGCCAGCGTCATCCCCGGCGCCCGCAGCTTGAGGATCGAGACGGTGAGTTCCACCGCCATGGTCAACGCCGAGATTTCCACGAAGGTAACGCCCAGCAGCCAGACATCGGCATTGATGCCCGGCGAATAGGGCTTGGACGACAGTGGCGTGTACATGAACCAGCCGCTGTCGGGCGCCACCCCCAGGATCAGCGCGATCACCAAGATCGACCCGCCGAACAGGTAGCACCAGTAGCCATAGGCCGTCATGCGCGGAAAGGCGAGATCGCGCGCCCCCAGCATCTTTGGCAGAAGGTAGATGGCCAGCCCTTCCAGCATCGGGATCGCGAACAGGAACATCATGATGGTCCCATGCATCGTGAAGATCTGGTTGTAGATCTCTGGCCCGATAAAGGCGGAATGGGGCGTCGCAAGCTGCGCCCGGATCATCATCGACAATACGCCGCCAATCGCAAAGAAGACGGCCGAGGTCACCATGAACCGCAGCCCAAGGATCGTGTGGTTCACCGCTGCAAGCCGCTGGAACCCCGGCCCGGTCGCCCAGATGCGCGACAGGTCCTTGTGCAGTCGGAGGGGGCTTGGCGTCATGGCTGTTGATCTTCCTCTTGGTCGTCAGCGGCGGCAGTGATGCCCAGCGCGGCAGGCAGGTCTTCGGGGGCATGCACATGGGTTTCGAACCGCATGGGCAAATGGCCGGTACCGCAGAATTCGGCGCACTGGCCGGCATAGACGCCGGTTTCGTCGGCCTGCAGCCGCAGCACGTTCACATGCCCCGGGATCGCATCAAGCTTGCCCCCTAGCTGCGGGATCCAGAACGCGTGGATCACGTCGCGGGTAGTGATGTGGATATCCACCGGCTGGCCGACCGGCAGGTGCAGGATGTCGCGTTCGATGCCGCCGTATTCCGGATAGCGGAAAGTCCAGCCGAACTGAAAGGATTCGACCTCGACCACCGCGACATCGGCGCCGGGATGCGGCAGCAGCCGTTCCCCCGCCACCAGCGACCAGCCGACCAGCGGCGGCAGCACCAGCGCCGGCAGGCCCAGCCCGCCCCAGATGATCCAGTGCCGGGGCGCGATCCGCGACGCCTGCTTTGGCGCCAGCATTACGAAGGCGAACAGCGCCAGCACCAGCGCCATCAGGATCAGCGCGCCCGCCAGCATCCCCCACCAAAGGTTGGCGATGGAACTCGCCGCAGGCCCTCGCGGTTCTAGCGTGGAGAACGGCCCGTCGCATCCCGCGACCAGAACCACGGCCCCCACTGCCAGCCACCGGCCCACTGCGAAAGGAGCCCTCGCATGAACAAGTCCGACGACGACATCCCGCAGGACGAACGCGAAGGCGACAAGGACAGCCAGAACCCCGTCATGGCCGAGGTCAGTTCCCACGACACCACCTCGGCGATTGCGCTGGTCGGCCACCCGATCCACGCGATGATGGTGCATTTCCCGATCGCATTTTCCACCGGGACGCTGGCGGCAGACGTGCTCTACTGGTGGTCTGCCGATCCGTTCTGGCTGCGCGTCGGGCTGTGGGCGGTAGGCGGCGCTTTCGCCTCGGGCGTTGCGGCGGGCATCGCGGGCACTGCCGAACTGCTGCTGGTCAAGGGCATCCGCGTCCGAGCGGCAAGCTGGACCCATGCCGTCAGCGCGATGACGCTGCTGTCCATCCTTGCGGTGAACTGGGGCCTGCGCCTTGTCTCTCCGGAATCCGTCCTGCCCCATGGGCTGGGGCTGTCCATCCTGGGGATGATCTTCACGGGGCTGGCAGGCTGGCATGGTGGAAAGCTCGTCTTCGATCATGGGGTGGGCATCATGGTGTCATCCAAGGAATGAGCGGCAGGAGCGTGTCGCGAAGGGCGCCGGGTTCGAAAAGCCCGGCCATTGTCCGCGAGGAGATTTCTGGCTTGGCGAGCACGAACCACAGGATCGTCATCACTGCGCCCAGCGTGACGGCGGTCATCATCCAGGTCTTGATCCAGCCAAAGCTGGCCGGGCTCTTGACCCGGAACAGGCCCACGACCAGAAGCCCCGCAAGGATGTGCAGCCCCGCCAGAACCCCTACCCCGACAAGTTTCAGCGAGAACCACGCCACGAAGGTTTCGCGCATGAAGATCAGCCCGGTACCCGTGCCCACGGCGACAAAGGCGGCAGGCGACATCATCTGAACGTAAAGCTGCCGCACCATGCGGTGCAGGCGGTGATGTTCGTCGCCGCTGACTTTGCTTGCCTTCCGGAACAGGTGGGGCAGCACGAACATTCCCCCCGCCCAAAGCGCGATGCCCGTGACATGCGCGAACTTCACGAGCCAGAGCGCGACGTCAAAGTTCATCAGCCCGCCTCTTCGGGGAGCATCCGGAACGCCAGTCGCAGGCCGACGCCAAGGTAGGGAAGGATCGCGGGCACCCACATCAGCAGCCCGGCCAGCTGCTGATCCGACAGGGCGCTGAGACCCCAAGGTTCGGTCGTTGCGAAATGGGCGGCGTAAAGCGGCACCGGCGCAAAGACGATCAGCGCGCCCAGAAGGCCCATATGCGCCACCGTCCCCACCAGCAGCGCAAGCGGCCCGCCGGGTTCCCCTTCACGCAGGACCTCGCGCCACAGCGCCCAAGCGGTCAGCAGCAGCGTTACCTGCATCAGCCAATAGCCCCAGGTGGTCGATAGCGCCCAACCGTAAGGCCCCGGCGCGTGCCAAGCCCACAGCGCCAGCAGATGCGCAAGAAACACCGCGCCGCTGGGCAACGCCATCCGGTTCAACTGCGGGAAGGTCACCACCAGCAGCGGCGCCACCCCCACGACCAGCAGGACATGGTGCACCACCCGCGCCGAAAAGAGCGCAGCGCTAAGGCTGCAGAGGGGGGAGACGAAGACCAGCACCGCCAGCGCCCAAGCGCCCCAGCCCGCCGCTGGAACGCGCGCGAAGCGGTGGATCAGCGGCACACAAAGCGCCAGCGCCACAAGCAGTGGCGGATCGAGGTTCCACGCCGAAAGCAGCACTGCCGGGGTCGGCGGCTCGCCGCAATAGGCGATGAACGCTTCTGCCATCTGCTTCTGTCCCCTTCACTTCCTGCTCACGAAACTTCTCGTGAAGGCTTTGGTTCCCCTATCTCAACAACCTGTGGAACCTGCAGGGGGGTATCAGCGTTCAACATGCAACCAAGAAGCGAAAGGCACCATCATGCTCGGTTGGGCTTTGACGTTTTTCGTTATCGCGATCATCGCCGCGATCTTTGGATTTGGCGGAATCGCGAGCACGTCGGCATGGATCGCGCAGATCCTGTTCGTGCTGTTCCTGGTTCTGGCGCTGGCTGCCTTGGTGGCCCGTGCCTTGCGGGGGAAGACCCCGCCTTGAGTTCACTGCGGCCCGGCGCGGGTTCGCGCCGGTTGTGCCATCCGTGGCACTCTTCTTTCGGTTCCCTCCCTGACTGCCCCGCCCTTGTGGCGGGGCTCTTTTTTGCGCAACGGAAAAAGGGCGCCCGAAGGCGCCCCTTTTCCCCGATCCGTTGGGGATCAGGACATCAGCGTTTCCGTAGAGGCAAAGAACATTGCCTGGCTGACCGCCGAACGCACCTGCTCTTCGGTGTAGGGTTTCGGGATCAGGAAGGCCGGTTCCGGCCGTTCGCCCGTCAGAAGACGGTCGGGATAGGCCGTGATGAAGATCACCGGGATGTCGCCCATTTCCCGCAGGATCATGTTGACCGCGTCGATGCCGGAGCTGTCGTCTGCGAGGTGGATGTCGGCCAGGATCAGGTCGGGCCGTTCCTTTTGCGCCAGCTTGACCGCCGCGTCGCGGGTGCGGGCGTTGCCGGTGACAGAGTGCCCCATCGAGGTCACGATGCTTTCGATGTCCATCGCGATGAGCGATTCATCCTCGATCACCATGATCCGGCCGCAGACCGAATTCTCCATCTCGCGGAAGGCGATGGCGACAAGCTCGGCGGCCTCCTCGCGCGAGGTCTTCATGACCTGCCCGATCTCGTCGTAGTTCAGCTCCTCGATGGTGTGAAGAAGCAGTGCCTCGCGCGTGTTCTTCGTCAGCGCGCGCAGATGCACCTGGGCCCGTGCCTCGAGCGTATCGGCGTCCGGTTCAGCCACGGGCGCACCCGTCGTCGACCAGACCATGTGGAAGGCATGGAACAGCGCGACGCGGGGCGACATGCCCCGGTCGAACAGCGCCGGCTCTACAAGGATCGTTTCGAGAGTCGCTGCGGCATAGCGGTCGCCGCTGGTCTGGCTCCCGGTCAGGGCGCGAGCGTAACGACGCAGGTAGGGCAATTCCTGGCCGATGAGTACAGAGATATCCACAGTTGTCCCCCCGCTTCCGGAATGTTGGCCGTCGACCGTGACATCCAAATCCTTCGCCTGTGTCATTGAAACTCACTTTTTTTGCGATTTAGCGGAACCCAACGCCAATCTTGGGGTTAGGTTCCAAAATTCAATAAAAATATGCAGTGACATCCCTGACGAAAGAAGACCAACCGAATGCCACAGCACGATCGGCACACGTATGCGAACGCCTCCGCCACCTCATCTGCGGAGGCGGCGGCGACGAATGGCGACTCGTCCGGCAAGGGTGCCCGTGACAGATCCCTCGTCGAACAACAGATCAACGAGAACCTGCGCCGCCTTTATCAGCAGAAGCTTCAGGAGGAGGTGCCGCAGCACCTCCAGATCCTGCTTGAACGTTTGAAGGAACAGGACCGCCTGAAATGACAGACACCTCTCCGACCCCGGCCGACCCGCGTGAGGAGATGGTGGCCCACCTGCCGGCGCTGCGCGCCTTTGCCCTGTCGCTTTGCCGCAACGGGGCAACGGCCGACGATCTGGTGCAGGAAACCATTCTCAAGGCGTGGGGCAACCTAGACAAGTACAACACCGGCACGAACCTTCGCGCCTGGCTGTTCACCATCCTTCGCAACACCTATTATTCTAGCCGCCGCAAGCGCGGGCGGGAGGTGTCGGATTCTGACGGGATCCACGCGGCCCGGCTGGCGCAGAAGCCCGATCACGACGGGCGCTTGGCCATGGCGGACTTCTGGAAAGCCTTTGAGCACCTTCCGGATGAGCAGCGCGAGGCGCTGATCCTTGTCGGAGCGTCCGGTTTTTCGTATGAGGAGGCCGCTGAAACATGTGGCTGCGCGGTGGGCACGATCAAGAGCCGGGCCAACCGCGGCCGCAAGCGGCTGGCAGAGCTGTTGAAGCTGGGCGAGGATGAGGAAATGTTCATGACCGACGGTGCAACAATGGCTGTCATGGCAGCAGGGCCGGTGTCTGCCGGGTGATCCGGCCGATCAAGCTACGCTGGCCGCGCATCATCGACGGTCTGGGCTTTCGGCTTGCCGTCTTGCTGACGGTGGCGTTGTTGCCTCTTGGACTCATCTCCGTCGCGCAGACGCTTCGGGTGCTTTCGGATGCGCGCCAGACTTCAGAAGCCGCTCTGATCGGCCTGACCGCTGATGCGGTGGCAGGTCAGCGCGCCCTGATCGAGGGCGCGCTGGGTTCCGCGCGGGCGCTGGGACCGGTCCTGATGGAAACGCTGGACCGCCCGGCTGAATGTGCGGCGCTGGCTGCGGAGTTCGTGCGCAATTCCGGCCTTTTTGCCTTTGCAGGCTTTGTCGCACCCGACGGGACCTCTTGCCTGTCGGAACAACCTTTGAACTTCGCTGCGGTTGAAACGACCCGGGTGCAGACCACGATCACGACAAGCAACGCTGGTCCCATCACCGGGCTGCCGGTGCTGATCCTGAAAGAGCCGATCTGGCGCCAGGGCGCGCTAAGGGGATTCGTCTTCCTGTCGCTCCCCTATGGGGCGATGGAAATCGTCAGCCACTACGGACAGGCCACCGGCCGCCGCCGCCCTGCCGCGCTGCATCTGCTGGACGACCGGGGGGAATTGCTTGCACCGGAACAGTACCAAAAGGTGGACCTGCTGCCTGCAGACAGGGCCGGCGTGGATCTCCTTGATCCTTCAGCGCCGGTTGTCGATGGTCATACCCGCAACGGCGCCCGGGCGCTGTTCGTGACGGTGCCCGTGGTGCCGCAGCTTGTCTATGCAGTGGGAGTCTGGCCGCGCGACGGCATGCAGAACAGTTGGGAACGCGACAGCGTGCTGGCGCTGCTGTTCCCGTTCCTGATGTGGTTCGTCAGCCTCTCCGTCGCCTTCTTTGCCGTGCACCGGCTGGTCATCCGGCATGTGGTCTACCTCAATGGGCAGATGCGCCGCTTTGCCATTGGCCAGCGCGACGATTTCGGTGATCCGCCCCCCGGTCGCGCCCCGGCAGAGTTCCGGCAGCTCAACGGCACGTTCAACAAGCTGCGCCGGATCATCACGCGCGAAGAGGCGAACCGCGCCGCCGCGCTGCACGAAAAGACGGTGCTGCTGAAAGAGGTCCACCACCGGGTCAAGAACAACCTGCAACTGATCGCGTCGATCGTGAACATGCAGATGCGTCGCGTACAGGACCCGGGGCTTCGCCGGGTGCTGAAAAGCGTGCAGGACCGGGTCATGAGCCTCGCGACCATCCACCGCATCCTGTACCAGTCGGAACGGGTGGCCGATGTGCGGGCCGACCGGCTTCTGGAAGAACTGCTGCACCAGCTTGGCACGATTTCCGCAAATGAGGCGCAGGTGAAGCTGGCCTGCGACCTTGACCCGATCCGGCTGTTCCCTGACCAGGTCGTGCCGCTGGCGCTGCTGGCGACAGAGGCGATCAACAACGCCTACAAGTTCATGGGCAAGCCCAAGGACAGAGATCCCTGGCTGCGGATCAATTTCAAGCTTGAGGAGGACAACATGGTTCTGCTCGAAGTCGTGAACTCGGTGGGCGCGCCGCTTGCCCAGGGTGAACTGCGGGAAGATGGCACCAGTCTTGGCGGGCAGTTGATCACGGCCTTTGGACGGCAGCTTGAGGCCACTATGGAAGAAGGCCCTTCGCAGACCCCGTGCGGCCCGGGCTACCGGCTGGCGCTGCGCTTCCCCGTCGCGGGCTTCATCCCACCCGAGGCCTGACCGGAACCGCAGCCCCCTGGCCCGCGTTTCCCCGACAAGGGAGGCGCCAATGCTGAGATCGCTGTCAGACACGCTGCAATCGTCGGCCCGGGCCGAGTCCGAGGACGGCGAGGAAACTCTGTTCCCAATCCACGAACTGTTCCTGGATCCAAGAACCCATGAGATCCGCTATGTCGCGCTGGATGCGGGCAACTGGTTTGAAACAACCGACGTGCTCGTGTCCTCGCGCCTGCTGTTGCTTGACGAAGAGCGCGAGACCTGGACGCTTGAACTCACGCCAGAGGCGGTTGAGGATGCACCGGTATGGGAACATGGCGGTGAGGATGGCGGGCTTTTGTCGGTGGAACACTGGCCCCCGGTGGTCGTGGGTCCCTTTGGCCACACCACCGCGCCGCTGATGATCTGGGCCGAGATGGCCGCCGCCGCGCAAGAGGCGCAGCCCCCCCATCCCCCGGTCGAAGAGATGATCGAGGACGAAGGTGAGGATGACACAGGCCCAGATGTCGATACGCTTGACCGGGCGACGAGTTGGCTGGGCAAGCCGGTCTTTGGCGCGGATGGCGAGATGGGGATCGTGGCCGATATCGGCTTTGACGCCGACAGCATGAATGTCACCCACATTGTCGTGGACAATGACAAGCTTCTTACCTCGCGCCAGGCCGTGTTTCCGATATCGGCGCTGCGGCACCGGGCGGGAACCGAGGGGCACTTTGTCCTGAACGCCCATGTGGCCGACATGGAAAGCGCCCCGACGCCCGAGGAAGTGGGTCTGGGCGGGCCTGGCCACGCGGGGTTCTTTGCGCCGGTCTAGGCCCGGGGCGGATCGAACGCACACCTGCTCTGCCGCTGGCTCTTTGCACCTACGATCAATGGCTTGCTCAGCCGCGTCGCGTTCTGGATTGTTGGCGGCACGGAACCTTCTGCTTCCTCTCCGCGTTCCGAAAGACCCTGCGCTGCACCGGGCAGCGCACCCCAGGCTGGATTTTCCGATGCCGCTTTCGCATGTCGCGCGCTATGCCAACGTCGTCATTGCTATCATCGCCTTTTTCGTTGCGCTTTTTCTGGGACGAAGCGTGTTCGCGCCGCTTGTGCTGGCCATCGTCGTGGGGATCGTGCTGTCGCCGGTCGCAACCACGATCAACCGCTTGGGCCTGCCGCGAGCCTTGGGCGCACTGCTCGGGCTTGGCATCATCCTGACTGTCCTTGGCGGCATCCTGCTGCTGATCGAGCCTTTCATCGGCATGGCGCTGCAACAGGCGCCGCGGCTTTGGCATGAACTCAGCCTCATCATCGAGAGCCTGCAGCGCGGCATGGCCGAACTGGACAGCATGTCAGAAGGAATTTCTGACGCCCTCACTGAAGGGGAATCCGAGGCGACAGAGGCGGAGGAGGTCGAAGGATTCGTCCTGCCGCGGATGAGCGACGCGGTGTTCCTGGCGCCGTCGCTGGCCTCGCAGTTGATGATCTTCGTGGGGGCGCTGTTTTTCTTCCTCCTGTCGCGCACCGACATCTATGAGTGGGCGGGCCGCGTTTCGGCCGCGAACGATCCGGCGCCGACACCCCTGCCAGCAGGCTTTACCGGGCCGCTGCACCTGCGCCTCTTGCGGGCAGAAGCGCAGGTTTCGCGCTACTTCCTGACGATCACCGTGATCAACATCATATTCGGCGCAATCATCGCGGTTGTCTTCATGCTGCTCGGCATTCCCATGCCGCTGATGTGGGGGATCATCGCGATGCTTCTGAACTTCATCCCCTACCTTGGTCCGCTGATCGTGGCCGGGATGATGATGCTGTTCGGGATCGTGATGTATGAGGATGCCGCGCGGTTCCTGCCCGTCGCCACATACGTCTTGCTGAACACGATGGAGGGGCAGTTCATCACGCCGGCGCTGGTGGGGCAGCATCTTCAGGTCAATGCGCTTGCCGTGTTCCTGTCGCTGGTGTTCTGGATGTGGCTTTGGGGGCCGCTGGGGGGATTTGTGGCGATTCCGCTTCTGGTCTGGTTCGTGGCACTTGCCACTCCCGATCAGGTGCCCGAAAGCCCCATCCCCGCCCAGATCGCCTGAAACAACAGGGGAGGTCGGAACGACCTCCCCTGCCGCAGTCAGGAGAGAGTTATCTTCCCCGCACCAGACGCGCGATAAGCGCGATGACGAATAGTACGATGAAGATGAAGAACAGGATCTGCGCTATGTTGGCGGATGCCGCAGCGACGCCGCCAAAGCCGAAGACAGCGGCAATGAGCGCAATGACCAGGAAGATGGCTGCCCATTGTAGCATCTGATTTCCTTCCAGAGTTGTGCTGGCGCCGTGGGCGCGCCTACAAACCGTCAACAGCGGGCAGGTAACCAAGGTTCCAGAGGCTCAGATCAGCGGGCGTCGATCTGTGTCGGAAATGTCTATCCCCGCCAGTTGCGCCACAGCGGCTGTATCGATGATCTTCAGCCGGACGTCGCGCCAGATCACAAGGCCCATGGTGCGCAACCGCGACAGCGTCTTGTTGGTGTGCACCACCGACAGACCAAGCGCATCGGTAAGATCCCGTTGCTTGTAAGGCAGGACGCATTCACCGTTCCGCACCATCCCCAAGACCCCACACCACCCGACGCCAAGACGCTGTGCTTCATCTCGCCGAGGCGAGCCTCGCCTGCAGACCAAGGAAATCACTTGGAAACACAAAATTGAGCACTTGGCGCCCGCCTTCGGGAACAAATTTGATGCGGAGGCCCATTCATTCGAGTACGGTATAAAGGTGATTAGATCTTTCACCTTCCGCCAGCAGGGTACTGCCAGCCTGAACGGTGATCTCGTTTACCTTGTAGCGGCGCATCAACCTGAAGTGTTCTTCAGAATGCGGCGTGAACAGATGAGTGCCCCGCAGCGAGCAAGCCTGACAGTTGATTGGCATGGCGACGAAGGCCCGAAGGATGCCGAAATCGCCGACCTATGTCACAAATTAGTGCCAAGTGGAATTGCCTGCGCCATACCGCATCCACGCATTGCGTGGTTGATCAGAAAGAGAGCCGATGGCCGATGCAAACCAAGACTATCCGGTCTTTGTCATACTTGAGAAGAACCAACTGGTTCTGGACGACCTGACAGAGGCGCTACGGGACTTCTGGCCCGCGGCCAAGGTCTACGGGTTTCTGACCCCCGACGCGGCAGCCGAGGCGCTGAAAGGCATTCGCGGTCTGACGGGGGCGATCCTGTCGGTTGCGGCCGAGGAACTGTCCGCCAGCCGCCTTGCTCCCGTACTGCGGCAAAGCGGCGGCCAGGTGCTGATGATCGAAGGGCCCGGCGTGCGGGCCGCAGCCTCGACCGAAGGATGGCCGGTGCTGCCGCGGCCCTTCAGCCTCGACATGCTTCGCAACGCCATCAGCGGGTTTTGCGGCGGCGAACCTTTGCAGCGGTGTTGAGACCGAACAGGAACGCCTCCATCAGCGGCGGATAATCCCCGCGCGGCGGGGCAAAGGGCCCTGCTTCCTGTGCGCGGGCATCATAAAGCGGGTCGGCGCGCCGGCTGTGGAACCGGGCGTCAGGAACGCGCCGCGACCGCCCTGCCCGCTTGCCCATCGCCAGCGCCACCCCTGCCAGCAAAAGGAACAGGACCCCTACCGCCAGCGAGGCAAAGAGCGAATCCTGCCACCGCGCCAGGAAGATCCACAGCGCCGAGGTCAGGAACCCGACGCCGATCGCGGCCAGCAGCGCACCGGCCGTGCCCAGCACGGCCTGCTTCGCCGCCCGTGAGGCTGCATCCTTCACGAGCTGCGGGTTGGGGATCATCATCCTACTTCCGCGTCATCATGCCCACGAGAAAGCCGATACCGGCAGCGATTCCCATCGCCATTGCCGGCTGGCGGCGCACCATCTCGGCGGCCTCGTCGACCATTTCCTCTGCGCGGTGTTGCAGGTACTCTGCCTGACGCTCTCCCTCCTGGCGGGCCCGTTCGGCGCGGGCACGCATGTCATCGGCCAAGGCGCGGCCCTGCGCCCGTCCCAGTTCGCCCAGCGTTTCGGTGATCTTTGCCAGGTCCCCCTTCAGCGCGTCCATCTGCCGCGCGAGATCTTCGGTGGTGGGTTCCGTCCGGGCCATGTCAAACTCCTTCGTTTTATCCTGGTCATAACGCTTGCCCGGCCAGGCGGTTCCGCATCGCGCGGATTTGCAGCTTGCACCCTGTGCCCCCACGGCAACGCCAACGGTCCGCGTTAACCATATGAATTTTTTATTACGCTGCGCCGGAACCGATCGCTGGCAGCCGGGTTATCACTCCGCAGCAAGGGCGCGGACGGTTTCTGCCCCAGCGGCGGCCACACGTGATCAGCATTGTGCGCCTTGTATCATTCAGTAACGAGTTCCTGTTTATCAGTGACTTAACGAGTAACCGGCGGCTTTGCCCGCCGGTTTTTTCATGTCCCTGCCGCAAAAGCGAAGAGCCCGCCGGGGGGCGGGCTCTTGCAGGTTCAGGTCCGGAAGGATCAGTTCTGGGCTTCGTATTCAGGCAGCGCTTCAAGCTGCTCGCGCGTCATCGGAACGTAGAGGCGGATGTCATTACCCGTGCCGCCTTCGTCCCGGTGGATTTCAAGCTGGTCGAAGTCGAGAGCGACAGTCCGGGTGCCGATCCCAAGGAAGCCGCCGACATCGGCCACCACAGCCTCGATCTGGCCATCGGTGCCTACGACCACGTCGCTGACGTTGGCGACGTTTTCGTTGTTGGCGTCATAGAGGTTTGCGTTGGTCAGGTTGTCGACCGAGATCGACGAACGGTCAGCCATGCCGTAGCCCTCGTTGGGCGTCACCACACCTTGGTTCTGGGCGGTCATGTCCTGGTTCTGACCAGCAGCGGTGCCGGCAGCACCCATGCCAGTCCCGGTTGCGGTACCGGTACCAGCAGCCGTCTGCATGCCTTGCTGGTTTGCTGCGTCACGATCGAACTCGGGTGCGTTCTCGATCTCTTCGCGGGTAGAGGTGAACACGACATGGAAGTCGCCGGTTTCGCCGTCGTCGACGATGTTCAGCGCGTCGATATCGACGGCAACGGTGCGCGCGCCGATGCCAAGGAAGCCGCCCACATCCACCAGAACGGCCTGGATCTCGCCCTCACGGGTCATGACGACGTCGTTGATCGAGCCGATGTTTTCCCAGTCCTGCTGAACGCCTTGGACGCCGGCCATGTTGGTGCCGCCGGTCATGGTGCCACCGGTGGTATCACCGGCAACGGTCGTGTCGCCAGTCATGCCGGTGGTCGCGCCAGTGTCACCTGCAACAGTCGTGTCGCCGGTTGCGGTCGTGGCGCCGGTATCGCCTGCGACAGTGGTGTCGCCAGCCACGCCGGTTGTCGCGCCGGTGTCGCCCGCAACGGTCGTGTCACCGGCCATCCCGGTCGTGCCGGTCGTGGCGTCAGTCATGCCCGCCGTCGTGCCCGTGCCGGCCATCGGATCAGTGGTCATCCCCATGCCGCCGGTGCCCATGGCGCCGCGCCCCATGCGCGTGCCCTGTACCTCGCTGCCAGCGACATAGACCGTCGCGCCGATGAAGTCGGACGCGAAGATTTCGTTCATTCCCATGCTTTGATAAAAAGTCTGTCCGCCAGCGCCCACGCTGCCGGCCGTAGCGCCAGTGGTCACGGCGGTCCCCGTGGTCGTATCGCCAGCGGTCTGAGCCAGCGCCGGAGTCATCGTCAAGGCCACCAGGGCCGTGCTGAGCATAAAGCGTTTCATGTTCAGATCCTTTCCGTTATGCCCCTCGCAAGGGGCGACGCCTTAAAAACCTGAAAACCCTATGCTTCGTTCCCAAAACCGCCGAAAATATCGATCCCGGCGCGCGGGAACATTTGTGCGTCACAGACGTTCATGACCCCGGCGCGACGGCGCTTTCCCCACTTTGCAAGGCGTCACAAAGCAAAACGGGGCCCAAGGGGCCCCGTTCCACTGACGCATATCGCGTAATGATTACATCATGCCGCCCATGCCGCCCATGTCGGGCATGCCGCCGCCGGCCGCTTTGTCCTGCGGCTTCTCGGCGATCATCGCTTCCGTGGTGATGAGGAGCGAAGCAACCGATGCAGCGTCTTCCAGCGCGGTACGCACAACCTTGGCCGGGTCGATGACGCCGAACTTGAACATGTCGCCATATTCTTCGGTCTGCGCGTTGAAGCCGAAGGACTTGTCCTCGCTCTCGCGGATCTTGCCAGCCACGACCGAACCGTCGACGCCAGCGTTCTGTGCGATCTGACGCAGCGGTGCTTCCAGCGCCTTGCGGACGATGGCGATACCGGCGTTCTGGTCGGCGTTCACGCCTTCCAGGCCTTCAAGCACCTTGCCAGCTTGGATCAGGGCAACGCCGCCGCCGACTACGATGCCTTCCTGCACGGCCGCACGAGTCGCGTTCAGGGCGTCATCGACGCGGTCCTTGCGCTCTTTCACTTCGACTTCGGTCATGCCGCCGACGCGGATGACGGCAACGCCACCGGCCAGTTTCGCAACGCGCTCTTGCAGCTTCTCGCGGTCGTAGTCCGAGGTGGTTTCCTCGATCTGCGTGCGGATCTGGGAAACACGGGCTGCGATTTCAGCCTTGTCGCCAGCGCCGTCAACGACGGTGGTTGCGTCTTTGGTGATCGACACTTTCTTGGCGCGGCCAAGCATGTCGATTGTGACGTTCTCCAGCTTCATGCCGAGATCGTCCGAGATCACCTGGCCGCCGGTCAGGATCGCGATGTCCTGCAGCATGGCCTTGCGGCGGTCGCCGAAGCCCGGAGCCTTGACGGCAGCAATCTTCAGGCCGCCACGCAGCTTGTTGACCACGAGGGTCGCCAGCGCTTCGCCTTCGACGTCTTCAGCGATGATCAGCAGCGGCTTTTGCGACTGGATCACAGCTTCGAGCAGCGGAACCATCGGCTGGAGCGAGGAGAGTTTCTTCTCGTGCAGCAGGATCAGGGCATCATCGAGTTCAGCCACCATCTTGTCGGGGTTGGTGACGAAGTAGGGCGACAGGTAGCCGCGGTCGAACTGCATGCCTTCGACGACCTCGGTCTCGGTCTCAAGGCCCTTGTTCTCTTCGACGGTGATGACACCCTCGTTGCCGACCTTCTGCATCGCGTCCGCGATCTGACGGCCGATTTCAACTTCGCCGTTGGCCGAAATGGTGCCGACCTGCGCAACTTCGGCGCTGTCGTTCACCGGACGGGCCGCAGCCTTGATCGCCGCGACGACTTTCGTGGTCGCAAGATCGATCCCGCGCTTCAGGTCCATCGGGTTCATGCCGGCGGCAACCGACTTCAGGCCTTCCTTGATGATGGCCTGGGCCAGAACCGTGGCGGTGGTGGTGCCGTCGCCAGCCTCATCATTGGTGCGGGAAGCAACTTCCTTCACCATCTGGGCGCCCATGTTCTCGAACTTGTCGGAAAGTTCGATTTCCTTGGCAACCGACACACCGTCCTTGGTGATGCGCGGGGCGCCGAAGGATTTCTCGATGACGACGTTGCGGCCTTTGGGGCCCAGCGTAACTTTCACAGCGTCGGCAAGGATGTTCACGCCGCGCAGCATCCGGTCGCGGGCATCGGATTCGAATTTGACGTCCTTAGCAGCCATTTTGCTTGCTCCTGGTAATCTGAATTACGTTGGCGACAGGTTTCAGGCGATGATGCCCAGAATGTCGCTTTCCTTCATGATCAGCAGTTCCTGACCATCGATCGTGACTTCAGTGCCCGACCACTTGCCGAACAGCACGCGATCACCGGCCTTCACCGAAGGTGCAATCAGCTCACCCGAGTCCTTGCGCGCGCCTTCGCCGACCGCAATGATCTCGCCTTCAGCCGGCTTTTCCTTCGCGGTGTCGGGAATGATCAGACCGCCCTTGGTTTTTTCGTCGCTTTCGATGCGGCGAACCACAACACGGTCATGCAACGGTTTGAATGCCATCTGAGAACGCTCCCTAAGGTTCCAGGTTATGTCTCTGTTGGCACTCGACGTGTCCGAGTGCTAACGACGCCAGAGTTAGGAAATGCTCACGGTGCTGTCAACAGGGGAACGACGGGGAAAAATCATGGTGCAGCGGCGCTGGTGACAATGCACGCGCAGCATCCTATAAGGCGGCCACATTGTCCCAAACCGGATGGATATCTTCATGATCAAAGTATTCGGCCACAAGGCGCCCGACACCGATTCGACCGGCTCTCCGATCATCTGGGCCTGGTATCTGTCCGAAATCAAAGGCACCCCCGCCGAGGCGGTGCTGCTGGGCGAGCCGAACACCGAAGCCGCCTATGTCCTGCAGCGCTGGAACCTGCCCAAGCCGCAGATCATCGCGGATGTTTCCGCCGAGGACACCTGCGTCATCGTGGACACCAACAACCCGCTGGAGCTTCCCGACTCCATCGGCGATGCCAAGGTGCTGGAAATCATCGACCATCACCTGCTGGTGGGCGGCCTGAAGACCAAGACGCCGATCAACATCACGGTGCGCCCGCTCGCCTGCACTGCCACCATCATGTACGAACTGATGGGCGACGACGCGAGCCGCATGCCGGAGTCGATTCGCGGCGCGATGCTGTCGTGCATCCTGTCCGACACGCTGGAATTCCGCAGCCCCACCACCACCGACCGCGACCGCGACCTGGCGCTGCAGTTGGCAGCGCAGCTGGGCGTAGACATCCCCGCCCTCGCGTCCGAGATGTTCGAGGCGAAGTCCGACGTCTCGACCTTCACGGATGCCGAGCTGCTGCGGATGGATTCGAAGGAATACGAGGTTGCGGGCAAGCAGTTCCGCGTTTCGGTTCTTGAAACCACTGCGCCGCGCATCGTGCTGGATCGCAAGGACAGCCTGATGGCCACCATGCCTACCGTCGCGGCCGAGGATGGCGCCGATCAGGTGCTGCTGTTCGTCGTGGACATCCTGCGCGAAGAAGCGACGCTGCTGGTCCCGAACGATTTGGTCCGCACCGTTGCGGAGAAAAGCTTCAACGCAACCGTGACCGGCGACACCGTGGTGCTGCCCGGCATCATGAGCCGCAAGAAGCAGATCATCCCGGCCCTGACGCTGTGAGATGGGGGCGCCTTCGGGCGCCCTTTTCGTCTTGGAAAGGACACCATGACCCGTATCATCCGCGCTTTGGCCGAAGTCTCGGACAATTACGACGCGCTTTTCTGTGACCTCTGGGGCTGCGTCCACAACGGGCAGCGGGCCTATCCCGCCGCCGTCGACGCGCTGCAGACCTTCCGCGCCAAGGGTGGCACCGTCATCCTGATGACAAACGCCCCCCGCCCCGCCCAGTCGGTTATTGCAGGCTTCGACCGGCTTGGCATCCCGCGCGATGCTTGGGATGCGGTCGTGACCTCAGGCGATGCTGCGCAGGGCGGGATGGTGATGGGCGCAGTTGGGCGCAAGGTCTTCCACCTCGGCCCCGCCAAGGACGACACGTTCTTCACCGAAATCCCAGAAGATCTGCGCGAGCTGGGTTCGGTTCAACGCGTCCCGCTGGACGAGGCGGAAGGCATCGTCTGCACCGGCCTGTTCGACGAGATGACCGAGACGCCGGACGACTACCGCCCCCTGCTGCTGCAGGCCAAGAACGAGGGGATGAAGCTGCTTTGCGCCAATCCGGACATCGTCGTGGACGTGGGCGAACAGCGGATCTACTGCGCCGGCGCCTTGGCTGAGCTTTATACCGAGATGGGTGGCCAGAGCCTGTATTTCGGCAAGCCGCATCCGCCGATCTATGACCTCGCCCGCCGGCGGCTCGCCAGCATGGGCAAGATCATCGACGACAGCCGCATCCTGTGCGTGGGCGACGGCATCTTCACGGACGTCCAAGGCGGCGCGAGCGAAGGGTTGGACACGCTGTTCATCACCGGCGGCCTGGCGGCTAATGACTTTGGCGACGATCCGGAACACCCGCATGAGGCCCTGCTGCTGCCTTGGCTACAGGAACGGCAACTGACGCCGCTGCTGGCCGTTGGCAGGCTCCGGTAACGATCCAACACTCCAACCAAGGTATGAGCAATTTTCTTGCGCGAAAGTTTTCTTTTGTCGCGCAAGATGGTATATGTGCCCCCGCAACAGGAGGGGTGCATGTTCGACAGGGTCACAGACAACCAGCCGCGCGGCACGATCTGTATCGAGGATCTGGAAATCGGCATGCGCCGGCACCTGCGCAAGCAGATCACCGACCGCGACATCGAGCTTTTCGCCGAGGTCTCCACCGACCGGAACCCGGTGCATCTGGACGATGCCTATGCCCGTGACACGATCTTCCAGGGCCGCATCGCCCACGGGATGCTGACGGCAGGCTTGATTTCCGCCGTGATCGGGGAACAGCTTCCCGGGCACGGCACGGTCTATCTGGGCCAGTCGCTACGCTTCATGGCCCCCGTCCGCCCCGGAGAGGTGGTGCTGGCCGAGGTCACCGTTCAGGCTATAGACCACTCCCGAAGGCGGGTGACGCTTGAAACCCGCTGCTCCGTAGGCGATACCACCGTCCTGAAGGGCGAGGCGCTGGTGCTTGCGCCCAGCCGCAAGTTCGACTGAACTGCGGCGCTTGCAAGCGGACGGCCCGCGCAGGAGAACGATGCGGATCATCAGGCAATGGACGGATCTTCCCCTGTCGGACCGCGGTGCAACGATCGCCATCGGCAATTTTGACGGGATCCACCGGGGCCATCAGGCCGTGCTCGACCTTGCCCGAAGCGCAACGCCCGCCCCGTTAGGGGTCATGACCTTTGAGCCCCACCCCCGCGAATTCTTTGCCCCCCACACCCCCCCGTTCCGCCTGATGAACGCCGAGGCGCGGGCCAACCGGCTGGCTAAGCTGGGGGTAAGCCATCTTTACGAGCTGCCCTTCAACGCCGAACTTGCCAGTCTTACCGCCGAGGCCTTTGCCCGCGATGTGCTCGCCCAAGGGGTGGGTGCCGTTCATGTCACCGTCGGCGCCGATTTCTGCTTTGGCAAGGGCAGGTCCGGAACCACAGATGACCTGCGCCGGTTCGGAGAACAGCTGGGGTTCGGCGTTACCGTCGCCAGCCTGCTGGAAGCGGGCGACCAGCCGATCTCCTCGACCGCAATCCGCGCCGCCCTGTCCGAGGGGCGGCCCCGGGACGCGCGGGCGATGCTGGGCCACTGGCACCGGATCGAAGGCGAGGTTCTTCATGGTGACAAGCGCGGCCGCGACCTGGGCTTCCCTACCGCCAACATGTCGATCGCCGGACTGCATCCGCCGCGCTTTGGTGTCTATGCCGTGCTGGTGGATGTGCTGACGGGGCCGCAGGCGGGTAGCTACCAGGGTGCGGCCTCGATTGGCGTGCGGCCGATGTTCGGGGAAAACCTGCCAAACATCGAAACCTACCTGTTCAACTTTTCCGGCAACCTCTACGGCGAACATCTTTCGGTCGCGCTGGTCGAGTTCCTGCGGCCAGAGATGAAATTCGACGACCTGCCCGGCCTGATCCGGCAGATGGACGAAGATTGCATCCGTGCAAGGGAGATCCTCGCGCGGGCGTGACGCGCGGGGCCTTTCCTTTTCCGCCGATCCGCTCCACTGTCCGGCGCATGAGCAGCAGCAAGCCCCTTCGCCCCCGTTTCTGGGAACGCCTTCCCCTTGATCGGCTGACCCCGGCCGAGTGGGAAGCTCTGTGCGACGGCTGCGGCAAGTGCTGCCTCAACAAGCTGGAAGATCCCGACACGGGTGAAATCGCCTTTACCCGGCTGGGCTGCCGCCTGCTGGATGATGCGACCTGCCGCTGCGCGCATTACGAAAACCGCAAGCAGTTCGTGCCGGAATGCGTTGTCCTGACGCCCAAGAACATCAACGAGATCGCCTACTGGATGCCGCGCACCTGCGCCTATCGCCTGCGGGCCGAGGGCAAGCCCCTGCCCGACTGGCATCCGCTGGTCACGGGCGATCCGGAATCCGTCCACCGCGCGGGCATGTCCGTCCGCGGTCGCACCGTGCCCGAGTTTGAGGTCGGGGAGGACGAGTGGGAAGATTACATCATCGATGAGGAGCCCTGATGTTCTTTGCCTCTGACAACACCTCGCCCGCCGCCCCCGAAGTCATGGAGGCGCTGATCCGGGCGAACACCGGCTATGCCGCGTCATATGGGGCAGACGAGATCATGACCCGCGTGCGGGACCGCATCCGCACGACATTCGAGGCACCCGAGGCTGCTGTTTATCTTGTTCCCACCGGAACGGCGGCGAATGCGCTTTCGCTTGCAATCTTCACCCCGCCTTGGGGAAGCGTCTTCTGCCACCGCAACGCCCATATCGAAGAGGATGAATGCGGCGCGCCGGAATTCTTCATCGGCGGCGGCAAGCTGGTGCTGATCGACGGTGGCCACGCCCGCATGACGCCGGAGGGCCTTGACCGCGCGATCAGCTTCACCGGCCGCGCAGGCGTGCACAACATGCAGAAGGGCATGCTGTCGCTGACCAACGCCACCGAAAACGGCACGATCTACCGCCCGGCAGAGGTCGCGGCCCTGACCGCCGTCGCCAAGGCCTATGGCCTGCCCTCACACATGGACGGAGCGCGGTTTGCGAACGCCGTGGCCTCGACCGGCTGCACCCCGGCGGAAATGACTTGGAAGGCCGGCATCGACGTGCTGTCCTTTGGCGGCACCAAGAACGGGCTAATGGGGGTCGAGGCCGTCGTCATCTTCGATCCCGCCAAGGCATGGGAGTTCGAGCTGCGGCGCAAGCGCGGCGGGCACCTGTTTTCCAAGCACCGCTATCTGTCCGCGCAGATGGAGGCCTATGTCACCGACGACCTGTGGCTCCGGCTCGCGCGGCAGGCCAATGCGGCGGCGCAGCGGCTGTCGCAGGGCATCCTGCAGGTGCCGGGCGCCACGCTTCAGCACCCGACCGAAGCGAATGCCGTCTTTGCCTCCTGGCCACGCGGCGGGCATCGGCGCGCGCAGGAAGGCGGGGCCAACTACTACTTCTGGCCCTTCAACCAGTCGCTGCAGGGCCCCGATGATGCGCTGCTGTCCGCGCGGCTGGTCTGCAGCTGGTCCACGACGGATGAGGACGTGGACCGCTTCCTGAACCTGATCCGCTGATCAAAGACGCCCTGCAAGATGGGCGTCCAGATCCTCCAGCCGGTCCTGGCCCCAGAACTTCTCCTCGCCGACGATATAGAAGGGCACGCCAAAGACGCCGGCGGCCACCGCATCTTCGAGGTTGCCGGCATAGGTTTCCGCCGCCATCAGCAGCCCCCGGTCAGCCACGCCCGGGTCAAAGCCCGCCTGGGACAGCACGTCGCGGATCACCTCATCTTCGGCGATGTCGCGCCCCTCTGCCCAGGTGGCGCGGCCAAAGCCGTGGACCAGCGCCCCCATGTCACCGCCACCTGCCGCCTGCGCTGCAATGATCGCATAGTTCGAGGGCGCGCCATTCGTCGGCCAGAACATGGGCTGCGGGTCCAGCTTCAGCCCCGCCTTGCGGGATTGGCGGCGCAATTCCTGAAGCCGGTATTCCTTGCGCGCCGGGTGCCGGTCGGCCAGCACCTGCCCGCCCGTCCGGCCAAAGAGCGCAGTGGTATCAACCGGCTTGTAGCGGATGGTTGCGCCGTGGCGGGCTGCGATCTCCTCCAACCGAGTTCCGGCCAGATAAACATAGGGTGAAAGCGTCGTCAGATAGTAGTCGATATGCGCCATGCCGCCGCTCCCTGCCCTGCTGAGGTTTGCAAGACCGTAACCGGGTGGTAAGCGGTGTCAACGTCGCGAATCCTTCATCTGCTGCTGCCAAGGACCCCCCATGCCCGCCATGAACGAACCCAAGCTGATCGCCGGCAACGCCAACCGCACCCTTGCCAATGCCATTGCGCGCCGGATGTCGATGCACCGTGGCATGTCCGTCAGCCTTGTCGATGCGCGGGTGGAACGCTTCAACGACCAGGAGATCTTTGTCGAGGTCTATGAAAACGTCCGCGGCGAGGACATGTTCATCATCCAGCCGACCTCGAACCCGGCAAACGACAACCTGATGGAGCTGCTGATCATCGCGGATGCTCTGCGCCGGTCGTCGGCGGCGCGGATCACTGCCGTCATCCCCTACTTCGGCTACGCCCGCCAGGACCGTCGCACCAAGGCGCGGACGCCGATTTCTGCCAAGCTGGTCGCCAACCTGCTGACTGAGGCTGGGATCGAGCGGGTGCTGACGCTGGACCTGCATGCCTCGCAGATCCAAGGCTTCTTCGACATCCCGGTAGACAACCTTTACGCCGCCCCGATCTTTGCGCTGGATGTGGAACACAACTTCCGCGGCCGGCTTCAGGATGTGACGGTGGTTTCGCCAGACGTGGGCGGGGTTGCACGGGCGCGTGAACTGGCAAAACGCGTCGGCTGCGCGTTGGCGATCGTCGACAAGCGCCGCGAAAAGCCCGGTGAGATTGCCGAGATGACCGTGATCGGCGACGTGAAGGGCAAGACATGTATCATCGTGGATGACATCTGCGATACGGCTGGCACGCTCTGCAAGGCGGCCGAGGTGCTGATCGAGAACGGCGCGACCGAGGTCCATTCCTACATTACTCACGGTGTCCTTTCGGGCCCGGCGGTTGAACGGATCACAAACTCGGTCATGAGCAGCCTGGTCATCAGCGACTCGATCGAGCCGACCGAGGCGGTTCGGAATGCCCCGAACATCCGCATCGTGCCCACGGCCCCGATGTTCGCACAAGCGATCCTGAACATCTGGAACGGAACTTCAGTTTCGTCGCTGTTCGAGACCGACACGCTCTGGCCGATCTACGAGGGCATGTATACGCGCTGAAGCGCGCAGGCCCGGCGGCGCCTGCGGGCGCCGTCCTGAAGGTCAGTCGACCTCCCACAGATCCTCGTCACGCAGGGCACCAATCGCCGTCCAGTCGGCGCGGATACGCGCGACGCGGGTATCCGACCAGGTTCCAAATATCAGCTCAAATCCTTCCAGCGTGATCGCCTCTGCCCGAATATCGGCGCGGACGCTGGTCTCATGGTCGATGTCCCACAGGGAAATGCCGACACTCACGGCGGGCTCTTCAGCGAACGTTTCCTTGAACCGGATCGAGCGCCGCACCTCCCGCAGTCCGCTGCCCGTCCACATCGGCCCGTCGCTTTCGAAATGGGAAAACATGAGGATCGATCCTTGGTCGATCCCGATCCTGCCGCTGGAAATACGCTTCATTCTCGCCCCCGAAAAAATTATCCCTGAAATGGAAAGGGCCCCGAAGCTTCCGCCCGGGGCCCTTTAAATCATGTCCCGCCCGTCAAACGCCGGCTGCCGTACGCAATGCCCGGAAATCCTGGACAAGCAGGTCCGCATCCGCGCGCGCCTCGGGGGCGGCGCGCTCTGCAGCAGCCGAAGCCTCAGCGATGAGGCTGTCCATGTATTCCGCCGTCACTTCGGACAGAGGCAGCGCCCGCTCCGCCAGGACCGAGGTTCCTTCGGGCGTGATCTCGGCAAAGCCACCGGTGACCGCATATTCGGCCGTGCCCTCGGCGCTCCGCACCCGCAGAATACCGGGGCGCAGCGTCGTGATGGTCGGCGAGTGGTCGGCCATCGCCGTCATGTAGCCCTCGGCGGCCGGAATCTGCACCTCGGTCGCCTGAACGGATGTCAGTCGCCGCTCAGGGGACACGAGGTCGAATTGCAGGGTCTTGGCCATACTGCCCCCTTATGCCGCAGCAGCGGCAAGACGCTCTGCCTTGGCGATCACGTCGTCGATGTCACCGACCATGTAGAAGGCCGCTTCGGGCAGGTGGTCGTATTCACCGGCCACAACTGCCTTGAACGAGGCGATGGTTTTTTCCAGCGGTACCTGAATGCCGTCGGCGCCGGTGAAGACCTTTGCCACGTCGAACGGCTGCGACAGGAAGCGCTGGATCTTCCGAGCACGCGACACGGTCAGCTTGTCCTCTTCCGACAACTCGTCCATGCCGAGGATCGCGATGATGTCCTGCAGCGACTTGTAGCGCTGAAGGATACCCTGCACGTCACGCGCCACTTGGTAGTGCTCCTCGCCCACGATGACCGGGTCAAGGATCCGGCTGTTGGAGTCGAGCGGGTCCACCGCGGGGTAGATGCCGAGTTCCGAAATTGCACGCGACAGAACGGTCGTTGCGTCGAGGTGGGCGAACGAGGTGGCAGGCGCCGGGTCGGTAAGGTCGTCAGCCGGCACGTAGATGGCCTGCACCGAGGTGATCGAGCCCGACTTGGTCGAGGTGATGCGTTCCTGCAGCGCGCCCATGTCGGTCGCCAGCGTTGGCTGATAGCCCACGGCCGAAGGAATACGACCCAGAAGCGCCGACACCTCGGAACCTGCCTGGGTGAAGCGGAAGATGTTGTCCACGAAGAACAGAACGTCCGTCCCCGACTGGTCGCGGAACTGTTCGGCCAGCGTCAGACCGGTCAACGCCACGCGGGCACGCGCCCCCGGAGGCTCGTTCATCTGGCCGTAGACAAGGGCCACTTTGGATTCGCCCAGGTTATCGACGTTGATAACGCCCGATTCGATCATCTCGTGGTAAAGGTCGTTGCCCTCACGGGTCCGCTCACCCACGCCGGCGAACACGGAGTAGCCCGAGTGCACCTTGGCGATGTTGTTGATGAGTTCCATGATGAGAACGGTCTTGCCCACACCGGCGCCGCCAAAGAGACCGATCTTGCCGCCCTTCGAGTAGGGTGCCAGCAGGTCGATCACCTTGATCCCGGTGACGAGGATCTCGGACTCGGTCGACTGCGCGGCGAAGTCCGGGGCGGGCTGGTGGATGGCGCGGGTTTCGCCGGCAGCCAGCGGACCCTTCTCGTCAATCGGCTCGCCGATGACGTTCAGGATCCGACCCAGCGTCGCATCGCCCACCGGAACCGAGATCGGCGCGCCGAGGTCGTTGACGACTGCACCGCGAACCAGACCTTCGGTCGCGTCCATGGCGATCGTGCGGACGGTGTTTTCACCCATGTGCTGGGCGACTTCCAGAATCAGGCGCTTGCCGTTGTTCTCGGTCTCCAGCGCGTTCAGAATATCGGGCAGCTCGCCTTCGAACTGCACGTCGACGACGGCGCCGATGATCTGCGTGACTTTGCCGACTGATTTGGCCATGTGGATCTCCTGAGTATCCCGTTACGCCACGCTGACGGTGACGTCGATATTGTTCCGAGTGGCCCGCGAGTACGGGCAGATTTCATGGGCAGCGTTTGCCAGCGCCTCGACCTTGTCCTTGTCGGCACCGGGCACGGTGACAGTGATCTTCGCGCCGAGCATGAAGCTGATGTCGTCCTTTGACAGCGAAACCTCGACCGTCACACGGGCCTTGGACCCGTCAACGTCATGCTTCTTGCCAAGTGCGAGGACGGCCTGCCCGAAGCAGGACGCCCAGCCCAGGGCGAAAAGCTGTTCGGGGTTCATCCCGTCGCCCGAGCCGCCCATCTCCTTGGGCAGAGACATGGCGAAAGCCGCCCCGCCGTTGTCGAGCGCCACCCGGCCGTCGCGCCCGCCACGGGCCGTTGCCGAAACCGTCATCAACTCCTGCATCGTCGCTCCTCCCGTCAGAGTGCCTCGGCACCCGAGATGATTTCGATAAGCTCTTTCGTGATCGCAGCCTGACGCGAGCGGTTGTACACGATGGTCAGGCGGTCGATCATCTCGCCCGCGTTCCGCGTTGCGTTGTCCATCGCGCTCATCCGGGCACCTTGTTCCGACGCCGCGTTTTCCAGCAGGGCTGTGAAGACCTGCGTGGCCACCGCGCGCGGCAGAAGGTCGGCAAGAATCGCCTCTTCGCCCGGTTCGTAGTCGTAAAGCGACGACGAGCCGGTCCCCTCGCCCTCGAACTGGGCGGGGATGATCTGCTTTGCCGTCGGGATCTGGCTGATCACCGACTGGAAGCGGTTGAAGAAGATCGTCGCGACATCGAACTCGCCGGCGTCGAAGCGTCTCAGCACGTCCTGCGCGATTTCATGCGCGTTGGCATAGCCGATACGCTTGACCTCGGACAGATCGACGTGGCCGATGAAGTGGCTGCCCAGATCCCGCTTGAGGATCTCACGCCCCTTCTTGCCGACGGTGAGGATCTTGACCACCTTGCCTTGGCCCAGAAGTTCCTGGGCGCGCAGGCGGGCAAGGCGCGCGATCGACGAGTTGAAGGCGCCGGCAAGCCCCCGCTCGGCCGTCATGACGACCAGCAGGTGCACCCGGTCCTGACCCGTCCCGGTCAGAAGACGCGGCGCGTTGTCGGACTGGCCGACGGAACCCGCCAGCCCGCCCAGAACGGCGTTGATCCGCTCGGCATAGGGACGCGCGGCCTCGGCCGCCTCCTGGGCGCGACGGAGCTTTGCCGCCGCGACCATCTGCATCGCCTTCGTGATCTTCCGCGTGTTCTTGACGCTTCCGATACGGTTTTTCAGGTCCTTAAGGCTAGGCATCTACCTTGTCCTCTCGTCCCGCCCTCAGGCGAAGTCTTTCGCGAACTCGTCGAGCGCCGCCTTGATCTTGTCTTCCAGTTCGCCCTTCACCTTGCGGTCGTTCAGCGTGATGTCGTCCAGCAGGGCGCGGTGGTTGTTGCGCAGATGGCTCAGCAGACCCTGCTCGAACCGGCCGACCTCACGCACCGGGATGTTGTCCAGGTAGCCCTTGGTGCCGGCATAGATCACGCAGACGATCTCGGCGTTGGTCAGCGGCGAATACTGCGGCTGCTTCATCAGCTCGGTCAGGCGCGCGCCACGGTTCAGCAGGCGCTGGGTCGAGGCGTCGAGGTCCGAACCGAACTGTGCGAAGGCCGCCATTTCGCGGTACTGCGCCAGTTCCAGTTTCACCGGGCCGGCGACCGACTTCATCGCATCCGTCTGGGCCGACGAACCCACGCGCGACACTGACAGACCGGTGTTCACGGCCGGGCGGATGCCCTGGTAGAACAGCTCGGTTTCCAGGAAGATCTGGCCGTCGGTGATCGAGATCACGTTGGTCGGGATGTAGGCCGACACGTCGCCCGCCTGGGTTTCGATGATCGGCAGCGCGGTCAGCGAGCCTGCGCCGAAGTCCTCGTTCAGCTTCGCCGAACGCTCCAGCAGGCGCGAGTGAAGGTAGAACACGTCGCCCGGGTAGGCTTCACGCCCCGGCGGACGGCGCAGCAGCAGCGACATCTGACGGTAGGCAACAGCCTGTTTCGAAAGGTCATCATAGATGATCAGCGCGTGACGGCCGTTGTCGCGGAAATATTCCGCCATCGCCGTCGCGGCATAGGGGGCAAGGAACTGCATCGGCGCCGGATCCGAGGCGGTCGCGGCCACAACGATCGTGTATTCGATCGCGCCGGTCTCCTCGAGCTTCTTCACCAGCTGCGCCACGGTCGAACGCTTCTGACCGATGGCCACATAGATGCAGTAGAGCTTCTTGTACTCGTCATCGCCAGCCGCCGCGTTGTACGACTTCTGGTTCAGGATCGTGTCCATCGCGATGGCCGACTTGCCGGTCTGACGGTCGCCGATGATCAGTTCGCGCTGGCCACGGCCAACGGGGATCATCGCGTCCACGGACTTAAGGCCGGTCGCCATCGGTTCGTGCACCGATTTACGCGGAATGATGCCGGGGGCTTTCACGTCGGCCACGCGACGCTCGGTCGCGGCGATCGGACCTTTGCCGTCGATCGGGTTGCCCAGCGCGTCGACGACGCGGCCCAGCAGGGCGTCGCCGGCAGGAACGTCCACGATGGACTTGGTGCGCTTGACGACGTCGCCTTCCTTGATCGAACGGTCGTCGCCGAAGATCACGATACCGACGTTGTCGACTTCGAGGTTCAGCGCCATCCCGCGGATGCCGCCCGGGAACTCGACCATCTCGCCGGCCTGGCAGTTGTCGAGGCCGTGCACACGGGCAATCCCGTCACCGACCGAGAGCACGCGGCCCACTTCGGCGACTTCGGCTTCCTGACCGAAGTTCTTGATCTGCTCCTTGAGGATCGCAGAGATCTCAGCTGCTTGGATACCCATTATCCGACCTCTTTCATGACATTCTGGAGGGCTGCGAGCTTGGAGCGGATCGAGGTGTCGATCATCTTCGAGCCCACTTTGACAACAAGACCACCGATGAGTTTCTCATCCACGGTCGCATTCAGTTTCACCTGCTTCCCGACCGAGGCCGACAGGGTCTTAGAAAGTTTCGCCGCCTGTTCGGCGGTCAGGGCGGTGGCGCTCGTCACCTCGGCGGTGATTTCGCCCTTGGCGTCGGCGATCCGCTCCCGCAGGGCTGCGACGAACTGCCGCAGCGCGAAGAGCCGCCGCTTGGAGGCCATCAGCGCCAGCGTGTTGCCCATCAGCGGCGACAGGCCCAGCGCCGCGCCAACCGCAGCGACCGCGCGCCCCTGCTCTTCCCGCGTATAGACGGGCGAGGCGATCACCTCCCGCAAGTCGGCGCTGTCGGCCAGGGCCGCGCCCAGCGCGTCAACGTCCTTTTCCAGCACGGAAACCTTGTTTTCCTCTTTGGCCAGCTCAAAGAGGGCCGTGGCATAGCGCGCAGCGATGCCAGATGAGATCGAAGCTGGTTCGGACACGTCCACCCTTTCGATGTCTTAGCCTGGCCGCCCGTCAACGCGACGGCACATGGCTGCCAAATGAGGATGCGATCCGCATCCACCCGAATTCGGCGTGGGTGTAGCAGAGGTCCGCACCCCTCGCAACTGCGGAGGTCACGCCTGCTTCATCATTTATACCTGCTTTCCCCGGCTTTAGCGCTACCGGCGCAACTATGTGGCGCGCATGTCGCAGATCGTGGCTGGCAGTGGTGAATCACGCGGGCTGCGCGCCGGGGGCGGGCATTCCCTCCAACACGCGCAAGGGGCGCTTGACGGCCTCTCTCAGCCCCGGCCGGGTCGGAGCGTAGACCTGCTTGGACGCCTCTACCAGCAGCACGCCGCCGGCAAAGCGGGTGGACACGCGCTGGCCCATTTCTTCCCACATGCGGGCGGTGCGCAGCCAGAACCGCTGCTGCGAGGGCGGGACGAACAGCGCCGCCACGTGGCGTTCGGGAATGAAGGCGTGCCGCTTGAGCTGCGCCTCGATCTGGCCCAGCGTATAGGGCCGGCCAAAACCGAAGGGTGTGCCTTCGCGCCGCGACCAGAGACCGGACCGGTTCGGCACCACGAACAGCGCCCTGCCCCCTGGCCCCAGCACCCGCCAGCATTCCTCCAGCACCGCCCCCGGCTGTTCCGAGGTTTCAAGCCCGTGCATCAGCACCAGCCGGTCCACCGTTCCCGTTTGCACAGGCCAGTTCGTTTCTTCGCAAAGGACGGATACGTTCGCCATTCCGGCCGGCCAGGGCATCACCCCCTGCGGCCCCGGCATCAGCGCGATGACCCGCCGCGCCTCGGCCAGGTAAGGTCGCAAAAGCGGCACGGCAAAGCCGAAGCCCGCCACAGTCTGCCCCTTCTGCACCGGCCAAAGCGCGACGACCTGATCGCGGATGGCCTTCTGTGCCGCGCGGCCAAGCCCCGTACGGTAATAGAAGTTTCGCAGATCTAGCACATCAAGGTGCATTGCCCCCTGCCCCGGCATCGTGAAGACTGAGGCAGAATACTCATCACGAAGGGAAAGACCATGCCTCTTGAGGTCTTCACGATCCCCTGCCTGCGGGACAACTATGCCTATCTGCTTCATGATGCGGCAACCGGCGCCGTCGGTGTCGTGGATGTGCCCGAAGCGCAGCCCATCCTGGAAGCGCTGGCAGCCCGCGGCTGGACGGCCTCTACGATCCTCATCACCCACCATCACGACGACCACATCGCAGGGGTCGAGGAGATCCGCCGCCAGCACGGGGCGCGGGTGGTGGGTGCCCTCGCCGACCAGCATCGCCTGCCCGCGCTGGATGAGGAAGTCCGAGAAGGCGATACGGTGACGGTTGGTTCCGAAACGGGTCAGGTGATCGAGGTACCGGGGCATACGGTCGGCCACATCGCCTTTCACTTCCCGGATTCGCGGGCGCTATTCACGGCCGACAGCCTGATGGCGCTTGGCTGCGGGCGCCTGTTCGAAGGAACCGGCCCGCAGATGTGGGACAGCCTGTCGCGCCTGTCTGCCCTGCCGCCAGAGACGCTGGTTTATTCGGGTCACGAATACACCGCCTCGAACGCCAGATTCGCCCGGGCTATTGATCCGGAGAACGCAGCGCTTATCTATCGGTGCGAGCAGGTGGAGGCGGCGCGCGCAGAGGGGCGGCCCACTGTCCCGTCGCTCTTGTCCGAGGAAATTTCGACCAACCCGTTTCTGCGGGCCGGTACGCCAGAGATACGACGCGTACTGGATATGCCCGATGCAACAGATGCCGAAGTTTTCACCGAAATCCGCCGGCGCAAGGATGCGTTCTGATCATGCAGGACGCCGCCCGCCACCAGCAGCGGTCAGGCCTGATCACATTTATCGTGTGTGGAAGAAATCCTGCCTGCCCGACCTAAATATGACTTGAAGCGCGGCCCATAAAACCGAACTTTAACGGTAAGGGGCCACGGTTGGATCAGGGGGGCAAGCCCCTTCCTACCTTAAGGAAAGGAGCACGCATCGTGCCATCGTTCTCGAACTCACTTGAGCAGGCCATTCATGGGGCCCTGGCGCTGGCAAACACGCGCCGGCATGAGCTTGCGACCCTGGAACACCTGCTTTTGTCCCTGATCGACGAGCCTGACGCAGCCCGTGTCATGCGGGCCTGCGGCGTGGATCTGGACGAACTGCGAAAAACCCTTGTTGAATTCATCGACGACGACCTTTCCACCCTTGTGACCGATATCGAGGGGTCCGAGGCCGTGCCGACGGCCGCCTTCCAGCGTGTGATCCAGCGCGCGGCGATCCATGTCCAAAGCTCGGGCCGGACCGAGGTGTCGGGGGCGAACGTTCTTGTCGCCATCTTTGCCGAACGCGAATCCAACGCGGCCTACTTCCTGCAGGAACAGGACATGACCCGTTACGACGCGGTCAACTTCATTGCGCACGGCGTGGCCAAGGATCCCAGCTTTGGCGAAAGCCGCCCCGTCAGTGGCGCGAGCGAGGGCGAGCAAGCCAATCATACTACCGCAAGCGCCGATGCCGGGAAGGAATCTGCCTTGTCGAAGTACTGCATCGATCTGAACGCCAAGGCCCGCAAGGGTGAGGTGGACCCGCTCATCGGTCGTGATCAGGAGGTCGAGCGCTGCATCCAGGTGCTCTGCCGTCGCCGCAAGAACAACCCGCTTCTGGTGGGCGATCCCGGCGTGGGCAAGACCGCCATCGCCGAAGGTCTGGCCTGGAAGATCGTCAAGGGCGAAACCCCTGACGTTCTTGCTTCGTCCACGATCTTCTCGCTCGACATGGGCGCGCTGCTCGCCGGGACCCGGTACCGCGGCGACTTCGAGGAGCGCCTGAAGGCCGTCATGAAAGAGATGGAGGATCATCCCGATGCCATCCTCTTCATTGACGAAATCCACACCGTGATCGGCGCCGGCGCGACGTCGGGCGGGGCTATGGACGCATCGAACCTGCTGAAGCCCGCGCTTCAGGGCGGCAAGCTACGCTGCATGGGCTCGACCACCTACAAGGAGTTCCGCCAGCACTTCGAAAAGGACCGCGCGCTGAGCCGCCGGTTCCAGAAGATCGACGTGAACGAGCCTTCGGTCGAAGATGCGGTGAAAATCCTGATGGGTATCAAGCCGTACTTCGAAAAGCACCACGACATCCGTTACACCAACGAGGCGATCAAGACCGCGGTGGAACTGGCCGCGCGCTACATCCACGACCGCAAGCTGCCGGACAAGGCCATCGACGTGATCGACGAGGCCGGCGCCGCTCAGCACCTGGTCGCGGAGTCGAAGCGTCGCAAGACCATCAGCCCGAAGGAGATCGAGGCCGTGGTGGCCAAGATCGCCCGCATCCCGCCCAAGAACGTCTCCAAGGACGATGCGGAAGTGCTGCGCGACCTTGAAAAGTCGCTCAAGCGGGTGGTCTTCGGCCAGGATGCCGCGATCGAGGCGCTGTCCTCGGCGATCAAGCTGGCACGTGCCGGCCTGCGCGAACCGGAGAAGCCCATCGGCAACTACCTGTTCGCGGGCCCGACTGGTGTCGGCAAGACCGAGGTTGCCAAGCAGCTCGCCAGCACGCTGGGGGTCGAACTGCTGCGCTTCGACATGTCGGAATACATGGAGAAGCACGCGGTCAGCCGTTTGATCGGTGCGCCCCCGGGCTATGTCGGCTTTGACCAGGGCGGTATGCTGACCGACGGCGTGGACCAGCACCCGCACTGCGTCCTGCTGCTGGACGAGATCGAGAAGGCGCACCCGGATGTCTACAACATCCTGCTGCAGGTCATGGACCACGGGAAGCTGACCGACCACAACGGTCGTCAGGTCGACTTCCGCAACGTGATCCTGATCATGACCTCGAACGCCGGCGCGTCGGAACTTGCCAAGGCCGCCATCGGCTTTGGCCGCGACCGCCGCACGGGGGAAGACACCGCCGCAATCGAACGGACCTTCACGCCCGAGTTCCGCAACCGTCTGGATGCGGTCATCAGCTTCGGCGCCCTGCCGAAAGAGGTGATCCTGCAGGTGGTCGAGAAGTTTGTGCTCCAGCTCGAGGCGCAACTGATGGATCGGGGTGTTCACATTGAACTCACCTCCGAGGCCGCCGAGTGGCTGGGCGACAAGGGTTACGACGACAAGATGGGTGCTCGCCCGCTTGGCCGCGTGATCCAGGAACACATCAAGAAGCCTTTGGCCGAGGAACTACTGTTCGGCCGGCTGGCGAAAGGCGGGCTGGTGCGCGTGGCCGTCAAGGACGGTGCCATCGACCTGCAGATCGACGAGCCGAAGCCCCGGCTCACGGGCAACAAGCCGCCCCTGCTGACGGCGGAATAAACCCGAAGCCCGCGCCTTGGCGCGGGCTTTTTCTTTGGCCTGTGGACGTAGCGCCCGTTGCGGAAGGGGCGTCTGCATGGCTGCCCCTGTGATCTTCTTGCAAACGCGATCTTCATTCGGCGGCGGATGGCTCTGCCCGGTGCCTGCGCTTCAGGCTCGCCCTCGGACAATGCAGCCAGCAAACCAACACTCTGCGTCGGCACAAACGCGTCCGAGAACTGTCTGATGGACAAGTGGCCTAATGATGGGGCTGCAGAATACTTCTAACCTAATTCACCGGCAGCTGCGCTGTCCCCTGTCGAGGGCAGCACCTATCCTGATGCGGGGGAGGCATTCATGCCAATCTCAACCACACACGCAGCATCGACTGAGCATCCCAGCGGCTTTGACTTGCCGAAGGCAGCCTCAGCCTACCGCTCCGTCAGCTTCAACTCGATCCGCCGATTCTGCGCCCGCGCTTCGGGCGTGTCCGCGGGATTGACCGGGCGGTATTCGCCAAAGCCTGTTGCCGCGACCCGTTCCGGCGGAAAGCCCAGTGCCCCGGTCATGTAGCGCACCACTGAAAGCGCACGTGCCTGGCTCAGTTCCCAGTTGTCGCGGAAGGCACCGGCACCCGAAAGCGGCAGGTTGTCGGTGTGGCCATCCACGCGGATGATCCAGTCGATGCCCGGCGGGATTTCGGCCGCGATGTCGTTCAGGATCTCCACCACTTGGGCGATCTGCGCCCGCCCTTCTGCCGCCAGCGTGGCTGATCCAAGCTCAAACAGAACCTCGGATGAAAAGACGAAGCGATCGCCAACTACTCGGATGCCTTCACGCCCGTCGAGCACCTCGCGCAACTGGCCGAAGAAGTCGGAACGGAAGCGCTCCAACCGCCGCGCCTCATCCTCGAGCCGCCGGCGCTCGGCCTCCTCCAGTTCCGCGCGGCGGCGCTGTTCGACGGCCACCTGCGCCAGCGCGGTGTTCAACTGGCTCCCCAGGTTCTCGATCTGCACCTGGGCGGCGCTGTCTCGTTCGGCGGCGGCGTCGAGAAGCTCCTGCAGGCCTGCCAACTGCTGGCGCAGCGCGGTGATCTGCTGGTTGAGCGCGGCGACCCGCCGCTGGCTTTCGACCGACTGCGCCTGTTCCGCCGCAAGCGTTTCATTCGCAACCGCCAGAAGCGCCGCCTGACGCTCGGCCTCGGTCAGCTGGCGTTCGGCCTGCGCCTCGGCATCCCGGCGTGCCGCCTCGGCGGCGGCAAGAAGGGTCAGGGTTTCCTCTGCCTCTTGCCGCTGACGCTCAAGTGCGAGCGTCGCCGCCGAAAGCTCAGCCTCCGACGCAGCAAGCCTTTCACGAAGGGCCGCCGCGGCCGCGGATTCTGCCAGCCGCGCGGTTTCCTCTTCGGTCAGACGCGCCTCAAGACCCTCTGCCCGCTCGCGCATTTCCGCCAGCATTGCCTCGATCGCCTCACGCTGCGCGGCAGCAAGACGGGCAGCCTCGGTTTCGGCATCCAGCGCCTCGCGCGTTTCGGACAGCAACGCCTGCAGCGCCTGTTGTTCGGAAATCGCCAAGTCACGTTCGGACAGAAGCGTGGCCACCTGCGCCTCGAACGCAGTGATGCGTTCTGCACGGGCGGCCATCTCATCCTCAAGCTGCGCATTGCGCTGTTGTTCCAGCCCCAACACCTGCGAAAGCTCGCCCAGCCGGGCGGTCAGAACGTCCAGTTCGGTTCCTTGGCTGCTGATGGTTTCCCGCAGGACGAACTGCACGATCATGAAGATCGAGAGCACGAACATCAGCACCAGCAGAAGCGCAGTCATCGCATCGACGAACCCCGGCCAGATCGAGCCGCTGAACCGCTGGGTGCCGCGCCGGGACAGGGCCATGGTCAGCCCCCGTCAGCGCCGGGCGAAAACCGCCCCGTGTTGCGTGACAGTTGCCGCACCGATTTCGTGAGCACGGCAATGTCGCTGCGCAGATCCGCCACCGTTTCCTGACGCCCTGCGGCCAGTTCTTCGAAGATGCGCAAGAGCTGCACGTCGATGGACCGCAACCGCATCCGCGCCTCGGTATCCATCCCCTCACCCCCAGCGCCGGAGGATAACGCCGCGATCAGCCGTTCCTGCCCTTCGGCCAGCCGCCCGAGCGCCCCTGCGGTCCCGGCCTCTTGTTCCATCCGATGGGCAAGCCGGTCCAGCGCGCCGGTCAGCGCCCCCAGCCGGCCATCGAATTCCGCCCGGCTGGCATGGGCCTCGGCCTGCATGCCCTGCAGCACCTCCATCTGTTCGGCCATATGTTCAAGCACATCGATCAGCGCCCCGTGATCCACCCCCTCCCCTTCAGCGCCTGCCAGGCCAAGGCGGGTGATGGTGGACAACCATTCTTCCAGTTCCCGGTAGAAACGGTTCTGGCCGTGGCCAGCAAAAAGCTCCAGCAGCCCCACAACCAGCGACCCCGCAAGGCCCAGCAGCGAGGATGAGAAAGCCGTCCCCATGCCGCCCAGCTGCGCCTCCAGCCCCGTCATCAGCCGGTCAAAGACTGCCATCCCGCCTTCGTCCGTCCCGGGCGACAGCGAGCGGATGGTTTCCACCACCGCCGGCACCGTCGTGGCGAGCCCGTAGAACGTGCCCAGAAGCCCGAGAAAGATCAGCAGGTTGACGATATAGCGCGTGATATCCCGCGCCTCGTCGATCCGCGTGGCGACGCTGTCGAGGATGGATCGTGCCGAACTGGCGGAAATCGGGTGCCGTGAACCCCGCGACCGCAAAAGCGCCGCGAGAGGCGCCAGCAGGATCGGGGCCTTGGTGATCTGGTGGCCGGGGCGTTCGGCGGCGAAACCCTCGATCCAGTTGACCGAGGAAATCAGCATCAGCACCTGCCAGAAGCAGGCCAGCACCCCCAGCAGGAAGACGAAGAAGATGAACCCGTTCAGCCAGACGTTGGCGAGGAACACAGAAGCCACCCGCGGCAAGGCCAGATACACCCCAGCCAGCGTCAACGCCACGACCACAAGCATCATGACGATCTGGCGTACGGGGTGCGAGAAATACGGCTCGGCCTTTGGTCTCATGGGCTATCCTTGGGGCGGTACTGTCCCTTTGACCGCGACAATAGGCGTCGCGCCCGCCGCTGCCAACCGGCAATTCCGCCCTCAGGCGGTGCCCTTCAGGCACCGTACCTGGTGCGAGAGCCAGCGCAATTCGTCATCAGCGATGCCCAGTTCCTCCAGGTGGTCGGCGGTGTTCCACAGGTATTCGCTGTTCGGCCCCCGCCCGCCCCGCGCCTGCGCAATGATCCGCGCCTGTTCCTGCAGATCGAGCCCGCCGCAATACTGCACATGGTCCGCGTCCACCACATAGGTGACCGCCTCTACCTGCCGCCCGTCGCGCAGTGTCACCGGCAGGACTTCCTCCACGTAGGCCGAAGATATCAGCTCCCGCTCGCGCAGGTAGTCGAGCGTCACAACCGTGGATTCGGGTGGCACGGCAAAGGCCACGCCGTCGCAGCCCGTCCCGGGCTGCCGGTCCAGCGCCAGCACCAGACCCGGGTTTTCGGGCGTGCCGCGGTGGTGAATGGACCGCATGCAGAACGACCGCCGGTATCCATCCAGCCGCGCAAGCTGCCGGTCGGCCCAGACGAACCCGGGGTTCCAGATCAACGAGCCATAGCCGAAGACCCACATCATGTCGGCACTCTTGTTCATGTGACTGGTCCTTCCCGCCAGCCCCTTATAAACACGGGCAGCCAGTCAGAGGAAAGGGGCCCGGATGCGTATCCTGCTTGCCGTCATCGTGATCTTTACCGCGCTGTGGGGCGGATACTGGTTCTATGGCTCGCAGCGGGCCGAACAGGCGGCGGTCGATTGGTTCGCCACCGCGCCGGAGCGTGGGCTTTATGCGACGCATGACGGGATCTCGGTCGCGGGCTTCCCGAACCGCTTCGACATCACCGTGACCTCGCCCGAGGTGCTCGACAACCGCGGCCTTGGCTGGCGCGCCCCGTTCGTGCAGGTCTTTGCGCTCAGCTACCGGCCCAACCACGTCATCGTCACCTGGCCCAACGAACAGGAGATCCTGCAGCCCGGCGGCACCGCGATGCTGCAAAGCAGCCGCATGCAGGCCAGCGCCGTCTTCGCGGATGCCTTCCGCAGCCTGCAGCGCGGGACCCTGGTGGCAGAGGGGCTGGACTATGCCGGGCCGCAGGGCGCGTTCGGCTTCGACAACGGCCAGCTTGCGGTGCGGGCGCTTGCCTCGGCCCCCGGCTCGTACGAGGTCGCGCTGAACATCGCCGGCCTGCGTCCCGAACTCCCTGCCCTTCCGGAAGGCGAGGCTGCGACGCTGGTGCTGGACGGGCGCGCGCAGGTCGGTCCTGACGGGCGCCCGCAGTCGCTGGAGGTGCAGAACCTGCACCTGGGATTTGCCGATATGCAGCTTGCCGGCCAAGGCCAGCTGGAGCTTGACGCCCAAGGGTTGCTGAACGGTCAGCTTGATCTTTCAACCGCCGACTGGCAGCGCATGCTGGCCCTGACGGTCGAGGCCGGGCTGGTCGATCCGGAAGTCGCGCCGACCTATGAAAATGCGATGCGGCTTTTGGCGGAAAGCACCGGGACGCTCCGCGCACCCGTCACCTTCAACGAGGGGATGATGCGCCTTGGGCCGCTGCCACTGGGCGTTGTGCCGCAGGTCCGCTTCTAGAATCTCTGCCCCGAGGGGTTGACCCCACAGGTTGTGGTCTGGTCCATAAGGGCATGACACAACAGGCCCGTCCCCCCGCCCCGCTCATTCCCGGCGATCGTGCGCCGGTCTTTACCGGACGCACCCGGACAGTTGACCGCTATCGTTTTGACGCGACAGCAGGACGCTGGCTGGTGCTTGGCTTCATCGGCAACCTGTCGGCCCCCGGCACGGCAGAAGCGCTGGTTACGCTGGGCAATGGCGTAGATGTCTTTGACAAGGTTCACGCGGCGCTTTTTGCCGTGACCAACGATCCCCAGGACGCGGCCCGGCCAGAGCCTGCGGGCTGCATCCTTTTCCACGACATGGATGGTGAAATTGCCGCCCTGCACGGCGCCACCAATTCGCGCGTGTGGCTGATCTTTGACCCGGGGCTGATCCTGCGCCGCATTGTCCCGATGCAGCCCGACGGATCAGAGGCGCCGAGCATCCTGCAGTTCCTGCGTCAGGTGCCGCCGCCGGGCCGCCACCTCGGGTTCGAGGTTCCCGCCCCCGTCATGGTCCTGCCCGACGTGTTCGAGCCTGCGCTCTGCGACCACCTGATCGGGCTTTACCGCCAGCACGGGGGACAGACTTCGGGCTTCATGCGCGAAAGCGGCGGCAAGACGGTTGCCGTCCATGACACCAGCTTCAAGAGCCGCCGCGACTACCTGATCGAGGATCAGCAGCTTGTCGCCAGCATCCGGCAGCGGTTCCTACGGAAAGTCGTGCCCGAAATCGCGCGGGTGCATTTCTTCCAGTGCACGAGGATGGAACGGTACGTCGTCTCTTGCTATGCGGCGAACGAAGGCGGGCACTTCCGTCCCCATCGCGACAACACCACACCCGCCACGGCGCACCGCCGTTTTGCCGTGTCGATCAACCTCAACGACGGGTTTGAGGGGGGCGAGGTGGAGTTTCCCGAATACGGGCCGCGCCGTTACCGCGCGCCCAAGGGCGGCGCGGTGATCTTTTCCTGTTCGATCCTGCACGCCGTGTCGCGCGTCACGAAGGGCGAGCGGTTCGCCTTCCTGCCATTCCTCTACGATGAAGCCGCGGCAAAGCTGCGCGAAAACAGCGCCTAGCGGCAGTAGGCGCCATTGCGGTGGCTTGCGGTATCATAATGCAGGTGGTCTTCGTGATGGCCGTCCGATCCGGGGCCAAGCGTCGTGCCAAAGATGCCGCAGGCCGACCGGTGCATCTGCCGCAGGATGTTGCTGTGCCGCCTGTCGCGCCAGCCCTTCAGGACGCTGATCGTTTCGCCATTCGCAAGACGCAGGCCCGATACATCGACAGCCTTGCCACGCCCATGTTCTGAAACCGAGGCGCCACGGACGTTGTTCCGCGGGCGACAGACGTAATGGCCAGCGATCTGGATCTGCGTGACACCGCCCCCGGTGCGGTCCACCGCCGGCTTGACCCCCCGCTGCACCCAGGTGTTCAGCGCCCGGGCTGTCGAGCAGTCCATGACGGATGCCTGCGACAGGCGAACCCCGTCGACCGCCGTCACGCGAACCGGTTCCGGCACACCACATCCCCGCACGGTCGAGGCGATGGGCGCAATCGTCTGCCCCTCGATCCCCGGCACGCCGCAAAGGCCCGTGCCCTTGCGGCCGATGATGGCTTCAGGCGCCGGCTGGGTACGCACCGCCGCAGATACGATCTGATAAAGCTCGGTGCCGCCCGTTGTCTTGCGCTCCGGGCGGCGCTGGGGTCTTGCTGCGGTCCCGGCCTGCGGGATCACCTGCACGGCCGGATCTGCACCCTTTGGCCGGGCTAAGGGACGCGCGCTTGGCGCCGCTATGGTGGCGGCAGAAGCCGCCATGAAAGGCGCGGATGGCCGGGCTTGAGCTATAGGGGCAGCCACGGCACGCGAATGCGGGCGCGGTGACTGCGCCGGGGCCTCGGCATGGGCCACCTGGCCCAGCACAAGCAGCGGCAGGACCAGCAGCCACCTCATCGAGAGGCCTTCATGCGGCCAAAGTCCGGAGCGTCAGTGTCCTGTCCCGCCTCGATGATGCCACGGCGAATCGCGCGGGTTCTGGTGAAATAGGCATGCAGATGATCGCCGTCGCCGCGCCGGATCGCCCGCTGCAGGGCAAAGAGTTCCTCGGTAAAGCGGCCAAGGATCTCCAGCGTCGCATCCTTGTTGGTCAGGAACACATCACGCCACATCGTCGGGTCCGATGCGGCGATCCGGGTGAAGTCCCGGAAGCCTGCCGCCGAATACTTGATGACCTCGCTGTCGGTCACCCGGCGCAGGTCATCCGCCACCCCCACCATCGTATAGGCGATCAGGTGCGGCGTATGGCTGGTCACCGCCAGCACCAGGTCATGATGCGCTGCGTCCATCTCTTCGACATTCGCGCCCATGCCCTCCCACAGGGACCGGAGCCGGGCCACAGCCTCTGCCGGGACGCCTTCAGACGGCACCAGAAGGCACCAGCGGTTCCGGAACAGCGTCGCGAAGCCTGAACGCGGCCCGGAATGTTCCGTCCCGGCAAGCGGGTGTCCAGGGATGAAGTGCACGCCTTCAGGAATATGGGGGGCGACCGCGTCGATCACCGCCTGCTTGACGGAACCCACGTCAGTCACCGTCGCCCCCGGCTTTAGATGCGGGGCGATTTCCTCGGCGACCGAGGCCATGGCCCCTACCGGCACACAAAGCACCACCAGATCAGCGCCCTGCACTGCCTCTGCCGCTGTTTCGAACACGCGGTCGCAAAGGCCGATCTCTGCGGCAATGCGGCGGGTTTCCTCCGTCCTTGCATGGCCCACGATTTCGCCGGCAAGACCCCAGGCGCGCATGGCATGCGACATGGACGAAGCGATTAGCCCAAGGCCAATCAGCGCGACACGACCATAGACCACCGGCATCAGCGGCGCCCTTTGAACTGGCCGATGGCATGGGCGACCCGGCGGCACGAGGCCTCATCCCCCACGGTGATGCGCAGGCAATGGGGCAGGTTGTAGCTGCCAACCCGGCGAACGATGATCCCCTGCGCCTTGAGGTGCGCATCGCAGGCTTCGGCCTCGGCAGCGTCATGGAGTCGCGCGAGCACGAAGTTCGCCATGGAGGTATCCGAAGGCACGCCATGTTCGGCCAGCGCCTCTGCCAGCCAGACGCGGAGGCGCGCGTTTTCCGCCCTACACTTGGCGACGTAAGCCTGATCGCGCACCGCGGCCTCGGCGACCTCCAGCTGGGTGGTGGACAGGTTGAACGGCCCCCGGATGCGGTTGAGCACGTCGATGATCGTCCGTGGCGCATAGCCCCAGCCAATCCGTAGCCCCCCAAGCCCATAGATCTTGGAAAAGGTCCGCGTCATTACGATGTTTTCCCGCGCCTTCACCAGCGCCGCACCGCCGTCGAAGCCATCGACATATTCGGCATAGGCCCCATCCAGTACCAGGATCGCCTGCGGCGGCAGCCCGTCGGCCAGCCGCGCGATCTCGTTCCCTGCCAGCATGGTGCCGGTGGGATTGTTGGGATTGGCGATGAAAACAAGCTTGGTACGCTCGGTGCAGCCTGCCAGCAGCGCGTCCACATCGGCGACGCGCTCAGTTTCACGTACTTCGACGGGCGTTGCCCCGACCGCCATGGCCGAGATGCGGTACATGGAAAAGCCGTGTTCGGTGAACAGAACCTCATCCCCCGGCCCGGCATAGGCCTGGCAGAGGAAGGTGATGATCTCGTCCGATCCGACGCCGCAGATGATCCGGTCAGCCTCCAGCCCGTGCACCTCGGCGATGGCACGGCGCAGGCTGGCGTGGTCGGTGCTGGGATAGCGATGGAGCGTATGGGCCGTGCGGCGGAAGGCGTCGATGGCGCGGTCGCTGGGCCCGAACGGATTTTCGTTCGAGGACAGCTTCACGATATCGGTCACGCCTTCGACATGGGACTGGCCAGCCTCGTAAAGGGCAATGTCCAGAATGCCGGGTTGCGGGCGGATCATGTCGCTCATGGTGCTACTCCAGGGTCGTCGCGCCGGTTCTAGCCGGGGCCGATGACCTTTGCCAGCAGCAACTTTGTGGGCCCCACAAAGGAAAAGGCCCGCCAGAGGGCGGGCCTTCGTATCAAGATCGTATCGCTTAACGCGAGTAGAATTCGACGACGAGGTTCGGTTCCATCTGCACCGCGTAGGGCACGTCGGCCAGACCCGGGGTCCGGACGAAGGTCGCGGTCATCTTGGAGTGATCCGCCTCGATGTAGTCCGGGACGTCACGCTCGGTCAGGCCCACGGCTTCCAGCACAATGGCCAGCTGCTTGGACCGGTCACGAACGGCGATCACGTCGCCTTCCTTGACGCGGTAGGAGGCGATGTTCACGCGCTTGCCGTTCACGGTGATGTGGCCGTGGTTCACGAACTGACGGGCAGCCCAGATAGTCGGCACGAATTTTGCGCGGAAGACGACGGCGTCCAGACGACGCTCCAGCAGGCCGATGAGGTTCTCGCTGGTGTCACCCTTGACCCGCTCCGCCTCGGCATAGATGCGGCGGAACTGCTTCTCGGTCATGTCGCCGTAGTAGCCTTTCAGCTTCTGCTTGGCGCGCAGCTGGGTACCGAAGTCGGAAAGCTTGTTCTTGCGGCGCTGACCGTGCTGGCCCGGGCCGTATTCACGCTTGTTCACCGGGGACTTCGGACGGCCCCAGATGTTTTCGCCCATGCGGCGGTCGATCTTGTACTTGGCAGACGTGCGTTTCGTCACGGCTGATCTCCTTCGATGTGTGAAGGGCGTTGTCCTTTGCCTTTCGGCCGACAGGGATCCCCTTACGGGGGCCACCAACACCAAATCCGGAAACGATTCCCCGGAACGGGCGGCTTATATACCTCCCTGTCCCGGTGTCAATGTCAGACGTCCAGTTCCTCGACAAAGCGGGCGTTTTCCTGGATGTACTGGAAGCGCATCTCGGGTCGCTTGCCCATCAGGCGTTCGACCAGGTCGCTAGTTTCGCCCGGCTCATCCTCGTCGATGCTGACGCGGATCAGCTTCCGCGTCGCCGGGTTCATCGTGGTTTCGCGCAGGTCCTTGGCGTCCATCTCGCCCAAGCCCTTAAAGCGGCTGACGTCGATCTTGCCGCGCCCGCCCAACCCCTTGGCGAGGTGGATGTTCTTTTCGACGTCGTCCAGCGCATAGACCCGGTGAGCGCCCTGCGTCAGCCGGTAAAGCGGCGGACAGGCGAGGTACAGGTGCCCCTTGTCGATCAGCGGCCGCATCTGGCTGAAGAAGAACGTCATCAGCAGCGCCGCGATGTGGGCCCCGTCCACATCGGCGTCGGTCATGATGATGACCTTTTCATACCGCAGGTCATCGATGTTGAACTTGGTGCCCATGCCCACGCCCAGCGCCTGGCAAAGGTCGTTGATCTCGCTGTTCTGGCCCAGCTTGGAACTGGCCGCGCCGAGCACGTTCAGGATCTTGCCCCGCAGCGGCAAAAGCGCCTGCGTCTTGCGTTCCCGCGCCATCTTGGCGCTGCCGCCGGCGCTGTCGCCCTCGACGATGAACAGCTCGGTCCCTTCGCGGCCCGTGACGGAACAATCGACCAGCTTGCCCGGCAGGCGCAGCTTTTTCGTGGCAGTCTTGCGCTGGGTTTCCTTTTCGGCACGGCGGCGCAGCCGTTCCTCTGCCCGCAGGACAAGGTAATCAAGGATCGCGCCCGCGGCCTTGGTGTTGCCCGCCAGCCAATTGTCGAAGTGGTCGCGCACCGCGTTTTCAACCAGACGCGCGGCTTCGGTCGTGGCCAGCCGGTCCTTGGTCTGGCCGACGAATTCCGGCTCGCGGATAAAGCAGGACACCAGCGCGCAGCCGCCCGCGGCCATGTCATCGCGGGTGATCTGCGCGGCCTTGCGGTTGTTCACTAGTTCGCCATAGGCGCGGATGCCCTTGAGGATCGCAGCCCAGAAGCCCTGTTCGTGGGTGCCGCCTTCGGGCGTCGGCACAGTGTTGCAGTAGGACTGCACGAACCCGTCCCGCGCGGGCGTCCAGTTCACCGCCCATTCGACCGAGCCGGGAACGCCGAACTTCTCCTGGAACTGGACCTTGCCAGCGAAAGGCGCATCGGCATAGGACGCATCGCCCTGAAGCTGTTCGTTCAGATAGTCGGCAAGACCGCCGGGGAAGTGGAACGATGCCTCAGTCGGGGTTTCACCATCGTCGATGGCGGATTTCCAGCGGATCTCCACCCCCGAAAACAGGTATGCCTTCGACCGCACCATCTTCAGCAGCCGTGCGGGCTTGAAGCGGAGGTGGCCGAAGATCTGTTCATCCGCGTGGAAGGTCACGCTGGTGCCGCGGCGGTTCGGCGCCGGGCCGACCTTGGCTACCGGCCCCTGCGGGATGCCGCGCGAAAACTCCTGCGCGAACAGTTCCCGGTTGCGCGCGACCTCTACCCGCATACGGTCCGACAGCGCGTTCACGACCGAAGCCCCTACCCCGTGCAGACCGCCCGAGGTCTGGTAGGCCTTGCCGGAAAACTTGCCGCCCGCGTGCAGCGTACAAAGGATCACTTCAAGCGCCGACTTGCCCGGAAACTTCGGGTGCGGGTCGATCGGAATGCCCCGGCCGTTGTCGCGGATGGTGACCGAATAATCCGCGTGAAGCTCGACCTCGATCCGGTTGGCGTGGCCTGCGACAGCCTCGTCCATCGAGTTATCAAGGATCTCTGCCACCAGATGGTGAAGCGCGCGTTCGTCCGTTCCGCCGATATACATGCCGGGACGCTTGCGCACCGGCTCCAACCCTTCCAGAACTTCAATGGAAGAGGCGTCATAGATCTGGTCGGCCTGCGGGCCAAGAAGGTCGTCAGCGGGCATCGGCTCTCGATTCGGGGCTTGAATACTGGGGGTGCAATAGACCACCCCCGGCGCGCCGGTTCAACCCACGGCCCCGACAGGTGTCACGCGCCCCGCGTCAAGACGCACCACCCGGTCCATCCGGCCAGCGAGTTCAAGGTTGTGCGTCGCGATCAGCGCCGACAGCCCCGTTTCGCGCACGAGGTCCATCAGGGCACCGAACACCTGGTCGGACGTGCCCGGGTCAAGGTTCCCGGTGGGTTCGTCCGCCAGCAGAAGCTTGGGCGCATTGGCAAGCGCGCGGCAAAAGGCCACCCGTTGCTGTTCGCCCCCCGACAGTTCTGCGGGACGGTGCCCCGCCCGATGGCTAACCCCCACCCGGTCCAGCAGGGCGCGGGCGCGGTCCCGTGCGTCACGCTGCGGGATACCGTTGGCAAGCTGCGGCAGGACGATGTTTTCCAGCGCCGTGAATTCCGGCAGCAGGTGATGGAACTGGTAGATGAAGCCCACCTCGCGCCGGCGCAGTTCTGTCCGGCGCGCATCGGAAAGGCCACCGGTTTCCTGACCGCCGATTGATACCCGCCCGCTGTCCGCGGTATCAAGCAGCCCGGCAATATGCAGCAGCGTGGACTTGCCCGCACCCGAGGGGGCGACCAGGGCCACGACTTCGCCCCTGTCGATGGTCAGGTCGATGCCGCGCAGCACGCGCACCTCTCCGGGGGTGCCCGGGTTGTAGGTCTTTTCGATCCGCTGCAGGTCCAGCACGGGCTTACTCATAGCGCAGCGCCTCTACCGGGTTCATCCGCGCAGCGCGGCGGGCGGGAAAGATCGTGACGATGAAGGACAGGCCCAGCGATAGCGCCACCGCCTTTGCCACATCCTCGGCCCGCAGTTCGGCTGGAAGCGCATAGATGCCGCGGATCGAAGGGTCCCAGACCCCGCCGCCCATCGCGTAGTTCACGAAGGCAAAGATCGGATCGATGTAGATCGCAAACAGGCAACCAAGGATTACCCCCGCCAGCGTGCCGATCATGCCGACGGATGCCCCACAGATGAAGAACACCCGCAGGACCGACCCTTCAGACAGGCCCATGGTGCGCAGGATGCCGATGTCGCGGCCCTTGTTCTTAACCAACATGATCAGGCCGGAAATGATGTTCATCGCCGCGATCAGCACGAGGATAGAGAGGATCACGAACATCACGTTATCCTCGACCTCCAGCGCGCGAAGGAAGCCGCTCACGCTGTCGCGCCAGGTCATGAAATAGGCGTTCGCCCCGCCGGCGGCCATCAGGGCGGGAATCATCTGTTCCACTGCCTCGGGATTCTCGACCATGATCTCCAACTCGTCGACATAGCCCTCACGGTTGAAGTATTCCTGCGCGGCCCCCAACGGCATGTAGATCCGCGTACGGTCGATGTCATAGCGGCCGGCGCTGAAGATATAGACCACCTCATAGGCATTCACCCGCGGGCTGGTGCCAAAGGCCGTCCGCACCCCGTCAGGGGAAATCAGCCGGATGCGGTCACCGATTTCGACCCCCAGTTCCCGCGCCATGCCGATGCCGACCGCGATGCCTTCATCGAAACGGCTGATGTCGCCATAGCCTGCGGCCGGATCGACGATCCGGGGCACCTGCGCCAGATCCTCGGCGCTGATGCCGCGCACGTCGGCGCCGGCGTTATAGCCCGCGTTGGTGACCATCACCTGCCCGCGCACCACCGGCGCCACCGATAGGACGCCCGGAACCTGCGCGACCGAGGCCGCGCGTTCCTCATAATCCGCAATCAGGCGGGTGCTTGCGCCGGTGACGCCGATGGGCGTGACCGCATGCAGCGTCACATGAGGATTGGCGCCCAGGATCGTATCGACGAATTCCGTCCGGAAGCCCGACCGCACCGCCAGCGTCGAGATCAGCGCAAAGACCGCCAGCGCGATCCCGACCAGGCTGATCCAGGTCATCACGCTGACGCCACCCTCGGCCCGACGGGCACGAAGGTAGCGCCAGGCGATCATCCATTCGAACCCGGCAAAGGGCGGCGTGCGGCTGGCCATGCGTCCGACCTAGTGCTTTTCGTAGATCTGGACGAGCCGCGCGACCGCAGCCTCAGCGCTCATCTCCTCGGACTCGCCGGTGCGGCGGCAGGTGAGTTCCACCAGCCCCTTGGCAAGGCCGCGCGGGCCAACGGTGATGCGCCACGGCAGGCCGATCAGGTCCATCGTCGCGAACTTGGCACCTGCACGGTCGTCGCGGTCGTCGTAAAGCGGCTCCAGCCCCTTGGCGATCAGCGTGTTGTAAAGCGCCTCGCAGGCACCGTCGGTCGCGATGTCGCCCTGCTTCAGGTTGACGATCCCCACTGGGAACGGCGTCACGCCTTCAGGCCAAATGATGCCCTTGTCGTCATGGCTCGCCTCGATGATGGCGCCCAGCAGGCGGGACACCCCGATGCCGTGGCTGCCCATGTGGACCGGCACGCGTTCGCCCTGGTCGTTGACGACGACGGCGCCCATCGGTTCCGAATACTTGGTGCCGAAATAGAAGATCTGCCCCACCTCGATCGCGCGAGAGGACTTGCGGCGCTCCTCGGGGATCTCGTTGAAGACGCCCTCGTCATGGGTTTCGTCCGTGCGGGCATAGGGGCTGGTCCATTCCCGGACAATGCCCTCGCATTCCTCGCGGCTGTCGAAGTCCACGACGCGGTCGCCCAGCTTCAGGTCCAGGATCGCGCTGTCATAGAAGACCTCGGATTCACCGGTTTCCGCCAGCACCAGGAATTCATGCGTGTTGTCGCCGCCAATGGGGCCAGAGGCTGCTCGCATCGGAATAGCCGTCAGGCCCATACGTTCATAGGTGCGCAGGTAGCTGACCATATGCCGGTTGTAGGCATGGATGGCCGCGTCCTTGTCGATGTCGAAGTTGTAGCCGTCCTTCATCAGGAACTCGCGCCCGCGCATCACGCCGAAGCGGGGGCGGATTTCATCCCGGAACTTCCACTGGATCTGGTACAGCGTCAGCGGCAGGTCCTTGTAGCTGTTCACGTTGCCGCGGAAGATGTCGGTGATCATCTCCTCGTTCGTGGGTCCGTACAGCAGGTCGCGCTTGTGGCGGTCCTTGATGCGCAGCATCTCTTCGCCATAGTCTTCATACCGCCCGGATTCGCGCCACAGGTCCGCCGATTGCAGCGTCGGCATCAGGACGGGGATATGCCCGGCCTTTGCCTGTTCCTCGTGCACGATCTGCTCGATCCGGCGCAGGACGCGCAGGCCCATCGGCAGCCAGGAATAGATGCCAGCCGCCTGCTGGCGGATCATTCCGGCCCGCAGCATCAGCCGATGGCTGACGATCTGTGCCTCGGACGGGTTTTCTTTGAGAACGGGAAGGAAATAGCGGGTCAGGCGCATGGCGGATCTTTTCGCTGGGGCGTTGTCGCCTTTCCACCTATGCCAAAGCGCCAAATCGCACAAGCGCTTGCGCGGGCACCGCCCTTAGGCGAAAACCGGAAAAGGCGAACGGGGAAACATCATGGTCCTGCCGGTCAAGACGCAGCTTAAGTACTGGGGTATCGCCACGGGGATCTTCTTCGTGCTGCTGTGGCTGATGGGAAATGTCCTGCTGCCCTTCATCGTGGCCGCCGCGATCGCCTACCTTCTGGACCCGATCGCCGACCGGCTGGAACGGCTGGGCCTGTCGCGGATGTGGTCGGTGATCCTCATCACCCTGCTGGCGGCGATACTCTTCATTGCCCTGCTGATCCTGCTGGTGCCGATGCTGTTCGAACAGGGCACCCAGCTGATCAACACCGCGCCCGACATCTTCCGGCAGCTGCTTGATTTCCTTTCGGCTCGCTTCCCCCAATATGTGGACGAGGACAGCGTGCTTCGCGGCTCGCTTGCCAATGTGGGGGAAATGATCCGCACCCGCGGGGGCGAGCTTCTGAACACCCTGCTCAGTTCGATGCGCAACGTGGTCAGCGCGCTGGTCTTCATCGTGATCGTGCCGGTGGTCACCTTTTACCTGCTGCTGGACTGGGATAACCTGGTCGCGCGGGTGGACACGCTGCTGCCGCGCGACCACGCCCCCACCATCCGCCGGCTTGCATCGGAGATTGACGAGGCGCTTTCCGGATTCGTGCGCGGCCAAGCCGCCGTCATCGGGATTCTGGCCCTCTATTATTCCGTCACGCTGATGTCGGTGGGCCTGCCCTTCGGGCTTGTGGTGGGCGTCGTGACCGGCGCGATCTCGTTCATTCCCTATATCGGGGCGATCCTGGGCGGCACGATTTCGATCGGGCTGGCGCTGTTCACCTTCTGGGGGGAGCCGCTGTGGATCGGGGCGGTGATCGGGATCTTCATCGTCGGCCAGATCCTGGAAGGCAACATCTTGGTGCCCAAGCTGGTCGGCGGCTATGTCGGCCTGCACCCGGTCTGGCTGTTGCTTGCGCTGTCGGTCTTCGGATCGCTCTTTGGCTTCGTGGGGATGCTGGTGGCGGTTCCGGTCGCCGCGGCGCTGGGGGTGCTGGTGCGGTTTGCCGCCGAACGCTACCGCGACAGCGCGCTTTACCGCGGCGCAACCCCCCCGTTGATAGAGCCCGAGGGCGTCATCCTTCCGTCCGATCTTCGGGACTGACCGTGGCGCAGCTTGCCCTGACCCTTCCTGTGCATGAGGCGCTGGGGCGCGCGGATTTCTTCGTGTCTCCCGCCAATTCATTGGCGGTGGCCACAGTGGCCGACTGGGCGAACTGGCCACAGGGCAAGCTGGTGCTGGTGGGGCCATCGGGGGCTGGCAAGACGCACCTGTCCAACATCTGGGCGTCCGAGGCAGGCGCGATGATCCTGCAGGCCGGCGATCTGGCCGACAGTTCCCCCGACGCACTCGCCATCTGGGGGCGGATCGTGATCGAGGATGCCGATACCCTTGCCGGCGACCCGGCCGCCGAATTGGCGCTGTTCCACCTGCACAACATGGTTCTGGCGCAGGGTGGGCGGCTACTGCTGACGGCGCAGTCGGCCCCCAATCGCTGGCCGGTGGACCTGCCTGACCTTGCCAGCCGGATGCAGGCCACTGCCATCGCGACGCTGGTGGCGCCCGATGACGCGCTGCTGTCCGCCGTGCTGGTCAAGCTGTTTGCCGACCGGCAGATCACCGTCCCGCCAACGCTGATCCCCTTCCTTGTCGCGCGGATGGAACGGTCGTTCAGCGCGGCCCGCGACATCGTCGATCGGCTTGACCGGCGGGCGCTGGCCGAGGGGCGCCCCATCACCCGCGCCCTGGCTGCCGAGATTCTGGACATCGACCCTGCAGGAGGGTCATAACTTCATTCAGGCTTCACAATCAGCGCCGATAAGGGCCGCATGACATCAAGTGATTTTCTCAAGGCGCCGTTCCCCGCGCCCGTATCCCTTCCTGACCACGAAATTGCCGGCCCCCGGCGGTTTTTCAACCGTGAATTATCCTGGCTGGCCTTCAACTGGCGCGTTCTGGACGAGGCATGCAATCCCCGTGTCCCGCTGCTGGAACGGTTGCGGTTCCTGTCGATCTCTGCCGCGAATCTGGACGAATTCTATACTGTCCGCGTGGCGGGGCTGCGCGCGCTTGCCCGTGCTCGGAACGACGCCCGCGGCGATGACGGCCTGACGGCCCGCGAACAGCTTGTCCTGATCAACGACGATGCGCGGCGGCTGATGGCGGCGCAGCAGTCTGCCTGGAACAAGATCAGGAAGGCGCTTGAAGGGGAACGGATCTCGCTTGTGACCCGGTCCAAGCTGACGAAGCGGGACGCGCGGTTCTTGGAAACCCACTTCCTGGAAAAGGTCTTCCCGGTGCTGTCGCCGCTGGCGATCGACCCGGCCCACCCCTTCCCCTTCATCCCGAACGCCGGTTTCTGCCTTGCGCTGCAACTGGAACGCACCAGCGATCACCGTCAGCTTTACGCGCTGCTACCGATTCCGCAGCAGATCGAACGGTTCATCCCCCTGCCGGCCAAGCCCGGAGAGGCGCGCTTCATCCCGCTGGAGGAAGCGCTGCTGATCCATCTTTCGGTGCTGTTCCCCGGCTATACCGACAAGGGGCACTGCACCTTCCGCGTCCTGCGCGACAGCGACATCGAGGTCGAGGAAGAGGCCGAGGATCTGGTGCGTGAATTCGAGGTTGCGCTAAAACGCCGCCGCCGCGGCGAGGTCATCCGGCTCAAGATCTCGGCCGGGGCGCCGCCTGCGCTGCGCGACCTGATCATGGAGGAACTGCACGCCGCCCCCGACGAAATCGTGGACGTGCGGGGCCTGATCGGCATGGCCGATGTCAAGGAACTGGTGCTCGACAGCCGCCGCGACCTGCAGTGGCCAGCGTTTTCGCCGCGGGTGCCGGAACGGGTGCAGGACCACGACGGGGACATGTTCGCCGCCATCCGGCAAAAGGACATGCTGCTCCACCACCCGTACGAAACCTTCGACATGGTCATCCGCTTCCTTGAACAGGCGGCAAACGATCCGAACGTGCTGGCGATCAAGCAGACGCTCTATCGCACCAGCCGCGACAGCCCGATCGTCGCGGCGCTGTGCGAGGCGGCAGAGGCCGGCAAATCCGTCACCGCACTGGTCGAACTCAAGGCCCGTTTCGACGAGGCTGCGAACATCCGCCAGTCGCGCCGGCTGGAACGCGCGGGCGCGCATGTCGTCTATGGCTTCATCAACTACAAGACCCACGCCAAGATCAGCACCGTCGTGCGCCGCGAGGGCGACCAGTTGGTGACCTATACCCATTACGGCACCGGCAACTACCACCCGATCACGGCACGGATCTATACGGACCTGTCGCTGTTCACCTGCGATCCGGCGCTGGGCCGCGACGCCACCAAGGTGTTCAACTACCTGTCTGGCTATGCGCAACCGGGTAAGCTGGAAAACCTCGCGATTTCTCCGCTGACGCTGAAGCCGCGGCTGATTGAACTGATCGAGGCCGAGGCCGGCTATGCCCGCGCCGGGCGCCCGGCCGAGATCTGGGCCAAGATGAACAGCCTGATCGAGCCGGAGGTGATCGACGCCCTCTATGCGGCAAGCCAGGCGGGTGTAAAGATCAACCTCATCATCCGCGGCATCTGCGGCGTCCGCCCTGGCATCAAGGGCCTGAGCGAAAACATCCGGGTGAAATCCATCGTCGGCCGCTTCCTGGAACACAGCCGCATCGTCTGCTTTGGCAACGGTCAGGGGCTGCCATCCAAAAAGGCGCGGGTCTTCATTTCCTCGGCCGACTGGATGGGGCGCAACCTGAACCGCCGCGTCGAAACGCTGGTGGAGATCCAGAACGACACCGTAAAATCCCAGATCGTGAGCCAGATCCTTGCCGCCAACTTGGCCGACGAGGCGCAGAGCTGGGTTCTGCAGGCGGACGGGCGCTCGATCCGCACACTTCCCGGAGAGGGGCAGGAACTTTTCAACTGCCACCGGTTTTTCATGGAGAACCCTTCGCTGTCCGGGCGAGGGACGGCAGGGGCCAAGGACGTGCCGCGGCTGGCACATTCCAAGGACTAGGGTCAAAGACCGAAAGGCCAAGGATTGACGCGCCGCGGCGGCTGACGCAGGTTCCGCCCCAGAAAACGACGACCGGAGACAGAACGCATGGACACCGTCACCAGGGACCCCTCGAACAGTCTTCAGGACGAATGGGGGCCCTTCGGTCGCCCGCTGTTCGCAGATCCCTCTGCCCGCGCCCTCAGCCGGGTGGGCGTGGTCGATGTCGGATCGAACTCGGTCCGGATGGTGGTGTTTGACGGCGCAGCCCGCAGCCCGGCCTATTTCTACAACGAAAAGGTCATGTGCGGACTTGGCGCAGGACTGGTCTCTACCGGCCGCCTCAACCCGCGGGGACGGGAACGGGCCTTGGCGGCGCTCAAGCGGTTCGCACTTCTGGCCGAGGGGATGGGGATCGCCCCCCTGACCGTCGTCGCCACCGCCGCCGTGCGCGAGGCCGAGGACGGGCCCGAATTTCGTCAGCAGGTGCTGGAGGAAACGGGCCTCACGCTCTGGGTCATCGACGGGTCAGAGGAGGCGCGGCTGTCGGCGCAGGGCGTGCTGCTCGGCTGGCCCGAGGCTTCGGGCCTTGTCTGCGACATCGGCGGTTCCTCGATGGAACTGGCGGTGGTGGGTCAGGGAGAGGTTGGGCGCCGCGTCACCTCACCGCTTGGGCCGTTTCGCCTGCAACAGGTGGATGGTGGCAAGAAGGGCCTGCGCAAGCACATCGGCGACATTCTGGAAGACCTGCGGGACAGGGTAGGCGATGAACACGAACGCATCTACCTGGTTGGCGGATCGTGGCGTGCCATTGCCCGGCTCGACATGGCGCGGCAAGGATATCCGCTGACCGTGCTGCATGAATATCGGATGTCGTCCAAGGCAGTACGCGCCACCTGCGACTGGATCGAGGAGCAGGACATCCCTGCCCTGCGCGCCCACGCGGGGCTGTCGGCCGAACGGGCCGAACTGGTGCCACTCGCGTCGGAAGTGCTGCGGCAGCTTGTGCGGGTTTTCCGGCCGGATGATATCAACATCTCCTCCTACGGGATCCGTGAGGGGCTGCTTTATGAACAGATGCCGGAGAAGCTGCGCGCCCGTGACCCGCTGATCGAGGCCTGCCAGTTCGCCGAGGCGCAAAGCGCGCGCCTGCCGGGTTTCGGCAAGAAGCTCTATGCTTTCATCCAGCCGCTTTTCACATCGGTGTCGAAAGAGCGCAAGCGGCTGATCAAGGCGGCGTGCCTGCTGCACGATACCGCTTGGCGCGCCCACCCTGATTACCGGGCCGAGGCCTGCTTTGACAATGCGACCCGCGCCAATCTCGGCGGGCTGGACCACCAAGGGCGGGTGTTCCTGGGGCTCGCGCTGCTGCACCGCTACAAGAACAGCCGTAGCGGGTCGCGGATGGAGTCCCTGTTCCGCCTGCTTTCAGACAAGCAGATCCAGGACGCGGAAATTCTTGGGAAGGCGATGCGTTTCGGCGCGATGTTTGCAGTCGAGCATCCCGAAGAAGCCGGGACCCTGCGCTATTACCCCAAGAAGAAAGTGCTGGAACTGATCCTGAACCCGGAAACAGAGTCCCTGTTCGGCGAGGTCGCGCAGGCGCGCTTTGCCTCGCTCGCCGCGGCGTTGAAGGTGGAAACGGTGGTCAGGACCCGGCGCGGCTAGATCTCGACTTCCTCTCCGGGCGGGAAGCTGTGTTCAGGCTCAAGCGGGGTACGGCGGCGGATGATGATGTCGCCGTTGGGCAGGACCTCGGGCGGGTGATAGACGGACAGATCGTCGATCCTGTCCCGCAAGTCGCGCAACACGGGGTCCATTTCGTCCAACAGGCCGCGCAGCATCCGCTCCGCCCCCTCTTGCAGAAAGCCAAGCCCTTCGCGCCAGTCGCGGCCCTCTTCCTGCGCCGCCGCAGGCGCAGCCGTCAGCATCAGACAAAGGATGATCGCACGGGTCATGACCGCGATATGGGATCGCGGCCGGCCCTTGTGAAGCCCTGCTCAGGCAGCGCGATTGTGAGTGATCTCTTCCCAGGCGCGGTTGACCGCCTGAAGGCGCCGTTCTGCCAGCTTCACCGCCTCGGGCGGCAGGCCCCGGGCCACCATCCGATCCGGATGGGTGTCGATCACGGCTTGGCGCCACGCCTTGCGAATCGCCTCCATCGGCGTGTCGAGTTCCACGCCCAGAACCTCGTACGGGTCTGGCTGCACGTCCGGCACGTACCGACCCTTGATGCAGCGGAAGCAGCGGTCATCGAGCCCGAAGATATCGGCCACATTGCGAAGGAATTCCTCCTCGGCAGGATGATAGCCGCCGTCGGCGACCGCGATGTGGAACAGCCCCTCCATCAGGTCGATCAGCACCTGCCGGTCATCCCGGAACATGGCGGCGATGCGCTGGGCATAGGCCTCATACCCCTGTACACATTGCCGGGCCAGGTTGTAGACGCGGGCGGCATGGGCCTCGTCCTCGCGCTCGATGTAGAACACCTCGCGGAAGGCAGCGACCTCGGAGCGCGTCACCTGGCCATCCGCCTTGGCCATCTTGGCGGCCAGCGCGATTACGGCGATGGTAAAGGCGACGGATCTTTCGGGCGGCGTGCGCAGGCGGTCAAAAATCTCGGTCAGGCTCTCGCCATTGGCGAGGGCGGCAATTGCGGCGGTGATGCGGGTCCAGATCGACATGGGCGAATGTTAGCGGCAAAGGGTTTCGATGTCATTGCGACATCAAAGCATTTTCTGCATCAGCACAAGGTCCCACCAGCGCCCGAACTTGAAGCCCACCTCTGGCAGCACCGCGACTTCGCGAAAGCCGACAGCAGCATGGAAGGCGCGCCCGCCGGGGTTGCCACCGCTGACGCCGGCGATCAGGCTGTGGATGCCCGCCTGCCGCGCGTGATCCTCGATCCGTTGCATCAGCGCCCGGCCCACGCCCCTTCCCCGGGCGCGCGGGCCAAGGATGATCGTGTGTTCCATTGTCCGCGCATAGCCCGGCCCGCTGCGAAAGGCGCCATAGGTGGCAAAGCCCAGCAGGCCGCCGTCCTCTGCCACAAGAAACGGATGATCCAGCGCCGCCTTCTGGGCCAGAAGCGCCTCCAGCACCTCCGCACTACGCTCTTCGGTGGTGAAGGTCACCAGCGTGTCCCGGATCATCGGGTTCCAGAGCGCGGCGATCGCGACGCAGTCGGCGGCAGTGGCGGGGCGGATCATGCAAACCTCCGGGACGGACGATCCTTTGGTACAGGCCGCACCTACCTTGGCAAGGGTCAGCGCGTCGCCCGGATCAACGAGAGGATTTCCTGCGCCGCTGCCGGGATGTTCGTGCCGGGGCCAAAGATCGCCTTCACGCCGCGATCCTTCAGGAATTGATAGTCCTGCTGCGGGATCACCCCGCCGCAGATCACAAGGATATCCCCCGCCCCGGCGGCCTCCAATGCCTCGACCAGCTTCGGCGCCAGCGTCTTGTGCCCCGCTGCCTGGCTGGAGATGCCCACCACATGCACGTCATTGTCGATCGCGTCCTGCGCGGCTTCCTCGGGCGTCTGGAACAGCGGCCCCACATCCACGTCGAACCCGATATCGGCAAAGGCCGTGGCGATGACCTTTGCCCCGCGGTCATGACCATCCTGACCCATCTTGACCACCAGCATCCGCGGACGGCGACCTTCTTCCTCGGCGAAAGCCTCCACATCCTTCTGGATCGCGGCGAAATCCGCGTCCCCTTCATAGGCCGCGCCATAGACCCCGGCGAGCGTCCTGACCTCGGCCCGGTGGCGGCCAAACACCTTTTCCATCGCCATGCTGATTTCCCCCACGCTTGCCCGCGCACGGGCGGCCTCTACCGCGGCTTCCAGCAGATTGCCCCCTTCAGCCGCACGCCGTTCCAGTTCGGCCAGCGCGGCATCGCAGGCCGCTTGGTCGCGGCTGGCCCGGATGCGGTCAAGCCGCGCGATCTGCGCCTCGCGCACCTTCGCATTGTCGATGTCGAGGATCTCGATCGGGTCCTCTTTTTCCAGCCGGTACTTGTTGACCCCGACAATCACATCCTCGCCCCGGTCGATGGCGGCCTGACGCCGCGCGGCGCTTTCCTCGATCCGCAGCTTGGGCATGCCGGATGCGACGGCCTTGGTCATGCCGCCCATCGCCTCCACCTCCTCGATCAGGGCCCAGGCCTTTTCGGCCAGTTCCGCCGTCAGGCTTTCAACGTAATAGCTGCCCGCGAGCGGATCCACGACCCTGGTGATTCCGGTTTCCTCCTGCAGGATCAGTTGGGTGTTGCGGGCGATGCGGGCCGAAAACTCGCTCGGCAGGGCCATCGCCTCATCCAGCGCGTTGGTGTGCAGCGACTGTGTGCCGCCCAGCACCGCCGCCAGCGCCTCATAAGCCGTGCGAACCACGTTGTTGTAGGGGTCCTGCTCCTGAAGGCTCACGCCAGAGGTTTGGCAATGGGTGCGCAGCATCAGGCTGCCGGGCTTCTTCGGCCCGAACTCGGACATGATCCGATGCCAGAGCATCCGCGCCGCCCGCAGCTTGGCAGCCTCCATGAAGATGTTCATGCCGATGGCAAAGAAGAACGACAGCCGTCCGGCAAAGGCGTCCACATCCATCCCTCGCGCGATCGCCGCCCGCACGTATTCCCGCCCATCGGCGAGGGTAAAGGCAAGCTCCTGCACCAGGTTCGCCCCGGCCTCCTGCATGTGATAGCCTGAGATGGAGATGGAGTTGAACCGCGGCATCTCTGCGCTGGTATATTCGATGATGTCCGCGATGATCCGCATCGAGGGTTCGGGCGGATAGACGTAGGTGTTGCGGACCATGAACTCCTTCAGGATGTCGTTCTGGATGGTGCCGGACAGCAGGCTGCGGTCCACGCCCTGTTCCTCGCCGGTCACGATGAAGTTCGCGAGGATCGGGATCACAGCACCGTTCATCGTCATCGAGACGCTGATCTTGTCCAGCGGGATGCCGTCGAACAGGATCTTCATGTCCTCGACACTGTCGATGGCGACGCCTGCCTTGCCCACGTCGCCCAGAACCCGCGGGTGGTCGCTGTCATAGCCGCGGTGGGTGGCGAGGTCGAAGGCCACCGAAACCCCCTGCTGCCCGGCGGCAAGCGCCTTGCGGTAAAAGGCGTTTGACTCTTCGGCGGTAGAAAAGCCCGCGTATTGCCGGATGGTCCAGGGGCGGCCCGCGTACATCGTTGCCCGAACGCCACGGGTAAAGGGCGGCTGCCCCGGAACGCTGTCCAGATGGTCCAGCCCCTTGAGGTCATCAGCGGTGTAAAGCGGCTTGACCGCTATGCCTTCCAGCGTGTTCCAGACCAGATCGTCGGGGTTGCGGCCTTTCAGTTCCTTGGCGGCAAGCTCACGCCAGGTATCGCTCATGTCCCTCTCCCTTATCCCGGGATCGGCTGACGCCGTGTTGAATGACGCCACGCCCCCTCCCCTGTGCATCCCGCGGAAACCCGCCTATATCCGGTGTCAGAGGAGTTCCAATGAAACCCGTTCTGACGCTTCTTTTTGCCCTTTTTCTTGCCACGGCCGCTGCGGCCCAGACGGATCCCGGGCCGGTGGACCCGCGCGCCGATCCCACGGCCGAGGCCCCGCTGGGACTGGTGACCGTTGACGCCTCCGAGGTGACGATGGCCGAACACCAGTGGGTGAACCGCATCCTTGCCGTCTTTGCCGATACGCCGAACGATCCGCAGTTCCAGCAGCAGATGCGCCTTTTGCAGGACGCATATGCGGGGCTGGAAGATCGCGACGTGATCGTGGTGGTGGATACCGATCCCGCTGCCCGAAGCGACCCGCGCCAGCGACTGCGCCCGCGGGGCTTCTCGCTCGTGCTGGTGGACAAGGACGGCATGGTCAAGCAGCGCAAGCCCAGCCCGTGGACGTCCCGGGAAATCTTCCACGCGATCGACCGGCTGCCCCTGCGGCGGCAAGAGATGCTGGAGGAACGGCCCGGGCGCGCCACGAACTGAGTCATGCGAACTCCATGATCACGTCGTCGACCTTGAGGCTGGCGCCGGGGACGGCGTTGATCTTGCTGACGACGCCCTTGCGGCTGGCGCGCAGGATGTTTTCCATCTTCATCGCCTCGACCGTGGCCAGCGCTTGGCCTTCCTGAACCTCGTCCCCCTCGGCTACGTTGATCTTCACCACCAGCCCCGGCATCGGGCACAGCAGGAACTTCGACGTGTCCGGCGGCAGCTTCTCGGGCATGAGCCGTGCCAGTTCCGCCGCCCGCGGGGTACGGACATGGACCTTCAGTTCCGCCCCGCGCAAGCGCAGCAGGAAGCCCGAAGGGATCTTGCCCACCTTCATCACGACAGCCTGCCCATCCACCGACAGGCGGGCCAGCGGCTGGCCAGGGGTCCACTCAGACTCCACCCGAACCGCCCCATCGGCGAAGTTCACGGTCGCGCCGCCACGATCCGCGGCAACCCTCACCGGAAATTCCTGCCCCTGAAGCGAGACGACCCAGTCTGTCCCCACATGGCGTTCATGGTTGTCCATCCGACCCGAGATCCGCGCACGACGGATCTCTGCCACCCGGTGCATGGCGACCGCGGATGCCGCCACCCGCCGCAGCAGATCGTCGGGAAGCGACACGCCTTGGAACCCTTCGGGATATTCCTCGGCGATGAAGGCCGTGGTGATTTCGCCCGACACGAAGCGCGGGTGGTCCATGACCGCTGACAGGAACGGCAGGTTGTGGCCGATGCCTTCGACCTCGAACCCGTCCAGCGCCTCTCGCATCGCGATGATGGCGGCCTCGCGGTCGGCCGCCCAGGTGCACAGCTTGGCGATCATAGGGTCGTAGTACATGCTGATCTCACCGCCCTCATAGACGCCGGTGTCGTTGCGCACGACGCGGCTGTCAGTCACCTCCTCGGCCGGGGGGCGATAGCGGGTCAGCCGCCCGATCGAGGGCAGGAAATTCCGGTACGGGTCCTCGGCATAAAGCCGGCTTTCGACGGCCCAGCCGTTGATCTTCAGGTCATCCTGCGCGAACGGCAGCGGCTCGCCAGCAGCGACGCGGATCATCTGTTCCACCAGGTCGATCCCGGTGATGAGCTCGGTCACCGGATGTTCCACCTGAAGGCGGGTGTTCATCTCAAGGAAATAGAAATTCCGGTTGCCGTCGACGATGAATTCGACGGTGCCCGCGCTGGTATAGCCCACGGCCCGTGCAAGGGCGCAGGCCTGTTCGCCCATCGCGCGCCGCGTCGCCTCGTCCAGGAAGGGACTTGGGGCTTCCTCGATGACCTTCTGGTTCCGGCGCTGGATCGAACATTCGCGTTCATGCAGGTAGACGGTGTTGCCATGCTTGTCGGCCAGCACCTGGATCTCGATGTGCCGCGGCTGGGTGACGAACTTCTCGATAAAGATGCGGTCGTCGCCAAAGCTGCTTGCTGCCTCGCTGCGCGAGCTGTCAAAGCCTTCGCGCGCCTCTTCGTCGCTCCAGGCGATGCGCATGCCCTTGCCGCCGCCGCCGGCGCTGGCCTTGATCATCACCGGATAGCCGATCTCGGCGCTGATCCGCACGGCCTCGTCCGCGTCAGCGATCAGGCCCATGTAGCCGGGCACCGTGGAAACGCCCGCCTCGGCCGCAAGCTTCTTGGAGGTGATCTTGTCGCCCATGGCCTCGATCGCGGTAGCGGGGGGGCCGATGAAGGCTATTCCCTCCGCCTCCAGCGCCTGGGCGAATTTCATGTTCTCTGAGAGGAAGCCATAGCCGGGATGCACAGCCTCGGCCCCCGTCTGCCGAATGGCCTCCATGATCCGGTCGATCACGATATAGGACTGGTTCGCGGGCGCTGGGCCAATATGCACCGCCTCATCCGCCATCTGCACATGCAGCGCGTTCCGGTCCGCATCGGAATAAACGGCAACCGTCGCGATCCCCATCTTGCGCGCGGTCTTGATGACACGGCACGCGATTTCCCCCCGGTTCGCGATCAGGATCTTCTTGAACATGTTATCTCCCTTGGCGCGCGGACGCGCATGCGAAAAGGGGCGCCGTGCCTGCGCACGACGCCCCCGGTAGTAAATGATCTGTCAGCCGCGGCTTAGCGGCGGCACATGTGCGGGTTGAGCTGGCAGAACGCGACGTTGCCGCCCGCGCCGATGACGGCACCGGCTGCGATGTCACCGCCGGTCGCCGCGCCCGCGACGGCACCAGCGCCGCCACCGATGAGCGCCTGCTCACCCACGGTGTTGCCGCAAGCAGCAAGACCCACGAGGAGCGCGAAGCCGAGGGCGATGGTTTTCTTTTGCATGTTTCCTTGCCTCCTGGAACCAAATTTATCCTTCGGGAAACTAGCGCAAAACCCGGCGAGGGAAACCGAAAAAAACGTGATGAAGCTGTGTCGGCGACCCTGCGCCTAGGGGCCGAAAAAAACGGCCTGACCGGGTGCAGGTCAGGCCAGAAGGAAGGGTAACAGTTCTGACGAAATGCCGCGGCGCGCAGGACGCCTGCCGACATGTTCAGAATGAACCCAGCCAAAACATCGTCAAATCCATATTTCACACATCCAGTGCGTGAGGCGGATTCTTGCCGATGCGCGGCTGGGTTGCGCCGCATCAGTCCCAGTCCTCTTCGTCGTCCTGCCAGGGCTGCGTGTCTTCCTCAGTCTCAAAGACCTCGGGGAAGGAAGCGCGGGCGCGGGCCACGTCGATCTTCAGCAACGCCTCATAGCTTTCCGGATCGAACGGCTGTTCGGCGGGCACGACCTCACGGCCGAACAGCCAAGACAGGCGGCCCGCGTCAAGGTTGCCGCGTTCGAACGGCTCTTCGCCGAAATGGTTCCAAAGCGCCGCCATGAAGGCGCTGTCGGCGCGGCGGTCGGCCATCTTGCGGTCGGCATAGCGCTCACGCGCGATCAGGCGCGTCGCCCCGTCCTTGTTGGCCCTGCGAATGGTGAACTGATAGTCGGTGCTGGGTAGCCGGCCGGGAAATCCACGATGCTTCAGCATGAACGGCCCCCCGGGAAACGGGCCGCAGCGCGGACGACCAAGGGACGATGCATCCGCCCCTGGGGTGCAGGCAGGACCCGGAACAGCCCTGCCTGCGGAACCGATGCAGCCGGGGCGCCAAGCGGCCCCGGACCGAAATCAGCGGTATTTGCCGGTGAAGGTCGGCTCTGCCACGACCGGAGCGGGCGCAGCAACCGGCTCGGGCTCGGGCTGACGGTTGCAAGCAGCAACGAAAGCAACGGTGCAGAGCGCCATGACGATCTTGGTGGTTTTCGACATATCAGTCTCCTGTTCCTTCCCGGAACGCGGTCCGCCTTGTTGGGGGCGGTTGACCTGCGGCGGGATATTCCTGTCACACCAGCGTGACAGTGGGGCAGATTAGAGGAAGCCGGAATCCTTGGACATGGGGCGCGCAAGTGCTGCCTCACGAAGTTTGGTCCCTGTGTCGGGCTTGCATCAGGGCGCGGTGTAGAAAGCAGTTCCATCAGTATCCTTCCAGCGTGCAGACGCCATCTCCGGGGCGAAATGCCTCGATGAATTGGACCAGGTCCGGATCGGACTGGCCGAATTCAGACGGCCGGTCGGCGAGCGATACCATGATCACATCGGCGCTGCGCCCCGATTCCGTCAGAAGCGGCAGCGCCACCATTTCGCACAGATATTCCAGGTCCGCCGCCGCCACTTCCCAGCTTCCCAGCACGGGCGAGACAAAGCGCAGCCGCAGCCAGTCGCCGTCCATCTCTGCGTCGTCCTGCCAGAAGCTTTCCTGCAATTCCGCTGCGCCGCCAGAAGGCAGCGGGATGCCTTCGGACAGGGCCGGAACCGGCAGAAGCGACAGAAGAACGGCCGCGCGCATCACAGCGGGATATTGTCGTGTTTCTTCCAGGGGTTCGTCAGCTTCTTGCCACGCAGGCTGGCAAAGGCGCGGGCGACGCGGCGGCGGGTGGAATGGGGCATGATGACCTCATCGATGAAGCCCTTCTCGGCGGCGACGAAAGGGTTAGCGAAACGCGCCTCGTATTCCTTGGTTCGCGCGGCGATCTTGTCGGGATCATCCAGTTCGTTGCGGTAAAGGATCTCGACCGCGCCCTTGGCGCCCATGACGGCGATTTCGGCCGTGGGCCAGGCATAGTTGAAATCGCCCCGCAGATGCTTGGACGACATCACGTCATAGGCGCCGCCATAGGCCTTGCGGGTGATGACCGTGACCTTGGGCACCGTCGCCTCGCCATAGGCGAACAGAAGCTTGGCCCCGTGCTTGATGACGCCGCCATATTCCTGCCCCGTCCCCGGCAGGAAGCCCGGCACGTCCACGAAGGTCAGGATCGGGATCTCGAACGCGTCGCAGAACCGCACGAAACGGGCGGCCTTGCGGCTGCTGTCGATGTCAAGGCAACCGGCCAGCACCATCGGCTGGTTCGCCACCACGCCAACGGTCGAACCTTCCAGCCGGATGAAGCCGGTGATGATGTTGCCGGCAAAATCCTTCTGGATCTCGAAGAAATCCCCTTCGTCCGCGACCTTGAGGATCAGCTCTTTCATGTCATAGGGCTGGTTCGGGTTTTCCGGGATCAGGGTATCAAGGCTCGGCTCCAGCCGGGCGGGATCGTCGAAGAACGGACGGACGGGCGGCTTTTCCCGGTTCGACAGTGGCAGGAAGTCGATCAGCCGCCGGGTTTCCGCCAGCGCCTCCACGTCGTTTTCGAACGCGCCATCCGCGACCGAGGATTTCGAGGTATGGGTGCGGGCGCCGCCCAGTTCCTCGGCGGTGACGATCTCGTTCGTGACGGTCTTCACCACGTCGGGGCCGGTGACGAACATGTAGGACGTGTCGCGCACCATGAAGATGAAATCGGTCATGGCGGGCGAATAGACCGCCCCGCCCGCGCAGGGACCCATTATCAGGCTGATCTGCGGGATCACCCCGGACGCCATCACGTTGCGCTGGAACACGTCGGCATAGCCTGCAAGGCTTGCCACCCCTTCCTGGATCCGCGCCCCGCCGGAATCGTTGATGCCGATCACCGGCGCACCGTTCTGCACCGCCATGTCCATGATCTTGCAGATCTTCTGCGCGTGGGTTTCCGAAAGCGACCCGCCAAAGACGGTGAAGTCCTGACTGAACACATAGACCAGTCGCCCGTTCACGGTACCCCAACCGGTGACCACCCCGTCGCCCCACGGCCGTTCCGCCTGCATCCCGAAGTCGGTACAGCGATGGGCCACGAACATGTCGAATTCCTCGAACGAGCCTTCGTCCAGCAACAGCTCGATCCGTTCCCGCGCGGTCAGCTTGCCCCTGGCGTGCTGCGCGTCGATCCGGCGCTGGCCGCCGCCCAGCCGGGCAGCCTCTCGACGATCCTCAAGCTCTTGCAGGATATCTTTCACAGGGGCACCTCCATCGCACTTGGGAAAACCTAGCGGGGCGCGGCGCCGGCACAAAGGATTTTTCAGTGAATTTGCATCATTTCTGCAGCTGCATCCGCGCAAACTGCAAATCCGCAAACAGCATGGCGCCTGCCGCCACAGGCGCTACAGTCCCCCTGCCCTTCCATGAGTCGCCGGATGCCGCAGATACCTATTCCGTTGGCCACGATTGGCCTTCTTCTTCTGTCGAATGTCTTCATGACCTTCGCCTGGTATGGCCACCTGCGCTTCAAGGGGGCGCCGCTGGTTGCAGTCATCCTGGTCAGCTGGGGCATTGCGCTGTTCGAATACATGCTCCAGGTGCCGGCGAACCGGATCGGCCACGGCCATTTTTCCGCAGCAGAATTGAAAACGATACAAGAGGTGCTGACGCTTTCGGTCTTTGCCGCGTTTTCGGTGCTCTACCTGAAAGAGCCGCTTGGCTGGAACCACGTGCTGGGCTTCGGCCTCATTGCGCTGGGCGCGTTCTGCATCTTTCACAAGTGGGGCTGAGGATGCCTGCCCTGCCCCAGCCCCCACAAGGCCACCGACATGAGTAACCGCCCCACCGTCCGCTTCATGGACCCGACAACCCCGCCCCACATCATGACACTCGTGATGCTGGCGGGGCTGTCGGCCATGACGATGAACATCTTCCTGCCGTCGCTGAACACAATGGCGGCGCATTTCCAGACCGAATACTGGGTGATGCAGCTGTCTGTGTCGCTTTACCTGGCGATGAACGCGATCCTGCAGATCTTTATCGGGCCAATCTCGGACCGGTTCGGGCGCAGGCCGGTCCTGTTGTGGACGATCGGGGTGTTCCTGCTGGCCACGGTAGGCACGCTGGTGGCGACATCGGCGGTCATGTTCCTGCTGTTCCGCATGGCGCAGGCGATCGTGGTTTCGACCATGGTCCTGTCCCGCGCCGTGGTGCGCGACATGGTCCCGCAAGAGGAAGCGGCCTCAATGATCGGCTATGTGACGATGGGCATGGCCATCGTGCCGATGCTGAGCCCGCTGATCGGCGGGATGCTCGACCAAGCCTTTGGCTGGCAGTCGAGCTTTGTCTTCATTCTGCTGTCGGGCATCGCGATCTTCATCTTGACCTGGCGTGACCTTGGCGAAACTGCGGTGATCCGGCCGATCAGCCTGATGGACCAGTTCCGCCAGTACCCGGAACTCATCCGCTCTCGCCGGTTCTGGGGCTACTGCCTTGCCTCGGCCCTGGCTTCTGGTGCGTTCTTTGCCTACATCGGCGGTGCGCCCTTCATCGGGTCCGAAATCTTCGGCATGTCGCCTGCGCGGCTGGGCTTTTACTTCGGGGCACCCGCGCTGGGATATGCGCTGGGGAACTACCTTTCGGGGCGGTATTCGGTCCGCATGGGGATCAACACGATGGTGCTTTGCGGCACTGTCATCACCTGCATCGGGCTGGCCCTGCTGATCGTTCTGGACGTGGCCGGCCTTGCCACGGCAGAGGTCTTCTTTGGCCTGTTCACGACGGTGGGCTTGGGCAACGGCCTCGTGCTGCCGAACGCCACGGCGGGAATGCTGTCGGTGCGACCGCATCTGGCAGGCAGCGCAAGCGGCCTTGGCGGGGCAATGATGATCGCGTCGGGCGCGGCGCTGTCGGCGCTGGCGGGCGTTCTTTTGGGCGCGACAGGAACCACGACGCCGGTGCTCTTCCTGATGCTGGTCACGGCGGGCGGCTCGCTGCTGAGCATCCTGGCCGTGATCCGCAGGACGCGTCAGCTTGGCGCTTGACGCCTTGGCCCAGACTTTGCAAACCTCGCTGCCTGTATCTGCAAAGGGGTGGCGGCGATGGCGATGCAAAAGCTCTATGCCGGGGTCAAGCTGCGTGAAACCCGCACACGCCTCGGCCTGACGCAGCGCGCCTTTGCCGCCAAGCTGGGCGTTTCCCTGCCCTACCTGAACCAGATGGAAAACAACCACCGCCCGGTCAGCACGGGCGTGGTTCTGGCGCTGGCGCAGGAATTCGGCTTTGACGTCACCGAGTTTTCCACCGGCGATGCCGAACGCATGGTCAGCGACATGCGCGAGGCGCTGGCCGATCCGGTTTTTGCCGCTGTCAGCCCGCCCCTTGCTGACCTGCGGCTTGCGGCCTCGAACGCGCCGGCGCTGGCGCGGGCGTTTCTGGAACTGCATCGGGCCTACCGGCAGACGCACGAACGGCTCGCCTCGCTGGACGAGGCGCTGGGCCACGAAGGCTCCACCCTCCGATCCTCGCCTTGGGAGGAGGTGCGCGACTTCTTCCACTATTGCGACAACTACATCGATGCTGTGGACCATGCCGCCGAACATTTCGCCACGACTGGTGGCGATGCAAAGGCCGCGCTCGCTGCCCATGGCATCCGGGTAGAACTGTCCGACCGTTCAGACCTGCGGCTGTATGAAAAGACCGCGGACACGATGATCCTGTCGGCCCGCGTCGCCCCCGCCACGCGGCGCTTCCAACTGCTGCATCAGGTGGCCCTTGTCTCCCAGAACGCCTTGCTTGAGGCGACACTGGACCTTGGCCGCTTCCGGTCCAACACGGCACGCAGCATCGCCAAGATCGGACTTGCGAACTACTTCGCGGGCGCGGCGCTGCTGCCCTATCGCGCTTTTCTGGCTGCGGCACGGGACATGCGCCACGATCTGGAACGGCTGGCCGATCATTTCGGCGCCTCGATCGAGCAGGTGGCCCACCGGCTTTCGACCCTGCAGCGGCCGGGGCTCAAGGGCATCCCCTTCTACTTTGTACGGGTCGATCAGGCGGGCACCATCACCAAGCGCCATTCGGCCACCCGGCTTCAGTTCGCCCGCTTTGGCGGCGCGTGCCCCCTGTGGAACGTGCACCGCGCGTTTGAAACTCCGGGCCAGTTCCTGCGCCAGTTCGCCGAAACGCCGGACGGGCTGCGCTACTTCTGCCTTGCACGCGAGGTGTCGAAGCCCGCCGGATCTTTCCACGCGCCGGTCCGCCGCTATGCCATCGGCCTGGGGTGCGAGGTTCAGCACGCGGGCGCGCTGGTCTATGCCGATGACATGAACAGCCACAGGTTCGACCCGATCGGGATTTCCTGCCGCATCTGCGACCGCCGCGCCTGCCACCAGCGGTCCGTCCCACCGCTGGAACGACGGCTGCGGATCGACCCCGACCGCCGCGGCCTGCTGCCCTATGAAATCGACGGTTAAAAATCCGGGGCGTAGTGCAGGATCGTGGGCACCACCAGATCCTCTTCATCCGTCAGGTGACGTTCGATGAAGCGGCCGAACCCGTCCAGCTGCGCCCCCAGCCGTGCGGCAGCCTCGGCCCCGCCGTTGCCAGAACGGATCGCGCCCAGCATTGCGTTCGTCCCGTCCGCCAGCGCATGCAGATGCGTGTCCAGCGCCTGGTGATCGCCGTCAAGCAGGGTGAACCCGCCCTCCAGCCGGGCATCGAGCCCGGACAGGATGGGGAAGTAATGCACATCCTCGATATGATGATGGCCGTGCAACTCGTTCAGCAGGAAGCCCGTCATCCGCGTGGTATCCGCCGCGAAACGCCGCGCGTCCCGGTCCCCGGTCGCAAAGGCACGGGTTTCCGTCTGGATGCGCGTGATCAGGTCGCGGAACATCATGTGCCGTTCCAGCCAGAAGCGGGTCGTGCCGCCAAAGTTCCGATGCGCCTGCCACAGGTCACGCGGATACTGTTCCACCAGCACGCGCAGCGCGTCGGGCAGACCGGTGCGAGTTTCAAGATCCATCATATTCCCCAGATCAGCGGCAGGCGGCTTTCGCCGCCTGCAGGGTGCGCCCGCGCGGGTTCGATTCGCGGCGGCACATGATTGCGCTGTCTAGGGCTGTGGTAAATCCACCCGGTGGTGCGTTTACCTCTGGCTGACCTGCCAGGCGGGGTGAACCCAAGGCTCCAGGTTCTGCGCTGGCAAGGGAGTCCGGCCCAGCAGCAGGTCCGACACCTTTTCCCCCACCATGATCGAGGGTGCGTTCAGGTTGCCGTTCGTCACCCGCGGGAAGATCGAACTGTCGGCGACCCGAAGCCGATCCACGCCGATCACCCGCGCCTCCGGGTCGACCACGGCACCCGGATCGTCGGCGCGACCCATCCGGCAGGTACCGCAGGGGTGATAGGCGCTTTCCACATGTTCCCGCAGGAAGTCGTCAATCTCTGCGTCGGTCTGCACGTTCGCGCCAGGCAGGATCTCGCTCTTCACGAAGGGCGCCATGGCCGGTTGGCCGAAGATCTCGCGCGTGAGACGGACACAGGCGCGGAAATCCTCCCAGTCCTCCGGGTGGGACATGTAGTTGAAGCGGATGCGCGGCGCGTCCTCCGGGCGGTTCGACCGCAGGGTGATATCGCCGCGGCTTTTCGACCGCATCGGACCGACGTGCGCCTGGAACCCGTGCCCCTCGGCCACGGCCTTGCCGTCATAGCGCACCGCGATGGGCAGGAAGTGGTACTGGATGTCCGGGTATTCCACCCCCGGCTTGGACCGGATGAAGGCGCAGCTTTCGAACTGGTTCGATGCCCCCGGCCCCTGCCGCCGCAACAGCCACTGCGCCCCGACCCAAGCCTTCCCCCAGAGGTTCCAGTAACGGAACAGCGTCACCGGCTGGCTGGCGGCGAACTGCATGTAGATTTCCAGGTGGTCCTGCAGGTTCTGCCCCACACCCGCCCGATCGGCCACCACCGGAATCCCCTGTTCGGCCAGATGCGCCCCCGGCCCGATCCCCGACAGCATCAAGAGCTTGGGCGAGTTGATCGAGGACGCCGCCAGCACCACCTCGCGCCGAGCACGGATGATTTCGGTCCGGCCCTTGCGCGTCACCTCGACCCCGACGGCACGCCCATCTTCGATCACCACTCGACGCGCCAGCGCCCGAATAATCCCGCAGTTCGGGCGCTTCAGCGCCGGGCGCAGGTAGGCATTGGCCGCCGACCAGCGCCGCCCGCGCCAGATCGTTGCCTCCATTGCGCCAAAGCCTTCCTGCTGCTGGCCGTTGTAGTCGCGCGTCACCGGGTATCCCGCCTGCATCCCCGCCTCGATGAAGGCGTTGAACAGCGGGTTCGCCCGACCGCCGCGCGTCACGTGCAGCGGGCCCTCATGGCCGCGCCATTCGGCATCGGCATCCTCGTGCCAGTTCTCCATCCGGCGGAAATACGGCAGAACGTCCGCATAGGACCAACCGGTGGCGCCGCTTTCGGCCCAGTGGTCAAAGTCCTTCGCGTGGCCCCGGACATAGACCATCCCGTTGATCGAGGATGATCCACCGATCACCTTGCCCCGGGGCGTGGCCAGCACCCGCCCACCAAGGTGCGGTTCGGGTTCCGTCTGAAAGCCCCAATCATACATGCGCATGTTCATCGGGTAGGACAGCGCCCCGGGCATCTGGATAAAGGGTCCTGCATCCGACCCTCCATATTCAATCACCAGCACCGAAGCCCCCGCCTCCGACAGCCGATAAGCCATTGCGCACCCTGCCGAGCCTGCGCCGACGATGACGAAATCCGCTTCCATCTTCCGCTCCTTCCGATCTTCCTGCCGGCGTGCCCGATCCACGGCACCAGCCATCAGGCCTGCCTCATCCCGCGGCCCGGAATGGGCCGTGTGGTTTCCAGATGCTGTTTCTTCCGCCGACAACGGTGCGGCGCGGCCCAACGCCGGGCGCAAGGCGTCAGCCTGAAGCCCGGGCGGGGGGAGAACCTTGTCTCAGTAAGGCGCCTCGACCGGCCCCATGCCGACATAGACGCTCTTGACCTGCGTGTAGCTTTCGATCGCAGCCCGCGAATTCTCACGTCCGACGCCTGACAGCTTGACGCCGCCAAAGGGCGCCTCCACCGGCGTCAGGTTGTAGGCGTTGATCCAGCAGGTCCCTGCTTCAAGCGCGCCGATCACCCGATGCGCCCGCGCCATGTCACGGGTAAAGACCCCCGCCGCGAGCCCATAGGGCGTGTCATTGGCCCGGATGACGACCTCTTCCTCGTCGTCAAAGGGCAGCACCGCCATCACGGGACCAAAGATCTCCTCGCGCGCGATGACCATGTCGTCGCTGACATCCGCGAAAACCGTTGGCATCACATAGAACCCCTCGCGCGGAAGCCGCTCGCCCCCGGTGACCAGCCGCGCGCCCTCGGCCTTGCCCTGGGCGATGTAGCCCAGCACCTTGTCCAGCTGCGGCTCTGACACGATCGGTCCCATCTGCACAGCCTCGTCCAGCGGATCGCCCAGCACGATCGCCTCTGCCCGCGCCTTCAGCCGCTCCAGGAAACGGTCCATCAGCCCGCGCTGCACGAAGACCCGCGTCCCGTTGGAACAGACCTGCCCGGCAGAATAGAAGTTCCCGAGCATGGCCGCGCCCACCGCATCTTCCAGATCGGCGTCATCGAAAATGATCAGTGGCGACTTGCCGCCCAGCTCCATCGTGACGTGCCGCAGCCCTTCGGCCGCGGCGGCATAGACCCGCTGCCCCGTCGCCACCGATCCGGTCAGTGAAACCTTGGCCACGCCGGGATCCGTCACCAATCGGCCGCCGACCGCGCCGCGGCCCTGCACCACGTTGAACAGCCCCGCCGGCAGCCCCGCCTCCACCAGGAACTCCGCCAGCTTCAGCGCGCTCAGCGGCGTGGTTTCCGATGGCTTGAAGATCATCGCATTGCCAAAGGCCAGCGCCGGCGCCGCCTTCCAGCAGGCGATCTGGATCGGGTAGTTCCAGGCGCCGATACCGACGCAGACGCCCAGCGGCTCGCGAATCGTGTAGACGAAGTCGCGGCCCAGCGGGACCGTTTCGCCCGTCACGGTAGGGGCGAGGCCCGCGAAATATTCCAGCGCATCGGCGCCACTTGACGCGTCCGCCACCAACGTTTCCTGCAGCGGCTTTCCGGTGTCGAGCGTTTCAAGCTCGCTCAACTCGCGATTCCGCTCGCGGATGATCTGCGCGGCACGGGCCAGAACGCGGCCCCGCTCGACCGGCCGCATCCGCGCCCATTCCGCCTGCGCCCGCGTGGCAGAGGTAATGGCGGCATCGATCACCGCATCGGATGCCTCGTGCACCCGGGCGATCACCTCTCCGGTCGCCGGATAGATGACCTCGATCACCGCGCCGCTTTCGTCCTCAAGATACTGCCCGTCCACAAAGTGACTGGCCTTCGGTTGTGCCCGCATCAGATCCTCTTCAGTTCAGCCGCCAGGTAGCTCAGCACCAGCTCGGCGGCGGCGGCCCCGTCCGGGGCCTTGTCGCTCAGTGCTTCGCGCAGGTAGACGCCGTCGATCATTGCCCCCAGCCCATCGGCCACATCGACGGCGCGCGCGCCTATCAGGGGGCGCAGCGCGTGGGCCAGATTCGACCGCAGCCGCCGCTGGTAAACCCGCAAGAGCCGCCGCGCCTCGGGCACGGTCTGCGCCAGGACGTAGAAATTGAGCCAGGCGCCAATCACCTCACGCTCGAAGTTTCCGGCGGTGAAGTTCGCCTGGATCAGCGCCTCGATCCGCTTGCGGGGGTCATGCGCGCGGCCAAGGTTGCTGCGGACCTCTGCCCCGTATCGGGTAAGGATGTGCCGCATTGCCGCCAGAAACATCTGTTCTTTCCCGCCAAAGTAATGATGGGCCAGCGCGCTGGACATTCCGGCACGCTTGGCGATCTGCCCGACAGTCACGTCAAGCGAACCGGCACGCCCGATCTCCGCGATGGTCGCTTTTACCAGCGCGGCCTTTCGGATAGGCTCCATCCCCAGCTTCGGCATCGTTTTCCCCCAAGAAAGCGCTTGCATTCCGCAGCTACCTTGAAGTTTATTGACTCGTCAATCAAGAAAAGACCAGGGAGAAAGCGATGACCATTCGTTCGGGCCTGATCACCGCAGCAGCGACAGTCGGGTTGGCCACTGCCGCCCAGGCAAACTGCGATCTCGTCCGCTTTGCGGATGTGGGCTGGAGTGACATCACGGCTACCACCGCCACCGCGAGCGTCGTTCTCGACGCGCTGGGTTATGACACACGAACCGTCATCCTGTCGGTTCCGGTGACCTACACCTCACTTGCCAACAAGGACATCGACGTGTTCCTGGGCAACTGGATGCCCACGATGGAGGGCGACATTGCGGCCTACCGCGAGGCCGGGACCGTCGATACCGTGCGCACCAACCTCACCGGTGCGAAATACACCTTGGCCACCAACAAGGCAGGGTCCGAACTGGGCATCGACAGCTTTGATGACCTTGTTGCCCATGCAGAGGCGCTGGACAGCCGCATCTATGCAATCGAACCGGGCAACGACGGCAACCGCCTGATCCTCGACATGATCGAGGACGACGCCTTTGGGCTCGGCAGCTTCACGATCGTCGAAAGCTCGGAACAGGGGATGCTGGCGCAGGTGGACCGCGCAACCCGGAGGAACCAGCCGATCGTCTTCCTGGGCTGGGAACCGCACCCGATGAACGCCCGGTTCGACATGACCTACCTGGAAGGTGGCGACGACTACTTCGGCCCGGATCTGGGCGGCGCCGAGGTGCGGACCAACACCCGCGCCGGCTATGTCGAGGAATGCCCGAACGTGGGCCGTTTCCTCCAGAACCTCGAATTCACGCTCCAGATGGAGAACGAGATCATGGGCATGATCCTTGACGAAGGGACCGAGCCCGAAGCCGCCGCCCGCGACTGGCTCTCCCGGAACCCCACGGTCGTGGAACCCTGGCTGGAAGGCGTGACCACGCGCGACGGCGGCGATGCCCTTCAGGCCATTGAGTCGGCGCTGGCCAGCTGAACCCTATGCGCGCCCTCCTTATAGATGTTGATCGAGAGGCCCATGAACTGGATCACTGAAACGAAACTCCCCATGGGCCGCACGGCAGCCGATGTCTTTGACTGGCTGCAGATCAACGGCTCGTGGTTTTTCGACGGCCTCTCGGCGGGGATGGAGTGGCTCATTGCCTCGATCCTGTGGCTGTTGCAGACACCGCATCCGCTGGTGGTCGTGGCGGTGTTCGTCGCGCTGACCTGGATCATCCAGCGATCTTGGAAACCCTGCGTTATCGTGGCGCTGGGGTTTCTGTTCATCCTCAACCAGGGCTATTGGAAGGCGACAACGGAAAGCCTGACGCTTGTGCTGTCAGCCTGCGTCGTCTGCATGGGGCTGGGCGTGCCGATCGGCATCGCCGCGGCGCGTCGTCCGCGGCTTTACGCCTGGATGCGGCCGGTTCTGGACCTGATGCAGACATTGCCGACCTTCGTCTACCTGATCCCGGCCATCGTCTTCTTCGGCATCGGCATGGTGCCGGGGCTGATCGCGACAGTGATCTTCGTTCTGCCGGCCCCGATCCGGCTGACGCACCTGGGCATCTCCTCCACCCCAAAGGCGCTGACCGAGGCCGCAACCGCCTTTGGCGCGACGCCTTCACAGCGGCTGTGGAAGGTGGAACTGCCCTATGCCCTGCCCCAGATCATGGCGGGGCTGAACCAGACGATCATGCTGTCGCTGTCGATGGTGGTGATCGCGGCCCTGGTAGGCGCAGACGGACTGGGCGTGCCGGTGGTGCGGGCGCTGAACACGGTAAACACATCCCTGGGGTTCGAGGCCGGATTCGTGATCGTGGTCGTCGCGGTCCTTCTTGACCGGATGCTGCGGAGGGAGCGGGCGCAATGAACGCAGTCGAGTTTGACAACGTCTCGATCGTCTTTGGCGATCATCCGCAGGAAGCCCTGCCCCTGATGGACAAGGGAACTTCCCGAGCTGACGTGCATAAGGCCACCGGGCAGGTCCTGGGCGTCCACAACTGCACCCTCTCGGTCGATCATGGCGAGATCCTCGTGCTCATGGGGCTGTCGGGGTCGGGCAAATCCACGCTTCTGCGCGCGGTCAACGGGCTCAACCCCGTCTGCCGCGGAGAGGTGCGGGTGAACAACGGCGACAAGATGGTCAGCGTCACCCATGCCGACGCAGCGACGCTGCGTAAGCTGCGGCTGTCGCGGATCGCCATGGTGTTCCAGCAGTTCGGCCTGCTGCCATGGCGCAGCGTGCGCGAAAACGTGGGACTGGGGCTGGAGCTGGCGGGGCAGAACGCCACCGCCCGCCGCGCCAAGGTCGATGAACAGCTGGAGCTTGTAGGCCTCGCCCAATGGGCCGACCGGCGGGTGGGCGAACTGTCCGGCGGGATGCAGCAGCGCGTGGGCCTGGCCCGCGCCTTCGTGACGGACGCGCCGATCCTCCTGATGGACGAACCGTTTTCAGCCTTGGACCCGCTGATCCGCGCGCGTCTTCAGGATGAGCTCTTGGAACTTCAGCAGCGGCTCAAACGCACGATCATCTTCGTCAGCCATGACCTCGATGAAGCCTTCAAGCTTGGCAACCGCATCGCCCTGATGGAAGGCGGGCGCATCGTCCAGTGCGGCACCGCGCGCGAGATCTTCTCCAACCCGGTGTCGGATTACGTGGCGGACTTCGTGAACCACATGAACCCGCTGGGCGTACTGACCGCCCGCGACGCGCTGGAGCCGGGCATCGCGAATGGCGTCGCGGTCGAGGCAGAGCTTCCGATCCGTGATGCGATGGCGCGGCTGGGCGACCTTCCGGCCCTGACGGTGATGGACAAGGGCCAGCCGATCGGGCGCATCACGCGCGAAGGTGTGCTGAACCGTCTGCTGAACCCCCGGGGCTAGGCGGGCTCTCGGCGGCGGGCCGTGGCCTCTCTCCACGTGATGAACAGGACGGAGGCCATTATGATGGCCCCGCCCAGGATCACCCAGCCGTCCATGGGTTCGTTGAATACCAGCGTGCCCAGCAGCGTCGCCCAAAGCAGTTGCAGGAAGGTCACCGGCTGGGTCACCGTCACCGGGGCCACGGCAAAGGCCCGTGTCATGGCATAGTGGGCGGCGGTTGCCGCCCCTGCCACCAGGAACATCCAGAACAGCTGCCATCCTGGCACCGGCACCCAGACCGCCCAGGCGAAAGGCGCCAACAGCACCGTCACCGACACCGACAAGAGCGCGACAACCAGCGCGGCGCCGACATCCGCCGACAGCCGCTTGGCTACAAGATAGGACCCAGCAAGCCCAATGGCCGTGCCCAGCATCGCTACATGCCCTGCCGAGATTTCCCTGAAGCCCGGCCGCAGGATCACCATCGCCCCCACCAGCGCCACGCCGATCGCCGCCACGCGCCGCAGCGCCAGCCGTTCCCCAAGGAACAGCGCCGCGCCAAGGGTCACATAGATCGGGTTGAGGTAGTTCATGGCCGTCACCTCGGCCAAGGGGATCTGGGTCATGGCAAAGAACCACAGGATCACGGCGCCGGTGTGTACAACGCCGCGCAACGCGGTCAGGCTCCAGCCCTGCCTCGACAGACGCAGGCGGAACAGCGGCCCCACCATCGGCAGCAGGAACACAAGGCCCAGCGCGAACCGCAGAAAGGCCGACTGCGCCGCAGGCACATCGGCCCCCACATGCTTTACCCCCGCCGTCATGCAAATAAAGCACAGGCCTGTCGCAAGCATCCAGAGGATACCAATGACAGGGCGGTTTGGGGCGGTGGCGGCTGGCATGGTTCGGAAACCGAACACCATCACGGTCCAAAGGACAAGCGGCTTCAGCCCCGCGCCAGCCGCGCCGCCAGCCCCCACATCACCACCCCGACGCCAAGGTCGAGCCAACGCCACGAGGCAGGCCGAGCGAAGACCGGCCGCAGCGCCCGCGCGCCAAAGCCCAGCGTCGTAAAGAACACCATCGAGGCCGTCATGGCCCCCGCGCCAAAGATCCAAGGCGCCCGGTCCTGCGCCGCGATGGACCCCAGCAGGACCACCGTATCAAGATAGACATGGGGGTTGAGCCAGGTCAGCGCGAGGCAGGTCAGCACCACCGGCAGCAGCCGCTGCGTTGCCCCGGAGGCCGGGTCCAGCCGTGCCCCGCCCTGCCAGGCAGCCCGGAAGCTGCGGGCGCCATAGGCCAGCAGGAACGCCACCCCGCCCCAAAGCAGCGCCGTGCCCAGCCAGCCGCCCTGCCCCAGCGTCCCGAAGCCCGCCACGCCCACCGAGATCAGCAGCGCGTCCGACAGGGCGCAGACTAGAACCACCGGCAGGACATGCTCGCCCCGCAGCCCTTGCCGCAGGACGAACGCGTTCTGCGCCCCAATTGCCGCGATCAGCCCCAGCCCAAGGCCGAAGCCCGGCAGAAACGACGTAAACATGCCCGGGATCAGAGCTGGGCCATCACCTCTTCCGGGACCTCGAAGTTTGCGGTGACGTTCTGCACGTCATCGTCATCTTCCAGCGCGTCGATCAGCTTCAGCAGCTTCTGCGCACCTTCAAGGTCAAGTTCCGTCGTGGTCTGCGGCTTCCAGACCAGCTTCGAGGATTCGGATTCGCCCAGCGCGGCTTCAAGCGCGCCCGACACCTCGGCCAGATCCGTGTCGGCGCACCAGATCACATGACCTTCGTCGGTGCTTTCGACATCCTCGGCCCCGGCTTCCAGCGCGGCCATCATGACGGTGTCGGCATCGCCCACGCTGGCGGGATAGGTGATCTGCCCCTTGCGGTCGAACATGAACGCAACCGAACCGGTTTCGCCAAGGTTGCCGCCGTGCTTGCCAAAGGTCGACCGCACGTTCGACGCGGTGCGGTTGCGGTTGTCGGTCATCGCCTCGACGATCACCGCTACGCCGCCGGGGCCATAGCCCTCATAGCGGATTTCCTCGTAGGTATCGGCATCGCCGCCCTGGGACTTCTTGATCGCCCGCTCGATCACGTCCTTGGGGACGGAATTCGACTTGGCCTCTTTCACCGCGAGCCGAAGGCGCGGGTTCTTTTCGGGATCAGGGTCGCCCATCTTGGCGGCGACGGTGATCTCCTTGGACAGCTTGGAAAACAGCTTGGAACGAAGCGCATCCTGCCGCCCCTTGCGGTGCTGGATGTTCGCCCATTTTGAATGGCCTGCCATGGACCTTCTCCGATCGGGTTCGTTGGATTGCTGGTGTCTATAATCCGAACAGGGGAACTGCCGCAAGCGCCGGACCCATTCAGGCAGTTGCGCGTTCAGGTTGACATTCTCCTCCTTGGATCAGCCATGACATTCGACCAGATCGCGCTTTTCGCCATCTTTGGCGTGCTTCTCGTGTTCTTCATCTGGGGTCGCTACCGTTATGACCTTGTGGCCTTCAGTGGCCTTCTGGCGGGTGTTCTGGTAGGCGTCATCCCAGCCGACAGCGCCTTTACCGGCTTTGGCCACCCGGCCACCGTGATCGTGGCCCTTGTCCTGATCGCGACGGCGGGGCTGACGCAATCCGGCGGGGTGCAGTTGATCACGCGGCGGTTCATCAACCCTGACCGACATACCAGCGCGCATATCGGCGTTCTGGGCACATTGGGCGCCATCATGTCGGGCTTCATGAACAACATCGCGGCGCTTGCCCTGCTGATGCCGGTGGATACCCAGACGGCGCGAAAAGCCAAACGCGCTGCCGGCCGCACGCTGATGCCGCTGGCGTTCGCCACGATCCTGGGCGGCATGCTGACGCTGATCGGCACGCCTCCCAACATCATTGTGGCCACCTTCCGACAAGAGGCGCTTGGGTCGCCGTTCCGGATGTTCGACTTTGCTCCGGTGGGCATCCTTGTGGCCGGGGCGGGGCTGATCTTCATCGCGACGATTGGCTGGCGGCTGATCCCGATACGTGGAAGCGGCGCCCAGACGCCCAGCGCGCTGATCGATGACTATGTAGCCGAACTGGTCGTGCCCGAAAATTCGGACCTCATCGGCCGGCAGGTCCATGAGTTGGAGCCGGAGGCGGAACGCAGCGACGTGGCGATCCTTACCCTGCGCCGCGAAGACGGCAGCACGCGCTATGGCCCCGTCCGCAACGCCACGCTGGAGGCCGGCGACGTGCTGGTGGTCGAAGCCTCGCCCGAGGCGCTGAACGAGTTCCGGTCCTCTGTCCGGCTCGACTACCCCAAGAACCGCAGCCGGACCGAGGCGCAGATCACCGGCGAGGGCATGAACCTGCTTGAGGTGGTCGTGACCAACGACAGTCGCATCAGCGGCAAGACCGCACAGGCGCTGGGGCTGGGCTGGCGGCACCAGACGATCCTCATGGGCATTTCGCGCGAGGGGAAGACCATCCGCGACCGGGTGCGGCGCACGGTGATCCTGCCGGGGGACATCCTGCTGCTTCTGGTGCCCGAAGAAACCCAGGGGGATGTTGTGAACTGGCTGGGGGGCCTGCCACTGGCCAGTGGAACCACCGTCACGAACGAAAGTCGCGTCTGGTGGGGCTTGGGCCTGTTCGCGGCGGCCATCGCGGCGGTCAGCTTTTCGCTTGTGTCGATGCCGGTGGCGCTGGGCGTCGTCATCGTGGGGTATGTGCTGTGCAAGGTGCTGTCGCTGCAGAACCTGTACACCTACGTGGACTGGCCGGTGATCGTGCTTCTGGGTTCGATGATCCCACTGGGGCTGGCGCTTGACCAGACGGGGGGCTCGGCACTGATCGCGTCGGGACTGATGGCGATGACGGCGGGCTGGCCCGCATGGGTCAGCCTGATGGTGCTGATGGTCGTTACGATGTGCCTGTCGGACGTACTGAACAACAACGCCACGACGATCATTGCCGCCCCTGTCGGCATCCGGCTGGCCGAACAGTTGAACGTCAACCCGGACCCGTTCCTGATGGCGGTGGCGGTCGCGGCATCCTGCGCGTTCCTGACACCCATCGGTCACCAGAACAACACGGTGATCCTGGGCCCCGGCAGCTACCGCTTTTCCGACTACTGGCGGATGGGCCTGCCGCTGGAGGTCATCGTGCTGGTGGTGGGGATCCCGGCGATCCTGATGTTCTGGCCGCTCTAATCCTCGATCGGCGGCGGCACGTCAAAGCGCCAGCTGTGCCCCGTGCCGTCGCGCAGGATCACCTGCCCCATCCCCGGAAAGAACCCGAGCATCCGCCCTAACGCCGAGCGTATGGGGTTCGGCTCCAGTGCAACCTCATAGGAATATGCGGGTTCGCAGCCTTCAAGCTGTCCGGCCCAGCCGCTGCCAGTGGCGGTGGCTGCGTGGCGGATGCCGGTGCAGCGCTGCCAATCCGACAGGCGCACCGTCAGGTCCCCGTTGGGGGCAAATGCGATTTCCGTCGGGCGCGGCGTCACCGTGGTGGCGCAGGCGGCCAGCAGCAGGACAGCAGGCAGAAGATGACGCATCCGAACGCTCCGCTCCTAGTAGTACAAGGATATCACGACCGTCGTCGCCACCGCCATCACGACGTTGAGCGGCAGGCCAATGCGAAGGAAGTCGCTGAAGCGGTAGCCGCCTGGTCCATAGACCAGCGTATTGGTCTGATATCCGATGGGCGTCGCAAAGCTGGCCGATGCCCCGATCATCACCGTGATCACCAGCACCCGCGGGTCCATGCCAAGCGAGGTCGCAAGCCCGATGGCAATCGGCGTCACCACCACTGCGACAGCGTTGTTGGTCACGAGTTCCGTCAGGATCGATGTGAGCGAATAGATCGCCAGGATCAGCACAAAGGGCGGCAGGCCAGCAAGCCACGGGGCCACCGTGCTTACGATCAGTTCGACCGCACCGGAATGGTCCAGCCCTGCCCCCACCGCCAGCATCCCGAAGATCAGCGCCAGCAGCCGTCCGTCGATGAAACCAAAGGCTTCCTCGGCATCGATGCACCGGGTCAGCAGTACGATCGCGACCCCGATGAAGGACAGGATGTGGATCGGCGCGATGTTCATCGCCGAAAGCACCACGATCCCCGTCAGCACCGCAAGCACGATCGGCGCATGCGACCGGCGGAAGGCCTTCTCCGAGGGCTGGCCGATTTCCACCAGCTCCATGTCCTGCGCAAGGCGCTGCACGTCCGATGGCGCGCCTTCCAGCAGCAGCGTGTCCCCCACCCGCACGACCAGATCGTCAAGCTGGCGCCCGATGTTCTGGTTCCGGCGATGCACAGCCAGCGGATAGACGCCATAGCGCCGCCGCAACCGCATGGATCCAAGCGACCGGCCCACCATGTGGCAGCCGGGGGTAATCAGAACCTCGACCGTCGTGGTTTCCACCGACGACAGCTTGTCCACCAGACGCAGTTCCTTGTTCTGCTGAAGGCCCAGAACCTCCGACATCGGTGTGCGCAGTACGACCCGGTCGCCCTGCTGCAGCACCACGTCGCCCAGCGCCCGCCGAAGCGAGGCATCGCCGCGCAGCACGTCAATCACCCGGGCGCCGCCGCGCTTGAAAAGCTCGACTTCCTCCAGCTTGCGGCCGATCAGGGTGCTGTCCTCGGGAACTGCCACCTCGGTGAAGAATTTCATCCGGCTCCGGTCCGTCAGCATCGCGGTCATGGAATCGCGGTCCGGCAGCAGCTTGGGCCCCAGCAGCGCCAGGTAGGCCAGTCCCACCAGCGCCAGGATGATCCCGACCGGGGTGATTTCGAAGACGTGGAACGGGTCAAGCCCCTGCGCCCGCGCTACCCCGTCCACCAGCAGGTTGGTCGAGGTGCCCAGAAGCGTGACCGTCCCGCCAAAGATCGACAGGTAGGACAGCGGGATCATCAGCTTGGAGGGCGACAGCGAAAGCTGCTTGGCCAGTTGCATGAAGATCGGGATCATCACCACGATGACCGGGGTGTTGTTCACGAAGGCCGACAGCGCCACCACGCCCAGCGCCAGCACGACCAGCGTGGTGGCCGGCCGCGCCTCGACGTTGCGCGCGGCAAGCTGGGTGATCCAGTCAAGCGCGCCGGTTCGCACCAATCCGCCAACGACGATGAACAGCGACGCGATCGTCCAAGGAGCGTTGTTGGAGAAAACCGCAGTCGTTGCGCTGAAGGGAAGGATTCCCAGAAGCAGCATCAGAACGGCGCCGCCAATCGCCACCACTTCAACCGGATAGATCTCGCGCATGAACATGACGAACATCCCGATCACGATCGCGAGGGCAAGCAACGCCTCTGTGGTGGCCGAATACTCTAGACCGAACATCACAACTCCTGAACCAATCTGGGCGAGTTATGCGGAAAGAACCCCGTGGCGCAAGCAACAGTTTTCCGCCAAATCACCGATGATGCAGCACTGCAAGGCCCTTGGGCATACCGGCGGGAACTGCCGGCTTGCGCGTCAGGGGCGGCTTTCCTGCAGCCGCCCGCCTACCCGCACCATGACGATGCGCTGCGCCTTGCCGCTGCGATCATCGGTTTCAACATAGACTCCCGCAAGCGTCGCCGGGCCCGCCGCAGGTTCAAACCGCGCCTTGGGCATGCCGGTCACGAAACGGCGCATGGGTTCCAGCTTTTCCATGCCGATGATGCTGTCATAGTCGCCGCACATCCCCGCGTCCGACAGAAAGGCGGTGCCGTCGGGCAGGATCTGCGCGTCGCCAGTGGGCACGTGGGTGTGGGTGCCGACCACAAGGCTCGCCCGCCCATCGCACCAATGGCCCATGGCCATCTTTTCCGAGGTCGCCTCGCAATGCATATCCACCAGCGCGGCCTGTACCCCACCGCCCAGCGCATGGGTCCGCAGCACCGGATCGATGGCCGAAAACGGATCATCGAACGGCCGCTTCATGAAGACCTGCCCGAGCACCTGCGCCACCAGCACCTTGCGCCCGCCCGCTGCAGTGAAGACGCGGGCGCCCTTGCCGGGTGCGCCCTTGGCGTAGTTCAGCGGGCGCAGAATACGGGGTTCCTGCTCAATGAAGGACAGCATGTCCTTCTGGTCAAAGGCGTGATCGCCCAACGTCAGGCAGTCGGCGCCAGCCTCAAGCAGCGCCTTGGCATGGGCCGGCGACAGCCCTGCCCCGCCGGTCGCGTTTTCGCCGTTGACGACCACGAAATCGAGGCCCCATTCAGCGCGCAGCCCGGGCAGCCGTTCCGCCACCGCGGCACGGCCAGCCCGCCCCATCACATCGCCAAGAAACAGAATCTTCATGCGATGAGGCTTATCCTATCGCCTCGCCCGCGGAAACGCCTTTCAGCGGAAGCGGCGGACACCTTCTTCGGTCACGATGATATCCAGCGGCTGGTCCACCGCCTCGATCGGCACCTCGGGCAGTTCCTGCGCGGCATAGGCAAAGCCCACCGCCAGCACCGGCCCCTGGGCGCGCAGTACCTCCAGCGTGCGGTCATAGAAGCCGCCGCCATAGCCCAACCGGAAGCCCCGCGCGTCAAAGGCCAGCAGCGGCACGATCAGCACCTGCGGGACAAGCCAGTCCCCATCCTCTGGGACCAGGGCGCCAAAGGTGCCGCGAACCATGGGCGCATCCACCCGCCATTCCCGGAAACGCAGCGCGGTGTCGCGGGCGACGATGACCGGTACGCAGACCGGCCCCTGATGCGCCGTCATCACCGGCAGGGGGTCGATCTCGCTCCGCATCGGCATGTAACCGGCCAGTACCTTGCCGGCATGGGGCGCCAGCACCGCGCGCAAATGGTCGCGGGCCGCAACGCCAAATCCCGCGCGATGCGCGGCTTCACGCGCGGCTGATGCAGCGGCGCGGGCAGAGGTTTTCCGATCAAACAGCTTCATAATAATAACACCGTAGCCAGGCCCAAAAAGGCAAAGAAACCCATTACGTCAGTCAATGTCGTTACGAATGTACCCGATGCCAAGGCTGGGTCAAATCCCAGCCGGTTCAGTGTCAGCGGCACCAAGGTACCGCCCAGCGCGGCGACCAGCTGGTTCGCGATCATGGCAAGCCCCAGAACCACGCCCAGCATCGGCTCGCCAAAGATCACATAGCCCGCGATGCCCAAGATCACGGCCAGCCCGCAGCCGTTCACGATGCCAGTCAACATCTCTCGCCGCACGACCCGCGCCGCGTTCGCGCTGGTCAGGCTACGGGTGGCCAGCGACCGCACCGCCACCGCCAGCGCCTGCGTGCCGCCAATCCCCCCGGTCGAGGCGACGATCGGCATCAGCGCGGCCAGCGCGACCAGTGTGGCGATGGTGTTCTCGAAAAATGAAATCACCACCGCCGAAAGTGAGGCCGTGAACAGATTGACCACCAGCCAAGGCAGCCGCTGACGCACCGTATCCAGTACCCCGTCTGCCAGACTGCTTTCCTCGGACACGCCCGCGAAACGTAGAATATCCTCCTCGTGCTCCTGGTCCAGCACGTTCATCGCGTCGTCGATGGTGATTACGCCCACCAGCCGGTCGTTTTCATCGACCACGGGCGCCGAAATCAGGTGATACTGGTTGAAGAGATACGCGACCTCGGCCTCTTCCTCGGTGGCGCGGATGGTGCGGAAGCCATCCTCGCAGATGTCGTTCAGCCGCACATCACGCTTCGACGCCAGAAGCCGCCCCAGCGTCACATGCCCCACAGGCCGCATCCGCGGGTCCACAAGGATCACGTGATAGAACTGCGCAGGCAGCCATTCCTCTTGCCGAAGGAAGTCGATGGTCTGGCCCACGGTCCAATCTTGCGGCGCCACCACCGTTTCGCGCTGCATCAGGCGGCCCGCAGAATATTCCGGATAGGCCAGCGCCTGTTCCACCGCCACCCGGTCGGCATCCTCCAGCGCGCCGAGGATGATTTCCTGCTGCGGCTCCTCCAGATCTTCAAGGATGTCGACCACGTCATCCGAATCAAGCTCGCGCACCGCGTCGGCCAGAACCTCGCGCGGGAGGAACTCGATCACCTCCTCGCGGATGCTCTCGTCGATCTCGGATAGCGTCTCGCCGTCCATGTGCCCGGACCAGAGCGTCAGCAACGACCGGCGTTCGGCCGGGCTGATCTGTTCCAGCAGGTCGGCGATGTCGGCGCCATGCAGCGGCTCCAGCAGCTCTGCCAGGCGGTCCCGCTCCTCGGCCTCGACCGCGTCAAGGATCGCCTCGACGCGGGGCGCGTCCAGTTCCACATGATCTTCCTCGCGGGGGGGCCGGGCGGATTGGTCGGCGCTCATGGGGGGCTCCGGTCGCTGTCGTACGGTTCGGCGCGACCATAGCCCAGCCCCACGCCAAGCAACAGAGGTCGATTTACCTCATCCCACCGCAGGGTTAAGGTGCCGCCTTCACAAGAGGACTGCCAATGCCCGACCTTCTTCTGGGTCAAACCCTGACCTTTGCCGCCGATCCCTTTGCCGAGGGGCCCGATGCCGCCCGCCACGACCCGCACGGCGCCATACTGGTTCAGGATGGCATGATCCGCGCAATGGGTCCCGCTGCGGATCTGCGCACCGCCCATCCGCAGGCGCGCGTGCATGACTATGGCCGCGCCGTGCTGTCGGCGGGTTTCGTGGATGCCCACATCCACTTCCCCCAGACCGCGATCATTGCAAGCTGGGGCAAGCGGCTGATCGACTGGCTGAACACCTATACCTTTCCGGAAGAAATGCGCTTTGGCGACCCGGCCTATGCCACGGAAATCGCCGCCCGCACCTTTGACCTGACCCTGGCCCACGGAACGACGACGATCTGCTCCTATGCCACGATCCATCCCGAAAGCGTTGACGCCTTCTTCCAGCAGGCGCAGGCGCGGGGCCTGCGCGCGCTTGCCGGCAAGACCTGCATGGACCGCAATGCCCCGGACGGGCTGCGCGACGCGCCGCAATCGGCCTACGATGACAGCAAGCGCCTGCTGGAACGCTGGCATGGGCAGGACCGGCTGTCTTACGTCATCACGCCACGGTTCTCTCCGACCTCGTCGCCGGAGCAACTGGAGGCGCTGGGGGCGCTTTGGGCGGAACACCCCCACTGCCTGATGCAGACCCACCTGAGTGAGCAGGTAGATGAAATTGCCTGGCTGCGCAGCCTGTATCCTCAAGCCCGCGACTACCTGGACACCTATGAGTCCTTCGGCCTGCTGGGTCCAAACGGGCTCTACGGCCACGCCATCCATCTTGAACCGCGCGAGATCGACCGGCTGGCAGAGGTTGATGCCGCCGTCGTGCACTGCCCAACCTCCAACACCTTCATCGGGTCGGGCCTGTTCGACCTGGCGGGGCTGAAGACCCGGGGCTTACGGGTGGGGCTGGCTACCGACACGGGCGGCGGGTCCAGTTTCTCGATGCTGCGGACAATGGCAGCAGCCTATGAGGTCGCCCAGCTTCGCGGCGAGGCGCTGCATCCCGCGCAGCTCTGGTGGCTGGCGACGGCGGGCTCGGCCCGGTCGCTGCGCCTGCAGGACCGGATCGGCACCCTCGCCCCGGGGATGGAAGCCGATATCGTGGTGGTGGATCTGGAATCGACCCCTGCCATCGCGCAACGCGCGGCCCGGGCGGAATCGTTCTGGGAGGCCCTGTTCCCCACGATCATGATGGGTGATGATCGCGCGATCCGCGCCGTCTGGGCCGGCGGGCAGAAGGTTACCCTGCCGCCTGCGACAGAATAGCCAGCGCGGCGGCATGCACCTCGGGGTTCGCGGCGGCAAGCACGCGGCCCCCCTGGTGCGCCGGGCCTCCCTGCCAATCGGTGACAATGCCCCCCGCCGCCTCAATCACCGCCAGCGGCGCCTGGATGTCATAGGCCTGCAACCCAGCCTCGACCACCAGGTCTACCTGCCCGGCGGCAACCAGCGCATAGGCATAGCAATCCATCCCATAGCGGGTCAGCCGCACCTGCCCCGCAAGGCTGTGGAAGGCAATGCGTTCGGCGGTGCTTCCAACTTCGGGAAAAGTGGTAAATAGAATCGCCTCTGCCAGCGGCCGCGGTGGGCGGGTGCGCAGCGCATGCGCCCCATGCGGGCCTTCAAGCTGCGCCCGGCCAAAGCCACCGGTGAAGCGTTCGCCGATATACGGCTGGTCGATCACGCCAAGCACGGGTCCGTCCTGATCGGCCACGGCAATCAGCACCCCCCAAGTTGGCGTGCCGGACAGGTAGCCGCGGGTGCCATCGATAGGGTCCAGCACCCAGGTCAGGCCGCTGGTGCCGGATGTCGCGCCGAACTCTTCACCCAGAATGGCATCATCAGGCCGCCGCTGGGCAAGGATGGCGCGCATCGCCTCCTCTGCCGCGCGGTCGGCCACCGTGACCGGATCAAACCGGTCAAGTTCTTTGGAATCCGCGCCTAGATCGGCACGGCGAAAGTGGCGCAGGGTTTCCACCCGCGCCGCTTCTGCCATCTCTTGCGCGACGCGCCAGAGTTCCTCTTGCGTCGCGCTGTCGATCGTCATGTTGCGCCCCTCTTGCCGCTTTGCAACGCGGGGTAGCCGTCCCGCGAACGGGCGTCAACGCTTTCAGGCAGCGTCGCTCAGGACGCGGGCCAGGTCGAACAGGCGGCGGCGCTGCTGTTCGGGGATAGCGTAGTAAGACCGCACCAGTTCCAGCGCTTCCTTGTCGGTCATCATGTCGTTGTCGGCCGCAAGCGCCTTCGCCTCGCCCTCAAGACCCTCGAAGAAGAACGACACAGGCACGTTCAGCGTTGAGGCGATATCCCAAAGCCGGGAGGCGCTGACCCGGTTCATGCCGGTTTCGTATTTCTGGATCTGCTGGAACTTGATCCCGACCGCATCAGCAAGCTGCTGCTGCGTCATCCCCACCAGCCAGCGGCGGTGACGAATACGTTTCCCAACATGTGCGTCCACAGGATGTTTCATTCGATACTCCCTTTGCAATCGTTACTGAACTTTTCTCCTGCAGGTATACATGCAAGTTTCGTGCCAAGTCCGCCAGACGGGAACGCTTTTTGGCCGATTTTTTTACAAGCTACTGCAAAACAAAGAAAGAATTTCTGTACCGATATTGCTGGGCAGGCGCAAGCGCTCTACGCGCGAAGGTTACAGCTTTTCATTTTGCTACCCGCTACGCGTGTTTTGCATTTTGCAATGCAATCCGCAACGCGCCCTTTCCGTTGGCAGGAACCCGCCGCACCCCTAAAACCAGATCGACACGGAAGGAACATCCCATGCGCGCTTTCTGCCTTGCTTCTGCCACCCTGCCGCCTGCCCTCGTCGACCTTGATATCCCCGAACCCGGACCGGAGGAGGTTCGCGTCCGGATCGCCGCCTGCGGGCTCAACTTCGCCGACCTTCTGATGATCGAGGGCAAGTACCAAGACACCCCGCAGCCCCCCTTTGTCATGGGTATGGAACTGGCCGGCACGGTCGATGCTATTGGTGCAGGGGTCGAGGCGCTGCCCGTGGGCACCCGCGTCGCCGTCTTTTCGGGCCAAGGTGGGCTGGCCGAATACGGCTGCTTTCCCGCCGGGCGCTGCATCCCCCTTCCCGACCGGATGAGCTTTGAGGACGCAGCCGCCTTCCAGATCGCCTATGGCACCAGCCATCTGGCGCTCGATCACCGGGCTCAGCTGCGTCCGGGGGAAACGCTTCTGGTCCTTGGCGCTGCGGGCGGCGTCGGGCTGACCGCGGTCGAGATCGGCAAACGCATGGGCGCCCGCGTCATCGCCTGCGCCCGTGGGGCGGAGAAACTTGCCGTCGCGCAGGCTGCGGGGGCCGACCACCTGCTGGACAGCGACATCCCTGACCTGCGGGCCGCGTTGCGCGATCTGGGCGGGGTGGACGTGGTCTATGATCCGGTTGGGGGCGACCACTTCATGGCTGCGCTGCGCGCCACCCGGCCAGAGGGGCGGCTCCTTACCATCGGCTTTGCCGGCGGGACCGTACCGCAAATCCCCGCCAACCTGCTGCTGGTCAAGAACCTCAGCGTCATCGGGCTCTACTGGGGCGGCTATCTGCGCTTCCGGCCAGAGGTGCTGACCGACAGCCTTCGCACCCTGTTCGGCTGGTATGATGAAGGCGGCCTTGTTCCGCACATCAGCAACCGCTTTCCGCTGGATCGCGTGACCGAGGCGCTGGACCTGCTGCGCAGCCGCCGCGCCACCGGGAAGATCGTCGTCACGATGCCATAGAGGCAAGCGAGAGCGGCGCTGAAGGGCGGCTCCGGTAGGCAGCCCGCAGCAGCCCGGCCAGCCCCGCCACGACCTGCCCGTGGGCCTCTGACACATACATGTTGATCCGGGTCGAGGCGAGATCCGGCAGCGCGCCGCCATGGGGAATCGGCTCCAGGTACCGGGGTTCGGCCCCTTCGACCAGGGCATGCACGGCGAAATCCGCGCTGACGCCCGCCTCGACCGACCGGGTGGAGTCGGACTCGATCGCCATCACCCAAGGGATGCCCTCCCGGTCCAGCGCCTGCTGCACACCAGTGCGGAAGATGCAGTTATGCTCAAACGCCAGGGGCAGTGGACGTTGCCGCCACGCACTGCCCCCCGGCGCACCGATCCAGACCAGCCTCAGTTCCGTCAGGGTTTCGCCCCCGGCGTCCACGCTGTCTTCGGTGGTCAGGATGACGTCGCATTCCCCCCGCGCGAACAGCGCCTTGAGCCGCCGCGTGTAAGACGACACCAGATGCACCCGCATCCGCGGGTAATCGGCCGCGAAACGCTGCAGCACCTGCGGGATCGACGGGTAGACGATGTCGGACGGCACCCCCAGCACGATCTCGCCCTCATACGCCTGATGCGTCAGCCGCGAGAATATCTCGTCGTTCAGGGTCAACATCCGGCGCGCATAGCCCAAGAGCTGCTCCCCGGCCGCGGTCAAGCCAACCCCGCGTCCGGTCCGATCCAGAAGCTGAAGCCCCAGCGACTCTTCCAGCCGCTTGATCTGCATCGACACGGCCGATTGCGTCAGGTTCAGGAACCCCGCTGCCCGCGTCACCCCGCCGGCGTCGGCGACCGCGACAAATGAACGCAGAGCGGTGAGATCAAGATTCCTGGGCATATCACGTAACCTGATGGGATAGGGAACAATCATTCATTACCATCATGCCCAAGGTGTCGCTAAAAGATCAAGCACGTTGATGACCCCCTCGAACATAATCAAGATTAGCTGAGGTTCCGTAATGCCCGCCCTTACCCCTTCCGCCCCGCTTGCGCTGCCCGTGCGGCTGCGCCCCCTTCAGTGGCTGGCAACGCGGCTCGAAATCCGGCGTCAGCGGGTACGGCTTTCCGAACTGGATGCCCGCTTCCTGCGCGACGTGGGCCTTGACCGCGCTGACGTGGCCCGCGAACTCCAGCGCCCGATCTGGAACGCGCCCGCCCATTGGCTGGCCCGACCCAGAGGCTGAGCAGCCGGGGCCAGTCCCCCTGCGTAAGGTCGATTTCGTACCGGTTTTGCTTGAAATCTCAGGCCTTATTCCCGATATTCCTGCCAAAGGGCGCCCCCGTGCTGGGGTCGCCATTTTGGGAACGAAATGGAGGCTTGAATGGCACAATTTGATACGGCCCGCGTCGGCGGCGTCCGGGCGGCGCAGATCGACGAGGGTCTTCGCGCCCACATGAACAAGGTCTACGGGCTGATGTCGCTCGGCATGCTCGTTACCGGGGGCGTAGCCTACACCGTCGGCACGAACGAGGCGCTGCTGGCGCAGATCTTCGGCTCGCCGCTCAAGTGGGTAGTGATGTTCGCCCCGCTGGTCGTGGTCTTTGCCTTCGGCGCGATGATCAACCGGCTGTCCGTCGCCGCGGCCCAAGGGGTGTTCTACCTCTTCTCGGCGCTGATGGGCCTGTCGATCAGCTACATCTTCGCAGTCTACACCGGCATCTCGATCGCCCAGACCTTCCTGATCACCGCGATCTCCTTCGCGGGGCTGAGCCTGTACGGCTACACGACCAAGCGCGACCTGTCGGGCATGGGCACCTTCCTGATGATGGGCCTGATCGGCCTGATCGTGGCGTCGATCGTCAACATCTTCCTCGGCTCGCCGGCGATCATGTTCGCGATCTCGGTCATCGGCGTGCTGATCTTCGCCGGCCTGACCGCCTATGACACGCAGTCGATCAAGACCGAATACATCCAGCACGCCGCACATGCGGACCAAGAGTGGCTGGGCAAGTCGGCGATCATGGGCGCGCTGCGTCTCTACCTCGACTTCCTGAACCTCTTCATGTTCCTGCTGCAATTCCTCGGCAACCGCGAGTGATCTGACCCAGGATCCAGAAGACGTGAGGGCCGGCATCCGCCGGCCCTTTTCTTTTGCCTGTCTGGCAGGTTGACGTGCCCCGACGGCTGAAGCCGTACGGCAGACAGGCGTCGGCCAGACACGCCCAACCCAACCTGCCCCAAAGAAAAACCCCGGCTCATGGCCGGGGTTCTTGCATTCAATGTGGCGGGGATCAGAGAACCCGTTCCACCATCATTTTCTTGATTTCCGAGATCGCCTTGGCCGGGTTCAGGCCCTTGGGGCAGGTCTTGGCGCAGTTCATGATCGTGTGGCAGCGGTACAGCTTGAAGGGATCATGCAGTTGGTCCAGCCGCTCGCCCGTCGCCTCGTCCCGGCTGTCGATGATCCAGCGATAGGCATGCAGCAGCGCCGCCGGGCCAAGATAGCGGTCGCCGTTCCACCAGTAGCTCGGGCAGGAGGTGGAGCAGCAGGCACACATCACGCACTCATAGAGCCCGTCGAGCTTCGAGCGATCCTCGATCGACTGGCGCCATTCCTTGGCCGGGCTGTTGGTCTTGGTTTCAAGCCACGGCATGATGCTGGCGTGCTGCGCATAGAAATGCGTCAGGTCCGGCACCAGGTCCTTGATCACCGGCATGTGCGGCAGCGGGTAGATGCGCACATCACCCTTCACGTCCTCCATCCCGTAGATGCAGGCAAGCGTGTTGATCCCGTCGATGTTCATCGCGCAGGACCCGCAGATACCTTCGCGGCAGGACCGGCGGAAGACCAGCGTCGGGTCGATCTCGTTCTTGATCTTGATCAGCGCGTCCAGGATCATCGGACCGCAGGTGTCCATGTCCACGAAGTAGGTGTCGACGCGCGGATTTTCCCCGTCATCCGGGTTCCAGCGATAGATGCGGAAGGTGCGCAGGTTGGTCGCGCCCTCCGGCTTGGGCCAGGTTTTCCCGGTCCGGATCTTGGAGTTCTTGGGCAGGGTCAGTTGGACCATCGGTGCCTCCTCAATAAACGCGCGCTTTGGGCGCGATCTTGACCGGATCGATGCCGCCCTCTGCGGGCGACGTCAGCGGATCGAGCTTCACCGGCCGATAGTCCAGCGTCACCTTGGATCCTTCGATCCAGGCGAGGCTATGCTTGCGCCAGTTCGCGTCGTCGCGGTTCGGATAGTCCTCATGGGCATGGGCGCCCCGGCTTTCCTTGCGCGCCTCAGCCGCGACGATGGTGGCCAGCGCGTTCGGCATCAGGTTGTCAAGTTCCAGCGTCTCCATCAGGTCGCTGTTCCAGACAAGGCTGCGGTCGGTGACGCGGATGTCGTCCATCTTGCGGGCAACCGCTTCCATCTTCACGCAGCCTTCGGCCAGCGTCTTGTCGGTACGGAACACGGCCGCGTCCGACTGCATGGTGCGCTGCATTTCCAGCCGCAGTTCCGCCGTGCCGACATTCCCGTTCGCGTGGCGCAGCGCGTCAAAGTGCGACAGCGCCTTTTCCACGCTGGCCTTGTTCGGCTCGGGGTTGTTTGCGCCCGGCGTGACCACCTGTCCCGCCCGGATCGAGGCGGCGCGGCCAAAGACCACGAGGTCGATCAGCGAGTTCGAGCCAAGCCGGTTCGCCCCATGCACGCTGGCACAGGACGCCTCGCCCACCGCCATCAGGCCAGGGGCAATCGCATCGGGATTGTCCGCGGTCGGGTTCAGCACCTCGCCCCAGTAGTTGGTGGGAATGCCGCCCATGTTGTAGTGCACGGTCGGCAGAACCGGGATCGGCTCTTTCGTCACGTCCACGCCAGCAAAGATCTTGGCCGATTCCGAAATCCCCGGCAGGCGTTCGTGCAGCGTTTCCGGCGGCAGGTGGTTCAGGTGCAGGTGGATGTGGTCCCCTTCGGCACCAACACCCCGGCCTTCACGAATTTCCATGGTCATGCAGCGGCTGACCACGTCGCGGCTCGCAAGGTCCTTGTAGGTGGGCGCATAGCGCTCCATGAACCGTTCGCCTTCCGAGTTCGTCAGGTAGCCCCCCTCGCCCCGCGCGCCTTCGGTGATCAGGCAGCCCGCGCCATAGATGCCGGTCGGGTGGAACTGCACGAACTCCATGTCCTGAAGCGGCAGGCCAGCGCGGGCGATCATGCCGTTGCCATCGCCGGTGCAGGTGTGGGCCGAGGTTGCGCTGAAATAGGCGCGGCCATAGCCGCCCGTGGCCAGCACCACCATCTTGGCGTTGAACAGGTGCAGCGTCCCGTCGGCGAGGTTCCAGGCAAGCACCCCTTGGCAGACACCGTCATCGGACATGATGAGATCGATCGCGAAATACTCGATGTAGAATTCCGCGTTGTTCTTCAGGCTTTGACCATAAAGCGTGTGCAGGATGGCGTGGCCGGTCCGGTCGGCCACAGCGCAGGTGCGCTGCACCGGCGGGCCTTCACCGAACTGGGTCGTGTGGCCGCCGAACGGGCGCTGGTAGATCTTGCCTTCCTCGGTCCGGCTGAAGGGCACGCCATAGTGTTCCAGCTCATAGACCGCCTTGGGCGCCTCACGCGCGAGGTATTCCATCGCGTCGGTGTCGCCCAGCCAGTCAGAGCCCTTCACCGTGTCGTACATGTGCCACTGCCAGTGGTCCGGGCCCATGTTCGAAAGGCTTGCGGCGATACCACCCTGTGCGGCCACCGTGTGGCTGCGGGTCGGGAAGACCTTGGTCACGCAGGCCGTGCGCAGGCCCTGTTCCGCCATGCCGAGCGTCGCGCGCAGACCCGCGCCGCCCGCGCCGACCACCACGACGTCATATTGATGCGTCTCGTATTCGTAAGCTGCCATCTATGTATTCCTCAGGCGCTGAAAGCGATCTTGGCCACGGCGAAAACCCCCGCCGCGCCGAGCGCCCAGTTCATGATAGTGTTCAGGACCAGAAGCGTGGTCCGCGCGGGTTTCGTCGGCACGTAATCCTCGATCACGACCTGAAGGCCCGACATCAGGTGGTTGAAGCCCACGATCAGGAAGACTACGGCCACCAGCGCGTGCCACCAGTTGCCGTAAAGCGCCAGAACGGCCTCATGCCCCTGACCCAAGGCGCGGGCGAACGGGAACAGGAACAGGAAAGTCAGCGGAAGAAGCGCGATCGAGCTGAGCCGTTGCTGCCACCAGTGGCCGACGCCTTCATGCGCCGAACCCAGACCGTGAACGCGTGCGTAATCAGTCTTGAATGCCATGTTCCTGCCCTCAGACAAAGAAAAGCGTGATCACGGTCATGACGACCGATCCTGCGACTGCGGCCCAGCCGGTGCTGTGTACGGCGTTCATTTCCATGCCGCGGCCCATATCCCACATCAGGTGGCGAATGCCGTTGAGCGTGTGGAACCACAGCGCCCAGAGCGACCCGACCAGTACCAGCGTTCCGATCCACGACGTAAGGACCCAGTCGGCGCGGGCAAAGGCCTGCGGCGAAATGGCCGCCGCCGCGAGCCACCAAACCACGAGGATAGCCGCAAGCAACAGCGCCACACCTGTGATGCGGTGCATGATCGACAGGACCGAGGTGATCTGGGGTCGGTAATATGGCCCGATCATGAAGGGAGAGAGCGGGCGGTTGCCCCGGTTGACATCTGCCATGGTCGGTTCCCTCTTGGTCTGGCAGGCCCGGCGCGCGCGCGGGCTGGCTTTCATCGCGCCATCAATAGCGATTTTTACCGGCGAGTCACGCCCGCAAAGCCACCGAGGCCGAGGAAAAGCCCCTTATTTTAGCGGTAGCTGGCGAAAAAATCAGGTTTGTGATCACGGCATTTATGGCCGTGATCACACTTTGTCACTGCGCGAGGTCGAAGGTGACCGTGCCCGACAGGACGATGCGCCCGGCCGAGATCGTGCTGTCATGATACCGCACGTCCACGCCCAGGTAGTCGGTGAGGTTGTAGCCCGCGCCAACGTTCCAGAAGTTCGCGCTGTAGGCTTCGGTGCGCCCGAATTCGCCCGAGAGCGAGACGCCCTGGAAGGTTTCATAGCCTACGAGCACGCTCGCCCGCATGTTCCGCGCTTGGGTGTCATAGCCAAGGTCGGTGCCTAGGCTGAAGCCGTCCGCCATCGTGCCGGTCAACGTTGCGACGAGTTCGCCGCCGATGTCGCCGCTACGGTCATAGAAATAACGGGCATAGCCGACGTCATAGCCAAAGCCGCCGAATGTCTCGCCACGGTAGCCGACGTACAGGTCAACCTCGGTGCGGTCATCGCTTTCGGCGAATTTAACGTTCGACGCCCAGATACCAGCGTAGAAGCCCATCGACTCGACCTCGACCCACGGCTGGAAGGCCGGGTTGCCTTGCGTCTGGGTGACGCCAGTCACCATGTAGTCGGTGGTCAGCGTGGCGCCGCCGGAAACGGCAACTTGAGCCGAAGCCGCGCCCGCAACAGCGCAAAAGCCCGCCGCGCAGGCGAGCGCCGTCAGATTGAATTTCATTGTTCCCTCTCTGGTTGATTATAGTCCGGCTGTTTCACCACGATTCCCGCACAACAGGAAGCGCCGCATCGGCTTACCAGCACATTTTTCAGAATTAGTCACGCCGTGGCATCAGCGCCCAATAATCCAGATCCAGCAGCACATGCGGCAGGTGCTTGCCATCGGCGTCCAGCCGCCCGTCCTCATGCCCGCGGGTCGCGACCAGCCGCAGCCGGATCGCGCCCACGCCGGGCGCCTCCATCACAGCCTTGTCCAGCACTTCTGACCGGGCAAAGACGGTATCGCCGGCAAAGCATGGGTTTGCATGGGTGCCGCCGTTCAGCGCCACGATAAGCTGCGCGTTCGCCAGCCCGTTGAACGACAGCGCCCGCGCGAGCGAGATGACATGGCCGCCATAGATCAGCCGCCGCCCGTCCGGCCGGTGGGTCGCGTCGAAATGGACCTTGGCCGTGTTCTGCCACAGACGAGTGGCCAGCATATGCTCTGCCTCCTCGACCGTGACGCCGTCGACGTGGTCGATACGTTCGCCCACCTCGTAATCGTCCCAGGCATGCGGCTCTCCGGCCAAGGCGAAGTCATAGCGGCTGAAGTCGAGCCCCTCGGGCACCGTCAGGTCCGCAGCCTCCACCACGGGCGCCAGTTCCGGCACCGTAGTTTCGGCGATCGGCGCATCCGCGTCGCGCTTGCGGACCATGACCCAGCGCACGTAGCTGAGCACGGTTTCCCCCCGCTGGTTTTCACCCCGGGTACGGACCCAGACCACGCCCGCCTTGCCGTTCGACGTGGGGCGCAGCCCGATCACCTCGGAATAGGCGCGCAGCGTGTCGCCGGGCCAGACCGGCCGCAGGAAGCGCCCTTCGGCATAGCCCAGGTTGGCCACCGCGTTCAGGGAAATGTCCGGCACCGTCTTGCCGAACACCAGGTGAAAGGCCGCCAGATCATCCAGCGGCGCCGCCCGCAGCCCCGAGGCGCGGGCGAACTCATCCGACGAATGCAGCGCGTGGCGCGCCGGATAAAGCGCGTGGTAAAGCGCGCGCTCCCCCCCGGACACGGTACGCGGCACAGCATGGGCGATCACTTCGCCCAGCCGATAATCCTCGAAAAACCGTCCGGGGTTGGTCTTCATCACAGCGCCCCGAGCTTCACGTCCGGATGATAAGTGCCCGGCACCTCTTTCACGACGGCCTGGGCGCAGCGCATCCGCCCGGTCGTCGCATCAAAGCCATAGGCCGGGTCGCCGTAAAGCTCCCACCCCTTGCTCAGTGCTTCGGTCACCTTGTGGCAGAAGGCTGAGGTGTCATCCTCGGTCAGAAGTCGATAGGCTTTCAATTCATCCCTCCGGGAAATGGCCAGACGCCAAGGGCGATGTGGATGCCGGTGATCGCGGCGAAGACGACAAGGGTGATGACGGCCAGCCGGATGTCCCCTGCCAGCGTTCCGCCCGTCCACCGCGCGGGGGCCGGATCGGCCCGGTTGATCATGGCGATGGAAATCACCGCCCAAAGGCCCAGCGTCCCGAACAGGATCACCGAAGCCAAGTCGCCGTTCACCAGAAGATGCGCCACCGACCAGACGATCACCGCCGTCAGCATCGGGTGCCGCAGCCGCCCGCGCAGCCTGCTCTTGGAATGGGCGGAGCCCAGCAGCCCCACGGCCACCAGCATCATCAGGTTGTTGAGATGCACCGTCCATTCCGGCGGCGCATAGACGTGGATGTAGTCCGTCCCCCGGTACCCGATGATGATGAGCACAAGGCCCACTGCGATCAGGACCGCCTCGACCGCGCGTGCCGGGTTGCCCATTCGCGCCCGTGCGCCTGGGGCAAGCCGCTTGAACCAATGCGCCCCGATCCAGAGCGCAAGTCCCAGTATCAGCCAGATCATTCGCCTTCCAGTTCTGCTATCGCCGCGGCCCGCGCCAAAGTCTGCCGCGCCGTGAAGATATGCAGATTTTCAACAATCTTGCCATCCACAACCGCAACCCCCTGCCCGGCCGCCTCGGCCTCGGCAAAGGCTTCTATCTGGCGGCGGGCGAGGTCGATCTCCTCCGGCTCTGGGGCATAGACCTGGTTGGCGACGTCAAGCTGCGCCGGGTGGATCAGGGTCTTGCCGTCGAACCCCATGTCGCGGCCCTGCTGGCATTCCGCCCGAAGCCCCTCTTCGTCCTTGAAGGCATTGTAGACCCCGTCCACGCAGATCAGCCCCTGCGCCCGCGCCGCAAGCAGGCACATCTGAAGACTGGTCAGCAGCGGCAGGCGGTCCGGGCGAAAGCGGCAGCCAAGCTCCTTGGCAAGATCGTTCGTGCCCAGCACGAATCCTGCCATGCGCGGGTGGGCGGCAATGGCACCCGCGTTGAGGATGCCGAGCGGCGTTTCCATCATCGCCCAGATCGGCAGCGCGGGCAGTACCTGCGCGGCACGCTCCACATCCTCCGGGCTGCTCACCTTGGGCAGCAGCACACCGTCGACCTGCGCCCCCTTCAGCGACGCAAGATCGTCGTCGCCCCATGGCGTGTCCGCGCCGTTCACCCGCACGATCCGGGCGCGGCGCCCATAATCCCGTTCAGCGAGGACCCGGACCAGAAGGTCGCGCGCTCGCGGCTTTTCATCGGCTGCAACCGCGTCTTCCAAATCAAAGATGATCGCGTCGGTCGGCAGATCCTGCGCCTTTTCCAGCGCCCGTTCCTTTGAAGCGGGAATGTAAAGCATCGAACGGAAGGGGCGCGTACGCGGGTCCATGATTCCTCCATCGGGCAAGAATATTTCGCGATGGTTTCCACTTCCGACAGAAAACGCAAGTCTTCATTTCTGCATTGCGGCGTAACGGTACCAGCCTGCACGGGGAGCGAGGACCCGGCTGATTGGCGCAACGTCAACCAACTGTTCGTGCGAAACCGCCCACAAGGTAAACTCGCCAGTTACGCAGCGCCTGCAATGAACTGCGCATCGCGTGACGAAGGCTGCACCCGGCCAGTGCCCTTGCGCGATGCCGCACAACGGCTTACGCATCTGTCCGTCACAAACCAACCGGAGACATTCCATGGCCAGACCCAAGATCGCGCTTATCGGCGCGGGCCAGATCGGCGGCACGCTCGCCCATCTCGCCGCGATCAAGGAACTTGGCGACGTCGTGCTGTTCGACATCGCTGAAGGCACCCCTCAGGGCAAGGCCCTCGACATCGCGGAAAGCGGCCCGTCTGAAGGGTTCGACGCCGTCATGAAGGGCACCAACGATTACGCCGACATCGCAGGCGCCGATGTCTGCATCGTCACCGCCGGTGTTCCGCGCAAACCGGGGATGAGCCGCGACGACCTGCTGGGCATCAACCTCAAGGTCATGAAGTCAGTCGGCGAGGGCATCAAGCAGCACGCCCCGAACGCGTTCGTCATCTGCATCACCAATCCGCTCGATGCGATGGTCTGGGCCCTGCGCGAATTCTCGGGCCTGCCGCATGAAAAGGTCGTTGGCATGGCCGGCGTTCTGGACAGCGCCCGCTTCCGCCACTTCCTGTCGATCGAATTCAACGTCTCCATGCGCGACGTGACCGGCTTCGTGCTCGGCGGCCACGGCGACACGATGGTGCCGCTGGTCCGTTATTCCACCGTTGGCGGCATCCCGCTTCCGGACCTGGTGCAGATGGGCTGGACCACGCAAGAAAAGCTTGACGCGATCGTTCAGCGCACCCGCGACGGCGGCGCCGAGATCGTCGGCCTGCTGAAGACCGGTTCAGCCTTCTACGCCCCCGCCACCAGCGCGATCGAGATGGCCGAAGCCTATCTCAAGGACCAGAAGCGCCTGCTGCCCTGCGCAGCCTATGTTGATGGCGCCTACGGCCTGAACGGCATGTATGTCGGCGTGCCCACGATCATCGGCGCCGGCGGCATCGAGCGTGTCGTCGACATCAAGCTGAACAAGGACGAACAAGCCATGTTCGACAAGTCCGTCGACGCGGTGAAAGGCCTTGTCGAGGCCTGCAAGGGAATCGACGCCACCCTCGCCTGAAGCTGCTGAAAAGGTTTGTGATCACACGTTGAAAAACAGTGATCACAAACCGCGCGAAAAACCGCGCAAACACCTCCCCCTTGCCGAATTCCATTTGAAAGTCGCGCCGCTTGTGCCAATAGCAGCGACAAAATGCAGCAAGATGGGACAGTTTCATGAACATTCATGAATACCAGGCGAAGGCCCTGCTTCGCAGCTACGGAGTACCCGTATCCGACGGGCGCGTGGTGCTGAGGGCAGAAGAGGCCAAGACCGCCGCGGGCGAACTCGACGGCCCGCTTTGGGTGGTCAAAGCCCAGATCCACGCCGGTGGCCGCGGCAAAGGCCACTTCAAGGAAGCCGGTGCCGGTGAAAAAGGCGGCGTCCGTCTTGCCAAGTCGGTCGAGGAAGCTGCCGAGTTGACGCAGCAGATGCTGGGCCGCACGCTGGTCACGCACCAGACCGGCCCGGCCGGGAAGCAGGTCAACCGCATCTACATCGAAGACGGTTCCGACATCGCGCGCGAACTCTACCTCGCGCTGCTGGTGGACCGTTCGACCAGCCGCATCTCGTTCGTCGTGTCCACCGAAGGCGGCATGGACATCGAGGAAGTGGCAGCCCACACCCCCGAAAAGATCCTGTCGTTCAGCGTCGATCCCGCTGCCGGCATCCAGGGCTACCACGGCCGCCGCGTCGCCTTTGCCCTTGGGCTGGAGGGCAAGCTGGTCAAGCAGTGCGTGGACCTGATCAACAAGCTCTACAAGCTCTTCGTCGAAAAAGACGCAGAGATGCTGGAGATCAACCCGCTGATCGTCACCACCGACGGCGACCTCAAGTGCCTCGACGCCAAGATGGGCTTCGACTCCAACTCGCTTTATCGCCAGCCGGAAATCCTGAGCCTGCGCGACGAGACCGAGGAAGACCCGAAGGAACTCGCCGCGTCCAAGTTCGACCTGAACTACATCGCGCTGGACGGTGAGATCGGCTGCATGGTGAACGGCGCGGGTCTTGCTATGGCCACGATGGACATCATCAAGCTCTACGGTGCCGAACCGGCCAACTTCCTTGACGTCGGCGGCGGCGCCACGAAGGAAAAGGTGACCGAGGCCTTCAAGATCATCACGTCGGACCCGAACGTGAAGGGCATCCTGGTCAACATCTTCGGCGGCATCATGCGCTGCGACATCATCGCCGAGGGCGTTCTCGCCGCGGTGAAGGAAGTGGGTCTTCAGGTCCCGCTGGTTGTGCGCCTTGAAGGCACCAACGTCGAACTGGGCAAGGAGATCATCCGGAACTCCGGCCTGAACGTGATCGCTGGCGACAACCTCAGCGACGCCGCACAGAAGATCGTGAAAGCGGTGAAAGGGTAAACCATGGCCGTTCTTATCAACGAAAACACCAAAGTCATCTGCCAAGGTTTTACCGGCAGCCAGGGCACCTTCCATTCGGAACAGGCCATCGCCTATGGCACCAAGATGGTTGGCGGCGTGACGCCCGGCAAAGGTGGCACCACTCACCTGAACCTGCCCGTCTTCAACTCGGTCCACGAAGCGAAAGCCGTGACCGAGGCGAATGCCACGGTGATCTACGTGCCGCCGCCGTTCGCAGCGGACTCGATCCTTGAAGCAATCGACGCAGAGATGGAACTGATCGTCTGCATCACCGAGGGGATTCCGGTCCTTGACATGATGAAGGTCAAGCGCGCGCTGCAGAACTCGAAGGCGACGCTGATCGGCCCGAACTGCCCCGGGGTCATCACGCCGGACGCCTGCAAGATCGGCATCATGCCGGGTCACATCCACCGTCGCGGCAGCGTCGGGGTTGTCTCGCGCTCGGGTACGCTTACCTATGAAGCCGTGAAACAGACGTCCGACGTTGGCCTGGGCCAGTCCACCTGCGTGGGCATTGGCGGCGACCCGATCAAGGGAACCGAGCATCTCGACGTGCTCGAGTGGTTCCTTGCGGACGACGAAACCGAATCCATCATCATGATCGGCGAAATCGGCGGCTCGGCCGAGGAAGAAGCCGCGCAGTTCCTGAAGGATGAAGCAAAGCGGGGCCGGAAGAAACCGGTCGCGGGCTTCATCGCAGGCCGCACGGCGCCTCCGGGCCGCCGCATGGGCCATGCCGGGGCGATCGTCGCCGGCGGCAAGGGCGGCGCCGAAGACAAGATCGAAGCAATGAAATCCGCCGGCATCATCGTGGCCGACAGCCCCGCAGGGCTGGGCGAGGCGGTGCTGAAGGCAATCGGCAAGTAAATCTCAACTCCGCGCCATCACGGGATGGCGCGGAGTCCCACATTCAGGTGCACCATGACCGACCAGTCCCCCAACGACGTCTTTCATGCCTCTTCGTTCCTTCAGGGGCATAACGCGGAATACATCGACCAGCTTTACGCGCGCTATGCGAATGACCCGGCCTCGGTCGATGCGGCCTGGGCCGACTTCTTCCGCGCGCTTGGCGATACCGAAGGGGATGTGAAAGGTGTCGCAGCCGGCCCCTCGTGGGCGCGGGGCGACTGGCCCCCTGCCCCCACCGACGACCTGACCGCTGCGCTGACCGGCGAATGGCCTGCCGCTCCTGTCAAGGAAGCCAAGGGCGCCGGCGACAAGATCCGCGCCAAGGCGCAGGAAAAGGGCGTGGAGCTGACGGACGCGCAGGTGCAGCGCGCCGTCGTCGATTCCATCCGCGCGCTGATGATCATCCGCGCCTACCGGATTCGCGGCCACCTCGTGGCTGATCTCGATCCGCTTGGCATGCGTGACCAGACCCCGCATCCGGAGCTTGATCCGAAGTCCTACGGCTTCACCGATGCCGACATGGACCGGCCGATCTTCATCGACAACGTGCTGGGGCTTCAGGTGGCCTCGATGCGGCAGATCGTCGAGGTGCTTCGGCGTACCTATTGCGGCACCTTCGCGCTGCAGTACATGCATATTTCCGACCCGGAACAATCCGCCTGGCTGAAAGAGCGGATCGAGGGCTACGGCAAGGAGATCACCTTTACCCGCAACGGGCGCAAGGCGATCCTGAACAAGCTGGTCGAGGCCGAGGGCTTCGAGAAATTCCTCCATGTGAAATACATGGGCACCAAGCGCTTTGGCCTTGATGGCGGCGAGGCGCTGATCCCGGCGATGGAACAGATCATCAAGCGCGGCGGCGCGCTGGGTGTGAAAGAGATCGTGATCGGCATGCCCCACCGCGGGCGGCTGAACATCCTCGCCACCGTGATGAACAAGCCCTACCGCGCGATCTTCAACGAATTCCAGGGCGGCAGCTTCAAGCCCGAGGATGTCGAAGGTTCGGGCGACGTGAAATACCATCTCGGCGCCTCTTCGGACCGGGAATTCGACGGCAACACGGTCCACCTGTCGCTGACCGCGAACCCCAGCCACCTGGAGGCCGTGGACCCGGTCGTTCTGGGCAAGGCGCGGGCGAAACAGGACCAGCTGAACGACCCTGAACGCCGCGCGGTTCTGCCGGTGCTGCTGCATGGCGACGCAGCCTTCGCGGGCCAAGGCGTCGTGGCGGAATGCTTCGGCCTTTCGGGGCTGAAGGGTCACCGCACCGGCGGCACGATCCACATCGTGGTGAACAACCAGATCGGCTTCACCACCGCGCCGCACTTCAGCCGTTCCTCGCCCTACCCGACCGACATCGCCTTGATGGTCGAGGCGCCGATCTTCCACGTGAACGGCGACGACCCGGAGGCCGTGGTGCACGCTGCCAAGGTCGCGATCGAGTTCCGCCAGCGCTTCGGCAAGGACGCGGTCATCGACATGTTCTGCTACCGCCGCTTCGGTCACAACGAGGGCGATGAGCCCATGTTCACCCAGCCGGACATGTATAGCCGCATCAAGCGTCACAAGACGACGCTGCAGCTTTACACCGAACGTCTGGTCGCCGACGGGCTCATCCCGGAAGGCGAGATCGAGGACATGAAGGCGGCCTTCCAGGCGCACCTCAACCAAGAGTTCGAGGCCGGCAAGGATTTCAAGCCGAACAAGGCCGACTGGCTCGATGGCCGCTGGGCGCACCTGACCCGCGAGGGCGAGGATCGCGGTCAGACCGCCATCACGCCGGAAACGATGGCCGAGGTGGGCGCCGCGTTGACCCGCGTGCCGGAAGGGTTCGACATCCACCGCACGGTGTCGCGCCAGCTCGAAGCCAAGGCCGAGATGTTCAAGACCGGCAAGGGCTTTGACTGGGCCACGGCCGAGGCGCTGGCCTTTGGCAGCCTCGTGACCGAAGGGTATCCGGTTCGTCTGTCGGGGCAGGATTCGACCCGCGGCACCTTCAGCCAGCGTCATTCGGCCTTCATCGACCAGAAGACCGAAGAACGTTACTACCCGCTCAACAACATCCGGGCCGGGCAGTCGCGCTATGAGGTCATCGACTCGATGCTCTCGGAATACGCGGTGCTTGGGTTCGAATACGGCTATTCGCTGTCCGAACCCAACGCGCTGGTGATGTGGGAAGCCCAGTTCGGCGACTTTGCCAACGGCGCCCAGATCATGTTCGACCAGTTCATTTCGTCGGGCGAACGGAAATGGCTGCGGATGTCGGGTCTCGTGATGCTTCTGCCCCACGGCTTCGAAGGCCAAGGGCCGGAACATTCCTCCGCCCGACTGGAACGCTTCCTGCAGATGTCGGCCGAGGATAACTGGATCGTCGCGAACTGCACCACGCCCGCGAACTACTTCCACATCCTGCGCCGCCAGATCCACCGCAGCTTCCGCAAGCCGCTGGTGCTTATGACACCGAAGTCGCTTCTGCGCCACAAGCTGGCTGTGTCCACCGCCGAGGACTTCGTCACCGGTTCAAGCTTCCGCCGCGTGCTTTGGGACGATGCGGAAAAGGGGAACAGCGAAACCAAGCTGGTGGCCGATGACAAGATCAAGCGCGTCGTGATCTGTTCCGGCAAGGTCTACTACGACCTGCTGGAAGAGCGTGACGCCCGCGGGATCGACGACATCTATCTTCTGCGTCTGGAACAGTTCTACCCCTTCCCGGCCCACAGCCTGGTCAAGGAACTGGAGCGGTTCAAGGATGCCGAGGTGATCTGGTGCCAGGAAGAACCCAAGAACCAGGGCGGCTGGACCTTCGTCGAGCCGAACCTCGAGTGGGTTCTGGGCCGGATCGGCGCCAAGTCACAGCGCGCCCGGTACGTCGGCCGCGCCGCGTCGGCCTCGCCGGCGACGGGTCTCGCAAGCCAGCACAAAGCACAGCAAACGGCGCTCGTGAACGAAGCGCTTACGATCGAAGGATAAGACCATGCCCACCGAAGTCCGCGTGCCCACCCTGGGCGAAAGCGTCACCGAGGCGACTGTCGCAACCTGGTTCAAGAAGCCGGGCGACAGCGTCGCCGTGGACGAGATGCTGTGCGAGCTTGAAACCGACAAGGTGACCGTAGAGGTCCCGGCCCCGGTGGGTGGCGTGCTGGCCGAGATCGTGGCCACCGAAGGCACCACCGTGGGCGTCGATGCCCTGCTGGCCCAGATCGCCGAAACGGGCAACGCTGGTCCCGAAGAACCGACGCCGCGCAAGTCTGCCGAGGCTGCACCCGCGAAATCGGACGCGGCACCTGTCGATGTCATGGTCCCCACCTTGGGCGAAAGCGTGACCGAGGCTACGGTTTCGACCTGGTTCAAGAAGGTCGGCGACACCGTCGCGCAGGACGAAATGCTGTGCGAACTTGAAACCGACAAGGTTTCAGTCGAAGTTCCGGCCCCGGCCGCGGGCGTGCTGACCGAAATCGTCGCGCCCGAAGGCACCACGGTTCAGGCCGCGGGCAAGCTGGCCGTGATTTCGGGCGCCGCCGGCGCGGCTGCGGCCAAGCCGGCAGCGGCCCCCAAGGCCGAGGCTGCCCCGCAGCAGCAGGCTGGCAAGGATGTCGAGGACGCGCCTTCGGCGAAAAAGCTGATGGCGGAAAACAACCTTTCGCGTGACGCGGTGACCGGTTCGGGCCGCGATGGACGGATCATGAAGGAAGACGTGCAAAAGGCGCTTTCGGCCGCCACGGCCCCTGCCCCGGCAGCCCCTGCCGCCCCCCGGGCGCCGGTCCCGGCGGATGACGCAGCGCGCGAGGAACGGGTGAAGATGACCCGCCTGCGCCAGACCATCGCCCGCCGCCTGAAGGACGCGCAGAACACCGCCGCGATGCTGACGACCTACAACGAGGTCGACATGTCGGGCATCATGGAACTGCGCAACACCTACAAGGACCAGTTCGAGAAGAAGCACGGCGTCAAGATGGGCTTCATGTCCTTCTTCGTGAAGGCCTGCACCCACGCGCTGAAAGAGGTCCCCGAGGTCAACGCCGAGATCGACGGCACCGACATCATCTACAAGAACTACGTCCACATGGGCGTGGCCGTCGGTACGCCGACCGGTCTTGTGGTGCCGGTTGTGCGCGATGCCGACCAGATGGGCTTTGCCGCGATCGAGAAGAAGATCGCGGAACTCGGCATCCGCGCCCGTGATGGCAAGCTGTCCATGGCCGAAATGCAGGGCGGCAGCTTCACCATCTCGAACGGCGGCGTCTATGGCTCGCTCATGTCCTCGCCGATCCTGAACCCGCCGCAGTCGGGCATCCTTGGCATGCACAAGATCCAGGAACGTCCCGTGGTCGTGAAGGGCCAGATCGTCATCCGCCCGATGATGTATCTTGCACTGTCCTATGAACACCGGATCGTCGACGGCAAGGGCGCGGTGACCTTCCTCGTCCGCGTGAAAGAGGCGCTGGAAGATCCCCGCCGCCTGCTGATGGACATCTGACCTGAGAACAGGGCGCGCCGACACTCTGCGCGCCCTGCCCCGGCCAAGGCGCATGCGGCATGAGTGATAACCTGGAGAAAAGCCAAGTCGTCATTGCCCGCATCCTGCAGCGGTTGATGGATCACGGGTTGCAACGCGGTGACCTGAGTTTCAAGGATCTACAGCTGGGGGAGGAATACCGCCCCTTCGTGCCAACCTGTTTCGACTGGCTCATGCAGGAAGGGATCGTCCGCGCCACAAGCAGCAGCACGACGAGCGATGGTGCTTTCTTTGCTGCCAATCCGGTTCTCACGGCCCATGGCTTTGCCGTCTTGGGCAAGACGTTCAATACCGGATCCGACGAGATCGTCCTGGCGCAAGCGGTCACGATGTCGGCCCAAAGTGGGCGCTCCCTGTCCTCTCTCGGCGATCTTATCGGTGGATTCCTTGGAGGCTTCACCAAATCCATGGGATCTTGATGGAGGATGACATGACCGCGGAACTCACCGTCCTTGCGCTTGCCGCGCTTTTACAAGCCGTCCAGCTGATGCTTTTCGCCGGTCCGGCCACAAAGGCTGCGGGCTTTGAATACAACCTCAGCCCCCGTGACACGCCGCCCCCGCGCGAACCGTCGGTGCGGGCCAAACGGCTGCAGCGGGCGCTGAACAACCACTTCGAGGCGCTTGCCTTTTTCACCATCGCCGTGGTGGTGGTGACCCTTTCCGGGCAGTCGAGCGGCTTCACCGCCGCCTGCGCCTGGATCTACCTTGCCGCCCGGGTGATCTATATCCCTGCCTATGCCTTCGGCTGGGTGCCATGGCGGTCGCTCATCTGGGGTGTGGGGTTTACCGCCACGCTCGTCATGTTACTTGTCGCGCTGTTCTGACGCGACCCAAGAGATTACCGGCCAAAGGAGGCCCAAATGGCACAATATGACCTCATCGTGATCGGCGCCGGACCTGGCGGCTACGTTTGCGCGATCCGCGCGGCGCAGCTCGGCCTTAAGACCGCCGTGGTCGAGGGGCGCGACTCGCTCGGCGGCACCTGCCTGAACGTGGGCTGCATCCCGTCCAAGGCGCTGCTGCACGCGACGCACCAGCTGCACGAGGTTGACCATACCTTTGCCAAGATGGGCCTGAAGACCCAGACGCCAGAGGTCGACTGGGCACAGATGCAGGCCTACAAGGACGACGTGATCGCCCAGAACACCAAGGGGATCGAGTTCCTGTTCAAGAAGAACAAGATCGACTGGATCAAGGGCTGGGGCTCGATCCCGGCGCCGGGTCAGGTCAAGGTCGGCGACGAAACCCATTCGGCCAAATCGATCGTTATCGCGACGGGATCCGAACCCTCGGCCCTGCCGGGGATCGAGATTGACGAGAAAACCGTTGTGACCTCCACCGGCGCACTGGCGCTGGAAAAGATCCCGGCCTCGATGGTCGTGATCGGCGGCGGCGTCATCGGGTTGGAGCTAGGTTCGGTCTACAAGCGTCTGGGCGCGGATGTGACGGTTGTGGAATTCCTTGACGGGATAACCCCGGGCCTTGATGGCGAGGTTGCCAAAAACTTCGAAAAGATCCTGAAGAAGCAGGGCCTGAACATCATCACCGGCGCTGCCGTCCAGCGGGTGGATAACGCGGGCAAATCCGCGACCGTCCACTACAAGACCCGCAAGGACGAAAAGGACCATGAGCTTCAGGCAGAGGTCGTGCTGGTCGCCACTGGCCGCCGGTCCTATGTCGGCGGGCTGGGCCTTGACGCGGTTGGGGTGCAGGTGACCGACCGTGGCCAGGTGCGGATCGACAAGCACTATGCCACCAACGTCAAGGGCATCTATGCCATCGGCGACGCAGTCGTGGGCCCGATGCTGGCCCACAAGGCCGAGGATGAGGGCATGGCCGTGGCCGAGATCATCGCCGGCCAGGCAGGTCACGTGAACTATGGCGTCATCCCTGCCGTCGTCTACACGTCGCCCGAGGTTGCCTCGGTCGGCGAAACCGAGGAAACGCTGAAGACCGCGGGCCGCGCCTACAAGGTCGGCAAGTTCAGCTTCATGGGCAACGGCCGCGCCAAGGCAAACTTTGCCGCCGACGGCTTCGTCAAGATCCTGGCGGACAAGGACACCGACCGCATCCTGGGTGCCCACATCATCGGCCCAATGGCCGGCGACCTGATCCACGAGATCTGCGTGGCCATGGAATTCGGCGCCGCGGCAGAGGATCTGGCTCGCACCTGCCACGCCCACCCGACCTATTCCGAGGCGGTGCGCGAAGCCGCGCTTGCCTGCAACACCGGCGCAATTCACGCCTGAACCCAAAGGCCGCCCCTCGGGGCGGCCTTTTCATGTGGTCAGATGGCGCAGCCCCTGCGTCACATCGGTCCGCAGCGCCAGCCGCAGCGCCGGCTCGTCCCCGGCCTTCAGCGCGGCAATGATCATCCGGTGATGTGGCGGCGGCTCATTCCGACGCAGGCGGCCATAAAGCGCCCGCATCGTCGGCCCCAGTTGCAGCCAGACCGTTTCAACCATCGCCAGCATCGCCGGCGCCTGCGCCCGCAGGTACAGCGTCCGGTGGAATTCAAGATTCGTGCGGATATAGCCGACGGCATCCTGCTTCACGACCGCCTCGGCATTCAGGGCGTTGATCGCCTGCAGCCGGTCGATCAGCGCGAAATGCGCCCGCGGCAGGGCGCGGCTGCCCATCTCCGGTTCCAGCAGCGCGCGAATGGAGGCCAGTTCCTCGATCCTCTCGTTCGACAGTTCCGGCGTCGAAATCCGGCCCGAGGATGACAGCGTCAGCGCCCCTTCCGCCACCAGCCGCCGCACCGCTTCGCGCGCAGGTGTCATGCTGGTGCCAAAGGTCTTGCCCAGCCCCCGCAGCGTCAGCGCCTGCCCCGGCGCGATCTCGCCGTGCATGACCTGCGTGCGCAGGCTGCGATACAGCCGGTCATGGGCAGCGGCGGTGGGATCAGGGGGGCGAACCGCAGGTTTCATGCTGACCGTGTGATCACGCCCACCAGCGCCGGTCAATCCCCCTCGAAGAGATAGCCGTGAAGCAGATGCCCTTCGCTGCGAAGCCAGGCCCGATCAGCCTGCCAATCGGGCTTCAGCCCCGTCACCACGCGCCAGAAGGCGGGTGAGTGGTTCATTTCCACCAGGTGCGCCACCTCATGCGCGGCGACGTAGTCCAGCACCGACGGCGGCGCCATCACCAGCCGCCATGAAAACATCAGCCGCCCGTCGGATGAACAGGACCCCCAGCGCGACCGCGTATCCCGCAGCGCAAGCGTTCGGTAAGGCCGCCCCACCTGCCGGGCATAGCTGTCACAGGCCAGCGCCAGCCGCGCCCGGGCCGCATGGCGCAGAAAGGCCACCACCCGCGGCCCCACGGCCCCCGAATGCGGCAGCAGCAGGCGGCCCCCCTCCACCCGCGGGGCCCGCACCGCCGCCCGCGTCAGGATCACGCCGCGGCCCTCCAACGGGATCTCGTCCCCCTCGGCCACCGCGCGCCGCAGCGGCAGGACCGACAGCGCCTTGCGGATCCACCCTTCCTGCGCCCGCGCGAAATCCAGCGCGTCGCCTTCGCGCGCCCGCAGCGGCAGCGTCAGGGTCACCCGCCCATCCAGCCGCGAAACACGAAGCGAGAACCGCCGCGCCCGCGCCGACCGGCGCAGCGCGATTTCGATGCTCGGGTTGCCGGGAAGGAGCGCGCGGTCCATATGTTCCTGATAGGTGCTGGCAGTTGGCCGAACCATACCCGCCAGAGCCTTCTTTGAAAGGGAAAACATGCGTCGGGGGCCGCCGCGAAAGGCTTTACACCCTGCCTCAACTGTGGCAAGGGGCTGCGACTCCGACACGACCAGTTGAAAAGGGGATGTCCATGCCCAAGGAAGAATGGGGCGTGAAGCGGGTTTGCCCCACCACGGGGAAACGCTTCTACGACCTGAACAAGAACCCGATCGTGAGCCCCTATACCGGCGAAATCGTCGATATCGAAAGCTCGCGCCGCAAGCTCGCCACCCCCGTCCCTGCCCGTGGCAAGGTCGAGAAGGACGAGGATGACGTTCTCGTCGATGATCTCGACACGGATGACGATCTGCTGGCGGCCGATGACACGGACGACGTCGATCTGGACGATGATCTGCTCGAGGATGACGCGGATGATACCGTTTCGCTCGACGATCTCGCCGATGTCGGCGGCGACGACGACGAGGCCTGAACTTTTTGGCCGGGGGGCGAATTTTCCGCTTGCACCGCCCCCCGCCACATCGTAAATGACCGCACGCGACCGGAAACGGAAGCACTTCGGTGGGGCCATAGCTCAGTTGGGAGAGCGCTTGAATGGCATTCAAGAGGTCAGGGGTTCGACTCCCCTTGGCTCCACCAATCTACATATCCTCTTGAAAATCAATACGTTAAGGGCTGATGCTGACCAAGCTGACCAGCCCATGCTGACCAATATCCGCTTATAGCCAACCACGCCCTGAACTGGCTTTGCTTTGCGCAACGCGGCAGGAGCCGGATAGCGGGACTGCTCATCGCCCCCTCCCGCTCCTTCCCGTGCGTGTTTGAACGAATTACGTTCCTCGCGCCCCCGATAGCGCCCGTGCAGGGAAACCATCGGGGGTCCGTTCAGGTGGTTCTATGCTGGTGCAGAGAAATGAGCCAAGTACTGTGCTTCCTCTGCCGCCTCTTTCGCCAAGGCATCCGCCCGCTCATTCCATCTGATGCCGCTGTGGCCTTCGATCCAGTGCCACTCGACCACAAGCCCTTCGGTCGCAGCGAGTACCTGCTCCCACAGGTCACGGTTCTCGACCGGCTTGCCATTGCTCTTGCACCATCCTCGGGCAGTCCATCCGGGCAACCATTCGGTGAAGCCCTTCACCAGAGTCTGAGAGTCGCTGATGATCGTAGCCTGACTAGTTCGCCATGCTCCAGAAGCTTGCCGTTCAGCGACAAAGTGCAGGGCGTTGATCACGGCTGTCATCTCGGCACGGATGTTTGTGGAGCGACCATCGAGCGGAGCCTTGCGTTCCACTTTATCATTGAGAGTGAAGCTTCCGTCGATCAGCAGTGCTACGAAGCCCCAGCCGCTGGGGCCCGGATTGGGTATCGCGGAGCCGTCCGTGAAAATCTCGATACGGGTCTTGCCGTCTTCGGGCTTGCCACCGCAGTTGGTCAGGGTGTTCGTCATGTGTTGTCCTTTGGGTGCGTGTTGGTGATGCGCTTCCGGTGCCCGTCAGCGGGTCGCTGGGGCTGCTGCATCGGTTCGTGGGGGGTGGGGTACCTTGGGGCGCGGAAGGCCGTCGGGCAGGCGTCAGAACGCGCAAAATGCGTGTTTCTATGGAGTGCGTGTTCTGGCCGTCAGAAGTCGGCGGTGCGGGCGTCGCCTTCGGGTTCTTCCATGGCTTCCCTGAACTCGTCCGCGAACTCGTCGTCAGTGAAAAGGTACTCGGTCATCGACCGCAGCTTGCAGGTGCCCACGGCGCGTTCGATCGCTTCAGCGGTGATCTGTTCATCTTGCCACGGCATCTTGCCGAGGGCTTTGCGGAAGGCTTCCGAAAGTTGCTCCACGAGCGCCTGTCGTTCCTTGTTGGTCATCTCCTGGGTGTCCTTCGTCTGGAGTGGTTCGTCCTGGCGGTCACGCCACCATTGGCCGGTGGGCTGCTTTTCTTCCGCGACCATTGCGGCCCATCGCTTGCGCATCATGTCCACGGTGCGGGGGGCGGCCCCGGAAGCTCCCGCCACTTCGCGGACCTTCAGCCGTCTCCCCGGTAGCCTGACCAGCCGCCATGCGGCGTCCATGCGTTCGTTCTTTGTCAGCGGCAGGCTCTCGCGGGAATTGGCCTTGACGGCTGCCAGCATGGCCGCCCCACGGTCGCCCTTTACGACAACCGCAGGTATCCCCTCGCGCGGCCCCTTTGCGGTGGCGTAGGCGGCAAGGCGGTGCTGGCCGTCGAGAAGGACAAGGCGTCCTGTCGGCGTTCCGTCGGCGTCGGTTTCTTCCCAGATCAGAACGGGGTCCAGGTCGCCCACCGTCCGCAATGTCTGGACGAGGCTCCGAACGTGCGCCTTCTGGGTACCCGTCTGGCGGAACTGGAAGGCGTCGTCGGTCGCGATCTCAGGCGCCAGAAGATACCGGCGCTCGCCGTGTTCGGTAGCGCCGGGGGTCGTTGGTTTCTGCATCGAGTGTCCTCGGAATATGGATGACCGCCCCGTGCCGGTTCTGGCGCGAGGAGCGTGGCCGATTTGTTGTAGCTTGTGTGGGGGATAATCCTCGGGCGGCTGCCGATGGTGCAGCGACGAGCCGGGGACGACCGTTCTGTTGTTGTATTTATGAGGGACAATTGCCGAAGCGCCGATGCCGTCTCCCGCCTCAGGAATGCGCGGGTGGTTCTTGTGTACCTATGGGGGACAATGGAACCGGGAGGCCGCGCCGGGTGCTGCTCCAGCGGGCCGTTCTGTTTCTGTATGTATGTGGATGAAAAAGATTGATCGCCCACCCGCACGCAGGCGCGGCGAAGGTTTTCCGTCAGGTTGCCTTAAGAGGGCCGCCTTTATGGCACCCGCTTCGCCTATGAGACTTGCTTGATGCGGTTGCGTTGTTAAAGTGGAGACAGAAGGTGGTAATCGTCGAAAGACCCTGCCCCCCTTCGCTAGAGGTGAAAACACTGAGGGTCGCGGTCATACAGGTCGCGGCCCTCTTCAGTCTTGGGCGGTGCTGTTCTGGCCAAGAATCCGGTAGACGCTGGACCGCCCGATACCAAGGCGCTTGGCAGCTTCGGTTGGCGAGACGCCTTCTACCTTCACGAGATGTAGAACCTTGTCGGCTTCGGCCATAGCCGTGGGCTTCCGGCCCTTGTACTTGCCGTCGGCCTTTGCCTTGGCGATGCCCTCGCGCTGGCGCTCCAACATGATCTCACGCTCAAACTGCGCGATGCCGCCTATCAGGGTCAGCATCAGGCGTCCGTTCGCGGTCCCTGTGTCGATCTGCATATCGAGAATGCGGAGCGTCACGCCCTTCGCGGCCAGCGCATCCGTGATCTTGATGAGGTGACTGACGGAGCGGGCCAAACGGTCCAGCTTCGTGACGACCAGCACATCACCCTCGCGGGTGAATTCGATTGCGGCGTCCAGCGCCTTCCGCGCGTCTTTGTCCACCGATGAGACTTGTTCTGAGAAGGTCTTCTCGCACCCTGCGTTGGCGAGGTCGCGGAGTTGCGCCTCAAGTCCTGCCTTCTGGTCCAGGGTGGAGGTCCGTGCGTATCCGATGATCATGATGCAATACTGTTCCAATGAGCTCTATGACTTCATGGCACGAGTCGTCCCATAATGTAAACCCATTTCTGTGGCACAGCCTTGAAGCGGTTTCAGCGCGGTCCGCAGCGTCCCCCGAAGGCAAGGTTCAGTGGGACGCTGGGTGCAACGGGTTACAGGTCGGTAAGCTTCTTCATTCGGCTGCGGCTATGGCGCGACGGGCGCGAGCGAACCTCTTCAGCCGTGCAAGGACTACTGCCTTGATGATGAACCAAGGACGCCCCAGCCGGACCTCGCCCGCCTGAACAGCCGAAACATCGAAGCCGCACTTTGTGGGAAGTCCATAGATCGCACCGCTACAAGTATCGAAAATGCTCGGGGATTTACGGGTTTCGGGAGGGGCGCCCCCGGGGGGTTATGCTCGGTCTATCCCGTGATCTCCGACCCCCGGATTCTTGCGGTGAAATATTCTCCACCTACAGGCATAGGCGACGCCCGCTCCAGAGCCCCCTCTAGACGGCTCGACAAGCACCTTTAATATATCCTCAGAGGGTATGTCGAACAGCCGCTGCCTCGACCTGTGCTCGTTGACAAGCTGCGGCCTGTTCCGCCGTAGAGGTACGGCCTGCTAGATGAAGCGGGACACTGGCAATCCCCTGCAAGTTAAGGTGCTGTCAATGAATGTAAGTGGGCCAACATCAGCTTGAAGTCCCGCGATAGCGAAGAGCGCTTGCGTTGGTGAAGCGCGTGAAGATATTGATAAAGTGCGGCCGAGGGCGTGGGGACTGTATGGCGTTGATCGAATGGGTAAAACAAAACTTATCTGACATACTGTCTATTTCTGGCATAGCGTTGACTTTATTATTCTCGGCAGGCGCCAAAAAATCCGCTAACGCAGCAAAATTAGCCGCCGAAAACACGAGGATACACCTAAAGAAAGTGGAGGTTGTCAGTGCCCTCCAAGACTGCTTGTATATGGCGCAGAACTTACTTGACCGGGTAGATAAAGAAGAGTGGGAGATCATTGGGAATGTTGCCGCCGACATAAAGCTCAGGTTGATATCAATACGTCACTCTTCTGAAGGCTCGCCCGACGAGGATAGGGCAAGTAGAATCCAAGAAGCTATTGTGGAATTCGGCCTTATAACAGGAAGGTGCGATAAGTTTAGGTTCGGCTCAGATAGTGCTCAACCTGTCAGCAAGCCCAGAATGCTCGCATCTATACGTCGGCAGATAGAAAATATAGCCGAAGCGCAGGAAAGCGCGAAGAGAAAACTAGGAGAAGCAAATGTCAGCAACCCCTGAGTCAGTTATAAAAAAATGGAGAATCCTAGTTGACCGGCTCATTCACTACACCGATGTCAAAAAGATAAAGTGGCAGCCATCAGCCGATGAGGATGTATTCATAACGCGAGTTGGCAACAACCAAATATCAATCAATCAACAAAATAACCGCATCAACTGGGAGGTGATGGATTACGTAATTAAAATTTACAATGAAGACGGAGATGTGATAGATGCATTCAGCGATGAAGATATAGGAGCGCAGGAATACTTCAAGAAAATGAAAGAACTCTATCTGAGCATTGCTAGAATCACAAACGGAACTGAAGAGATACTCGACAGCATCCTCAGAGAACTTCCTGACCCAGACGAAATTCCATTTTAAGGGTCGCACTCAAGTAGAGTCCCACTACCGCCAGAGCGTCCATGACTGCAACCCTTTCGCGCATGCTTTGATGGTGCATGACCGGTCGAGCCGGGACAGTGCTTTAGTGGGGCAACGATGGGCAGCGCTTAGAAGTGTTCAAGGCTTAGACCGTGTGGCCTTTCGGACCTTGTCTTGAAGCTGATCTGCTCCAATCCCGCCCCTAGGCCGCCGACTCTGGCCGGAGTCAAAGCAACACAGGCAGCGCAGAGACTTGAAGACGCACGGAGTACCTTGAAGAGATACATGCGCGTCACGACGCTGCCGCCGAACTTGATCCTTATGGCCGATGCACAAGCCCTTCGTACGCTCCTACTTAAACGTGTTTTCTGGTAGTCGCACAGCCGCTACGCAAGTCCTCCGCTGCTCCTCTGAGGCTCCTCGCGCGTATACTCCGAAAGTCACGTCCTTCTTGTCCGGTGCGTGCCCCACGATTTCCGCGATGGTTTCCTTCGGGTGCCCCGCATGTCGGGCTTTGGTGGTGAACCAGCGGCGTGCAGAGTGGAAGTTCACGAGCGAGCGACGAATGCCCGGACGACGATCATCGACACCTACAGCCTCCCTAAAACGATTGAACCGCTTCCCGAAGGTATCTCCGGGGTCGCGCTCGTTCTGCATCTCGTGGAACAGCCAGTCTTTTCCGGCCTTGCCCTTAGTGCGCCTCTCGATGATCTCCCGGAGGTCTGGGTGAATCGGGACCTTGCGGGCCGCTGCGCTGGTTTTTCCGTGCTGGATATCGAAGACGCCATCATGCACCTCCTCCACCCACAGGGTCAGCACCTCAGCGAGGCGCATCCCAGATAACAGGCTGACCCGAAGAACATCCCGCATGAGGGCTTCCCAGTCGGGGCGCAGAGGGAACGGGCTGTAGAGGAGTTTTCTGACTTCTTCGTCCGTGAAGGGTCGCTCTGCCCCGACCTTAGCTCCTCGCTCGATCCGCTTCCCGCCCTTGTCCAACTGTTGCTCGTTCCACGGCCAGCCTGACCGTACGGACTCCGCTGGCGGCAGGTTGATGAGCCCGCGCTGCGCAAGGAACTTCCAGTAGGAGCGGAGAGCGGTAAGGTGCTTGGTCTGCGTTGCCGCGTGCATGGGGTCGATCACCTCAGAGACGTACCGCCCTGCCGTTCGCCTGTCGACGCGATCAAGCTTCACATCCTTGGCGCGGCACCAACTCGCGAACCTGCCGATGAGCCCCCGCCGCTCATTCAGCGTCTTTGGGGCAAGGTCCGCCTTGGAGAGGTAGGCGCCAAGGTGGTAGTCAATATCTACGCGGCCAATAAGAGCATCTTCGAAAGCCCTCCGGTCTGCAGGGCGAAGGCGTCGGGCCTCCTCCTCTGCAGAGAATAGCGCCAGGTCGAGCGGCGTATCCCGTCCCCAGTCATCTTCCTCGTCCGCTAATGGCTCCTGCATATCGCGTGCGGCTTCGATAGATGCTCGCGCCAGTGCGCCTCTTGCGGCTGGAGAAGCTATGCCACCTTGCACGCTCTGCGCAGCCCAATCCGGCAGTTGCAGCGCAGTTCTGCGGCCCTCCTTGATCTGACCGAACTGCAGTCGCGTAAGCGCCTCAAGCTCGTTCCTGCGCTTCTTCGCCTCCACCACGTCGGACGTGCCAAGGTTCACCAAGAGGAAGCGTGGGCCTGCGCCCAGAACCTTCCGACATGCTTCGGGCACCTGCTGACGGAACCACCAGACGTTGCCCCGGAGATTGAGAAGGCGCTCACCTCCCTTGCTGCTTCTTCCCGCCATGGTAATCTCATCCGTACATGCTGACCAAGTTATGCTGACCAATACCTGCCTCGCAACGCCATATGATACAATGAGAAAAGGAAAGTCAGCGCACTTCGTTTAGCCTCCCCTTGGCTCCACCAAATCTACCTATCCTCTTGAAAATCTGAGCCTTCGGGAATGCAGGGCCGGTTCGCTAGAACTCGCGTGTTCCTCTATCCGTCGTTGACCACCTTGGTTGCAGCCTGTTTCAGGTCAGGACGTACAGACGGCCCTTTCGGAACCAAGATCAATCACGTTCCAGGCAACAAGCCCTGCCCGCTTTAGTCCCGCGTGTTGAACAGCCCGGTCAGCGCCCGGCTGACGAGCGCGGTCGTGCGCGGCCTCGGCAGCGCGCGGAAGGGCAACGGGCGGCAAACCTCGATCGCGGCAAGACCGACCCGCGCCGTCAGCGCCCCGTTCACCAGCCCCTCGCCAAAGCGGCGGGAAAGCTTGGCCAGCACCCCGCCCCCGGCAGCGGCGCCGATCAGGTCGTCACCCACAGCCACCGCCCCTGTCGCCACCAGATGCGTCATCACCGACCGGGCCAACCGCCACGACCCCAGCGTCCCGGTTCGCCCGCCGTAAAGCTCGGCCAGCCGGCGGATCATCCGCAGGTTCGCCAGCAGTGCTGCCAGCACATCGGCCAGCGCCAGCGGGACAAAGGCCGTGACAGCGGCAACCTGGCGGGCAGCGGCCTCGACCTCGATCCGCGCCGCTGCGTCTAGGGGCGCAAGCAGCTCGGCCTCGGCCAGTTCCAGAAGCGCGGGCGCGTCAAAGACATCGGGCTGCCGTTCCGCCAGCCGCTGCCGCCCCCGCGCCAGATCCTCGCGGCCCGCGTAAAGTCCATCCAGCCGCGCAACCAGCCGCCGCGCCTGCGCCAGATCGCCCGATGCCAGCACCGCGTCTGCCTCCAGCCGCAGTTCGTCGATGCGGCGCAGCCGGGCAAAAGCCGCAGCCTCGCGCAGCGCCAGCGCCAGCGCCGCCACTGCCAGAACCGCCAGCAGCGCCCCTGCCACCGCGCCCAGAACCGGCACCCGCTGCAACAGGCTCATCACGAAGTCCCACGCGGCGACCGAGGCGACAATGCCCACGAAACCCACCGCCCCCGTCCAGAACAGCCGCGCCAAAACCGACGGCCGCCGCGCCGCCAAGGCCGCCGCTTGCCGCATTGCCCGCCCCTCGGGCAGGTCATCGATCGGCGGCGCGTCGGCTGGATTGATGCCCTCTCCCTCCAGTTCGATCAGCAGGGGGCGGTCGCGCGGGTCGGTCATCTCATTCTCCCATCAGGCGGTCGCCGATCAGGAATTCCGCAGCACGGTCCAGCCGGATATGCGGCGGCCCCTCGCCCGGGCGCAGGGTCATGCGGGCGGGGGCAAAGCTCATGACGCGGTAATCAGCATCCAGCCAACGTTCGGCCCCCTCCCGCGCCGGGGACAGCAGCCGCATCGGGTCCTCGGGCAGGGCACCGGGGTAAAGCGCGGCCTGCTTGCCAGTGTCGAGCAGCCTGCCCCGCACCGCATCAAGGCTGCGGCCGTCGTGGGTCACAGTCTCCTCGGCCGTGGCGCGCAGGGCGGCGATGGACATGGCGGCAGTGCGGGCTCCGGCGAAATCCGCCCGCGACCGTGCGTCCTGCAGCAAGGCCTCAAGTATCGCGGTCAGGCGCGGGTGCTGGCTGTGGTGCAGGTGATCGGCCTTGGAGGCCGCGAACAGGATCCGGTCTACCCGCCGCCCTTGCAGCAGCCGGCTCAGGAAGGCATTCCGCCCGGGCCGGAAGGCAGAAAGGATCTCTGCCATCGCCCGGCGCAGATCCTCGACCGCCTGCGGGCCAGAATGGATCGCGCCCAAGGCATCGACCAGCACCACCTGCCGATCGATCCGCGAAAAGTGGTCGCGGAAAAACGGGCGCACCACCTCGCGCCGGTAGGCGTCGAAGCGGCGCTCCATCTCCACGTAAAGGCTTCCGCGCCGGGCGTCGATGCGCGGCAGCGGGCCAAAGGTCAGCACAGGCGAGCCGGCAAGCTCGCCGGGCATCAGGAACCGGCCCGGCGTGCAATCATAGAAACCCGCCTTCCGGGCCGCCTGCAGATAGGCCGTGAAATCCTCGGCCAGCCCCTTGGCAACGGTTTCCTCCAGCCGAGCGGTGGCGTCCGTTGTGGTGATCCGGGCCAGATACCCTGCCGCCTGCGGGCGGTTGGCGATGCGGGCCAGTACCTCCTCCGACCACTCGGCATAGGACTTCTCCATCAGGCCGAGGTCGAGCAGCCACTCGCCGGGATAATCCACGATATCCAGATGCAGCCGCCGCGGCCCGCGAAAGCCACCGATCATCCCCTGCCGCGCCACGCGAAAGGACAGCCGCAGTTCCGACACCGAACGCGTCGATTCAGGCCAGCGCGGATCGTCCCCCGTCAATGCTGCCAGATGGCTTTCATAGTCAAAGCGCGGCACCGTATCGTCAGGCTGCGGCTGCAGCCATACCCCTTGAATCGCGCCCGCAGTTTCGGCCCGCAGCCCCGGCATCCGCCCCCGGTTCAGCAGGTTCGCCACCAGGGACGTGATAAACACGGTCTTGCCAGCCCGGGCCAGCCCCGTCACCCCCAGCCGCACCACCGGATCGGTCAGCGAAAGCGTTTCGCCCACCGATGCCACACCCTGCCCGATCTGTTCCGTCAGCCTGCCGATGACCACGTCATGTCCTTCTTGCCTGCGGGGTAACATAGGGGGCACCCGTGGGCATTGCCAACCGGGACCGCGCGGGCTAACCGGAGGCATGCCCAGATACGCCCTTCAGATCGAATACAACGGCGCCCCCTTTGCCGGGTGGCAACGACAGGCCGACCAGCCGTCGGTTCAGGCCGCGGTGGAAGCTGCCTTGCGCAAGCTGGAAGGCGATGCCCCCGGCATCGGCGCGGCGGGGCGCACTGATGCCGGCGTCCATGCGACGGCGCAGGTGGCCCATTGCGACCTGAAGCGTGACTGGGACCCGTTCCGGCTGGCCGAGGCGCTGAACCACCACCTGAAGCCGCAACCGGTGGCGATCCTTCAGGCGGCGCGGGTGGACAATGATTTCCACGCGCGGTTTTCGGCGGTGGAACGGCGCTACATGTTCCGGCTGATATCGCGGCGTGCCCCGGTGACACATGACAAGGGCCTTGTCTGGCAGGTGCGCCACCCGCTCGCGCTGGAACCGATGCAGGAAGCCGCGCAGCACCTGCTGGGACGGCATGACTTTACCACCTTCCGATCCTCGATCTGCCAGGCGGACAGTCCGGTCAAGACGCTGGACGAACTGACCATCACCACCCACTCGATCCCGCAGGGGACGGAATTCCGGTTCTTCCTCCGCGCCCGCAGCTTCCTGCACAATCAGGTACGCAGCTTTGTCGGCACGCTGGAACGCGTCGGCGCCGAAAGCTGGGCGCCAGAGGATGTGCGCCACGCGTTGCAGGCCCGCGATCGCGCGGCCTGCGGGCCTGTCTGCCCGCCACAGGGGCTCTACCTGTGTGGCGTGGGTTATCCTGAGGATCCCTTCAGGCAAGTTCCTCGTTGAGGTCGCGCAGCAGGCGGCCGTGGCGGCGCACCTCGGCCAGAACTTCGCCAAACGTCGCCAGCCCACGCGCCTGAAGCATCGGGATCAGCCGCAGGAACGCCTCTGCCGTTGCCTCGGCATCGCCGCGGGCGGTGTGGCGGGCTTCCTCGGGGATGGTGATGCCCAGTCGGGCGGTCAGCGCATCTAGGCTATGGCTTTCACCCCGGCCAAAGATCACGGCAGACAGCAGCACCGTATCCAGCACCGGGTTGTCGAACCGCAGGCCGATGGTATCCTCGTGCCGGCGCAGGAAGTGCAGGTCGAATGGCGCGTTATGGGCGACCAGCACCGCCCCTTCGGCAAAGCTGTGAAAACGCCGCCCAGCCTCGACCACGTCGGGGGCGCCAACCACCATCGCATCGGTGATGCCGTGCACATGGGTTGAGGATGGGGGAATGCGCCGGCCTGGGTTGACCAGTGTTTCGAACACCTCGCCGGCCACGCGGCGGCCGTTCACCAGCCGCACGCCCGCGATCTGCACGATTTCATCCCGCGCGGGATCGAGGCCCGTGGTTTCCGTGTCGAACACCACGCAGGTCAGATCCGCCAGCCGCGTTTCGGCGAGTCTCTCGGTAACCGCCCGCGAAAGCAGATCAAAGTCATAGACGACCGCCCGCGTCGCCGGCGCGGGGCGGCGGCCGGCGCGGCGAGCCTCCCGGATCGGCATGCGGATGGCGGAGCGGCCGTTGCCCAGCGGTTCAGGCCACGCCTCGGTTCCATGCGCCAGAAGGACCGAACGCCCGGTGACATCGGCCAGCCCCACCTCCAGCGGCGCATCGAGCCACTGTTCAAGCCGCCCCACCGGCAGCGGCGGCCCCTCCCATCCCAGTTCCATGACCGCGCCGGGGCCGTCCTCTTCCTCGATCGTCAGGCGGAACGACCGGGCGTGCCCCGCCTCGGCCAAGCGCAGCGCCAATGCCGACCAGAGCGCCACAAGCTGGAACCCGTCACAGCGCAGGATCAGCCCGTTCCCGCAAACCTCTACCCCCAGTCCCGCCCCTTCCAGCCGGGCGCGGATGCCATCCAGCAGATCGGCCGACCGGGTCTGCGCCAGCGGCCACCAATCGGCGCGCCCCTCGTCATGGCGGCGGCCCAGTTCGGTGATCGCCGCAGTCAGGGCCGCCACCTCTTGCAACAGTGCAGGGCCAAGCGCGGGGGCGCTGTCGCCCGCCTCTGCCAGTACCCCGATCGCCGTGTGCAGGTTGGCGGCGGGGCGGCGGACGCGGTCAAAGATTTCTGACAGAAGCTGTTCACGCCGCGCATGCGCGGCCAGATCGGATGTCACGTCGCGCAGTGTCAGCACGTAGCCCCCCTGCGGCAGCAGGCGCATCCGTCCCGCCAGCACCCGCGCGTCGGACGCAGTGGCGCAAAGAAGATCGGCCGCCGCATCCGGATCACCGCCCTCGGTCAGCCGCTGGTGGGCGTGGCGCAGCGGCCCCTCACGCAGGTAGCCAAAGATGTTGCGGTCGAGCCCCGGCGCCTGCCCCCCGCCCAGCAGGTCCACCGCCTGCCCGTTGTAGAAGACCAGCTGATGTTCGGCGGAACAGAGCAAGACCCCCACGGGCACATCGGCCAGAAGCGCCTCCAGCCGTGCCTTTTCCTCGGACAGGCGGGCGGTTTCGCGGGCCACCGACTGCGCCAGCGCCCCACGGGTCTGGGCGAGCGTGTCGGATATCGCGGCAGCCGCAGGACCAAGCTCGCCCAGCGCCGGGGAAATTTCGGGTGCGCCCGCCACATCGGCATGCGCCCGCGCCCGCAGCGCGCCAGCCAGCGCCGCTGCCGGACGGGCGACGCGGCTGTCGAACAGGTACCACGCGCCCACCATCAGCCCCAGGATCGCAAAGCCGCCCAGCACCGCGGCCTGAACGAACCCCGGCAGCGCTTCTGGCAGATCCAGCCGCCGGTACCCCTGCCAAAGCGCCAGCACCAGCGCCCCCAGCCCAGCGCTGCCCAGCGCCGCGAACAGCAGCAGGGCCTGCAGCCGCAGACCAATGCGTTCAGCCATCCGCTCTGGCCCCGCCCTCCAGAATGCGGCGCACCTCGGTCCGCAGCTCGGCCAGCTCGAACGGCTTGGAAATGAACCCATCCGCCCCCAGCGCAAGCCCCTTGCGCCGTTCCATCGCGCTGCCGCGGGCGGTCATCATCAGGATCTTCACATCGCGCAGATGCGGGTCCATCCGCACGGCTTGGCAGATCTCGTACCCCGACACCTCTGGCAGCATCACGTCCAGCAGCACAAGGTCGGGGTGGGTTTCCCGGATCCGCGCCAGCGCGTCGGCGCCATTCGCCACCCGATCCTGATCATACCCTTCGCGGGTGATCAGGTAGTTCAGCGCGACGGCGATATTGTCCTCATCCTCGACCACAAGCACGCGTTTGCGGGTCATGATACCCCCCCTGATGCGCAGGCGATCCGCAAGGCCGGATCATCGGCCGGCAGCGCGTGCCATTCGGCCCCCACTGGGCTGCCATCGGCGGCCAGCGCGACGTCCGAGGTCAACTCGGCCCGCCGCGCCGAGGCGCAATCATAGATCACCGGAATGTCGGCCCCCTGTTCCCAGCGCCCCCGCAGGACGATACGGGTCATCACGAGATCGGGCAGCCCCTCGTTCCTGCGGGTCATGCGGGTATCCACCGCCACCAGACGGTTGGCCATCGGCGCCGCATAGGTCCAGGGCCGGTAAAAACTGCTTTCGTAATTCACCGACGCGACCTCTACCCCATCGGGGAATGAGTTCGTCATCCGCGACAGCCAGCTGTATTCGCTCCAGATCACATAGCCGATCATGGCGACCCCGGCAGCGGCGGGCATCACCCAGCGCGGCAGCCGCCCGCGCAGCACCTTGTTCAGCAGCAGGATGATCCCGGCGGCGGCAAAGCCCATGGCGATGGTGGCGACGAATTCCAGAAACATGGCGTTATCCCGACGTGCCCCGGCTGTGGCCAAGAGCGGATTGCATGGTACGCACGACGACAAAAGCGTCGCGCAGGTGACTGCGCTCGAAATCTGACAGGTCGGAGGGCGCCATGTAGTTGTCTGGCCGCCGCCCCGCCTTGACCAGCGCGGCCTGGTTTTCCAGCCGCATGGTCGCGATCAGGTCATAGGCCTCGATCAGGTCGCGCGCGCCCGATATACTGATGATCCCGGCTTCTTCGGCCGCAAGCAGCCGGGCGCGGGTGTTCACCTCGTGCAGCTGGCCGATCAGCGCATAGACCCGGCCCAGATCGACCACCGGGATGACCCCGTTCAGCTTCATGTCCACGTGGTTCCGGAATTCGCCCGACCGGATCGTGGCAAACCCGCGCAACAGCCCCAGTGGCGGCGTATGCTTCAGCGAATTCGCGATCATGTGGGCAACAAAGATCGTGTTGCGCGAGGCCAGCGCCAGAACCTCTGCCTGAAGATCGTGGTAAAGCCCGACAGGCCCACCGATCGGCCGCAGGTCGAACATGACCGAGGCCAGCATCTGCGCCATCGGGTCGGGCCGGTCGACCCAGCCGCGGAAATAGTCGCGCCAGACCCGGACCGGCTGGCACCAGCGCGGGTTGGTGGCCATCATGTCGCCGGGACAATGGGAATAACCGCAGGCCGCCAGCCCATCCACCACGAACCGCGCCAGCGCGTGGAAATAAGCCATGTCCTCCGCCGTCGCCCGGTCATCCAGAAACAGGCAGTTGTCCTGGTCCGACACGCCTGTCTGTTCCTGCCGCCCCTGGCTGCCGCAGGCCAGCCACAGGTAGGGCACCGGCGGCGGGCCAAGCTCTGCCTCGGCCAGTTGCAGAAGCCGCCGAGTCACCGCGTCGCCGATGTCGGTGATCAGTCGGGTTACCACCTCATGCGGGTTGTTCCCGGCCATCAGCTGCACCAGCAGCCGCGGGATGCGTTCGGCCACGGCCGCCATCTCCGACACCTCGTCGGCCGAGGCCACATCACGGATCAGCTGCGCCGAGGATACCGCCTGAAAGCGCGTCAGGTCAGTCTGGGTGACCATGCCCACAAGCCGCCCGCCTTCGACCACCGGCAGGTGGCCGATGCGCCGTTCCAGCATCAGGTGCAGGATGTCCGATCCCAGCGCGCCCGGCGGCAGCGTCACCGGGTCTGGCGTCATCACCTGCCCCACCGGCGTGTCAGGTGCCCGCCCCTCTGCCAGCACGCGGTTCGACAGGTCGCGCACGGTGACGATGCCGGTCAGCGCCTCGCCCTCCACCACGCCAAGGCTTGATACGCCGGCGTCGCGCATCTGGCGCGCGGCCTCGGCGGCGGGGGTATCGGGGCGGCAGGACAACGGCCGCCGCGCCATCAGGTCGGCGACCCGCAGCGTGGTCAGTTCCGTTCCCCGCGCCTCGGCGGCCCGCGCACGGTTGAAGAAGCGTTCGAACGCCGGGAAAGTGGCGATGAGCCTGCGGAACTCCGCCGCCGGCAGCATCAGCAGCACGGTTTCTTCGGTCGTGCGGGCGGTGGTGACGGCGCGCCCGTCTCGCATCAGCCCGCGTTCGCCAAAGCTGTTGCGCGAGCCCAGCAGCGACACCAGCCCGCCGTTGCGGTCCAGCACCTCGACCGAGCCGCGCTTGATCAGGTAGACGCCTTCAAGATTGGACCCCAAGGCGTAGATCTCGTCGCCCTTGGGGTGAATCCTGCGGCCGAAGCAGCGGGCGACACGCGCCAGCTCGTCCTGCGGCAGGCTGTCGTAGGGATGCACCGTTTCAAGGAAGGCAAGGATCGTGTCCATCATCGGGCCTCCGGTGCGGGCGCGCGCCAGTCGCGGCGCGCGCCCAAGGTTTCAGTGGTGGGTCGCCGCACCGGCGCCACGGGGCACGCGGATGCTTTCGACCAGCTCCTGCACCTCTTGCGGCGGCTCGGCGGTCACCGAGGACACGATGTAGGCGACGCCGAAGTTCAGCAGGGCCCCGATCGTGCCGAAGGACAGCGGAGAGATCCCGAACAGCCAGTTGTCCGCCGTGTTCGGCAGCATGTTGGTGCCCGGAACGAAGAACCAGCCAAGGTAGGTGAAGATATAGAGCAGCGTTGCTACCAGCCCTACCAGCATGCCGGTGATCGCCCCCGCGCTGTTGATGCGCTTGGAGAAGATCCCCATCATCAGCACCGGGAAGAGCGTCGCCGCCGCAAGCCCGAAGGCCAGCGCCACAACCTGTGCTGCAAAGCCCGGCGGGTTGAGGCCCAAGTACGTCGCCACTACGATCGCCCCTGCCATCGAGATCCGCGCGGCCAGAAGCTCCCCACGTTCCGAAATGCGCGGGTTGATGTAGCTCTTGATCAGGTCGTGGCTGACGGCCGAGGAGATGGCCAGCAGCAGGCCCGCCGCCGTGGACAGCGCCGCTGCAAGGCCGCCCGCCGCGATCAGCGCGATCACCCAGCCCGGAAGCTGCGCGATTTCCGGGTTCGCAAGCACCAGGATGTCGTTGTTGATGGTCAGCTCCGACCCGGCCCAGCCGCGGGCCTCAGCCTCTTGGGCGAAGGCAGGATTGGCGTCGTTGTAAAGCTGGATGCGGCCGTCACCGTTGCGGTCGTCGAACCGCAGCAGACCAGTCTGTTCCCAGGTGCGCATCCAGTCGGGACGTGCCTCATATTCGATCGGCTCTTCGGTTGCGCCGTTGGGATAGAGCGTGGTCATGATGTTCAGCCGCGCCATGGCGCCCACAGCCGGGGCGGTCAGGTACAGCAGCGCGATGAAGACCAGCGCCCAGCCCGCCGACCAGCGCGCGTCAGCCACTTTCGGCACGGTGAAGAAGCGGATGATGACGTGCGGCAGACCTGCGGTCCCCACCATTAGCGAGATGGTGAACAGCACCATGTTCAGCATCGAGCTGTGCAGCCCGGTATAGTCGGTGAAGCCCAGGTCGGTGACGATCTGGTCCAGCGTGGCCAAAAGCGGCTGCCCGCTTTCGGTATGGGTGGAAAACAGGCCCAGCGGCGGGACCGGGTTGCCCGTCAGTTGCAGCGAGATGAAGACCGCCGGGATCGTGTAGGCCACGATCAGCACGCAGTACTGCGCCACCTGCGTATAGGTGATGCCCTTCATGCCGCCCAGCACCGCATAGACGAACACCACCGCCGAGGCGATGAAGAGGCCGGTGGACACGTCCACCTCAAGGAAGCGCGAAAAGGCCACGCCCGCGCCTGTCATCTGCCCGATCACGTAGGTGACCGAGATGATGATGAGGCACAGCACCGCCACCAGCCGCGCGCCTTGGCTATAGAACCGGTCGCCGATGAACTGCGGTACGGTAAACTTGCCGAACTTGCGCAGGTAGGGCGCCAGCAGCAGCGCCAGAAGCACGTAGCCGCCCGTCCAGCCCATCAGGTAGCTGGAGTTCACGTAGCCCGCGAAGGCCACCAGCCCCGCCATCGAGATGAACGAGGCCGCCGACATCCAGTCGGCCGCCGTGGCCATCCCGTTCAGAACAGGGTGCACCCCTTGGTTCGCTGCATAGAATTCCGCGGTCGAACCCGCCCGGGCCCAGATCGCGATGGCGACATAAAGCACGAAGCTCGCCCCCACGACGATCAGGTTGAGAGTATACTGGTCCATCGTCCGCCCCCTACTGTTCGTCCACGCCGTATTCGGCGTCGAGCTTGTTCATGAACCGCGCGTAGTTGAAGATCAGCGCGATGAACACGAGGATCGAGCCCTGCTGCGCGAACCAGAAGCCAAGGTCCGTGCCCCCGATCGGGATCCCTGACAGCAGCGGGCGCAGGACGATGCCAAAGCCGATCGAGCACAGGGCCCAGATCACGAGACTTATGAAAATGATGCGCTTGTTCGCGGCCCAATAGGCCGTGGACGATGACTTGTCAGCCATGTCGTTACTCCCTGGATTTTCCTCCGTTCCGCTGCCCCGGGCGGGACAGCGGCCTCCCTCTCAGGCCGAAACGCGGCTTACGATGGACGACAGCGCGGCAGAGATCTCTTCGATGGCGCCCATCGCGTCGATCCGTTCCAGCACGCCTTTGCCTTCGTAATAGGCGATCAGCGGGGCCGTCTGCGCATGATAGGCCGCAAGCCGCGCCCCCGCCGTTTCGGCCGTGTCGTCGGCGCGGCGCTTGAACGCCGTGCCCCCGCATTTGTCACAAGTTCCTGCAATCGCAGGGGTCTTGAACTGGTCGTGATAGCCTTCGCCGCAGGTGGCGCAGGTGTAGCGGCCAGCGACGCGGGCAATCATCGCCGCGTCATCGACCTCAAGCGATATTGCCGCCGTGACCTCGCGCCCTTCGGCCGCCAGCAGCGCGTCCAGCGCCGCCGCCTGCCCCGCCGTGCGCGGAAAGCCGTCAAGGATGACGCCCTTGGCCACGTCGGGTTCGGCCATGCGATCCTTCAGGATCGCGAGCACGATGTCGTCCGACACCAGCCCGCCGGCCTCCATGACCGACTGCGCGGCACGGCCGGCCTCGGTCCCGGCGGCGACCGCTGCGCGCAGCAGGTCGCCCGTGGACAGTTGCACCAGGCCGAAACGCTCCTCCAGCATCCGGGCCTGGGTGCCCTTGCCCGCGCCGGGCGGGCCCAGCAGGATCAGGACGGCGGGACGGGTCGTGACCTCTGTCATGATCACCCCCTTAGCCCTTGTTCATCCGGTTCTCGATCAGGTCATCGACAACCGAAGGATCCGCAAGCGTCGAGGTGTCGCCCAGCGCACCATAGTCATTTTCGGCGATCTTGCGCAGGATGCGGCGCATGATCTTGCCCGAACGCGTCTTGGGCAGGCCGGGGGCCCATTGGATCAGGTCCGGCTTGGCGATCGGGCCGATCTCGGTCCGCACCCAGGCTTCCAGTTCCTTGCGAAGGGCATCCGAAGGCTCCACCTCGTTCATGAGGGTGACATAGGCATAGATGCCCTGCCCCTTCACATCGTGCGGGTAGCCGACCACGGCGGCCTCGGCGACCTTGGGATGGGCGACAAGGGCGGATTCGACCTCTGCCGTGCCCATCCGGTGGCCCGATACGTTGAGCACGTCATCCACCCGCCCCGTGATCCAGTAATAGCCATCCGCATCCCGGCGGCAGCCATCGCCGGTGAAGTAATAGCCCTTGTACTGCTGGAAATAGGTCTCCTCGAACCGCGCATGATCGCCCCAGACGGTGCGCATCTGCCCCGGCCAGCTATCAGCGATGCACAGCACGCCTTCGGCCTCCGTCGTCTCGATCAGCTTGCCGCTCTCGGGCTCCAGCACTGCGGGCTTGATCCCGAAGAAGGGTTTCGTGGCCGAACCCGGCTTGGTGGGGATGGCGCCCGGCAGCGGGGTGATCAGGTGGCCGCCGGTTTCCGTCTGCCACCAGGTATCCACGATCGGGCAGCGGCCCTTGCCCACCACCTCGTTGTACCAGTTCCAGGCCTCAGGGTTGATCGGCTCGCCGACCGAACCCAGCAGGCGCAGGCTCGACAGGTCATATTTCTCGACGAACTGCTTGCCCTGCCCCATCAGCGCGCGGATCGCGGTCGGCGCGGTATAGAACTGGTTGACCTTGTGCTTTTCGCACACAGCCCAGAAACGGCCCGCGTCCGGGTAGGTCGGCACGCCCTCGAACATCAGCGTGGTCGCGCCATTGGCCAGGGGGCCATAGACGATATAGCTGTGCCCGGTCACCCAGCCCACATCAGCCGTGCACCAGAACACGTCGCCGTCGTGATAGTCGAAGGTATATTGATGCGTCATCGCCGCATAGGCGAGATACCCGCCCGAGGTGTGCACCACACCCTTGGGCCTGCCGGTCGAGCCAGAAGTGTAGAGGATGAACAGCGGGTCCTCGGCGCTCACCTCCTCGCCCGGGCAGTCGGGGGCGGCGTTTTCCATCATCGCCTTGACGTCCACGTCGCGGCCCTGAACCCAAGTCGTCTGGTCGCCGGTGTGCTTGACCACAAGGCAGCGGACCTTGTCGGAACAGTGCAGCAGCGCCGCATCGGTATTTGCCTTCAGCCCCGTACGGCGTCCGCCGCGGGGGGCGGTATCGGCGGTGATCACCACCTTGGCGCCGCAGTCGTTGATGCGGTTCGCAAGCGCATCGGGCGAAAAGCCCGCAAAGACGATGGAATGGATTGCGCCGATCCGGGCGCAGGCCAGCATGGCATAGGCGGCCTCGGGGATCATCGGCAGGTAGATCACCACCCGGTCGCCCTTGGTCACCCCCTGGCTGCGCAGGACGTTCGCCATGCGACAGACGCTTTCGTGCAACTGCCGGTAGGTGATGTGCTGCGCCGGCGTCTCTGGATCGTCGGGTTCAAAGATGATGGCGGTCTGGTCGCCGCGCGTTTCCAGATGGCGATCCACGCAGTTGTGAGCGACGTTCAGCGTGCCGTCCTCGAACCACTTGATGCTGACCTCACCAAAGGTGAAGTTGGTGTTCTTCACCTTTGAAAAGGGCTTGATCCAGTCCAGCCGACGGCCATGCTCGGCCCAGAAGCTGTCGGGATCCTCGACCGAGGCGCGGTACATCTCTTCATAGCGGGCGGCGTCGACATGCGCCTTTGCAATGAAATCCTGCGGCGCGGCATGCGTTTCCGCTGCCGAGGCATGGGCCTGTGCGTTCATGGGCTGTCCTCCTTCACTTCTGCACGCCCCCGGTCCTGCCGTCAGGTCGCGCAAACCGGCGTCCCCTCGCCGGCCCTCCATCCCAAACAAAGTGTAACGCAAACGTCAACGGCAGGCTAACCTTTTTTAACCGAAAGGTTTTTTTGTAAAATATTTCACGATCAGGCTGGAAAATTGAAAACCCGCCGGCATCGCGGCGGGTTTCCCTGTTGCTGATCAATAATTTACTTGTCGACGCAGATGCACCCACGCCCCGCACCGCCCGGCGGTCCTGCCGAAAGTGCCTGATTCGCGTTCAGTTCGGGTTGTCGCAGCGCACCGTGACTTGGGCGCGCCCGCGCACCGCCTCTGGCCAGTGAAGGAAGACCTGCGCCTTGGCCGCCCCCTGCTCGACAGAAACATAGGGCATGTGCCCGCGCACCTGTCCCGCCGCGTTCAGCAGCGGCCCTTCCGCCACGACCGCCTGAACCATCCGCGCCCAGCTGCCAAACGGCATGTAGGCCGCCGCATCCACCGACCAGGTCGTGCCGGCGGTGTTCTGGTCATGGCGCAGCACCACGGGGCTCGCCGTCATCTGGCTCACGCCGTTGAACGTGTTCCCGTCAAAGGTGATGTTGCGCATCCGGCTCATGTCCAGCGGGGCAAAAGTGCTGTCCACGGCCTCTACCCGGTCGATGTTGCTGTTGAAGGTGCGGAACGTGTTGCCTGACACGTACAGTCCGTGGACATAGTGCCCCGGACCATAGGGCTTCACCACCAGCCAGCGGAACCATGGTGCCACGTTGGTCGCGATGAAGATGTTGCCGGTGACCGTCAGCCCGCCGAACGAAAACTGGTTCTGGAACGCGGGCATTGCCTCATGTTCGTTCGTCCATTCGATGGAACAGTTGTCGATATAGTTCCCGGTGATCGTGGACTTGACGTTCGGCGTCGTCAGGATCAGCCCGCCGACCCGGCTGCCGTTGTTCTCGTCATCCCCGTGGAAGAAGTGGTTGCCGACGAACATGTGCCCGGTGCCGTTACAGATGGCAAAGTGCAGGAACCGCACCACCCGGTTGTTTCGCACCTTCACGTCATTGGCGTTGATGTTCAGCGCGATGGTGTTGCGCTGGGCCACCCGCAGCGGCATCTCGTTCGACAGGAACTGACAGCGGTCGATGAACATGCCCTGGCACCCCCGCCCCGGCGAGGTGATACCCCGGTCCCGCGGCCGGTTGATGACGCAATCCGACACGCGGAAGGTCAGCCCTTCGGGTGCCAGCATGATGCCGCTGGCAATCCCGTTGCACAGGAACTCGCAGTTGGTGATCTCGAACGACGACAGCGAACTGAAGCCGGAAAAGTCCAGCACATACCGGAAGCGGCGGAAGGTATAGACCTGCGTTCCCGCCGCATCATACAGCGGCTGGCTCAGGGTGATTGTCCCCGCCCCCACGTTCTTTTCGCGGACATAGACCTCGCGCCCCACGCCGTTGCCGACGATCAGCGCCCCCACCGGGATGTTGGCGATGTTGGCGACGTTGCTCAGTTGCAGCGGCTGGTTGCGGTTGTAGGTCGCCTGCGCCGTCATCTCTTGCGGCGCCCAGCCGGGGCCTTCCTCGACGTTGAAGCAGCCGTTGGTGATGCCGCGACGGATGGCAAAGCTGCTGACGTTTTCCACCACCGCCTGTACGTCGATCGGCCCGTTCACCTCGACCCGGCGACCGCAGAGATCAAAGGTGATGTGGTCGGTAAAGTTGAACAGCGCCTGAAGGCCGCGCTTCAGCCCCTCCATCTCGCTGCCAAAGGCCTGTGCATAGCTTGGCAGGTCAAAGTTCCGCGTCAGCGCCAGCCGGCGGTTCGCGGGCATCACCACCGTGCCTTCAAACCGGACCGGCGTGTTGAAGGTGACGTTGTCGCCCAGGAAATAGGTCCCGGCAGGTACAAGGATCTGCCGCCCCCCGGCCGCCGCATCCGCCGCAAGAAACGCCGCCCGGTCGTTCGTGACCCCGTCGCCGCGCGCACCAAAATCGCGCACGTCCACCCAGTCCATCATGTTGCGCAGGAAGGCGCTGGTGACATCCTCGATCTGGATGTCGTCGATCCGCACGACGCCGCCGTTCGATCCAGTCAGATCAAGGCCAAAGTGCCCATAGATCGCGTTCAGCCCCCAGGGCATGTCCACGCCCGTCCGCGCACCGCTGCCCACGATCGCGCTGACGGTCACCACCTCGCCATAACGTGAAAGCTGCATCGAGGGTCCGGTCTGCGTTGCCCCCGACACGTTCGTGTCCGAGGCACTGCCCGCCCATCCCGCAATCCGGACCGAGGGCAGCGCTCCGCTAATCGCCTTTACCCGCGCCGTCACGCGAAGGTACATGCCTGGCACCATCGGCGTCTGGCCCATGTGGCGCAACCGCTGCGTGCCCTGCGTCTTCTGCAGTTCCAGACAGCCGCCGAAATCTTGGTCCGCCGGCACATAGGCGGCATTGGTGGCGTTCTCGTAGGTGGCACTGCCGGGCGTGCCGTGCTCGCTCGACCAATGCGAAAGCCCTGCGGAAAACGGGGGCGGCATCAGCACCAGCCCGTCGGTAATCGCCATGTTCATGTGGATATCCTTGCTCCTGACCGCCCTTGCCACAGGCAAACGCCAACAGACCGCCCGCCCCGCCGAACGGGTCGCAGAATGTCCTGCAAGGAAGGTCCGGCCTGGCGCCCTGACCAGACCAGACCTAGCAGCAAGGGTTTAAGAAGGATTAACCACACCGTACGCCCGGGGACGCAACACCCCGGGCCGCCGCGTTCAGGCCGCCAACTTGCCGGCAAGCCCCTTCTCGATCAGCGCGATCGTCTCCTCCACGCCATAAAGCGCGATGAAGCCGCCGAACCGTGGGCCTTGGCTCGCCCCCAGAAGCACCTCGTAAAGCGCTGTGAACCAGTCGCGCAGCGGCTCGAATCCGTGATCCTTGCCAACCGCGAACACAAGGCTCTGCAGCTCTTCCGCATCCAGCCCGCCGTCCCAGGTCTTCAGGCGCGCAACCAGATCCTCCATCGCCGCCCGCTCCTGATCGGTGGGCGCACGGAACTGGCGCGTGGGGGCCACGAAGTCCCGGAAGTAGCGCACGGCAAACTCCGCCGCCGCATCCAGGTCCGGGTTCCCCTCGGGCGTGGCGTCGGGCGCATAGCGCTGGATGAACCCCCAAAGCCCGGCGCGATCCGTCGCCCCCGCCACGCTCGCGAGGTTCAACAGCATCGCGAAGGGCACGACCATCTTCGATTCCGGCGGGTTGCCGCTGTGGATGTGCCAGACCGGGTTGTTTGCCTGCGCAGCGGCATCCTGCGTCGGATAGGCTTTCAGTTGCTGGTGATATTCGTCCACCGCCTTCGGGATGACGTCAAAATACATCCGCTTCGCCGTCTTCGGCTTCTGGTACATGAAGTACGACAGGCTTTCCGGGCTGGCATAGGTCAGCCACTCGTCGATCGTCAGCCCGTTGCCCTTGGACTTCGAGATCTTCTCGCCGTTCTGGTCAAGGAACAGCTCATAGGTGAAATGCTCGGGCTTCCTGCCGCCAAGGATCTCGCAGATGCGATCATAGATCGGCGTGTTGGTGGAATGATCCTTGCCGTACATCTCGAAGTCGACATCCAGCGCCGCCCAGCGCGCGCCGAAATCGGGCTTCCACTGCAGCTTCACGTTGCCGCCGGTGACAGGCAGCGTCCATTCCCGCCCGTCCTCGTCGTCAAAGGTGATGGTGCCGTCCTTCGCATCCACGTTCTTCAGCGGCACGTAAAGCACCCGCCCCGTCTCCGGATGGATCGGCAGGAAGATTGAATAGGTCTGCTGCCGCTCCTCACGCAAGCTCGCCAGCATCACCTTCATCAGGTCGTCATAGCGTTCCACCGCGCGTAGCAGCACCGCATCGAACTGCCCGGACTTGTAGAAATCCGTGGCGCTGATGAACTCATACTCGAACCCGAAGGTGTCCAGGAACCGCCGCAGCATTGCGTTGTTGTGGTGGCCAAAGCTCTCATACTCCCCGAACGGATCAGGGACTGAGGTCAGCGGCCGCTGCAGATGCTCGCGCAGCATGTCCGGGTTCGGCACGTTCTCCGGCACCTTCCGCATCCCGTCCAGATCGTCCGAGAAACAGATAAGCCGCGTGGGAATATCGCTGATCACCTCGAATGCGCGGCGGATCATCGTCGTCCGCGCCACCTCGCCAAAGGTGCCGATATGCGGCAAGCCCGACGGGCCATAACCCGTTTCGAACAGTACATGGCCCTTTTCCGGCGGCGCCTTTTCATGGCGTTTGAGCAGCCGGCGCGCTTCCTCAAAAGGCCAGGCTTTCGAATTCATCGCGGCATCGCGCAGGTCCGACATCTCTCAAACTTCCCGCTGTTGTAGGGCCCCATGCCCTATCAAGGCACCGTCTCCCTATTGCCCACACCCCGGCGCGTCAATAATCTCAGGCGAAACCCTGACCAAAGGACGCGGAAACGTGACGCAGAACAGCCTGTTGACTTCCCCCCAGGACGCGCTTGTGGCCGTCATGATCGCCGTGTCGGTTTCTGACGAACATATCCGCAGCGTCGAACTGATAGCGATCCAGCGCATCGTCAACCACCTGCCCGTGTTCGAGGGGTATGATTCAGAACGTCCGCGCCAGGTCGGCCAGACGGTGCTTGACCTGTTCGAGGATGAAGACGGGCTCGACGCGCTGTTCGCCCTGGTACGCAACGCATTACCTGAAAGGCTGTATGAAACCGCCTATGCCCTCGCCTGCGACGTGGCCGCCGCCGACGGCAGCCTGCGGGAAACCGAACTGCGCCTGCTGGAAGAAATCCGATACGAGCTCAACATCGACCGCCTGCACGCCGCCGCGATCGAACGGGGCGCCCGCGCCCGCCACCTGCGCGCCTAAGCGTAGATCGCCGCCCAGCGCTCGATCAACTGCTGCTGCAACCGCCGTGCGCGCTGGGTCCATTCCCGCGCGCCCGCCGGGCTTTCGCGCTCGGCCTGCGACAGGCGTTCCCGCCGGGCGACATCCGCGGCAAAGATGGCAAAGACCAGCTCACGCCCGCCAGGACCCGTCGCATAGCCGCCCAACCCGCTGACAAAGTTCAGCGTGCCGGTCTTGGCCGCGACCCGGATGGGGTGGTTGCGGATCTCGTTGTTGCTGGCGTCGCGCATCGGCAGATTGCGCAGGATCGGGCGCAACTGCCCCTCGCCGCCCGCCCGCGCCAGCGCCCGCACCATGTCGATCGCGGTGATGCGGGACGCATCGCCCAGCCCCGAATGATCCACGAACCGCGGCCCCGCCAGCCCAAAGCGTGGCGCCGCCCACTCACCCATCACGCGGGCCGAGGCTGCAAGGCTTCCTGCCCCCACCCCGCGCCGGACTGAGGATGCAAGCCCCACCGCCTCTGCCGTCAGGTTGGTGGACCAGCGCAGCATGTCCCGCAGCACGACGCGCAACTCGTCGCTGCCATGCTCCATGATAACCGTTCCCGCCGGCATCGCGCCCGTCACCTGGGGCTGTGGCAGCCGCACCCCCTGCGCCGCCGCAAGGGTGTGGAACACCTCGGCCGCATAGGCCTCGGGCCGCCGCACGGGCAACAGACGGCTGCCGCCATTGCCCAGCGCCGCAGTCGCAACCGTCCAGTCCTCATAGGCGCCATTGCTGGAAAACGTGAACGCAGGCGCCTGCCGTTGCACCACCTGCATCCGCGTCATCCCGACCGAGGGACGGTACCGTTCCGCCCGCGCCTCAAGGCTCAGCTGCCAATTCCCCTGGGCGCGGCGCCATTCAAAATGCACCTGGTTGTAGTTGAGGTTCAGCCCCGACACCGCCGGATTGTAACCCACATGCGCCGGCTGTGCCGGGTCGATTGCGGGAACAAAGGGCAGCGCCCCGCCAAAGACCAGGAAGCGCCCTGCCACCCCTGTCACACCCAGCCGCCGCAGTTCTGCCGCCATGTCGGCCAGGCCGTCGCTCGACAAGGTCGGATCGCCGCCACCGACCAGCACCAGATCACCGGCAACCACGCCGCCCTGCACCGGCCCCGTCGCCACCAGCCTCGTCGCAAAGCGATAGCCGCCGCCCAGTGAATCCAGCGCGTAAAGCGCCGTCATCGCCTTGGCCACGCTGGCAGGCGGCTGCGGCACCTCGGCGCCTGCAGCCTCCAGCAACTGACCCGTGCGGGCATCGGCAACGGCAAACGTCACCTGCCCACCCAGACGTGCGGCCTCGATCAGCGCGCCCGCATCCGGGGCGGCCAGTTGCACCGGCACCAGCGCAGGTTCCGCGAACCGGGCAAAGGGCCGGGGCGCCAGCACAGGCGTACCGCCAAGCGCCGGCCCCGCCGCGCCGGCCAGCATCGCGCCAAGAAGCCAGCGCCGTGAAATGTTGCGATCCTGATTCATGAGCAAAGAATAGCCGATGCGCTTGGCCGGGCAAGCGTCGCGTCAGCTCCATCCCCCCTGCGCCCGCAGCGCGGTCGAAGACGCCGGATGCAGCGGCACCGTCACATAGCACCAGCGGGGCGCGCGCCCCTGCCCCAGCAGGTCTGCCGCCGCCGCCGGCAGCCGTGCATGCCGGAACTGCCGCGCCGCGGGCGAACCCAGCCCGCGCAGCCCGTTTGCCGGCCGCGCCACCACCCCTACCGGGACATGCCGCATGATCCACTGCCACCGGTCCCAGCGGTGAAAGCTCGCCAGATTGTCCGCGCCCATCAGCCAAACGAAGCGTACGCCCGGATAAAGCGGCATCAGCCGCTCCAGCGTTTCCGCCGTATAGCGCGTGCCCAGCCGCGCCTCGATGTCGGTGATTTCCACCCGCGGATGGCGCATGATGGCCCGCGCCTGCGCGATCCGCCGCGCCATGGGCGCCGGCCCCCGCGCCTTGAGCGGATTGCCCGGGCTGACCAGCCACCACACCCGGTCCAGCCCGAAACGCCGCAGCGCCTCGCGCGTCAGGTGCACGTGCCCTGCATGAGCCGGATCGAACGACCCACCAAGCAAACCGATGGTCATGCCTGCACGCGCCGCCGGAAATCCCTGCATCCCGCCCCCCTTCTGCGCGAAACCGGGGCGCAGGCTAATCACCCACCGATTGCCCTTGTCCAGCATAATCGTTACATGACGGCCAGATCATGGACAGCGCGACCCGCAAGGAGAGATTCTGATGGCCTCTTACCAGTACGTCTATCACATGGATGGGGTTTCCAAGACCTATCCGGGCGGCAAGAAGACCTTCGAGAACATCCGCCTGTCCTTCCTGCCCGGCGTCAAGATCGGTGTCGTGGGCGTCAACGGTGCCGGTAAATCGACGCTGCTGCGCATCATGGCCGGCATCGACAAGGATTTTTCGGGCGAGGCATGGGCCGCCAAGGGCGCCCGCGTCGGCTACCTTCCGCAAGAGCCCGAGCTTGACGGCAACCTCAACGTCCGCGGCAACGTGATGGAGGGCGTGAAGGCCAAGCAGGCCAAGCTCGACCGCTACAATGAACTGGCGATGAACTACTCGGACGAAACGGCCGACGAGATGGCCAGCCTCCAGGACGAGATCGACGCCGAGAACCTCTGGGATCTCGACAGCCAGGTGGACGTCGCGATGGAGGCCCTGCGCTGCCCGCCCGACGATGCCGATGTGAACAGCCTTTCGGGCGGGGAAAAGCGCCGCGTCGCGCTCTGCAAGCTGCTGCTTGAAGCGCCCGACATGCTGCTGCTCGACGAACCGACCAACCACCTTGATGCCGAAACCATCGCGTGGCTGCAAAAGCACCTGATTGAATACAAGGGCACGATCCTCTGCGTGACCCACGACCGGTACTTCCTTGACGACATCACCGGCTGGATCCTCGAACTCGATCGCGGCCGCGGCATCCCGTACGAGGGGAACTATTCCGCCTGGCTGGAACAGAAGGCCAAGCGGCTGCAGCAGGAAGCGCGTGAGGACAAGGCCAAGCAGAAGGTGCTGGAGCGCGAGCTTGAGTGGATCCGCGCCGGCGCCAAGGCCCGCCAGGCCAAGCAGAAGGCCCGGATCAACGCGTACGAGGAAATGGCCAGCCAGTCCGAGCGTGAAAAGATCGGCCGCGCCCAAATCATCATCCCCAACGGCCCGCGCCTTGGCGGAAAGGTGATCGAGGTCGAGGGCATGAAAAAGGCCATGGGCGACAAGCTCCTGATTGAGAACCTCAGCTTCTCGCTGCCACCGGGCGGCATCGTCGGCGTCATCGGCCCGAACGGCGCTGGTAAGACCACGCTGTTCCGGATGCTCACCGGTCAGGAACAGCCCGATGAGGGCGCGGTTACCTATGGCGACACGGTGCAGCTTTCCTACGTTGACCAGTCGCGCGACGCGCTCGACCCCAACAAGACCGTGTGGGAAGAAATCTCCGACGGGCTTGACGTCATCCAGCTTGGCGACGCCGAAATGAACAGCCGCGCCTATTGCTCGGCCTTCAACTTCAAGGGCGGCGACCAGCAGAAGAAGGTGGGCCTGCTGTCGGGCGGCGAACGCAACCGTGTGCACATGGCGAAACTGCTGCGCGCCGGCGGGAACGTCCTGCTGCTCGACGAACCGACCAACGACCTCGACGTTGAAACCCTTCAGGCGCTCGAAGCCGCGCTGGACGATTTCGCCGGCTGCGCGGTGATCATCAGCCACGACCGCTTCTTCCTCGACCGGCTCTGCACGCACATCCTCGCCTTCGAAGGCGACGCCCATGTGGAATGGTTCGAAGGCAACTTCGAAGCCTATGAGGAAGACAAGATCCGCCGTCTTGGCCCCGACTCCGTCGAACCCAAGCGCGTGAAATACAAGAAGTTCACCCGCTGATCGATCGGGCGGCGCGGCCCGTTCCGCGCCGCCGTCCCCTGCCAGGTTCATCAACGGGAACCCTGCGTTTGTGCGGGCGTTGTCCCTGCGTACCAAGGACAGGGGGACATACCATGCCTTTGACGACAATCCTTATCATCATTCTGATCCTGGCGCTGATCGGGGTGCTTCCGACCTGGGGCCATTCGCGAAGCTGGGGCTATGGCCCGTCGGGGATCCTGGGGGTGCTTCTCGTCATCCTCATCATTCTGGCCCTCACAGGCAGGCTCTGACGGTGCGGGGAATACTTCTATGGCTGATCGGGGTGCCGATCCCGATCATCATCCTCATCTACCTGTTGTTTTGAACAACACGTCGGGCGGCACTTGCAATGCTGCCCGACGTGACGCATATTGTGCGTGCGACGTTATTCTTATCGACCTGTCTCCTTTACCGGCTTCAGTCTCTCGATCTTTGACTTTCGGAGCCGAGCTGCCACAGTTCCGTGGGCAGCATTCTAAAGGAGATCTCACGATGGCCAACGGCACCGTGAAATGGTTCAACGCCACCAAAGGCTTCGGCTTCATCCAGCCCGACGGCGGCTCCAAGGACGTGTTCGTGCACATCACCGCGCTTGAGCGCGCTGGTCTGCGCGGCCTGGACGACGGTCAGAAAGTGACCTTCGATCTGGAAACCAGCCGCGATGGCCGCCAGTCGGCGACCAACCTCGCACTGGCCTGATCGGCGTCACAACCGGTTCGAAAGGGCAGCTTCGGCTGCCCTTTTTCTTTTCAAAACAAGATTGCCCGGCACCCGGGGGCAGGCTAGCCTTCCTGCATGAGCCAAAGCCTGATTGACCAGATCGACGCCCGCCGCGACAGCCTGATTTCCCTGACGCAGGATCTTATCCGAATTCCGACCCTGAACCCGCCGGGGCGCAACTATCGGGAAATCTGCGATTATCTTGCGGAACGTCTGCGCAACTCGGGCTTTGCCGTGGAACTGGTCCGCGCGGAAGGCGCCATCGCTGACAGCGATGCCCACCCCCGCTGGAACATCATCGCCCGCCGCGAGGGCACCCGCCCCGGCGACTGCGTCCACTTCAACAGCCATCATGACGTGGTAGAGGTCGGCCACGGCTGGACCCGCGATCCTTTTGGCGGTGAACTTGACGGCGATCGCATCTATGGCCGCGGCGCCTGCGACATGAAGGGCGGCCTTGCCACCAGCATCATCGCGGCCGAGGCTTTCATCGGCGCCCACCCCGATTTCGCCGGCGCGATCGAAATCTCTGCCACCGCGGATGAGGAATCGGGCGGCTTCGGCGGTGTCGCTTACCTTGCCGAAAAGGGCTACTTCGACCCCACCCGCGTCCAGCACGTCATCATCCCCGAACCGCTGCACAAGGACCGCATCTGCCTCGGCCACCGCGGCGTCTGGTGGGCCGAAATCGAAACCCACGGCCGAATCGCCCACGGCTCCATGCCCTTCCTTGGCGACAGTGCCGTGCGCCACATGGGGGCGGTCCTGTCCGAAATGGAAGAAACGCTCTTCCCCCTGCTGGCCACCAAGCGCACGGCGATGCCCGTCATCCCCGAAGGGGCAAAGCAATCCACGCTCAACATCAACTCGATCCATGGCGGCGAACCGGAACAAGCGGCCGACTATACCGGCATGCCCGCCCCCTGCGTCCCCGACCGCTGCCGGATCGTCATCGACCGCCGCTTCCTGATCGAGGAAAACATCGACGAGGTGAAGGCCGAGGTGACCGCCATGCTTGACCGGATCAAGGCGGAGCGGCCGAATTTCCACTATGAAATCCGCGACCTGTTCGAGGTTCAGCCTTCGATGACCGACAAGGACGCCCCTGTGGTGCGCACGGTGGCCGACGCGATCCGACAGGTTCTGAACACGCAGGCCGGCTATGTCGTTTCGCCCGGCACCTATGACCAGAAGCATATCGACCGCATCGGGCGGCTGAAGAACTGCATCGCTTATGGCCCCGGCGTTCTGGACCTTGCGCATCAGCCGGATGAATGGATCGGCGTGCAGGACATGATCGACAGCGCAAAAGTGATGGGCCTTACGCTTGCGGAACTGCTGCTGCCGCGGTGAAGCCCCTTCCCGGCGGGCCCGCGCGTCGCTATATGGCGGCGCATGTCCACGAACCCGCCCAACCTCCGCCCCGACATCGCGCCCGCGCCTGTCTTCGATGCCAACCCGCGTGCGGGCCAGCCGACCATCGGCATGGTCTCGCTTGGCTGCCCCAAGGCATTGGTGGACAGCGGCGGCTGAAGAACTGCATCGCTTATGGCCCCGGCGTTCTGGACCTTGCGCATCAGCCGGATGAATGGATCGGCGTGCAGGACATGATCGACAGCGCAAAAGTGATGGGCCTTACGCTTGCGGAACTGCTGCTGCCGCGGTGAAGCCCCTTCCCGGCGGGCCCGCGCGTCGCTATATGGCGGCGCATGTCCACGAACCCGCCCAACCTCCGCCCCGACATCGCGCCCGCGCCTGTCTTCGATGCCAACCCGCGTGCGGGCCAGCCGACCATCGGCATGGTCTCGCTTGGCTGCCCCAAGGCATTGGTGGACAGCGAACGCATCCTGACCCGCCTGCGGGCCGAAGGTTACGCCATCAGCCCGGATTATTCCGGCGCCGATGCGGTGATCGTGAACACCTGCGGCTTCCTCGACAGTGCCAAGGCCGAAAGCCTTGAGGCGATCGGCGAGGCGCTGCGCGAAAACGGCAAGGTCATCGTCACCGGCTGCCTGGGGGCCGAACCTGACTACATCACCGGCGCCCATCCCAAGGTTCTGGCGGTCACCGGACCGCATCAATACGAACAGGTGCTGGATGCGGTCCACGGGGCCGTTCCGCCCTCACCCGACCCGTTCATCGACCTGCTGCCGGCATCGGGTGTCAGCCTGACGCCGCGCCACTACAGCTACCTGAAGATTTCCGAGGGCTGCAACCACAAGTGCAAGTTCTGCATCATCCCCGACATGCGTGGCCGGCTGCAAAGCCGCCCTGTGCACGCGGTGCTGCGCGAGGCTGAAAAGCTGGTGCAGAACGGGGTGCGCGAACTGCTGGTGATCTCTCAGGACACCTCTGCCTATGGCGTCGACCGTAAGCATGACCTGCACCCGTGGAAGGGAGCCGAGGTTCGCACCCATATCACTGACTTGGCCCGCGAGCTCGGGCAGCTCGGCGCCTGGGTGCGGCTGCATTACGTCTATCCCTACCCGCATGTGCGCGACCTGATCCCGCTCATGGCTGAAGGTCTGGTGCTGCCCTACCTCGACATCCCCTTCCAGCACGCCCACCCCGACGTGCTGAAGCGCATGGCCCGCCCCGCTGCCGCCGCCAGGACGCTGGACGAAATCGCCCGCTGGCGATCCGACTGCCCCGAGATCACGCTGCGCTCCACCTTCATCGTCGGCTACCCCGGTGAGACCGAGGAGGAATTCCAGACCCTGCTCGACTGGCTGGACGAGGCGCAGCTGGATCGCGTCGGCTGCTTCAAATACGAAAACGTCGCCGGTGCCCGGTCGAACACCCTGCCCGATCACGTGCCCGAAGAAGTGAAACAGGACCGCTGGGAGCGCTTCATGGAAAAGGCGCAGGCGATTTCCGAGGCGAAGCTGGAGGCCAAGGTCGGGCAACGGATGGATGTCATCATCGACGCCATCGACGACGAAGGCGCCACCTGCCGCACCAAGGCCGACGCGCCCGAAATCGACGGCAACCTGTTCATCGACGAAGGGTTCGAGAGCCTGACGGTCGGCGACATAGTCACGGTCGAGGTCGAAGAAGCCGGTGAATACGATCTCTGGGGCCGACTGGTCTAAGGAAAAGGCCCGCAAGGGCGGGCCTTTCCAAGGTTACATCCAGTAGGGATGCACACCATAATGGCGGTGCGTCCGCTCTTCCCAATCCCGGTCGCGATACCAGTCGGCGCTGTGCTGCGGAGCGCCCTCCAGCTGTTCCCGCGTCAGGTCGGTGACATAGCCATCCTGCGTGATGTCATAGCTCAGCTTGCCCCACGGGATCGGATAATGATCCTCTCCGATGCCCAGGAAGCCGCCGAAGGCCATCACCGCATAGGTGACCTTGCCCGAAACCTTTTCGATCATCAGGTGGTCGATGGTGCCCAGATGCTCGCCCGAAGGACTGTAAACGGCCGTGCCGTTCACATCGGTGGACGAGATCAGGCTGTGTCCGCTGGTCTGCATGTCCTGTCTCCTTGCTGTCAAGCCATGCAAGTCAACGCAGGGACACCTGCCGTGTTCCGCGTTTCATGAATGTGTCAGATAGTGCCGGACAGCTTCCTGCACATGGCGAAAGCGGTCGCCGCCCAACCGCACGCCCCCGTACCAGCGCGTCACCACGATCACGTGGTTGACCAGTTCCTCGCGCTCCAGCATCCGCAGGATGACGGCCCCTGCCCCGGCCTCGCCATCATCGCCCTTCAGGGGGATGCGCTGGCCGTCCTGATCCAGGATGACGCCCCAGGTATTGTGAGTGGCCTTGGCGAACCGCTTCTCGCGGGTCAGCGCCTTCAGAAAGGCCTGAACCTCGTCCCGGCTGAAAACAGGGCCGCCGCTGACCGCGTATTTCGACCCGCGGTCGCTGATGATGTTGTCGAACTGCCGCATGGCTGCCCTTGTGCCACCGCGGCACCCGGGCGTCCAGCCATCAGCGCCCGCGCAGTTGCGCCACGGTGCGGCGGACGATTTCTGCCCGCTGGGCGTTCGGCGGGTGAGTGCCTAGGAAGCGATTGCCCGGATCGGGGATGCGGGCAAAGAACTCTGCCCCACGTTCCGGGTCATAGCCGGCGTTCCAGGCGATGATGGTGCCCAGCGCGTCGGCCTCAAGCTCGTAGTCACGCGAATAGGTACGCGCTCCGATCGTCGCCCCCGCCTGCTGCGCCTGCCGGATCGTGCCTTCCGAAGCCCCTCCCAATGAAGCTAGCGTTCCCAAAATCAACGCCCCTGCCGCAGCCGTCTGCTGCGTCCGGGGGATATGGCCCAGGATGTGGTGCGCGGCCTCGTGCCCTAGGATGAAGGCAAGCTCGTCCTGGTTCCGCGCCTCGCGGATCAGGGCGAGCGTGAAGCCGATCACCGGCTCTCCGTTCGGGCCAAGCGTCTGGAAGGCGTTCGGCGGCGCGTTGGGGTTCCGGTCCACACCGATCTGGAAATCACAGTCCAGGTTGCGGGTCCGCGACAGGCATTCCCGTTCTGCCACCGGCTCCATCCGGGACACCACGGCGGTGAAGTTCCGCGCCGCGACCTCGGCACTGACAGCGGGTGACGGCTGCGTCTGGACGGCAGGCGCAGGTGTGGGCATTGGCCGGCGAACCGGCTCTACCTCCACCGGAAGGGGCGCACAGCCCGCAACCACACCCACCAGAATGACCGCCAGCGCCCGCATCATCATGCACCCTGCCCCGTTTGCCTTGCCTGCCTGTTCTGCCGCAATCATAGCACGCGGTCTGGCGGCGAAAAGACCCGCACAGTCAAACCTCTGTCAGGGCTTTTCAAATCAGCCCCGGCAGGTCATGCTGACAGCATGTTTAGCATAGAGCACGACTTCGACGCGACGGTCATCACCCTTGTGGATGAGGGGAGCACCCACCTCCAAGAGGATGTCATCATCCAGGCCTTCGAGGAAGGCGTGGTCATCGAACAATTCGACCCGCGCCGGGACGATGTTGTCCGCATCACCCTGTCGAACGCCCAGTTGCGCGAACTGGCCGCGGCGCTCAACCTGCCCGAGGGTGTCTATCGCCTGACGCCCAAGGGCTAGCCCACGCGGAACAGCTTGTCGCGGCCCTTGGCGCCGCGCACCAACTCCAGCCGGCTGGGCGCAATGCCCAGCGCCCGGGCCAGCAACCGCGTCACCTCCCGGTTGGCCTTGCCGTCTTCGGGCACGCAGGTCACCTGAACGCGCACAAGCCCCGCATCGTCCCGCGTCACGGCGTTCCGCGACGCGCGCGGCGTCACCCGCACCGCAATCTCGGTGCCGGCATGGGCAAGGCTGGACAGAGCGGGTTCACGCATCAGGGGCACTGGTCATCGGCTCGGCGCTTGCCTAGGCTTGGGGAAAAGTGACGGCGGAGGCAAGATGACCACGGGGTTTTTCTGGGACGAACGATGCTTCTGGCACAGCGGCGGCAACTACGCCTTCACCCTGCCGGTCGGTGGGCTGGTACAGCCGCTGGCGGCAGGCGGCCTGCCGGAAAGCCCTGAAACCAAGCGCCGGCTCAAGAATCTGATGGAGGCGACAGGCCTGGTCCGCCACCTGACGCTCTGTAGCGCCGATCCCGCGACCGAGGTCGACCTGCTGCGCATCCATCCCCGGCGCTATCTAGGGCAGTTCAAGGCGCTGTCCGACGTGGGCGGGGGCGAGTTGGGCCTGCGCACCCCATTCGGCGCAGGCGGGTATGACCTTGCGGCACTGTCGGCGGGGCTGGCCAAGGCCGCGCTGCTCGCGGTGCTCAAGGGTGAGGTGAGGAATGCCTATGCGCTTACCCGCCCGCCAGGGCATCACTGCCTGCCGGATTTCCCCAATGGCTTCTGCCTGCTGGCCAACATCCCCGTCGCAGTCGAAGCCGCCCGCGCCGCGGGGCTTGTTCGTCGGGTGGCGGTGCTTGACTGGGACGTCCACCACGGCAACGGGACCGAGGCGATCTTCTATGAGGACCCGGACGTTCTGACGATCTCGATCCATCAGGACCGGAACTACCCGCTGGATACCGGCGCGGCGACGGACCGGGGGCGCGGCCCGGGGCTGGGCGCGAACATGAACATCCCCCTGCCACCGGGCGCCGGGCACCGCGCCTATCTCGCGGCGATGGATCGGCTGGTGCTGCCGGAACTGCGCCGCTTTGCACCCGAGGTGATCATCGTCGCCTGTGGCTTTGACGCCGCCGCTGTCGATCCGCTGAGCCGCACGATGGCCACGGCCGAGACCTTTCGCCTGATGACCCGCTGCCTGCGCGACCTGGCCGAAGAAATCTGCGGCGGCCGTCTTTGCCTTGTGCACGAGGGCGGCTACTCCGAGGTTTACGTGCCCTTCTGCGGTCATGCGGTGCTCGAAGAACTTTCAGGCGCACCGGTGATCGCCCCCGATCCCTTGGCCGAGACACTGGCCAAGCGCCAGCCCCCCGGCTATTTCGACGCGATGGTAGACAGCCTGTTGGCCGATTACGCCGCCCTGTTCGCCGCACCCGCCTGAACCGGAGAAGACAATGCCTAATCCCGATCCCGCTGCCCTCGACTTCCTGCTGCGTCGCCGTTCGCGCCCCGCCAAGACACTGACGGCGCCCGCGCCCGATCGCGCGGCGCTGGAACCGATCCTCACCGCCGCCGCCCGCACCCCCGATCACGGCAAGCTGGAGCCCTGGCGTTTCATCGTTCTGGAAAAACCGGCGCTGAGCCGGCTGGCCGCCCTTGCCCGCGAACGGGGGGAAGCGCTGGGCTTCGCGCCGGAACAGGTCGACAAGGGCGTGGCGCAATACGCGGATGCCGATCTGGTCGTGGCAGTCGTAGCCTCGCCGCAGCCATCCCCCAAGATCCCGGAGATCGAGCAGATCCTTTCCGCGGGCGCCGTTTGCCTTGCCCTGCTCAACGCCGCGCTGGCCGCTGGATGGGGCGCTAACTGGCTGACCGGCTGGGCAAGCCAGGACCGTGACTTCGTGCAGAACGGGCTGGGCCTTGCGCCGCATGAATTCATCGCGGGCATGATCCATATCGGGACTGAAACCAACGCCCCGCCCGATCGCCCGCGCCCCGACCTGTCGCGCATCACCACCTGGATGAGCGAATGATCGTAGCGGACTTTCTCCGCGCCTTTGGCCAATGGACAGATCCCCGGTTCCGCCGGGTGGTCTGGCTGGGGCTGGGGCTGTCGGTCGCGCTGCTGTTTGCGCTTTACGCGGTGATGCTCGGGCTGATCGAATGGCTGGCGCCGGCCACCGTTGTCTTGCCGTGGGGGGCTGAATTCGGCGGGCTTGCGGCGCTTTTGTCCTTTGGCTCACTGATCCTGCTGGTGGGCTTCTCGGTCTTCCTGATGATGCCGGTGGCCTCGGCCTTTACCGGGTTCTTTCTGGATGACGTGGCGCAAGCGGTCGAGGATCGGCACTATCCCGGCCTGCCCTCCGCGCCGGGAATGCCGCTCTATGACCAGGTGCGCGAAAGCTTCAACTACTTCGCGCTGCTGATCGCGGTAAACATACTGTCTCTGGGGTTCTACCTGCTCAGCGGGCCTTTTGCGCTGCCGCTGTTCTGGGCGGTCAACGGCTGGCTGCTGGGCCGGGAATATTTCCACATGGTCGCCATGCGCCGGATCGGCCGCAAACCCGCCTCAGAGATGCGTTCCCGGCACTGGTTCACCGTCTGGGCGGCGGGCACGATGATGGCCGCGCCGCTCAGCTTTCCGTTCTTGAACCTGCTGATCCCGGTGTTCGGCGCGGCGGCCTTTACCCACCTGTTCCACCGGTTGTGGCGTCGGGAAGGGGCGGCATACGGCCGAACCAGTCCAGGTCCCTGACAGTAATCCCGCCCCAGACGATGATGCTGGCGATCACGCACCACAGCACCACCGACACGACAGATGCAATCAACATCTTGCGGCCGATGCGCGCGTCGGCGGGCGCGGAGGAAGGCGTCCCCTGCACCACCACGCCCGCCTCTCCCTGAGAGACAAGCCGCAGCGGCAGCACGATGAACAGCACCATGAACCAGATCACGGCGAAAAGGACGATGGCGGCGGTGATTGTCATTCAGACCTGCTCCAGTTCCACGAGCGTTCCGTTGAAATCCTTGGGGTGCAGGAACAGGACCGGCTTGCCATGGGCGCCGATCTTGGGTTCCCCGTTGCCCAGGATGCGCGCGCCCTTGGCCTGAAGCTGGTCGCGCGCGGCAAGGATGTCCTCGACCTCGTAGCAGATGTGGTGGATGCCGCCGGCAGGGTTCTTTTCAAGAAAGCCCTGGATCGGGCTGTTGTCGCCCAGCGGGTGCAAAAGCTCGATCTTGGTGTTCGGCAGCTCGATGAAGATCACGGTCACCCCGTGATCGGGTTCGTCCTGCGGTGCGCCCACGGTGGCGCCAAGGGTGCTGCGGTATTGTTCCGCGGCGGCGGCAAGGTCCGGCACGGCAATGGCGACATGGTTAAGGCGTCCGATCATGGGCACTGTCCTTCGCGCAGGGGATTCCCGTGTTTATGGGGTGTCGCGCCCTGCGGCGCAAGGGACGGAAGGCCGCAGCGGGCGGGTGTGTTAACCGTACGTTAGGGGCAATTGTCGTTAATCCCCCTGCAACCCCGGATAGGAGCGATTCTCATGTCAGACGACCTCGCCACCCTGGCCGCGCCTTGCCGGCCGACCCGTGACAAGCCGCTGATGGGGCTCACCCTGCTCGCGGTCGAGGATAGCCGCTACGCGAGCGAGGCGCTGCGGCTGATGTGCCGCCATTCGGGGGCGCGGTTGCGGCGGGCGGATTGCCTCGCCTCTGCCCGCCGGCATCTGGGCGTCTATCGGCCCGGGGCGGTTCTGATCGACCTCGGCCTGCCGGACGGATCGGGGCTTGACCTCATCCGCGACCTGTCACGGGCGGCGACGCAGGGGCCGGTGATCATCGCGACCTCGGGCGATGTTTCGCTGCACGACGCGGCGCTGGAAGCAGGGGCCGCCGGTTTCCTTGCCAAGCCGGTGGCGACACTAGGCGAATTCCAGCAGGCGCTGCTTGCGCACTTGCCAGACGCGAACCCTTGGCCGCGCGTGGTGCCTTCGGGCAGTGTCTCGCCGGACATGCTGGCGCTGCGCGACGATCTGGTGCTGGCCGACCAGGTTCTTTCGGCGCCTGGCGACTCGACATCGCTGGATTACCTTGCGCAGTTCCTGACCAGCGTTGGCCATTCGGCAGGCGACGCGGATCTGCGCGATGCGGCGCAGGCCTTTGCGCGTGACCGCGCGGAGGGCATAGGCACCGGGCACAACCTGACGGCACTGGCCGGGCTGGTACGCGCCCGGCTGAGCGAAGCGCACGCGATCTAGCGCTCATCCCCCGTGGCCGCACGCCAGTGCCGGCGGCAAAGTGCAACATAGGTCTCGTTTCCGCCAATCTGCACCTGCGCCCCGCTTGTCACCACGTGGCCGCTGGCGTCCTTGCGCACCACCATCGTGGCCTTCCTGCCGCAGTGGCAGATGGTGCGGATCTCCCGCATCTCGTCCGCGAGCGCGAGCAGCGCGGCTGAACCGGGAAACAACTCGCCCCGGAAGTCGACGCGAAGGCCATAGCACATCACCGGCACGTCCAGTTCGTCCACCGCCCGCGCCAGTTGCCAGACCTGCGTTGGCTCAAGGAACTGCGCCTCATCGACAAAGACACAGGCGCAAGCACCGGCAGCCTTGCAGTCACGCACCCGCTGGAACAGGTCATCGCGGGGCGCAAAGGTTTCCGCCGGCGCAGCTATTCCGATGCGAGAGGCGATCTGCCCCGCCCCGCCGCGGTTATCCAACTGCGCGGTCAGCAGCAACACCTCCATCCCCCGCTCGCGGTAGTTATGCGCCGCCTGCAGCAGGATGGTGGATTTCCCCGCATTCATGGTCGAGTAGTGAAAGTAGAGCTTGGCCATGCCGTCGCTTACCCGGCCACCCATCGCCGCGCAAGAAGGTCAACATCATCCTGCGCCCATGAAAAAGCCCGCCGAAGCGGGCTTTTGATCAGGCGCTGCGCCGTGCGGGACGCCCCGAACCAGAGGCGCCGTGGGCCTTGGCCCGTGCGGGCTTCTGCCCCGGCTTGGCACCCTGCGGGCCACGGCCATGGCCCTGCCCCGGACGGCGGCCCGGCTTGGGTGCGGCTTCGGGCTGCATGGTGGCCATGTGCTCGCCGCCGATGATGGTCAGCGTGGACTTGATCAGCTTCTCGATGGCGCGCAGTTCCCCGAACTCAGCCGGTGAACATAGCGCCACAGCCCGTCCCGAAGCGCCCGCCCGGGCCGTCCGCCCGATCCGGTGCACGTAGTTTTCCGGCACGTTCGGCAGGTCGTAGTTGTAGACATGGCGCACGCCCGGGATGTCAATCCCCCGTGCGGCAACGTCAGTGGCCACCAGCACTTCGATCTCACCGGAACGGAAAGCCTTGAGCGTGCGTTCCCGCTGCCCCTGGCTCTTGTTGCCGTGGATCGAGCCCGCCTTAAAGCCCCAGTGATCCAGCAGCTTCATCAGCTTTTCCGCGCCATGCTTGGTGCGGGAAAAGACAAGCGCCAGTTCTCCGGAATGTTCGCCCAGGTAGCCGCGCAGGACCGTTGCCTTGTCGCCCTGCGGGGTGAAGTGCACGCCTTGGGTGATCTTGTCGGCCGTCTTGCCGGGGGGCGAAACCTGCACCCGCACCGGATCCCGAAGGTAGGTGCTGGCCAGTTCTTCCATCTGCTTGGGCATGGTGGCCGAAAACAGCAGCGTCTGGCGTTTTTCCGGCAGCAGCCGCGCGATGCGGCGCAGCGCATGGATGAACCCGAGGTCGAGCATCTGGTCCGCCTCGTCCAGCACCAGGTAGCGCGTCTCGGCCAGCGTCAGCGCCTGCCGTTCCAGCAGGTCAAGAAGCCGCCCCGGCGTCGCCACCAGCACATCGGTGCCACGGGCCAGCCGTTCAGACTGCTTGTTGATCGAGGCGCCGCCGACAACGACGGTGATGCGGATGTGGCTGCCCTGTGCGAAGCGGCCAAGGTTTTCCGCGATCTGGCTCACCAACTCACGCGTTGGGGCCAGGATCAGCGCGCGCACCGTGCGCGGCTGCGGCGCCTTGCCGATCTGGATCAGCCGGTGCAGCAGCGGCAGGCCGAACGCCGCCGTCTTGCCGGTGCCGGTCTGGGCCAGGCCCATCAGGTCACTGCCCGACATCACGTGCGGAATCGCCTCGACCTGGATCGGAGTGGGGGTGGTAAGGCTGTTGGTTTCAAGGGCTTTGAGCAGCGTGGGATGCAGCTCGAGAGCTTCGAAATTCGTCAAGGTATAACCTTTCATCGGCGTCCTGCGCCAAATAGTGGGCCCGCCCCGGAAGGAGCAGGAAGCATGGGCGTGACCGAATTCGGCCACCGGACCCCCTGCGTGACGTGGGAACCTACGAAAGGCGCAGTGCGCCGGCCACCGCCTGTCGCGCCGTTTGCGCGGGCTGCTCACGCGGCAGCGGGGGTGGGTTGAAGGCGACATGGGGCCTTTTGCGGCCCGGGTCAAGCACAGAGTGCAAAAGAAAAACCCCGCCCGAAGGCGGGGTTTGCGAAGTGGAGGGCCTTAGCGGTCCTCTTCCTCGTCGTCTGTCTCGTCGTTATTCGGCAGGTTGAAGAAGCTGTCGGCATCGCTGAAGTCAGCGGGCGCCTTCTCTTCCTCGTTCCGGTCGAGCGAGAAATTCTCGAACCCGGCGACGGAGGACGGGATCTTGGGTTCAGGCGACATGCCCAGCGACTGTTCGGTGCTGACCAGCTTGCGCCGTTCGTCATCGGTCATCACCACGCCTTCGGCGGCGCGTTTCTTCACGGCCTGCTGCACGGCGGCATCGAGTTCCGACTGGCGGCAAAGGCCCAGCGCGACCGGATCGACCGGCTGGATGTTGTTGATGTTCCAGTGGGTGCGTTCACGGATCGACTGGATGGTCGGCTTGGTCGTGCCTACCAGCTTGCCGATCTGCCCGTCCGACAGTTCCGGGTGGAACTTGACCAGCCACAGGATCGCGGCCGGGCGGTCCTGGCGCTTGGACAGCGGCGTGTAGCGCGGCCCGCGGCGCTTTTCCTCGCCCACGGCGGCGGCGTTGAACTTGAGCTTCAGCCGGTACATCGGGTCGGCCTGGCCCTTCTCGATCTCGATCGGGTCGAGCTGGTTGTTGGCGATCGGGTCGAAGCCCTTGACGCCCGCGGCCACGTCACCATCGGCGATGCCCTGCACTTCCAACTCGTGCATGCCGCAGAAATCGGCGATCTGCCTGAACGACAGGGTGGTGTTGTCCACCAGCCAGACCGCGGTCGCCTTTGCCATCAGGGGCTTGTTCATCGGATCACTCCTTAGCATATCTCTCCCGCGCCGGGAAAACGGCTGCGGCTGGGGACCCCGGACCGCGCATTTTCTTTTTCGGGAATTCACCGGGCTATATAGACCCCGCCGGGCCAAGTGCAAAGGGAAAAACGGAAGGCGCCCGTCAGGCCACCTTCAGGACGATCTTGCCGATGTGGTCCGAACTTTCCATCCGCGCATGGGCCTTTGCGGCATCCTCCAGCGCGAACTCGCTGTCCATGACCGGCGCCACCCGTCCCGCCGCCAGCAGGGGCCAGACCTGCACCTCCAGTTCACGGGCGATCTTGGCCTTGGCGAGATTCGACTGCGGGCGAAGGGTGGAGCCGGTGATCACCAGCCGCCGTGTCATCAACTCGGCAAAGTTCAGCATGGCCTTCGCGCCGGTCAGGAAGGCGATCTGCACCAGCCGCCCCTCATCCGCCAGCGCCTTGACGTTGCGCGGGATGTAGTCGCCCCCTACCATGTCGAGGATCAGGTTCGCGCGCCCCTCTTCGCGCAGGATGGGGACGAAGTCCTCCTCCCGGTAGTTGATCGCGCGGTCGGCACCCAGACGCAGGCAAGCCTCGCATTTTTGCGCCGAACCGGCAGTGGCAAAGACGCGGGCGCCGAATGCCTTGGCAAGTTGGATCGCCGTCGTGCCGATCCCCGACGACCCGCCATGCACCAGGAACCTTTCGCCCGCCCGCAGTTCGCCGCGCATGAAGATGTTGGACCAGACGGTGAAGAAGGTCTCGGGCAGGCAGGCAGCCTCGCGCAGCGACATGCCCGGCGGCACCGGCAGGGCATGATCGGCGGTGGTGCAGACATATTCTGCATAGCCCCCGCCGGGCAGCAGGGCGCAGACCTCGTCGCCTTCCTCCCACCGGGCGACGCCGGGGCCGACGGCGACCACGGTCCCCGCAGCCTCCAGCCCCGGCAGGTCGGACGCGTCGGGGGGTGGCGCGTAAATGCCAGCCCGCTGCAGCGCATCGGGCCGGTTGACCCCGGCCCAGGCGACGCGGATCACGATCTGCCCTGCCCCCGGCTGTGGCACCGGGCGTTCGCACAGGCGCAGAACCTCAGGGCCGCCGGGGGATTGAATCTCCACCGCACGCATCGTCTCGGGTAGTGTCATCGTTACTCCTGTGTCTGCCGGCGCCAGATGCCGGGCATGTCGCGCGGCGGATATTTCGCAGGGGCGCGGATCTGGCGGGCCAGCCAATTCGGCCCTGCCATGAACGGGCGCAGCAGCGCGTTCCGGTTCACGGCGGCCTTGAGGCTTTCGAACCGCATGACATCGCCGATGCGGCGGTCGATGAAATCCCACGTCGCCTGATGGCCGGGGCTGTCGTCGCCCAGCCAGAACAGGATGGCAGACCCATAGACTCCGGAAAGAATCGTGCGCTTGGTGTACCAGTTCAGGTCATCCGACCCGTCGCCCAGCGCATCCCAGATACGGTCGGCGGTGCGCCACATGGCACGCGCGCCATCGGCGGCGTATTGCGGCAGGCTGAACAGGGTGGCGCCCCGGCGCACGGCCTCGCGGTCCTCGATCGCCTCGATCCGGAAGCGCAGGGCCATGGCCACCCGGTCGCGGAACTTGAGCGCGGAAAGATCCTCGGACCGCAGCCGCGCCAGCATCTGCTGGTCGCCGCGTTCATGGAAGGCCAGCGCCAGATCGACCGCCCCGCGCGGGAAAAGCGACCGCGCCAGCGCCTCGTCGATATGGGCGTCATTGGCGGCGGCGCGCAGGGTTGCCTCGCTCCACCCGTCAAAAGGAACGTGGACAAGGGCAGCATCGAGCAGCCTGTCCTTCATCGATTGCGTGACGTCGCTCATCAGGGCCTCCGGTTCTTGCGTCGGGACAGTGGACAAACTAGCGCGAGTTTGATATAGGGCCACGTCCTGCGAATTTTTCGTAACTCTAACTTAGGAAGGTGGTGAAAACCACATGCAGGTAAGTGTTCGCGACAATAACGTCGATCAGGCTCTTCGCGCGCTGAAAAAGAAACTTCAGCGTGAGGGTGTGTTCCGTGAAATGAAGCTCAAGCAGCATTTCGAGAAACCGTCCGAGAAGAAGGCCCGTGAGAAAGCCGAAGCGATCCGCCGTGCGCGCAAACTGGCGCGTAAAAAGGCGCAGCGCGAAGGGATGCTCTGACATCCTGTCCGGCAGCGGACCGGGCGGCACGCCGCCCAAGATTGACCCCCGTGGCCCCGGCCCGGGGGTTTTTCATTCCAGGGGAATCGCCGTTGTCTTGCAGACGGTGCGCAGCGCGAAAGACGACTGCATTTGCGCCACCCCCGGCAGCCGCGCCAGGTACTGCCGGTGGATGCGGGCAAAATCCTCGGTATCCTCGGCTACAATCTTGAGCAGGTAATCTGCCGTGCCCGCCATCAGGTGGCATTCCAGCACGTCCGGGATTCGGGCCACTTCACGCTCGAACCGGTCCAGAATGTCATCGGCCTGCCCGCTCAGCGTGATTTCCACGAAAACGGTAGTCGGGCGGCCCAGCTTGCGCGCATCCAGAAGCGCCACGTAATCACGGATGTAGCCCTCTGCCTCCAGCCGCTGTACGCGCCGGTGGCAGGCCGACGCCGACAGGTTGACCCGTTCCGACAGATCCGCGTTCGAAATCCGCCCCTTCTTCTGCAAGACGGAAAGAATCCGGAGGTCTGTGGCATCCAGGCTCATTCCGGCGCAACCTTCTTCGATGAAATGGCGGTTCACTCGCAGGATTTACCACACGGCCCTGCGGGCGCCACCCATGTTCGCAATGCTCTTGCCTAGGAACTGCGGCATAATGTCACAATAAACACCAACAGGAAGGTCTACTCTCATGAAAATCGGCTGCCCGAAAGAGATCAAGCCGCAGGAATATCGTGTCGGCCTTACCCCCCATGCGGCGCATGAGGCCGTTGCCCACGGCCATACCGTTCTGATGGAACGCGGCGCCGGGCTGGGCGCGGGTTTCACCGACGGCGACTACGAACAGGCCGGGGCCACCATCGTCGACAGCGCCGAGGAAGTCTTTGCCTCGGCCGAGATGATCGTCAAGGTCAAGGAGCCCCAGGCGCAGGAACGCAAGCGCCTGCGCGAAGGCCAGTTGCTGTTCACCTACCTGCACCTTGCCCCCGACCCGGAACAGACCCGCGACCTGCTGGACAGCGGGGTGACCGCGATCGCCTATGAAACCGTCACCAATGCGAATGGCGGCCTGCCCCTGCTGGCCCCGATGTCCGAGGTCGCAGGCCGTCTTGCGCCGCAGGTGGGCGCCTGGACGCTGCAAAAGGCCAATGGCGGGCGCGGAGTGCTTCTGGGGGGCGTGCCCGGTGTGGCCCCTGCCCGGGTGGTGGTCATCGGCGGCGGCGTCGTCGGAACCCATGCGGCGCGTGTGGCGGCGGGCATGGGGGCGGATGTCACGGTTCTTGACCGTTCGCTGCCCCGGCTGCGCTATCTCGATGACGCCTTTGGCCGCGACTTCCGCACCCGTTATGCCAGCGCCGGCAATACCGCCGAACTGGTGGCCGAGGCTGACATGGTCATCGGCGCCGTGCTGGTCCCGGGGGCGGCTGCGCCCAAGCTGGTCACCCGCGCGCAGCTTTCGACGATGAAGCCAGGCGCCGCCATCGTGGACGTGGCCATCGATCAGGGCGGCTGCTTCGAAACCTCACGCCCCACCACCCATGACGACCCGATCTATGAGGTTGACGGCATCATGCATTACTGCGTCGCCAACATGCCCGGCGCGGTGGCGCGGACCTCGACGCTGGCGCTGGGGAACGCGACCATGCCCTTCATGCTGGCGCTGGCCGACAAGGGCTGGAAGCAGGCCTGCCAAGACGACCCGCACCTGCTGGCCGGGCTCAACGTCCATGCGGGCCGGCTGACATATGAGGCGGTCGGGCTTGCGCTGGATATCGACGTGCTTCCCGCGCAAGACGCCCTCGCCGCCTGATTGCGGCGTTCCGGCACTCGCAGAGGTCGATTTTCCACTGTTGCCCCCGGACCTGACGGGCTAACAAAGTTGCCAGTTGGGTCTGATGCCCCCCTGCGCAGGGGGGCGCAACGATGGGAGAAGCACGCCAATGAAGGTCTTGGTACCCGTGAAGCGGGTGGTCGACTACAACGTGAAGGTCCGGGTAAAGGCGGACGGTTCCGGTGTCGACCTGGCGAACGTAAAGATGTCGATGAACCCGTTTGACGAGATCGCGGTCGAAGAGGCGATCCGGCTCAAGGAAAAGGGCGTGGCGACCGAGATCGTCGCGGTGTCGATCGGGGTGAAGCAGGCGCAGGAAACGCTGCGTACTGCGCTGGCCATGGGGGCTGACCGGGCGATCCTGATCACCGCGGCCGAGGAAGTGCACCAGGACATCGAACCCCTGGCGGTGGCCAAGCTTCTTGCCAAGGTGGTCGAGGCCGAACAGCCGGGCCTGGTGATCGCCGGCAAGCAGGCGATCGACAACGACATGAACGCCACCGGCCAGATGCTGGCCGCGCTCTTGGGCTGGAGCCAGGCGACCTATGCGTCCGAAGTCAACATCGAGGGCGACCATGCCCTGGTCACGCGCGAGATCGACGGCGGCCTGCAGACGATCCGGGTCAAGCTGCCCGCCATCGTCACCGCAGACCTGCGCCTGAACGAGCCGCGCTACGCGTCGCTGCCGAACATCATGAAGGCCAAGAAGAAACCGCTCGAGGAAAAGACCGCCGCTGACTACGGCGTCGATGTCACCCCGCGCCTGACGGTGGTCAGCACGACCGAACCGGCGGGCCGCCAGGCGGGCGTCAAGGTCGGCTCGGTGGATGAGCTGATCTCCAAACTCAAAGACGAAGCAGGGGTGATCTGATGGCTGTTCTTCTTGTCGCGGAACTGACGGGCGACGAACTGGCGCTGGACGCGACCGCCAAGGCGGTCACGGCGGCGGCGAAACTGGGCGAGGTGACGGTGCTGGTCGCAGGCCAGAACTGCGGCGGCGCGGCCGAGGCTGCGGCGAAGTTCACCGGTGTGGCCAAGGTGCTTTGCGCCGATGACGCAGCCTATGGCCATGGCCTGGCCGAGCCGCTGGCCGACCTGATCGTGTCGCTGGCCCAGGGCTACAGCCACATCGTCGCGCCCTCCACCGTCAGCGCGCGCAACGTGATGCCGCGGGTGGCGGCGCTGCTGGATGTGATGGTGATCACCGATGTCACCGCCATCGTCGATGCCGACACGTTTGAACGTACGATCTATGCCGGCAACGCAGTGCAGACGGTGAAATCCGCCGATGCCGTCAAGGTCGCCACCCTGCGCACCACCGCGTTCGAGGCTGCGGCACAGGGCGGCTCGGCCCCTGTGGAAACCGTGGGCGCGGCGGCGAACCCCGGCCTGTCGGACTGGGTCGAGGACAAGGTCGCGACCTCTGACCGCCCGGAACTGACCAGCGCCGCCATTGTGGTGTCGGGCGGCCGTGGCATTGGGTCCGAAGAAAACTTCGCCATGATCGAAAAGCTGGCTGACAAGCTGGGCGCCGCCGTCGGCGCCAGCCGCGCTGCGGTCGATTCCGGCTTTGCCCCGAACGACTGGCAGGTGGGCCAGACCGGCAAGGTGGTGGCGCCAATGCTCTACATCGCCGTGGGCATTTCGGGTGCGATCCAGCACCTCGCCGGGATGAAGGACAGCAAGATCATCGTCGCCATCAACAAGGACGAGGAGGCCCCGATCTTCCAGGTCGCCGACTACGGCCTCGTGGGCGACCTGTTCCAGATCGTCCCGGAACTGACTGAAAAGCTCTGATCCTACCGGATCGTCTGCATGGCCCGCCCCTGTGGCGGGCCATTTTCATTTGCGTCTCGGGCTTGCGCCGGGGCGGCGGCCGCGCCTATGTTCGGCGCAAACAAAAAGGGGAACGGCATGGACATCCGGTCGGTTGGCATCGTGGGCGCGGGACAGATGGGCAACGGGATCGCGCATGTGTTTGCCCTTGCTGGCTATGATGTGCTCCTGACCGACATCTCGCAGGCGGCGCTGGACAGCGCGCTGGCGCTGATCGATCGCAACATGGAACGGCAGGTCAGCCGCGGCAAGATCACCGCCGAGGATCATCAGGCAGCGCGCGGGCGCATCCGCACCACCCTGACCCTGACGGATCTGGGCCAGTGCGACCTGATCATCGAAGCCGCGACCGAACGCGAAACGGTAAAGGCCGCGATCTTCGAGGACCTCGTGCCGCACCTGAAACCGGAAACGATCCTGACCTCGAACACCTCGTCGATCTCGATTACCCGGTTGGCCAGCCGCACGGACCGGCCAGAAAAGTTCATGGGCTTCCACTTCATGAACCCGGTGCCGGTGATGCAACTGGTCGAACTGATCCGCGGCATCGCCACGGACGAGGAGACCTATCAGAAGCTGCACCGCGTCGTTGAAAGTCTGGGCAAGACCGCCGCCAGCGCCGAGGATTTCCCCGCCTTCATCGTCAACCGCATCCTGATGCCGATGATCAATGAGGCGGTCTATACGCTTTACGAAGGCGTGGGCAACGTTCGCTCCATCGACGAATCCATGAAGCTGGGCGCCAACCACCCAATGGGCCCGCTGGAGCTTGCGGATTTCATCGGGCTCGACACCTGCCTTGCCATCATGAACGTGCTGCATGACGGGCTGGCGGATACCAAGTACCGCCCCTGCCCCCTGCTGACCAAGTATGTCGAGGCTGGCTGGCTGGGCCGCAAGACCAAGCGCGGGTTCTACGACTATCGCGGCGAGGTGCCGGTTCCGACCCGCTAGGGGTCAGTAATCCTCGCCAAAGCGGTTCGCGATCAGGGCCTCCAGCGCATCGGCCAGCTCTTCGGACTGCGGGCCGCTGGTGGCGATGGTGATGGAACTGCCCCGGGCCGCGCCCAGCATCAGCAGGCCCATGATGGAATCGCCCGAAACGCTCATCCCGTCGCGCGCGACCTCGACCGCGGCGTCATGGGCTTCGACCACCTCGACGAACTTGGCGCTGGCGCGGGCGTGCAGGCCCTTTTCGTTGATGATCTTCAGCTCCCGCTCGGCCATCAGCCGTGCCCCCCTACGTCCATGCTGTTTATGTATTTTCGCCCGGCCTCAAGGGCGGAATCAACGGCGGCGGGCACGCTCAGCTGGCGCGACTTGGCCAGCTTGATCAGCATGGGCAGGTTGGCACCATAAAGGATGCGCCGGTTCGGTGGCGTGCAGGCCATCAGCGACAGGTTTGACGGCGAGCCACCGAACATGTCGGTGACCACGACGACCCCCTGCCCCATATCGACGGAATCCGCGGCACGGCAAATCTCGGCCTGTTTGGCCTCGCGGTCGTGATTGTCCTCGATCGAAATCGCAAGGACGCCTGTCTGCTTGCCGACCACATGTTCAACCGCCGCAAGATATTCTCTCGCCAAGCCTCCATGTGCGACGATCACGATACCGATCACGCCTTTCTCACCCTGCCACCGATCCGGACGCGGACGCCCTGCGTTCAAGTTCCCTATGCCGTTTAGACACCTGCCAACCGGCCTCTGCAAGGGTTGCCGCCAACTTTTCGGTCATTGCGACGCTACGATGCTGTCCCCCTGTGCACCCAAAGGCGATGGCAACATGCGTTCGGCCCTCTTGAAGTTGCGCGGGCAGCATCAGGGTGACCAGATCCCAGACCTTGGCAAAGAATGGATCGAACCGGGGATCCGATGCGACATGGGCGGCAACGGCCGGGTCCTGGCCATTCAGGGGCCGCAGGGTTTCGTCCCAGTAGGGATTGCGAAGAAAACGGCAGTCGAACACCACGTCCACCCCGCGCGGGATCCCACGCTTGTAGGAAAAGGAATGGACTGAAACCGCCAGCCGGGCGCTGGTGCCGGTGTCGAACCAGCGGGCGATTTCGGCCCGCAGGTCATGGGGCGACATGTCCGACGTGTCGATCAGCACCTCGGCCCGCGCCCGGATCGGCGCCAGCAGGTCGATTTCCCGCGCGATGCCGAGCGCAGGCTGTTCTGCCGGCGCCAGCGGATGGCGGCGGCGGGTTTCCGAATAGCGGCGGATCAGCGTGTTGGGCGCGCAGTCAAGGTAAAGCACCTCTGGCGCTACATCGGGAACCCGGGTCAGGCGGTCGATCATCTCGATCAGGGCGGCGGCGCTGAAGTCGCGGGTGCGCACGTCGATGCCTAGCGCCAGCGGCCGCGCAAGCGGCGGCCCGTCCAGCAGCCGGGGCACCAGCGACAGCGGCAGGTTGTCGATGACTTCATAGCCCAGATCCTCGAGCGCGTTGATCGCCGTGGAACGGCCCGCCCCGGACGGGCCCGTGACAAGGACAAGCCGGGCAGGCGCCCGCGGATCGGCGGCATCTTTGGGTTCGGTCATCTCAGGCGCTCCGTTCCTTTTTCAGGTATTGCAGGATGGCGGCGGCAAAGCCTTCATGGGCCACCCGCCAGACAAGGGGAAGCCGCTGCCCCATCAGCGGCAACTCCCGCCATGGTGGCAGACGATCGGTTTCCACCCGGTCAAGATCGACAGCCAGCACCAGCGGCACCGCCCCCGCAGGATCGGCGGCCAGAAGGCCTACGCCCCGCGCCTCGATCAGGCCGGAAATGGCTGCAGGCGGCTCGGCCCAAAGGGCTCCGTCGCGCAGGCTGACGCAGGTGCGGTCATCGGACACCAGCACCGCCCCCAAGGCCATCAGCTGCAGCGCCAGCGTGGACTTGCCCGACCCGGACCGGCCAAGGATCAGAAGGCCCCGCCCCGCCAGCGCGACGCAGCTTGAATGCACGATCTGCGGCCCCTCGTCCATTGGCCCTCCGGTTGTTGCCTGCCCATGCTTTGCACGCCGCGGCGCAGAATCAAGCCCTTGCCTATTTCGAATTGCCGGACCCGGACCTGGGGGACACAGTCGGGCCGCACCTGCCTCTGGTTAAATTAACCAACTGGTCGCGCATGGTTGCGCTAACCTTGGGATGGTTGCGCTAACGGAGCCAAACGCTTCTGTTCATTGATATATTTCGCGTGTTATAGCCAAAGGGCCGGGCGAAGTGACGCTACGGCCGGTCCCCGTCGGCGCGGGGGCTGCAGTCTTATCGCACAGCCGCCGCGACGGGCGGAACCGGGAGCTTGCAGATGACCAGTGGACACGTAAATCCAGCCCAGCGCCTTGAGGATCAGGGAATCGCCGGACTGGGCAATGTCTTTTACAACCTCATCGAGCCGGCGCTTGTCGAAGAAGCGCTGAAACGGGGCGAAGGCACGCTTGGCAAGGGGGGATCGCTGCTGGTGACCACCGGCACGCACACCGGCCGGTCGCCCAAGGACAAGTTCGTCGTCCGCACCCCTTCGGTCGAGGATTCGATCTGGTGGGAAAACAACGCCCCGATGGAACCCGCTTACTTTGACGCGCTTTACGCCGACATGCTGGCGCATATGAAGGGCCGCGACTATTTCGTGCAGGACCTCTTTGGCGGTGCGGACCCGGCGCATCGTCTGGATGTCCGCGTGGTGACTGAGCTTGCCTGGCACGGCCTTTTCATCCGCCACCTGCTGCGCCGCCCCGCGCGTGAGGAACTGGACAGCTTCACCCCCGACTGGACGATCATCAACTGCCCCAGCTTCACCGCTGACCCGGCAAAGCACGGCTGCCGCAGCGGCACGGTCATCGCGCTGAACTTCGACAAGAAGGTGATCCTGATCGGTGGCACCGCCTATGCCGGCGAAAACAAGAAGTCGGTCTTCACGCTGCTGAACTACCTGCTCCCGGAAAAGGGCATCATGCCGATGCACTGCTCGGCCAACCACGCGCCCGGCAATCCGGTGGACACCGCCGTGTTCTTCGGCCTTTCCGGCACCGGCAAGACGACCCTTTCGGCCGATCCGTCGCGCGTGCTGATCGGGGATGACGAACATGGCTGGTCCGACCGCGGCACCTTCAACTTCGAAGGCGGCTGCTATGCCAAGACCATCAGCCTGAGCGCCGAGGCCGAGCCCGAGATCTATGCCACGACCGAGAAATTCGGCACCGTGATCGAGAACATGGTCTTTGACCCGGTCACCAAGGAGCTTGACTTCGAGGACGACAGCCTGACTGCGAACACGCGCTGCGCCTACCCGCTGGACTACATCTCGAACGCCAGCGACACGGCGCTGGGTGGGCACCCGAAGAACATCATCATGCTGACCTGCGATGCCTTCGGCGTTCTGCCCCCGATCGCGCGGCTGACCCCGGCGCAGGCCATGTACCACTTCCTGTCGGGCTTTACCTCCAAGGTGGCGGGCACTGAACAGGGTGTGACCGAGCCGCAGCCGACCTTCTCCACCTGCTTTGGCGCGCCGTTCATGCCCCGCCGCCCAGAGGTCTATGGCAAGCTGCTGCAGGAAAAGATCGCAACCCACGGCGCGACCTGCTGGCTGGTGAACACCGGCTGGACCGGCGGCGCCTATGGCACCGGACGCCGGATGCCGATCAAGGCGACCCGCGCCCTGCTCAGCGCGGCGCTGGATGGCTCGCTCAAGACCGTGCAGTTCCGCAAGGACCCGAACTTCGGGTTCGAGGTGCCGGTTTCGGTTCCGGGCGTGGATGATGCACTGCTTGACCCGCGCAGCACCTGGGCTGACGGCGCGGCCTATGATGCGCAGGCGGCCAAGCTGGTGGCGATGTTCGCCGACAACTTTGCCCAATACGTCCCCTACATCGACGATGATGTGAAGGCCGCAGCGATCGGCTAAGAAAATGAAGCCCCGGCCAAGGCCGGGGCTTGTGGTATCCGGGGGATCAGATCTCCAGCGCCCGCCGGATCAGGTTCAGCCCCGAAAGCGCCAGAACGACAAGCGTCCAGCGCCGGAACCGTGCGGCATCCAGTCGGTCCTGCACCCAGTATCCCAGCCACAGCCCGATCATCCCCGGCACGACCAGCGCCGCAGAAAACGGTACCGTTGTTGCGTTCATGACGCCGGATTGCAGGTGCGCAAGCAGCAGCACCACCGCCCCGATCAGGAAGATCACCCCCTGAACGCGGACGTTTTCCGCCTTTGGCGCCCCCACCGACAGCAGGTAGACCAGCACCGGCGGCCCCCAGACCCCCGATACCCCGCCGTAAAGCCCGCCGATGATGCCCGTCACATATTCGGCACGGGCGCGGTGTTCGACCTTGAAGCGCAACTGTCGGCCCATGAGCTGCGTCAGGGCGAACAGCACGATCGGCACCCCAAGGATCATGTACATCGCCGCTGCCGGTATATGCAGGATGAACTGCGCGCTGAGGATGATGAACAGGATGATCATCGCGATCATCCGCCTGTACTTCACGACGGATGCCCAGGCCGCCGAAGCGCCCTGTCGGAACGCCTGGCTGATGTTGGTGACCAGCGTCGGCAGGATGAGCCCTGCCAGCGCCAGTTCCACTGGCAGGAAAGACCCGAAGCCCGAGATCATAACCATGGGCATGGCAAAACCCACCGCCCCTTTCACGAACCCGCCGAACAGCGTGATCACCACCGCCAGCCAAAAGGCCCACGGCTCCAGCCCGCCCATGAAGAAATCCATGCCTCACCTCGCTTTTCCGGTTCTATAGCGCGGCATTGCGGCTGCAGCACCTGAAAACGCCAAAGACACATTTGTTCGGCAGAAACTTGTTTTTAGTTTTTTTATTGCGCTGCACCTGCGAAGACCCTATCTCTGCCACAGATGCCATATGGAGGACGCCGATGCACGATGGTCAGGATCTGCCCCGCCCACAGGCCCTGCTGCCCGACCTTCTGACCCTGACACAGGCGGCGCTGAAGCCGGTGCAGGACCTGCTGACGCAAGGGACGGCGGCGCTTCGGGCTCTGATCGCACCGGCAGGCCGCGTTAATCTCGCCGCGCTGGAGGTTCATCAGCATGAGGCCCACGCCCTTGCGTGGATGGCCACCTATGCCCAGGCGCTGACCCAGATGCAGCTTTGGGCCGAACGGCTTGACGGTCAGGGCGGCTTTGGGGAAATCGAAGCGCTGATCCACCAGATCGCCTTTGGCGAATACCTCAACCAGATCGCCGGCGGCATCCCGATGAGTCAGGGCGAAATCGCCCGCCCTGCCGACCTGGGCTTGATGCTGGAAGAAACGGCGGCGCTGATGCGCCTGCGGCGCGAAGGCAACAGCCCTGCCGCCCGCGCGCGTCTGGTCGCCCTCATGCGCGAAAACCATGGCCGAGCCACCTTCGGCGCCACGGGCCTGGATGACGAACTGGAGATGATCCGCGACCAGTTCCGCCGCTTTGCCGATGAAGAGGTCGTTCCCCATGCCCACGGCTGGCACCTGAAGGATCAGCTTATCCCGATGGAGATCATCGAAGCGCTGGCCGAAATGGGCGTCTTTGGCCTGACCATCCCCGAGGAATATGGCGGCCATGGGCTGTCCAAGGCTTCGATGGTCGTGGTGTCCGAAGAGCTCAGCCGTGGCTATATCGGCGTGGGTTCGCTTGGCACCCGGTCGGAAATCGCGGCGGAACTGATCCTTTGCGGCGGGACCGAAGACCAGAAGCGGCAGTGGCTGCCCCGGCTGGCCAGCGGGGAAATCCTGCCGACCGCCGTTTTCACCGAACCAAACACCGGCTCGGATCTTGGTAGCCTGCGCACCCGTGCGGCGAAGGATGGCGAGGATTACCTCATCACCGGCAACAAGACCTGGATTACCCACGCCGCCCGCACGCATGTCATGACCCTGCTGGCACGAACCGATCCGGCAACGACTGACTACCGCGGCCTGTCAATGTTCCTGGCCGAAAAGACGCCTGGCACCGATGCGGACCCCTTCCCCACCCCCGGCATGACGGGCGGAGAGATCGAAGTGTTGGGCTACCGCGGTATGAAGGAATATGAACTCGGCTTTGACGGCTTCCGCGTGAAGGGCGAAAATCTGCTGGGCGGGGTCGAGGGGCAAGGGTTCCGCCAGCTCATGCAGACGTTTGAGAGCGCGCGCATCCAGACCGCCGCCCGTGCCATTGGCGTAGCCCAGAACGCGCTTGAGGTGGCGATGCAATATGCCACCGACCGCAAGCAGTTCGGCAAGCCGCTGATCGAGTTTCCGCGTGTCGCCAACAAGATCGCCATGATGGCGGTGGAAATCATGATCGCCCGGCAGCTCACCTATTTCAGCGCCCGGGAAAAGGACGCGGGCCGCCGCTGCGATCTGGAGGCCGGGATGGCCAAGCTGCTGGGCGCCCGCGTAGCCTGGGCTGCCGCCGACAACGGGGTGCAGATCCACGGCGGCAACGGCTTTGCGCTGGAATACCAGATCAGCCGGATCCTCTGCGACGCGCGCATCCTCAACATCTTCGAAGGCGCAGCCGAAATTCAGGCGCAGGTCATTGCCCGTCGCCTGATGGACTGACTTCTGATGGATTGACACCGCGCGAGAGGATATCCACCAGCCGCCGCCGTGCCTCTGGCAGTGGACGGTCGCCCAGCGCGGGGGCGAGCCTGTGTTCAAGAAAATACCCGGTGACCGCCAGCCCCTGCACCAGGTCGGCCAGCGACGCCGGCCCCTGCCCCAGCAGGCAAGCCGGCAGCGGCAAGAGCCGCGGCGCCCACTCGCCTGCTCCCGCCACGCTGACGGCCCGCCCGCTACGGGGCGAAACATAGGCAAGGTTTTCCCGTTCCCCCGTCACCGCACAGCGCGACAGGTCAAGGCCAAAGCCCATATCCTCCAGCAAGGTTAGTTCCCAGCGCAGGTAGGCGGCCTGCCAATCGCCCCCCGCCACGATCAGGTCTAGAAGCGCGATCGACAGATCATACATCGCCACATGCGGCGCCCGTTCCGGCAGCGCAAAGGCAAGAAGCGCGCAGACCGACGACAGCCCCGCCAGCGCCGCGCGATCACCCAGAACCAAGGGCGCGCGGGCGCGCAGCGGTTCTACCGCGAAGGTGCCAAGCTGGTCTTCCAGCCGCGCGCGCCAAACCAGCGAAAGCTGCGCCCCCGGCTGCAGGATCGGGGCAAAGCGCCGCCCGCCGCCGCCGCGCACCACGCCCGCGTGCCGCCCGCGGGACGGTGTCAGAACCTCTATGATCGCGGAGCTTTCGCCATGCGGTCGCATGGACAGAAGAACCCCCTGGTCGCGCCATTCCATCCTGCGACTATGCGCCGGGCGCGGGGGACTTCAAGATCAGTCGCGCAGTCCTTCTTCATCCAGAAGATGGCGGCCATGACGGTCTTCGACCTCGATGATCCACAGATCGGGGTCACGCGCCCGGGTCCGGGACAGGGCGGCATCGACTTCGGCCTCCGGCCCCTCGGTCAGCACGTCCCAGCGGCGCAGCCCGGTCATCAGGTCAAAGCTGCGCTGATAGGCCCGCGCCCGCCCGTCCATGGTCGCCAGCTTGACCACCACCGCCCCTGCCGTGGCATCGCCGCGCGCAGTGACATAGGCCGGGATTGCCGCGAACTGCAGCCGGGACAGGTAAGCGTCAACCCAGAAACCGGTCGTCAGCCGCACCTAGTTCCCGTCCTTGAAGTCGAGCCCCATCTCCGAGTACCGCTCGGCCTCTTCCAGCCAGTTCGGGCGCACCTTGACCTGCAGGAACAGGTGGACGGGCCGGCCCAGGAATTCGGTCAGTTCGGTACGGGCGGCCTGGCTGATCGCCTTGATCGTCTCGCCACGGTTGCCCAGGACAATGCCCTTGTGCCCGTCGCGGGCGACATAGATCAGCTGGTCGATGCGGGTCGAACCGTCCTTGCGGTCCTCCCACTTCTCGGTTTCCACCGTCAGCTGATACGGGATTTCCTCATGCAGGCGCAGGGTCAGCTTTTCGCGGGTGATTTCAGCCGCGATCATCCGCATCGGCAGGTCAGCAATCTGGTCTTCGGGGTAAAGCCACGGGCCTTCCGGCAGGGTTTCAGCCAGCCATTGGCGCAGGTCATCCACCCCATATCCACGTTCGGCCGAGATCATGAAGGTCTTTTCGAACGGGAAGGCATCGTTGAGCTTCTGGGCAAGGCCCAGAAGCACCTCTGCCTGAACCCGGTCGATCTTGTTCAGCGCCAGCGCGACGCGCTGCCCCTCACCCATCCGTTCCTTCAGCGCGTCGATGATCGCCTGCACCCCATCGGTCAGGCCGCGATGCGCCTCGACCATCAGGACGACGATATCGGCATCCGCCGCCCCACCCCAGGCGGCGGCGACCATCGCCCGGTCCAGCCGGCGGCGCGGCCGGAACAGGCCAGGCGTATCCACGAACACGATCTGGGCCTGCCCCTCCATCGCGACGCCTCGGATGCGGGCGCGGGTGGTTTGCACCTTGTGCGTGACGATCGACACCTTGGCGCCGACCATCCGGTTCAGAAGCGTGGACTTGCCCGCGTTCGGTTCGCCGATCAGGGCGACAAAGCCGGCGCGTGTGGTTTCGGTCTCAGTCATCCCGTTTCTCCAGTCGCGCAAGAAGCGCCTTGGCCGCAGCCTGTTCCGCCTGCCGCTTGGCCCCGGCCGAGGAGCGTTCGCTTTCACCGCCGGCAAGCCGCACCTCGATGGTGAACACCGGGGCATGATCGGGCCCTTCGCGGGCGATTTCAACATAAACCGGCGGCACCTGCCCCCGGGCCTGCGCCCATTCCTGCAGCGCGGTCTTGGCGTCGCGGGCGTCAGCCTCGACCCGGCCCACGCGGTCGCCCCACAGCCGCAGGATCATGCCGCGCGCGGCGTCGAACCCGCCATCGATATAGACGGCGGCAATCACCGCCTCCATTGCGTCGCCCAGCAGGGCTTCCTTGCGGCGGCCGCCGGACATCATTTCCGACCGGCCAAGCTTAAGCACCTCTCCCAAGCCCACCTCGCGCGCGACGGCGGCGCAGCTTTCCTTGCGGACCAGCGCGTTGAAGCGAGGCGCAAGCTGCCCCTCGGTCGCGCCGGGATCCGCGCCCAGCAGCGCCTCTGCCAGCACCAGGCCCAGCACCCGGTCGCCCAGGAATTCAAGCCGCTGGTTGTCAGGCCGCGTGGCCGAGGACAGCGACGAATGCGTCACCGCCTGCACCAGCAGCGCCGGGTCGTTGAACCGGTACCCGATCCGATCCTGAAACGTCTGGAGATCCGCCGCGAGTTTCACTCGACCGCCTTGAAGAAACGATTGGACCGCCAGGTCCAGAAATACAGCATCGACCGCCCGGCTGAAGAAAAGACGATCCGGTCCGCGCGGCCGATCAGGTTTTCATAGGGAACGAAGCCCACGCCGCCCACTGCCTGCGGAAAACGGCTGTCTTGGCTGTTGTCGCGGTTGTCGCCCATGAAGAAGAAATGCCCCGCGGGCACCGTGAACAGGGGCGTATTGTCGGCAAAGCTGTTGTCGATGTTCAGGATGTTGTGGCTGTTGCCGTTCGGGAACGTCTCGCGGAAGCGGGACTTGACGCAGGTGCCACCCTCGCCCACCGGGGCGTTTTCACAGCGCGGATAGGTGCCCAGCGGCCCTTGGCGGGCATAGACTTCCTCGAACTGGCCGGCAGGTTCCTGCGGCAGGGGCTGGCCGTTCAGGAAGAGGACACCGTCACGCATCTGCACCGTGTCACCCGGCACGCCGACGACGCGCTTGATGAAGTCCGACCCGTCCACCGGGTGGCGGAACACGACCACCTCGCCATGTTCGGGTTCGGACCCCAGGATCCGTCCGGTGATCGGGCACATCGAGAACGGGCAGGAAAAGCGGGAATAGCCATAGGCCATCTTGTTCACGAACAGGAAGTCGCCGACCAGCAGCGTGTCCTTCATCGATCCGGAGGGAATCCAGAAGGGTTGAAAGAACAGGGTGCGGAACACGCCCGCGATCAGCAGCGCATAGACCACCGTCTTGATCGTCTCGACGATGCCATTCTCCTTGGCGGCCTTGGTTGCCATGATCAGTCCTGCCTTTCGTGAGTTGGGGCTACATGCGGCGCGGGGCGGGCGGTGTCAAGCAAGGGGGCGGGCCTCGATCACCACGAAGGCCTGCGCCCAAGGGTGATCGTCGGTCAGGGTGACGTGGACAACGGCCTCATGCCCTTCGGGCGTCATGGTGGCAAGCCGGTCAGCGGCCCAGCCGGTAAGGTGCATGACCGGCTGACCGCTGCGCAGGTTCGACACGCCCATGTCGCGCCACGATATCCCCATGGCCAGCCCTGTGCCGAGGGCCTTGGAACATGCCTCCTTGGCGGCCCAGCGCTTGGCGAGGGTCGCGGCCTCATCATGGCGGCGGCCGGCCTTGCGCAGCTCGATCTCGGTAAAGACACGGTTGCGGAAGCGGTCGCCGAACCGCTCCAGCGTGCCCTTGATCCGGTCGATATTCGCAAGGTCGGACCCAATCCCCAGGATCATGCCGCGCGCGCCGCGTCCATGTGCCGCCGCATCTGGGCGATTGCCTCGGAAAGGCCGGTGAAGATCGCCTCTCCGATCAGGAAGTGGCCGATGTTCAGTTCCATCACCTGCGGCAGCGCGGCGACGGGGCCGACGGTGTCATACGTCAGGCCGTGGCCCGCATGCACCTCCAGCCCCAGCGAATGGGCAAAGGCGGCCATGTCCCACAGCCGGGCAAGTTCGGCGTCGCGATCGGCAAACCGGCCTTCAGCGTGGTAGTCGCAATAGGCGCCGGTATGCAACTCCACCACCGCCGCACCGATCCGCGCTGCTGCCTCGATCTGCGTGGGGTCGGCGGCGATGAAGATCGACACCCGGCACCCCGCATCCGCCAGCGGAGCGATGAAATGGGCCAGCCGGTTTTCCTCGCGCGCGACCTCAAGACCGCCCTCGGTCGTGCGCTCCTCGCGCCGTTCAGGCACAATACAGACCGCGTGCGGCTTGTGGCGGAGCGCGATGGCCTGCATCTCTTCGGTTGCCGCCATTTCGAAGTTGAGTGGAAGGGTCAGCTCCTCCATCAACCTTTCGATGTCGCGGTCGGAAATATGGCGGCGATCCTCGCGCAGGTGGGCGGTGATGCCGTCGGCGCCCGCGGTTTCGGCAAGTTTCGCCGCGCGAACCGGATCCGGATAGGCGCTGCCGCGCGCGTTCCGCACCGTCGCCACATGATCGATGTTCACCCCGAGCCTGAGCCGCCCCTGCGGCGCCTGTTCAGCCATCTTGCCCTACTCCGCTTGCTTGTGGTCTTCGGTCGGCGCCACGGTCTCGACATGGGCGGGATCGGCCGCGCCCGGGTCCTGCGCCGCGATGGCCGCGCGCAGCTTGTCGATCCGCTCGCGCAGCTTTTTCTTGCGCCGTTTCTGGTAGGCCCCGATCACCGGCAGGCTGAGGTAATAGCCCCCCAGCCCGCAGATGAACCCTGGCAGGATCCCCCCGATCAGGTAGGGCAGGAATACCCGGTGAAAGAAGCGGGCAAGGTTGTCCCAATGCGGCACATCCTCTGTCACCATCGCCTGCATGTTGTGCCAGAACTCGACCGAGGCGCGGGCAAAGGCCGCCACCACCTGCGGCAGCGGCATGCCGCCGTCGTTCCCGAGTATCCAGTTCCCGAACTCGATCGAGACGGTCATGATGATCGGGAAGGTCAGCGGGTTGCCGAAGAACGTCGCGATGAGCGAGGCAACTACGTTGCCACCGATCGCCCAAGCAACCAGCGCCGACAGGATGAAGTGGAACCCGAAGAGTGGCGAGAAGGACACGAAGATGCCGGCAAAGATTCCGCGGGCGATCCGGTGCGGCGCGTCGGGCAGTCGTCCCAGCCGGTGGCGCATGTAGCTGAGCGCCCTGCCCCACCCACCACGCGGGTAGAAGAACTCGGTCACGGCCTGCCCCCAGGTGCGTTTGGTGCGCCGTCTGAAAACCAAGCTGCTCCCCTTCCCGCCCCCGGATCAGGGCTTCTTGCTCAGGTCCCTGTGACGCTCCAGCTGCGCCACGTCGCTTTCCGCCTCTAGCGCCGTCATCACGGCGTGCAGATGTTCCACGTCGCGCACGTCGACCCCGACCAGCAGACGATAGTAGTCGGGCTTGCGGTCCACGAAGTGCAGGTCCGAGATATTGGCCTTCTGTTCGCCAATCAAGGTGCAGATACGTCCCAGCACGCCGCTGTGGTTTCCGATCGTGATGTTCAGCGTGACCGTATGGACTACCGGATGCCGCCCGCCCTGCCAGTGCAGGTCGATCCAGCGCTCGGGCTGTTCCTCGAATTCCTCAAGCGCGGCGCAGTCGATCGCATGGACCACCACGCCCTGTCCGCGATAGGTGATGCCGACGATGCGTTCCCCCGGCACCGGCTGGCAGCAGTTCGCGCGACGGAAGGATTGTTCCGGCGACAGCCCCACCACCGGGCGCTGTGCATCGACCTCGTCAGGGCGGGCGGCCGCAAGTTCGGGATAGAGGGTCTCCACCACCTTGCGCGCGGTCAGCTCGGCGCTCCCAAGCCGCGCCAGCAGTTCGACCTGGTCGGGAATTCCAAGCATCCGCGCGGCGGTGCGCAGGGCCTTGTCCGTCACCTTCTTGCCGACATGTTCAAAGGCCACCCGCGCCAGTTCCTGCCCCAGCTTGATGAAACGCTGGTTGTCCTCTTCGCGCAAGGAGCGGCGGATGGCGGCCTTGGCGCGGCCGGTGACGACGATGTCGATCCAGCTCGCCTGCGGGCGCTGGCCTTCGGCGGTGATGATTTCCACCGATTGGCCGTTCTTGAGCCGGGTCCAGAGCGGCACGCGCAGCCCGTCCACCTTGGCGGACACGCAGGAATTGCCGATCCGCGTGTGGATCGCATAGGCGAAATCCAGCGGTGTCGCCCCGCGTGGAAGCTGGATCACGTCGCCCTTGGGCGTGAAGCAGAAGACCTGGTCGGAATACATCTCGAGCTTCACATGCTCAAGAAACTCGTCGTGATCCTCTGCCTGGTCAAACCGCTCCGTGAGGGTCGAAATCCACTTGGCCGGATCGACTGCGAACGGGTTCGGCGCGCGTTCGCCGTCGCGATAGGCCCAGTGGGCGGCGACCCCGGCCTCGGCAACCTCATGCATCTGGCGGGTGCGGATCTGAACCTCGACCCGCTTGCCATCACGGCCCGAAACCGTGGTATGGATCGACCGGTAGCCGTTCGATTTGGGCTGGCTGATGTAGTCCTTGAACCGTCCCGGCACCGCGCGCCAGCGGGTATGGATCAGGCCCAGCACGCGGTAGCAATCAGCGACATCGCGGGTTATTACCCGGAACCCATAGATGTCCGACAGCCGCGAAAAGCCCAGCTCCTTTTCGCGCATCTTGCGCCAGATCGAATAGGGTTTCTTGGCGCGGCCATAGACGTCGGCCTCGATCCCGGCCTTTTCCAGTTCAGCGCGAATGTCGTTGGTAATCTTGTGCACCACGTCGCCGGTTTCGCGCTGCAGCGTGATGAAGCGGCGGATGATGGAGTTGCGCGCCTCGGGGTTCAGGACGCGGAAGGACAGGTCCTCCAGTTCCTCGCGCATCCACTGCATGCCCATCCGGCCGGCGAGCGGGGCGAAGATCTCCATCGTCTCACGCGCCTTCTGGGCCTGCTTTTCAGGCCGCATCGACTTGATCGTGCGCATGTTGTGCAGGCGGTCGGCCAGCTTGACCAGGATCACCCGCAGATCGCGCGACATGGCAATCAGCAGCTTGCGCATGTTCTCGGCCTGCTTGGCCTCGGAACTAGACAGCTGAAGGTTGGTGAGCTTCGTCACCCCGTCCACGAGATCGGCGATTTCTTCGCTGAACAGGCGCGCGATCTCGGACCAGGTGGACTTGGTATCCTCGATCGTGTCGTGCAGCAGGGCAGTGACGATCGTGGCATCATCCAGACGCTGTTCAGTCAGGATGGCGGCAACGGCGACAGGATGAGTGAAATAAGGTTCGCCCGAATGGCGCTTCTGGCCTTCGTGCATCAGCGCGCCATAGGCATAGGCGCGCCGGATCAGGTCTTCGTTGGTGCGCGGGTTGTAGTTGCGGACCAGGGCGATCAGGTCTTCGACGTCGATCATCTGGTCCGCTTTCAACCGGGCGCGTGCGCCCTTAGCCCTGCGCCTGCGCTTCCATCAGCGCACGAAGCAGTTTTTCCTCGGACATGTCGTCCTGGGCGGGGCGATCGACTTCGTTGCCCATCAGCATCGCCATCTGGTCATCTTCGGGCTCATCAACCTCGATCTGGGTCTGATGGCTCTCGATCAGCCGCTCGCGCAGCGATTCGGCCGATTGGGTTTCCTCGGCGATTTCGCGCAGGGCGACGACGGGGTTCTTGTCGTTGTCGCGATCCACCGTCAGGGGGGCGCCGGCCGCAATTTCTCGCGCGCGATGGGCGGCGAGCATCACCAGCTCGAACCGGTTCGGAACTTTGTCAACGCAGTCTTCAACCGTCACGCGGGCCATGGGGCTCTCCAGTAAGGTGGGAGGTATGGAACAGCCCTTGTAAGCCTTCAGAACAGGCTTGACAAGTGAAGAATCCTTGACCTCACCAAGACGAGAGCATCCTGATTTGCTGCAGGTCGGTTTCTGGCAGCGCATCCCGCATCTGCCGGACGGTCAGCCCCGTCACCGGGTGGGCCCAGTCAGGGGCGATCTCGGCCAAAGGTACCAATACAAAGGCGCGATCCTGAAGCCGGGGATGCGGCAGGATCAGCCGGTCGGGCGCCTCGCGCTGCTGCGCCTCAGGGCTCAGATCGCGCCAGCGGCGCCAAGTGTCCAAGTCTGGCAGAACCGCCCCACCCTGCCCCAGCAGATCGATGTCCAGCGTCCGGGCACCCCAGCGCTGCGTCCGTTCCCGGCCGAATCGCTCCTCGATCCGGTGAAGCAGCGCCAGAATTTCTTCTGGCGCGCCTGTGCCCGTCAGGATCGCAGCCCCATTTACGTAGTCAGGACCGCTGTTTGCTGGAAAGGCCGGGGTGGCAAAAAGCGGGCTCAGCACCACTTCGAACCCCTCTTCCGCCAGCGCATGGGCCGCTGCGCCCAACAATTGAGCGCTCTCGAGCCCGCTCACGCAAAGGTTGGAGCCCAAAGCCACGAGCGATGTCGTTAGGTTCTTGTGCGGAAACGCTTCTGCGTTATGATTCGGCACTTGCGGCAAGTCAAAGATTCCCTAGTGTGTCGGGCAGTCTGCCTGTTCCCCCCAGCCACTCACGGACCGGCAGGCGCATTCATTCTGGAAAGGCCTAAAATGTTTTACAAGGATGAACGGCTGGCGCTGTTTATCGATGGGTCAAATCTCTATGCTGCTGCAAAGGCCCTAGGGTTTGATATCGATTACAAGCTCCTGCGGCAAGAATTCATGCGACGAGGCAAGCTCCTCCGAGCTTTCTATTATACTGCATTGCTTGACAATGATGAATACTCGCCAATCCGCCCACTTGTGGACTGGCTGCACTACAACGGCTTCAGCATGGTGACCAAGCCCGCCAAGGAATACACTGACAGCCTCGGGCGGCGCAAAGTCAAGGGAAACATGGATATCGAGCTGACGGTCGACGCGATGGAGCTTGCCCCCCGCGTCGATCACATCGTGCTCTTCTCCGGCGACGGGGATTTCCGTCCGCTCGTGGAAAGCCTGCAGCGCCAGGGGGTTCGGGTTTCGGTCGTCTCGACCATCCGCAGCCAGCCCCCGATGATCGCTGACGAACTGCGCCGCCAGGCCGATAATTTCATCGAGCTTGACGAACTGCGCGAGGTAATTGGCCGTCCTCCCCGCGAACCGCGGGTGGAACGCGACGAAGCAGGCGCTTCGTCCTGATTGGACGCAGCCGGGCCCACTCACCCGGCTGCGACCCGCAAAGGCTGGACGCGGAGGGCGGGACCGCTTACCTCTGCACAAAATCATTCCGGACCTGCCATGACACGCCCTCCCCTTACGCTTTATCTTGCGGCGCCCCGCGGCTTTTGCGCTGGCGTTGACCGCGCCATCAAGATCGTGGAGATGGCGATTGAGAAATGGGGCGCCCCCGTCTTTGTCCGGCACGAGATCGTGCACAACAAATACGTGGTGGACAGCCTGCGCGCCAAGGGTGCCGTCTTTGTCGAGGAACTGGATGAATGTCCCGATGACCGGCCGGTGATCTTTTCGGCCCATGGCGTACCGAAATCGGTGCCCGCCGCGGCCGAGGCCCGGCAGATGGTCTATGTCGATGCCACCTGCCCCTTGGTCAGCAAGGTTCATATCGAGGCAGAACGGCACCATGAAAACGGCCTCCAGATGGTGATGATCGGCCATGCCGGCCACCCGGAGACGCTGGGCACCATGGGCCAGTTGCCTGCGGGTGAGGTGCTGCTGGTCGAAACGACCGAAGATGTGGCCACGCTAGAGGTTCGCGATCCGGACCAGCTCGCCTACATCACGCAGACCACGCTTTCGGTCGATGATACGGCGGCAATCGTGGCGGCACTTCAGGCGCGGTTCCCCGCCATCGTCGGCCCGCACAAGGAAGACATCTGCTACGCGACCACCAACCGGCAGGCTGCGGTAAAAGAAATCGCTCCCCGGATCGACGCGCTTCTGGTGATCGGGGCGCCGAACTCCTCGAACTCCCGCCGGCTGGTCGAGGTAGGTCGCGCCGCCGGCTGCGGCTATGCCCAGCTTGTGCAACGCGCTGCCGACATCGACTGGCGCGCGCTGGAAGGCGTGCGCGCCGTGGGCCTGACCGCCGGCGCCAGCGCGCCCGAGGTGCTGGTGAACGAGGTGATTGACGCCTTTGCCGAACGCTTCGACCTGACGCAGGAGCTGGTCGAAACTGCCGTCGAAAACGTGGAGTTCAAGGTTCCGCGCGTGCTGCGGGTTCCGGCCTGACATGCCCGAACTTTACGCATTCACCGATGGAGCCTGCAGCGGCAACCCGGGTCCGGGGGGCTGGGGCGTGCTGCTGATCGCGCGGGACGGCGATGCCATCCTCAAGGAACGCGAACTGAGCGGTGGCGAGGCGCTGACCACCAACAACCGGATGGAACTGATGGCCGCGATCATGGCGCTCGAAAGCCTGAGCCGGCCGTCCGACCTCACCATCATCACCGACAGCGCCTATGTGAAGAACGGCATCACCGAATGGCTTGCCGGGTGGAAGCGCAAGGGGTGGAAGACCTCGACCAACAAGCCGGTCAAGAACGACGACCTGTGGCGCCGGCTGGATACGGCCCGGGAACGTCACAGCGTGCGCTGGGAATGGATCAAGGGCCACGCAGGGCATCCTGAAAACGAACGCGCCGATGCGCTGGCGCGGGCCGGGATGGCGCCGTTCAAGCCAGCGCGGGTTGCGACGTGACGCTTGTCCAGTTCCTGGACCATGCGGCGGTTGTCGTCTTTGCGCTCACAGGCGCGCTGGTCGCGAGCCGGGCGCAGCTTGATATCGTGGGCTTCATCTTCATCGCCTGCCTGACCGCGGTCGGCGGGGGCACGGTGCGCGATGTCATCCTGAACCGCGAGGCGGTCTTCTGGGTGAAGGAGCCGACCTTCATCGGGCTGGCCGCGGCCTCGGCCGTGCTGGTGTTCTTTACCGCGCATCTTCTGGAAAGCCGTTACAAGGCGCTCTTGTGGCTCGACGCGCTGGCGCTGGCGGTTGCGGTGCCTGCCGGGGTGGGCGTGGCGCTGGGCATGGGGCAGCCTTGGTCGGTGGTCCTTATCATGGGGACGATGACCGGCTGCCTGGGCGGACTTATGCGGGATGTCGTCTGCAACGAGGTGCCGCTGATACTGAAGCAGGGCGAGCTTTACGTCAGCTGCGCCTTTGCCGGCGCCTTGGCGGCGCTCGTCATTCTTGCAACATTCGGCAGCGCGAGAGAGGCACTTCTGGCCTGTGCCGCGGTCACCTTCGGGCTGCGGGCCGGCAGTTTGGCGCTGGGCTGGCGGCTGCCGGTCTATCGCAGCCGCCCGCCGCGCAAATAGGCGTCTCGAGAAAGAAATTACCGATGTCCAAGCTTATCTTCCTGCTGAACGGCCCGAACCTGAACCTGCTGGGCCGCCGCCAGCCCGAAATCTATGGTCATGAAACGCTGGCCGATGTTGAAGATACCTGCACGCGCCTGGCCCAGGAACAGGGCTTGGCCTTACGCTGCCACCAGTCCAACCGGGAATATGAACTCATCGATTGGATCCATGAGGCGCGGGAAGTCGCAGCCGGCATCATGATCAATCCCGGCGCATTCAGCCATACCTCGATTGCCATTCTTGATGCGCTGAACGCGTTCGAAGGCCCGGTGCTGGAGGTGCATATCTCCAACATCCACAAGCGGGAAAGCTTCCGGCATCATTCCTATGTGTCGCATCGCGCGGATGGCGTGATCGCCGGGTTCGGCGTGCAGGGCTATGTGCTGGCGCTGCAACGGATGGCGACGCTGCTAGCCTAGCCGCGTCCCCGGCGGCAGAGGCAAGCCGCGCAGCAGTTCCTCTGCCGCCATGGGGCGCTTGCCCTCGCGCTGCGCCTCGATGATCTCTACTGCGCCGGTGCCGCAAGCGATGGTCAGGCCGTGCAGCAGTTCGCCCGGCTCCCCCTGGCCTTCCACCACGCGGCTCCGCAGCAGCTTGAGCCGCTCACCCGCATCGCACCACGCGCCTGGGAACGGGGAAAGGCCGCGGATCAGCCGGTCAACCTTCTCGGCCGGCTGCGTCCAGTCGATCCGGGCCTCGGCTTTGTCGATCTTGGCGGCATAGGTGACGCCCTCCTCCGGCTGCGGTTCCGGTTGCAGATCGGGCAGCCGGTCAAGCGCCTGAAGAATCAGTCGTGCGCCCATCTGCGACAGGCGGTCGTGCAGTTCACCGGTTGTTTCCGCATCGATTGGCGTCGCCGCGCGCATCAGGACGGGGCCGGTGTCCAGACCGGCTTCCATTTGCATGATGCAGATGCCAGTTTCCGCGTCGCCTGCCATGATCGCCCGGTGGATCGGCGCTGCCCCGCGCCAGCGCGGCAGCAGCGAGGCGTGGATGTTCAGGCAGCCATGTTTCGGCGCATCCAGAACCGCTTGCGGCAGGATCAGCCCATAGGCCACGACTACCGCAACATCGGCGCCAAGAGCGGTGAATTCAGCCTGCGCCTCAACCCCCTTCAGGCTGACGGGGTGCCGGACGAGCAGGCCCAGCGCCTCGGCCCGCGCCTGAACGGGGCTGGGCCGGTCCTTCTTGCCGCGGCCCGCGGGGCGCGGTGGCTGGCAATAGACAGCGACCACCTCATGCGTGCGGTGCAGCGCGTCCAGAACGGGAACGGAAAAATCCGGCGTTCCCATGAAGACGACCTTCATCGCTGCCTCCGCAGCTTGTCAGCCTTGGCGATCAGCATCTTCCGCTTCAGCGGCTTGAGGTGGTCGAAATACATCCGGCCATTTAGATGATCGACCTGGTGCTGGACCGAGGTTGCCCAAAGGCCGACGAAATCCCGCTCCTCGACCTCCCCATCCGCATTCAGGAACCGCGCCGTCACCGCCCGGGGGCGGGAAATCACGGCCGAAACGCCGGGAAGGTTGGGGCTTGCCTCCTCATGCTCTCGGAACTGGACGGAAGCGTGGAGGATCTCGGGGTTGGCCATCAGGACGGCCTGCCCGCGGGCGTCGGAACAATCCACCACCGCAAGGCGCAGCATCACCCCGATCTGCGGCCCGGCAAGCCCATAGCCAGGCATGGCATCCATGGTTTCCACCATGTCCGCCCAGATGGCGCGTATTTCATCCGTCACCCCATCGACCGGGGCAGCAACGGTCTTGAGCCGCGGGTCTGGCCAGGGCACGAAGGGGCGGACGCTCACGCGCGGGCCCGTTCGCGCTTCAGCTTTTCCATCTTGCGGGTGATCATCTGGCGCTTGAGCGGCTTCAGGTAATCGATGAAGAGCTTGCCGTTCAGGTGGTCGATCTCATGCTGGACGCAGGTGGCCCAGAGCCCGTCAAAGGTCTCCTCATGCACCTCGCCATCCAAGCCCAGCCAGCGGACGCGAACCTGTGCGGGGCGTTCGACCTCGGCATATTGTTCGGGGATCGAAAGGCAGCCTTCCTCATAGACGTTCAGCGCCTCAGACGCCCAAGTGATTTCCGGGTTCACAAGCACCATAGGGCGCGGCGGGGCCTCGGGGTCCTTGACGCAGTCCATGACGATGACGCGGCTCATCACGCCGACCTGCGGCGCGGCAAGTCCGACGCCCGGGGCGTCATACATGGTTTCAAGCATGTCCTCGGCCAGAATGCGGATGTCGTCCGTGATCGCGGGCACGGGCGCGCACTCCTTTTTCAGGCGCGGGTCGGGATGGATAAGGATCGGGCGCAGCGTCATGCGGTGGATTTACGGTGCGAAGGCCTTTCTTGCAAGGGGCCGTGACTTTTGCCGATCATCGGTCCAGAGTGCCCAAAACACGAGGGTCAGCATGAATTTCGACGAGATCATCGAGCGCCGCGGCACCCATTCGGCCAAGTGGGACGGGATGGAGACCGCCTATGGCGTTTCCGCCCAAGATGGGCTGCCGATGTGGGTGGCCGACATGGACTTTCGCCCCCCGGCCTGCGTGGGACGCGCGGTGCAGGCGATGGTGGACCACGGGATCTATGGCTATTTCGGCGACGACCGCGACTATCTGGCTGCCATCCGCTGGTGGATGAGCCATCGCCACGGCTGGGAGGTGGAGCCTGGGTGGATCTTCACCACCCACGGGCTGGTGAACGGGACGGCGATCTGCGTCGATGCCTTCACCCAGCCCGGCGATGGGGTGGTGCTGTTCACGCCAGTCTACCACGCCTTTGCGCGGGTCATCAAAGCAGCAGGCCGCGAGGTGGTCGAATGCCCGCTGATCCAGCGCGACGGTCGATACGAGATGGATTTCGCCGCCTATGACGCCCGGATGACCGGGCGGGAACGGATGGTGATCCTGTGTTCGCCGCACAATCCCGGCGGGCGCGTCTGGACTGAAGATGAGTTGCGCGGGGTGGCGGATTTCGCGCGGCGCCATGACCTGATCCTGGTGTCGGATGAAATCCACCACGATCTTGTCTACCCGGGGCACAGGCACCGGGCGATGGCGGTGGCCGCGCCTGACATCTGCGATCGGCTGGTGATGATGACGGCCACCAGCAAGACCTTCAACACCGCCGGAAGCCACGTCGGGAATGTGATCATCTCCGACCCGGACCTGCGCGCCCGCTTTGCGCAGCGGATGGCAGCGCTGGGCATGTCGCCGAATTCCTTCGGGATCTGGATGGCGACGGCGGCCTATTCCCTGGAAGGGGCGGAATGGGTGGATGCGTTGATGACCTACCTCGACCGCAACCGCAGTATCTTTGACGAGGGCCTCGCGGCGATCCCCGGCTTGCGGTCAATGCCGCTGGAGGCAACCTACCTCGCCTGGGTGGATTTCAGGGACACGGGGATGGGCGCGCAAGAAGCGATCAGCCGGGTCCAGAAGGACGCGCGGATCGCAGCGAACCATGGCGCGACCTTTGGCAAGGGCGGCGAGACGTTCCTGCGCTTCAACATCGCCACCCCACGGTCGCGGGTTGAGGAGGCAGTAGAGCGGCTGCAACGGGCCTTTGCCGACCTTCAGTAGCGGGGCCGCTCCCGCCCGTCTTCGATGCTGGCGCATCACATCCCGTTGGGCCGGGCGCCGCTGCGGGGCGCTCAGGTCCCCGGAAGGAGCGCGGCGGGGGCGTCTTCGGCGCGGATGAAATCGACGGCGGGGCGGTCAGACACGGGGGTGCTGCGCTTGAACTCGCAGAACAGTTCCTCGCCCTCTTCCAGCGTGGCAACGATGAGGCACTGGCAGACGTGGCGCGGCCCGTCATAGACATCGACGAGACCTCGCAGATGCGGTGCCGCCCGCCCCTCGATCACGAAGCCGGAAGCTGACCAGCGCAAGACGGGATAGACCTCCCCCTCCACATGAACGCAGAGGCGCGACTTGCGGCGCTGGTCACGCCGGCGGGCAGCGGCAAAGGCGTCGCGCAGGTCTTGGGGCAGATATTCCAGCATGTTGGCAGCTCCGATTCCTCTGAGGTTCAGCATGGAACCGCAGGGATGAAATGCAAGTAAACCTGATCGATGAAAGAACGCGGGCCGCCGGATGGGGGTTCCATGCAACTGTGCGCAGACGCGCCCCGGCTGCGCGCAGACACCGAATTGGCGCGGGGCGCGGGCCGGCCTAGCTTCGTGGAAAGCGACAGGAGAGAAACATGGGCCAACTGATCAACGGCGTGTGGGACACGCAGTGGTATGACACCGCCAGCACCGGCGGCAAGTTTGTCCGCTCTACCGCGGGCTTTCGCAACTGGATCACCGCCGACGGAAGCGCGGGGCCCTCGGGCGAGGGCGGGTTCAAGGCGGAAAGCGGGCGCTATCATCTTTACGTCTCGCTGGCCTGCCCCTGGGCGCACCGGACGCTGATCTTTCGCGCGCTGAAGGGGCTGGAGGATCACATCGGGGTTTCCGTCGTGCATCCAGACATGCTCGAGGACGGCTGGACCTTTGCTACGGATTTCCCGGGTGCGACGGGGGACGGGCTGTTCGGCCTGCCCTACCTGCGCGACGTCTATGTGCGGGCGCGGCCGGATGTTTCGGGCCGGGTGACGGTCCCGGTGCTGTGGGACAAGGAACGGAACACCATCGTTTCCAACGAAAGTTCGGAAATCATCCGCATGCTGAACCAGGCCTTCGACGGGATCACCGGCAACACCGATGACTACTGGCCGACCGACCTGCGCCCCCGGATCGAGGAGATCAACACGCGAATCTATGACGGGCTGAACAACGGCGTCTATAAAGCAGGCTTTGCTACCGCTCAGGCAGCTTATGACGAGGCCGTGCGCGGCGTGTTTGAAACGCTCGACTGGATGGAGGATCACCTTGGCCGAAACCGCTACCTTGCCGGCGATAGCGTGACCGAGGCCGACTGGCGCACCTTCACCACGCTGGTGCGGTTTGACCCGGTCTATCACCTGCATTTCAAATGCAACCGGCGCCGGATCATCGATTACCCAAACCTCTGGGCCTACACGCGGGAACTGTACCAGTGGCCGGGGGTGAAGGGGACGGTGAACTTCGACCACATCGTGCGGCACTATCACTACAGCCACGCGACGATTAACCCGAACCGGATCATCCCGATCAACCCCGGTCTGGATTTCGAGGCCCCGCATGATCGTGGCTGAGTCGGGCCGCGGCTGATCTTGCCAGCGGCGGCAAAACCGTCTTGATGGGCGCCAGAACGGAGGGCGCCCATGCAAGAGATCGACCACGGCGGCGGGCTGGACGCGGCGGCACAGCGATATGGCGGAGGCCGGGCGGATTGGCTTGATCTTTCTACCGGGATCAACCCGCGGCCCTACCCGCTCCCCATGCTTCCCGCCGACGCCTGGACCGCCTTGCCCGACCGCGCCGCGGCCGAGGCGCTGGAACAGGCGGCCCGCGCCTTTTGGCGGGTACCCGATGGCGCGGCGGTGCTGGCAGCGCCCGGAGCCTCGGCGCTGATCGCACGTATCCCGGCCCTGCGCCCGCCGGGGCGGGTGTCGATCGTGGGGCCGACTTACAACGAACACGCCCATGCCTTCCGCGCCGCAGGGTGGGAGATTGCCCCGGATGCCGACGCCGCGGTGGTGGTTCATCCAAACAACCCGGACGGACGGCTGTGGCGCAATGCGCCTGCGCCGTTCCAGATCATCGACGAAAGCTTTTGCGACATCTGTCCTGAGGAGTCGCGGATCGACCTTGCGGCACGGCCGGGAGTGATCGTGCTGAAATCCTTTGGCAAGTTCTGGGGGCTGGCGGGGCTGCGGCTGGGCTTCTCGATTGGTGACCCTGAACTGATCAGACGGCTGGCGACAATGCTGGGGCCTTGGCCGGTGTCCGGTCCCGCATTGGCCATAGGAACCTCAGCCCTGAACGACGTAGCCTGGGCGCAGGAAACGCGTACACGGCTGGCGCGGGACGCGGCGCGGCTCGATGCGTTGGTCGGGGCGCGGGTCGTCGGGGGCACCCCCCTGTTCCGGCTGTACGAAGTCGATGACGCCGCCGCTTGGCAGGACCGGCTCGCCCGGCACCGGATCTGGACGCGGATCTTCCCCTACAGCCGGACGTGGCTGCGGCTTGGCCTGCCCGATGGGGACGGCTGGGACCGGCTGGAAGGGGCGCTGCGATGAGCCATGCCACCCTGCTGGCACTGGTGCTGTTCCTCGACGCGATGATGGGAGAGCCGCGCTGGCTTTGGTCGCGGGTCCCGCATCCGGCGGTGCTGATGGGGCGGGTGGTGGGCTGGTGCGACGCGCGGTTCAACCGCGGAAGCTCGCGCAAGGCGCGGGGCGTGGCGGTGATGGTGACGCTTGGGCTGGCAGCGCTGGCGCTGGGCGCGCTGCTTTCCGCTCTCCCGTGGCCGCTGGAGGTTCTGATCGCGGCAATTCTGCTGGCCCAGCGCAGCTTGGTCGATCACGTTCGCGCGGTCGCTGATGGGTTGCGCATAAGCCTTGCCGAAGGCCGTCGGATGGTGGCCCGCATCGTCAGCCGTGACACGCGCGCCATGGATGAAAGCGCCGCCGCCCGCGCCGCGATCGAAAGCGGGGCGGAAAACCTTTCCGACGGGGTGATCGCGCCGGCCTTCTGGTTCCTGATCCTCGGCCTGCCGGGGCTGCTTCTGTACAAGATCACCAACACCGCCGACAGCATGATCGGCTATCGCACCCCCCGTCACCGGGACTTTGGCTGGGCCGCGGCGCGTTTTGACGACCTGCTGAACTGGGTGCCCGCGCGGCTGACGGCGCTGCTGATCATGGCGGTGCATCTTCGCCCGGACATTTGGCCGCTGATCCGCCGCGACGCGGCCCTGCACCGGTCGCCCAACGCGGGCTGGCCCGAATCCGCGATGGCCCCGGTGCTCGGCGTCGCGCTGGCCGGCCCGCGCAGCTATGACGGGCAGATGCAGCAGTTCCCCTTTGTTCATCCCGACGGCCGTCGCAACCTGACCGCCGCGGATGTCGAGGCCTGCTGTGCCGCGCTGTGGCGGACATGGACCTTGGCGCTGGGCCTGACGGTGCTTCTGGCGCTGGTTTAGGCGACCATTGCCTCGGCCTTCTTGAGGTCAACGCTCACCAGCTGGCTGACCCCCTGTTCGGCCATGGTTACCCCGAACAGCCGGTCCATCCGCGCCATTGTCACCGCATGGTGGGTGATGATCAGGAACCGCGTGTCGGTGCGCCGGGTCATTTCGTCCAGCAGGTCGCAAAACCGGGTGACGTTCGCGTCGTCCAGCGGCGCGTCTACCTCGTCCAGCACGCAGATCGGCGCGGGGTTGGCCAGGAACACCGCAAAGATCAGCGCCAGCGCCGTTAGCGTCTGCTCCCCGCCGGAAAGCAGCGACAGCGTCGCCAGCTTCTTGCCCGGCGGCTGGCACATGATCTCCAGCCCCGCCTCCAGCGGATCGTCGGATTCGACCAGCACCAGACGCGCCTCTCCGCCCCCGAAGAGGTGGGTGAACAGCATGGTGAAGTTGCTGTTCACCTGCTCGAACGCATTCAGAAGCCGCTCCCGCCCCTCGCGGTTCAGCCCGGCGATGCCCGACCGCAGCTTCTTCACCGCCTCTTCCAGATCGGTCTTCTCACCGTTCAGCGTGTCATATTCCGCCTGAATTTCCTGCGCGTCCTCCTCGGCCCGCAGGTTGACAGCGCCAAGGCTGTCGCGGCTGCGGCGCAGGCGGGTGATCTGGTCTTCCAGTTCATCGGCCCCGGGCAGGTCCTCGGGCAGCGCATCCAGCGTCTCCAGCAACGCCGCAGGGGTGCGGTCGGTCGCTTCCTCGATCCGGGCGGCGGCAAGGGCCAGGGTTTCCCGCGCAGCCTCCAGCCGCGCTTCGGCACGGGCGAGCGCCTCTCGCGCCTCGCCGGCCTGACGGGTGCTCAGACGCTCGGCCTCCTGCGCGTCGCGCAGGGCAGCCTCGGCAGCTTGAAGCGTCTCGATCGCAGCGGTGCGGCGGGCCTCCGCCTGCGTCACCGCCTCGGCCAGTTCCTCGCGCCGGGCCTGAATTTCCAGGGGGGCGGCCATGGCCTCCTCAAGCTCCGCCTCTGCCTGTGTGCGGCGGGCCTGCAGGTCGGCGGCGCGGCGTTCCGCGGTTTCCAGACGGCTGCGCCAAGTCGCCAGTTCCCGCGCCACGGCCTGGGCGCGGCGGCCACGGGCCTCGCCCTCGCGGCGGAGTTCGTCGTGAGAAGACCGGCGTGTCATCATCGTGATCCGGGCAGCCTCTACCGTCATCCGGACATCCTCGACCCCGGCCCGCGCGGCATCCAGATCGCCCAGATCCTCCAGCGCCGCCGCGGCCTCTGCCAGCCGCAGGCGGGCCTCGGTCGCCTCATCCTCGTGCCGGCGCAACGCAAGCAGCGCGGCCTCCAGCTTGCCGCCGGCCACGGAACGATCCGCCTCGGCCCGCGACAGGGCCCGGTTGGCATCGGTCAGGCGGGCATCGGCGGCGCGGCGATCATCGCGGGCCTGCTGGTCGGCGCGGGCCAGATCGGCAAGACGGGCCTGCAACCCTTCATGCGCAATGCGGGCGTCGTCGGCGCGGACGGACGCCTCATCCAGATCCTGCCGCAGGTCGTGCAGCCGGTTAAGCTGCTGCAACCGCAGTGCCGCGGCCGAGGGGCCATCCGCCGCGGCCCGGAACCCGTCCCACCGCCACAGATCCCCATCGCGCGACACAAGCCGCTGCCCCGGCAGCAGCGCCGGTTGCAGGGCTGCCCCCTGCCCCGCTTCGACCAGTCCGATCTGGGACAGGCGGCGGGCCAGCACCGCGGGTGCCTGTACCTGGTTTGCAAGCGGCTCCGCCCCTTCAGGCAGACGCTGAGGCGTGTCGTAATCCGGAAGTTCCGCCCAACCCGAAGCCCCGTCTGGCCCCACCGCAGGCGCGCGCAGGTCATCCGACAGCGCGGCACCCAGCGCCTGTTCCAGCCCCGCCGGAACGCGCAGCTGGTCCAGCACCTGCGCCCCCGCCTGCGCCTCGCGCTCTACCAACCGCGTCAGGGCCGCGACCCCGGCCCGCAGCGCGTTTGCCTCGCCCTCGGCACCTGAACGGGCGGCACGGGCCTCGGCCTCGGCGGTCTGGGCGCCGGCTCGGGCAGCCTCGGCATCGGAAAGCCGCGCCTCGGCGGCCTCGGTCAGGGAGATGGCGGCCTGCTGGGCCTCTTCGGCGGCGTCGAAATCCTCATGCGCCCGGGCCAGCGCTGCCTGCGCGGCTTCCAGCGCGGATCGGGCGCGAGCGGTTTCCGCCTCGTTCCGCGCCAGCCCCGCCTGAACATCCGAAAGCAACCGCTGCGCCGACTGGTGCCGCGCCGACAGCCGGGCCATGTCCTCGGTTGCCTCAGCCAGCGCCGCCTCACGGGTCTGAAGGACGGACGCGGCCTCGCGCGCCGCGGCGGCGGCGGCGTCAAGCCGCGCGTCGTGGCCTTCGGCGGCGGCGGCAAGCTGTTCCTGTTCTTCGGCCAGCGCCTCGATCGTTTCCCCGGCGTCGCGGTTCAACCCGGCCTCACGATCGATGTCCCGGGCGATCTGCGACACCTGCGCCCGCAGCCCCTCGATCGAGGCATGGGCGCGGGCCTCCTGTTCATGCAGGACGTCGCGCTGGGCAACAAGCCGCTGCAGGACGGCGCTGGCGATCGCCTCTTCCTCGCGCAACGGGGGCAGCGCCTCTTCGGCCTTGGCACGTGCGTCCTGCGCGGTTTGGGCTGCAGCCTCGGCCCGGGCGGCCTCGTGGCGGCGGGTCGTCTCGGCGGCCTCGGCCTCGGCCCGCGCAAGGTCAGCCTCGCGCCAGCGGCGGAACAGCAGCATCCCCTCGGCCCGGCGCAGGGCGGTGCCGATCTCGCGATAGCGGGCGGCGGCGCGAGCCTGTCGCGCCAGCGTCTGCAACTGCGCGGCCATCGCCTCGGTCACGTCCTCGATCCGGGTCAGGTTGGCCTCGGTCGCGTTCAGGCGCAGCTCTGCCTCGTGCCGCCGCTGATAGAGGCCGGAAATACCTGCCGCCTCTTCGAGCACGCGTCGCCGCGCCTTGGGCTTGGCGTTGATCAGTTCGGATATCTGCCCCTGCCGAACCAGCGCCGGTGAATGCGCCCCGGTCGAGGCATCGGCGAACAGCATCTGCACATCGCGGGCGCGCACATCCTTGGTGTTCAGCTTGTAGGCCGATCCCGCGTCGCGCGTGATCCGGCGCACGATCTCCAGCGCGTCGGCGTCGTTGAAGCCCGCAGGCGCCAGCCGGTCCGCATTGTCCAGCGTCAGCGCCACCTCGGCAAAGTTGCGGGCCGGGCGACTGGCGGTCCCGGCAAAGATCACATCCTCCATCCCGCCGCCCCGCATGGCCGAGGCGCGGGTTTCCCCCATCACCCAGCGCAGCGCCTCAAGCAGGTTGGACTTGCCGCAGCCATTCGGCCCGACAACGCCGGTCAGCCCCTCCGCGATCACCAGATCGGTCGGGTCCACGAAGCTCTTGAAGCCGTTGAGCCGAAGTCGAGTAAAGCGCAAGGTCAGGTCCAGTCTTCCAAAGTCCGCCCTTTTTGGATGCCGTGCGGCCAAAGTCAACCACCCCCTTGACCACAGCCTGTCCCTGCGCCAGGCATTGCCGCCCGCCTGCGCGCGAAGCGCGCCCGACCCAACGGGATGAGGTGCGCCAGCACCGAAGACGGGCGGGAGAGCCCCGACCAAGGACCGCGCCGCATGAGCCTCAGCATCGCCCCGGAATCACCCTTGACGGAAGACGGCCGCGCGCTGGTCGCGGAAAGCCAGGCTTTCCTCGAAACCGTCTTTCCGCCGGACGAGATCTTCAGCTTCAGCGCCGAGGAACTTGCCACTCCCGACACCACCTTCTTCGTGGCGCGCGCCGCCGGTGCCGCATTGGGTTGCGTCGCGCTGGTGGACATGGGCGGCTATGGCGAGATCAAGCGCCTTTACGTCCGAGATGCCGCCCGTGGCCGCGGCGCCGCCCGGGCCTTGATCGCGGCGCTTGAAGCCCGCGCAAGGGCGCTGTCACTTCCCCTTGTCCGTCTTGAAAGCGGTGCGGCGCTGGTGGCGGCCTGCGCGCTCTACCGCGCGATGGGCTACCGGGACTGCCCCCCTTTCGGCGGCTATCCGGACATCGACTCCAATCTCTTCATGGAAAAAGCGCTGGCGTGATCAGAGGCTGTCCTCGACCCGGAAGCCGTCGGGGATCGCATCGCGCCCCTCAAGGATCAGGTCGGCCATCACCGCCGCCACCCCCGGCGCCATGCCAAAGCCGATCTTGAACCCGCCATTCGCGATGAAGTGCCCCTGCCGCCCCGGCCAGGGCCCCAGCATCGGCGCCCGGCTCCGGGAGCGTGGCCGCACCCCCGCCCAGCGCGTCACCACCGGCGCCCCTTCGAGAACCGGGGAGGCGGCCCGCGCCCTCTCGATCAGCGCATCCAGCTGTGCGTCGGTGGTATCAGGCGCCTCATAGTCCCTTTCACTGGTCGATCCGATGGCGACCGTTCCATCCGCATGCGGCACGATATGCAGCCCGTCGACGAAAAGCTGTGGCAGGTGTCTTGCGTCATGCGCCAGCACCGCCGCCTGCCCCTTGACGCCTGCCCCCGCCGCACGCCCGAACTGCCGGGACAGATCGACAAGCCCCACCACCCCGGTCGCCCAGACCACCGCGCCCTGATCCGGCGCCTCGCCCAGGATGACCTCGCCGCCCAGCGCAGTAACGGCGGCGGCCAGTGCGGCACAGGCCTGCCGGGGATGGATGCGGGCGCTGAGCGTGTCGTGGATCACCAACCCCGTGGCGCTTGGGAGGATCCAGTCGCCAAAACGTGATGCCGGCACGACCTCCCACACCGCCTGTCCTTGCCACAGCGCCGCCGCGCCTTCGGCCCGCGCCTGCGCCGTCCCAACCGCCTGCACATCGGCCAGCGGTTGAAGCCGACCCAGCCGCGCATAGCCGGGATCGACGCCCCCGGCCTGCGCAACCTCGGCCCAGAAATTCCCTGCCTTAAGCAGGCTTTCCAACTGAAAAGCCTTCTTGGTGTTCCAGTTCTCCGGCACGTGCGGGGCAAGCGCCCCCACCACCCCGCCGCTTGATCCCGCACCCACCGCGACAGTGTCCACCAGCCGCACGCGGGCGCCGCGCCGCGCGCATTCATAGGCTACCGACAGGCCAAAGATCCCCGCCCCCCGCACCGTCACTTCCGCCATTGCCATTGCCCGCGCCCTTCAGCATTGTCCGCCCCGACGCGTTTAAGGCAAATCAGCATGAGCGACCAGAAGACCGGGTTGGAGTGGCGCGAGGGAGGCGTGCCGGTCTCGACCCGCTTTGACGATCCGTATTTTTCCCTGGGCAACGGCCTGGCGGAAACCCGGCATGTGTTTCTGGCAGGCAACGAGCTGCCGGCGCGCTTCCGCCCAGGATTTCACATCGCGGAACTGGGCTTTGGCACCGGGCTGAACATGCTTGCCGCGCTGATCGAATGGCGTTCGGCAGGGATCGAGGGACCACTGCGCTTCACCAGTTTCGAGGCTTTTCCCCTGCCCGCCGATGACATAGCCCGCGCCCTTCAGGCCTTCCCGGAGGCAGAGGCCGTAGCCGGTCCCTTCCTTGCGCAATGGGCCGAAGGCGCGCGGCAGATCAGCCTTCCGGGGCTGGAGGCTGACATCATCATCGGCGACGCGCGCGAAACCCTTCCCCCCTGGCAGGGGCGCGCCGACGCCTGGTTCCTGGACGGCTTTTCGCCCGCCAAGAACCCTGAACTTTGGGACCCTGCTCTGATGGCGGAAGTCGGCAGGCATACCGCGCCGGGGGGCAGCTTTGCCACCTATACGGCGGCGGGTTTCGTACGGCGCGCGCTGGAGGACGCGGGCTTTGACGTGGAACGGCGCAAGGGCCACGGCCACAAGCGCCACATGACGGCAGGACGGTTGAAGCACAATGGCTGAACAGAACACGCGGCTCGGCATCTGGCTGATGGTCGCGACAACGATGGTCTTTGCGTTGCAGGACGGGATCTCGCGCCACATGGCCGAGGAATACAACATCCTGATGGTCGTGATGATCCGCTATTGGTTCTTTGCCGCCTTCGTGGTGGCGCTTGCGGCGCGGCAGGCGGGGGGCATCCGGCAGGCGGCGGTGACGCGTCATCCAATCCTGCAGATCGTCCGGGGCCTTTTGCTGGCGTCAGAGGTCTGCGTCATGATCCTGGCCTTCACCAAGCTGGGGCTGGTCGAAAGCCATGCGGTCTTTACCTCCTACCCCCTGCTGGTTGCCGCGCTGTCGGGGCCGGTACTGGGGGAAAAGGTCGGCTGGCGGCGGTGGACCGCGATCGGGATCGGGTTCATCGGCATGCTGGTGATCCTGCAGCCGGGGGTCACGGTGTTTTCGCCGCTGGCGCTGATCCCGCTGGGGGCGGCGTTCATGTTCGCCCTGTATGGCTTGCTAACACGCTACGTGTCCCGGGCTGACAGCGGGGCGGTCAGCTTCTTCTGGACGGGCACTTCGGGTGCTGTCGCGATGACGCTTGCGGGCATCTGGTTCTGGGAACCGATGGCGCTGCCCGATTGGGGATGGATGGCCTGCCTGTGCTGCACGGCCGCGCTGGGCCACTGGCTGCTGATCAAGTGCTATGAGGTGGCCGAGGTCAGCGCCGTGCAGCCCTTTGCCTATCTGCAGTTGGTCTTCGTCAGCCTGCTGGGCATCACCGTCTTTGGGGAAACGCTGCGCACCAACGTGGCGATCGGCACGGGGATCGTGATCTGCGCCGGACTGTTCACCCTGTGGCGGCAGCGCAAGGTCACTGCGCCTTCATCTCTTCCTCGATCGTGAGGGGCACCGCCCCGCCCGCCAGCCGCGCCCGGTAGATCATGCGCGATTCCATCACGCGCATGATGTAGTTCCGGGTTTCCGTGAAGGGCACCATTTCCACCCAGTCGATCACGTCCACGTCGGGATCACGCGGGTCACCCAGCGTTTCCACCCAGCGGCGCGGGCGACCGGGGCCCGCGTTATAGCCGGCGGCCACAAGCACCGGGTTCGGACCGAATTCTTCGATCAGCTCGGCCAGATAGGCGGTGCCGAGACGGGCGTTATAGGCGGCGTCTTGGGTCAGGCGGGCAAGCTCATAGGGTTCACCCAGCTTGCGAGCCATCAGTTCCGCCGTTCCCGGCATCACCTGCATCAGCCCGCGCGCGCCGGCGGGGCTGATCACCGTATGGTCGAACTCGCTTTCACGACGCGCGATGGCCAGCGCAAGTTCACGCCGGACAGGGATGGCCATATCGGCCAGATCGGTCAGCGGGAAGTAGGCGCGGTGCAGGATGATCCCCCGCGCCGCGGCCTGCTTGGCGATCAGCACGGCGGTGTTAGGCTCATCCATGTCCAGCGCCATGTCGGCAAGCTGGCCCAGTTCCTGCGGCTCCAGCCCCTCGGCCAGATGAAGCATGAAGCGGCGGGCCAGTGCCCGGTCGCCCGCGCCGTGCAACAGGACCGCCGCCTGCAGCACAGACGAACTGTGGAACCCGGCGTCGCGCCAGTCGGGATGGCGTTCCAGCCCCGCCAGCGCCGGGTCCATCGGCAGCCCGGCGCGTTCCGCCGCCAGCAGTCCATAATAGCTCGTCTGGTGTTCGGCGCCGAAGGCATAGGCTTCGGCCGCGGCAGCGTCATCGCCCAGCACCTCATGCGCGCGACCCTCCCAATAGCCGGCGCGGCCAAGGCTGATGGGGCTGCTGACGCCCGCACGCAGGTTGCGGAAGTGGGTCAGCGCCGTCTGCGGGTCGTTCAGCAGGCGCAGGGCGATGAAGCCCGACAGCCACTCAAGGTCCGCATAATCCCCGCCGCTTTGCAGGTAATGCCGCGAGGCAATCTGGTAGGCACGGGCGGCATCGCCCTCGCGCATCTCGCGCCGGGCCAAGAGCGCGCGGCGCGGTGCCCAGGCCGCGGGATCGCCCAACGACTCTGCGCTCGTGCTGCGTTCAAGGATCAGGGCCGTCGCGCTGTCATAAAGGTCGTGATACATCCGCCAGGCAAAGCGGTCGTGCCCCAGCCCCGGATCATTGGCCAGCGCCGCGGGCACCGCTGCCACCAGCGCATCCACCCCCGGCGTGCGCGCCTGCAGCGCCAGCCGCGCCTCGGCCAGCCTGCGCCGGTCCTCGGGGATCAGGGGCAGCATCCGGCGCGCATCGGTGCGGTGCCCCGCCCAAAGCATCGTCTCCAGCCGCTGCTGATGCAGCGGGGCCAGCGCGTCAGGGAACAGGGCCAGTAGCCGGACGTACTGCGCGTCGGTCAGCGGAAAGCCCTGCCAAAGCCGCGTGGCCTCTACCTCGGCCATTGTGGTTTCGCCGCGGGCCAGAAGCGCCTCGATCACGGCCAGGCCACCCTCGGCGGTGGCGGGGGGCGAGGTCTGGAAAAAGCTCAGGATCTCGGCCTGGGTGCCGGTTTCGGCCATCGCCTGTTCCCCCCGCTGCCGCAGGTAGGGCAGGCCCGGCCAGTCGGGGCGGCGGGCGAGGAAGGCGTTGATCTCGGCCAGGGTGCCCTCTCCGGCGCGAAGGCGGTGCCATTCGACGATATCCGCCGCAAGCGGTCCTGCCACTGATGCCTGTGCCGCGGCACCATCCCAGTCACGGGCGGCAATGCGGCGCAGCGCGTTGCCAAGGGCCGCGTCCTGTACCTCGGTCGCGGAGGCGGGCATGGCCAGCACAAGCGTCAGAAGGCAGGCGGCGGCAATGGGTCGAAACACGGGTCAGGGCTCTTTCATCAAGGGGAGGAACAGCGGGCGGCGGCAGATTAACGGATGCGCCCTTGGCCGCAACACACAAACTTGGCAAGGGCCGCGGCTGCGGATAGGTTCCGCCGAGTCGCAGCACGGGGCGAGTCTGCCCATCAACCAAGGAGAAGCGTGTCATGATCAAGGGGTCAATTCCAGCCCTGGTGACGCCGTTCAAGAACGGTGCCCTGGATCTTGAAACGCTCAAGGCGCTGGTGGAATGGCACATTGCCGAAGGTTCGACCGGGATCGTGCCCGTCGGCACCACGGGCGAAAGTCCCACGCTGACGCACGAAGAACATGAAACCGTGATCGAAGAGGTCGTCAAGGCCGTGGCCGGGCGCGTGCCGGTCATCGCCGGCGCGGGATCGAACAGCACGGCCGAGGGGCTGCGGCTCATCCGCCATGCCGAACAGGTCGGTGCCGATGCGGCGCTGGTGGTCACGCCCTATTACAACAAGCCCACGCAGGCGGGGCTGATCGCGCATTTCACGGCGGTGCATGACTGCTGCGACCTGCCGATCATCATCTACAACATTCCCGGCCGGTCGGTCGTGGACATGCTGCCCGAAACCATGGGCGAACTGGCAAAACTGCCGCGGATCATCGGCGTCAAGGACGCCACCGGCAAGATCGAGCGTGTGTCCATGCAGCGCGAAACCTGCGGCAAGGACTTCATCCAGCTGTCGGGCGAGGATGCGACCGCGCTTGGCTTCAACGCCCATGGCGGCGTCGGCTGCATCAGCGTGACCGCCAACGTCGCGCCACGTCTTTGCGCCGAGTTCCAGGCGGCAACTCTGGCGGGCGATTATGCCAAGGCGCTGGAATACCAGGACCTGCTGATGCCGCTGCACACCGCGATCTTCATCGAGCCGGGGCTGGTCGGCGCGAAATACGCGCTGTCCCGCCTTGGCCGGTGTTCCGACGAGGTGCGCCTGCCGCTGACCCCGCTGACCGAGGGCACCAAGGCCCGGATCGACGCGGCAATGCGCCACGCCGGGCTGATCTGATCTAGGGGATCAGCACAAAGCTCCCCTCGCCCACCAGAAGCGCGTCGATGCGGGGCGGGCCGATGCGAAAGTCCCCCGACTGCAGCGCGTCCAGCAGGCGCGCTGCATCCTCTGCCCCTTCTAGCCGGGCGGCGCGCATCCGGACAAGGGTGCCGTCCGGCGTACGGCTGAAACCCTCTTGCCCCAGGAAGCCGCCGCGGTTGCTGTAAAGCAGCAGGGCCTCTTGCCCCTCGGTCCCCGGCAGGAAATCCGCAACGACCAGGGCGCAGCCGGGATAGCCGGCAGGCGTCAGGCGGCGGCAGCCGTTGAGCCAAAGCCGGAGCTCCGCCGGATGCGTCGCAGCGGTCAGCGCCTCGGCCAGGTCGGCGCCTTCCTCGGGGATGACCGGCAAAAGCGCCAGAAGGTTGCGGCGCAGGCCCGTACCCTCGCCTTCCTGCTGGCGATTGGCTTCAAGTCGCGCGAGGGCGCGGGCCAGCGGCGGGTCGTCTTCCCGCGCCTGCAGGGTGGCCAGCGCCGCCCGTCCCGCATATCCCCAGGCGTCCCGCATCTGCCAAAGCGGAAGATCGTCCGCCTCGATCACGCCGGACAGGTAGCCATCAAGCTGGCTTCGGGCCGAGATCCGTTCCGGCACGATCACCGGCGTCAGCCACAGCGCTGCAAAGCCCACAAGCAGCACCGCCATCGCCAAGTTCGCGCGGCGAATCCGGCGCATCCAGCGCCCCGGCCGCACCACTGCCAGCGCATAAAGCATCCCGTAGCAGCCCAGAACCAGCACGGCGGCAGCGCCCATCAGCCGCTGCGGCGTCCAGCCATGCTGCCCGACCCGCAGCCAGACCGCATAGCCTGCAACCACCGCCAGCACCGGCAGCACCAGCGCCAGCCCGCGCGCCGAGGTCTGCAGTAGCCGCGTGCGTACCGCCACGTCATCGGCCGCATCCACCGCACTGCTGACCAGCAGCGTGACCCCCGCCGCCATAGTGAGCAGCGTCACCGCCACCGACCCTTGTCCGAACGGGTTTTCAAATCCCTGCAACGGCAGCGCGATCAGGAACACCGCCACCACCAGCAGCACGACCGGCATCAGCAGCCGGAACAGCCGCAGGATCAGGAAGGCCGAAACGTAGTCGGTGAATTCATGCACCACCGCCAGCGCCAGCCCCAGCGCCACGCCGGTAAAGATCGGGCCGAACCAGCTCAGCTCGCGCAGGTCGGTGATGACGCCGATCCCGACAAGACGCAGCAGCGCATCCGACACCGTCAGTACCAGCCAAGCGATGCCGACAAAGACTGCCCCTGCGGCATAGCGGGCGACAATGCTCCAGCTATGGGTGAAAAGGGCGGCATAGTTGCGCCAGCCCTCGCCCCGCCTCTGGGCGGCCATCACGAATGGCAGCGGCAGGCAGGCCAGCAGCACCGCCGCAAGCCCCGGATAGCGCAGGTCAAAGAACGGCCCCGTTGTCGGGTGGCGCAGGCTCGCCAAGGTCAGCAGCGCCGAAACCCCTGCCCCCAGCACAGCCGCGGGCAACAGCGCCCGACGCCCCAGCGGCCCGAACATCGCCAGCGCCCCGCCAAAGAAGACGGCGGCAAAGGCGTGCAGCGCCAGCAGCATCCGCGGGTTTCCGATCCGGTCGCCCAGCAGGTCGGTCAGGCCCCAGAAGCTGAAGCCCGCCGCTGCCCCCAGCAGGGCAAAGGCCATCCGCATCGCCAACCGGTTTTCCTGCATGTCCCGTCTCCGCTTTCCGTCGCGCATGTCCTAGCGCGGGCAGGCGCCGTTGCCAGCCGCCTGTCAGGCCGCTGCCTCGATCTGATCAAGCCAGCCCGGCAGCCTCCCGATATCTGGCAGCACCGCATCCGCGAAGGGGGCCAGATCCCCGGCCAGTGCAGGACCAGTCAGCACCGCGAGTTTCCGGCAGCCTGCAGCCTGCCCGGCGGCAAGGTCATGGCGACTATCACCGACCATCAGCACCTCGGCCAGATCAAGGCCCAGCGCGCGGGCAAAGGCCAGAACCATGCCCGGTCCCGGCTTGGCCCCATGCCCAGAATCCGAACCGGCGATGAAGTCAAAGGCGTCCTCGACCCCTGCGGCGCGCAGATGCGCCCGGGCCGGACCTTCGGCGTCGTTGGTGGCGACACCCAGCCGCAGCCCGCGCTGCCGCAACCGCGTCAGAAGCGGCGCCAGCGGCACCGCCTCGGCCTGCGGGGCGGCGGCGGCGCGGGTGTTCATCAGGTCGATCAGCGCGTCCTTGTCCCAGCCCGGCAGGGCCGGCAGCAGGGCATCGGCGATCTCCGGTGGGGTGGAGGCGATGACGATGCTGTCGCGCCGGAACTGCCGCCTGTCCAGCTCATAGCCGATCCGGTCCGCAAGAAGCGCCGCCTGTGCCGGGTCGCCGCCTGCCAGTTCGTTTACAAGCCCTGCCGTCCAGTTGCCCCATGTGGTGTGAAAGTCGAAAAGCGTGCCATCCTTGTCGAAAAGGATGCCGGTGATCCTGGTCATCATGTCCTCCGTCGCGGCTACCCTGCCCCAGTGGCGCGGCAGGTGCAATCGCGCCCGATTGACAAGGCGGGGACGATGGCGGACGGTCCCGGCATGACAGACCGCCCGCCTTATCGCCTTCATGACTCCGTCCTTTACCAGATGACGGTCACCTCCCGGATCCAGGAGCGCCGGCTGGAAGACGGGCTGCGCACCCTTGGCCTGACCCGCATCACCTGGTGTACGCTACTTGCGCTGGGGAACGAGGGGCTGACCCAGCCTTCGGACATCGCGGCCTTCATCGGCATCGACCGCACCGCCACCTCGCGCGCGCTGCGCCAGATGGAGGCGGAAGGGTGGATCGCCCGGCGATCAGGTGCCCCGGACCGACGCACGACCACTGTGGAACTGACCGAATCCGGCCGCAGGCTACTGGACCAGGCCACCCCGATGGCCGAGGAAAACAGCCGCCACTTCCTGCAAAAGCTGGGCCCCGAGGGTACCGAGACGCTGCGCCGCCTGATGGCGCGCCTGCGCGAGGGTGAAGAGCGGGGCCTGTCCCGCTTCTAGGTCAGGTCCAGTGGGTCTGCATGCCGCCCGGCAGCGCTCCCCGGGCCTGCGCCAGCGTTTCATACCGCACGCCGATCGCGTCGCAGCAGGCCACCACCCAGGCATCATCCATCAGCAGGAAATCCAGCACCGCGCCCAGAAATTCTGGATCGCCGGCCTGGTTGCGCAGGTCCTCGGCGCTGGCGCCGGTGCTCCCAAGAAACAGCGGCAGAAGCTCCTCATTTCCGGCCAGCCAGGCCAGCGCCCGCAGGGCCAGTGTCTCGGCGGAATCCCGCTGCATGAAAACAACCTCCGGTTTTGCTAAATGATTCTTTAACCAATACTCGGGCATTCTGACAGCACTTTGATAGAAGGCGGAGTGGGCCATGACCGGCACGATCCTGATCGTTGATAGCGTTGCGACGAACAGGATCGTCCTGCGGATGAAGCTGGGCGCCGCCTGCTATGACGTGCTGCAGGCGGCCGACGGGGCGTCGGTGCTGCGGATGGCGCGGCGCTACCAGCCGGACCTGATTCTGCTGGACGGGGCGCTGGAAGATGCCGATGTGCCCGAACTCTGCGCGGCGCTGCGGGACCACCCGCTGACGGCGCAGGTGCCCGTTGTCGTCATGACCGCCGGCCACGACCCACACCTGCCCCTGCGGGCGCTCCGCGCGGGCGCGGTGGACGTGCTTGCCAAACCAGTTGAGGACTCGGTGCTGCTTGCCCACGTCCGCGGCCTTCTCCGCGCGAAAGAGGCGATGGAAGAATTGCGGCAGCGCGGAACCTCCTGCCAGCCGTTCGGCATGGCCGAACCCGGCGCGGGCTTCACCACCCCGGCCCGCATCGCCCTGGTGGCCCCGCGGGCAGAGCTTGCCCTGGCTTGGCGGCAGGCGCTGTCGCCCTTCCTGCGGGACGAACTTGTCGTCTACGACCGGGCGCAGGCGCTGGCCGGGGCATCTGACAATGCCGCCGATCTTTATGTTGTCGCGGCCGACCTGGCGCGGCACGGCGACGGGCTGCAGCTTTTGTCAGAACTTCGCAGCCGCACCGCCAGCCGCCATTCCGCCATCTGCATGGTGCTGCCGGCGCGGGGGCATGACCTGGCCGCCATGGCACTCGATCTCGGGGCCGATGCGCTGATCCCCGACCGGTTCGATCCGCAGGAACTCGCGCTGCGTCTGCAGGCCCAGTTGCGCCGCAAGCAGGAAAGCGACCGGCTGCGCGCCTCGGTCCGTGACGGGCTGCGGCTTGCGCTGACCGACCCGCTAACCGGGCTGCACAACCGCCGCTATGCCATGCCTCAACTCGCCCAGATCGAGGCGAGCGCCCGCCAAACCGGCCGCGCCTTTGCGGTGATGGTTGTCGATCTTGATCACTTCAAGGACGTCAACGACACCTGGGGCCACGCGGCTGGCGACACCGTGCTGACGGAACTTGCCCAGCGGATGCGGCAGGTGGTGCGCCCAAGCGACCTGCTGGCCCGCATCGGCGGCGAGGAATTCCTGATCGTGCTGCCAGAAACCGGGCTTACGGATGCCCGCCGCAAGGCCGAAGAGCTTCGGCATCTGGCCGGCGCCACGCCGGTTCGGCTGGCTTCAGGTCAACCAATTCAGGTCACGCTGTCGATCGGCCTCGCCGTTGGGGGTGGCGACTCCTCGGGTCCGGACGCCGAAGGGCTGGTCGCCCGCGCCGATCGGGCGCTGCTGTCGGCCAAGGCCGAAGGGCGTAATCAGGTTACTGTCAGCATGATTGCGGCCTGACACCGCGGCGCCGGCTGGCGCGCCTGTGCCGCTCTCGTTCGCTTGGGGCGGGCGCGGCTGGCGGCAGGCTCGATGCCCGCCTTCAGCCGGCTTGGCTCAAACCTCGCCGCGCACAGGCAAGACGCTCCTTGCGCCGCACAATTTCACCGGCCGGGAGCGCCGCCGCTATTTTCAGCCCTGTGGCCGCCTCTGCGCGGTCGGGACAGCACCTCTTGCAGGCGGTCTGCAAAGGCCGCTCTTTCGGCGTCGGTCATCCCTGTGATCCGTTCCACCAGCAGCCGGTGTCCCAGTTCCGCCCCTTCCGCAAGTCGCGCCCGCTGCTGCTCCAGCGCCTCGGCCACGGCTTCCGGGGCGAAGGGCTGTGCCCTCAGCGCCGCAAGAACCCGTTCCTGATCCGCCTGCCGGATTTTCCTCAGGTCGCGAAGGCCGGGGGCCACTTCGTGGAACCGTTGCCGCATGATCTGCCGGTCCTCGGGCGACAGCGCCTCAGAATAAGCCCCGATGCTCACGTCCCGTAGCACCACGGGCCGCGACCGGTCCGGGTCGTGGCGCAGCGCCAGCCCGGCCACGGCACCGATCACCCCCAGGTTCAGCGCCAGCGAGATCACCAGCAGCACCCGCATCCAACGCGGCCCGGTTTCTCGATCGCTCATCGTCATCCTTCCACAAGCTCCTCCAGCGCGGCCATCTGGTCGATCAACTCAAGGCTCAGCGGCTCGGGCCATAGCCCTTCGGCGATGCCGGCGACTGCTGCCGGCGGGTTGATCCCGATCCAGAGCCCGGCCGCCGCCGCCGCCGTCAACCCTGTCACGGCCTGCCAGCCGCCCAGCGCCGCCAGCACCCCGCCCCATCGGCGCCGCTGGCGAGGCGCTGCCACGGGACAAGGCTGTTCGCGCAGGGCATCCGCCAGAATCCGCGCCGTCAGCTCTGCCGAAGGCTGCGGGGCAGAGGCCCGTGCCGCCCGGAAAAGATCGTCAAGCTCGTGCCCGTCATCGGTCATCGCCATACCCCAACTCTCCGCGCCGTCGTGCCAATGCAACCGCCAGCGCCCGTTTCCCCCGTGCCGTCAGGCTTTCCACCGCCTCGATCCCGATGCCCATGACTTCGGCGATCTCGGGGTTCGAAAGCCCTTCAAGGTGCCGCAGCACCACCGCCTCGCGCTGGCGGTCCGGCAACCGGGCCAGCGCTGCCTGCAGCGCCGCGGCGCGGTCGGCCTCGATCATACCGGCCAGCGCGCCCGGCGCATCGTCCTCGGGCTCAGCCACCGCGTCCAGCGCCAGCGGCACACGGCGCCGCAGCCGGTCGGTACAGAGGTTCGCCACCACCCGGTACAGCCAGGTGGAAATCCGCGCCTCGCCCTGCCGCCAGTCCGGCGCGATGCGCCAAAGCCGCAGCAGTGCCTCTTGCGTCACATCCTCGGCCTCGGCCCGATCGGCGAGCATCCGGGATGCAAATCCCAGCGCCCGGGGGGCCAGCCGCGCAGTCAGAACCCGCGCGGCCACCGGGTCGCCATTGGCATAAAGCACCAGCAGCGCCTCGTCCGAGGCTTCGGTCAGGGCGTCGAAAGGCATGTCCATCCTGACTTTGGCGTAACCCGGTTTTCCATGCTGCCGCAATGGCGCGGGTTGGGCTCAGTTTGCGTCCGGCGCGGGGCGCTGCATCGCCCGGCCATGCGGGGCACGCCCCTCGCCACGTCCTGCCCCCCGGCGCTGCTGGGCCGCTTCGAACTCGGCTTCGGTCACCACCCCGTCCCCGTCCGCATCAAGGCGCTCGAACGCCGGCAACCGCAGCATCACCACTGGCCGCGGGCTTGCCGCCAGTTCCGCCGCGTCCAGCAGGCCGTCGCCGTTGACGTCAAGCATCTCTACCAGCCGTTCGGCACGGGCGCGGATGGCAGCTTCGGCAAGGCGAAGCTGATAGTCCGCGATCTCTTCAGCACTGATCAGCCCGTCACCATTCGCATCCAGCCCCTCAAGCTGCGCGGCCCGTGCGGCGGCATATTCCTCGGCCGTGATCTGGCCGTCACCATCTGCGTCAAGTTCCGCAAAGCTCATGCCGCCGAGATGCCACCCGTGCATGCCGCCCATGCCGGGCCGCGCCTCGGCGGTCGATGCGGCCCCTGCCGCGACGAGGGCTGCCAATGCCATGTATCCTGCCAGTTTCATGCCGTTTCTCCTTGTCTTCGGCGGCGTGTCCCACCGCTCTTTTCCTCAAACGGCGGGGGCGGAAACTTCCGTCGCCGGAAAATCGTTGAGCCGATGAAGAGGCCGCGCGGCATTGCGCCACAAGGTCGAAATGGCTCTTTCACTTGACCTCGGGATGATTACCTTGGCAAGGCGCTCTACGCGGACAGCCCAACGAAGGTGACCCATATGGAATACAGTGAAGAACGTCCGCTCGGGCCGGCCGTCAGGCGGGGATGGCGGCGGCGCTGCCCCAACTGCGGATCGGGGCCACTGCTCAAGGGCTATCTGAAGGTGCGCGACACCTGTCCCGTCTGCGGCGAGGATCTGCATCACCACCGGGCCGATGACGGACCGGCCTACCTGACGATTCTGGTGGTGGGCCACGTGCTCGCGCCCATGTTCCTCTGGGTCTATGGCGTCTGGCGGCCGGAACCGCTGGTGACGATCACCCTGTTCTCGGTCGGGACGGTGGCGATGTCACTCTACCTTCTGCCGCGGCTCAAGGGCGTGATCGTGGGGGTGCAATGGGCCAAGCGGATGCACGGGTTCAGCAGGCAGCGCGAGTGACGGATCAGCCCATCCGCGACGCGGCCACCATCATCCTGCTGCGCGACGGCGCGGCGGGGGCCGAGGTGCTGATGGGCCAGCGGGGGGCCAAGGCCGCCTTCATGCCGTCCAAGTTCGTGTTTCCCGGCGGTGCCGTTGACCCCGCCGATGCCACCGTCCCGCTGGCTGAACCATTGGACCCAAATTGCGCCGCCCGCCTTGGGCCCGGCGCAGGGGCGCTTGCCGCCGCCGCGATCCGCGAACTGGCCGAGGAAACAGGCCTGCTGCTGGGGGTACCCGGCACTTGGCCCGACCCGCCAAAGGGATGGGAGTTCTTTGCCCGCGCGGGGGCGCTTCCCTCAGCCCGCGGGCTGCGCTTTGTGTTCCGGGCGATCACCCCGCCGGGCCGCACCCGGCGGTTCGACGCGCGTTTCTTTTTGGCCGACGCCGCATCGATCTTGGGCGATCCTGATGATTTTTCGCGGGCATGCGATGAACTCAGCGCCCTTCAATGGATCCCGCTGGACCGCGCCCGCAGCTTTGACCTGCCCTTCATTACCGAGGTCGTCCTGGCCGAGGTGGCAGAGATCCGCCGCGCCGGCGGCCGGGTGGACAGCGTACCCTTCTTCGACAATTCCGGCAGTCGGTCGATGTTCACCCGGATCGCGTAGGGACCGTCAGCCGGCCTCGCACCGCTCAAAGGAAACCGGCTCGCCCGCGCCAAACCACATCCAGATCCGGTCCTCGGCCAGCATCAGCAGGCGGTTTTCCTCGGACTCCATCCCCTCGGCCATGCAGGTCATCGACAACTGCCAGGCATTCAGATCCTCGATCTCGGTCACCTCGGTGATGTCGCAGCGGTTTTCATAGCCCTGGAACGCCTCGGCGGTGATGCGGATCGGCGCGGGGGTGACGCTGCCGATGCGGTCGGCCTGCGCGCACCATTCGGGATCATGGGCCCAGATCCCCTCGAACGGGGCTTCGGCCCAGGCAGGGGCGGCAAGGAACAGCAGGGGGATGAAGCGGCGCATTCGGGTCCTCAGTAGGGCAGCGGGTGGGCACGGTAGGCGGCGGCGATGTCGGCCAGCACGTCGTCGTTCAGCGTGACCTCGACCGAGGTCAGCGCGGTCGCTAGTTGATGAAGGTTGGTAGCCCCGATGATCGGGATGGTCTTGAAGGGCCGGCCGCGGCACCAGGCCAGCGCCATCTGCGCGGGGTTGAGCCCATGCGCCTTGGCGACACCCAGGTAGGCGGCCACGGCTTCGAACACACGGGGGGTGATCCGGCCGCCAAGGTCAGGGTTGCGGCTGCGGCGGGTGCCTTCGGGCACGACGTCGCCCGCGTATTTTCCCGTCAGAAGCCCCGTTGCCAGCGGCGAGTAGGCCAGAAGCGTCACATCCTCATTCGCGGCCAGTTCGGCCATGTCGGTATCGAAAAGGCGGCAAAGCAGCGAATATTCGTTCTGCACCGACTGCACCCGCGGCAGCCCGGCCTCTTCGGACAGGCGCAGCCATTGAGCGGTGCCCCAAGCGGTCTCATTGGACAGCGCAAAGTGCCGGATCTTGCCCGCCTCGATCAGCTTTTGCACCGTTTCAAGGACCGCTCGCATGTGGGCCAGCGTTTCATCCCGGTTCTGGGTCGAAGGATCATAGGTCCAGTGCTTGCGGAAATGATAGGACCCGCGGTTCGGCCAGTGCAGCTGGTAAAGGTCGATCACATCCGTCCGCAACCGGCGGAGCGAACCTTCAACCGCCTCGACCAGCGTCTCGGGGGTGATGGGTGCGCCGTCGCGGGCGGCGGCCTGCCCCGCGCCGGTCATCTTGGTCGCGATGATCCAGTTGTCGCGCCGGCCGCTGCGGGCCATCCAGCTGCCGATGAATTCCTCTGTCCGGCCCAGTGTGTCGGCGGAAACGGGATTGGTCGGATACATCTCCGCCGTGTCCATGAAGTTGACGCCATGCTCCATCGCCAAGTCGATCTGGTCGTGGGCCTCTGTCTCTGTGTTCTGGGTGCCCCAAGTCATGGTGCCCAGGCAAAGTTGCGACACCATCAGGCCGCTGCGGCCAAGTTCCGTTTTCTGCATTGCATCGTCCCCCCCATTTCGCGCGGGACGGTAAACTTCTCTGCGGCGGGGGCAAGGGGGCAGCTTTGCATCGATGGGTGCTGCAGCGCCCGCGCCACGCTTGATCGGTGGCGAAAACCGGCCAATCATGCGCACCACCACCAAGGGAAGGAACATGAATGCTGACCCGCCTGAAACTGAGCTTCGCCGCGCTTGCGCTGACAGCCGCCCCGCTCTGGGCCGCGCAGGACAGCATCACCGTCGGCATGGTGCTGGAACCGCCGAACCTTGACCCCACCGCCGGGGCCGCCGCCGCGATCCGCGAGGTGACCTATGCCAACATCTTTGAAGGGCTGACACGCTTTGGCCCCGACGGATCGGTCCTGCCCGCCTTGGCGCGGGAATGGGAGATATCCGACGACGGCCTGACCTATACCTTCCACCTACAGGAAGGGGTCACCTTCCACGACGGCACCCCCTTTTCGGCCGAGGATGTGAAGTTCACGCTGGACCGTGCGCGGGCCGAGGACAGCACCAACGCCCAGAAGCAGCTTTTCGCCGGGATCGAGGAGGTTACCGTCATCGACCCCGCTACGGTGGAGGTGCGCCTGTCGGAACCGGAAGGCGCCTTCCTGTTCAACATGGCTTGGGGCGATGCGGTAATGCTCTCGCCTGCGACGGTGGACGGCAACGCCACCAACCCGATCGGCACCGGTCCCTTCCGCTTTGTCCGCTGGGTGCAGGGCGACCGGATCGAACTTGAACGCTATGACGGCTATTGGGGAGAGGCGCCGGAACTGGCCCGCGCGACCTTCCGCTTCATCCCCGATCCGACTGCCGCCTTTGCCGCGATGATGGCGGGCGACGTCGATGCCTTCCCGAACTTCCCCGCGCCTGAAACGCTGGTTCAGTTCGAGGCTGATCCTCGGTTTTCCGTTATCGTCGGCACGACCGAGGGTGAGACGATCCTGGCGATGAACCACGCGCATCCACAGCTTTCGGACCCCCGCGTGCGTCAGGCCATTGCCCATGCCATCAACCGCGACGACATCATCACCGGCGCGATGTTCGGCTATGGCACCCCGATCGGCACCCATTTCGCGCCGCACCACCCGGCCTACCTGGACCTGACCGACCTGTCGTCCCACGACCCGGACCGCGCCCGCGCCCTGCTGGCCGAGGCCGGGGCCGAGGGCATGACCCTGCGCCTGATGCTGCCGCCGCCCAGCTATGCCCGCCGTGGGGGCGAGTTGCTTGCCGCGCAGCTGCGCGAGGTCGGCATCGCGACCGAGATCACCAATCTTGAGTGGGCGCAGTGGCTGGAACAGGTCTTCAACGGCAAGGACTTCGACCTGACGGTGATCAGCCATACAGAACCGATGGACATCAACATCTATGCGCGGCCCGACTACTACTTCGGCTATGACAGCTCCGATATGCAGGCCCTGATGGACGAACTGAACGGGACCATCGACCAAGACGCCCGCACCGAGCTTCTGCAGCAGGCGCAGCGCCACATCGCCGAGGATTACGTGAACGGCTACCTGTTCCAGTTGGCCAAGACTGGCGTCGCCAATGCTGCAATCGAAGGGCTTTGGGAAAATGCCCCCGTCCCGGCGAACGACCTGACCGGCGTGCGCTGGACGGAATGAATAAAAAGGCCCCGGAGCATCTCCGGGGCCTGTTATGTTCTGGCACATCATCCGCGCCGCACCTTGTCACGGACGCCCCAGAACCGGCTTTTCGATTATGCTAGCCCGCGATGATGTCCCCTGGGCGAAGGTCGGCAAGTTCGCCGCGGCGGCGGACTTCCTCTTGCGCGCGGCGCAGGGCGCAGCCCAAGTAATGGGCCTTGCTGTGGCTGCCGCGATCATTCCCACCGCCTGCGGGGGCGACTTTGCTCGTTTCCCGACGCTGGCGGTTCGCGATCTGGCGGGCGCGGTCGCGGCGGTCGCGAAGACGCTCTATCAGATCGCCAAGATCGCTGTCGGATATCTTGCCCAAGGTCGGGTAGCGGGCCATCAGCGCCAGATCACGCTCGTCGCGGCTCAGGGCGCGGGCTTCCTCCTTGCGATGGTCTGCCATGGCGTATTCCTCTTTGGCCGGGCGGCCTGTCGTTGCCTGAACGCCCGGCGTGGCTGTCGGTTCCCGGTTTCTGAAGCTCAGGACGGCGGAAGCACTGCCAGTTCCTGGGCCTCGGCCACTGCGGGGTCGATCATCGGCCCTTCCAGCCGGCGGGATTCAGCCGCAGTCCGCACATGGACGCGCTGCCCCGACGAAACCCGTTCATAAAGATCAAGGATATCCTGGTTGAACAGCCGGATGCAGCCCGCCGAGGTCGCGTTTCCGATCGAGGTCACGTCATTCGTGCCATGGATGCGGTACATCGTGTCGCGGCCGCCGCGATATAGATACAGCGCACGCGCCCCAAGCGGGTTTTCCAGGCCGCCCGGCAGCCCACCGGCATATTGCTTGTAAAGCTCCGGCTCGGTCCGGATCATGTTCGCGGTCGGCGTCCAGGACGGCCACTGCGCCTTGCGCCCGATGACCGCGTTGCCCGAAAAGCCCCGCCCTTCACGCCCCACGGCGACGCGGTAGCGCATGGCCTCTCCGGGGGCGGTGACAAGGTACAGGAACCGGGCATGCGGATCGACGACGATCGTGCCGGGACGTTCCGAGCCGTTATAGGATACAAGCTGCCGACGGTTGACCTCTGGCAGATACTGCGGCGGGACGGCCGGGATCAGGTGTTCGCCATCCTGCACATTTTCATATCCCGGCACCACGACCGGTTCCGGCGGGGCCTGTTCCTGGATTGGCGGGGGTGCGGAACAGGCGGCAAGGCCAAGGACAGCGACAAGGGCCGCTAGGCGGGCGAACGGGGCAAAGCGAGCCCGCGGCCCGGCAGAGACGAGGAAGGTCATGGCAGCTTTTCCTTTTTCGACTGCGGGATAACCCGCGCGGGTTCTTGCCGGTTCCCCTTTTCCGGCCGCGTTGCGCCAAAGAAAGGCGTTGCACCGTCGCCAAAATGCCACATCCCGCGGCGGGGCAAGGTTTTTCTGGACCCTCCCGCGGGGCCGCCCTAACCTGCCCTGGACAACCTACGGAACCGCATGATCCGCTATACTGCCAGCCGACTGATCTCCCTGATCCTCAGCCTGATCGTGGCGAGCGTCGTGATCTTTGCGGTCATCGAGGTCATTCCCGGTGATCCGGCCGCCTACATGCTGGGCATGAACGCCGCGCCTGAAACCGTGGCCGCCCTGCGGCGCGACCTTGGGCTGGAGGCCGGGGTTTTGGCGCGATACTTTGCCTGGGTGGGCGGGATGCTGACCGGCGATTTTGGCATGTCCTATACCTATCGGGTGCCGGTGGCGGATCTGGTGGCGGCGCGGCTCTGGGTGTCGTTGCCGCTGACGCTTTACGCGCTGGGGCTAGCCGTGGCGCTGGCCCTGCCGGTGGGGGTGCTGGCGGCGGCGCGGCGTGGCAGCGTAACGGATGCGGGCATCATGGGGGCGGCGCAACTGGGCGTCGCGGTGCCGAACTTCTGGTTCGCAATGCTCCTGGTGCTGGTGTTTGCGATCAACCTGCGCTGGTTTTCGGCGGGCGGCTTTCCGGGCTGGGACCAAGGCTTCTGGCCGAACGTCAAGGCGCTGACCCTGCCGGCGGTGGCGCTGGCCCTGCCGCAGGCGGCGATCCTCGCGCGGGTGATGCGATCAGCTCTGATCGAGACGCTGGACCAGGATTACATCCGCACCGCCCGGGCCAAGGGGCTGAGCCACGGCCAGGCGGTCATGCGGCACGCGCTGCGCAACGCGCTGATCCCGGTGCTGACCATCGTAGGGTTGCAGTTTTCCTTTCTGCTGGCCGGCGCGATCATCATCGAGAACGTGTTCTTCCTGCCGGGGCTTGGGCGGCTGATCTTTCAGGGGATCACCCAGCGGGACCTGATCGTGGTGGAATCGGTGGTGATGCTGCTGGTCTTTGCAGTGATCCTTGTGACCTTTCTGGTGGATCTCGCCTATGCCGCCGTAGACCCGAGGCTGCGCCGCAGATGAAGATCCCTCTCACCCTTCTGGCCGGGGCGCTGCTGGCCGGGCTGGCCGTGCTCGCGGCGCTCGTGTCGTTCATCTGGACCCCGCATGACGCGGCGGGAATGAACATCGCCGCGCGACTGCTACCGCCGGGGGGCGATCATCTGCTGGGCACCGACCACTTTGGCCGCGACGTGCTGTCGATGCTGATGGTGGGGGCGCGGACCTCGATTGCCGTGGCCATCGTCGCGGTCGGCATGGGTGTCGCGCTGGGCGTGCCGCTGGGGCTGGTGGCCGCGGCGGGGCGCGGAGGGTTTGCGGATGAGATCATCATGCGCGGCAACGACCTGATCTTTGCCTTCCCCGCGCTGGTCATCGCGATCCTGATCACGGCAGTCTTTGGCCCCTCGGCAGTCAACGCGATCCTTGCCATCGGCATCTTCAACACGCCGGTCTTTGCCCGGGTGACGCGGGGGGCGGCGCTGTCGCTCTGGACGCTGGATTACATCCGCGCGGCCGAGGTGGCGGGCAAGGGCCGCGCACGTATCTCGCTTGAACATATCCTGCCCAATATCGCCAATATCCTGATCGTGCAGGGCACCATCCAGTTCTCATTGGGCATTCTGGCCGAGGCCGGCCTGTCCTATGTCGGCCTTGGCGCGCAGCCGCCTACCCCCAGTTGGGGCCGAATGCTGGCAGAGGCGCAGACCATGATCAGCCTTGCGCCGCATCTGGCGCTGATCCCCGGCATGGCGATCGTGATGACGGTGCTGGGCCTCAACCTGGTGGGCGATGGACTGCGCGACCTGCTCGACCCGCGGATGAGGCGCGCGAGATGAGCCTTCTGTCGGTCGAAGACCTGGGGCTCACCATCCACGGCACGCCGATCCTTGACGGTGTCAGCTTCGACCTGCCCGTCGGGCAGGTGCTGGGGCTGGTGGGGGAAAGTGGCTCGGGCAAGTCGATGACCTCGCTGGCCCTGATGGGGCTGTTACCGCGTGGGGCGCAGGTGTCGGGTCAGGCGCATATGGACGGGCGCGACCTTCTGGCGCTGGATGAACGCAGCCTTTGTGGCATCCGCGGCAAAGAGATCGGCATGATCTTCCAGGAACCGATGACCGCGCTGAACCCCGTTCGCACCATTGGCGATCAGGTGGCGGAAACGCTGGTGATCCATGGTGCCGCCAGCCGCGCGGGGGCACGGGCGATGGCGCGGGACCGGCTGGACCGCGTGGGCCTTTCCGACTTTCCAATGGACCGGTTTCCACATGAACTGTCGGGCGGGCAGCGGCAGCGGGTTTGCATTGCCATGGCCGTGGCCCTTCGGCCCCGGCTGCTGATCGCGGACGAACCAACGACCGCGCTGGACGTGACCACGCAGGCCCAGATCCTCGACCTGCTCAAGGGGCTGGTGGAGGAGGAGGACATGGCGCTCCTCCTCATCACCCATGACCTTGCCGTGGTGGCGGGGGTGGCTGATCATGTGGCGGTGATGCAGGCGGGCCGGATCGTCGAGGATGGGCCGACCGAACAGCTGTTCCGCACCCGGCGGCACGACTACACGCGGCAGCTCTTTGCCGCATCCTCGCACCAGCCGCGGCGGGATACCCGGCCATCCGCCCAACCCCTGCTGCAGGTCGAGGGCGCGGTCCGCAGCTATACCCTACCCCGCCGGCACCTGTTCGGGCCCGCGCCGCAGCTTCATGCCGTGCGTGATGTCAGCTTCACCCTGCACGAAGGTGAAAGCCTTGGGCTTGTCGGGGAATCCGGCTGCGGGAAATCCACCCTGACCCGCGCCATCCTGGGGCTGGAGCCCCTTCAGGCCGGGCGCATCACCCTGAACGGACAGCGGGTAGAGGCCGGACGGATGCCGCCCGCGCTGCGCGCCCAGGTGCAGGTGGTGTTCCAAGACCCCTATGGCAGCTTCAACCCGCGTCATCGGGTGGAACGGCTGGTGGCCGAACCCTTCCACCTCGCCCCCGCCCCGAACCGGCGCGACCGCGTGGCACAGGCGCTGGTGGACGTGGGGCTGAAACCTGCCGACATGGACAAGTACATCCACGAATTTTCCGGCGGCCAGCGCCAGCGCATCGCCATCGCCCGCGCCCTGATCATCCGCCCGAAGCTGATCGTGCTGGACGAGGCGGTTTCTGCGCTCGACGTGCGGGTACGGGCGCAGATCCTTGACCTGCTGGCTGACCTGCAAGGGCGGATGGGGCTGTCCTACCTGTTCATCAGCCATGACCTGTCCGTGGTGCGGGCGGTGACAGACCGGGTGATGGTGATGAAGGCGGGGGAGATCGTCGAAAACGGCGCGACCGGGGCGATCTTTGACAACCCCCGGCACGAATACACCCGGCAACTGATCGCGGCGACCCCGCGCATCCCCCCAAACTGGAGAGAGAGGGAAGAGAATGAAGGAACTCTGGTTTGACGCCGCGCAGGTGTTCATCGGCGGGCGGTGGCAGGCGGTGGCAGACCACCTGCCGGTCATCGACCCCTCGACCGGGGCGGAACTGACCCGCATCGCGCGGGGCGACACCAAGGAGATCGACGCGGCCGTCGCGGCGGCGCAGGCGGCGCTGGAAGGCGACTGGGGCCGGATGAGTGCCGCGGAACGCGGTCGGGTGCTGGCCCGGATCGGGCAGCTTGTCACCGAACATGCCGAAACACTTGCCCTGATCGAGGCGCAGGACGTGGGCAAGCCGCTGAAACAGGCCCGCGCCGATGCCCATGCCTTGGCACGCTACATGGAGTTCTATGCGGGTGCCGCCGACAAGGTGATGGGCGAAACGATCCCCTACCTCGACGGCTACACCGTTTATACCCTTCGCGAACCGCATGGGGTGACGGGGCACATCATCCCGTGGAACTATCCGATGCAGATCATCGGCCGGTCGGTGGGCGCGGCGCTGACCATGGGCAACGCCTGCGTCCTCAAACCGGCGGAGGAAGCCTGCCTGACGGCCTTGGCCTTTGCCGATCTGGCGCGGCAGGCGGGGCTGCCTGACGGGGCGCTGAACGTGGTGCCGGGACTGGGGTCCGAGGCCGGCGCGGCGCTGTCGGGGCATCCGGGGGTGCAGCATATCTCGTTCACCGGGTCGGTGGCCACTGGCGCGGCGATACAGGCGGCGGCGGCGCGGAACGTCATCCCGGTGACTCTGGAACTGGGGGGCAAGTCGCCGCAACTTGTGTTTGACGATGCCGATCTGGGGGCCGCCTTACCCTTCCTTGTGAACGCGGGCATCCAGAACGCGGGCCAGACCTGTTCGGCCGGGTCGCGTATCTTGGTGCAGCGCGGCGTCTATGACCGCGTGGTCGAGGAGATGGCCGCCCGCATCGCGGCGCTGAAGGTTGGGCCGGCGCTGGAGGACCATGACCTTGGTCCCATGATCTCGGCCCGGCAGAAGGGCATCGTGGACGGGTTCCTTGAACAGGCCGCCGACCTGCGGATCGCCGCGCGCGGGCAGGTGGTGGCGGATGCGCCGGCAGGCGGATCCTATGTCGCCCCCGCGCTTCTGGCCGACGTCCCGCCCGACCATGTGCTGGCGCAGAAAGAAATCTTCGGCCCCGTGCAGGTCGTCATCCCGTTCGATACGGAGGAAGAGGCCCTGCGGATCGCCAACGGCACCGCCTACGGGCTTGTTGCCTCTGTTTGGTCGGAAAACGGCGCGCGGCAGATGCGGCTAGCGCGGCGGCTGCGGGCGGGGCAGGTTTTCCTCAACAACTATGGCGCGGGCGGCGGGGTGGAACTGCCCTTCGGGGGCATTGGCAAATCGGGCCACGGCCGCGAAAAGGGATTCGAGGCGCTTTACGGATTTTCCACATTGAAGACGGTCGCAGCAAAACACGGGTAGGGACATGAGACTGAACAACAAGACTGCAATCGTCACGGGGGGCGCTTCGGGCTTTGGCGCGGGGATCGTGCGCAAGTTCCTGGCCGAGGGCGCGCAGGTGATGATCGCCGACATCAACGGCCCCGACGCCCGCGCCCTTGCCGCGGAAACCGGCGCCATTGCCCAAGAGGTCGACGTAGCCAGCGACGCCAGTGTCCATGAGATGACTGAAGCCGCGATCAGCGCCTTTGGCCGGATCGACATCCTGGTGAATAACGCGGGCATCACCCACCTGCCCCAGTTCCTGGAGGACGTCACCGAGACCGAGTTCGACCGCGTCCTGTCAGTTAATGCCAAGTCGGTCTATCTGACGGCCCGCCACATCGTGCCAAAGATGAAGGAAGCCGAAGGCGGCGTGATCCTCAACGTCGCCTCGACCGCCGGGGTTTCGCCGCGGCCGCGGCTCAGCTGGTACAACGCCTCCAAGGGGTGGATGATCACCGCCACCCGCGCCATGGCGATCGAGCTTGCCCCTTATGGCATCCGCGTGAACGCGATCAACCCCGTGGCGGGCGAAACGCCGCTCTTGAAATCCTTCATGGGCGAAGACACGCCCGAGGTCCGCGCCCGCTTCCTGTCCACCATCCCCCTTGGCCGCTTTTCCACGCCAGAGGATATGGGCAACGCCGCCGCCTTCCTGTGTTCGGACGAGGCGAGCATGATCACCGGCGTCGCCATGGAGGTTGACGGCGGGCGCTGCATCTGATGCGCCCCGGCCCGCGCAATCTTCTCACTGACGTCGCCGGACTTCGCGTCGGCAACGCCGAGGATCACACCATCCGCACCGGCAGCACCGTCCTGCTGGGTGATGCGCCCTTCGTGGCGGCGGTGAACGTCATGGGCGGCGCCCCCGGCACCCGCGAAACCGAGCTTCTGGCACCCGACCGGCTGGTGCAGCAGGTCGATGCGCTGGTGCTGTCAGGCGGATCGGCATTTGGACTGGATGCCGCGTCAGGCGTGGCGGACGGGCTGCGGGCGATGGGGCGCGGGTTCAAGGTCGGCGACCAGCGCGTGCCGATCGTGCCGGGGGCGATCCTGTTCGACCTGACGAATGGTGGCGACAAGGGCTGGACGGAAAACCCATACAAGCGGCTGGGCCTTGCGGCGCTGCAGGCAGCGGACACGGAATTCGCGCTGGGCACCGCCGGGGCGGGCACCGGCGCCACCACCCAGACGTTGAAGGGCGGGCTTGGCTCTGCCTCGGCGGTGCTGGACAACGGGATGACGGTAGGGGCGCTGGTCGCGGTGAATGCCGTGGGTTCGGTGGTGGTTCCCGGCAGCCGCGCCTTCTGGGCCGCCCCGTGGGAGATGGGGGGCGAGTTCGGCGCCATCCCCCTGCCCGCCCGCTTTGCCCCGGGGCACGAACCCCAGCCGGGCAAACAGGCCCGGGCCGCCACCACCATCGCCATCGTCGCCACGGATGCTGCACTGACACAGGCGCAGGCGACGCGGCTTGCCACCGCCGCGCAGGACGGGATGGCCCGGGCGATCGTGCCCAGCCACACGTTGCTGGACGGCGATCTGGTCTTTGCCGCCGCGACCGGTGCCCGTGAACTAACTGACCCGACCGGCAATCTTTACCGGCTGGGTCATGCCGCCGCCGCCTGCTTGGCGCGGGCCATCGCGCGGGCGATCTATCTGGCCACACCAGCGCCGGGTGATCTGCAGCCCTGCTGGCGGGATCTGGCCTGACGATGGCTGGACATCCGCGGCCGTGGCGTGCTCAATCTCCCCAACGATATCTGGGAGGCTATCATGCTGGACACGCTCACCGATCTTCGCGCCCTTCTGAAGGACCCCTCGCTTCTGGAAACCCGCGCCTATGTCGCGGGCGAATGGATCGAGGCTGACGACGGCGCCACCTTTGACGTCACGAACCCCGCCCGGGGCGACGTGATCTGCACCGTCCCGGATCTGAGCCGGGCCGAAACCGCCCGCGCCATCGCCGCCGCGGAACAGGCCCAGAAAGGCTGGGCCGCCCGTACGGCAAAAGAGCGGGCGAACATCCTGCGCGCCTGGTACAACCTGATGATGGAAAACCAGGAAGACCTGGCCCGCATCCTGACCGCAGAAATGGGCAAGCCCCTGACCGAGGCAAAAGGCGAGATCGCCTATGGCGCCAGCTTCATCGAGTGGTTCGCCGAAGAGGCCAAGCGCGTCTATGGCGAAACCATCCCTGGGCACATGCCCGACAAGCGCCTGACGGTCATCCGTCAGCCGATCGGCGTCGCAGCCTCGATCACGCCGTGGAACTTCCCCAACGCGATGATCACCCGGAAATGCGGACCAGCGCTGGCGGCGGGCTGTGGCTTTGTCGCGCGTCCGGCTGCGGAAACGCCGCTTTCAGCACTGGCCATCGCCGTGCTGGCGGAACGGGCGGGCCTGCCCAAGGGGATCTTCTCGGTCATCACCTCGAAACGGTCATCCGACATCGGCAAGGAGTTCTGCGAGAACCCCATCGTCCGCAAGCTGAGCTTTACCGGAAGCACCGAGGTCGGTCGCATCCTGCTGCGGCAGGCTGCGGACCAGGTGATGAAGTGTTCCATGGAACTGGGCGGCAACGCCCCCTTCATCGTGTTCGACGACGCCGACCTGGACGAGGCGGTCAAGGGCGCAATGGCGTCCAAGTTCCGCAACAATGGCCAGACCTGCGTCTGCGCCAACCGGATCTACGTGCAGGCCGCGGTCTATGACGCCTTTGCCGAAAAGCTCGCCGCCGCCGTGGACAAGATGCGCGTGGGCGACGGGCTGGAGGACGGAGTGGACGCAGGCCCGTTGATCAACGAGGATGCGGTCGGAAAGGTCGAACAGCACATCCAGGACGTGCTTGACCACGGCGGGCAGGTGCTGACGGGCGGCAAGCGGCACGAGCTGGGCCGGACCTTCTTCCAGCCCACCATCGTGACCGGCGTGACCCAGGACATGCGCGTCGCGCACGAAGAAACCTTCGGCCCGCTTGCGCCGCTCTTCAAGTTCGAGAGCGAGGAAGAAGCGATCCGGCTGGCCAATGACACGATCTTTGGCCTTGCCGCCTATTTCTATGCCCGCGACATCGGCCGCGTGACCCGCGTGCAAGAAGGGCTCGAATATGGGATTGTCGGCGTGAACACCGGCATCATCTCGACCGAGGTCGCACCGTTCGGCGGGGTGAAGCAATCAGGCCTTGGCCGGGAAGGCAGCCGCCACGGGATCGAGGATTACCTGGAGATGAAATACATCTGCACCTCGATCTGAAATGCAAAAGGGCGTGCCAAGGCACGCCCTTCGATCACGGATCAGACCAAATCAGTTGACGGTCTTTTCCGCCTCGGCCTCGACAGTCTTGGATTCAAGCTGCGGGGCGCTCGCGATCTCGATCCGGCGGGGCTTCAGGGCCTCGGGCATCTCGCGCACGAGGTCGATGTGAAGCATGCCGTCGGCATGGGTCGCGCCGGAAACGCGGACATGATCGGCAAGGTGGAAGCGACGCTCGAACGCGCGGGTCGCGATGCCACGGTGCAGATAGACCTTGCCAGCGTCATCCTCGGCCTTGCGCGCGGTAACGTGCAGCGCGTTTTCCTTGACCTCGACGGTCAGTTCGTCAGCGGTGAAACCGGCGACGGCGATCGAGATGCGGTAGCCGTTCTCGGCGGTCTTTTCGATGTTGTAGGGCGGGTAGGTGGGCTGGGCGACCTCGTTGGTCAGGACCCGGTCCATCAGATCGGCAATCCGGTCAAACCCGACGGTTGCCCGGTAAAGCGGCGACAGATCAAAGCTGCGCATAGTCATCCTCCTGAAGAAGCGATGTAGGTGATGCCCTCCCCTAGGGGGACGGGCGTTCCCCGGGCCCAACTGGCACCCAAGTACCGTTCAGTTGGGAAGGGCGCAGCCTTGTGTCAAGGGGTCAGCGCACGCGGTTTCGGCCCACCCGTGGCCCAGTCCAGAAGTTCGACCGTGTGCACCACCGGGATGCCCGTGCCGCTGCCGATCTGCATCATGCATCCAAGGTTTCCAGCAGCGATCACGTCCGGCTGCCGCGCCTCCAGCGTCGCGACCTTGCGGTCCCGCAGTTCTGCCGAGATCGCGGGTTGCAGCAGGTTGTAGGTGCCCGCCGATCCGCAGCACAGGTGGCTATCGGTGGGTTCGATCACCTCAAACCCCACCCGCTGCAAAAGCTCCTTTGGCGTGCCGCGCACCCGCTGCCCATGCTGGAGCGAACAGGCCGCGTGGTAGGCGACCCGCAGGCCTTGGGGTGTGCCTTCAGGGATCCCCAGCCGCGCGATCACCTCGGTCACGTCCAGGGCGCGGGCCGCGACATCGGCAGCGGCCGGATCGTCCGGCATCATGTGGCCATAGTCCTTCACCGTGGTCCCGCAGCCAGAGGTGTTGATGACGATCGCGTCCAGCCCCTGCCCCGTGATCTCCCTGCCCCAGGCGCGGATGTTGTTGGCGGCAAAGGCGCGGCTTTCGTCGCCCCGCCCCATGTGATGCGACAACGCCCCGCAGCAGCCCTGGCCGCGGGGAACGACCACCTCGCATCCCAGACGGCGCAGCAGGCGGATGGTCGCGTCGTTGATGTCGGTGTTCAGCGCCCGCTGCGCGCAGCCGGTCATCAGCGCAACGCGCATCCGCTGTTCACCTTCTGCCGGGAACACCTGTGGGGCGTCGTTGCGGCTGACGGGAGGGATGGTCTTGGGCGCCAGCGCCAGCATCGCCCGCAGCCGCGCATCGGGCAGCAGCCCCGCAAACGGCCGCGCCAGCCGCGCCCCGACAAGCGCCAGCCGGAACCGCGCCGGATAGGGCAGCACCCGCGCCAGCGCCCAGCGCAACGCCCGGTCGCGCCACGGCCGGCGATAGGTCGCCTCGATATGTTCGCGCGCATGATCGACCAGATGCATGTAATGCACCCCGGACGGGCAGGTCGTCATGCAGGACAGGCACGACAGGCAGCGGTCGATATGGGTGACGGTCCGTTCATCGGCGGGGCGGCCGGATTCCAGCATCTCCTTGATCAGGTAGATGCGCCCCCGGGGGCTGTCGAGTTCATCCCCCAGCACCTGATAGGTCGGGCACGTTGCGGTACAGAACCCGCAATGCACGCAGGACCGCAGGATGCGGTTCGACTTCGCGGTGGCGGGATCGGCAAGCTGTTCAGGGCTGAAGTGGGTTTGCATCCCGCTCCTTTCAGGCCATCAGGCCGGGGTTGAGGATCCCGCGCGGATCGAACCGCGCACGCAGCCCGGCGGCGATGGCGGCCACCGGCTGCGGTTCCGGGTGAAAGGCGCCCAGCGCCGCACGGGTTTCAGGCGCGGCCCGCACCAGCGTCGCATGTCCGCGGATGGACCCAAGCTGCCCCCGCAGGTCCGTTCCCGGCGGGACCAGCGCCCAGATCAGCCCGCCGCCCCAGTCAAGGATCACCTCGCCCTCGATCCGGCCTGCCACCTGCGCCGCATCGGTCGGCGCCACCGACAGCCGCCAGACATCGCCCTCCCGCCCGGCAAAGCCCGTCACGTCGCGCAGGGCTGGCCAAGGGTCTGCCGCCGCAAGCTCGGCCCGTCCGAACCGCGCCAGCGCCGCTGCCAGCCGTTCAGCCCTATCGGCGACCGACGTCGCGAACCCCTCGATCCGCAGCATCACGTTCCCCCCGGCCCAGCCCGCACCCGTCACCTCGAACGGGGTGCGCAGGGCGGCGGCCATCGCGGCAACCGCCGTCGGCGCGTCCAGCCCCGGCAGGATCAGCGTCGTCACCTTCTCGGGGCGGGGCAGCAGCTTGAACGCCACCTCGGTCAGAACCCCCAGCGTGCCATGGCTGCCCGCCATCAGCCGCGCGAGGTCATAGCCGGTGACGTTCTTCATCACCCTGCCCCCGTTGCGGATCGCGGTGCCGGTGCCATCGACGAACTGCACGCCGATCAGGCTGTCGCGGCAGGCCCCGGCCCGCAGCCGCCGGGGGCCAGAGGCGTTGGCGGCCACCATGCCCCCCAGCGTCGGTTCACCGCCGGTGCCCATCAGGGCGCGGTGATCCATCGGCTCGAACGGAAGGTGCTGGGCGTGGTCCGCCAGAACGGCATCGATTTCCGCCAGCGGCGTGCCCGCCTGCGCCACCAGCGTCAGCGCGCCGGGTTCATAAAGCGTGATTCCCCGCAGCCCCACCTGCAGCGGCGACCCCACCACGGGATTGCCCACCGGGCGCGTGCCGCCGCCCTGGATGCGCAGCGGCCCCTGCGCGCTGCGGATCACCTCGGCCAGATCATCGACAGTGGCGACCTGCATCATGCGGCCCTGCGGCCCTGGCTCAGCGACAGCGGGAACACCTTGGCAGGGTTGAGCAGCCAGCGCGGGTCGAACACGTCCTTGACCCGCGCCTGCGCCTCCAGGTCCTGCGGCGCGAACTGCACCGTCATCAGGTCACGCTTCTCCACGCCGACGCCATGTTCGCCGGTCAGGCAGCCGCCCACCTCAACGCAAAGGCGCAGGATCTCGGCGCCGAATGCCTCGCAGCGTTCCAGATCGCCGGGCTTGTTGGCATCGAACAGGATCAGCGGGTGCATGTTGCCGTCACCCGCATGAAACACATTGGCCACCTGCAGGCCGAAGTCGCGGGACATCTCCTCGATCCGGCGCAGGACATGCGGCAGGGCGGTCACCGGGATCGTCCCGTCAAGGCACATGTAGTCGTTGATCTGCCCCATCGCCCCAAAGGCCGACTTGCGCCCCAGCCAGATCCGGCGGCTTTCATCCTCTGACCGGCTTTCGCGCAGCTCGATCGGGTCATGGTGCCGGGCGATTTCTGCGATGCGGGCCAGCTGGTCGTCAATTGCGGCGGGGCTCCCTTCGACCTCGACAATCAGCAGCGCCTCGCAATCGGGATAACCCGCCTTGGCGAAATCCTCGCAGGCACGGATGCAGGGGCGGTCCATGAACTCGATCGCGACGGGCAGGATGCCGGCGCGGATGATGTCGCTGACGCAGGCCCCCGCCACCTCGCTGGAGTTGAACGCGATCAGCACCGGCCGCGCCCCTTCCGGCGCGGGCAGGATGCGAAGCGTGGCCTCTGTCACCACGCCAAGCTGCCCTTCGGACCCGCAGATCACCGACAGCAGGTCAAGCCCGGGCGCATCCATGTAGGGCCCACCCAGTTCCAGCACCGTGCCATCCATCAGCACCACGGTCGCGCCCAGCAGGTTGTTCGTCGTCACCCCGTACTTCAGGCAATGCGCCCCGCCCGAATTCATCGCGATGTTCCCCGCGATCGCGCATGCAAGCTGCGAGGACGGATCGGGCGCATAGAAGAAGCCATCCCCGGCCACCGCATCGGTCACCGAAAGGTTCGTCCGCCCCGCCTGCACGCGGACAAGGCGGTTGTCGTAATCGACCTCCAGCAGCGCGTTCATCCGCGACACGCCAAGGATCACGCTGTCCGCCGTCGGCAGCGCCCCGCCCGCCAGCGAGGTGCCGGACCCCCGCGGCACGACCGGCACGCCTTCGTCATGACATATCCGCAGGACGGCAGCGACCTCCTCAGTCGTGCGGGGCAGCACGACGGCCAGCGGCGGGCAGCGATAGGCGGTCAGCGCGTCGCATTCATAGGCCCGCGTTTCGGTGGCGTCATGGATCACGGCATCCGCAGGCAGGATCTGCAGCAGCCGCGCAACGATTTCGGCCTTGCGGGCCAGGATGGCGGGATCGGGCGCGGGCATCTGCATGAGGCGGGCCTTTCGCTGCAACTGGTCAAAGGATATGACCGCCCGGCCCCGTCGCGCAAGCAGCGTGATCATCCCCCTTCCCCCGGCGCCCGATGATCGGATAGCGTCAAGGCATGGACCTGCCTGATTACCTGACCCTCTTTTCCCCCATTGACGGCATCGCGCTTGCGCTGCTGTTTCTTTCAAGCATCATCATCGGCTGGCGGATCGACCGGCAGGATACTCCGCGCCGCTCGGTCGCGGTCCTGATGTCGGCCTATCGGCGCGAATGGATGCGCCAGTTCGTGTCGCGCCAGCCGCGCATCTTTGACGCCAACATCATCGACAACCTGCGGCAGGGAACCACCTTCTTTGCCTCGGCCTGCATGATTGCGATCGGGGGCGGGTTGGCGCTGGTGGGCAATTCGGAACGGCTGATGGGTCTGGCGCAGGACCTGACGCTGGAAGCCGCCCACGCCGTCGTGCTTGAGGTCAAGATCCTGGTGGTGATCCTGTTCATCGCAGACGCATTCCTCAAATTCGTCTGGGCGCACCGGCTGTTCGGCTATTGCGCGATCGTGATGGCAGCGGTTCCGAACGAGCAGAACGATCCCGTCGCCTTCGTCCGCGCGGACCAGGCGGCAGAGATCAACATATCCGCCGCGCGCAGCTTCAACCGCGGCCTGCGGTCGGTCTATTTCGCGCTGGGGGCGTTGCCCTGGATCCTGGGCGCGGTGCCACTGATGATTTCCACCGCCCTGACGGTCTATGTCCTCTGGCGGCGAGAGTTCGCGTCGAAATCCCGCAACGTGATGCTGACGCACCTGCCCAAGGCCTAGCGGCGCCCCTCGCGCAGCCAGGCACCGACGACCAGCCCCGCGGCGATCAGCAGGAAGGCCCAGGCGGGCAGCAGGGCGCGGATGCTGACATCCGTGGTCACATGCGCCTCGCGCGGGGTCAGGCCGATCCAGCCGCGGCCAGAGGCAAGCCGCCCCTCGCGCACCAGCCGCAGGTCCGGCACGCCCTCTTCCAGCCGATGGATGCCGCCGCGTGTTTCCTCGACCAGCGGCGACAGGGGCGCGGCAGTGGCGATCGTCTGTTCAAATTCGCGCGGGGCAGCGGGGCCCAGTGCGACCACGGTGTCCAGTTCGCCGTCCGTCAGCCGATAAAGGCCAATATCCGGCGCAGTCCAGGTGGCGGCAAAGCGGCCCGGCGAGGTCGCCTCAAGCGAAAGCACGGTTTCGGTGCCATCCGGGGCGGTCACCGTCACATCGGCCGCATCCTCGGCCAGGGTGCGGCGGGTGACCGTCATCTCCTGCCCTTGGGCGGTGGCGATCAGCGCCTCCTCCTCCAGCTCCGGTTCCTTCATCATCCAGTGGGCAAGCCGCCGCAGAAGCTCAAGCTGCGGGCCGCCGCCCTCATACCCCCGGCCCCACAGCCACGCATGGTCCGAGGCCAGCGTCGCCACACGCCCCTCCCCCGCACGTGACAGCAGCAGCAGCGGGCGTTCGCCGGGGCCGGACATGACCACCTCGCCCTCGGGCTGCACCTCGATCAGGCGGAACCAGCGGCCCCAGGGGGTCTCGCCCTCGGCCTCGTTGGTCTGGGCGGCGAAACGTTCCAGCCCCTCGGTCACGGGATGGCGGGCGCCGAGTTCGGTCACCTGCGGGTGAAACCCTTCCTCGACCACCCGTGCGGTAGGCACGCCCGGCAGGATGTCCGCCAGCCCGGTGCGGTAGATGCTGTCTGCAGAGCCGTATTCCGGCCCCGCCGCGACCAGCAGTGCCCCACCGCGCAAAACATAATCCCGAATATTCTCGAAATAAGCTGAAGGCAGGATGCCGCGCCGCCGGTAGCGGTCAAAGACGATGAGGTCGAATTCCTCGATCTTCTCGACGAACAGCTCGCGCGTCGGGAAGGCGATCAGCGACAGTTCCGACACCGGCACCCCGTCCTGCTTTTCCGGCGGCCGCAGGATGGTGAAATGCACCAGATCCACCGCCGCATCGGATTTCAGCAGGTTGCGCCAGACCCGTTCGCCCGCATGGGGCTCGCCCGACACCAGCAGCACCCGCAGCCGGTCCCGCACGCCGTTGATCTGCACCACCGCCGCGTTGTTGCGGTCGGTCAGTTCGCCCTCCTCTGCCGCGACCTGGAACTGGAGCACGTTGATCCCACCGCGGTCGAGCGTCACCGGAAGCTCCAGATCCTCGCCCACCGGGACGGTGAAGACCTGCGGATCGCTGCCATCAACGGAAATGGACAGGTCGGCAGACCGGGCGACGGATGCCGGAACCGCGCCCTGATCCTCGATCCGCAGGGTCAGCATGACGGGTTCGCCAAGGATCGCAAAGGCGGGCGCGTTGCGGACGACCAGCCGGCGGTCCCAATCCTCTTCGTGCCCCGTGAGCAGCACATGCAGCGGCGCGGGCAGATCGGGGGCAAGTTCAAGGTCATGCACCTGCCCGTCGGTCAGCAGGATGGCGCCCGCGATGCGGCTGCGGGGCTCGTTCGCCAGCGCCTCGGTCAGGGCGGTCATGGCGCGGGTGCCGGTGTTGTCGGGTCCGTCCCCTAGCCGGACCACGCGCAGGTCCATGTTATCAAGGCTGCCGATACGCTCGGTCAGTTGGGCCAGCACCGCATCAAGCTGGTCCCGCCTGTCCGACAGCGACTGACTCGCGCTTTCGTCGACTACGATCACCGCGATGTCGGACAGCGGGCTCCGCTCCTCGTTCTGCAGCGACGGGTTGGCCAGCGCCGCCAGCAGCGCCACGGAGGCCAGCCCCCGCAACCACCAGCCCGACAACCCACGCCACAGGGCCAGCCCGGTGATCAGCAGCGCAAGCCCCGCCACCCCCCAGATCACCGGCCAGGGCACAAGCGGGTCGAACACGATGTTTCCGGTCACTGCCCCAGCCTTTCAAGAAGCGCAGGCACATGGACCTGGTCGGATTTGTAGTTCCCCGTCAGCACATGCATGATCAGGTTGATGCCAAAGCGGTAGGCGATTTCCCGTTGCCGCTCGCCGGCATAACCCCGGCCCACCGGCACCAGCGGCAGCCCCCGGTCATCCACTGCCCAGGCCGAGGCCCAGTCGTTCCCGCCGATCACCACCGGCGTCACTCCGTCGTTGAGGTTGCGGAAGGGCATGCCCTCGGCGGCCTCGGCATCGGGGGGCGCGGCCTCCACCCAGATGCTGCGCCCGGAATGGCGGCCGGGGAAGTCCTGCAGCAGATAGAAGGTCCGGGTCAGCACGTGATCCTCGGGCAGCGGTTCCAGCGGGGGGATGTCCAGCGGCGCGGCCAGCGCCTGCAGGTGGCGACCCGCAGGCGTGCTGCCGCCAAAGCCTGCCACATCCGCATCCCGCGTGTCGAACAGGATCATGCCGCCAGTGCGCAGATACTGGTTCACCCGTGCATAGGCCTCATTCGAGGGCATCGGCTGCCGGTCGGACACCGGCCAGTACAGGAACGGGAAAAACGCGATATCATCCGTTTCCAGATCGACGCCGATCGGTTCTCCCGGCTCGACCGAGGTGCGTTCGTAAAGCCGTTGCGACAGGCCGCGCATCCCGGCCTCTGCCAGGCGGTCGGTTTCGGGATCGCCGGTCAGCACATGGGCGAGCACCAGTTCGGTCGTCGCGGCAAGGGCGAAAGCGTCATCGGCCCGCGCGGTCCCCGGCACCCCCGGCAGCAGGGCCAGCGCGGCCAGCACTGCCGCCGCCCGACGCAGCCGCCCCGACAGCAGCAGCGAGGCCAGCACATCCACCGCCAGCACCGCCATCGCCAGCGTCAGGAGCCACCCCTTGAGGCTGCGTTCCTCCACCTCGACCAGTCCCTCGATCGGCACATGGGCGGGCCATTCGGCAGGGGCAATCACCGTATCCGCCCCCGTCACGTTCAGCGCCACGCGGCGTTCGTCGGCCGCGTAAAGCCCAGGGGGCATGTTCGGGCCGGGGATGCCGCGGGCGAGGTCCTCTCCGGCAACGCCGGTCATGGTGCCCGCATCCTCGACCGCGCCGAAGGCGTCCAGCACCCGTTCAGGCACCCAGATGCTGCCGGCAAGTTCCTCGGCATCCGGCCCGGTGGGGCGGGTGGATACCGCAAGCCGTTCCAGCATCTGCACGAACAGCCCCGACAGCGGCAGCGTGGACCATTCGGCATTGGCGGTCACATGGACCAGCACCACCTGCCCCTGCCCCACTGCCTTGCGGGTCACCAAGGGCGTGCCGTCGGCCAGCGTCGCGATGGTGCGTTCGGCCAGCGTCGGGTCCGGCTGCGCCACCACCTGCGCCGAAACCGCCACATCCGCGGGGATCGTCAACCCGTGGAAGGGCGACGTTTCCGGGAAGGGCTGCAGCGCCTTCGGTTCGCCCCAGCTCATTGCCCCGCCCACGGCGCGCCCGCCTTCGCGAAGGCGGACGGGCATCAGCGGGTCTTCCTCGTTCCGGGACAGGTCGCTGGCGGCGACGCGCGGGCCTGCAAAGCGCAGCAGAAGCCCCCCGTCATCGACCCAAGCCTGCAGCGCGTCGCTTTCGGACAGGCTCAGCCGCGCAACATCGGCCAGAACGATCACGTCGGGCGCCGTCAGCAGCACGTCCGAAAGCCCGCCATCCACCAATTCGGCCACCGGCTCCAACGCCTGCCGCAGGTAGTAGAGCGGCGAGAGCAACTCTAGCCCCTCCCGGTCCGCGGCCCCCGCCAACAGCGCCACCTTGCGCCGCCGCAGCGCGTCATCGGCAAGGCTGACCGCGCCGGCCGACCGCTGCCCGGACACTTGGAACCGTGTCACGCGGTTGCGCAACTCCGTCGGCAGGACAAGGGCCGCCGTCCCTTCAACCGCCCCAGCTTCGAACGGGATTTCGACCTGCGCGAGTTCGCGTTCAATACCAACCGGATCAAGCCCATGCGCCGCAACCGTCACCGTGCCTGCGTCGCCGGCAGGGCTGCGAAGCGCCGTAAGGCGGATCTCGCCATCCTCGAACACCGGGGGGCGCAGTGCGGTCACCGGGCGCGGGCTTTCGAACACCGTCACCGGCCCCGCCGCTTCAAGCCGCTGCAACAGTTGGTCCCGGCCTTCGCGCGCCAGCCCGTCCGACAGCCAGTAGGTTTCCACGCCCGGGGGCAGGTCTCCCAGTGCCATGGTTTCGGCATCAGGTTCCCACGGCGCAGGAGTCAGGCCCGGCAGGCGCGTGGCCCAGGCATCGGCGGCCTGGAATTCGGGGCCAGAGGGCGGCAGGTCCGTCAGAACCGCCACCGCCACGGGGCGACCAGCGCGGCCCGCCTCGGCCAGCAACCCTTCTACCCGGGCCTGCCGGGCGGGCCAGTCGCGGGCATCGGCCCAGGTCCCATCCAGCAGCACCAGCAGCGGCCCTGTGCCCGTGCGTTCGGCCTGCGGGTTCAGCACCGGCCCGGCAAAGGCCAGGATCAAAGCCGCCACCGCCACCATCCGCAGCAGCAGAAGCCACCAGGGCGTACGGTCGGTCTGCGCCTCGTCATCCTTGAGCCCCAAGAGCAGCGCGACCCCCGGGAAACGCCGCCGGATGGGCGCCGGCGGCACCGCGCGCAGCAGGAACCACAGCACCGGCAGTGCGATCAGCGCGACCAGAAGCAGGGGGGCGGTGAAGCCGATGGGGCCCAGCATGAACATCAGCGCCGCCGCTCCATTGCCGTGTAAAGCCATAGAAGAGCGGCCTGCGCGCCCTCGCCCGTGTGGTGGGTGGACCAGCGCCAGCCGGTCGCGGCAGCCAGATGGGCCAGCCGCGCCTTGCGTTCGGCCAGCCGTTCCAGGTAGCGGCCCCGCAGATCCCCGGCCTTGAGCGTTTCGTGGCGAAGCCGCCCGGTCATGCTTTCGAAAATGGTGCGCCCGTCAAAAGGGAAGGCTTCCTCGACCGGGTCAAGGATCTGCATCAGCGCGCCGCGCACGCCACGATCGGCGGCGCGAATCAGCGCGGCCTCCACCGGCTCAAGATCGCCAAGAAAGTCGGAAATGAAGACTGCCCGCGACTGCGACGCAAGCTGGGCCGTGACCGGGGCGCCGTATTCGGTCTCACCCTCGGCGGCGAGGGCCAGTGCCAGCGGCATCATCTGCGACCGACCGGCGCGCGGCGCGACCGCCGGCAGAAGGCCCACCCGTTCGCCCCCACGCAGCAAAAGCTGCGCCAGCGCCAAGGCCAGAACCCGCGCCCGCCCACCCTTGCTGGGCCGCCCGGCGTCGCCCGAAAAGCCCATCGACCGGGCGTCATCCACCCACAGGCTGACCGTCTGCGCCGCCTGCCATTCCCGTTCCCGCACGAAATGCGCGTCGGACCTGCCAGACCGCCGCCAGTCGATGCTGCGGGCGGAATCGCCTGCGCCTGCGGGACGGTACTGCCAGAACTCATCCCCCGTACCGGCGCGGCGGCGGCCGTGTTCGCCAAGGATCAGCGTCGCCGCCAGATGTTCCGCATCGGCCAGAAGCGCGGGCAGACCGGCGGCGAGACCTTCGGCATCGCGGCGCAGCCGGGCGGGGAAGGCTACCGGGTCATTCACGCAGCCGCCCCAGTGCGGGCCAGGCCGGTGGCCACCTCGTCGATCAGGTCGGTCAGGCTGACGCCCCGGGCGCGGGCGGCAAAGCCCAGCGCCATCCGATGCACCAGCACCGGACGCGCCATGTCACGCACATCGTCGATGGAGGGCGCAAGCCGCCCGTCCAGCAACGCCCGCGCCCGCACCATCAGCATCAGCGCCTGCGCGGCCCGCGGGCCGGGGCCCCAGCTGACATGTTCGCGCACCGCCGTGGCGGCCTCGGGTTCACCGGGACGGCAGGCGCGCACGAGGTCGAGGATATGTTCCACCACCGTATCGCCCACCGGCATCCGCCGCAGCACCGTCTGCGCCGCAAGAAGCTCGCCCGCCGAAAACACGGCATGGGCGCGGTCGTCGCCGGTCCCGGTAGTGGCGATCAGGATTTCCCGCTCCGTCGCGCGGTCGGGATAATCCACGTCGATCTGCACAAGGAACCGGTCAAGCTGCGCCTCTGGCAGCGGATAGGTGCCTTCCTGTTCCAGCGGGTTCTGGGTTGCCAGCACGTGGAAGGGCACGCCCAGCGGGCGGTGCTGGCCGGCGATCGTCACCTCGCGTTCCTGCATCGCCTGAAGCAGGGCCGACTGGGTCCGGGGGCTGGCGCGGTTGATTTCATCGGCCATCAGCAACTGACAGAAGATCGGCCCGGGGATGAAGCGGAAGGCGCGGCTGCCATCGGCGGCGGTATCCAGAACCTCTGACCCCAGGATATCGGCGGGCATCAGGTCGGGCGTGAACTGGATCCGGTTGCCATCGAGCCCCATCACGGTCGAAAGCGTGTCCACCAGCCGGGTCTTGCCCAGGCCGGGCAACCCGATCAGCAGCGCGTGCCCGCCGCACAGCATCGCGGCCAGCGTCAGGTCCACCACACGCGACTGGCCGATGAAGCGGCGATTGATGCTCGTCTTGGCCTCGGCCAGTTTGTCGCCCAGGCGCTCGATCTCGGCGATCAGCCCGGTTTCTTCGGCCATGGCCACTCTCCCTCTTGGCTCTCTGTCGCTTTTCACACATCTATTGCATAGTGCACTTGGGGCAGAAAGCACGTCGGGACAAATGATCGTGAAACCGGAAGCTGAAAATCTTCTGAGCGCTGCACAGGCCGCAGGCAAGAAAGGCCTGCCGCCGGTGCATCTTTGGAACCCGCCCTTCTGCGGCGATCTGGACATGCGGATTGCCCGGGACGGCACTTGGTTCCATGAGGGAACGCCCATTGGCCGACCGGCGATGGTGCGGCTGTTTTCATCCATCCTGCGTAAGGATGGCGATGCCTATTTCCTTGTGACCCCGGTGGAAAAGGTCGGCATCCAGGTCGAGGACGCACCCTTCGTCGCCGTGGATTTCGAGGTTGAGGGCACGGGCCGCGACCAGCGCCTGACCTTCGTCACGCAGGTGGGCGACCGCGCCATGGCGGGACCGGGCCATCCGATCCGCGTCGCCCGCGATCCGGAAAGCGGCGAACCTTCGCCCTATGTGCTGATCCGCGCAAACCTGGAAGCGCTGATCGACCGCAAGAGCTTTTACCGCCTGATCGATCTTGGCTGCCACGAACGGCACGAGGGCGAGGACTGGTTCGGCATTTGGTCCGGTGGGCAGTTCTTTCCGCTGATGCTGTCGCGCGAGCTTGGCTGACAGCTTCCATTCGCAGCGGCGGACGGATATGGCTGCGCCATCCCTTCAGGTGCTACCGATGATCCCGCAGAAATACGCGCATATCCTGTTCGCCTTTTTCCTGTCCGGCCTGATGTCGCTGATCGTCACCGCTATCGCGACACTTCGAACAAGCGGGCCGGTAGACGGCTTTGTCGGGATCTGGCTTGGCGCTTGGGCGCCAAGCTGGCTGGTGGCCTTTCCGGCGGTGCTGGTCGTCGCACCGATCACGCGGCGGATCGTGGCGGCGCTGACGCGCTAGTGTGCCTCGGCCCAGCTGTCGCCCTGCCCTGCATCGACGACCAGCGGCACGGCAAGCTTCACCAGCGGTTCCGCCGCCTGTTCCATCACTCGGCGTACGACCGCGATTGTGTCTTCGACCGCCGGTTCTTCGACTTCGAACAGAAGTTCGTCGTGGACCTGCAGCAGCATTTTCGCAGGCAGGTGGGCGATGGCCTCTGGCATCCGGATCATGGCGCGGCGGATGATGTCGGCGGCGCTGCCCTGGATGGGCGCGTTGATCGCCGCGCGGCGGGCAAAGCCTGCCGTGGGACCCTTGGCGTTGATCTCCGGCGTGTGGATCTTGCGCCCGAACAGCGTGGTGACAAAGCCCTGTTCGCGCGCCTCTGACACGGTGCGGTCCATGTAGTCGCGGATGCCGGGGAAGCGTTCGAAATAGGTGTCGATGAACTTCTGCGCCTGATCGCGCGGGATGCGCAGGTTGCGCGCAAGGCCAAAGCCCGAGATCCCGTAGATCACGCCAAAGTTGATCGCCTTGGCTTGCCGGCGGATGGACGGGTCCATCCCTTCCAGCGGGACGTTGAACATCTCGGATGCAGTCATGGCATGGATGTCGTGGCCTTGACGGAACGCCTCTCGCAGCGCCGGGATATCGGCCATGTGGGCCAGGATCCGCAGCTCGATCTGGCTGTAGTCCAGCGCGATGAGCTTCTTGCCCGGCTCTGCCACAAACGCGGTGCGGATGCGGCGGCCTTCCTCGGACCGGATCGGAATGTTCTGCAGGTTCGGATCGGTGGAGGCGAGCCGCCCGGTGTTCGCCCCGGCGATGGAATAGCAGGTGTGCACTCGGCCCGTTTCCGGGTGGATATGGTCCTGCAACGCGTCGGTGTAGGTGCTTTTCAGCTTCGATATCTGCCGCCAGTCCAGCACCCGCGCGGGCAGATCGTGCCCTTCGGCGGCCAGATCCTCCAGCACGTCGGCGCCGGTGCCATAGGCGCCGGTCTTGCCCTTCTTGCCGCCCTGAAGGCTCATCTTGTCGAACAGGATCTCGCCCAGCTGCTTGGGAGACCCGATGTTGAACCGCTCGCCGGCCAGTTCGTAAATCTCGGCTTCCAGCGCCGCCATCTTCTGGCTGAAGGCGTTGGACATGCGCGACAGCACATCGCGATCCACCCGGATACCGGTGCGTTCCATCTGCGCCAGCACCGGCACCAGCGGCCGTTCGAGCGTTTCATAGACCGTCGTCACCCGCGCCTGGTGCAGCTGCGGCTTGAACAGCTGCCAAAGCCGGAGGGTCACGTCCGCATCCTCGGCCGCGTATTTCACTGCCTCGTCGATCGGCACCATGTCAAAGGTAATCGCGGACTTACCGCCGCCCAGAAGCGTCTTGATCGGGATGCAGCTGTGCGACAGGTACTGTTCCGCCAGCGCATCCATCCCGTGCCCATGCAGCCCCGAATGCATCGCGTAAGACATGAGCATCGTATCGTCGAACGGCACCACGTCGATCCCGTAGCGGGACAGGATCTTGGCGTCATACTTCATGTTCTGCCCGATCTTGAGGATGGCGGGATCCTCGAGCACCGGCTTCAGCGCATCCAGAACCACCTGCATCGGCAATTGTCCCTCGACCAGCGCGGCGCTGCCGAAGAGGTCGCCGGTGCCGCTGCGATGGGCCAGCGGGATATAGGCAGCCTTGCCGGGGGTGCTGCACAGGCAGATGCCGACAAGGTCGGCCCGCATTTCGTCCAGACCGGTGGTTTCGGTGTCGATGGCGACATAGCCATATTCGCGGATTTCGGCGATCCATTCGGCCAGCGTGGCTTCATCGCGGATGCAGGTATAGGCGGCGTGGTCAAAAGGCGGCTGTTCCACCACCGGCGCTGCGGCGGGCGCCTCTGCCACCGGGATTGGCGCGGGCAGGGGCGCATCCACGCCCAGCTTTTCAGCGACGCGTTTGGTGAGGGTCCGAAACTCCATCAGGTTCAGGAACTCGGTTAGCACCTGCGGATCAGGGCGGCGGACCTCAAGTTCATCCAGCGTGATCGGCACAGGCATGTCGCAATGCAGCTCCACCAGCTTGCGCGAGATACGGATCTGTTCGGCGTGCTCCTGCAACACCTGCCGGCGCTTGGGCTGCTTGATCTCACCTGCCCGCTCCAGCAGGGTTTCAAGATCGCCAAACTCGTTGATCAGCAGCGCGGCCGTCTTGATCCCGATGCCGGGCGCGCCGGGCACATTGTCCACGCTGTCACCGGCGAGCGCCTGCACATCGACCACCTTGTCAGGATAGACGCCGAACTTCTCGAACACTTCCTCGCGATCAATGCGCTTGTTCTTCATGGCGTCGAACATCTCGACCCCATTGCCCACAAGCTGCATCAGGTCCTTGTCAGACGAAATGATGGTCACCCGCCCGCCCGCGTCCCGCGCTTGGCAGGACAGGGTCGCGATGATGTCGTCGGCCTCGTAATCCTGCACCTCAAGGCAACAGATGTTGAAGGCGCGCGTGGCGTCGCGGGTCAGCGGGAACTGCGGGCGCAGATCCTCTGGCGGTTCGGGGCGCTGCGCCTTGTAGAGCGGATAGAGTTCGTTCCGGAACGTCTTCGACGAATAGTCGAAGATCACGGCCGCATGAGTCGGCGCGTCGGGGCCGGAATTGCCCTCGATATACCGGAACAGCATGTTGCAGAATCCCGCCACCGCGCCGACGGGCAGCCCGTCGGACTTGCGCGTCAGCGGCGGCAGCGCGTGATAGGCTCGGAAGATGAAGGCCGATCCGTCGATCAGATGCAGATGGCTGCCCTTGCCAAAGGTCATGGCGTGCTCCCGGCTCTGGATGCGGTCGGCCGCCCTTGGGTCAGAGCCGGACCGGACGGGGGCAAAGGAGACTTGGCCTCAGGCCTTGGGGTCGCGCTTGGCCAGTTCGGCCATGAAGGCCTCGTGCTTTTCCACGTAGTCGGCGTGGATGAAGCGCTTGTCGCAATAGCTGCAATCGACCCAGCCGATGTCGTGCGGGATCGGCATCCAAACACGAGGATGGCCCAGCGCGCCCTCGCTCCCGTCGCAGGATACGCGGTAGGTGGAAACAACCTCGGTTTCCGGCGGGGCAATGGGTGCGGTCAAGTCCATGTTCGGTCCGTTCCTTGTCGCGGGCGGCAAAGCGCCTTAAGTCGGGCGCATGATAACGATTGGCGCGGTGCGGGCAAGACCCGGTGGCCGCCACCCCGGAGGATGTGCCGTGCAAGACCATGCCATTGAGATCGAGAAGCTCCGCAAGACCTATGGCGGAACCAAGCGCACCCCTGCGCACGAGGCGCTGAAGGGCGTGGACCTGGCGATTCCCGCTGGATCGATCTTTGGCCTTCTGGGGCCGAACGGGGCGGGCAAGTCCACGATGATCAACATCATGGCGGGCCTGGTGCGCAAGACCTCGGGCCGGGTGCGGATCTGGGGCTTTGACCAGGACGTGAACCCGCGCCAAAGCCGCGCGGCGATCGGCGTGATGCCGCAGGAACTGAACATGGACCCGTTCTTCACCCCGCGCGCCGCACTGGAGGTACAGGCGGGCCTTTACGGCGTTCCGGCCTCGCAGCGCCGCACGGATGAGATTCTGGAGCTGATCGGCTTGTCCGACAAGGCCGACGCCTATGCCCGCAGCCTGTCCGGGGGCATGAAGCGGCGGCTGCTGCTGGGCAAGGCGCTTGTCCACCACCCGCAGATCCTGGTGCTAGACGAACCGACCGCGGGCGTGGACATCGAGCTGCGCCAGATGCTGTGGCAAAACGTGCGGAAGCTGAACGAGCGCGGCATGACGATCATCCTCACGACCCACTACCTCGAAGAGGCCGAGCAGATGTGCGACGAGATCGCCATCATCAACCGCGGCGAGGTCGTGGTGCGCGACAAGACTTCGGCGCTGGTGGACCGGATGGATGGCAAGACGCTGCTCATCACCCCAGAAGGGCCTGCCCCCGCACAGATCGCATTGCCCGAAGGGGTGACGCTGGAACGCCGTGCGGGCGGGACGCTCGCCTTCACCTACAAGCGGCGCGAAACGCCCGCCAACGCGGTACTGGATGCGGTGCGCGCTGCCGGCATCACCATCCGGGACGTGGCGACCGAAGAAGCGCATCTGGAGGATGTCTTTGTCGCGCTGACCACCAGCCGCCCTACCCCGGTCGAGGCAGCCTAGCCCGCCGGCTGCAACATCCGGCCCAGCGACCGGCCTGCAAGAATGTGTACGTGAAGGTGCGGCACCTCTTGCACGCCATGCGTCCCGGCGTTGGAAATCAGGCGATAGCCCTGGCCGTCATGCCCGGGCTGCAGGCCCAGCATCTTGCAGACCGCGCCGATGGTGCGGGTGAAATCCACGATCTCGACCTCCGTCGCTTCAAGCGCGAAATGGTCATAGCAGACATAGCGCCCCTTCGGGATCACCAGCACGTGGTTCGGCGCCTGCGGACGGATATCCTCGAACGCAAGGCTGTGCGGAGTTTCCAGCACTGTCTTGTTCGGGATTTCCTTGCGCAGGATGCACGCAAAGATGTTCTGGTCGTCATAGGCGTAGGCCATCGGTCTCCCCTTAGTCCACGTAAAGATAGTTGATATTCAGCAGGTCCCGTGCCGTTTCATATGGGACGTCAAGGAAGGCCGCCAGCGGACCGGTGTTTTCCTCCTGGCTGGCGGCTTCGCGGATCTTGCTGAAGTTCGGGAAGTTCGCGTCGCGGATCTGGTCGCTTTCGAAACGCATGTCGAAACGGATCGTGGGCAGCAGCCGTTCCATGGTTTCGGTCGATGTCCCAGGCCCGGCAAGCCCTACCCGTTCGGCATGGCCGAACAGGTATTCGTCGCTGAATTCGCACTCGATCTCCAGGATGCGGGTGGTGCAGCGATCCGAACAGAAGTCGTGCAGCAGGTCGATGTTGACCGGGTCGATGCAGATCACCAGCCGGTTCGTGTTGTGATAGTCGAACAGCATCCGCATCAGCGCCCGCCGATGCCGCGCGCGCTTGTCCAGGGTACTCTGGATCCCGCCCAGGTCAGGCAGTGGCGTCGACTCCTCGTTGAACAGGTAGTCGACGGCGGTAATGTCGGTGTGTTCGCGGATACGTTCGTTCAACCGCTTGGCCACGTGCCACTTCTTGCAGACAATGACCATCAACTCCCGCTCACGGCCGAGGCTGGCCTCGGTCTCCCAGAAGCGCTGGCCGAAGCGGCGGCCGATCCGCCCGCGCCCGGTCAGGAACTTGTAGAGATTGCGGCCCTCGTGCGAGATCTGGAACTGGATGCCCGTGCTGACATAAAGCTCGCCCAGACGGGTCTTGAGCTCCTTCGCCTCGGGCGAGATCTTGCGCGCGAACAGGAAATCCTGGCTCAGCAGCAGGTCATAGTGGTCATTGTAGAAAACCGCGGGCATCCCGTAGTCGGAAAACACCAGGAAGGTCAGCGTCCGGGTGCGGATCTCGCGATCGGGAACCAGGTGGCGCACCAGCGTCTGAAAGAAGGTTTCATCCGGGATCCAGGTGGTGCGGAAAAACCGCATCACGTCGCGGCGCGTACGGCAAAAGTCCAGCAGCGCCTCGATTGTCGGACGGCGCAGGCACCACCACTGCGACCCGATCTGCACCTCGATGTCCGAGGGGATCTCGCGGGTAAGGCCCAGCTTCCGTTGAAGATCAAGCGAGGTGTAGAACAGCCACTTGTTCTGCCGCTCGTTGAAGTAGTGGCGATAATGCAGCCGTTCGCCCTTGATGCCGGTCTTGATCCAATCGGACTTGAAGAAATCAAAGCTCTCGATGTAGTCGACATCTTCGGAATCAAGAAAATCGTGAATGTATTCCGCAGACTTGATCGGCATGCAGTCGCCGGACAGCATGTAGAAATGGGTGGCATCGGGAAAGGCATCGACCGCCGCCTCTACCGCGTTGAGCGTGGCCTGCACCAGTGACCATTCGCCCCATCCGCATTTTTCACGGCGCTTGGCAAAGGTGACGTTCGGGTTGCCGCCAAGGGCTGACGTGATCTGGTCGTAATGTTCCCGGCGCGCGCTGGCATCGAAATGGATGGCAAGATAGTCGCCGGCGGCCGCCAGCCTCTGGGCCTGGGCGATGACGCCCTCCGGATCCTTGTGACACAACAGGATGAACGCAATCTTGGACATGAAAAATCCGTACGGAGGAACAACTGGTCTTGATTGTTTCGATGAATAGCGTGATCACTCGTTGGAATGACAGTGGTGTTTTGTTCTTTTTCTGATTGACTGCATCCGTGTTGTCACGGTTCCCACTTCGGAGGCAAATTTTCATGGGATTTCCAGGTACTTGGATGACGCAAAGCGAAAGCATGGTCTATCGCGTCGTTCCGAAATGCGCCTGCTCTACAATTGGGCAGATCATGTTCTATTCCGACCATGGTCAGTTCTTTGACGGCGACATCCACGATGCCACTTCAGGCATGCACAAATGGGCGATTGACGCCAGCCAGCCGCGAATCACGGCCAATGTGAAGTCCCACAAGTCCTACGCGTTCACCTGCGTCCGCAATCCCTATACCCGGATCCTGTCGTCCTTCTTCGACAAGATCTGCGGCATCCAGCGCAACGGCAAGCGCTACCGCGGCAACATGGTGCCCCAGCTCATCCAGCGCTACGGGATCGAGGTCGGCGGCGACGACGGCAAGCAGGAATTCGACCAGATCGCCAGCTTCCGCCGCTTTCTTCTTTTCACGCGCGACACCATCCGCTGGAAAAAGCCGATGGAACCGGACATCCACTGGTCGGCAATGTCGGGCCACATCTCGACCTTCATCGTGAACGGCGGGCGCTACGACCACATCTTCTTTACCGAGAAGTTCAACGAGGGCATGCAGACGGTGCTGGAAAACACCGACACGCCGCACAAGGTGGACCTGAAGTCGATCCCGCGCTTCAACGAGTCCGAAGGCCACGGCCCCAAGCGCGCCCATCCGGTCGAGGCTTATTTCGACGACCTGTCGATGCACCTCGTCTATGAAATCTACAAGCGCGACTTCCAGCTCTTCAAATACGACTTCGAAAACCCGGGCAACAAGATGCCTCTGGGCGAGGTCGATCTGGACGAAGTCCACGCCAAGCTGAAGGACTGACCTTCCCGCCTTCCGCGGCAGCGGCGCGCGGCGATGGCCCCATCGGGGCTTGAGCCGCGCGCCACTTCCCTTACAGAACCCCGTGTTGCACGAACAGGCTGTGCAGATCCGCCTCTGGCCGCGCACCGATGTGGCTGATGACCTCGGATGCCGCAATGCAGCCCATCCGCCCGCAGACCGGCAGGTCGTGCCCATTCGTCAGCCCCCACAGGAACCCCGCCGCGAACAAGTCCCCTGCCCCGGTCGCATCGACGATATCCGTTGGCACCGCCGGCACGTGCCACCGTTGGCCGCCGGACAGGATATGGGCGCCTTTTTCGGACTCAGTGCACGCCACCAGCTCGACCTCAGCCGCCGCCTGCGCCAGAGCCTTTTCAAGATCATCAGTCTGGTACATCGACAGGATTTCCGCCCGGTTCGCGAACAACAGGTCCACGTCGTCGCGGATCATCCGGCGAAAGGCGTCGCGGTGCCGTTCAACGCAGAACGGGTCCGACAGGGTCAGCGAAACGCGCCCGCCCGCGCCCTTGCAGGCCGCAATGGCCTTGGCAAATGCCTCATGACTTTCCGGCCCGTCAAAGCGGTAGCCTTCAAGGTAGATCCATTCCGCCGCCGCCATCTGGTCCTCGACGATGTCGGACGGGCTCAGGAACTCGGTCACGCCCAGGTAGGTGTTCATGGACCGCTCGCCATCAGGCGTTACCAGCACGATGCAGCGCCCGGTTTCCTGCGGCGCATCCTTGGGCGCCAGCGGCGTGGCGTAATCTGCCCCCTGCGCCCGCAGGTCATGGGCAAAGATCGCGCCCAGCTGGTCGTCCTTGACCTTGCCCACATAGGCCGTCCGCCCGCCCAGCAGTGCGATACCCGCGATGGTGTTGGCGGCCGACCCGCCGCTGATCTCCTTGGCCGGGCCGATGCGGCCGTAAAGCTCCACGCCGCGATCCATGTCGATCAGCTGCATGATGCCCTTCTGCACGCCGGCCTCGGCCAGGAAGGTGTCGTCGGCATGGGCCAGAACATCCACCATGGCATTGCCGATGCCGACGACCTGATATTTCTTCATACTGTCTTTTCCTCATAGCGGCAGAGGTCCCGGATCAGGCAGGCCCCGCATTTCGGCTTGCGCGCGACGCAGACATAGCGCCCGTGCAAGATCATCCAGTGATGGGCGTGAAGCTGGAACTCGGCCGGGATATTGTCCTCGATCGCCCGCTCCACCGCATCCACGTCCTTGCCGGGGCAGATGCCCGTGCGGTTTCCCAGCCGAAAGATATGGGTATCCACCGCCTGCGCGGGCATCCGGAACCACATGTTCAGCACCACGTTCGCCGTCTTGCGCCCCACCCCCGGCAGGGACTGCAGCGCCGCGCGGCTCGACGGAACCTCGCCGCCATAGTCATCGACCAGGATGCGGCTCAGCTTCATCACGTTCTTGGCCTTGTTGCGGAACAGGCCGATGGTCTTGATATGCTCGATCAGCCGCTCCTCGCCCGAATCGAGCATCTTTTGCGGCGTGTCGGCGATCTTGAACAGCTCGCGCGTGGCGCGGTTGACGCCCACGTCCGTGGCCTGCGCGCTCAGGGCGACGGCGACCAGAAGGGTATAGGCATTCACATGCTCCAGCTCGCCCTTGGGCTCGGCCTCGGCCGCCTGGAAGCGCGTGAAGATCTCGTGGATCGTGTGATAATCAAGTTGCTTTGCCATCCTCCGCCCTATGCCCCCTTCGCCCCTGCCGCACAAGCCCGTGGCCGCGAAAGCGCAACAAACGGGTCGCTCTGTCGCGGCCCTTGCCTTAGCCTTTGGACAAGGAGACCGCCATGACCGACGACAGCGCCTATCACTATGCCACCATCGCCCGCGCCCTTTCCGTGATCGAGACGGAAGGCCCTCTCCCCCTCGACCAGCTTGCCGCGCGGCTGAACATGAGCCCCGCCCATTTCCAGCGCACCTTCAGCCGCTGGGTGGGCGTGTCACCGAAACGCTACCAGCAGTACTTGGCGCTGGATCATGCGCGCAGCCTGCTGGCCAGCCGCTTTACCACGCTGGAAACGGCATTGGCCACTGGCCTGTCCGGCACCGGCCGCCTGCACGACCTGTTCCTGCGGTGGGAGGCGATGAGTCCCGGCGACTATGCCCGCGCCGGAGAGGGGTTGGAGATCGCTTGGGGCTGGTTCCCGTCGCCCTTCGGCGAGGTGCTGGCCATGGCAACCGACCGCGGCCTTTGCGGCCTGGGCTTCACTGATACGACGGGGCGGGATGCGGCGATGACTGACCTCACTGCCCGTTGGCCCGCCGCCCAGTTCCGCGAGGCGCCCGAACAGGTAGCCCCTTGGGTCGCCGCCGCCTTTGCCCAACGGGGCGAGGCTGCGTTGCACCTGATCGGCGGCCCCTTCCAGATCAAGGTGTGGGAGGCGCTGCTGCGCGTCCCTGCGGGCCATGTCACCACCTATTCCGAAATTGCCCGCGCCATCGGCCACCCCCACGCGGTGCGCGCCGTGGGCACCGCCGTGGGTCGCAACCCGATCAGCTGGCTGATCCCCTGCCACCGGGCGCTGCGCAAATCAGGTGCCTTGGGTGGCTATCACTGGGGCCTACCGGTCAAGCGCGCAATGCTGGCGTGGGAGGCCGCGCGGGCCGATGCCTCTCTGCATGGTGATGAAGAAGGGGGCAGCCTGCCTAGTGAGGCGGCGGAACCGGTGCTATAGCTAGGGTGTTGTCCGTAAGGACGTATTCCATATGAGGCTTTAGCGATGCGTATAAGAACCCCCCTCTGCGTCGTGGCGGCAAGTGCGCTGGCACTTTCTGCCTGCGCCCCTACCCCCGGCGCCTATGATCCTTACTCGGGCGGATATGTGAACGAAAACCAGCGCGCGCAAACCGGCGCCCTGACGGGTGCAGCCATCGGCGCGGCCATCGGCGGCACGCAGCGGGGCGGCAACCGGCTGGGTCAGGCAGCCGTCGGCGGCGTTATCGGTGCGGCACTGGGCGGTGCCGTCGGTGCAGCGCTTGACCGTCAGGCTGCTGAACTGCGCAGTTCGGTCGGCAGCAACATCGACGTCCGCAACACCGGCAACGAGCTTGTCGTGACCATGCCGCAGGACATCCTGTTCGCCACCGACAGCGCCACCGTCCGCCCCGACCTGCAGCGTGACCTTCGCGCCATTGCGGGCAACCTGATCAACTACCCGAACAGCACGATCCAGATCGTGGGCCATACCGACAACACCGGCAGCGCCGCCTACAACCAGAACCTGTCGGAACGGCGCGCGAACGCCGTTGCCGGGGTGCTGCGGGATTCGGGCGTGCCGTCGTCGCGGATCGTGTCCTTTGGCCGCGGCTTCGACCAGCCGGTCGCCTCGAACGCCACGGCGGAAGGCCGGGCGCAGAACCGCCGGGTCGAAATCATCATCCGCCCGACGGCCTGATCGGGCTTCTGAAGAACTGCCGGGACGGGCACTCGCGCCCGGCCCGGCGCAAGACTGCCCCAGCTTGCCAAGCTAGGGTACCACCGCTACATCGGCCGTGACCGGCGCGGCTCGCGCCTGATCGTGGGACTGCCGATGCCCTTCCAGAAAATCCAGGCCGAGAAGATCTCTCACACCGTGATCCGCCAGATCGAGGATCTGATCCTGCGCGGCATCCTGCGCCCGGGCGAGCGCCTGCCCGCCGAACGCGACCTGGCAGAGCAGCTTGGCGTGTCCCGCCCCTCGGTGCGCGAGGCGGTGGCTGACCTGAGCGCGAGGGGCCTGCTGTCCACCAAGGCCAGTTCTGGGATCTATGTGTCGGAGTCGCTCGGTTCGTTCTTTGCGCCGCCGTTGGTGGCGCTCTTTGCAAGTCATGATGACGCGGCCTTTGACTACATCGCATTTCGCCGCGACGTAGAAGGCCTTGCCGCGGAACGCGCCGCGCGGATGGGGTCGGAAACCGATCTTGCAGTGGTCGCGGCGGTTTTTGCCAAGATGGAGGCCGCCCATGACAAGCGCGACCCCACCGATGAGGCGCGGCTGGATGCGGAATTCCACCTCGCCATCATCGAGGCGAGCCATAACGTGTTCATGCTGCACATCATGCGGTCCATGTTCGAACTCTTGCGCGAGGGGGTCTTCTACGACCGCCGCACGGTGTTCAAAAGCCGCGCAACCCGCGACCAGTTGCTGGACCAGCACCGCGCGATGAACGAGGCCCTGCAGACCCGCGATCCGGTTCGGGCCCGCGCGGCGGTCGAGGCGCATCTGGACTTCGTGACGCTGGTCATGACCGAGCTTCGCCGGGCTGAGGCGAATGACACCGTGGCCGAGCGGCGGTTGCGCCACGAAAAATCGCGCATCTGACGAAAAAACCCGGGCGCTGGCCCGGGTTCTTCCACATTCGCTTTGCCGGCGCTCAGTGCAGCCGCTGTTCCACGATCGAGATCGACTCGTCGATCAACCGCCCGGAGTCCGCCGGGCCGAGCTTCTTCGCGATCACTTCACCCGCCACCGCGACGGCCACGTTGACGGCCTGGTTGCGGACAGCGGCGACCGCCGCAGCCTCGGCCGAGGCAATCTGATCCTCGGCAGCCTGAAGACGGCGCGCGATGGTCACGCGCAGGTCTTCCTTGGCCTGGTCGGCGGCACGCACGGCCTCGTCCTTGGCGTTCGCGACGATGCGCTGCGCCTGCTCCTGAACCTCTCTCTGCTTGCGGTCATAAGAGGCGAGGATGGCCTGCGCCTCTTCCCGCAGGGCGCGGGCTTCAGCAAGGTCCGAACGGATCGAGGCAGCACGGTTGTCGAGCATCCCCAGAACCTTGCCCGGCACCTTGAAGTAGATCAGGATGCCAAGGAAGACCAGGAAGCCCAGCAGCACCACGAAGTCGGTGTTGTAGAGCGAGAAGAACGGCCCTTCGGCGGCCAGTGCGGGCGTCGCCGCAACCGACAGAAGAAGCGAGAGCTTTTTCATCGTCCTACCCCTTTACCCGCGCGGTGACGCCTGCCGCGATCATCTCGGCATCCGCTTTGACGCCGAACGCCGCAACGATGTCCTGCGCCGCCTCGCGGGCGACTTCGGTCACGCTGGCCATTGCGCTTTCACGGATGGCAGCGATGCGTTTCTCGGACTCGGCAGCCTTGGCCGCGATTTCCGCATCCGCATGCGCCGTGGCAGCATCCAGATCGGCCTGAATTTCAGCCCGGGCCGCGGCGACGATACGCCCGGCTTCGGCGCGCGCGTCAGCCAGCGCCTGCGTATAGGCGGCTTCGGCCTCGGTTGCCCGGAGCCTCAGTTCCTCGGCCGCGGCAAGATCGTTCGCGATGGTGCCCCGGCGCTCGGCCAGGACCGCACCGATGCGCGGCAGACCGATACGGGTCAGAATGAAATAGATCACGACAAGCGTGACCAGCACCCAGAAGATCTGGTTCGGAAAGGTAGAGACGTCGAGCTGCGGGATGCCGCCAGGCTCGCTCGTGTAAACCTCATGCTCCATGTCGTCCTCCTGGAACCCGAAAATTGGCCGGAGGGGTGTCGCCACCCGCCCGGCCCAAAGCAGGAACCGTCAGGATCAGACGGCGAACATCAGCAGCAGGGCGATCAGGAACGAGAAGATGCCCAGTGCTTCGGCAAAGGCGATGCCGACGAAGAGGTTCGCGGTTTGGCTGGGGGCAGCCGCCGGGTTGCGCAGGGCACCAGCAAGGAAGTTGCTGGCGATGTTCCCCACACCGATACCAGCACCTGCCAGACCGAATGCGGCAAGACCGGCGCCGATGTATTTGCCCATAAGTGCGAGTTCGCCTTCCATGTCGTGCTCCTATTGGTTGGAATGGCTTTTAGGGACCTGACCAGGGATCAGTGGTGCGAATGCACCGCGTCGCGCAGGTAGACGCAGGTCAGGATGGTGAAAACGTAGGCCTGCACGACCGCCACAAGCACTTCGAGTGCATAGATGGCCGTGATGGCGAAGATCGGAACAACGGAGGCCACGCCCAGCGCACCGGCGAAACCGGCGAACACCTTCAGAACCGCGTGGCCGGCCATGAGGTTGCCGCCAAGACGGATGGAGTGGCTGACCGGGCGGACGAAGTAGGACACGATCTCGATCACGGCAAGGATCGGGCGGATCGCCAGCGGCGCGGAAGTCACCCAGAACATGCCGAGGAAGCCGATGCCCTGGTTGACGAAGCCCAGGATCGTCACGCCAAAGAACACCAGAAGCGCCAGCGTCGCCGTCACCGCCACATGCGAGGTCGAGGTGAAGCTGAGCGGCACAAGGCCCAGGACGTTCGCGAACAGGATGAAGAGGAACAGCGTCAGGACATAGGGGAAGTATTTCACCCCGTCCTTGCCGGTCACATCCTCGACCATGGAATAGACGAAGCCATAGACCAGTTCGGCCATCGACTGGCTGCGGGTCGGGACGATCGCGCGGCGCCGGGTGCCCAGCACCATCAGCGCGGTGATGGCCAGGACCGAGAAGAACAGCCACAGCGTCATGTTGGTCGGCGTGTACCAGTGGACCTCACCCTCCCCGAACAGGGGCCTGATGATGAACTGGTCCATCGGGTGGATCGCGAAGCCTTCCGCCGCCATGCTATTTCCCTTCGTCCCTCGCGGATGTCTCATCCGCATCGTTCTTTTCCTGCATCTCGCGCGCCGACTGGAGCATCACCTTCACCCCGGCCACAAGACCTATCACCACAAAGAGCACCAGAAACAACGGGCGGGTGCCAAACAGCGCATCCAGCCCCATTCCGATGCCCAGGCCGATCACAAGACCGGCCACAAGCTCGATCACCATGCGCCAGGCAACTTCGCCCTGCGAATAGCCCTTTGAGGCGGCGCTCCGTTTCGGCTCTGCCGCCGCGCGGGCCTTTGCGATCCGTTCGTCGAGTGCGCGCAGGCGCTCCTCATCCGGGTCAGATCCCATCATGGCCCCCTCAAGGTCAGTCGCGGCGAACCTAGAAACATGCCCTGTCCGAGTCAATACGGGATCATCTGCAGCGACCACAAAGCAACCTATTGAAAAGTCGCCATTTTACAAATGAGTCGCAGGCGCTGTGTTTTGGCGGCACCTCTAGCCTGCGGCAATTGGCACAAATTGCATATTCAACCGCGTGGTTGACCGTTTCTGCCGAAGGGGCCAAAGGTGACCCAATGACCGACCCGCTTGACCAGGTGTTTGCCGCCCTTGCCGACCCGACCCGTCGGGCGATCCTTGGCATGCTGCTGGAAGACGACATGGCCGTGACCGATGTGGCCGCCCCGTTCGACATGTCGCTGGCGGCCATATCCAAACACCTGTCGGTCCTGGCCGATGCGGGGCTGATCACCCAGGAAAAGCGCGGGCGGCTCAAGTGGTGCAAGCTCGACCCGGACGCCCTGCGCGCGGCCAGCGTCTGGATGCAGGGCTTTGGCCAGTTCGAACCCGTACACCTTGAGGATTTCGAACGCTTCCTAGCGAGCGAGTTGAACACGCCGCCGGAACTTTAGCGCCCTTCGTCCTTCAGCAGCACCACCAGCGCCAGCGCCGACAGCCCCACCCCCGGCAGCACCAGCGCCGAAGGGACGCCATTGCCCATCGCGGCCTCCCACAGGATGACGAAGCTGGGCACGAGATACGTGTACGCCATCACCTTGGCCGAAGGCAGCCGCATCGCTGCGTATTGCAGCAGGAAGAAGGTGATCGCGCTGGCAAAGACCGCAACATAGAACAACGTCACCCAGACGATCACCGGAAGCGCGGCCCAGTCCGTGGCCCAGACCTCATTCCAAGCGATGGGCAGCAGCAGGACCAGCCCGCCCACCATGATGGCAAAGCTGGATACCAGCGCGGGCTCGCCCCGGTTCAGAAGCCGCGCGGCAGGCGTGAACAGCGCGTGGGCCGCGCAGCCGATGAAATAGATCGCCTCCCCCCGCCCAATTTCAAAGGCGAGCAGCGCCACCGGATCACCGCGAAAGATCACCCAAAGCGCCCCCGCTGCCCCCACCGACAGCGCCAGCGCCATCCGCGGCGTCACCACCTGCCGCAGCAACAGCCAGCCGAAGCCTGCGGTCATCAGCGGCGTCAGCGTGAACATCGCGCTGGTGGAAACGGGCGGCGCGGTCTTCAGCCCTTCGAACATTAGCACGAAATAGGCGGCGTAAAGCGCCCCCAGCAGCCCGTAGCGCCAGGGCGCCCGGAAGTGCCGCCGCCGCAGCCCCGGCCCCACCGCCGCCAGCGACCCCAGCAGCACTGCCGCAATGGCGAACCGGGCCACATTGATGGCCGAGGGCGCGATCTCATTCGCGGCCTGTGCGCCGAGGCTGAAAGACCCCGCGACCAGCGCCGCGAACAGCAGCATCGCCAGATGGCCACGCGCCTGTTCGGAAAGCCGGCCAGCCTGTGCCGCGGCAGCCTTAGACATCATCCCAGTCCTTTGCCTCTTGCTTGAGCGCGTCCAGGAAAGCCTGCACCTTGGTGGTGCGATGCAGATCGACATGCGTCACCAGCCAAAGCTGCGCGCACCATTCGTCGCGCACGGGCATGACCTGCACCAAGTTCGGATGGCGCGACCCTTCGTAAAGCGGCAGGAAGCCCAGCCCCGCTCCTTCCAAAACGGCCTGCCTTAATACCTCCACGTCGGTGCTGCGGAAGGTGACAGCCTCGGGCGCGACATTCGCGCGCAGCCAGCGGAAAAAGGGCGCCCGCGCGTCATCTGCCATATTCCCCACGAAACTGTGCCGCTGCAGGTCCCCGTCGCCCTCTGGCCGCCCCCGGGCCGCCAGATAGCTCGCGGCGCCGTAAAGCGCATAGCGGGCCTTGATGAACGGCTGCACCACGTTGTCGGGCTGTTCGGGCGGGGCACCGGCGCGGATAGCCACATGCGCCTCGCCATATTCCAGGCGGAAAAGCCGCGCGTCGGTCAGGAACCGCACCTGCAGCCCTTCGTGCTGGGCCTGGAACCGCACCAGCATCGGCGTCAGCAAGCCGCGCAGTTCCGGCAAGGAGGTCACGATAAGTTCGCCGCTTACGCCGTCGCCGCCACCGCGGATGCGGCCGACAAGCTGGGCGAACTGATCCTCGGTCGCCTGCGCCACCTTGAGCAGATCCTCCCCCGCCTCGGTCGGGGTATAGCCGCGGGCATGGCGCTGAAAGAGCCGCGCGCCCAGCCGTTTTTCCAGCGCATCAATGTGCCGGATCACCGTAGCGTGATGAACGCCCAGAACCTCGGCCGCGCCGGATACGGTGCCCAAGCGCGCGACGTGATAGGCGGTACGGATTTCGTCCCAGGTTTCGATGTTCATTCCATTGATTTTCCAGCGGGGATCGTTGGGCGGGACCAAGAGGATGCTCACAAACAGATCATGGTTTTGTTAACGAACGCAATCCCCCCAGCAGCGTTGTTTGGGGGAGCGAGCGAGAGACGCTCGTGAACACGGGACTCCCATCTGACGCGGGATGAATCCTCTTGATGAAAGGAGACTATCGAATGTTCAAGAAATCGCTGATCGCCGCAAGCATGGCCCTGATCGCTGCACCGGCCCTGGCGCAGAACATGGGTTCGGGCGACACGCTGCGCACGGATTCCGAGGCACTGAACGCTGCACCCGAAAGCACCGTCCAGTTGCCCACCGATGCGAACCCGAATGCACAGGCGGCCTCGCCGAGCCAGCCGGTGTTCGACTGGGGCTCGCACATCGACACCACCGATGACCGCGGCATCATCACCCCCGGCAAAATCCAGCTTGCCGGCCCACTGGGCGTGAACCCGGCCGACTTCACCACGGCTGAACTGGTTGACATGTTCTCCCGTCAGATCGACAGCAACTGACCCGCAGCCACGGCGCTGCCAGGAACCCCGGCTAACCGCCGGGGTTTCGTCGTGCCCGCCCTTGCGGCGATGCGCCTTATTCCTTGACTTGACCGCCCATCGGGCGTAAGCGCAGCCCAAATTCCGGAGGTTCGTCAGCCTTCCGGTCCCTGCCCGATGCAGGGATCGCCACCCGTCAGCGAGGTTTCGCCCGCGGGTGACATTGGCGTTTGGGCCGTTTCCCCTTATCTGGGGGAAACATCGTCAGCAACGGGTCAAGGAGGACCGCGCATGTTCGAGAACCTGTCAGAACGCCTATCCGGCGTCTTCGACCGGCTGACCAAGCAGGGTGCGCTGTCCGATGAGGACGTCGCCACCGCCCTGCGCGAGGTCCGCGTCGCGCTGCTGGAGGCCGACGTGTCGCTTCCCGTCGCCCGCGACTTCGTCAAGGCGGTGCAGGACAAGGCGACCGGCCAGGCAGTGACGAAATCGGTGACGCCCGGCCAGCAGGTGGTCAAGATCGTCCATGACGAACTGGTCTTGGTGCTGAAGGGCGAGGATGATCCCGGCGCGCTGAAGATCGACAACGCCCCTGCCCCCATCCTGATGGTGGGCCTGCAGGGGTCGGGGAAAACCACGACCACCGCCAAGCTTGCGAAGCGACTGAAGGAAAAGAACGGCAAGCGGGTGCTGATGGCCTCGCTCGACACCAACCGCCCCGCGGCGATGGAACAGCTGGCGATCCTTGGCAAGCAGATCGGTGTGGACACGCTGCCGATCGTCAAGGGCGAAAGTGCGGTGCAGATCGCGAAACGCGCCAAGACGCAGGCAAACCTCGGCGGCTATGACGTCTACATGCTGGACACCGCCGGCCGTCTGCACATCGACGAAGTGCTGATGGACGAGGTTCAGGCCGTCCGCGACGTCGCTACTCCGCGTGAAACGCTGCTGGTGGTCGACGGACTGACGGGCCAGGACGCCGTGAACGTCGCCAAGGAATTCGACGGCAAGGTCGGCATCTCCGGCGTCGTGTTGACCCGGATGGACGGCGACGGGCGCGGCGGTGCGGCGCTGTCGATGCGCGCGATCACCGGTAAGCCGATCCGCTTTGTCGGCCTTGGCGAAAAGATGGATGCGATCGAGCCGTTCGAGGCCGAGCGCATCGCGGGCCGCATCCTTGGCATGGGCGACATCGTGACCCTTGTGGAAAAGGCGCAGGAAACGCTTGAGCTTGAACAGGCCGAGCGGATGATGAAGCGCTTCCAGAAGGGTCAGTTCAACATGAACGACCTGAAGATGCAGCTGGAACAGATGCTGCGGATGGGCGGCCTTGAAAGCATCATGGGCATGATGCCCGGCATGGCCAAGATGTCGAAACAGGCGGCCGATGCCGGGTTCGACGACTCGGTGCTGCGCCGCCAGATCGCGCTCATCAACTCCATGACGAAAAAGGAGCGCGCCAACCCTGACCTTCTGCAGGCGAGCCGCAAGAAACGAATCGCCGCAGGCGCGGGGCTGGAGGTTTCGGAACTAAACCGGCTTCTGAAGATGCACCGGCAGATGGCCGACGCGATGAAGAAGATGGGCAAGATGGGCAAGAAAGGCATGCTGAAAGGCGCCATTGCCCAGATGTTCGGCAAGGGCGGCCTGCCCAAGGACCTCGCGGGGATGGACCCGGCCCAGCTGGCGCAGCAGATGCCGGCGCAACTTCCGCCGGGGCTGGGCGGCCTTGGCAAGGGGATGCAGCTTCCGGGCGGGCTTTCCGGCCTGGGGATGCGGAAGAAATGATGCGGCCTGTCCGGATCAACGACGGCCCCACGGCACGATGGGCTTGCCTTTGCCGCGGCGCGGCCAATGATGCTGCGGCAGCATCCATCGTACGGAGCCCCGCATGACCGACACCTCTGCCCGCGCCCAGGCACTGCTGAAAGAGCATCGCGAAAGCATCGACCGGCTGGACGCCATCCTCGTCTACACCCTGGCCGAACGCTTCAAGCATACGCAGGCCGTGGGCAGGCTGAAGGCCGAACATGATCTGCCCCCGTCTGACCCCTCGCGCGAGGGGCGGCAGATTGAGCGGCTGGAATGGCTTTCCAAAGAGGCCGATCTGGACCCGGAATTCGCGCGTCAATTCCTGAACTTCATCATATCCGAAGTCATCAGGCATCACGAGAAACTGCAGAAATAGGCGGTGTATCCGCCCAACAGCCAATCTTAAGGAGTATCCGAAATGGCTATGAAAATCCGTCTTGCCCGTGGTGGCTCGAAGAAGCGTCCGTTCTACGCGATCGTCGCGTCGGACTCGCGCATGCCGCGCGATGGCCGCTTCCTTGAAAAACTGGGCACCTATAACCCGCTGCTCGCCAAAGACAGCGAAGACCGCATCAAGATGGACATGGAACGCGTCCAGTACTGGCTGGCCCAAGGCGCGCAGCCGACCGACCGCGTCGCCCGCTTCCTTGAAGCTGCCGGCACTCTGCCCAAGACCGAGCGTGCGAACATGAAGAAGGCCGAGCCGGGCAAGAAAGCCAAAGCACGTGCCAAGGAGAAGGCCGACAAGGCCGCCGCAGCCGCCGAGGCTTCGGAATAAGCCGCTTCACCGCGGGCGGATCACCGCCCGCGGCATTTGCGACGGAGGTTGCGGTGGCAGAGGAACGTGTCTGTGTGGGCGCCATTGCCGGCGCCTTCGGCGTCAAGGGCGAGGTGCGGCTAAAAAGCTTTTGCGCCCAGCCCGAGGACATTGCGGGCTATGCCCCGCTCTGGACCGAGGATGGCCGCCGCAGCTTTGGCGTCCGGATCACCCGCGTGATCCCGAACGGGCTTTCGGCGCGGCTGACAGGCGTGGCCACCCGCGAAGAGGCCGAGGCCCTGCGCGGCGTGCAACTTTATGCGGACCGGTCCCGTCTGCCCTCACTTCCCGATGACGAATTCTACCATGCCGACCTGATCGGGCTGACCGTCGTGGATACCGGCGGCACCGTGCTCGGCAAGGTCCGGGCGATCCACAACCACGGCGCGGGCGACATCCTTGAGGTTTACGCCCCCGGCCGCCGCACCGCGCTGCTTCTTCCCTTCACGCGGGCCGTGGTGCCGACCGTGGACCTGACCGCCGGACGCATCGTTGCCGACCCGCCCGAGGAAGACGAATGACCCGCGTGATCGTCCACGCAGGTTTTCACAAGACCGGCACCTCCAGCCTTCAGCTTTACCTGACGACCCACCGCAAGGCGCTGTCGCCCTGGCTGGCCTACTACGGCAAGTCCCATTTCCCCGAGGCAGGCACCCTTGCCCGCCGCTATGGCGAGCGGCCGTTCCCCTGGCGGCTGCGTGCGTTCCGGCGGTCGTTCGAAAGGTTCCTTGCCGAAGTTCCCGATGCGCCGGTCATCGTGCTGTCGCGGGAGACCTTTTGCGGCGTGATGCCGGGGCATCGCGACTGGTTGGGCCGCACCGTGCGCGGTTATGCCGGGGCTGCTGTCCCGCTGGGGCGCGTGATCCGCAAGGCGCTGATCCGCCGCTTCGGCCCTGACACGCAGGTCGAATTCCTGTTCACCACCCGCGCCCGCAAGCCGTGGATCCGGTCGGTCTATGGGCACCTGCTCCGCTCGATCCACCTGACGGAGTCGTTCGAGGAATTCTGCGCGCGCTTACCTGATCTTGTCGATCCGGCCGAGGAAGCAGCCCGCATCGCCCGCGCCCTTGCCCCCAGCCCCGTGCATGTGGCGGCGCTGGAAGATCACGCGGGCAGTCGCGCAGGCCCCGCTGCCGTGGTGCTGGACCTGGCCGATGTTCCCGCCGATGTCCGCGACCGGCTGCCCCCTGCCCGCCGCGCCAACCGGGGCCAAAGCGGAGAGATCATGGAAACCTTCCTGCGCCTGAACCGCGAGGGGCGCGGGCGCAAGGATCTCAAGACGCTCAAGGACCGGATGCTGAGCGGGGATGGCGAATGACCGACGCACCGAAATCCCATGGGCGACTGTCGATCTCGGCATCCATCAAGCCGCGAGAGCTGATGAGCGCGACGCCCCGCATCAAGGGCGCGTGGACGGCAAAGATCATCACCCTGTTCCCCGAAGCGTTTCCGGGAACGCTTGACCTGTCGCTGACCGGAAAGGCCCGCGAACAGGGGCTTTGGGCGCTGGAAACCATCGACCTGCGCCCCTTCGGGATCGGCAAGCACAAGAACGTGGACGACACGCCCGCCGGCGGCGGCGCCGGCATGGTGCTGCGTCCCGACGTTGTGGGCGCAGCACTGGCAGAGGCCGCAGCTGGAACCCCCTCCGACCGCGCACGCTGGCCGGTGGTCTACCTTTCGCCGCGGGGCCGGCGCTTTGACCAGTCGATGGCCCGGCGCTGGTCACAGGCCGAAGGGATGACGCTGCTCTGCGGCCGGTTCGAAGGCGTGGATGAACGCGTCCTTGAACATTACGGGATCGAGGAGGTGAGCCTTGGAGATTTCGTCCTCACCGGGGGCGAGATCGCGGCTCAGGCCTTGATTGACGCGACCGTTCGCCTTATACCCCGCGTACTCGGGAATCAGGCCTCGACCGAGGAGGAATCTTTCTCCGACGGTTTGCTCGAACACCCGCAGTATACCAAGCCCGCCGTCTGGGAGGGCCGTACGATCCCGGAAATTCTCCTTTCCGGCCATCACGGCAAGATCGCTGCCTGGCGGAAGGCAATGGCCGAAAGGCTGACCAAGGAAAGACGACCTGATCTCTGGCGGGCATATCGTGCGGCGCACGGCATGGACCCGATGGACGACCAAGAGCTCTGAGGACGCGCAAACCAGCGGGAACACCCGCGTAACGCAAAGGATATCGCGATGAACCTGATCGCGCAGATCGAAGCCGAGCAGATCGCAGAGCTTGGCAAGACCATCCCGGATTTCAAGGCCGGCGACACCATCCGTGTCGGCTACAAAGTGACCGAAGGCACCCGCAGCCGTGTGCAGGCCTATGAAGGCGTCTGCATCGCGCGCAAGGGCGGTGGCATCGCTGCTTCGTTCACCGTTCGCAAGATCTCGTTCGGCGAGGGCGTGGAGCGTGTGTTCCCCCTCTACTCGACCAACATTGAGTCGATCGAGGTTGTGCGTCGTGGCCGCGTGCGCCGCGCCAAGCTGTACTACCTTCGCGATCGTCGCGGCAAATCGGCCCGTATTGCCGAAGTCACCAACTACAAACCCAAAGCCGAAGCCTGAGGAGCGGGAAGATGAGAAAAGACATTCACCCCGATTATCACATCATCGACGTGAAAATGACCGATGGCACCGTGGTCCAGATGAAATCGACCTGGGGCAAGGAAGGCGACCAGATGGCGCTGGATATCGACCCGTCCGTGCACCCTGCATGGACCGGCGGTTCGGCAAAACTGATGGACGCCGGCGGCCGCGTGTCGAAGTTCAAGAACAAGTACGCCGGCCTCGGCTTCTGAGCAGCTGGCGCTTCCCCTCACGGGGGGCACAACCTATAGTGCAGGCGCGCCAGTCATTGGCGCGCCTTTTCTATTTGTGGTCAGAGGGCGGGACGTGGCGCACATAATCGTGGTGGGCAATGAAAAGGGTGGTTCGGGCAAGTCGACCACCTGCATGCATGTCGCGACGGCGCTGGTGCGATCGGGCTTCCGCGTGGGCGCGCTTGACCTTGACCTGCGGCAGCGCAGCTTTGGCCGCTACATCGAAAACCGCAGCGCCTTCATGGAGCGTGAGGGGATCACCCTCCCCATCCCCAACTACCGCACCCTGCCCGAGGTCGATACGACGCCGGTAGAGCCGGGCCAGAGCCCGCACGACCAGCGGCTGTCGAGCGCGGTCGCCGAACTGGCGCCGAACAGCGACTTCATCCTTATCGACTGCCCCGGTTCGCATACCCGCCTCAGCCAGGTGGCGCATACGATGGCCGACACGCTGATCACGCCGCTCAATGACAGTTTCGTCGATTTCGACCTGCTCGCCCGCGTCGATCCGGAGTCGGGGCGGGTCAAGGGCCCGTCGATCTATGCGGAAATGGTCTGGAACGCGCGGCAGATGCGGGCACGGGCGGGGCTGAAACCCATCGACTGGATCGTGCTGCGCAACCGCCTTGGTGCTCAGCAGATGCACAACAAGAAGAAGGTCGGCAAGGCGTTGGACGACCTGTCGCGGCGGATCGGCTTTCGCGTGGCGGCAGGCTTCACCGAACGCGTGATCTTCCGGGAGCTATTTCCGCGCGGGCTGACGCTGCTCGACCTCAAGGATGTGGGGGTGGAAAACCTCAATCTGTCCAACATCGCCGCCCGGCAAGAGGTGCGCGATCTGGTTGTGGAACTCTCGCTCCCGAACGTCACCGTGAATTTCTGACCAATCGCCATCGCATGGCCGGAAACTTGATGCTGCATCGCAGCATGGGGTTGAAAAAGCTGCGCCCTTGGGCAACGCTTCCACCTATGCCACAATGCGCAGGCGCAAGGAATTCAGATGACCAAGACAATTTTGCTGACGGGGGGCGCGGGCTACATCGGCTCGCACACATATGTGGCCTTGGTAGAGGCTGGGTACGATGTCGTCATCCTCGATGACTTTTCCAACGCGCGTGAGGACGTGCCAGAGCGGCTTGAAATGATCACCGGCAAGCCGGTTGCCTGCCATCGTGGCGACCTTCTTGATCCGGCCGTGCTCGACACCGTGTTCAACAGCCACAAGATCGACGCGGTCGTCCATTTCGCGGCCAAGAAGGCGGTGGGTGAATCCACCCGAATGCCGCTTGAATATATCGAGGTGAACTGCACTGGTCTTGTAGCGCTTCTCAAGCGGATGCGCGAGGCAGGCTGCTTCCGCTTGGTCTTCTCTTCCTCGGCCACGGTTTATGGCGAACCCAAGGTCGTCCCGATCCCCGAGGATGCGGAACGTTTCCACACCAGCCCCTATGCCTATACCAAGCTGATGGGCGAACAGATCCTTGAGCAGCTGGGGGCGTCCGACGATCGTTGGGCCTTTGGCGTGCTGCGCTATTTCAATCCGGTCGGCGCCCATACCAGCGGCCAGATCGGCGAGGATCCGAACGGCATCCCCAACAACCTGATGCCCTATATCGCCAAGGTTGCGGTGGGGGAACTTCCGGCGCTGAACGTCTTTGGCGATGACTACGACACGCCCGACGGCACCGGCCTGCGCGACTACATTCATGTCGAGGATCTGGCCCGCGCCCACGTCCTGTCGCTGGACGCGCTGCTGGAACGGGATGAGGGGCATGTGCTCAACATCGGCACGGGTCAGGCCTATTCAGTGCTGGAGATGCTGCGTGCCTATGAACGCGCCTGTGGCAAGCCCTTGCCCTATGTCATCGCGCCGCGGCGCAGCGGCGACGTGCCGGTGCTGCTGGCCCGCGTCGACCGCGCGGCAGAGGTCATCGGCTTCCGCGCCGAGTATGGGCTGGAGACGATGTGCGCCTCCAGCTGGGCCTGGATCTCCCGGCTGCGCAACAGCGTACCGGCCTAGCCAAGCACAAGCGCGTGCAGACCGACCGCCGTGGTACCGGTCTGCCGCACGCGCCGCACACCCACTGGCAGGATGGAGAAGTCGGCAACGGCGACCTGCCGCGTCTCGCCCTTGGCCGTGTCGATGGACAGGGTGCCGCCGGTTTCCACATAAAGACCGATCGCCACCGCTGGCAGGTCAGTGTTGTTGTTCGGAATTACCGGCAGCAGGTCATAGGCCGGGCCAGAAATCGGCAGCGCGCGGTTCGAAAACGGGTTCATCTGCATCATCCTTTGTGATCGGCCGCAGGATGCGGTCGCCAATGCAGACTAGGGAGGCGCGGCTAAGGCTCGGTAACCAGACCGTTCGCTGCCCCTCCCCTTTGCGCAACACCTCAGGCGGCGGCGGTGACGGCGCGGCCCGTCAGCACCCGGACCAGATGCGCCCGGTATTCCGGCGTCCCATGCAGGTCGCCGATCATCCCGTCAGCCTCCACGGCCAGATCGCCCAGCGCCTCGGCCCGGAAGTCGTCTCCCAGCGCGGCTTCAGCCTTGTGCCACCGGAATACCCCACCTTCCGAGGCACCGGTGACCGCCACCCGCACCCCATGGGCAAAGCGCGCGACGAACACCCCCACCAAGGCGAAGCGAGAGGCGGGCTGAACGAACTTCTGGTAGTTCGCGGCCTGCGGCACCGGGAACCGCACCTCGGTGATGATTTCCCCTTCCCCCAATGCCGTTGCAAACATGCCCTGGAAGTAGTCATCCGCCGCGACCTCTTGCCGGTCAGTGATGACCGTCGCGCCAGAGGCCAGCACCGCCGCCGGATAGCAGGCCGAAGGGTCATTATTGGCAAGACTGCCCCCAATGGTCCCCCGATTGCGCACCGCCGGGTCACCGATGTTGCCCGCGAGCTGGGCCAGCGCCGGGTAATGCGCCGCCGCTTCCCGCGCGACGGTGGCGTGGGTGGTCGCGCCCCCGATGCAAAGCCTGCCGTCATCGGCCAGACAGATGCCCTTCAGCTCCGGAATCGCCGTCAGGCTCACCAGAATGGCAGGGGCCGCCAGCCGCTGCTTCAGCGTCGGGATCAGCGTCTGCCCGCCGCCCAGCGCCTGCGCGTCATCTGCCCGAAGTGCCGCCTGCGCATCCTGAAGCGTATCGGGCCGTGCGAAGTCAAAGTTGTACATGCTCCCCTCCCCTCAGCGCTGCATCGCGGCCCAGACGCGGCTGGGCGTCAGCGGCATATCCAGATGCGTTACATGGTCGTGGCCCCCGCGCTGAAGCGCATCTATCACCGCGTTGACCACCGCCGGCGGCGACCCGATCGCCCCAGCCTCGCCACAGCCCTTCACGCCCAGCGGGTTGTGGGTGCAGGGCGTCTGGCAGGAATGATCCACCTGATACATCGGCAGGTCATCCGCCCGCGGCATCGCGTAGTCCATGTAGGACCCGGTCAGCAGCTGCCCTTCATCGTCATAGACCGCGACCTCCAGCAGCGCCTGCCCGATCCCCTGCGCAAGGCCCCCGTGCACCTGGCCTTCGACGATCATCGGGTTGATGACGTTCCCGAAATCATCCGCCGCGGCAAAGGACAGGATCTCCACCTTGCCGGTGTCCGGGTCCACCTCTACCTCACAGGCATAGGCGCCCGAAGGATAGGTGAAGTTCGACGGATCATAGAACGCCGTCTCCTCCAGCCCCGGCTCCAGGTCTTCAAGCGGGTAGTTGTGCGGGACGTAAGCCGCCAGCGTTACCCCCGACCAGTCCACCGAACGGTCGGTTCCCGCCACGCTGAACTTGCCGTCCTTCAGTTCGATGTCACCCTCGCTCGCCTCCAGCAGATGTGCAGCGATCTTCTTGGCCTTGGCGATGATCTTGTTCGTGGCCTTGACCATCGCAGACCCGCCCACCGCAATGCTGCGCGACCCGTAGGTGCCCATGCCCATCGGCGTATTGGCAGTGTCACCGTGGGCGATCTCGATCTGGCTTTCGGGGATGCCGATCATGTCGGCCACCACTTGGGCAAAGGTCGTCTCGTGCCCCTGCCCATGGCTGTGGCTGCCGGTGAACACGGTGATCGAGCCTGTGGCGTTCACCCGCACCGTCGCGCTTTCATAAAGCCCCGCCCGGGCCCCCAACTGACCCACAAGGTTCGAAGGCGCGATCCCACAGGCCTCGATGTAATGGGCGATGCCAAAGCCCCGCAGCTTGCCGCGCGCAGCACTTTCCGCCCGCCGCGCCTCGAAGTTGTGGTAGTCGGTCATCTCGACCACCCGGTCCATCGTCGCCTGGTAGTTCCCGGTGTCATAGACCACCGCGACCGGCGTCTGGTACGGGAACTGTTCCGGCTGGATGAAGTTGCGCCGCCGCAGCTCGATCGGGTCGATGCCCATCTCGCGCGCCGCCTTGTCGATGACACGTTCCAGTTGGTAGGTCGCCTCGGGCCGCCCTGCGCCGCGATAGGCATCGACGGGCACGGTGTTGGTAAAGATCGCCTTCACGTTCACATAGATCAGCGGCGTAGTGTAGTTCCCCGCCATCAGCGTCCCGTGCAACCATGTGGGCACCGCCGGCGCAAAGGTGGACAGGTAGGCCCCCATGTTGGCCAGCGTGTCGGTCCGCAGCGCCAGGAACTTGCCGTTCTCGTCCAGCGCAAGCTCGATCCGCGTCACGTGATCCCGCCCATGCGCGTCGGACATGAATGCCTCCGCCCGGGTCGAGGTCCACTTGACCGGCCGCCCTACCATCTGTGCGGCGCGGGTGCAAAATGCTTCCTCGGCATAGTGATAGATCTTGGCGCCAAAACCCCCGCCTACGTCCGGCGCCACCACCCGCAGCCGGTGTTCCGGGATGTTGAGCACGAAGGCCCCCATCAACAGCCGGATCACATGAGGGTTCTGGCTGGTGGTATAAAGTGTGTAACTGTCGCCCGCCGCATCATATTCGGCCAAGGCCACGCGCGGCTCCATCGGGTTCGGCACCAGCCGGTTATTGATCAGGTCCAGCGTAGTGACATGATGGGCGCGGGCAAAGGCCTCCCCGACCTTGGCCTTGTTCTCCTCGACAAAGCCCCAGTCGAAACAGAGGTTCGACGTCAGATCGTCATGAACCTTGGGCGCATCCTCGGCCAGCGCGGCCCGCATGTCCATGACAGCGGGCAGTTCCTCGATCTCCACCTCGATCGCCTCTGCCGCGTCGCGAGCCTGATCAAGCGTCTCGGCCACCACGGCGACGATCGGCTCGCCCACATGGCGTACCTTGCCATCCGCCAACACCGGATGCTTCGGCTCTTGCATCACGTTGCCGAACCGGTCGGTCACCTGCCAGCCGCAGGGAAGGCCGCCTGCATCCGCGAAATCCGCCGCCGTGAACACCTGCAGGACGCCCGGCATCGCCTCGGCGGCCGCGGTGTTGATGGACAGGATCCGCCCATGCGCCACCTGCGACCGCAGAAAGGCTACATGCGTCTGCCCCGGACGGTTGAAGTCGTCGGTATAGCGCCCCTTCCCTGTCAGAAATCGCACATCCTCGCGCCGCTTGGAGCTGGCGCCAATCCCGAAGTCCCGTGCCATGCTTGCCCCCTATTCCGCCGCCATCGCCACATCCTGCCCGGATGCAGCCATGATCGCCTTGACGATGTTGTGGTAGCCCGTGCACCGGCAGAGGTTGCCCTCCAGATGGTGCCGCACCTCGGCCTCGGTCGGGCGCGGGTTGTCCTGCAGCAGCGCCGCCGCCGACATCACCATGCCCGGCGTGCAGAACCCGCATTGCAGCCCGTGACAGTCCTGGAACGCCTGCTGGATCACCGAAAGCGATCCGTCGCGGTTGGCCATGCCCTCGATCGTGCGGACCTCGGCCCCTTCCAGTTCGGCCGCAAAGATGCTGCAGGACTTCACCGCCTGCCCGTTCACATGCACCAGACAGGCGCCGCACTGGCTCGTATCACATCCGACATGGGTTCCGGTCAGCCCCAGCCCTTCGCGCAAAAGCTGCACCAGCAGCGTCCGGCCCTCGATCTCGCGCGTGACTGTGCGGCCATTGACCGTCAGTGTTACCTTGCTCATTCAACTCCTCCCTGAGTATCCTGATGATCAGCTTCTGAGGCGGGCGAACCATCCTTTTGTTTCTTTCCCAGCCTCTGCTTCGTCCACCGCTTCCGCAACCTCGACCGCCTCGGCCTCGGCCGCCGCGACATCGGGGGCAAGCTGCGCCTGAAGGTTGTCGAAGAACTGGTCCGCCAGCCGCCGCGCCACCCCGTCGATCAGCCGAGAGCCGAGCTGCGCCAGCTTTCCGCCCACGCTCGCCTCGACCTCATAATCAAGCTGGGTGCCGCCCTCGGCATCTGACAGGCGCACCCGGGCGCCGCCCTTGGCAAAGCCGGCGGCGCCGCCCTTGCCCTCGCCCGCAATGCGATAGCTTTCACCTTCGACGACTTCTGACAGGGTCACCGCCCCGCGGAAGGTGGCCTTGACCGGCCCGATCTTCTGGGTGACGACGGCTTCGAACCCCTCCTCCGGGGTGCCTGTCAGTTCCGAACAGCCGGGAATGGCCGCCTGCAGGACGGCCGGATCATTCAGTGCTGCCCAGACCGCCGCGCGATCCGCGGCGATCAGGCGCGAGGCTGCGAGTTCCATCAATGTCCTCCCTTTGCCGCCGACGCTCCCCCGCCGGATGCATGCACATCGTGCGCGACTTCAGCCTTTCGCGCAACAGGGTTGAGCCTCCACCTAATGGCCGAGGATCTGGCTCAGAAACAGGCGGGTGCGTTCGGACCGGGGGCGGGCAAAAAACTCCTCGGGGGCGTTCTGTTCGACGATCTGGCCCTGATCCATGAAAATCACGCGGTTGGCGACCTGCCGGGCAAAGCCCATTTCATGGGTCACGCAGATCATCGTCATCCCGTCCCGGGCCAATTCGATCATCGTGTCCAGCACCTCCTTGATCATCTCGGGGTCGAGGGCAGAAGTAGGTTCATCAAAAAGCATGATGCGCGGCCGCATGCACAGGGCGCGCGCAATCGCGACCCGCTGCTGCTGCCCGCCTGAAAGCTGCCCGGGATACTTGTTGGCCTGTTCGGGAATTCGCACCTTTTCAAGGAAGTGCATAGCGATCTCCTCGGCCTCGCGCCGAGGAACCTTGCGGACCCAGATCGGCGCAAGGGTGCAGTTTTCCAAAATCGTCAGGTGCGGGAACAGGTTGAAGTGCTGGAAGACCATGCCAACCTCTGACCGGACCTTGTCGATGTTCTTGAGGTCGCTGGTCAGTTCCGTGCCATCCACGATGATCTGCCCGGACTGGTGTTCCTCCAGCCGGTTGATGCAGCGAATCAGCGTCGATTTCCCTGATCCGGACGGGCCGCAGATCACGATGCGCTCGCCCCGGTGGACGGTCATGTCGATGTCCCGCAGGACGTGGAAGCTGCCGTACCACTTGTTCATCGCGCGGATCTGGATTGCAACCGGGTTGGCGTCATCCACGACGGCGCTGGTCTGGACGTTGTTCATAAGGGCTCCTTAGTGATGATCGGTCTTCAGCCGCCGCTCCAGGTGCTGGGAATAGCGCGACATGCCAAAGCAGAAGATGAAGAACAACAGGCCGATGAAGATGAACAGCTCCCAGTAGATGCCGTTCCAGTTCGTGTCGGCGCGGATCGAATTCGACAGGCCGATCGGGTCCAGAAGCCCGATGAACACCACCAGCGTCGTATCCTTGAACAGGCCGATGAAGGTGTTCACGATGCCCGGGATCGACACCTTCAGCGCCTGCGGCATGATGACCAGCCGCTGCGCCTTCCAGTAGTCGAGGCCCAGCGCATCGGCGGCCTCGTACTGCCCGCGCGGCAGGGCGGCAAGGCCGCCGCGGATCACCTCGGCCATGTAGGCGGCGGCGAACAGCGTCACCATGATGATGACCCGCAGGATGATGTCGAAGTTGGTCCCGGGGGGCAGGAAGTAGTTCAGCAGCAGCGAGGCCGTGAACAGCAGCGTGATCAGCGGGACGCCCCGGATGAACTCGATGAACCCGACGGACAGCGTCTTGATCAGGAACATGTCCGACCGGCGCCCCAATGCCAGCACGATCCCCAGCGGCAGCGACAGGGCGATGCCCGTCACCCCGATGATGATCGACAGCATGAAGCCGCCGAACTGGTCTGACCGCACCGGGCGCAGCCCCAGCGGAACGATCGACTGCAACAGCCCCGCCAGCGGCCCTGCCACCACCGCCCACCACAGCAGCGGCACCAATACCGCCACGATGCCCGACAGGATCGCCCCCGCGGGCCGCATGACGCGCCATGCCAGATAGCCGGCGGGGAAGCCCAGCAACACCGACACCGGGAACCAGACCGAGCCCCCCCAAAGCAACCAGTAGGCAACCGCGGGATAGACGGCCGAAAACCACAGCACCCGGCGCGGCACCCGTGGGAACAAGAGCGGCGCAAGCGCCACCACCATCAGCAGCAACGCAAGGTTCGGCCGCCAGTACAGGTTGGCGGGGTAGAACCCGTAAAGCAGTTGCTGCCCCCGGTCCCGGATGACCGCGAAACAGGCCCCTGTGGCACCATCAAGGATCTGCCTGCATTCAGCGAGGCTTCCGGCGTTCCAGACCGAGTTGAGCAGCCACGGCCCGATATGCGCCAGCAACCAGACGATGACATAGACCGCCCCCAAGGTCAGCAGCACGTTTAGCCAGCCTGAAAACAGGTTCTCGCGCACCCATCGCACCGCGCCGATTTCAGTCACCGGGGGCGGTTCGGGCGGCAACATCGTGTCGCGGACAAAGGCGACGGTTTCGGCATGGGTGTCGCTCATCTCACCGCTCCTTCAGCCCGACCCGGCGGTTGTAAAGGTTCATCGCTAAGGAAATCAGCAGGCTGATCACCAGGTAGATCAGCATCATCAGCAGCATTGCCTCCAGCTCGCGCCCCGTCTGGTTCAGCGTGATTCCCCCAAGCGTGGACCGCAGGTCCATGTACCCCACCGCCAGCGCGAGCGAGGTGTTCTTGGTGATGTTGAGATACTGGGAAATCAGCGGCGGGATGATGATCCGCTTGGCCTGTGGAAGGATGACAAGGTTCATGGTCGTGCCGGGGCGCAGGCCCAGGGCAAAGGCGGCCTCGGTCTGGCCGCGCGATACAGCCATGATCCCGGCCCGCACGTTTTCCGCGATGAAGGCGCCGGTATAGATCGACAGCGCCAGCCACATCGCGATCAACGAGTTCCGCAGGTGAATGCCGCCTGAAAAGTTGAACCCGGCAAGCTCCGGATAGTTCAGATGGAACCCCAGCGCCCAAAGCAGCAGCGCCGGCGGCAGGACCACCGCCAGCAGCCCCTTCCACCATGTCACGGGCCGCACGCCGGTGGCGTTCTGCACGGCCTCTGCATGGCGCAGCAGGCGGCGGCGGATCAGGATGCCGGCGATCAGCACCGCAGCCAGCGCAAGCAGATCGATGCTGACCAGGAACAGGCCCAAGTCCAGGTCGCCCAAACTGCGGGCGAACATCGGCTCTGGCACATAGACGCCCCGGTTGGTGATCGCCACCATGCCCAGGATCATCTCTGCCGTCGGATTGTCGCCCCGAAAGGCGGCAGGCGCAGGCATGCTTTCCGTCATGATCGCCCCGAACACGAGTATCCAGAGCAGCGTCGGAATGTTGCGGAAGGTTTCGACATAGACGGTCATCAGCCGCGCGACCAGCCAGTTGCCCGACAGCCGCAGCACCCCGGCGATCACCCCGATCACCGTGGCTAGGGCGCAGGACATCACCGCCAGCAGCAGCGTGTTCAACAGCCCCACCAGCAGCGCCCGCCCGTGGGTGCTGTTGCTGTCATAGGCTACCAGCCGCTGGTTGATGTCATAGCCGGCGCGCTGGCCCAGGAAGCTGAAGTTGAAATCCTTGCCCAGCGTCCTGAGGTTCTGGATCGCGTTATCGATCAGCCAGGCCGCACCCGCCATGAACAGGAACAACACGACGACCTGGATCGTCAGCGACCTGTAGCGCGTATCGTAAATAAGCATGCTTGGCCGAAAGACGGGCTTCGGCGCATCGGGGATCGTGGTCATCCGTAACTCCCTGCGTTCCCAAGTTGTCATTATATTCCGGGTAAGGCCCGGCCCGCTTGGGAAAGTCCGTTACTGGAAAGGGCGCGCGGTGCGGCGCGCCCTTCTAGGCTTAGCGGAACGGCATCGCGTAAAGCAGCCCGCCCTGCGTCCACTGCGCGTTCAGCCCCCGCGCAAGTCCGATCGGGGTGGATTCGCCGATGGTGGAGGAAAAGATCTCGCCATAGTTGCCCCCGGCTGAAATCGCGCGACGGGCCCAGTCATTTTCAAGCCGGAACATCTGGCCCAGCCCGCCTTCGACGCCCAGCAGGCGGTTGATTTCCGGGTTGTCGGTGCCGCGGGCAAGCTCGTCGATGTTCTGCGAGGTGATGCCGTACTCTTCGGCCGCGATCAGGGCGTAAAGCGTCCACTTCACGATGTCGGCCCATTCGTCATCGCCATGACGAACCAGCGGACCCAGCGGCTCCTTGGAAATGATCTCGGGCAGCAGGATGTGATTTTCCGGGTCCGCAAATGTCGCGCGGGTCGATGCCAGCCCTGAGGCGTCGGTCGTATAGACGTCGCAGGCCCCCGCCAGATACTGCTGCTGCGCCTCGGCGTTCGTCTCGATCGGGACGGGTTCATAGCTCATGTTGTTGGCGCGGAAATAGTCGGCCAGGTTCAATTCGGTGGTGGTGCCGGTCTGGATGCAGATCGTCGCCCCATCCAATTCGCGGGCCGAAGATACGCCCAACTCACGACTGACCATGAAGCCCTGACCATCATAATAATTGATGCCGGCAAAGGTGAACTTCAGGTCCACGTCGCGCGAAAAGGTCCAGGTGGTATTGCGTGCCAGAAGATCGATCTCACCTGAACTCAGGGCGGTGAAACGCGTCTGCCCGGTGGTGGGCACAAAGGTCACGGCCATCGGATCGCCCAGAACCGCCGCCGCCACTGCCCGGCAGACCGCCACGTCAAAACCTTGCCAGACCCCGTTGGCATCGGGCGCCGAAAACCCCGCAAGCCCCGTGGAAATGCCGCAGCTCAAATTCCCGCGCGCCCTCACGTCATCTAGGGTCGCGGCCTGGACCACCCCCGCTGCCAGGCCTGCGGCCGTCAAGGCGCCAAAGAATGTAAATGTCTTCATGCTTACCTCTTCCTGATCTTCCGCCTTTCGCTGCGGCGGATTATGCGCCGACGAATGCGGCGATGGCCCCGCAGGCAAATGCCCCACGGGCCACCCAAGCATGGGCGAGAACAGAAGAATACGTCAAGGAGCGCGTCGCTTTCGAAAGCACTCTGGCCCAAAGCCGGGGCGGATGCCTAACCGGCGGGCAGTGCCGCTTTCTCAGACAGCCGATCAGGCCCGCAGCAGCGCAAGGAACCGAAGCGCCTGAAGAAAATCCTGCCGCTTGAGTTCCGCCGCTTCGGCGGCTTCCTCATCCCGGCCCCAGAGTTCCTCTTGGTAATCCTCGTCCACACGCGACAGCGACCAGAGCGCCTCGCCCTCGGCCCAACCCTCCATGGCGGCCAGCCCGATCACAAGCGAACCCGAGATCGCCACGAGGTCGTGCAGCGCGGCAAGCTCGAACTCCGACAGGACAAAGACGCGCTTACGCAGCAAGGCGATGCTTTCGGCTGGCTGGGGAACATGCACGATGCCCCGTGCCTGATGCAGCGCCACGCCCTGCCCGTGCATCCACTTCAGCAGCGGGTCCCAGGCATCGGCCTGCCGGGCGACCAGTGGCGCCGGGCCCGTAGCGCGGTAGCAGACAAGATCGGTTTCGCCGTAAGAGGCAAGCATTGCGGCAACTTCGTCGAACTGCGGGCGCACCTTGTCGATGGCGGAATTGGCAGACCGCGTCAGCGGCATGTTCCGGGGGTCGATCTCCCCCTCTTGCGCCTGCCATTCCTCGGCAATGGCTTCGGCAAGCGCCAGCGTCGGCACCACCAGCGGCGCCTTGGCGGGCGTGCGCACGGGGCGGCCGTCAAGCAGCACAGAATAACCGCCATCGGCGGCGGTGGGCACGGCTTCCTTCCAGAACCGCTTGGCTTTCCAGACGCTCATGTTCCCTCCGCAAGCTCCATCATGGCGGCCGGCATGTCCTCGAACCGGTCGACCAGGATGTCGGCACCGGCTTGGTGAAGCCGGTCCTTCCCGTGATACCCCCAGGTTACGCCGATGGTCCGGAACCCGGCGGCGCGCCCCATCTCAATGTCAAAGCTGGTGTCGCCGACCATGATCCCCTGCCCTGCCGCCGCCCCGGTTTCGCGCAGGCAGGCCATCAGCATCGACGGGTGCGGCTTGGACGGATGGTCGTCCGCCACCTGCCGCGTCACGAAGAACCGGTCCAGCGCATGGGCCTCCAGCAGATGCACAAGACCGCGCCGCGACTTGCCCGTGGCAACGCCCAGCAGCGTCTGTTCGTGCCCGTGCAACTGCCCCAGCACATCCAGCGCGCCGGGATACAGCGGCGGCGTCGCCCCACCCACCCGTCGGTTCATGAAGCAGGCCCTGTAGCCGTCGACGATGGTAGTCACCTCATCCTCGGGCAGATGGGGGGCCAGCGCCCGGACGGCGACCGGCAATGACAGGCCGACGATGGACAGGATCGCCTCGCGCACCGGGGCCACATGACCGGTCGCCTCAAAGGCGGTCGTCATGGCGCCGACGATTTCGTTCTGGCTGTCAACCAGCGTGCCATCCACGTCGAATATGATCAGGCGAAGGTCCATCAGGCATCCTCGGCAAAAGGATCGGCAGGCACGTCGTTTGCGTGCCAGTCAAAGGTTTTCCAAGTCCGGGCCATATGTTCAGGCAGTGGCGCCGTGATGGTCAGGATAGCGCCGCTGACCGGGTGGCGGAAGCTGATCGACCGCGCGTGCAGATGCAGCTTGCGGCTGATGTCCCCGCCCAACTGGGCACCCCAGCCGTCGCCAAGATTCTCCTGCCCCGACCCGCCATATTTGCCGTCGCCCACGATCGGATGCCCGATTTCGGCCATATGCGCCCGCAGCTGATGGGTCCGCCCGGTGATCGGCACCAGCGCCACCCATGACGTCCGCTGGCCAAGCGCGCTCAGCACCGCATAGTCGGTAGTGGCACGTTTTGCGCCTTCGACGTTTGGAACTTCGGCGGGATGGACGCAGCGCATCTTCTCGCCTTCGCCCTTGCCGCCGCCGGGCGCCTTCACCAGACCAAAGCGGATCGTGCCCATCTTGGGGTTCGGCACACCTGCCACCGCGGCCCAGTAGATCTTGCGCGTATTGCGATGGCGGAAGGCTTCGGACAGCAACCGCGCTGCCTTGGTGGTGCGCGCCAGCAGCAACACGCCGGATGTATCCTTGTCCAGCCGGTGAACCAGCGCCGGCCGTTCGGCCATGCCGAATTTCAACGCCTCTGCCAGCGCATCCACATGGCGGTTGCCCAGCCCGCTGCCGCCCTGCGACGGCAGCCCCGGCGGCTTGTTCAGCGCGATGATGTGATCATCGCGATAAAGAACCGCGGCCTGGATCATCTTGGCGTCGGCCTCGGCCACGCTTTCGCGCGCTGTCGGCGCAGGGCCCTCGCCTTTCGGCAGCGGCGGCAGGCGCACGACCATGCCAGGCGCCAGCCGGCTGGAGGCCTTCACCCGCCCGCCGTCCACCCGGATCTGCCCGGTGCGGCACATCTTTTCCACTGCACCCTGCGTGACCTGCGGAAAGCGGCGCTTCAGCCAGCGGTCCAGCCGCTGCTCGCCCTCATCCGCGGACACGGTCAGAATCTTCACGCCGCTCATCCCAGCACTCCACGCATTGCGGCCACACCTGCACCCAGCGCGGCAATCGACAACCCGACCGAAACCAGCACGTAAACCGCGGCCAGCCCGGGGGCTCCTTTTTCATATAGGTTCAACGCATCCAGCGAGAAAGCCGAGAAGGTCGTGAAACCGCCCAGCACCCCCGTCATCAGCAAGGGCCGCAAGGCGTCCCGCTGCGCCAGAACCACGAACAACCCGCCCATCAGGAACGAGCCCAGGATGTTGACGCAGGCTGTGCCCCAAGGTCCGGCGCCCATCCGCAGGGCCCCGTGAACCACCAGAAAGCGCAGGCCAGAGCCGACCGCGCCGCCAAGCGCCACCTGAAAAACCGTCAATATCATGGGCACCCTGTCTGCCAGCAAGGGACCAGAGTCAACCTTTGTGGCGCTGCTCGCGCAGCTTTGCGAAATACTCGATCCGTTTCTTCAACTCGCGCTCGAACCCGCGCTCGGGCGGGTTGTACAGCACGGGGCGCTTCATGCCTTCGGGGAAATAGTTCTGCCCGGAAAACCCGTCCTCGGCATCATGGTCATAGGCATAGCCCGCGCCATAGCCCTGGTCCTTCATCAGCCGTGTCGGGGCGTTGCGGATATGCTTGGGCGGCGGCTCCGATCCCGACTGCCGCGCCAGCGCCCGCGCCGCCTTGTAGGCCACATAACCGCCGTTCGACTTGGGCGCGAGCGCGAGATAGATCACCGCCTGCCCCAGCGCCAGTTCCCCTTCCGGGCTGCCCAGCCGCTCGTAGGTCTCCCACGCATGCAGGCAAATCGTCTGCGCCTGCGGATCGGCAAGGCCGATATCCTCCACCGCCATCCGGATGATCCGACGGGCGAGGTAACGCGGGTCCTCTCCCCCTTCCAGCATCCGGGCGAACCAGTACAACGCGGCATCCGGGTCGGAGCCCCGCACCGATTTGTGCAGGGCCGAGATGAGGTTGTAATGCTCATCTCCCGACTTGTCGTATTTCGCCGCCCGCCGCATCAGCCGCGCTGAAAGCGCCGCCGTATCCAGCGTGCCATCGACCTTCCAGGCCATCACCTGCTCGATGAGGTTCAGGAGCGCGCGTCCGTCCCCATCCGCCATCTCCAGCAGCGCCTCGCGCGCGGGACCCTTCAGCGGCAGCGGCCGGTGCAGTTCCTTTTCCGCCCGCTGGGCGAGCCGTTCAAGATCGGCGAGCGTCAGCCGCTCCAGCACGATGACCTGCGCCCGAGACAGAAGCGCGGCGTTCAGCTCGAACGACGGGTTTTCTGTTGTCGCGCCCACCAGAAGGATTGTCCCATCCTCCATATGCGGAAGGAATCCATCCTGCTGGGCCTTGTTGAAGCGGTGGATTTCGTCGACGAACAACAGCGTGCCCTGCCCGTTCCGGTGACGCAGACGCGCGGCCTCGAATACCTTGCGCAGTTCAGGCACCCCGGTGAAGATCGCGCTGATCTGAACAAAAGCCAGCCGCGTTTCATCCGCAAGCAGCCGGGCGATCGTGGTCTTGCCCACGCCCGGAGGACCCCACAGGATCAGGGACGACAGGCTCCCAGCGGCAACCATCGCCCCCAACGGCCCTTCGGGCGCAAGGATACGCTCCTGCCCGATGACCTCTGACAGGCGGCGGGGGCGCAAACGGTCAGCCAGCGGGCGCGGGGCCGCGCCGCCGGGTTCGGGTTCGTCATCCAGCCTGTCAAAAAGATCCGCCATATCCACAGAATATGCTGCAAGACGCTCCACCGGAAGATGGCGCCGCAAAAGAAAAAGCCCGCCTGAACGGCGGGCTTTGCATCGGCCTTGACGGGCCAATCAGGCTTCGACGGCCTCTTCCTCGACCAGGCGCGCCTTGTCGGCAGCACCCTTGGCGTTCGGGTCGCGCTCGACGAACTCGATGATCGCCATCGGCGCCATGTCGCCATAGCGGAAGCCGGCCTTCAGGACGCGGACGTAACCACCCTGACGGTCCTTGAAGCGGGGGCCGAGAACGTCGAACAGCTTGACGACATAGGCGTCCTGCTTGAGCTGCGCCGCAGCCTGACGGCGGGCGTGCAGGTCGCCACGCTTGGCAAGCGTGATCAGTTTCTCGATGATCGGACGCAGTTCCTTCGCTTTCGGAAGGGTCGTCTTGATCTGTTCATGTTCGATAAGCGAACCGGCCATGTTGGCGAACAGCGCCTTGCGGTGTTCATGGGTACGGTTCAGGCGGCGGTATCCGCGAGCGTGACGCATGTGATTTCTCCTGGATCGTCTCTGCTTTGTCCGGCAGCGCCTGGTCCTGGCGCCACTCTCCTTGGGGCATCATGCCCAGTTGTTCCCCGGCAGTCCGGGCATTTGGGGGCCGTTTAGGACACGGCCCCCGAAGCTGTCAACTCAGAACTGGTCCTCGAAGCGCTTGGCCAGGTCCTCGATGTTTTCCGGCGGCCAGTCCTCGACATCCATGCCAAGATGCAGACCCATGCCCGAAAGCACTTCCTTGATCTCGTTCAGCGACTTGCGGCCGAAGTTGGGGGTCCGCAGCATCTCTGCCTCGGTCTTCTGGATCAAGTCGCCGATATAAACGATGTTGTCGTTCTTCAGGCAGTTTGCCGAACGCACCGACAGTTCCAACTCGTCCACCTTCTTCAGCAGCAGCGGGTTGAACTCCAGCCCATCCTCGTCGGATTGGGTCGAAGCGCTTTCCGGCTCTTCGAAGTTGACGAACACCTGCAGCTGGTCCTGCAGGATGCGGGCAGCATAGGCCACCGCATCGTCCGGCGTGATCGAGCCGTCGGTTTCGACCTTCAGCGTCAGCTTGTCATAGTCGAGCACCTGCCCCTCACGGGTCGGCTGCACGTCATAGCTGACCTTCTTGACCGGCGAATAGATCGCGTCGATCGGGATCAGGCCGATGGGCGCATCCTCCGGGCGGTTCTTGTCCGCCGGGACGTAGCCCTTGCCGGTGTTGACCGTCAGTTCCATGAACAGGTCCGCACCCTCGTCGAGGTGGCAGATCACATGGTCCTTGTTCAGCACCTCGATGCCGTTGCTTTCCGAGATGTCGCCAGCGGTCACGACGCCCGGACCCTTGGACGAGATCGCCAGACGCTTCGGCCCGTCGACTTCCATCCGGATCGCGACGCCCTTCAGATTCAGCACGATGTCGGTAACGTCTTCACGAACGCCTGCGACGCTCGAAAACTCGTGCAGGACGTTGTCGATCTGCACCGACGTGATGGCAGCGCCCTGAAGCGACGACAACAGCACGCGGCGCAGCGCGTTGCCAAGCGTCAGGCCGAAGCCCCGCTCCAGCGGCTCGGCCACAACGGTCGCGACACGGGACGGATCGGCGCCCGGCCGAACCACCAGTTGCGTCGGTTTGATCAGTTCCTGCCAGTTCTTGTGGATCATGCGTGTCGCCTCCATACCTGTCCTTGGCCCATGTCCCAAGCCAACGACGCCCGAGGATCAAATGACGTAACCGGGCCGCGCAACAACGGCGCGGCCCGGCGAATTTTGAGAAAGATCAGACCCGGCGACGTTTCGGCGGGCGGCAGCCGTTGTGCGCAATCGGCGTCACGTCGCGGATCGCGGTGATGTTGAAGCCAACAGCAGCCAGAGCGCGCAGAGCCGATTCACGACCCGAACCGGGGCCCTGCACTTCGACTTCGATCGTCTTGACGCCATGCTCCTGGGCCTTGCGGCCTGCATCCTCGGCAGCCATCTGGGCTGCGTAGGGGGTCGACTTCCGCGAGCCCTTGAAGCCCATGGTGCCAGCCGACGACCAAGAGATCGCGTTGCCCTGCACGTCGGAAATCAGGATCTTGGTGTTGTTGAACGAAGAGTTCACATGCGCCACACCGGCGGCGATGTTCTTGCGTTCCTTGCGCTTAACGCGGGTTTTATCGCGTGCCATGTCTCAGCGCTCCCTTATTTCTTCTTGCCGGCAATGGCCTTCGCGGGGCCTTTGCGCGTGCGTGCGTTGGTGTGGGTACGCTGACCGCGCACAGGGAGGTTGCGACGATGACGCAGCCCGCGATAGGAGCCGAGGTCCATCAGGCGCTTGATGTTCATCTGCACTTCGCGGCGAAGGTCACCTTCCACCGTGAAGTTCGCATCGATGTGTTCGCGGATCGCGAGCACTTCGGCATCCGAGAGCTCGTTCACGCGACGGGTTACGTCGATACCGACGGCTTCGCAGATGCGGGCCGCAGAATCGGGGCCGATGCCCGTGATATAGGTAAGTGCGATGGGGACACGTTTCCCCGTCGGAATGTTTACGCCAGCAATACGTGCCACGCGGGACTTCCTTTCGTTGCGGTTCCGTAGCCCCGGAACCTTTTTTCACAACGCGAACCCACGGGCCAAGGCCAGAGGGCCGGTTCGTTCTTCAATAGGGCACATCCCGGTGACCCGGGATGATTCCCATGCGAGTGGTGTCAGCTAGAGGGTTTTCTCGGCGCCGTCAAGCGTCGTCGAGAACCGCCGCAATGCCAGCCGAAACCGCGTCCACCTCGGCCAGCCCGTCGATCGGCCGAAGCAGGCCGAGGGCGTAGTAATAGCCGATCAGAGGCGAGGTCTTCTTGTAATATTCCATCAGCCGCTGGCGAAGACTTTCCTCGTTGTCGTCCGCGCGCCGCTTCAGGTCGGTGGAGCCGCAGACGTCGCAGACGCCTTCGACCTTCGTCGGGCGGGTCTGGTCGTGGTAGACCTCGCCGCAGTTGCCGCAGGTGTAGCGGCCGGTGATCCGCGCCACCAGGGCGCCATCGTCCACCCGCATCTCGATCACCGCGTGCAGCCCCTGCCCCGTCCGGTCCAGCAGCTGCGACAGCGCATCAGCCTGCGCAAGGGTGCGCGGGAAACCGTCGAAGATAAAACCGCCGCCGCTCGCCTGCGTCAGCTTTTCCTCGATCAGGCCGATCACGATCTCGTCGGTCACAAGCTCGCCGCGGTCCATGACCTCGGCCACCTTGCGGCCCATCTCGGTACCGCTGGTGCGTGCCTCGCGCAGCATGTCTCCGGTAGAGAGCTGCGTCATGCCGCGACCCTCAACCAGCCGCCGCGCCTGCGTTCCTTTTCCCGCCCCCGGGGGGCCAAGCAGAATGATGTTCATCGACGTGCCGGTGCCTTCTTCCCACTCCGTTTCTTGCCGCGCAGCTGCGACCGCTCCAGCAGCCCCTCATACTGATGGGCAAGCAGATGCGACTGCACCTGGTTGATCGTGTCCATCGTCACCGACACCACGATCAGAACGGACGTCCCGCCGAAGTAGAAGGGTACCGCCAGCTGGCTGCGCAGGATCTCGGGCAGAAGGCAGACCAGTGCCAGATAGCCCGCGCCGATGACAAGAAGCCGGTTCACGATGTGATCCAGGTATTCCTCGGTCCGCTTGCCGGGGCGGATGCCGGGAATGAAGCCGTTCTGGTTCTTCAGGTTCTCTGCCACGTCCTCGGTCTTGAAGGCCACGTTCGCCGTATAGAAGTAGGCGAAGAACACGATCATGGCCGTGAAGAACAGCAGGTAGAGCGGCTGCCCCGGACCGAAGTAGGCCAGGATCGTCGACATGATCGGGCCGGTCTGCTGGCCAGAGAACGTCGCGATGGTGGTCGGCAACAGCAGGAGCGACGACGCGAAGATCGCGGGAATCACGCCTGCCGGGTTGACCTTGATCGGAAGGTGCGACGAGCCGCCGTCATAAACCTTCATCCCGACCTGCCGACGCGGATACTGGATGTGGATCTTGCGCAGCGCCCGCTCCATGAACACCACGAAGGCGATCGTCACCACCACCATCAGGATGACCCCGATGATGACTGCGGGGCTGATCGCGCCCGAGCGACCTTGGCTGAAGAACTGCGCCAGCGCCGCCGGAACCTCTGCGATGATGCCCACGAAGATGATGAGAGAGATGCCGTTGCCGATACCGCGCGCGGTGATCTGCTCCCCCAGCCACATCAAGAACATCGTGCCACCGACCAGCGTGATCACCACCGACAGGCGGAAGAACATGCCGGGATCATGCGCCAGATCCCCGGCTTCGAGACTGAGCGCGAGCCCCCACGCCTGGAAGACCGCAAGGAAGACGGTGCCGTAGCGGGTGTACTGGTTGATTTTCTTCCGGCCGGCCTCACCCTCTTTCTTGAGCTGCTGCAGGGACGGCACCATGGCCGTCATCAGCTGCACGATGATCGAGGCTGAGATGTAGGGCATGATGCCAAGGGCGAAGATGCCCATCCGGCTGATCGCCCCGCCCGTGAACATGTTGAGCATGCCGCCGATGCCGGCCGCCGCCTCTTCCATGAACTCGCGCAGTGCCAGCCCGTCGATCCCGGGAACAGGGATGTAGGTGCCGATGCGATAGACGATCAGAAGCCCGAGAGTGAAGAAAATCCGGTGGCGCAGGTCGGTCGCCTTGGCAAGGGCGCCCCAACTTGTGTTCGCCGCCATTTGCTCTGCAGCAGATGCCATGCGCTGTCTCTTTCATGACAGCGCCGCCGAACCGTTTTCCGGATCGGCGGCGCAGGAAAACTCCGGTCCTGATGTAAGCGGCCTGAGGGCCGCCTACAACCGTTTATTCAGCCGCCGCTTCGGCCTTCGGCGCGGTCACCGTCAGCGAGCCGCCAGCTTTCGACACAGCCTCGACGGCCGAGGCCGAAGCGCCCGAAACCTCGAGCTGCACCTTCGCCGTCAGTTCGCCTTTCGCCAGCACGCGGATGCCGTCCAGCTTGCGGCGGACGAGGCCCGAAGCAACCAGCGCGTCCTCGGTGATGACCGAACCGGCGTCCAGCTTGCCCGCGTCAACGAACTTCTGGATCAGGCCCAGGTTGATGACGGCCCAAGCCTTGCGGTTCGGCTTGTTGAAGCCGCGCTTCGGAAGACGCTGGTAGAGCGGCATCTGGCCACCCTCGTAAGCGTTGATGGCAACGCCCGAACGGGATTTCTGACCTTTGACACCACGACCAGCGGTTTTGCCCTTGCCCGAACCCGGGCCGCGGCCAACGCGCATGCGTTTCTTGGTTGCGCCTTCGTTGTCGCGAAGTTCATGAAGTTTCATGTCGCTTGCTCCTTCGCCGGAGAAGCCCGGGAAGCGACGCCCGGACCCACACGGCCTGTTGATGAAGAAAGGGCAGGATCACCATGCCCCAAGAATCGAACGGCCCCTCGATACATCGAAGGGCCATCCGGGAAAAGCGTTATTCGCGCTCTTCGATGATCTGCACGAGGTGCGGGATCGAGTTCACCATGCCACGGATGGACGGCGTATCCTCAAGTTCCCGCGTGCGGTGCATCTTGTTCAGGCCGAGACCGATCAGCGTGCGGCGCTGAACGTCCGGGCGGCGGATCGGCGAACCGATCTGCTTGACGACGATGGTTTTTGCCATTGTCCTTGCTCCTTACGCTTCGACCGCTTCGGCTTCCGGCTTCTTCAGGATGTCAGCCACCTTCTTGCCGCGACGCTGCGCGACCTGGCGGGGGCTGCCTTCCTTCTTGAGACCGTCAATCGTTGCACGGATCATGTTATAGGGGTTCTGGCTGCCGAGCGATTTCGCCACGACGTCCTGAAGGCCCAGCATCTCGAACACGGCGCGCATCGGACCACCGGCGATGATACCGGTACCCGGCACCGCCGTCCGCATGACCACCTTACCGGCGCCATGACGGCCTTCGATATCGTGGTGCAGGGTGCGGCCGTCGCGCAGCGGCACACGGATCATCTGGCGCTTGGCCTGCTCCGTTGCCTTGCGGATCGCCTCGGGCACTTCTTTCGCCTTGCCCTTGCCGAAGCCTACGCGGCCGCGCTGGTCGCCGACAACCACGAGTGCAGCAAAGCCGAAGCGCTTACCACCCTTTACGGTTTTCGACACGCGGTTGATCGCCACGAGACGATCGGCGAATTCCGGGGTTTCGTCGCGCTCGCGACGGTCCCGACGATTTTCACGTTCTGCCATCTTCGTCTCCTTAGAACTTCAGCCCGCCTTCACGCGCGGCGTCGGCCAGAGCCTTCACCTTGCCATGAAAGAGGAAACCGCCACGATCGAAGTAGCATTCTTCGACACCGGCCTTCTTGGCCCGCTCGGCAATCGCTGCACCGACTTTGGTCGCCGCTTCGACGTTGTTCTTCCCAACGACGCCGAGATCCTTCTCGAGCGTCGAAGCCGAAGCCAGCGTCACACCGTTGACGTCGTCGATCAGCTGAACGCTGATGTTCTTGTTCGAGCGGTGGACCGACAGGCGCGGGCGCCCGTTGGCCATCGACCGCAGTTTGTTCCGGACGCGCAGGCGGCGCTTGAGGAACAGCTCTCTTTTGTTGTTCGCCATGTTCGCGCCCCTTACTTCTTCTTCCCTTCCTTGCGGAAGATGAATTCGCCCTTGTAGCGGATGCCTTTGCCTTTATAGGGCTCCGGCGCGCGCCACTCACGGATGTTGGAGGCAACCTGCCCCACCACCTGCTGGTCGATACCTTCCACAACGATCTCGGTCTGCTTCGGCGTCGTGACGGTCACGCCCGCGGGAACCTCGAAGTTCACCTCGTGGCTGTAGCCGAGCGACAGCTTGAGCACGTTACCCTGCATCGCGGCGCGGTAACCCACGCCCTGGATCTCGAGCTCTTTCTTGAAGCCTTCCGAAACGCCGGTGGCGAGGTTCGCCACCATGGTCCGCGCCATCCCCCACTGCGCGCGAGCGCGCTTGGAGGTGCCACGCGGCGTGACGGTTACGGTGTTGCCATCGAGCGCGATGGTCACATCGTCAGTCGCGGTAAAGCTCCGGGTCCCCTTAGGACCCTTCACTTCGACGGTCTGGCCGGACACGGAGGCGGTCACCCCCTTGGGCAGCTCGACCGGTTTTTTCCCAATACGAGACATCCCACTCTCCTTAGAAGACCGTGCAGAGCACTTCACCGCCAACATTGGCGCTGCGTGCAGCTGCATCCGACATCACGCCTTTCGGCGTGGAGACGATCGAGACACCGAGGCCGTTGCGGACGCTCGGGATGTCCTTCACGCTCATGTACACGCGGCGGCCGGGCTTCGAAACGCGTTTGATCTCGCGGATCACTGGGGTGCCGTCATAGTACTTGAGGCTGATTTCCAGCTCCTGGTGACCCTTGTCCGAGGTCACTTTCTCGTAACCGCGGATGTAGCCTTCGTCGCCAAGCACGTCGAGCACCCAAGCGCGAAGCTTGGAAGCCGGAGTGCGGACCGTGGATTTACCGCGCAGCTGGGCGTTGCGGATGCGGGTCAGCATATCGCCGAGAGGATCGTTCATCATCTCCGCCTCCTTACCAGCTCGACTTCACCATGCCCGGGATCTGACCGAAGGAGGCCAGTTCACGCAGCATGATCCGCGACACTTTGAGTTTACGATAGTACGCGTGCGGGCGGCCCGTCAGCTGGCACCGGTTGTGCAGCCGGGTCGGCGACGAGTTGCGCGGCAGTTCGGCAAGCTTCAGGCGCGCCTTGAAACGCTCTTCCATCGGCTTGGATTCGTCGGTTGCGATTTCCTTCAGCGCGGCACGCTTGGCAGCATACTGCTTGACCAGGCGCTGGCGCTTCAGCTCGCGTTCGACCATGGATTTCTTAGCCATATCTCTTGTCCTCCCGCGATCAGCTGTTGAAGGGCATGTTGAATTGCTTCAACAGCGCCTTAGCTTCCGCGTCGGTCTTCGCGGTGGTAGCGATGATGATGTCCATGCCCCAGACCTCGTCGACCTTGTCGAAGTTGATCTCCGGGAACACGATGTGCTCTTTCAGGCCCATCGCGTAGTTGCCACGGCCATCGAACGAGGTGCCTTTCACGCCGCGGAAGTCGCGGACGCGCGGCAGCGCCACGGTGATGAGACGGTCGAGGAATTCGTACATCCGGTCGCCGCGCAGCGTGACCTTGACGCCGAGCGGCATCTCTTCACGTACGCGGAAGCCCGCGATCGACTTCTTCGCCTTGGTGATGACAGCCTTTTGCCCGGCGATCGCGGTCAGGTCTTCCTGAGCCGATTTCACCTTCTTGGTGTCCTTCACCGCCTCGCCGATCCCCATGTTCAGCACGATCTTGTCGAGCTTCGGGATCTGCATGTCGTTCTTGTAGCCGAACTCTTCTTTCAGAGCGGCACGAACGCGGTCCTTGTAGGCCGTCTTCAGGCGCGGGGTATAGTTCGCAGCGTCGAGCATCAGATCACATCCCCGGTCGTCTTGGCGTAGCGGACCTTCTTGTCGCCTTCCACGCGGAAGCCCACACGGGTCGCCTTGCCGTTCGCGTCAACGATCGCCAGGTTGGACAGGTCGATCGGCATCGCCTTCGGAAGGCGGCCGCCCTGGCTGTTCTGGCTTTGCTTGGTGTGACGGATCGAGATGTTCAGGCCGTCAACAACAGCCTTGTTCTCCTTGGGGAGAACAGAAGTGATCTCGCCGGTCTTGCCCTTGTCCTTGCCGGTCAGGACGACGACCTTGTCACCTTTTTTCAGTTTCGCAGCCATCAGAGCACCTCCGGAGCCAGCGAAATGATTTTCATGAAGTTCTTGGCGCGCAGCTCACGAACAACCGGGCCGAAGATACGGGTACCGACCGGCTCGTTGTTGTTGTTGAGGATCACGGCAGCGTTCCGGTCGAAACGGATCGCAGTACCGTCTTCACGGCGAACTTCTTTGGCGGTGCGCACGACGACGGCCTTGCGGACGTCACCTTTCTTCACGCGACCGCGCGGAATGGCTTCCTTCACCGACACCACGATGATGTCGCCAACAGAGGCGTAGCGGCGATGGGAACCACCCAGGACCTTGATGCACTGCACCCGGCGTGCGCCGGAGTTGTCAGCGACATCCAGATTGGTCTGCATCTGGATCATTTGGTTTCTCCCGACCTTTGGGAACGAGTCCCAGGGTTTCGATCAAGGCGTGGAAATCAGACCGACGCGTCGGCCAGAACTTCCCAGCGTTTGGATTTCGAGACCGGCGCGCATTCCTGAATGCGGACGGTATCGCCAATCTTGAACTGGTTGTTTGCATCGTGAGCCCGGTACTTCTTGGACTTACGAATGGTCTTCTTCAGCACCGGGTGGGTGAAGCGGCGCTCGACCAGAACCGTAACGGTCTGCTCGTTCTTGTCGCTCGTCACGGTGCCTTGCAGGATGCGTTTGGGCATGTGCGGGCTCCTTACTTCGCCGCTTCGCGGGCTTTTTCGTTCAGCACGGTGTTCAGGCGCGCCACCTCGCGGCGGACGGTGCGCATGCGGGCCGTGTTCTCAAGCTGCGACGTCGCCTGCTGGAAACGCAGGTTGAACGCCTCTTTCTTCAGCGCAACCAGCTGATCGCGCAGCTGGTCGGGCGTCTTGTTTCTCAATTCCTGGGCGCTCATCGCCTCATCCCCTTATCAGAAGTCGCCAGATGATCCGGCGCTTTTCCAACAAAAGCCAAACCCCCGCTTGACGCGGGGGTCCAGCTGAAACTCACCAGTCCTCGCGGACAACAACCCGGGTCTTGATGGGCAGTTTCATCGCGGCGAGACGGAGCGCTTCCCTTGCCACAGACTCACCCACGCCGTCAATCTCAAACATGACGCGACCGGGTTTTACTTTGCAGGCCCAGAAGTCCACGGAGCCTTTACCCTTACCCATCCGAACTTCGGTAGGCTTCGAGGTGACCGGCGTGTCCGGGAAGACCCGGATCCAGACCCGGCCCTGACGCTTCATGTGACGCGTCATGGCCCGGCGGGCGGCTTCGATCTGGCGGGCGGTGATCCGCTCCGGCTCGGTTGCCTTCAGGCCGAAGGTGCCGAAGTTCAGGTCAAACCCGCCCTTGGCTTCCCCGTGGATGCGACCCTTGTGCATCTTGCGGAACTTTGTGCGCTTTGGTTGCAGCATCGTTCTTCTCCTGGCTCAGGGTTCAGCGACGCTGCTGACGCGGTGCGCCGGCGTCCTGCGCTTCCGAATGACGACGGTCGCGGGCCTGAGGATCGTGTTCCATGATCTCGCCTTTGAAGATCCAGACCTTGACACCGATAATGCCGTAGGGCGTGGACGCTTCCGAGGTCGCATAGTCGATGTCGGCGCGCAGCGTGTGCAGCGGCACGCGGCCTTCACGGTACCACTCGGTCCGGGCGATCTCGGCACCACCAAGGCGGCCACCGACGTTCACGCGGATGCCAAGGGCGCCCATGCGCATGGCGTTCTGCACGGCGCGCTTCATGGCGCGACGGAACGAAACCCGACGCTCCATCTGCTGCGCGATGCTCTCGGCCACCAGCTGGGCGTCAAGCTCGGGCTTACGGACCTCGACGATGTTGAGGTGCAGCTCGGACTTCGTCATGTTGGCAAGCTTCTTGCGGAGCGTCTCGATGTCCGCGCCTTTCTTGCCGATGATGACGCCCGGGCGCGCGGTGTGGATCGTGACGCGGCACTTCTTGTGCGGACGCTCGATGATCACACGGCTGACGCCGGCCTGCTTGCACTCTTCGTGAATGAACTCCCGCATCTTGACGTCTTCAAGAAGCAGATTGCCATAGTCCTTCGTGTCGGCGAACCAGCGGCTGTCCCAGGTGCGGTTGACCTGGAGGCGCATGCCGATCGGATTGACCTTCTGACCCATTACGCTTGCTCCTCGACCTGACGCACCTTGATGGTGAGTTCAGAAAACGGCTTCATGATCTTGCCGAACCGGCCACGGGCGCGCGGACGGCCGCGCTTCATGACGAGGTTCTTGCCGACGAACGCCTCGGCGACCACCAGCTCGTCAACGTCGAGCCCGTGGTTGTTCTCGGCGTTCGCGATGGCCGACTGAAGGCACTTCTTCACGTCAACCGCGATGCGTTTCTTCGAGAAGGTGAGGTCGGCAAGCGCCTTTTCCACCTTCTTGCCGCGGATCAGGCCGGCGACGAGGTTCAGCTTCTGCGGGGAGGTGCGAAGCATCTTGGCTTTCGCCATCGCCTCGTTCTCGGCCACGCGGCGCGGATTTTTCTCTTTACCCATGGCGCTTACTTCCGTTTCGCTTTCTTGTCGGCCGCATGACCGTAGTAGGTCCGCGTCGGCGAATATTCACCGAACTTCTGGCCGATCATGTCCTCGGTCACCGCAACGGGAATGTGCTTTTGCCCGTTGTAGACGCCGAACGTCAGGCCGACGAATTGCGGCAGGATCGTCGAGCGGCGCGACCAGATCTTGATGACGTCATTACGACCGGATTCGCGTGCCTTTTCCGCCTTTTTCAGGACGTAGGCATCAACGAAGGGGCCTTTCCAAACAGAACGTGCCATGTCTTAGCGACCCTTCTTCCGAGCGTGACGCGAACGGATGATAAGCTTGTCCGTTGCCTTGTTCCGGCGTGTCTTGTTGCCCTTGGTGCCTTTGCCCCACGGGGTCACCGGGTGACGACCACCCGAGGTCCGCCCTTCACCACCACCATGCGGGTGGTCGATCGGGTTCATGGCAACACCGCGGACAGCCGGGCGCAGGCCCTTGTGCCGGTTACGGCCAGCTTTACCGAGGTTCTGGTTCGAGTTGTCCGGGTTCGACACAGCGCCGATGGTCGCCATGCATTCCTGACGGACCATACGCAGTTCGCCCGAGGACAGGCGGATCTGAGCGTAGCCACCGTCACGGCCGACGAATTGCGCGTAGGTGCCTGCGGCACGTGCCAGCTGGCCACCCTTGCCGGCTTTCAGCTCGACGTTGTGGACGATCGTGCCGAGCGGCATGCCCGAGAACGGCATCGCGTTACCCGGTTTCACGTCGGTTTTTGCGCCGGCGATCACGGTGTCGCCAACAGCAAGACGCTGCGGGGCCAGGATGTAGGCCTGCTCGCCGTCTTCGTATTTGATCAGCGCGATGAAGGCGGTGCGATTGGGATCGTACTCGATCCGCTCCACGGTCGCCGCGACGTCGAACTTCGTGCGCTTGAAGTCTACGATACGATACAGACGCTTTGCGCCACCGCCTTTGCGGCGCATCGTGATCCGTCCGGTGTTGTTCCGACCGCCATGCTTCGTCAGGCCCTCGGTGAGGGACTTGACGGGGCGACCTTTCCAAAGCTCCGAACGGTCGATCAGAACCAGCCCACGCTGGCCTGGCGTCGTCGGTTTATACGACTTGAGTGCCATGCTTTCTGTCTTCCGTTAGCCTTGGACCAATGGTCCAGTTGTCGTTCAGGCGTTGCAGCCCGTCCAAATGATCAACGGCCCCGGGAATCCCGGGGCCGCAGATTCGTGTGCCTTTTATCAAAGGCCCGTCGTGACGTCGATAGCGTTTCCGTCCTCGAGCATCACATATGCTTTCTTGACGTCCTTCCGCTGGCCAGGACGGCCACGGAAGCGCTTAACCTTGCCCTTAGTGATGGTCGTGTTCACTGCCTTCACCTTCACACCAAAGAGAGCCTCGACGGCTTCCTTGATCTGCGGCTTGTTCGAGTCGATCGCCACTTCGAAGACAACCGCGTTGGCGTCGGACGCCATAGTCGCCTTCTCAGTGATGATCGGCTTGCGGATCACGTCGTAGTGTTCGGGTTTCGCGCTCATTTCAGACGAGCCTCCAGAGCTTCGACACCCGCCTTCGTGATCACGAGCGTGTCACGCTTCAGGATGTCATAAACGTTGGCACCCATCGACGGCAGCACATCGATACCTTCGATGTTCCGCGCGGCCTTGGCGAAGTTCTCGTTCACCTCGGCGCCGTCGATGATCAGAACGCGCTTCCAACCCAGTTCCTTCGCCGCCTTGGCAAGAACCGCCGTCTTGGCTTCGGCGAGCTCCGCCGCTTCCAGAACGATCAGGTTACCGGCCGCAGCCTTGGCCGAAAGCGCGTGCTTCAGGCCGAGCTTGCGGAACTTCTTCGTCAGCTCATGGGCGTGGCTACGCGGGGTCGGACCCTTGTAAACACCACCGTGACGGAAGATCGGCGCGTTCTTGTCGCCGTGACGGGCACCACCGGTGCCCTTCTGGCGATACATCTTCTTGGTCGAATAGCTGGTCTCGGACCGGCCCTTGACCTTGTGCGTCCCCTGCTGGGCCGCGGCACGCTGCCACCGCACAACGCGGTGGAGAATGTCTGCGCGCGGCTCCAGGCCGAAGATCGCATCGTCAAGATCGATCGAGCCTGCCGTGCCGGCATCCAGCTTGATCACATCAGCTTTCATTGTCGCCTCCTTCAGGCGCAGCGGCCTCGGCCTCGGCCGACTCGATCGCGGCCTGTTCGGCCTCGAGCGCGGCGAGACGTGCGGCTTCTTCCTCAGCGGCGGCAGCGGCAGCAGCTTCCTCGGCAGCCTTGCGGGCGGCGTCGGCAGCGGACTTCAGTGCAGCCGGAAGAATGACGTTTTCCGGAACCGGCTTCTTCACCGCGTCCTTGATCGTCACCCAGCCACCTTTCGACCCGGGGACAGCGCCCTTGATCATGATCAGGCCGCGGTCGGCATCCGTCCGGACGACCTGCAGGTTCTGCGTGGTCACACGGGCAGCACCCATGTGGCCGGCCATCTTCTTGCCCTTGAACACCTTCCCGGGGTCTTGGCACTGGCCGGTGGAGCCGTGCGAACGGTGGCTGATCGACACACCGTGCGACGCCCGAAGGCCGCCGAAGTTGTGCCGCTTCATCGCACCGGCAAAACCCTTACCGATCGAGGTACCCGCTACGTCAACGAACTGACCGGCGAAGTAGTGGTCGGCAGTGATTTCTTCACCGACGTTGATCAGGTTTTCGGGGCTGACCCGGAACTCCGCCAGCTTGCGCTTGGGTGCCACGCTCGCTTTCGCGAAGTGGCCGCGCATGGCCGCCGTCGTCCGTTTCGCCTTCGCCTCGCCGGCGCCGAGCTGAACGGCCGAGTAGCCATCCTTATCAGCGGTGCGTTGCGCGACAACCTGCAGATTGTCCAACTGAAGAACGGTCACCGGCACTTGCCGCCCGTCCTCCAGGAACAGCCGGGTCATGCCCAGCTTCTTTGCGATAACTCCAGAGCGCATCTCTCGGGCTCCTTAAACCTTGATCTCGACATCCACACCGGCGGCGAGGTCGAGCTTCATCAGCGCGTCCACGGTCTGCGGGGTGGGGTCGACGATGTCGAGAAGGCGCTTGTGCGTACGGATTTCCCACTGGTCGCGCGACTTCTTGTCGATGTGCGGACCACGGAGAACCGTGAACTTCTCGATTTTGTTCGGAAGCGGGATCGGCCCGCGAACTTGTGCACCGGTCCGTTTGGCCGTGTTCACGATTTCCTGCGTGCTGGCATCCAGTACGCGGTAATCGAAGGCCTTGAGCCGGATGCGGATATTTTGACCTTGCATGTCCTTGCCCTCGGGCTGGGGGTGGCGGAGGGGCGGACCCTCCGCCCCCACCGATTACTCGATGATTTTCGACACGACGCCGGCGCCGACGGTACGGCCGCCTTCACGGATGGCGAAGCGCAGCTTTTCTTCCATGGCGATCGGGGCGATCAGTTCGACGTTGAACTTCAGGTTGTCGCCCGGCATCACCATCTCGGTGCCTTCCGGCAGCATCACGGTCCCGGTCACGTCGGTGGTCCGGAAGTAGAACTGCGGACGGTAGTTCGCGAAGAACGGGGTGTGGCGGCCGCCTTCCTCCTTGGTGAGGATGTAGGCTTCAGCCTCGAACTTCGTGTGCGGCTTCACCGAACCCGGCTTGCAGAGCACCTGGCCCCGCTCCACGCCGTCTCGGTCGATACCACGCAGCAGCGCGCCGATGTTGTCGCCGGCTTCCCCGCGGTCCAGCAGCTTGCGGAACATCTCGACGCCCGTGCAGACCGACTTGCGGGTCGCGCGGATGCCGACGATCTCCACCTCGTCGCCGACGTTGATGGCGCCACGCTCCACCCGGCCGGTCACAACCGTGCCGCGGCCCGAGATCGAGAACACGTCCTCGATCGGCATCAGGAACGGCAGGTCAACCGCACGCTCCGGGGTCGGGATGTAGCTGTCAACGGCAGCCAGAAGCTCGCGGATCGAGTTCTCGCCGATCTCCGGGTCACGGCCTTCCATCGCGGCCAGGGCCGAACCCTTCACGATCGGAATGTCGTCGCCGGGGTAGTCGTAGGACGACAGAAGCTCGCGCACTTCCATCTCCACCAGCTCCAGCAGCTCCGGGTCGTCGACCTGGTCGACCTTGTTCAGGTACACCACCATGAAGGGGATGCCCACCTGGCGGCCGAGCAGGATGTGCTCGCGCGTTTGCGGCATCGGGCCGTCAGCGGCGTTCACCACCAGGATCGCGCCGTCCATCTGCGCCGCACCCGTGATCATGTTCTTCACGTAGTCGGCGTGGCCGGGGCAGTCCACGTGCGCGTAGTGGCGCGCCTCGGTCTCGTATTCCACGTGCGCGGTCGAGATCGTGATCCCGCGCGCCTTCTCCTCGGGCGCACCGTCGATCTGGTCGTAGGCGCGGAATTCGCCAAAGTACTTCGTGATCGCAGCCGTCAGCGTCGTCTTGCCGTGGTCAACGTGGCCAATCGTGCCAATGTTGACGTGCGGTTTCGTCCGTTCAAACTTTGCCTTTGCCATGATGGCCTCCTATTAGAGTGGGTAAGGGCCCGGGGCCCTTACGCGTATTTCTTCTGGATCTCGTCCGAGATGTTCTGCGGAACCGCATCATAGTGGTCGAAGAGCATCGTGAAGTTCGCACGACCCGACGACATCGACCGCAGCGTGTTGATGTAACCGAACATGTTCGCCAGCGGCACGAAGCTGTTGATCACCACGGCGTTGCCGCGAGACTCCTGCCCCGTCACCTGACCACGACGGCTGGTGAGGTCGCCGATGATGCCACCGGTGTACTCTTCAGGCGTCACGACCTCGACCTTCATGATTGGCTCAAGCAGCTTCGCGCCGGCCTTCTTCAGGCCTTCACGCATTGCCGCACGCGACGCGATCTCGAACGCCAGAACCGAGGAGTCGACGTCGTGGTAAGCACCGTCGATCAGCGCCACTTTGAAGTCGATCACCGGGAAGCCGGCCAGCGGGCCCGAGTCCATGACGGACTTGATGCCTTTTTCGACGCCCGGGATGTATTCCTTCGGAACCGCACCACCCACGATCTTGGATTCGAACGAATAGCCCTCGCCCGGCTGAGTCGGCGTGATGACCATCTTCACGCGCGCGAACTGGCCGGTACCACCGGTCTGTTTCTTGTGCGTGTAGTCGATCTCGGCCTCACGGCTGATCGTTTCACGATAAGCCACCTGCGGGGCACCGATGTTTGCCTCGACCTTGAACTCCCGCTTCATGCGATCGACAAGAATGTCGAGGTGAAGCTCGCCCATGCCCTTCATGATGGTCTGGCCCGATTCGAGGTCGGTTTCGACGCGGAACGACGGGTCTTCGGCAGCCAGACGCTGAAGGGCGAGGCCCATCTTCTCCTGGTCCGCTTTCGACTTCGGCTCCACGGCGATCTCGATCACCGGCTCCGGGAAGGTCATGGTTTCGAGAACCACGGGCTTCGCCGGATCGCAGAGCGTATCACCGGTGGTGGTCTCTTTCAGACCGGCCAACGCGATGATGTCGCCCGCAAAGGCTTCTTCGATCTCTTCGCGGTTGATCGCGTGCATCATCATCATACGTCCGACGCGCTCGCGCTTGCCTTTCGTAGCGTTGAGCATCTGATCGCCCTTCTTCACGGTACCGGAGTAGATCCGGGTGAAGGTGAGCGAGCCCACGAAGGGGTCGTTCATGATCTTGAACGCCAGCGCCGAGAAGGGCTGCGCATCATCGGCCGAACGCTCGATGTTCCGGGTCTCGGTCTCGTCGCCCGGGGCAAAGCCCGTATAGGCGGGGACGTCAAGCGGGCTCGGCAGGTAGTCGATCACGGCGTTCAGCAGCGGCTGGACACCCTTGTTCTTGAACGCGGAGCCGGCAGCGACCGGAACGAAGGACAGCGACAGCGTCCCCTTGCGGATCAGCTTGCGCAGCGTCGCCTCATCGGGCTCGTTGCCCTCGAGGTAGGCTTCCATCGCCTCGTCGTCCTGCTCGACCGCGGTCTCGATGAGGTTCGAGCGCCACTCGTCGGCCAGATCCTTCAGGTCGTCGCGGATCGGCTGGCGGGTCCACGAGGCACCAAGGTCCTCACCCTTCCAGGTCCACTCTTCCATCTTGATCAGGTCGATGATGCCTTCCAGCTTGTCCTCAGCGCCGATCGGCAGGGCGATCGGAAGCGGGGTCGCGCCGGTGCGGTCCTTGATCATCTTCACGCAGTTGAAGAAGTCAGCGCCGATCTTGTCCATCTTGTTGACGAACACGATCCGCGGAACCTTGTAGCGGTCGGCCTGACGCCAGACGGTTTCGGTCTGCGGCTCGACACCGGCGTTGGCGTCGAGAAGGCAGATCGCACCGTCGAGAACGGCGAGCGAACGCTCCACCTCGATCGTGAAGTCCACGTGACCGGGCGTGTCGATGATGTTGAAGCGGTACTTCGTATCCGACGTGCCTTCAGCGTTGGGGTCTTCCTGACGCTGCCAGAAGGTCGTGGTCGCAGCCGAGGTGATGGTGATCCCCCGCTCCTGCTCCTGCTCCATCCAGTCCATCGTCGCGGCGCCATCGTGCACTTCGCCGATCTTGTGGCTCTTGCCGGTGTAGAACAGGATCCGCTCGGTCGTCGTGGTCTTACCCGCGTCGATGTGAGCCATGATCCCGAAGTTGCGGTAGCGCTCGAGGGGATAATCGCGTGCCATTGGGTCAGTCCTCAGGCTAAAGGTTTACCAGCGGTAATGGCTGAACGCTTTGTTCGCGTCGGCCATCTTGTGGGTGTCTTCCCGCTTCTTCACGGCGGTACCGCGCGAGTTCACGGCGTCAAGCAGTTCGCCCGCGAGACGTTCTTCCATGGTGTTCTCGTTGCGCTTGCGCGCCGCGATGATCAGCCAGCGAATCGCCAGGGCTTCACGACGCTCGGGACGCACTTCGACCGGCACCTGGTAGGTGGCGCCGCCAACCCGGCGCGAACGCACCTCGACCGAAGGCTTCACGTTGTCGAGCGCCTCGTGGAAAACCTCGATCGGGGCGCGCTTCAGGCGGCTCTCGACGCGGCCAAGCGCGTTGTAGACGATGCTTTCCGCGACCGACTTCTTGCCGTCGATCATCAGGTTGTTCATGAATTTCGTCAGAACCCGGTCGCCGTATTTGGCATCGGGCAGAATTTCGCGCTTTTCGGCGGCGTGACGACGGGACATCTACGTCTCTCCTTATTTCGGACGCTTCGCGCCGTATTTCGAGCGGCGCTGACGACGATCTTTGACGCCCTGGGTATCCAGCACACCGCGGAGGATGTGGTAACGGACACCCGGAAGGTCTTTCACCCGGCCGCCACGGATCAGGACCACCGAGTGCTCCTGCAGGTTGTGCTTCTCACCGGGGATGTAGCTGATCACTTCGAAGCCATTGGTCAGGCGGACCTTGGCAACTTTCCGCATGGCCGAGTTCGGCTTCTTCGGCGTCGTGGTGTAGACGCGCGTGCAGACGCCGCGCTTTTGCGGGCAGGATTCCAAGTGCTGCGACTTGGAGCGTTTAACTTTCGGCTGCCGCGGCTTGCGGATCAGCTGTTGGATAGTCGGCATTCCGGTTCCCCGTGTTGCAACCCATTATGTGCGGCGCCCGTACGGCGCCCGTCTCCAGCATTTTGCGCCATGCATGACCGCAAAACGCCAAAACCGCATTCGTTCCCTTCGCGGGAGCGACGCGGTGGAATTCCAGAGGATCGGGGCTACATCGGCCCGGATCTTGACCACTAGTTCTTTCAGGTACCTTCGGGTTCGTTAAACAATCCCGCAGGTCGTGGCCGTATATGGGGAGTCGCGCCCAATGTCAACAGGCGTTAGGGCAGCTCAGGGACGCCGGGCCCGTTCACGATAAAGCGTGAAGAGCCCCGTGCCCACGATCAACCCGGCGCCGAGCATCGTGACCGGGTCCGGCCACTCCCCGAAGACGGCAAAGCCAAGGACCAGCGCCCAAAGCAGGCCCATGTAGCGGAACGGCGCTACGAAGCCAAGGTCGCCGCCCCGCATGGCGCCCACGGACAGGATGTAGCCCGCGACGACGAAGACACTACTTCCGGCAAGATAGGTCCAGTCGCGGGCCTCCGGACGCGCCCATTCTTCCCAGATCGAGCCGACGCCGGCAAAGGCTGTAACCCCGACCGCCCCGGCCAACGCGATGGTAAGTGATGGCACCCGCACCGGCAGGCGGCGGGTCGATAGGTCGCGCAGGGTGACGCAGGCCACCGAAGCCAAGGCGAGCAACGCGTAGGTGTTGAGCCCGTCTGGCCCCGGCCGGACGATCAGCAGCACCCCCATGAAGCCGATCAAAATGGCCGTTAGCCGCCGCCACCCTACCCGCTCCTTCAGGAAAAGCGCGGCCGCCAACGTCACCGTCAGGGGCAGTGCCTGCATGATCGCGTTCACGTTCGCCAGCGGCATGTTGAAGAGCGCGGTGACAAAGAAATAGGCAGCCCCGATCTCCCCCACCGTGCGAAGGAGCACCAGCAGCCTGTCCCCGCGCGCCAGCCGCAGACTCAGCCCGCCCATCACCCGGGCGATGATGGCGAACCCGAGGATCGCCCCGATCCCGCGCAGGAACAGGATTTGGAACAGCGGCATCTGCCCCGACAGCAGCTTCATGAACGTATCGTTCAGCGTGAAGGCAGCCATCGCGCTCATCATCAGCAGCGCCGCCCGGGCGTTATCGGTCATCCCTGCCCCCTAAAGCGCGTCGATCGCGGCGCGGTCCAGCCCGAACCAGCGGGCGATCCCTGCTTCCACCTCCGCTTGCGACTGCCTGCGGGCAACGCCGATCGAAGTCGGGACGGACATGTTGTCGCCATGGATGGCCCGCAGGAAACCCGGCTCGGTGATGTCGCTGTAGGTATTGTAGTGCTGGGCAAAGTTCCGGTGGTTGAAGCGGTACGGGTTCTCGCGGAAGTCCACCGGATGCAGCATCGCTGTCCCGACGCTGAGCGGCATCCGCTCGATCGCGTCATAGACCTGGTTACCCTTCTCGCCCTTCTTGACGTAATAGCCGCGGTTGAGCGCGATGATCGTCGGCCGCGTGCCGCCGTGCAGACTGACAAGGCTTTCTGCAATCCGCTTGATCCGGGCCACGTAATCCAGCGGCACCGCATCGTCATCATCGAGCCGGAACGCCAGCCGATGGGTCGCATCTCCCGACGGCACGGCATTATAGGCGCCGTTCACCAGCCGGTAATGCGGGCCGACCTTTGCAGTGCGCAGGACAACGTTCGGCAGCGGGGCGAGCAGTGCTTCCAGCCTCTCGCGGTACGGTTCAGGCAGCCGCGCCGACGTCAGCACGATCAGGACGAAGTCGGGATCGGTCTGGCGCGCCAGTGACTGAAGGCACAGCTTTTCGAACAGGCGAAACCGCAGTTCCATCCGCTCGGGCGAAAAGACATGCGCCTCCATCGCCTCGGGGGTGTCGAAACTGTCGGTATAATAATCGGTGGTCAGAACGGAAAAGCGGACCAGCCCGACCGTATGCATCTGCGTCACGTGAATATCTCCGCCTGTCCCGCAGGACGATCAGTGCGGCAGAGCTTGGACAAGATCAAGCCTCGGCAAAGAAAAACCCCCGGCGCGTGGCCAGGGGTTCCAGATCTTTTTTCCGAATGGATCAGCCTCGGTTTTCCGGCGTCTCCACCAAGCTGCTGTCACCCTCTTCGCGCGGGGCGGACAGGGCAGCTGCTGCCTCGGCCTCGGCGCGGCGCGCTTCAAGCACGACGTTGTCGCGCTCGGTAGCGATCCGGCGAACCCGGGAAGTCGCGCCACCGGTCCCTGCTGGGATCAGCCGGCCGACGATGACGTTCTCCTTCAGACCAACGAGCTTGTCGCGCTTGCCCTGAACCGAAGCCTCGGTCAACACGCGGGTCGTCTCCTGGAAGGACGCCGCCGAGATGAAGCTGCGGGTCTGCAGCGACGCCTTGGTGATGCCCAGCAGGATCGGTTCGCCCGAGGCAGGACGCAGGCCGTTGGCGATGGCCTTCTCGTTCATCTCGTCGAACTCTGCCTTGTCGACATGCTCGCCCTTCAGCAGCGTAGTTTCGCCACTGTCGAGGATCTCCCACTTCTGGAGCATCTGGCGAACGATCACCTCGATGTGCTTGTCGTTGATCTTCACGCCCTGCAGGCGATAGACGTCCTGCACTTCGTCGATCAGGTAGTTCGCAAGCGCCTCGATGCCCATGATCCGCAGGATGTCATGCGGCGCCGGGTTGCCGTCCATGATGTAGTCGCCCTTCTGGACGAAGTCACCTTCCTGGACAGGAATGTGCTTGCCCTTCGGCACCATGTACTCGACCGGCTCCATGCCTTCGACCGTGGGTTCGATGGCGATACGACGCTTGTTCTTGTAGTCCTTCCCAAAGCGCACGTAGCCGTCGAGTTCGGCGATGATTGCGTGATCCTTCGGACGACGGGCCTCGAACAGTTCCGCCACGCGGGGAAGACCCCCGGTGATGTCCTTGGTCTTGGCGCCTTCGCGCGGGATCCGCGCCACCACGTCACCGGCACGAACCTCTTGCCCATCCTCGACCGAAAGGATCGCGTCCACCGACATCGGATAGGTCACCGGGTTACCCTGCTCGTTGCGGACAGGCTCGCCGGTTTCCGGATCCATGATGATGATCTCGGGCTTGAGCTCATTGCCTTTCGGCACCGAACGCCAGTCCGACACGATCTTCTGCGTCATGCCCGTCGCTTCGTCGGTATCGTCGCGAACCGAAAGGCCCGTGATGAGGTCGACGAACCGCGTGACACCAGCCTTCTCGGCGATGATCGGCAGGGTATAGGGGTCCCACTCGTACAGCTTGTCGCCGCGCTTGACCTCTGCCCCTTCGGTCACGAACAGCTTGGTACCGTAGGTGACCTTGTGGCTCGCCCGCTCCTGCCCGTTTTCGTCGATGATGGCGACCGTCATGTTCCGGCCCATCACGATCTGCTCGCCGTTGGCATTGGCAAGCGTGTTCGGGTTGCGGAACTCGATCCGGCCGGCCTGCCCCGCCTCCTGGAAGGACTGCTGGCCACCCTGCGCGATACCGCCGATGTGGAAGGTCCGCATGGTCAGCTGAGTGCCGGGCTCACCGATGGACTGTGCAGCGATGATGCCGACCGCCTCGCCGATGTTGACCAGCGTGCCGCGGGCAAGGTCACGCCCGTAGCAGCAGGCGCAGACGCCTTCGTCGGCCTCACAGGTCAGCGGGCTGCGGATCTTGACCGAAGCCGCGCCCGAGGTTTCGATGATGTCGGCCTTGCGCTCGTCGATAAGCTCGTTGCGCTTGACCAGAACCTCGTCGCTCCCCGGCCGCAGCAGGTCTTCGGCCGCGACACGGCCCAGAACCCGCTCGCCCAGCGATGCCACGACCTCACCGTCGTTCACCGCGCTCGATGCGGTGATGTAACGGTCGGTGCCGCAGTCATGGCTGCGCACGATGCAGTCCTGCGCCACGTCGACCAGACGACGGGTCAGGTAGCCCGAGTTCGCCGTCTTGAGCGCCGTATCCGCCAGACCCTTCCGGGCGCCGTGGGTGGAGTTGAAGTACTCCAGCACCGTCAGGCCTTCCTTGAAGTTCGAGATGATTGGCGTCTCGATGATCTCGCCCGACGGCTTGGCCATCAGGCCGCGCATACCGCCAAGCTGCTTCATCTGCGCCGGCGAACCCCGGGCGCCCGAGTGTGACATCATGTAGACGCTGTTCGGCTCTTTCTCGGCACCGGCATCGTCGTAACGAACCGCCGAGATGTCAGCCATCATCGCGTTCGCCACCGCGTCCGAGCATTTCGACCAGGCATCGACAACCTTGTTGTACTTTTCGCCCTGGGTGATCAGGCCGTCCATGTACTGTTGTTCGAATTCCTTCACCTGCTCGCGGGTCTCGTTCACGATCGACCACTTGGTGTCGGGGATCAGCATGTCGTCCTTGCCGAACGAGATGCCGGCCTTGAACGCCTCGCGGAAGCCCATGGTCATGATCTGGTCACAGAAGATCACCGATTCCTTCTGACCGCAGTAGCGGTAGACGGTGTCGATGACGTTCTGCACGTCCTTCTTCCGGAGAAGCCGGTTGACCAGGTCGAACGGCGCCTTGGCGTTGAGCGGCAGCAGCGCGCCCAGCCGCACCCGACCGGGCGTGGTTTCATAGCGCTTCCACACCTCGTTGCCCTCGGCGTCGATCTGCTTGACCCGCGCGGTGATGCGGGTGTGCAGATGCACCGCACCGGCGGCCAGCGCGTGCTCCACTTCCTCGACGTTGGCGAATGCCATGCCCTCGCCCGGCATGCCCTTCCGCTCCATCGTGGTATAGTAGAGGCCAAGCACCATGTCCTGCGACGGAACGATGATCGGCGCGCCGTTGGCGGGCGACAGGACGTTGTTCGTCGACATCATCAGGACGCGCGCTTCCAGCTGGGCCTCAAGGCTCAGCGGGACGTGCACGGCCATCTGGTCGCCGTCAAAGTCGGCGTTGAAGGCGGAACAGACCAGCGGGTGAAGCTGGATGGCCTTGCCCTCGATCAGCACCGGCTCGAACGCCTGGATGCCCAGACGGTGTAGTGTCGGCGCGCGGTTCAGCAGAACCGGATGCTCGCGGATCACCTCGTCAAGGATATCCCAGACCTCGGGGCGCTCTTTCTCGACCAGCTTTTTCGCCTGCTTGACGGTGGAGGACAGCCCCTTCGCCTCAAGCCGCGAGTAGATGAACGGCTTGAAGAGCTCGAGCGCCATCTTCTTGGGCAGGCCGCACTGGTGCAGCTTCAGCTCCGGACCGGTCACGATGACCGAACGGCCAGAGAAGTCGACCCGTTTCCCCAGAAGGTTCTGGCGGAACCGGCCCTGTTTGCCCTTCAGCATGTCCGACAGCGACTTCAGCGGGCGCTTGTTGGTGCCCGTGATGACCCGGCCGCGACGGCCGTTGTCGAACAGTGCGTCGACGGCTTCCTGCAGCATCCGCTTTTCGTTGCGCACGATGATGTCCGGCGCCCGAAGCTCGATTAGGCGCTTCAGACGGTTATTCCGGTTGATCACTCGGCGGTAGAGATCGTTGAGGTCGGACGTGGCGAACCGGCCGCCGTCCAGCGGGACCAGCGGGCGCAGTTCCGGCGGGATCACCGGAAGCACGGTCAGGATCATCCATTCCGGGCGGTTGCCGGATTCGAGGAAGTTCTCGACGATCTTCAGCCGCTTGATGATCTTCTTGGGCTTCAGCTCGCCGGTGGCTTCCTTCAGCTCCTCGCGCAGGCGCAGGGCTTCGGCCTCGAGGTCGATCGCCGACAGCATCTCGCGGATTGCTTCCGCGCCGATGTTGGCGGTGAAGGCGTCGGCGCCGTACTGGTCCTGAGCATCAAGGAACTCTTCCTCGGTCATCAGCTGACCGTAGGTGAGGTCCGTCAGGCCGGGCTCGATCACGACGTAGTTCTCGAAGTAGAGAATCCGCTCCAGATCGCGCAGCGTGATGTCGAGCATCAGGCTGATCCGGCTCGGCAGCGACTTCAGGAACCAGATGTGGGCAACGGGCGCGGCGAGCTCGATATGGCCCATCCGCTCGCGCCGCACCTTCTGGAGCGTCACTTCCACGCCGCATTTCTCGCAGACAACGCCGCGATATTTCATGCGCTTGTATTTGCCGCACAGACACTCGTAGTCCTTGATCGGGCCAAAGATACGCGCGCAGAACAGGCCGTCACGTTCCGGCTTGAACGTGCGGTAGTTGATGGTTTCCGGCTTCTTGATCTCGCCGAAGGACCACGACAGGATCCGTTCGGGCGAGGCCAGCGAAATCTTGATCTCGTCAAACTGCTTGGGCGCTGCCAGCGGGTTGAACGGATTCGTGGTGAGTTCCTGGTTCATCTTGCGTCCTTCAAATCAGGGGGTGGGAGGAGGGCGAAACCGCCCTCACTCATCCTCCGCATCCAGGAGTTCCATGTTGAGGCCCAGGCCACGGACCTCTTTGACCAGCACGTTGAAGCTCTCCGGAACGCCGGCCTCGAAGTTGTCCTCGCCCTTGACGATGGACTCGTAGACCTTGGTCCGGCCCGCCACGTCGTCCGACTTGACGGTGAGCATTTCCTGCAGCGTGTAGGCGGCGCCATAGGCTTCCAGTGCCCAGACCTCCATCTCACCCAGACGCTGGCCACCGAACTGGGCCTTACCGCCAAGCGGCTGCTGGGTAACAAGGCTGTAGGGCCCGGTCGAACGTGCGTGCAGCTTGTCGTCGACAAGGTGGTGCAGCTTGAGCATGTATTTCACGCCAACCGTCACCGGCCGTGCGAACTGCTCACCGCTGCGCCCGTCAAAGACGATGGACTGACCGCTTTCGTCGAACCCTGCCCGCCGCAGCGCGTCGTTCACATCGGCCTCTTTCGCACCGTCAAAGACGGGCGTGGCGATGGGAACGCCCTTGCGGACGGCATTTGCGGCTTCAAGAAGATCGGTCTCTTCCATGCCGGAGAAGGCATCGTCATAGACCTCGTCGCCATAGGCATAGCGCATCTTCTCGCGCACCGGGGTCAGGTCGCCCGAACGCCGGTATTCCTCCAGCGCCTCGTCGATCTGGATGCCCAGGCCGCGCGCGGCCCAGCCCATGTGCGTTTCAAGAATCTGCCCCACGTTCATCCGCGAAGGCACGCCGAGCGGGTTGAGCACGAAGTCCACCGGGGTCCCGTCGGCAAGGAACGGCATGTCCTCGACCGGCACGACCTTGGAGATGACGCCCTTGTTCCCGTGACGACCGGCCATCTTGTCGCCGGCCTGAAGCTTGCGCTTCACCGCCACGAAGACCTTGACCATCTTCATCACGCCCGGGGGAAGATCGTCGCCGCGGCGGACCTTCTCGACCTTATCCTCGAACCGGGCTTCAAGCGCGCGCTTCTGGATGTCGAACTGCTGGTGCAGCGCCTCGACTTCCTGTGCGTCGGCCTCTTCGCCTAGGGCAAGCTGCCACCACTGGCCACGGCTCAGCGTGGACAGCAGCTCCTCGGTGATCTCGGACCCGGCCTTGACGCCTTTCGGCCCCTTCACCGCGGTCTTGCCCAGGATCAGGGCCCGCAGACGCGAGTAGATGTTGCGCTCCAGGATCTCCAGCTCGTCGTCCCGGTCACGGGACAGGCGCTCGACCTCTTCCCGCTCGATCTGCAGGGCACGTTCGTCCTTGTCGACGCCGTGACGGTTGAAGACCCGCACCTCGACGATCGTGCCATAGGCACCTGGCGGCAGACGCAGAGAGGTATCGCGCACGTCCGAAGCCTTTTCGCCGAAGATGGCGCGCAGAAGCTTCTCTTCCGGCGTCATCGGGCTTTCGCCCTTGGGCGTGATCTTCCCGACCAGGATGTCGCCCGGCACCACCTCGGCACCAATGTAGACGATCCCTGCCTCGTCGAGGTTGCGCAGGGCTTCCTCACCGACGTTCGGGATGTCGCGCGTGATTTCCTCCGGCCCCAGCTTGGTGTCACGGGCCGCGACTTCGTATTCGTCGATGTGGATCGAGGTGAACACGTCGTCCTTGAGGATCCGCTCGGAGATCAGGATCGAGTCTTCGTAGTTGTAGCCGTTCCAGGGCATGAACGCGACGATCACGTTCCGGCCAAGGGCCAGTTCGCCCATGTCAGTGGACGGACCATCGGCCACGACCTCGCCGCGTTTCACCACGTCACCCACCTTCACCAGCGGACGCTGGTTGATGCAGGACGACTGGTTGGACCGCTTGAACTTGCGCAGACGGTAGATGTCTACGCCCGGCTCGCCCGGCTCCAGCATCTCGGTCGCGCGCACAACGATACGTGTTGCATCGACCTGGTCGATGACGCCGGCGCGACGCGCCATGATCGCTGCGCCCGAGTCCCGGGCCACGACGCTTTCAATCCCCGTGCCTACGAAGGGCGCGTCAGATTGCAGCAGCGGCACGGCCTGACGCTGCATGTTCGAACCCATGAGCGCGCGGTTGGCGTCGTCGTTCTCAAGGAACGGGATGAGCGAGGCCGCCACCGAAACGAGCTGTTTCGGCGACACGTCGATCAGGTCCACAGCCTCGGCCGGGTTCAGGGTGAACTCGCCCGCCATCCGAGTGGAAACGAATTCGTTGACGAACCGCCCTTCCTCGTCCAGCGCCGCGTTGGCCTGCGCCACGGTGTGACGCATTTCTTCGGTCGCCGAGATGTAGACGACGTCGTCCGTCACCTTGCCTTCCACGACCTTGCGGTAGGGCGTCTCGATGAAGCCGTACTTGTTCACCCGCGCGAAGGTCGCGAGGCTGTTGATCAGACCGATGTTCTGACCTTCCGGCGTCTCAATGGGGCACATCCGGCCATAGTGGGTCGGGTGAACGTCGCGAACTTCGAAGCCTGCACGCTCACGGGTCAGACCGCCCGGCCCAAGCGCCGACAGACGCCGCTTGTGGGTGACTTCCGACAGCGGGTTGGTCTGGTCCATGAACTGCGACAACTGGGACGAGCCGAAGAACTCACGCACAGCGGCGGCAGCCGGCTTCGCGTTGATCAGGTCCTGCGGCATGACCGTGTCGATTTCGACCGAGGACATGCGTTCCTTGATCGCGCGCTCCATGCGGAGCAGCCCGACGCGGTACTGGTTCTCCATCAGCTCGCCGACCGAACGCACCCGGCGGTTGCCGAGGTGGTCGATGTCGTCGATCTCGCCACGGCCGTCGCGCAGTTCGACCAGCGCGCGGATACAGGCGATGATGTCGTCCTTGCGCAGCGTGCGCTGCGTGTCGGGCGCATCCAGATCCAGGCGCATGTTCATCTTGACCCGGCCAACAGCCGAAAGGTCATAGCGCTCGGCATCGAAGAACAGCGTGTCGAACATCGCCGCAGCGGCGTCCACGGTCGGCGGCTCGCCCGGGCGCATGACCCGGTAGATGTCCATGAGCGCGGTCTCGCGGCTCATGTTCTTGTCGGCGACCATGGTGTTGCGGATGTAAGGGCCGACCTGGACGTTGTCGATGTCGAGCACCGGGATCTCGGTGATGCCCTGGTCGAGCAGCGCCTTCAGCGTACCGCCCGTGACTTCGCCGTCGCGGTCCACGTTCCACGTCAGCTCATCGCCGGCTTCGACCCAGATCTCGCCGGTCTGCTCGTCGATGATGTCCTTGGCGGCATACCGGCCGACGATCTGGTCAAACGGCACCAGCAGCTCGGTGACGTTGCCTTCGTCGATCAGCTTCTTGACCATGCGCGGGGTCATCTTGTCCCCCGCCTTGCAGATCACCTCACCGGTGGCCGCATCGACCAGATCGAACGCCGGACGGGTGCCGCGCACGCGCTCGGGGAAGAAGCGCGTGACCCAGCCGCGATTCCGCTCCAGCCGGTAGCTGACGGTGTTGTAATACGCGTCCATGATCGCTTCCTGATCCATGCCAAGGGCATAGAGCAGCGTCGTCACCGGAAGCTTCCGGCGGCGGTCGATCCGCGCGAACACGAGATCCTTGGCGTCAAATTCGAAGTCAAGCCACGAGCCGCGGTAGGGAATGATGCGGCAGGTGAACAGCAGCTTGCCCGAGGAATGGGTCTTGCCCTTGTCGTGGTCGAAGAACACGCCGGGGCTGCGGTGCATCTGGGAGACGATGACCCGCTCGGTCCCATTCACGACGAACGTGCCGTTGGACGTCATCAGGGGCATGTCGCCCATGTAGACGTCCTGTTCCTTGATGTCCTTGACCGACTTGGCGCCGGTAACTTCATCGACATCGAACACGATCAGACGCAGGGTGACCTTCAGCGGCGCGGCATAGGTCATGTCACGCTGCTGGCACTCGTCCACGTCGTACTTCGGCTTTTCAAGCTCGTACTTCACGAACTCGAGAACGGCAGTCTCGTTGAAGTCCTTGATCGGGAAGACGGACTGGAAGACCCCCTGGATCCCTTCGCCGTCCAGCGGCTTGTCGGCGTCGCCCGACTTCAGGAACAGGTCGTAAGAGGATTTCTGAACCTCGATGAGGTTCGGCATTTCCAGCACTTCGCGGATTTTGCCATAGTACCGGCGGATGCGCTTCTGGCCAACGTAGCTCTGAGCCATGCTCGTGGTCACCTTTCATCTTTTCGCGGGCGTACGAACCGTCGGGCCTCGGCCGTCGCCGCTTGCGAAACAGGGGTTCCGGGTTCCATTCCTGCAGACCGTCCCACCGGCCTGCTCCCGAACCGTCGGACTTCCCCTGGACAGGACTTCCTCAGGAAGCCCTCACCAGGAAAAGTGTTCCAAGACAGATACGGCTGGGCCCGAAAAACCTTCGGACCCAGCCAGATTTCAAGCGATCGGGGAAAACCCCGGTCGATTACTTCAGCTCGACCTTGGCGCCAGCTGCTTCCAGCTTCGCCTTGATCTCTTCAGCTTCGGCTTTACCCGCAGCTTCTTTCACCTTGCCGCCAGCTTCGACCAGGTCCTTGGCTTCTTTGAGGCCAAGACCGGTGATGCCACGCACTTCTTTGATCACGTTGATCTTCTGCGCGCCCGCGTCGACAAGAACAACGTCGAACTCGGTTTTTTCTTCCACGGCTTCAGCCGGGCCAGCAGCCGGGCCAGCCATCATGACTGCGCCACCAGCGGCCGGCTCGATGCCGTACTCTTCTTTCAGGATGTTTTTCAGTTCCTGAGCTTCGAGAAGCGTGAGGCCCACGATCTCTTCGGCAAGTTTCTTCAGATCAGCCATTTTACCGTTTCCGTTCTTTCAGATGTGTTCCAACATGGCGGTGTTCAACCACGCATGTCCGGCAGTGCTCACGCGGCTTCCCGCTCCTCAAGAGTCTTGAGGATGCCCGCGATGTTCGAAGCAGGCGCGCCAATGGCACCGGCGATGTTCGAAGCGGGTGCGCCGATGCAGGACACGACCTGAGCGATGAGCTCTTCGCGCGACGGCATCGAGGCAACGGCTTTAACACCGGCCGGATCCAGAGCCGTCTCACCCATTGCACCGCCAAGGATGACGAACTTGTCGTTCGTCTTGGCATATGCATCCGCGACCTTCGCAGCAGCGACAGGGTCCTCGGAATAGGCAAGAACGGTCATGCCCGAAAGAAGGTCACCGATGCTTGCGCAGGGCTTCCCGTCCAGGGCGATCTTGGCGAGCTTGTTCTTGGCGACGCGTACGGACCCACCAACTTCGCGCATTTGCGCGCGCAGGACCTGCATCTGAGCAACTGTCAGACCTTCGTAGTGTGCAACCACAACCACGCCAGAGCTTTCAAAGATCTGGCCGAGTTCCTCGACCAGTTTTTCTTTCTGGGCTCTATCCACAGTTTCACTCCAAGTTTGAGAGGCAACCGCCTCCCGGCTCGATTTGACCAGGGCTTGCGCCCCGGCCGTTCGGGTCCGTTAACAGGGTCCCGAGGCCAAATCGCCCGAGGGTCAGCCCCCGGAAATTTCGTCTCGTTTCCCATCTCGGGCAGGTTATTAAGGCTATACGGCCCCCCACCGTCTCGGACAGGACGGGGCGTTGCCGCCCCGTCATTCAACCGGGGTTGCCCCCGGAGGAATTCAGTTGCCGGTCGCCGACGTCAGGTCGAGCGAAACGCCCGGGCCCATCGTCGAGGACAGCGAAACCTTGCGCATGTAGGTACCCTTGGCACCTGCCGGCTTGGCGCGCGAAACAGCGTCCACGAAGGCGCGGACGTTCTCGGCCAGTTTCGACTCGTCGAACGAGATCTTGCCGATGCCGGCGTGGATGACGCCTGCTTTTTCGACCTTGAACTGGACTTCGCCGCCCTTCGCCGCTTCGACAGCCGCTTTCACGTCCATCGTCACGGTGCCGACCTTGGGGTTCGGCATCAGGTTGCGCGGGCCCAGGATCTTGCCCAGACGGCCGACCAGCGGCATCATGTCCGGCGTCGCGATGCAACGGTCGAACTCGATCTTGCCGGACTGGATGGTTTCCATCAGGTCCTCGGCGCCGACGATGTCCGCACCGGCTGCCTTGGCTTCGTCAGCCTTGGCGCCACGAGCGAAGACAGCGACGCGGACGGTCTTGCCCGTGCCGTTCGGCAGGGTGACCACACCACGAACCATCTGGTCGGCATGACGCGGGTCGACGCCCAGGTTCAGCGCGATTTCCAGCGTCTCATCGAATTTGGCCGAAGCTGCCGACTTGATCAGCTTGACTGCTTCCTCGACCGAAAGGTTGTCCTTCCCGGCAAAGGCTTCACGCGCGGCGCGCGTCCGTTTTCCAAGCTTTGCCATGGCTTACCCTTTCACCTCGATACCCATCGACCGGGCCGAGCCGAGAATGATCTGCATCGCGGCTTCGATGTCGTTGGCGTTCAGGTCTTTCATCTTGGCCTGGGCGATCTCTTTCACCTGAGCCACAGTCACGGAGCCTGCCACGTCACGGCCGGGCTTCTTGGAGCCCGAGTTCAGCTTGGCAGCTTTCTTGAGGAAGTGCGACGCCGGCGGCGTCTTGATTTCCATCGAGAAGGACTTGTCCTGGTAATAGGTGATGATCACCGGCGTCGGCGCACCCTGCTCCATGTCCTGCGTACGGGCGTTGAAGTCCTTGCAGAACTGCATGATGTTGATGCCGCGCTGACCCAGCGCAGGACCGACCGGCGGGGACGGGTTCGCCTGCCCCGCTTTGACTTGCAGCTTCAGCTGCCCGATTACTTTCTTGGCCATATGGCCTCTCCTTTGTCACCAGCCCCGAGGGGCATATGGTTTAGTGGTCCGGCGCAATGCCTCCCACGAGACACACGTCAGGCGCCCTTGGACACCTGCGTGAATTCCAGCTCGACCGGGGTTGCCCGGCCAAAGATCGACACGGTCACCTTGAGGCGGTTGCTGTCCTCGTCCACCTCTTCGACCATACCGGCAAAGCCTTCGAACGGCCCATCCGTCACCTGCACCTGCTCGCCCACCTCATAGCGGATGAGGCTGCGCGGCGCTTCCTGCCCTTCCTCGACACGGTTCAGGATCGCGTTGACCTCCGAATCGCGCATCGGCATCGGCTTGCCCTGCGGGCCCAGGAACCCGGTCACCCGGTTGATCGAGGAGATCAGGTGATAGCCGCGGTTCGTCATCTCCATCCGCACGAGCACATAGCCCGGCATGAAGCGACGCTCGGACGTGACCTTCTTGCCCCGACGCACCTCGATCACCTCTTCGGTGGGAACGAGAACTTCCTCGATCTCCTCCTCAAGGCCGTTTTCCGCGACGGCTTGCCTGATCTGCTCGGCAACCTTCTTCTCGAAGTTCGAGAGGACGCTGACCGAATACCACCGCTTCGCCATCTGTTCCTTACCTCTCATCAACCGGCGATCGCGTCACCGTCCGTTCATTCTTTTCAGCGACACTGACATCGCCCTGCCCGGAACAAAAAACAGCGCGCATACCGAATCGATGCACGCCGGTCCTCAGGATCGGGGACTGCCTTACAGGTCATCCGGCCCAAGTGCAAGGCCGGATGCAGCCGGTGCCGCGTACCCTTAGCCGAAGAAGCCGAGCAACCCGCCCAGGCCGGTGCGGATCAACAGATCGACCAGGAAGAAAAAGACTGCCGTCAGGGCCGCCAGGATGAAAACCATGACCGTGGTCAGCGTCACCTCGCGCCGGTTCGGCCACGAGACCTTGGTAGCTTCAGCCCGCACCTGCTGGATGAACTGAAGTGGATTTGCCTTAGCCATGATCAACGCCCATTCCTCTGACTCGGGTGCAGATATCGGCTCGGCCCCCGGTTTTCAAGCCTTACTCGGCCGCCGCGCCCACCGGCTCCAGCAATCTTACGCGCGGATTGGCTGCCAGGCGCTCCAGATCCTCTGCATAGGCCCGGGCGCTGGCAGCCAGGACATCGGGCGCGAGAGGCGCGTATGCGGGCTCTTGGTCGGATTTGGGGAACAGGGCGCGGGCCTCGATGGCGAGGCTGCGCCCCTCTGGCCCTGTCCCGTCCCTGTGCCACTCCATCACCTGCCGCATCGCCCGCTCCGAAAGCCCGGGATGCCGCGTCCCTTCTGCCGGGGCGATCCGCTCCGCCCATCCTTCAGGCAGCGCCCGCTCCAGGATCTGCGGCAGGATTTGCGGATAATCCTCATGCCGCCAGACAGTGCAGCTGGAAACGCGCCGGATCGACAGGATCCGCTCCACCAGCTCGGACCAGCATAGCGCAGTCGGATCGAGCCCCTTAGCGAAGCCCCCGAACCCTGTCACCGTGCCACCGAACAGGCACTGGCAGTACGACGACACCAGGTGCGGCGCAGGGTCGCGCACGGCGATCAGAACCTCGGGGGCAGAGAGGCCCATCGTGTCGATGACTATTCGCAAGCGCGGCACAGCCTGCGGATAAAGCTGAAGTCGTTCCGCCCCCGCCCCGCCGTAGGTCGGGCCAAGGATGTTTTCTTCCGACAGAAAAATGCGCCGATTCTCTTGGCGCAGGCGAACGGCCTCTTCCCGCATCAATTCCTGCAGGTTAGGCGGACGATGCGGACGGCTCAGCAGGCGCCCCAGCGGGTAGTCCGCGCCGCGCAGCATGGCCGGCCCCATGAACAGGATGCCGTCAGCCTCAAGCGCGGCTGCGTGGGCATTGATGGTTTGCTGAAGATGGGTACTGGCGGTCTTGTGGGCGCCAACATGAAGGATCACGCGCGCCGGCACAGTTCAACCCCATGTACCTGAAGGATGGCAGGGGCAGCAGGACTCGAACCCGCGACCCTCGGTTTTGGAGACCGATGCTCTACCAACTGAGCTATACCCCTCTGCCTGTCCGCGACCTACGGCTTTTGAGAGCCAAGATCAAGAGCGTTTTGCGCGCGATTGCAAAGATCGGCAGCCGCGAATGAAAAGGGCCACCCGGAAGGGGTGGCCCAAGGCAATCCACGCGTGGCGCAGACTACTCGATGATTTTCGACACGACGCCGGCGCCGACGGTACGGCCGCCTTCACGGATGGCGAAGCGCAGCTTTTCTTCCATGGCGATCGGGGCGATCAGTTCGACGTTGAACTTCAGGTTGTCGCCCGGCATCACCATCTCGGTGCCTTCCGGCAGCATCACGGTCCCGGTCACGTCGGTGGTCCGGAAGTAGAACTGCGGACGGTAGTTCGCGAAGAACGGGGTGTGGCGGCCGCCTTCCTCCTTGGTGAGGATGTAGGCTTCAGCCTCGAACTTCGTGTGCGGCTTCACCGAACCCGGCTTGCAGAGCACCTGGCCCCGCTCCACGCCGTCTCGGTCGATACCACGCAGCAGCGCGCCGATGTTGTCGCCGGCTTCCCCGCGGTCCAGCAGCTTGCGGAACATCTCGACGCCCGTGCAGACCGACTTGCGGGTCGCGCGGATGCCGACGATCTCCACCTCGTCGCCGACGTTGATGGCGCCACGCTCCACCCGGCCGGTCACAACCGTGCCGCGGCCCGAGATCGAGAACACGTCCTCGATCGGCATCAGGAACGGCAGGTCAACCGCACGCTCCGGGGTCGGGATGTAGCTGTCAACGGCAGCCAGAAGCTCGCGGATCGAGTTCTCGCCGATCTCCGGGTCACGGCCTTCCATCGCGGCCAGGGCCGAACCCTTCACGATCGGAATGTCGTCGCCGGGGTAGTCGTAGGACGACAGAAGCTCGCGCACTTCCATCTCCACCAGCTCCAGCAGCTCCGGGTCGTCGACCTGGTCGACCTTGTTCAGGTACACCACCATGAAGGGGATGCCCACCTGGCGGCCGAGCAGGATGTGCTCGCGCGTTTGCGGCATCGGGCCGTCAGCGGCGTTCACCACCAGGATCGCGCCGTCCATCTGCGCCGCACCCGTGATCATGTTCTTCACGTAGTCGGCGTGGCCGGGGCAGTCCACGTGCGCGTAGTGGCGCGCCTCGGTCTCGTATTCCACGTGCGCGGTCGAGATCGTGATCCCGCGCGCCTTCTCCTCGGGCGCACCGTCGATCTGGTCGTAGGCGCGGAATTCGCCAAAGTACTTCGTGATCGCAGCCGTCAGCGTCGTCTTGCCGTGGTCAACGTGGCCAATCGTGCCAATGTTGACGTGCGGTTTCGTCCGTTCAAACTTTGCCTTTGCCATATTCCGGGGCGTCCCATGGTTAAGGGGGTCCGGGTGGACCCGATTCAACATCGCGGGCGATGTATCGGCCCCGGGCGGGAAAATCAAGGCATCTTGATAAAACCGCAGGCAAAGGATGATATTTGGCCACGTCACATCCGCACCTATATCGAATGGATGGAGGTGAAGATGACCGAAGCGCTCCCCGTTCAGGTACCCCTGACCCGAGAGGCCTGGGGGATATGGAAGTCCTTTCAGGTCGCGCGCCGCAACCTGCTGGAGCTGATCCCGGAAATCGCCACGCGGCAGCCGATGGTGTCGGGTAAGACAGGCAAGCGCTGGCACATGGTCATGGACCCCGGTGCCAACCGCCGCATCCTGCGCGATGCCGTTGATGATTATCCCAAATCGGACGTGACCAAGCTGATCCTGGAGCCCGCGATCGGCGACAGCCTGTTCATCGCCGAAGGAGCGCAGTGGCGCTGGCAGCGGCGGGCGGCGGCCCCGGCGTTTTCGGTGCGCAACATCCAGAACCTTGGCCCGGTGATGACACGCGCCGCCGAACGATCCGCCGAACGGCTGGAGGGGGCGGTGGGCCGTGCCGCGAATGTCATGGACGAGATGGTCGCCGCGACGTTCGAGGTGATCTCTGATGTAACGTTTTCGGGTGGCGAGGGGTTTGACCGCGCCGCCGTCCACAAGGCTTTTGACAATTACATCGCCCAGACGGCGCGGGTCTCCCTGCTGGACATTCTTGGCGCGCCGTCCTGGGTGCCCCGGCCAAACCGCGTGCTGTCTGCCCGGGTGATGCGCGAGATGAAGCACCTCGCCGACAGCGCCATCGAGGCCCGGCGCGGCACCCAGCCTGATGTGCCAGACCTTCTCGACCTGCTGCTGGAGGCAGAGGATCCCCAGACCAACCGCCGGATGAACACGGCCGAACTGCGCGACAACCTGCTGACCTTCATCGTCGCAGGGCACGAAACAACGGCGCTGACGCTGGCATGGGCGCTCTACCTCTGCGCCTTTGACGAAAAGGTGCAGGACCGCGCGCGGGCAGAGGCGCAGGCGGCGCTTGGTGACCGGGCGGCCACGGTCGCGGATCTGCCCGCCCTGCTCTATATCCGCCAGATCATTGACGAAACGTTGCGGCTTTACCCCACCGCCGCGTTCCTGTCACGCACCGCGAAAAAGGCCGACACCCTGTGCGGGCGCGAAATTCGCCCGGGTGACACGGTCATGCTACCAATCTACGCCCTGCACCGGCACCACCTTTTGTGGCGCGACCCGCACCGGTTTGACCCTGACCGCTTTGCCGATCCGAAATCCATCGACCGCTTTGCCTATCTGCCCTTTGGCGACGGGCCGCGGATCTGCATCGGCGCGTCCTTTGCGCTGCAGGAAGCGGTGATCATCCTTGCGACCCTGCTCGCGCGGTTCCGGTTCAGCCGGGTCAAGGGGCGCGACCCAAAACCCGTGCTGATCCTGACCCTGCGCCCCGAAGGCGGCGTCTGGCTGAACGTGGAACGGGCCTAGGTAAAGCGGTTGTCGCGCGGGAAGCCGCGCGGCGCCATCCGCCCTGCAGTTCCCCGCTTGCCCAGCCATTCGGCCACGTTTGGCTCGGTGCGCGTCCGCCCGGCCGGGTCCTTCCACGACAGGCCCTGCGCCAGCGTGAAGGTTGTGAGGTCCGACAGCCCGCCGTCCTTGTACTTCTGCAAGCGCACACCCTTGCCTCGTCCCATCTCCGGGATCTCGTCCAGCGGGAAGACCAGCACCTTGCGGTTCTCGCCCACCACGGCGACGTGATCGCCACCCACCGGCTTGCACAGCCGCGCCCGCACGCCCTCCTTGACGTTCAGCACCTGCTTGCCTGCCCGGGTCTGGGCCAGAACCTCCTCGGCATTCACAAGGAAGCCATCGCCTTCAGTGGAGGCGACGATCAGCTTCACATCGGGCCGATGGATAAAGATCGCGACGACGTCAGCCTCGTTCGGCAGGTCGATCATCAGGCGCAGCGGCTCTCCCATGCCGCGCCCACCTGGCAGGTTGGCGCCCAGCACTGTGTAGAACCGCCCGTTGGTGCCAAACACCACGATCTTGTCCGTGGTTTCGGCATGGAAGATGAAGCGCCCCTCGTCGCCGTCCTTGAACTTGAGTTCCTGATCAAGGGCGATGTGCCCCTTCATTGCCCGAACCCAGCCCATTTTCGAACAGACCACGGTGATCGGCTCGCGGTCGATCATCGCCTCCAGCGGCACGTCTTCGGCAGGCGCGGCGGTGGCAAAGCGGCTGCGGCGGGCGCCACCGGGGGCGGTGCGGCCGAACTTCTCTGCCGTCTCGCGCAGCTGGTCGGCAATCCGCGCCCATTGCACTGCCTCGCTGCCCAGCAGGACCTCCAAGTCGGCGCGTTCGGCCTTCAGCTCATCCCGCTCTCGGCGCAGTTCCATTTCTTCCAGCCGCCGCAGCGACCGCAGGCGCATGTTCAGGATCGCCTCGGCCTGAACATCCGTCAGGCTGAACTCCGCCATCATCACGGGCTTCGGCTCATCCTCGGTCCGGATGATCTCGATCACGCGGTCAAGGTTGAGGAAGGCGATGATGTAGCCTTCCAACACCTCCAGCCGGTGGTCGATCTTTTCCAGCCGGTGCTGGCTGCGGCGGACCAGAACCTCGCGCCGGTGGTCAAGGAAGGCCCGCAGCACCTCACGCAAGCTGCAGACCTTGGGCGTCCGCCCGTCGATCAGCACGTTCATGTTGAGCGAGAAGCGGATTTCCAGGTCCGAGTTGCGGAAGACCATACCCATCAGCACTTCCGGGTCCACGGTCCGCGAACGAGGCTCAAGGATCAGGCGGATATCCTCGGCCGATTCGTCACGCACGTCGCCAAGGATCGGGATCTTCTTGGTCTGGATCAGTTCGGCCAGCTTCTCGATCAGCTTGGACTTCTGGACCTGGTACGGGATTTCCGTGACCACGATCTGCCAAGTGCCGCGCCCCAGATCCTCGACCTCCCACTTGGCGCGCAGCCGGAAGGCGCCGCGGCCGGTGCGGTAGGCCTCAAGAATATTCTCGCGCGGCTCGACGATAACACCGCCGGTAGGGAAGTCGGGGCCCGGCACCAGCGCCACCAGCTCCTCATCGCTCGCCTCTGGCTTGTCCACCATCAGCAGGCAGGCATCGACCAATTCGCCGATGTTGTGCGGCGGGATGTTGGTGGCCATGCCGACGGCGATCCCGCTCGACCCGTTCGCCAGAAGGTTCGGGAACGAGGCCGGCAGCACCACCGGTTCTTCAAGCGTGCCGTCATAGTTGGGGCGGAAATCGACCGCGTTTTCCGCCAGCCCTTCCATCAGCGCCTCGGCGGCGGCGGTCAGCCGCGCCTCGGTGTAACGGGCGGCGGCGGGATTGTCGCCGTCGATGTTGCCAAAGTTCCCCTGCCCGTCCACCAGCGGGTAGCGGACGTTGAACTCCTGCGCCAATCGCGCCATCGCGTCATAGATGGCGGCATCGCCGTGCGGGTGGTAGTTCCCCATCACGTCGCCCGAAATCTTGGCCGACTTCCGGAACCCGCCGTTCGAGGACAGCCGCAGTTCCCGCATCGCATAAAGAATACGCCGGTGAACCGGCTTCAGCCCGTCCCGCGCATCCGGCAGCGCACGGTGCATGATCGTGGACAGGGCATATTGCAGATAGCGTTCACCGATCGCGCGGCGCAGCGGTTCAGCCAGTGCGACAGGTTCGTCTTCCGGGGCAGAGTCAATGGTATCGGTCATGCGATCCATGTAAACGGGGCGGGAAACCCGGTCCAGTGGCGAATGAGGGCAGATGACGCGGAAATCCATCCTGATCACCGGCTGCGCCTCGGGCATTGGTTATGACGCGGCGCATGGGCTTCAGGCGCGGGGCTGGCGCGTCTTTGCCACCTGCAGGCAAGAGGCCGACGCCGCCCGCCTGCGGGAGGAGGGGCTTGAAAGCCTGACCCTCGACTATGCAAACGAGGGCAGCATCCAGACTGCGCTGGAAGAAATCCTGTCCCGCACCGGCGGCACGCTGGACGCGCTTTACAACAACGGCGCCTTTGCCCTACCCGGCGCACTTGAAGACCTTCCGCGCGAGGGGCTGCGCGCGATCTTTGAAACCAACCTCTTTGGCTGGCACGATCTTACGCGCCGCGTGATCCCGGTGATGCGGGCGCAGGGGCACGGGCGGATCGTGAACTGTTCCTCGGTCCTCGGCCTTGTGCCGATGAAATGGCGCGGCGCCTATGTGTCCACCAAGTTCGCGCTGGAGGGGCTGACTGACGTGCTGCGGCTGGAAATGCGCGACACCCCTATCCACGTCTCGCTGATCGAGCCCGGCCCGATCACCTCGCGCATCCGCGTGAACTCGATCCCGCAGTTCGAACGCTACATAAATTGGGAATCCTCGGCCCGCGCCGACCAGTACCGCGCCAGCCTGCTGAAGCGGCTTTATGCCGACCGCGGGCCCGACCGGTTCGAGCTTCCCCCGTCCGCCGTGACGCGGCGCTTGATCCACGCGCTCGAATCGCCGCGCCCCCGGCCGCGCTATTATGTCACCACGCCTACGCACCTGATGGGGGGGCTGCGCCGTGTCCTGCCGACCCCGCTGCTCGACTGGCTGATCGCCAGGGGCTGAGGGCTGTCGCAATCGCACACGGGCTGCACTACATCAGGGGGAACCGAGGGAGCCATCATGCTGCAAGACCCGCTTTTCATCGTCGTCATCATCTCAACGCTTGTGGTGCTTGCCATCCTGATGGTCGGCATCGGCGGCTTCGCCAAGGGCGGAGAGTTCAACCGCAAGCACGGCAACCGCATCATGCGTTACCGGATCATTGCCCAGGCGGTAGCAATCGCCATCGTGTTGGGCTTCGTTGCCCTGCGCCAGATGGGGAACTGAGATGGTCGTCCTGAACAAGATCTACACCCGGACGGGCGACGCGGGCGAAACCGCGCTGGGCAACGGCACGCGCGTCGCCAAGCATGACGACCGGGTCGAGGCCTACGGGACCGTGGACGAGGTGAACGCGACCGTCGGACTGGCGCGGCTTCATGCGGGTGGCCCGATGGACCAGCGGCTTGCGCTGATTCAGAATGACCTTTTCGATCTTGGCGCCGATCTTTGCCGCCCCGACATGGATCGCGATGCCGAGGCGGGATACGCCCCGCTGCGGATCGTGGCGACACAGGTCGCGCGGCTGGAGGCGGAGATCGACGAGATGAACACCCGCCTGACGCCGCTGCGCAGCTTCATCCTGCCGGGGGGCTCGGCGCTGGCCGCGCATCTGCACCTGTGCCGCACCGTCTGCCGCAGGGCCGAACGGCTCGCCACCCGGCTTGCCGCTCAGGAACCCGTGAACCCCGAAGCTGTGCGTTACCTCAACCGCCTGTCTGACTGGTTCTTCGTCGCCGGCCGCATCGCCAACAACGACGGTCAGGACGACGTGCTCTGGGTCCCCGGCGCCAACCGCTAAACCGCGCGGTTCTTCAGCAGGTCCCGGATCTCCGCCAGAAGCTCCTCTTGCGTGGGGCCGGCGGGGGTACTGGGCGGCGCCTCGGGCTCTCGGGCACGTTCGCGTACGGCGGCTTCCTTCATCTTGTTCACGCCCTTCACCAGAAGGAACACCACCCACGCGATGATCATGAAGTTGATGACCGACGTGATGAACGCGCCATAGCGGAACACGGCCACGCCCGCGGCCTCTGCCGCCGCGACCGAGGGGTAGGTTTCCGTCGTCAAGGCGAAATACAGGTTGGAAAAGTCGATCCCTCCGGTGAAGATCCCGACCAGCGGGTTGATCAGGTCCTGCACCAGCGAGTTGACGATTGCCGTGAACGACGCGCCGATGATGATGCCGACGGCCAGTTCCATGACATTGCCGCGGGCGATGAAATCCCTGAATTCCCTGAGCATGCAGTCTCCGCTTCTGTTCATCCGGTCACATCAACCTAGCATCATCGGCAGTTTTGTCCCGCCCCTTTCCGGTGCAGGGTAGCCGGACACCAGACAGGAGATTGCCGATGACCGAACTGACTGACTTCGCCATCACCCGCCGCTGGCCGCCCCGGGACCCGCAGGCGATCCAGCTTTATTCCTTCCCGACGCCGAACGGCGTCAAGGCTGCCATCGCGCTCGAAGAACTCGGCCTGCCCTACGATGCGCACAAGGTGGACATCCGCAAAGGCGACCAGACCTCGCCGGAATTCCTGTCGCTGAACCCCAACAACAAGATCCCCGCGATCATCGACCCCAATGGCCCTGAGGGTAAACCCGTCGCTCTGTTCGAAAGCGGCGCGATCCTGATTTACCTGGCCGACAAGACCGGCCGGCTGATGCCCACGGGCGTCGGCCGCTATGAGGTGATGCAGTGGCTGATGTTCCAGATCGGCGGCATCGGACCGATGTTCGGCCAGCTTGGCTTCTTCTACGCCATGGGCGGCAAGGACATCGAGGACCCCCGTCCCCGCGACCGTTACATCGCCGAGGCCACGCGCCTTCTGCGGGTGCTTGATACCGCGCTGGAGGGGAAGGAATGGATCGCGGGCGACTATTCCATCGCCGACATCGCCATCGGCCCGTGGCTGCGCGGCCTGGTCGAATTCTACAAGGCTGGCGAGGTGACGGGCTGGAACGATCTTGCCCATGTTCCCGGCTACCTTGACCGCTTCCTGGCCCGCCCTGCCGTGCAGAAGGGGCTGAACCAGCCGCCCCGGAATTAAAAAAAGGCCCCCACCGGGGGCCTTCCGTTTAGCTGCGGAGGGTGCCGCCGGTGGCCTTCGCCACCTTTTCGACGATCCGGGCGCTCACGGCCTCGATCTCCTCCTCGGTCAGGGTGCGTTCGGACGGCTGAAGGCGCACGGTGATGGCAAGGCTCTTCTTGCCCTCGCCCATCTGCGCCTCGGCCTTGGGTCCCGTGAATTCGTCAAAGACGCTGACGTTTTCGATCAAGACCTTGTCCACCGCGGCAGCGGCATTGACCAGGGTCAGCGCCTCTACCCGCGCATCGACGACAAAGGCAAAGTCACGTTCGACCGCCTGCAGCCCGCTGATCTGCAGCGCCGGACGCGTCGTGGTCCGCGCCTTGGGCATGGGCGCGTTGGCCAGCATCACGGTGAACGCCACCGCCGGCCCCTTCACGTCCATCTCCTTCAGCACCTTCGGATGGACTTCGCCAAAGCTCGCCAGCACCAGCTTGGGTCCCAGCGTCATCTGACCCGCGCGGCCCGGATGGAACCAGCTGGGGACGTTGCGCCCGATCTGCACCTTGGCCGGCGCGCCAACCGCGGCCAGTGCCGCCTCGGCATCGGCCTTGGCGTCATAGACATCCACCATCCGGCGGCTGCCATGCGGATCGCGTGCCGCCGCCGCGCCCACCAAAAGGCCCGCCGCCTGCAGATGCTGATCCCCCGGCTCACCGCCGGTGAAGGCCGCGCCCACCTCGAACAGCGCAAGGTCCATGAAGCCCCGCGCTTGGTTCCGCGCCGCCGCCTGCAACAGCCCCGGCAGCAGATCGGGGCGCAGGTGGGTCATCTCACTCGAAATCGGGTTCTGCACCTTCACGGCATCATCGCCACCGCCGAACAGCGTCGCAGAGGCTACGTCAATGAAGCTGTAGGTCACGCATTCGTTGTAACCCAAAGCGGCAAGTTGCCGCCGCGCCGCCTGTTCCCGGCGCTGCATCGGCGTCAGGATCGGGCGCGGCACCCCCACCTGCACCCGCGGCAAAGGCTTGCCCTGCAGCTTGGTGAGGCTGGCGATCCGCGCCACCTCCTCGACCAGATCGGCCTCGCCCAGCACGTCGGGGCGCCAGCTTGGCGGCATGGCCTGATCACCCTCCAGCCGGAAGCCGAGCGCCTCCAGCGTGGCGCGTTGCTCAGCCTCGGGGATCTCCATCCCGACAAGGCTGATGACGCGCGCGGGGTCGAAACGATAGCGGCGCGTGGTGTTCGGCACGGTGCCATCCATCACCACATGCCCGGGTTCGCCGCCGCAAAGCTCCAGCACCATCCGTGTCGCAAGTTCCAGCCCCGGCAGCGTGAACTCCGGGTCCACACCCCGCTCGAACCGGTAGCGTGCGTCAGAATTGATCCGCAACGCCCGGCCCGTGGTGGCGATGGTGATCGGGTCCCAGTAGGCGGACTCAAGGAACACATCCACCGTTTCCTCGGTACAGCCGGAATGCTCCCCGCCCATGATCCCCGCAAGGCTTTCAACACCCTGATCATCCGCGATCACCATCTGGCCTTCGCGCAGGTCATAGGTCTTGCCGTCCAGCGCCAGCAGGCTCTCGCCCTCTTCCGCCGGGCGGATGTGCAGGTTGCCCTGGACCTTGGCCATGTCAAAGACGTGCAAGGGCCGGTTCAGGTCAAAGGTGAAGAAGTTGGTGATATCCACCAGTGCCGAGATCGGCCGCAGCCCGATGGCGCGCAACCGCTTCTGCAGCCAGTCCGGGCTCGGCCCGTTCTTCACGCCGCGGATCACTCGGCCGGCGAACAGGGGGCAGCCCTTTTCCTTCAGCGCCGGATCGATGCTCACCGTAATCGGGCTGTCAAAGCGCCCTTCGACAGCCGGAACCACCTGCGGTTTCAGCCGCCCCAGCCCCCGCGCCGCAAGGTCACGCGCAATGCCCCGCACGCCAAGCGCATCAGGCCGGTTCGGCGTGATCTTGATGTAGATCATCGGGTCGTTGAGGCCGCGATAGTCGATTAGCCGCACCCCCAGTGGCGCATCTTCCGGCAGTTCGATGATGCCGTCGTGATCCTCGGACAGTTCCAGTTCCCGCTCAGAACAGAGCATCCCGTTAGATTCCACGCCCCGGATCACCCCGGGCTTGAGGTCAACGCCCGTGCCCGGAACATGCGTCCCCACCGGTGCAAAGACGCCCACAAGGCCAGTCCGGGCATTCGGCGCGCCACAAACCACCTGCACCTCTTCCATCCGGCCCTCTGGCCCTTCCGGATAGGTCGCGACACGGCAGAGCCGCAGCCGGTCGGCATTCGGGTGCTGCACCGCCTCTATCACCTTGGCAATGCGGAAGGCGCCAAGCCGTTCGGCGGGGTCACTGACTTCCTCCACCTCCAGCCCCAGGTCGGTGAGGGCGTAAAGGATATCATCCAGCGACGCCTCGGTCTCGAGGTGGTCTTTGAGCCAGGAGAGGGTGAATTTCATAGGAACCCCACGAAAGAGTTGAGCAACAATATCATGGTTGCGATTATTGTCAGCGAGACGTGCAGAAAGAGCATGAAGGCCGCATTGGACAGCATCCGATCCTGCCAACGGGCGGAGACCGGCCAAAACGCCTCCGGTACAAGGGCTTGCGTCAGCCCTACCAGAACCGGGGCAAAGGGGACAAAGGACCAGACCAGAAGGTAGCGGATGTCCATGCCGCTTGGCCAGAAGGTGCTGGAAGCCTCGGATGACAGCATCAGGGCGATGACCACCGCATAGATGGCAATGTAGCCCGCCCAGAACGTGGCCACGGATCCTGCCCGTGCGGAGATCGATCCGGCATCAAGCTCCCTTGGCCTGTAAAGGACGTAGTAGATGGCGGACAGGATGCCATAAGCCATAAGGACAGCCGTCGCAGCCGCGTGGCTTGCGTGGGACAATTCGGTATCGGTCACGGCGATGAAGACAGCCGCCGCCAGCGGAAGACAGACCGCCATGGCGCTGCCGTACCGAATGACCCGCGGTGCGCCAGCGTTCATGAGGCCGCGCACAAATCGACCCGCCCGGCTTTCGGCAAAACCGGGCCGCAGGTCATTCAGCGGGTATTGCCTCACCTACTCAGCCCCCCCGGCAGGCCCGGCATGTCGAGCGCGGCGAAACCGTAGTTCCGCAGCCAGCGCAGGTCGCTTTCAAAGAAGGCGCGGAGGTCGGGGATGCCGTATTTCAGCATGGCGATCCGGTCGATGCCCATGCCAAAGGCAAAGCCCTGCCACTGGTCCGGGTCGATGCCGCCAGCCCGCAGCACATGCGGGTGCACCATGCCGGAACCCAGGATCTCCATCCAGCTGTCACCCTGCCCGATCTTGAGCTGTCCGCCTTCCCAGGAACAGCGGATATCGACCTCTGCCGACGGCTCGGTGAAGGGGAAGTGCGAGGCGCGGAAACGGAGTTCGACCTCGTCCACCTCGAAATAGGCGCGGCAGAATTCCTCCAGCACCCATTTCAGGTTGGCCATCGACAGGTCGCGGTCAATGGCCAGCCCCTCGACCTGGTGGAACATCGGCGTATGAGTCTGGTCCATGTCCATGCGATAGACACGGCCCGGGGCGATCACCCGGATCGGCGCCCCCTGCGCCTGCATCGCGCGGATCTGTACCGGGGACGTGTGGGTCCGCAGCACATGCGGCGGACGGTCGTCGCCCTCGGCCCGATGCATGAAGAAGGTGTCATGTTCCTGCCGGGCGGGATGCTCGGGCGCGATGTTCAGGGCGTCGAAGTTGTACCAGTCGCTTTCGACCTGCGGCCCCTCGGCTACCGAGAAGCCCATGTCGGCGAAGATGGCGGTCAGTTCCTCCATCACCTGGGAAACAGGGTGAATGGTGCCCATGCGGCGCGGGCGGCCAGGGAGCGTCACGTCCAGCCATTCGGCCTGCAGGCGTTCGTTCAGCGCGGCATCGGCCAGCGCGGCCTTTTTCGCCTTCAGCGCGGCGTCGATCTCATCCTTCAGGGCGTTGAGGGCGGGGCCGGCGGTCTGGCGTTCCTCGGGCGTCATCTTGCCCAACTCGCGCATCTTCAGGCTGATCTCGCCCTTCTTGCCAAGGGCCCCAAGGCGCAGCTCTTCCAGCGCGGATTCGTCCGAAGCCGTGCCGATGCCCTCAAGATACTTGGCCTTCAACGCGTCGAGATGTTCCATGGCGCCCTCTTGCAATCGTTGCGCGCCGGGATAGCACAGAGCGCCTTGATTGCAAGCACATGAAAAACCCCGCGGCCCTGGGGGCGCGCGGGGTTTCACTGTCCCGTTCGGGTGCGACTGGCTTATGCCACCGCGGCTTTCGCCTTGTCCACGATCGCACCGAAAGCCTCGGGCTCGTGCACGGCGAGATCGGCGAGCACCTTGCGGTCCACCTCGATCCCGGCGACGGCCAGGGCGTTGATGAAGCGCGAATAGGTCAGCGCCGGATCGATTGCGCGGACAGCCGCGTTGATCCGCTGGATCCACAGCGCGCGGAAGTTGCGCTTGCGGTTCTTGCGGTCGCGGGTCGCGTATTGGTTGGCCTTGTCGACCGCCTGCGTCGCAGTGCGGAAGTTGGTGCCACGGGCGGCATAGTAGCCCTTGGCGGCCTTGATGACCTTGCGGTGACGGGCGTGGGTAACAACCCCGGATTTAACGCGTGCCATTGTCCAGCCTCCTTAGCGGTCGTAGGGCATGTAGGTCTTGACGATCTTGGTGTCGGATGCCGAAAGCACCGTCGTCCCGCGAGCGTCACGGATGAACTTGGTCGTCCGCTTGATCATGCCGTGGCGTTTGCCGGCCTGACCGGTCTTGATCTTGCCGGTCGCGGTCACCTTGAAGCGCTTCTTGGCGCTGGACTTGGTCTTCATCTTGGGCATTTCCATCTCCTTTGCAGGCGGTTTACGCGCGACTCGGCATGCCACATTGGCCGGACGCGCGGGTATAGGGCGTGCCTGATAGAGGGGCACGCCCCGCTTGGCAAGCGAAAAGCGTCAGTTCACGATGCGGGCCGCAACCTGGATGAAAGCGGCCGGGATATCAGTCAGAAGGCCCGGCCCCGGATGCTGCGCGACCGCCATGCCCACCAGAACCGCCCCTGCCAGCAGCAAGAGCGGACCGAACACCGGCCTGCGCTGATCGGCAAAAGCCGACAGGCAGGCAAGGATCCCAAAGGCCAAAGTCAGAAGCCCAAGCACGATCAGCAGGTCGAACGGCATCATCCCCTCATTGCGAGTTATTCGGGATCGGTCCGGTAGATCAGCCGCTCCTCGCACGGGGCGACGCGCAGGATGTTGGTCGTCCCCTCGACGTTGAAGGGCACGCCGGCGGTGACCACGATCTGGTCGGCCTCGGTCGCGAAACCGTATTCGCGGGCGGCACGGGCGGCGCTGACGACGGCCCCCTTGAACCGGTCCACCGGCGCCACGACAACGCAATGCGTTCCCCAGGTCAGGCAGAGCTGCCGCGCCGTCCGCTCGATCGAGGTCAGCGCGATGATCGGCACCCGGGGCCGTTCCCGCGCCACGAGCGATGCCGTGGTGCCCGACTGGGTAAAGCAGCAAATGGCCCGGATCTCGGTCGTCTCGGCGATCTCACGCGCGGCTGCGACGATGCCATCGGCGATGGTCTTGCGGACCGCGCGGCGGCTGGATTCGATCACGTCGCGATAGGTCTGGTCGCTCTCGACCTCGATCGCGACGTTGTTCATCGTCGTCACGGCTTCGATCGGGTACTGACCTGCGGCGGATTCAGCCGAAAGCATCACCGCATCGGCACCTTCGTAGATGGCGGTCGCGACGTCCGAAACCTCGGCCCGCGTGGGCATCGGGCTTTCGATCATGCTTTCCAGCATCTGGGTCGCGACGATCACCGGCTTGGCAGCGGCACGGGCGCCGCGCACAAGGCGCTTCTGGATCGGCGGCACGTTCTGGACGGGAAGTTCGACGCCCAGGTCGCCCCGCGCCACCATGATCCCGTCCGAAACCGCGAGGATTTCGTTATAGGCCTTCACGGCGGCGGGCTTTTCGATCTTGGACAGGATGGCGGCGCGGCCCCGGGCCAGGGCGCGTGCCTCTTCGACATCGGCGGCGCGTTGGACAAAGGAGAGGGCCAGCCAGTCCACGCCCAGATCGCAAACGAAGTCCAGGTCGCGGCGATCCTTTTCCGACAGGGCCGCCAGCGGCAGCACCACGTCAGGCACGTTGACGCCCTTGCGGTTCGAGATCACGCCCCCGGTCACCACGACGCAATCGGCGAAGTCGGGGCCGCAGTTTTCGACCCGCAGACGGATCTTTCCGTCATTCACCAGCAGCGAGGCGCCGGGTTCCAATGCCTCGAAGATCTCGCGATGGGGCAGCGTCACGCGGGTGCTGTCACCCTCGGCCGTATCGAGGTCCAGCCGGAACTTCTGCCCCTCGGTCAGCATCTCCTCGCCCTTGGCAAAGGCGCCCACGCGCAGCTTCGGCCCCTGAAGGTCGGCAAGGATGGCGATGGGACGGCCGGTGTCAGCCTCCACCTTTCGGATGATTTCGTGCCGGGCGCGGATTTCGTCGTGGCTGCCGTGGCTCATGTTGAGCCGGAAGACATCCGCCCCCGCTTCGAAAAGCGCACGGATCGTCTGGTAGTCACTGGAGGCGGGGCCCAACGTGGCCACGATTTTCACATTTCGAAGGCGTCTCATGCTGCCTTTATCCTGTCTTGCTTCGGGATCGCGGTGGGCCGCAGCCTGTATGGCCGAATTCCCTTCGAGGGGCAACTGGCGCTTTATCCCATGGTTGGTTAAAGGACGGTGACATGGCAGACACAGAACTCATCCCCCAACCGGTCGAGATCCTGGGCACCGCGTGTGACTCGCGCTGGCTGCTGACCTGCGACCATGCCAGCAACGCCGTGCCCCCTTGGGTGAACGGCGGCTGCCTGGGCATCGCCCCTGCGGACATGAACCGCCATATCGCCTATGACGTCGGCGCGGCGGGGCTGACGCGGATGCTGGCGGAACGGCTTGGGGCGCCTGCGGTGCTTTCGGGCTTCTCTCGGCTGGTGATCGACCCGAACCGGGGCGAGGATGATCCGACGCTGCTGATGAAGCTTTATGACGGCACGATCATCCCCGCGAACCGGCACCTCGACGCCACCGAACGGGCACGCCGGCTCGACCGGCTCTATCGTCCCTATCATGACGCGCTGGCGCGGCTGGCGACGCGGCGCCCGGATACGGTGGTCCTGTCGGTGCACAGCTTCACCCCGCAACTGCGTGGACGTCCGCCCCGGCCCTGGCACGTGGGCGTGCTGTTCGCACGGGACACGCGGCTCGCCCGCCCCCTGATCGACCTGCTGCGGGCCGAAGGGGATATCTGCGTGGGCGAGAACGAGCCCTACGACGGCCACCTGCCCGGCGACGCGATCGATCGCCACGCGCTGCAAAGTGGCCGCCCGAATGCGCTGATCGAATTGCGCAACGACCTGATCGAAACCCCGGCGCAACAGCGCCATTGGGCGGACCGGCTTGCCCCCATTCTTGAAGGGGCGCTTGCCCGCGCCAATCTCTGACCCTGAAAGGAGACAGCAATGGACGACGCCACCCGCACTGAAATCGAGGCCGCCGCCTTCCGCCGCCTTGTCGAGCATCTGATGGACAAGCGCCCGGACGTGCAGAACATCGACATGATGAACCTCGCCGGTTTCTGCCGGAACTGCCTGTCGCGCTGGTATCAGGAAGCCGCCAATGAACGCGGAGTCGAGATGGGCAAGGAGGAAGCACGCGAAATCGTCTACGGCATGCCCTATGACGAATGGCGCGAAAAGAACCAGAGAGAAGCGAGCGACGATCAGAAGGCCGCGTTCGAAACCGCCTTCCGCGAAAACGTCGGCAAGTAGGCTCAGCCGAAGCGGCGGCCTTCCTCGGTCCGCTGAAAGTAGATGAGGTCAAGCGGCGGCGCCGCCCGGCCCAGCCGCGTCAGGACCGCATGGGCCTGCCCGCGATGATGCGTCTGGTGGTTGAAGAAATGCGCCAGCGCCGGGGCGAGCCGTTGGCGGATGGTTTTGCGGTCGGTGACGGTGACATAGGTGAAGTCGCCCGCCAGCGCCGGCTCCTCCAGTCCATCGATCCAGTCCCGGATGCGGGCATCCTCGATCACCCGCGCCTCCCGCAGGGCGGCAAGGTCGCGGTGCAGGATGTCGCTCAGCGCCAAGACCGGCTGGTCCGCCCCTGTGAACCGGGCCAGCCAGATCCGGTCCGCCACCAGCAGGTGATTGAGCGTGCCCCCCAGCGAACTGAAGAACACGCCACTGTCGCGCCACAGGTCATCTTCGCCCAGGTCTACCGCGGCATCGTAAAGCCGCACGTTGGCCCACTGGTTGTAGGCGGCAAACATGGCGAAGTGATCCCGCATCGGACCCTCAGATGGCAGCCTTGCGCATTTCGTCGAGATATAGCTCGCGCAGGCGGGTTGCCACTGGCCCCGGGGTTCCGTCGCCCAGCGCCACGCCGTCGATCCCCACCACCGGCATCACGAAGGCCGAGGCCGAGGTGATGAAGGCCTCATCCGCCTCTTTTGCTTCCTCTACCGTGAAGGCGCGTTCCTCGACTTCCATCTGCGCCTCGCGGGCAAAGCGCAGGACGGCGGCGCGGGTGATGCCGTGCAGGATTTCGTTGCCCAGGTGGCGGGTGATGATCTTGCCGCCCTTGACGATATAGGCGTTGTTCGAGGTGCCCTCGGTCACCTTGCCATCCTCGACCAGCCACGCATCGTCGGCGCCGGCCTTCTTGGCCATCATCTTGCCCATCGACGGGTAAAGCAGCTGCACCGTCTTGATGTCGCGCCGCCCCCAGCGGATGTCGGGGATCGAAATGACCTTGATTCCCGTCTTTGCCGCCGGGTTCTGGGCCAGGCCGGGCTTGGACTGGGTGAACAGCACCACGGTGGGTTCGGCATCGACCGGGAACAGGAAGTCACGATCGGCCGCGCCGCGGGTGACCTGAAGGTAGATCATCCCGTCCACCAGGTCGTTCCGCGTCACCAGTTCGCGGTGGATGGTCAGCCATTCGTCATCCGACAGCGGGTTCTTCATCTCCAGCTCGTTCAGCGACCGCGCCAGCCGCTTCAGGTGGCCGTCAAAGTCGATGAGCTTGCCGTCAAGGACGCTCGTCACCTCATAGACACCATCGGCCATGAGGAAACCACGGTCAAAGACCGAGACCTTCGCCTCTTCCTCGGGCAGGTAATCGCCATTCACATAGACAGTCCGGCTCATCATTCTCTCCTTCAGCCCCAAAGCGCCGCTTGCGCGGGGTGGACGCCCGCCTCGTCATATTGCAGCGGATGTTCGCGGTCTTCGGCCAGAAGCAGCGGCCCGTCAAGGTCCGTCACCGCCACGCCCTGCGCCACCAGAACCGCCGGCGCCATGGCGAGCGACGACCCTACCATGCAGCCGACCATGACCTCGTACCCTTCGGCCAGCGCCTGCTGTTTCAGCGCCAGCGCCTCGGTCAACCCGCCGGTCTTGTCGAGCTTGATGTTCACCATGTCATACTTGCCCTTCAGCCCAGGCAGGCTCTGGCGGTCATGGCAGCTTTCGTCGGCGCAGACCGGCAGCGGCCGCGCGATTTCGGCCAGCATGTCGTCCTGCCCCGCAGGCAGCGGCTGTTCGACCATCGCCACGCCCAGCCGCAGCAGATGCGGCGCAAGTTCGGCATAGACATCCGCCGTCCAGCCTTCGTTTGCATCCACCACGATCTTCGGCTTGGGCGCGCCGGCCCGCACCGCCTCCAGCCGCGCCATGTCATCGGGCGTGCCGAGCTTGATCTTGAGCACCGGCCGATGCGCGTTCCGCGCCGCCGCCGCCCGCATGTTTTCAGGGCTATCCAGCGACAGGGTGAAGGCCGTCACCTCCGGCCCCGGCGCGGCAAGGCCAGCCAGTTCCCAGACGCGCTTGCCTGCCCGCTTCGCCTCCAGGTCCCACAGTGCGCAATCCACCGCGTTCCGTGCGGCACCGGCGGGCAAGAAGTCTTGCAGCGCCTGCCGGTCAAGCGGCAGCGCCAGACCTTCGATCTGCGCGGTGACGTTCTCCAACGTTTCTCCATAGCGGGCATAGGGAACGCATTCGCCCCAGCCCCTATGCTCCCCATCCTCGATGCGGACGGTCAGGACGCGGGCCTCGGTTCGGCTGCCTCGGCTGATGGTGAAGACCTCGGCAAGGCGGAACGTGTCGGGGGTAACGGTCAGGCGCATGAACTCTCCTTCCGGCCCCGGACGTGCCGGGGCTCCAATCTCTCGCAGCGGATCAGATCAGATCGCTGCCAGCGCGTCCACCAGACGCCCGGCGCCGTGGCGGAACGGATCGACGGCGGGAAGGCCCATCTCTGCCTCCACCTTCGCGAGGCAGGCCTGCGCCTCTTCCTCGGACATGTGCTGGGTGTTGACCGAAATCCCCACCACCTGCACATCCGGGTTCGCCACCCGCGCCATCAGCAGCGCCGCATCCCGCAGCGCCTCAAGGCTGGGCAGGGTGTAATCCGGCAGGCCACGCATATGCGCACGCGTGGGTTCATGGCACAGCACCAGCGCATCCGGCTGCCCTCCATGGATCAGCGCCAGCGTCACGCCGGAATAGGAGACGTGGAACAGGCTCCCCTGCCCCTCGATCAGGTCCCAGTGGTCGGGGTCGTTGTCCGGCGTCAGCCATTCGATCGAACCGGCCATAAAGTCGGCGATCACTGCATCCAGCGGCACGCCTTCGCCCGTGATCAGGATGCCCGTCTGGCCCGTGGCGCGGAACGAGGATTTCATCCCCCGCTCCCGCATCTCCTTGTCCATCGCAAGGGCGGTGTACATCTTGCCGACCGAACAGTCAGTGCCCACGGCCAGCATCCGCTTGCCCGTCCGCTTCTTGCCGTTGGCGATCGGGTAGTCGACCACCGGCACGCGGACATCATGCAGTTCGCGGCCGTATTTCTCGGCGGCCTCGACCAGTGCCGGCTCCTCCCGCAGCAGGTTGTGCAAGCCGCTGGCAAGGTCGAAACCTTCGGCCAGCGCGGCGACCAGAACCTCCAGCCACGCCTTGGAAATCACGCCGCCACGGTTCGCGACGCCCACCACCAGAGTCTTGCAACCTGCGGCCTTGGCTTCGGCCAGCGTCATGTCCGGCAGCTTCATGTCAGCCTTGCAGCCTTCCATCCGGAACTGGCCCACGGCGAATTCCGGCCGCCAGTCACGAATCCCCTGCGCGACCTTGGCTGCAAGCGGATCCGGCGCATCGCCGAGGAACAGGAGATAGGGAGTCTTGATCATGATGGGCCTTTCCAGATTCTCCCGTCAGCTTGCGTCGGCAGGCGCGGGATGTCTTGGGTATTTCTGGCGCTTGCTGCACCTGCAGCGCAACTTCTTCCGCCATATCTACAAAATATTCGAAGATTGTTCACAAAAGGCGCAAGGCGCGTCTTAATCCCGACGTGATGCCGCGCCTGCACATCAGTTTTTGCGCCTGCAACAAGAGGCTTGCGAACGCGTCGGCAATATCCTACCGCTATCTGCGTAACCCGTGAAATTTCGTTATCAAGGTTCAGCATGAGCTTCCGTCTGCAGCCTTCGCCCCCCGCGCGTCCCAACCGGTGTCAGCTTTTCGGCCCTGGCTCGCGCCCGGCGATCTTTGAGAAGATGGCGCAAAGCGCTGCGGATGTCATAAACCTTGATCTTGAAGATTCCGTGGCACCTGACGACAAGGCGCAGGCGCGGACCAACATCATCCAGGCGATCGGTGACATCGACTGGGGCAACAAGCATCTTTCGGTCCGGATCAACGGGCTCGACACGCCCTACTGGTACCGCGACGTGGTCGATCTGCTTGAACAGGCCGGCAACCGGCTGGACCAGATCATGATCCCTAAGGTGGGCTGTGCTGCGGATGTCTATGCCGTCGATGCGCTGGTCACCGCCGTCGAGCGCGCCAAAGGCCGCACCAGACCCATCAGTCTGGAGGTCATCATCGAAACCGCCGCCGGCATTACCCATGTCGAGGAAATCGCGGCATCCAGCCCCCGCCTGCAGGCCATGAGCCTGGGCGCGGCCGATTTCGCGGCATCGATGGGAATGCAGACGACGGGCATCGGCGGCACCCAGGAAAATTACTACATGCTGCGCGAGGGCACGAAGTACTGGGCCGATCCGTGGCACTGGGCGCAGACTGCGATCGTCGCCGCCTGCCGCACCCACGGGATTCTGCCGGTGGATGGCCCCTTCGGTGACTTTTCCGATGATGAGGGCTTCCGTGCGCAGGCGTTGCGGTCGGCGACGCTGGGCATGGTCGGCAAATGGGCGATCCACCCCAAGCAGGTCGCCCTTGCGAATGAGGTCTTCACCCCGTCGGACAGCGCTGTAACCGAGGCGCGTGAAATCCTCGCGGCCATGGAACAGGCCCGGGCCGAAGGTGCCGGCGCCACCGTCTACAAGGGGCGGCTTGTTGACATCGCCTCCATCCGGCAGGCCGAGGTCATCGTCCGGCAGGCCGAGATGATCGCCACGTAGGAACCCATCCCGTCGCGCCGGGGAGGGCCAGACGGGAAATCAGGGGAGGAGGCGCACGCCCCGGAGCAATCCGGGGCGTCGCTGTTTCCAGAACCCTCCGGGGCAGGACGTTGCAAATCCGGACCCGCGCGGGCATATAGCAGCCGATCAACCTTTGGAGCGTGGGCATGAATTATCTCGAGTTCGAAAAGCCGCTGGCCGAGATCGAAGGCAAGGCCGAGGAACTGCGGGCGATGGCCCGGGCGAACAAGGAGATGGACATCGAGAAAGAGGCCGCAGCCCTTGATCGCAAGGCCGAGCAGATGCTCAAGGACCTCTACAAGGACCTGACCCCCTGGCGGAAATGCCAGGTCGCCCGCCACCCGGACCGCCCCCATTGCAAGGACTACATCGAGGCGCTGTTCACCGAGTTCACGCCGCTGGCCGGCGACCGGAACTTTGCCGACGACCACGCGGTGATGGGCGGCCTCGCGCGTTTTGATGACCAGCCGGTGATGGTGATCGGCCACGAAAAGGGCAACGACACCAAGACCCGGATCGAGCGGAACTTCGGAATGGCCCGCCCCGAAGGCTACCGCAAGGCGATCCGGCTGATGGATCTGGCGCATCGCTTCCGCCTGCCGGTGATCACGCTGGTGGACACGCCCGGGGCCTATCCCGGCAAGGGCGCCGAGGAACGGGGCCAGAGTGAGGCGATCGCCCGTTCTACCCAGAAATGCCTTGAAATCGGCGTGCCCCTCATCTCGGTCATCATTGGCGAGGGCGGATCGGGCGGCGCGGTGGCCTTTGCCACCGCGAACCGCGTGGCGATGCTGGAACATTCGGTCTATTCGGTCATCAGCCCGGAAGGCTGCGCCTCGATCCTCTGGAAGGATGCAGAAAAAATGCGCGAGGCTGCCGAGGCGCTGCGCCTCACCGCGCAGGACCTGCACAAGCTGGGCGTCATCGACCGCATCATCAAGGAACCGCTGGGCGGCGCCCACCGCGCCCGTCAGGAAACCATTGCCAGCGTCGGCCGTGCGATCGAGGTGATGCTGAAGGAACTGTCGTCCAAGAAGCCCGAGGCGCTGATCCGCGACCGCCGGCAGAAGTTCCTCGACATGGGGACCAAAGGTCTCGCTGCCTGATCAAAACGCAGGCGCCGCCCCAGGTGGTTGGCGTCCCTTGCCTAGTTAGCCAGCGTGAAACCCGCCTCGGCCATCAGCCGGTTCGAGGCGGTCTCGACCTCGGTCTCCAGCCGCTTCATGAATTCCTCTCGGGGCAGGCCCGCAGGCAGGCGCGGCAGGAACTCCACCACCGCAAGGCCCGGACGCCGCAGGATGCCGTGGCGCGGCCAGAACACGCCCACATTCGTGGCGGCCGGCACGCAATCCTGGCCCAGTTCCTCGTAAAGGGCAGCAGTTCCCTGCTTGTAGGGCAGCTTGGCACCTGGCGCGACGCGCGTCCCCTGCGGATAGATGATCAACTGGCCCGGAACCTCGCGGCCTGCGCGCACATCCTCAAGCATCTTGCGCACGGCCTGCCCGCGCCGGCCGCGATCAACCGGAACACAACCCATCCGCATCGCGTACCAGCCCAGGATCGGCGCCCAGCGCAGTTCCTTTTTCATGATGAACTTGGGCCGAGGCAACACGCTGACGATCATGATGATGTCAAGGAAGGACTGGTGCTTGGAGGCGACAAGAACCTCGTCCAGCGGCACCTCGCCCCGCACCTCGGTCCGCAGGCCGACCATCCAGCGGGCGGAAAATCGGACCCAGCGGCAATAGGCATGAACCGCCGCAAAGGCCATGTCGCGCCGGAACACCACATAGGGCGTGAACCACAGGGCCAGCACCGCCATCGCCAGATACATCTGCCCGATGAACAGCAGCGACAGCACCCATTGCAGCGCGTGGCGCATCACTTCAGCTCCCGGAGGGCCCGCGCGGCGGCCGCCCGTGTCGCGACAAAGCCGACAGCCGCGGCGAGCGGCGGGATCAGCAGCGGCCAGAGCCAGTGCCATCCCTGAAACCCGAGGCCGGTCAGGAAGCCGCCAGCCTCGTCCGCCGCCGGCAGGATGAAGATCCCCAGCATCCCGGCAGCCGTTCCCATGGCGGCCCCCGCAAGTGCCCGCAGGGTGAACCGTCGCACAAAGGCCTGACCGATGAAGGCGTCCCGCGCACCCACCAGCCGCAACACGCGGATCACCTGCGCATTGGCCGAAAGCGCCGCACCGGCGGCCAGCGTGATCATCGCCGCCACCGCCCCTGCGATCAGCAGGATTGAGGTAGCGCCCAGCAGCCGCAGCCGGTGCGCCGCGCTGACCAGCGGGCGACGCCAGCGGGTGTGGTCGTCAAAGATCGCGCCCGGCGCCTCGGCGGCCAGACGCAGGCGCAGGCCTTCCGGGTCATAGCGGTCGCCCACCACCTCTACCAGTTGCGGCAGGGGCAGGGTTTCGACCGGCAGGTCAGGGCCGAACCACGGTTCCAGCAGCGCACGCTGTTCCTCGGGCGGGATGACCCGGGAATGAGTAACGCCCGGCGTGGTGCGTAGCACCTCCAGCACCGCCGCCGTCTGGGCGCCAAGCTGATCCTCGGGCGCGGCAAGCCGGATCGTCGCACTTTGCGCCAGCGCGGTTTCCCACCGGTCCGCCAGCCTTCCCGCGGCCAGCGACATCGCCAGCGCAAAGACCGCAAGGAACGCCATCGCGGCGGCTGTGAACGTCGTCAGCCGCGCGGTATAGCCCGAGGGCGGCACTATGCGGTCAGCCGGGGTTTCGCCCAGCTGAAGAACATGCAGAAGCCGCTTCATAGATCCGCCCCCGCAAGCTGAAGCCGCCGGTTCTGGATGCGCAGCACCCGCGCGGCGACCTGTGCCTTGGCGCTGCGGATCAGGTTCAGGTCATGGGTGGCGATCAGCACGGTCTTTCCCATCCGGTTCAGCTCGATCAACAGGGTGAGCAGCCGCATCGACATTTCCCAGTCGAGGTTGCCGGTCGGCTCGTCCGCCAGAACCACGTCGGGCGACATGATGACCGCCCGGGCCAGGGCGGCGCGCTGGCGCTCCCCGCCCGAAAGCTGGGGCGGCAGCGCCCCGGCGTGCGACCGAAGACCCACCCACCCCAGCAGGTCATGCAGGTCGTCCGGATGCGGGTCCATTCCGGCGACCATCAGCGGCAGGGCGACGTTCTCGGCCAGGCTCAGGTGGTCGAGGAAGGCGCAATCCTGATGCACCACCCCGATGCGCCGCCGTACCGTCGCCACGTCATCACGCGACAAGCTGCGCACGTCCCGGTCAAAGATATGGATGTTCCCGCCTGTCGGCAGAAGTTCCGCATAGCAGAGCTTGAGGAACGTCGTTTTCCCCGACCCCGAGGGGCCGGTCAGGAAGTGGAACGATCCGGGGGCCAGTTTGAACGAGATGTCAGAAAGAAGCTCGCCGCCTCCATAGCTGTAGGCGACATTCTGTAGGTCGATCACGCGTCCCGCTCCTGAATCTTTAGCCGCAATGTCGCGCAATGTGCGGCGGCTTTCAATCGGTCTCGCCACAAAGGCTTGGATAAATCCGGGGCGATTGCTACAACATGCCGATGCGGGGGGCCATGGGTCGGAAAGGGGCGGTCGTCATCACATGCGGTTGATCTGTCCGAACTGCGACGCCGAATACGAAGTCGGGACCGAGGCCATCCCCATGACTGGGCGCGAAGTGGTTTGCACCGCCTGCAACCACAACTGGTTCGCCACGCCCCTGCCCCCGAACGACCCGTCGTCAGAGTCCCCTGCCGCCCGCCTGCGCCGCCGTGCGCTGGACGAGGCAGTCGTGAACATCCTGCGCGAGGAGGCCGAGCGCGAAGCCCAGGCCCGCCGGGCCGAGGTGGGCGCCGCGCCGCAAACCACGCCCGCACCCCAGCCGCAGCCTGCCCCGGTGCGTCAGCACCAGCCCGCGCGGGAAGACCCTGCCCCCCATGGTATGACATGGGAAGATGCCACCAAGGACGACCTGCCGCCCGCCTTCATCGGCCCCGGCTTCACGCCACCCCCACAGACGCCCGCAACCGCCACTGAACCCCTGCCCGACATCGCTGCCATCACCTCAAGCCTGCACGCTTCCGCCCGCGGACGCGCGGAACAGCGGCGCTCGGCCCGCAGACGCGGGTTCCTGCTGGGCTTTGGCCTGACAGCGGGCGCGGCGGCGGCGCTGGCGGCGCTCTATCTGCTGGCGCCGGTCCTGCAGGACGAATGGCCGGCGCTGAACCCGGCACTGGGCGATTACGTGGCACAGGTGGATGCGGCGCGAAGCTGGCTTGACAGCACGCTGCGCTGATCAGAACCGGTCCAGAAGTCGGCGCAGGTAATCCAGTTCAAGCTCTGGCCGCGACTGGTCGCCGGAACGACGGCGAAGCTCTTCCAGCAGTTCCTCGGCGCGGCGATAGACATCCTCGCCCTGCAGCAGGTTGTCGTCGGTGCCCAGCTGGCCCATGGCCCCGGGATCGCGGCCCAGCGGGTCGCGCTGGGATTCAGGGTTGGAACGCCCCGCCTGCTGGCCCTGCTGGCCTTGCTGGTCCTGCTGCTGGTCGGCCATCGCCTCGCCCAGCGACCGCATGCCTTCGCGCAGCGCGTCCATCGCCTCGGCCTGCCGGTCAAGCGCGTCGGCGTCGTTTCCTTCGCGCAGGGCGCGCTCTGCCTCTTCCATGGCCTCGCCAGCCTCGTCCAGCCGCCGCCGCGCTTCCTCGCTGCCCTGCGACTGGCCGGGCAGGCCCTCCTGCTGCTGGCGCAGGCGTTCGCGCAGGTCCTGCTGCCGCTGGGACAGGCTTCCTTCGTCGCTTTCACCTTGCGGAGAACCGCCAAAGCGTTCCTGCAGCCCGCGGAAGGTGTCGTCGTTGAGCTGCTGCTGTTCGCGCAGGGTGTCGGCCAGGTCGCGCATCGCGTCGCCGCCCTGCCCTTCGACCACCTGCATGTTCTCCATCATCTGGCGCAGCATTTCCATCAGTTCGGCGGCTTCATCCATGCGCCCTTCCTCCATCAGCTGTTGCAGCTGATCAAGAAGGTCCTGAAGGTCCTGCCCGGACATGGTCATGTCGGGCGGGGTCTGGGCCTGCTGGCGGTTCGGGTCGTTCTGCTGTTCCTGCGCAAGCTGGCGCATGTAATCCTGAAGCGCCTCGCGGTATTCCTGCATCAGCTCGGCGATCTCGGACGGGTCGGCCCCGTTGCGCATGGCCTCGGACAGGCGGTCCTGCGCCCGTTCGAGCCGTTCGCGGGCCGAATCCAGATCGCCCTCCTCGATCAGGGTCGCGACCTCCCACAGCGCCGCCGCCACCTCGTCCCGGGCTTCAGGGGTCAGCCCGGCCTCGATCCCCGTGTCGAGCCGGCGCATGGCGACCCGCATCAGCAGAAAGGCGCGCTCGTTGCGGATGAAGCCTTCTGGGCGATGGGTGACGGCCCGCAGCAACTGGCTGACCCGCGGCGCAGCCTCGCGCGACCACAAGAGGTCACGGCGAAGCTCGATCACCGCGGCGGCAAGCGGATCAAAGAACCGCCGCCCCGGCAGCACCACCTGCGTGGGGGCGGTTTCCCCTTCCTGCCCGCGGGCATCGGTGACCACAAGCCGCATCCGCACCGGCAGGTTGGCCCAAGGATGTTCGGACAGGTTTTCGACCAGGGCATCCTCGAAATCCGTCCGCTGGCCGGTCAAGGGCATCGGCAGGTCAAGGATCAGCGGGTCGCGCGCTTCTGGTTCGGCGGCAAGCCCGTGGCGCCGGTCGACCTCTGGCAGGTCGAGCGTGATCTCGGCCCGGGCGGCGGTGACGCCATAGTCATCGGCGGCGGCAAAGGGCTGGCGCATCTGGCCCTCGGCCTCGCGCGCGATGGGGCCGGTCGTGCGGATGATCGGGGTCAGGTCCGGCACGGCGGCCAGTTGCCATTCCCGCCCGCCCGGCCCGCGCACGGCCAGCATCCCGTCGCGGAGCACCTCGATGTTCCCGGTTTCGGACTGGGCCTCGGACAGGTCATGTTCGACGCTCAGGCTGCCCGGCGCGCCGTAGAGGCGGAGCGTAACGATGCTGCCCTCGGGCACCCGAAGCACGCCGTCGCCTACGTCGTTGAGATAGATGGTCGGCCGCCCGGTATAGGCGGGCGGTTGCAGCCAGCCTTCCCACGAGGGGCCGGCGGCAAGCGCCTCGGCGCTGCGGGGCACGGCAAGGGATGCCAGTTCCGACACCCGCTGCGGCGCGCCGAACAGCACCGCCATCACCGCCGCCAGCAGTGCCGCATAACGCAGCGCATAGGGATCACGCGCCGCCAGCCGCAGGTTGGGCGCGGGCGGACGAGCCGTGGCAATCCGCGCCGCCATTCGGGCCAGATGCGCCTCCCACACGGCGCGGGAAGCCGCATCTCCCTGCCCGATCGCTTGCATATCGCGCAGCGCGGTAATGGGCCGATCCGCCATGGTACGGTCCAGCCGGTCCAGCGCCTCGGCCGCACGAGGGCGGCGGAAGCGGCGCCAGGCATAGAACGCGGCGCCAAGAAAGCCTGCGGCAAAGGCAGCCGCCAGCCCCAGCAGCACCCGGTCGGGCACGGCATCCTGCACGCCAAAGGCAAAGAGCGCCACCAGAAGGAACAAGAGGCTCCAGGCAGGCCAGAAGGCGCGCGTCAATGCCTCGACCCAAAGACCCGCCCGGGTCAGGCGCAGCGGCCATTTCAGCCGGGCCAGCGCCGCGGCGCCTGTTTGGGGGGGCAGTGGCGTCGTCATGCTCCCTTTCCGGGGCCAGAGGTCATGCGCCAGAACGCCCAGCGCGTCCTAGAGCCAGGATGGGATGGTATCCCGGTTTATGATCTCGTCAAACGTGGGGCGCGGGCGGATGACAGCGAATTGATCGCCCTTGACCAGAACTTCCGGCACCAGCGGCCGGGTGTTGTATTCCGACGCCATGACCGCCCCATAGGCCCCGGCCGACCGGAAGGCCACCAGATCGCCCGGCGACAGGTGCGGCAGCGCCCGCTGCTTGGCAAAGGTATCGCCGGTTTCACACACCGGGCCGACCACGTCAAAGCCGCGTGTTTCTGCCGCTGCGGCAGGTTCGACGACCGGCACGATGTCGTGGTGGGCGCCGTAAAGCGACGGTCGCATCAGGTCGTTCATCGCGGCGTCAAGGATCAGGAAATCGCGCCCCTCGCCTTCCTTGACATATATGACCTCGGACACGAGGATCCCGGCGTTGCCGGAAATCAGCCGTCCCGGCTCGATCTCGATCTCGCAATCCAGATGGCCCAGCGTGTCCTTGATGAGCTGCCCGTATTCCAGCGGCAACGGCGGGGCAGAGTTGGAGCGTTCGTAGGGAATCCCCAGCCCCCCGCCGAGGTCGAGCCGCCGGATGTCATGCCCCTCGGCCCGCAGCACGCTTGTCAGTTCCGCAACCTTGGCATAGGCCTGATGGAAGGGTTCAAGGTCGGTCAACTGGCTGCCGATATGAACGTCGATCCCAACAACCTCGATCCCCGGCAGGCTGGCGGCAAGGGCATAAACTTCGCGCGCACGGGCGATGGGAATGCCGAACTTGTTCTCGGACTTGCCGGTGGCGATCTTTTCATGGGTCTTTGCGTCCACGTCCGGGTTGACGCGGATCGCGATGGGCGCGGTCAGGCCCAGCCCGTCGGCGATTTCCGACAGCGCCATCAACTCGGGTTCGCTTTCGACGTTGAACTGGCGAATGCCGCCGGCCAGCGCCTGCCGCATTTCCGCCCGCGTCTTGCCCACGCCGGAAAAGACGATCCGGTCGCCGGGAACGCCCGCGGCCTTGGCGCGAAGGTATTCGCCACCCGACACCACGTCCATTCCCGCGCCCAGGTTGGCCAGCGTCCGCAGCACCGCCTGATTGCTGTTCGACTTCATCGCGAAACAGACAAGGTTCGGCAGCGGGTTCAGCGCCTCCTGGAACAGGCGGAAATGGCGTTCCAGCGTGGCGGTCGAATAGCAGTAGAAGGGCGTGCCGACAGCCGCCGCGATTTCGGGAAGGGCGACATCCTCGGCATGGAGGATACCGTCGCGATACAGAAAATGGTCCATCAGGTCACCGGGCGGGTTCTAAGGAAAAGATAGAGCGGAAGGCCGCAAGACAGGCCGATGCAAAAGGTCGCAGGGATGGCCACCAGCGCCACCCAGTTCCGGCGCACCCAAGTCTCCGCGAGAACAAAGACGCAAAGCGCGATCGCCGCGATCGTCAGGTCCCAGACAAGGCCAGTCGTGGCCGCATTCGCGTGCCATGCTGCCGGAAGGGCGCCAAGGTTCCAGCGGTTTTCCTGCAGCCACGGAAGCACATGGGCCATCGGATGGATCGCCCCCCAGACTGCCAGTCCGAGGTAGATCATCCGCAGCGGCGACATCAGAGCCGCCCTGCCACGCCGACCCGCGCCTCGCCAGAGATGCTGACGCCGCTGCGGTTGTCGGCGTTCACGACCAGATCAGTGCCGGTGGCGCTGCGCGGCCCCTGCGGCTGGTAGGTGGCCCCCGCGGTCACGGGGCGCGGCGCGCCGTCAACCCCGCAGGCGGCCAGCAGGATCGGAAGCAGAAGCCATCTCATCCCAGCACCTCTTTCCAGCGTGCGATCTGGGCCCGCACCTGATCGGGCGCGGTGCCGCCATAGCTTTGGCGGCTGGCGACCGAGTTGTGGACGCCCAGGACCGCGAAGACATCAACGGTGATCCCGGGATGCACGGCCTGCATTTCCTCCAGCGACAGGTCCGGCAGGTCCACGCCCTTTTCCTCGGCCTTGCGGACAAGGGTGCCGGTCACGTGGTGCGCGTCCCGGAACGGCAGGCCCAGCGCCCGCACCAGCCAGTCGGCAAGATCGGTCGCGGTGGAAAAGCCTGCGCTTGCAGCCGCTTCCAGCGCGGGGCGGTTGGCGGCCATGTCGCGCACCATGCCCTCCATCGCCGCCAACGACAGCATCAGCGTGTCGGCGGCGTCGAAGACCTGTTCCTTGTCCTCCTGCATGTCCTTCGAATAGGTCAGCGGCAGACCCTTCATCACCGTGAAGAGCGCGACCATCGCCCCCAGGATGCGGCCGATCTTGGCGCGCAGCAATTCGGCCGCGTCAGGGTTCTTTTTCTGCGGCATGATCGAGGACCCGGTTGAAAACCGATCCGACAGGATCACGAAGCGGAACTGGGCCGACGACCAGATCACCAGTTCTTCGGCAAGGCGCGACAGGTGCATGGCGCAGATCGCGGCGGATGACAGGAACTCCAGCGCGAAATCCCGGTCCGACACGGCATCGAGCGAATTGGCAGCGGGCCGGTCAAAGCCCAGTGCCGCCGCCGTCATGTGCCGGTCAATCGGGAACGAGGTTCCGGCCAGCGCCGCCGCGCCCAGCGGGCTTTCATTCATCCGGACGCGCGCGTCGCGGAAGCGGGATAAGTCGCGGCCCAGCATTTCCACATAGGCCATCATGTGATGGCCCCAGGTCACCGGCTGCGCCGTCTGCAGGTGCGTAAAGCCCGGCATCACCCAGTCGGCCCCCTGTTCCGCCTGCGCGATCAGCGCGCGGATCAGCGCCTCGATTCCCGCGATCGCGGCGTCCATCTGGTCGCGGACCCACAGGCGGAAGTCAGTCGCCACTTGATCGTTGCGGCTCCGGGCGGTGTGCAGGCGGCCTGCAGGTTCACCGATGACCTCTTTCAGCCGCGCCTCCACGTTCATGTGGATGTCTTCAAGTTCCGTCCGGAAGGGGAAGTTACCGGCCTCGATCTCTGACAAGACCGTGAGCAGCCCTTCCCCGATCGCCTTGGCATCGTTATCGCTGATGATGCCTGTGGCTGCCAGCATGGCGGCATGGGCGCGCGAGCCCTGGATGTCCTGCGCGTAGAGCCGCTTGTCAAACCCGATCGAGGCGTTGATCGCCTCCATGATCGCGTCGGGTCCGGCGGCAAAGCGCCCGCCCCACATGGCGTTCGAGGAGGTCTGGCTGGCGTTGGTCATGGTCAAGCCCCTTCGGAGGGAAAATGCGTCTGGTCCGTCTTGCCGTCCTCTATACCGCCCTTGCGCTTGGTGCAAATGCCGTGGCGGCGGATCCCGCAGCAGAGGCGCTGCGCGAAGGCGACATGCGCAAGCTGACCTTTCACGCCGAACCACAGCCCCTGCCCCAGGCCGAGCTGATCGACCAGAATGACACGCCCCATGGGCTGGACGAATACCACGGCCAGATCGTGGTGCTGAACTTCTGGGCGACGTGGTGCGCCCCCTGCCGGCACGAGATGCCCTCTCTCGACCGGCTGCAGGCCGAACTTGGGGGGGCGGATCTGGCCGTGGTGCCTGTGGCGACAGGGCGGAACGCCCTGCCCGCGATCACCCGATTCTATGAGGAGGCGGGGATCACCCACCTTCCGGTGCTTCGCGATCCCCGTTCGGCGCTTGCGCGCGGGATGGGGGTCCTGGGGCTGCCGGTGACGGTGATCCTTGACCGCGAAGGCCGGGAAATCGCGCGCCTTCAGGGTGATGCGGAATGGGACAGCGCTTCGGCCAAGGCGATCCTGACTACGCTCGCCGACGCCCGATAAGCCACTTCTTTCAGCGAACGCCCGCCCCTTAAACCTTCATTAGGAGTTTGAGGAGATGTTCGGGAGAGGTGGAAATTCGGGTATTCGGGGCGAACATGTCGAGCATGCAGAAGGTGGCAACGGAAGACGGGCAGCAAAGCCCGCTCGACTTTGCCGTGGCCGCACAGCAGCGCGAGACCCTGAACCTCGTGCGCAAGGCGGTAGAGGCCCGGCGCGTTGTGCTGGCATTCCAGCCCGTGGTGCAGGCGAACAGGCCGGGTGAGGTCGCGTTCTACGAAGGTCTGGCCCGCATCATCGACACCAATGGCCGCATCATCCCGGCACGTGACTTCATCGAGGCCGCTGAAACCCACGAAACCGGCCGGATGATCGACTGCGTGGCGCTGGAACTGGGGCTTCGGACATTGGCCGAACAGCCGGCGCTGCGGCTTTCGATCAACATGTCGGCCCGCTCCATCGGCTATCCCCGCTGGATGAGGACGCTGGAAGCGGGACTCGCGCTCGACCCCACCATCGCCGAACGGCTGATCCTGGAGATCACCGAATCGTCGGCCATGGTGGTGCCCGACATCGTCTCGGTCTTTATCGAGGAGATGCACACCCGGGGCATCGCCTTCGCGCTGGACGATTTCGGCGCCGGCTATACCGCCTTCCGGTTCTTCAAGGAGTTCTTCTTTGACGTGCTGAAGATCGACGGGCAGTTCATCCGCGGCATCCATGCCAGCACCGACAACCAGGTGCTGACCAAGGCGCTGATTTCGATCGCCCGTCACTTCGAGATGTTCACCGTCGCGGAATCCGTCGAATGCGCCGAGGACGCTGCCTATCTGGCGAGCATCGGCATCGACTGCATGCAGGGCTACTACTTTGGCGCCCCCAGCACCGCACCGGCCTGGGAAACACGGCGGGCGGTGAACGGAGGCTGATCCCATCGCGGGGCTTGACGGATGCGCCTTGGCAGGCATGGTGAACCCATGGGCAACTGCTGCAGCGCCGCATCGGCCCCTGAAGGGAGAGGACCTTAAGCATGACGAACGTGGTAATCGTGTCGGCGGCTCGTACCGCCGTCGGAAGCTTTAACGGCGCATTTGCCAATACCCCGGCGCATGAGCTTGGCGCCCGGGTGATCGAGGCCGTGGTGGAACGGGCCGGCATCGACAAGGCCGAAGTCTCTGAAACGATCCTAGGCCAAGTGCTTACGGCAGGCCAAGGGCAGAACCCTGCGCGGCAGGCACATGTGAACGCGGGCCTGCCCGTCGAAAGCTCGGCATGGAGCATCAACCAGGTCTGCGGCTCGGGCCTGCGCAGCGTTGCGTTGGGTGCGCAGCACATACAGCTCGGTGACGCGAACATCGTCGTGGCGGGCGGGCAGGAAAACATGTCGCTTGCACCGCATGTCGCGCATCTGCGCGCCGGGCAAAAGATGGGTGACCTGTCCTTCATCGACTCGATGATCAAGGACGGTCTGTGGGATGCCTTCAACGGCTATCACATGGGTCAGACGGCCGAGAACGTCGCCCAGCAATGGCAGATCAGCCGCGAGATGCAGGACGAATTCGCCCTTGCCAGCCAGAACAAGGCCGAGGCCGCGCAAAAGGCCGGGCGCTTCGCCGATGAGATCGTGCCCTTCGTCATCAAGACCCGGAAGGGCGACATCACCGTCGATCAGGACGAATACATCCGCCACGGCGCGACCATCGAGGCGATGCAGAAGCTGCGCCCCGCCTTCAGCCGCGACGGGTCCGTGACTGCCGGCAACGCCAGCGGCATCAATGACGGTGCCGCTGCTGTCCTGTTGATGAGCGCCGAGGAAGCCGAACGCCGGGGGCTGACGCCGCTTGCCCGGATCGCGTCCTATGCGACGGCGGGCCTTGACCCGTCGATCATGGGCGTTGGCCCCATCCATGCCAGCCGCAAGGCGCTGGAAAAGGCCGGCTGGAAGCCCGAGGATCTTGATCTGGTGGAGGCGAACGAGGCGTTTGCCGCGCAGGCCTGTGCCGTAAACAAGGACATGGGCTGGAACCCGGACGTGGTGAACGTCAACGGCGGCGCGATCGCGATCGGCCACCCGATCGGCGCCTCCGGGTGCCGGGTGCTCAACACCCTGCTGTTCGAAATGCAGCGGCGTGACGCGCGGCGCGGCCTGACCACGCTGTGCATCGGCGGCGGCATGGGCGTCGCCATGTGCCTTGAGCGGGCCTGACGACTTCACGGGCGCGCCCACATTGCTGCGCGCCCCAAGACCAAGTTTGACAAAGTTTAAGGTAGAGTGGGAGGTACTATGGGTCGGGTTGCACTTGTTACCGGCGGATCGCGCGGGATTGGCGCGGCAATTTCAGTGGCGCTGAAGGAAGCAGGTTACACCGTTGCGGCGAACTATGCGGGAAATGACGAAGCCGCATCCAAGTTCACCGAGGAAACCGGGATCAAGACCTACAAATGGTCGGTCGCGGATTACGACGCCTGCGCCGAAGGGATCGCGCAGGTCGAGGCTGATCTGGGCCCGGTAGAGGTGCTGGTGAACAACGCCGGCATCACCCGCGACGCGATGTTCCACAAGATGACCCCGCAGCAGTGGAAAGAGGTGGTGGACACCAACCTCACCGGCGTCTTCAACATGACCCACCCGATCTGGACGGGCATGCGCGACCGCAAGTTCGGACGCGTGATCAACATCAGTTCGATCAACGGGCAAAAGGGCCAGGCCGGGCAGGCGAACTATTCCGCAGCCAAAGCCGGCGACCTCGGCTTCACCAAGGCGCTGGCGCAGGAAGGTGCACGTGCCGGGATCACCGTCAACGCCATCTGCCCCGGCTACATCGGCACCGAAATGGTCCGCGCCATTGACGAAAAGGTGTTGAACGAACGGATCATCCCGCAGATCCCCGTCGGCCGCCTGGGCGAGCCCGAGGAGATCGCCCGCTGCGTGGTTTTCCTCGCCTCGGATGATGCCGGCTTCATCACTGGCGCCACGATCTCGGCCAACGGCGGCCAGTTCGTCGTCTGACACTTTTTCCGAAAGCGCCCTTGCACTTGGGGGCGCTTTCGGTCCTTCTGGCGCCCCTTCCGCCGGATGATGCCATGACCCTTTCCCCCCGTACCCGTACCCGTACCCGCGCCACGATGATCGGCTTCATCGCGGTTCTGCTCTGGTCGCTGCTTGCGCTGTTCACGGCGGGCTCCGCCCCCGTTCCGCCCTTGCTGCTGAACGCGATGTGCTTTGCCATCGGCGGGGTGATCGGCCTGATCTGGACGGCGCGGAACCGCGGCTTTGCCCGGCTGCGGCAGGTTTCGTGGAAAGTCTATGCCTTCGGCACCATAGGGCTCTTCGGCTATCACTTCCTGTATTTTACTGCGCTGCGGCTCGCCCCGGCGGCCGAGGCCGGGTTGATCGCCTATTTGTGGCCGCTGCTGATCGTGCTGTTTTCCGGCCTGCTGCCCGGGGAACGACTGGGGCGCGGGCATGTGCTGGGCGGACTGATCGCCTTTGCAGGCGCAGCCTTGGTCGTGGCCGGGGGCCGCGCCGGCTTTGATCCTCAAGCCCTGCCGGGCTTGTCGCTCGCCTTCCTTTGCGCGTTGACCTGGGCGACCTATTCGGTTCTGTCACGCCGGTTAGGCACCGTCCCCACGGACAGCGTCGCCATCTTCTGCATCGCCACAGCAGTTCTGTCGGCACTGGCCCATCTGGCGCTTGAACCGACCGTTTGGCCTGACGACCTGTCAGGCTGGCTTTCGGTTCTGGCGCTGGGCCTCGGCCCCGTGGGGCTCGCGTTTTACGTCTGGGACATCGGCGTCAAGCATGGCGACATTCAGATGCTGGGCGTCGCGTCCTATGCGGCGCCCCTTCTGTCGACGCTGGCACTGATCGTCGCCGGATTTGCCCAAGCAACGGTGAGTCTCGTAGCTGCGGCTGTTCTGATTGCGGGAGGGGCGGCGCTGGCAGCCAGGGCCAGCGCCGTACGATCTAGTCCTGCGAAAGACGCATGATTTCCTCTTTGAGGCGCAGCTTACGCTTTTTCAGCTCAGCAATGCGCAGGCCGTCCGAGGAAGGCTGCTTTTGGGCCCTGTCGACCTGGTCGGAGAGAGTCTGGTGTTTGCGACGGAGCTCTTGCAGATGCGAACTCAGGCTCATGATCGTCTCCTCTCTGGTTTGATCCGTGTTACAATTCCAACACACAAGTTGAGTCGCGTCACGCAAAACCGAAGGTTGACGACCTGCTAGCGAATTTTTGCCTGCGCCCCCATCGGAAGTGCCGCTGCATTGCGCAGGATGGCACGGGCTTGGGCGGTATGACTCTCCCCATCCTCCTGGTGCTGCGGGCCGTCATGCAGGATCAGCGGCGCCATGAGGGTAAACGGGCTGCGCGCCCCCTTTCGTGCCTGAACCAGAACCCGCCGCGCCGGCCGCCCTTCGCGGGGGGAGATCGGCAGGACGGTCACGGCCCCTGCCCGGCCTTCAAGCGCCGTCAGCAGCCCGGGCAGACGGTCGGCCGCCTGGATGAAGGTCACCCAGCCCATCGGTCGAAGACGGCGTAGCGCCACATCGGCCCAGGTGGCCAAGGCAGTTTCCTCTCGCAGCGCGGCCTCGCGGCCTGGATCATCAGCGGCAGTTCCGGCACCGGGGGAATAATACGGGGGATTGGCGATGACATGATCAAAGCCGACTGCTCGCAGCGGCAATGGCAGGCAAGTCAGGTCGGCCTCCCACACCTCCAGCGGGGTTGCGTTTTCCGCGGCATTTCGCCGCGCAAGATCCGCATAGGCAGGCTGCCGTTCCACCCCGCAGATGTGAAGCCCCGGTACGCGCGCCGCAAGGCAAAGGCTTGCCACCCCCGCCCCGCAGCCAAGTTCCAACACCCGATCCCCCGCCCGCGCCGGAATGGCCGCGGCCAGCAGCACCGGGTCCATTGCCGCGCGATAGCCCCTGCGCGGCTGAAGCGCCTGCACCCGCCCGCCCAGAAAGGCATCGCGGGTCAGGTCCTCGGGCAGAAAACGTTCAGTTAGCACAGGGGATGTCATGATCGCCCATGATGGCACGCGCAAGGAAATGATCCTGGTCGCGCACCATCAGCCGGCGCGGCAGGATCCCGATAGAGCCTTCAAGCACGCTCATGTGGACGTCCATCGGAAAGACCGCTATACCCTCGCCTTCAAGGATCGCGGTCGCGAAGGCGATGATTGTCGGGTCTGTCGTGCGCAGCAATTCCTTCATGGCGGACAATATGAATGAACCGCCGCCTTTGTCGAGACAGGTAACAGGACAGGATGAGTTTGGACACCGCAGCGCAGAGCCCCTCGGGCAAGCCGCATGAACGGCTTGCGGACTTCCTCGCCGAGGATATGGAGGCCGTGAACAGCCTGATCCGCGAACGCATGGCCTCGCGCCACGCGCCGCGCATCCCCGAGGTCACTGCCCATCTGGTGGAGGCAGGCGGCAAGCGGCTGCGCCCGATGCTGACGCTGGCAGCCGCACGGCTGTGCGGTTATGGCGGCACGCATCACGTCCATCTGGCGGCGGCGGTCGAGTTCATCCACACCGCCACGCTGCTGCATGACGATGTGGTGGACGAAAGCGAACGCCGCCGCGGTCGCCCCACCGCGAACCTGCTGTGGGACAACAAATCAAGCGTTCTGGTCGGCGACTACCTGTTCGCGCGGTCGTTCCAGCTGATGGTCGAGGTGGGATCGCTCCGCGTGCTCGACATCCTGTCAAGCGCGTCCGCCACGATCGCCGAGGGCGAGGTTCTGCAACTCACCGCCGCGCAGGACCTGCGCACGGATGAGGATATCTATCTTCAGGTGGTGCGCGGCAAGACGGCGGCCCTGTTCGCAGCAGCCACCGAATCCGGCGCAGAGGCGGCGGGTGCGGATGAGGCGGTGGTGCGTGCACTGGCGACCTATGGCGATGCGCTGGGCATCAGCTTCCAGATCGTCGACGACCTGCTGGATTACGGCAGCACTGCCGAGGTGATCGGCAAGAACGTCGGCGACGATTTCCGCGAGCGCAAGCTGACGCTGCCGGTGATCAAGGCCGTTGCCAGTGCCGATGCCGAGGAACGCGCCTTCTGGGTCCGCACCATCGAAAAGGGCAATCAGCAAGAGGGCGATCTCGAACAGGCGATGGCAATCCTGCGCCGCCATAATGCGCTGGAGGCAACTCGCGCCGACGCGCTGGCTTGGTCCGCCCGGGCGAAAGAGGCTCTTGCCCCCCTGCCCGCGCACCCGCTGCGGGACATGCTGATCGATCTGGCCGATTACGTGGTGGCGCGGATCAACTGAGTCCAAGCCGCGCCGCGCGCACCCACCATTCGGGTCGCGCGGCTCTCAGCGCGGCTTCCGCCGCAGCGGCCGATTCCGCATCAGCATAAAGACCAAAGCAGGTGGCCCCGGACCCCGACATGCGGGCAAGCTGACACCTTGGCTGGGCGCGCAGGCTGTCGATCACCTCGGCAATGACAGGCGCAAGTGCGACGGCGGGTTCTTCCAGATCGTTGCGCATGGTGGACGCCCAGCCGATCAACTCGGCGGCTGATCCGAAATTTGGCAGCGGGCGGGGCATCGCGGGATTGTCCCGCCGCGCAAGGGCACGGAAGACGCTGGGCGTTGGCACCTCTACCCCCGGATTGGCCAGCACCGACCAAAGCGGTGGCAGGTCTTCGACCGGCTCCAGCGTCTCTCCGATACCAGACATCCGGATGTTGCGGCGCATCAGGCAGACCGGCACATCCGCTCCCAGCCGCAGCACCGCATCAGGCGCCGGCGCCTCGCCGGGAAGCAGCCGCAGAACCGCCGCGGCATCGGACGACCCGCCGCCGATCCCCGAAGCAGGTGGCAGGTTCTTTTCCAGTACCAGCCCGCTTTCCAGGCGCCCCATCAGCGAGGCCGCCCGCATCACAAGATTGTCGTCCCCCGCAGGGACTGACCCGGCGAAAGGCCCCACGACCCGCAACCCCGGCGGCGCTTCTGGGTCTAGCCAGACGCGGTCCCCCACATCCGCAAAGACCACAAGGCTGTCCAGCAGGTGATACCCGTCGGCGCGGCGGCCGGTCACATGCAGGGTCAGGTTGATCTTGGCCGGGGCAAAGCCCTCAGTGGCCATTCATTGTCATCCGCGCCGGCGGCGCGCCCTCGCTTGCCAGAACCGCATCCAGCCCGAGTTCGAGCTTGCGGCGGATCCGTTCCTCCTCCTCCGGCTCGGGCTTGAAGGACAGGGCGCGGCGCCACTGGAACTCTGCCTCCAGCCTGCGGCCTACGGCCCAGTAGACATCGCCCAAGTGGTCATTGACCACCGGATCGGTCGCCAGCAGCTCGGCTGCGCGTTCCATGTGAACCACGGCCTCCTCATAGCGGCCAAGACGATAGAGAACCCAGCCCAAGCTGTCGGTAATATGGCCGTCATCGGGCCGCGCCTCTACCGCGCGTTCGATCATCGTCAGCGCCGTGTCTAGGTTCTCGTTCCGCTCCACATAGGAATAGCCAAGGTAGTTCAGAACCAGCGGCTGGTCCGGGCGCAGATCAAGCGCGGCGATGAAGTCAGCCTCGGCCTCCTCCCAATGCTTTTCCCGCTCATGCGCGATGCCCCGGCTGTAGAAGACGACCCAGTGCGCCTCGGACGGGGTTTCGATCAGGTCGACTGCCCGGTCATAAGCCTTGATCGCCTCGGCGAACCGCTCCTGCCGGCGCAGCATGTCGCCTTGGGCGATATGAACGATCGGCAGGTCAGCGTGGCTCCGCGCAAGCTGTTCAAGCGCCTCGAGCGCGGCATCCTGACGCCCGGCTTCATAAAGCGCATTGGCACGGCCCAGTTCGGCGGCATGGAAAGCGGCACTGTCGCGCGGCACACGGTTGTAGGCGGCGGTGGCCAGATCGTACTGCTCCATACCCTCCAGCAGCGAGGCCGAAAGCAGCGTCGCATCCACATGGTCCGGGCGGATATGTTCGGCAACGCGCGCATAGACCAGCGCGGGGCTTTGCGCCCCGTCAGGGGCCAGCGCCATGGCCACGGAATAAAAGACCTCGGCAATACCATGCGCCGGATCCTGCACCACGGTGAAAGGCAGCACCCGCCCGGCGGCGACCTCTTCGCGCAGCGCCAAGATCACCGGGTCGGGGGAGACTTCCAGAACATTGTCGATCAGCGTCAGCGCATCCTGGTGCCGGTCAAGCTGGGTCAGGACCTCGACATGCGCCTTGACCCCGTGCCGGGTCAGGCCCAATCCAACGGCGGCCTGCTGCGCCAGAAGCGTTTCAGCCTGTTCGAAATCACCGACCGAGGCCAGCGCCAGCGCCTTGTGTTGCAGCGCAAAGGGGCCCAACCCCTCAACCGCGGCCAGCGCGTCGAATTCGGCCAGCGCCTCGGACATGCGGCCCAGACCAAGCTGGGTCCAGGCGTTGACCAGCCCATTCACCAGCGGGCCAATGTTGCGGCTGTCCCGGTCATCCAGGATTTCCTGCCAGGCGCGGCGCTCAAGCTGGTCGGCAAGAACGATCACATGCGCCGTCTGCCCCGGCATCGACCATTCCAGCTTGGACTGTGCGATGGGCAGCGCCGCCTGGATGTTTCCCAGTGACACATGCGAAATCAGCAGGCTTTCAAGCAGAAGTTCATTCGCCGGGTCCTCCGCTGCCGCCGCTGAAAGATAGGGGGCTGCTGCGCGGAAGTCGCTTTGGGTCAGCGCCTGGCGCCCTGCGAGGTAGGCGCCGGCCAAGCCACCCTCGGCCAGGGCCGGTCCCGTTGCTGCCATCGCCGCGGCGAGCGCAACGGCCAGTCTCAGTCGAGATGTCATGATGAGCTGCGTCCCGTTCCGTTTCTCCTTGGCCAGAGCCTAGACGGAGCGTCAACGCAAAGCAACGAAAGCGGCAGCCCCCGGCTGCCGCTCGCGGAATTGTCAGGTGTTGGGGTAATTCGGCCCGTCACCGCCCTGCGGCGTGGTCCAGTCGATGTTCTGGCTGGGATCCTTGATATCGCAGGTCTTGCAGTGGACGCAGTTCTGGAAATTGATCACGAAGCGCGGCGTTTTTCCTTCTTCCTGCACCACTTCGTAAACCCCCGCCGGGCAATAGCGTTGCGCCGGTTCTGCGTATTTTGGCAGGTTCACGCGGATCGGAATCGACGAATCGCGCAGCCGCAGGTGGCAGGGCTGGTTTTCCTCGTGATTGGTAAAGGAATAGGCGACGTTGGTCAGCCGGTCGAAGGACAGGACGCCGTCAGGCTTGGGATAATCGATCGGCTTGTGGTCCGCGGCAAGGCCAGTGGCCTCGGCATCGGACTTGCCGTGGCCGATCGTGCCCAAGGGATTCATGCCGGTGAGGTTCGCCACCCACATGTCGAAGCCGCCCAGCGCGAGCGACCCCGTCAGCCCGTATTTCGACCAGAGCGGCTTGACGTTGCGGACGCGCCGCAGGTCCTTGGCAATCGGACCGCTGCGCAGGTCGGCGTCATATTCCACCAGTTCATCCCCACCGCGCCCGGCCTGAATCGCGGCATATGCGGCCTCGGCCGCGGCCTTGCCTGACAGCATCGCGTTGTGGTTGCCCTTGATCCGCGGAAGGTTCACCAGCCCGGCCGAACATCCCAGCAACACGCCGCCCGGGAAGCAGGTCCGTGGCAGCGACTGCCAGCCGCCTTCGCTGATGGCGCGGGCACCATAGGCCACGCGCTTTCCGCCCTTCAGCAGTTCAGCCACCATCGGGTGATGCTTGAAGCGCTGAAACTCCATGTACGGGTACAAATAGGGGTTCTGGTAGTTCAGGTGCACCACGAAGCCGATGTGGATCTGGTTGCCCTCGGCATGGTAGATGAACGACCCGCCGCCTGCATTGCTGCCCAGCGGCCAGCCCATCGTATGGGTCACGGTGCCAAGCTGGTACTTGTCCGGGTCGATCTCCCAGATCTCCTTCATGCCGAGGCCGTACTTCTGCGGCTCGGCATCACGATCCAGCCGGTAGCGTGTGATCGCCAGCTTAGACAGATGCCCGCGCACCCCTTCGCCCAGGAAGACGTACTTGCCGCGCAGTTCCATGCCGGGTTCATAGTTCGGCCCCGGCGTCCCGTCGGGGTTCAGGCCGAATTCGCCGGCGACGACGCCCACGACCTCTCCCCGCTCGCCCAGGACAAGCTCGGATGCGGCCATGCCGGGGAAGATTTCCACCCCCAGCGCCTCTGCCTGTTCGGCCATCCAGCGGCAGACGTTCGCCATCGATACGATGTAGTTGCCGTGGTTCGACATCAGCGGCGGCATCGGCCAGTTCGGAACCCGGACCTTGCCCGCTTCGCCCAGGAGGTAGAAGTTGTCCTGCGTCACCGGCACGTTCAGCGGCGCGCCCTTTTCCCGCCAGTCCGGGATCAGCGCGTTCAGCCCGCAGGGATCAAGCACCGCGCCTGAAAGGATATGCGCCCCCACCTCGGAGCCTTTTTCCAGAACGACGACCGACAGGTCGGGATCAAGCTGCCTGAGCCGGATCGCCGCGGAAAGGCCCGCGGGCCCCGCGCCCACGATGACCACGTCATATTCCATCGACTCCCGCGTCACGTCTGTCATGGCTACCCCCTCTGCCCGGACAAGGTCGCGGGCTGGATTGCTGTCCTATGTCCGCAGTCGGTTATATTAGTGACATGTCCGGGGTCAATCGCAACGCTGTGTGCGGAGACCTCCTGCAGCCGGGGGATGCGCGTTGCGCCGCTTGATTTTCCCGCAGGGCCTTGCAATCCGATGTCCTGTCGGTTCTGGTAAACAGCGGAGGGGCCGGGTGTCGCGGGGAACCGCGGCGCCCTTGTTTATGCGAGAAGACGAAGCCGATGGAAAAGATACCGATGACCCGCGCGGGGCACACCGCGCTTGCGGAAGAGCTCAAGACGCTCAAGTCAGTGGAACGCCCCGCCGTGATCCGCGCGATCGCCGAGGCGCGGGAACATGGCGACCTGTCCGAAAACGCCGAATACCACGCCGCCCGCGAACGCCAGAGCTTCATCGAGGGCCGCGTCAAGGAGATCGAGGGCATCCTGTCGCTCGCAGAGGTGATCGACCCCACCCGGCTGTCCGGCCCGATCAAGTTCGGAGCCACCGTGACGCTGGTTGACGAAGACACGGACGAGGAAAAAACCTACCAGATCGTGGGCGAGACCGAGGCCGACATCGAGAAGGGCCTGCTCAACATCCGCTCGCCCCTGGCCCGCGCCCTGATCGGCAAGGACGAGGGCGACAGTGTCGAGGTCAAGACCCCCGGCGGCGACCGCAGCTATGAGGTGCTGCGCGTCCAGTACATCTGAAACAGGAGCGCGCGATGACGGATCACGAACCCGACGGCCCCGCCGGCAGCCCCCGCGGCTTTGGCCTTTACCATCGGCCCGATACGGGGCCACGGCTGGGCCTGCCCGAAATCGTCGCCATCACGCTTTCCGTGCTCTGGCTGGTGCTGATCGTCCTTGGCTGGAACTCGGACGAAGAGGGCGGTGTCGCACGGTGGCTGCTGAACCTGCTGTCAATCGTGCTGCCGCTGGCGCTGATCTGGGTCGCCGCCTCGACGCTGAGCGGCCTGCGCGCGGTACGCGAGGAAACGGCCCGGTTGCAGGCAGCGATTGACAGCATGCGTCATGCCCAGATGGCCCAGAAGCAGGCATCGCCCGTCGTGCGCCCCGCCGCCGCGCCCCGCCCTGCCCCCGACCTGTCCTACCAGCCAGAGCCGGAGCCGGAGGACAGCTTTGAAGAGCCCGAGGATACACCCGGCGTCGCGGCCGAGGATCTGGTCCGCGCCCTGAACTTCCCCGACGATCCTGACGATGTCGAAGGCTTCCGCGCGCTACGCAACGCGCTTGAGGATCGGGAAAGCGCGCGCCTGATCCGGGCCGCGCAGGACGTGCTGACCCTTCTCGCGCAGGAAGGGATCTTCATGGACGACCTACCCGCCGACCTACCCCACCCGGAAACCTGGCGCCGCTTCGCTGCCGGTGAACGTGGGACAAGCATCGAGCCCCTCAGCGGCGTTGCGGATGACGAACTGGCTGCCGCCATCGCTGCGCGCATGGATCAGGACCCAGTATTCCACGACGCCGTGCATCATTTCCTGCGCATGTTCGACCGGACGCTGATTGACTTCGTGCAGGAATGGGACGACGACGCCGTGGCGCAGCTTACCTCTACCCGGACAGCCCGGGCCTTCATGCTCCTCGGCCGCGCCAGCGGCAGCTTCGACTGACGGATGCGAAACACCTCTGCCCGCGGCGCCTATTGGCGCGGCTTTTGGGCCGCGGCGCCCTTCGTGCTGGTGGTCGCACCCTTCGGCCTGCTGTTCGGCGTGGTGGCCACCGAAGCCGGCCTGAACCTGGTCGAGGTCATGAGCTTCAGCATCTTCGTGATCGCGGGGGCATCCCAGTTCGCGGCGATCCAGCTCATGTCGGAAAACGCGCCGACCTTGGTGGTCCTAGGAACGGCCTTGGCTGTGAACCTGCGGATGGCGATGTATTCGGCCTCGCTCGCCCCGCATCTCGGGCAAGCAAAGATGTGGCAGCGGGCGCTGGCGTCCTACTTCATGATCGACCAGTCCTATGCCGTCAGCATCGCAGAATACGAGGAACAGCCAGCACAAAGCCTGCGTGACAAGGTCGCCTTCTTCTTTGGCGCCGTCACGCCGACCTGCCTGCCTTGGTATGGGGCGACACTGCTGGGGGCGACGATCGGGCAGACCATCCCTCCGGGGCTCGCGCTCGACTTCGCGGTTCCGATCACCTTTCTGGCGATGATCGGCCCGATGTTGCGCACAGCGGCACATGTGGCGGCGACTTTCGTTTCGGTGACGCTGGCGCTGCTGCTGGCGGGGTTGCCCTATAACTCCGGCCTGATGATCGCGGCGCTGGGCGCCATGGCTGCCGGGGCGCAAGTGGAGTTCTGGCAAACGCGGAGAGCGGGATGAGCTACAGCACCGCCGAGATCTGGTTCATCGTCATCGTCCTGGGCCTCGGGACGTTTCTGCTGCGCTTTTCCTTCCTGGGCGTGATCGGCCGGCGGCAATTGCCGGGCTGGGTGCTGCGGCACCTGCGCTATACGGCGGTGGCCGTGCTGCCCGCGCTGGTCGCGCCGCTCGTGCTCTGGCCGCAGGCGGCGGGGGGCGAACCGAACCCGCCCCGGCTGCTGGCCGCGGCCGTGACGCTGGGCGTGGGCTATTTCAGCCGCAACGTGCTGGCCGCCATCGGTGGCGGCGCAGTCACGCTGTATCTGATGCTGTTCCTGATGGGCTAGTCGATCTCTCGCGCCTCGCTGGGCAGCATGATCGGGATGCCGTTGCGGATCGGGAAGGCCAGCCGCGCGGCGCGTGATACAAGCTCTTGCCGTTCGGCGTCGTGGCTCAAAGGCTGCTGGGTCAGTGGGCAGACCAGCGCCTCGAGCATGCGACGATCAAAGGTTGTTTCAGTCATTGCATGATCTCCTCGTCATTGCCGCCACGCAGCGCGAATTCCAGTAGCGTCACCAGCGTTTCACGCCGAGTCTGCAGCGACGGCGCCTCAAGCAGCGCCTGCTTGTCCTCTGGCGGGAAGGGGCACAGCATCGACAGGGAGTTGATCAGAAGCTCATCCTCGGCCTCTCTCAGGCTGCCCCAGTCGGTCGAAAGGTTCTGCGAGGCGAAGTACCGCCCGAGCAGCGTCAGGAAGGGCTCTCGTTCAAAGGCCGAATCGTGTTCAGGCGGGCCAAGGTCGCGTTCGAACCCCGACCAAGCCACGTCTGCACGGATATAGGGTGCAAAGCCCGGCACTTCTCGCAGCAGACGGAACCGCGATATGCCGGACAGCGTGATCATGTAGCGCCCGTCCTCGGTCTCGGAAAAGGCAGTCAGGCGACCCGCGCAGCCGATCGACTGCAGGCGCCGCGCATCGGACCCCGGCACTTCCCGCGGCTGGATCATCCCGATCAGCCGGTGCCGCGTCTTCATCGTGTCCTCCAGCATCGCAAGGTAGCGTGGCTCGAAGATATGAAGCGGCAGCCGCGCCCGGGGCAGGAGAAGCGCTCCGGGCAGCGGAAACACGGGAATTGTATCCGGCAGATCCGAGACGTTGAACATGACCTACAGGTAGCCCAAAGGGGGCATCAGGCAAATATCATCGAGCTGAGCTTGCGCCGCCCCTTCAGCACGATCGGGTCCTGCGGCTTCAGCGCGTCGAAGATCTTGAAGAGCTGCGTCTTGGCGCCCCCGTCGTTCCATTCGCGGTCACGGCGGAAGATTTCCAGCAGCTGGTCCACCGCTTCTTCGACCTGTCCGGCAGCATGCAGCGCCAAGGCGAGGTCATAGCGTGCCTGAAGGTTCTCGGGCGCCGCCTCGACTGCGGCGTGCAGTTCAGCAACAGGACCCGCCTTCTGGGCTTGGAGCGCGAGGTCGAGCTGCGCACGCGCGGCCTCGATTTCTTTCGCGCCGCCCATCTCGGCGGGGGCGTTGTTCAGCAGCGCCTCTGCTTGGTCGAGGTTGCCGAGCGCAAGATGCGCCCGCGCCAAGCCACCAAAGGCTGCGGCGTTCGCAGGGTCTTCGCCCAGAATGGCGGCGAAGGTTTCCGCGGCATCGACTGCCGCCCCTTCGGCCAACATCTGCTCTGCTGCCTCGACGGCCTCTGCCAGTCCGCCGTCACCTGCGAGGGCCGCGACCCGGTCAACAAAGGCCTTGATTTCAGCCGGCGGCAAGGCGCCCTGAAAGCCGTCCACTGGCTGGCCCTGCCAGAAGGCATAGACGGTCGGGATCGATTGCACGCGGAGCTGGGCGGCGATCATCTGGTTCTGGTCCACATCGACCTTCACCATCCGCACCTTGCCACCCGCCGCCGTCACCGCCGCTTCAAGCGCAGGCCCCAACGCCTTGCACGGGCCGCACCACGGCGCCCAGAAGTCCACGATAACGGGAACCTCGCGGCTGGCATCGACCACATCGGTCATGAAGCTCGCTTCGGTCGTGTCCTTGATCAGCCCCTCGCCGGCCTGAGCCGACGGCTTTCCGCCCAATTCCAGCATGGTCATCCCCGGCTGTTGAAACCTGCGACCTATATGTGCGGATGCGGCGCAAAGGCCAAGAGGGAAATGCCGCGCCCGTTCCGGCAGCCCACACGGCAGTAAAGAAAAAGCCCCGGCACTGCCGGGGCTTTTCCTGAATGATCTATGTAAGAAGGATCAATCTTCGCCGGTCGTAGTGTTGTCCGAGGACGAGGAGGCAGCGACCGCGATCACGGCCAGCGCCAGCAGGCCGCCGACGATTGCGCCGGTGCCCAGGCCGCCACGGCTGGTGGTAGCAACCGGTGCCGGAGCGACCGGAGCGGGCTCGACCACGACGGGGCTCAGGCCACCGGCGAACGCGGACGACGCGCCAGCCAAGATCATCGCGGAAGCAGCGGCGGTGGTGATGATACGTTTCATCATGTTACTCCATCTGGTTGACTGATGATGAACTTAGCATCGAGTCCCCTACCCGGAAAGGGTCATATGCCCACATTAGTTCGAAAGATCGGCTAGTTGCAAAAAGCCCACATCCGTCCCAACCCACTGTAACGATTGCACGATGCGGCCGCGACGGTCAATCCAGTAGCGATTCACGAAGCCATTTTCGGCCCCGATGCATGTCTCTTTCACCTCATGAACCTCAAATTGCCGCTCGACGATTTCGATCGGGGCAGCGGCATGGCGGCTCAGCGTGCAAGCGAAATCCGCGCGCTGGGTGCGATCCTCGCCATCAAGGGTAAAGTAGCTGCGGCTGGTGTTTCCGGCGCCGGCGGTGATCTGCGCGCCGCTTGGCGCGGCCGCGGACATCAGGTCGTTGCCCAGCCCGCGCGAGGCGATGAAGATCCCGTCGCGCAGGCTCAGCGTGGCGGAGTCTCCGGTTGCCCAGACATCCACGCCACGGTTGCGCGCCACCGGAACAAGCAGCGCCTGCGTTCCCCGGCTGGGCGCGATCGCAAGCATCATCGGCTGGCCTGAGGCCTCGATCATGGCGCGGGTCAGGGGCTGGGCGGGCTCTGCTTCGCCACGTCTTCCCACAAGTTCGCCCGCCATACCGGTCAAGGCTTGGGTCAGGGCGTCGCCGCCTGGCTGGTTGCCGCATCCCGACAGAACGAATGCCGAGGCCAGAAACGCCACAAAGGGCCGGAACATCCGTATCACCGCCAGAACCTTCCCCATTGTCCGTCCATCTCGCCTTGATGGTAGTCACGGACGGTTTCATACAGCCGCCCGTCAACCGAGAGCCGCGCCCCGCCATCGCGGGTCAGTGGCCGCAGCGTGGTCGAGCGCATGTCGCGGGTCGGCGCGCCGATGACCCAGGTGACCGGGATGGTGACCTGGATGCCCTTGTCGAACGACCCTTCGCCGAACACCTCGGACGGGACATCGGTAAAGGTGGCAAAAGCCCCGACGCGCCAGCCGTTCGCGAATTCCCGCGCCAGCGTGACCGTCGCGCCCCAATCCTCGGCCAGGTAGCGGCCCACGTCGAGCTGCGCGTGATAGCCCCCGCCGATGTCGTAATAGGCCGAAACATGCCCCGTCACCACGTCATAGTCCTGGAAGCCAAGGCGCTGGTCGAAGGCGCGCTGCTGGACATAGTTCACCTCGACACCCAGCCCCAGGCGGCTGTCGGCAGGCTTCCACAGCACCTCGCCGGAAATGCCGCCGAACATCCGCTCCAGATAGCCGACCGTCACGCGGCTGTAGATGTCATTGGCGGGCTTGGCGTACCAGGCAAATGTCAGCGTGTCGATCACCGGGCCATCGGCATTGTCATAACGCCTTGCATCCGACCGCACGCGCGGCAGCGCGCCCGGCTCCCGCTCCTCGGCGGTCTTGAGCGTGCTGTAGATGTCTTGGGTGATCGATCCCGACAGCACCAGGCCCGGGGCGATGTCATAGCGCCCGCGTACCCGTACGCCCAGCGCGCCGCGAATGGGTTCCTCGGGGTCAAAGAAGCTCAGGCGGACCGCCGGGCCGAGCGACCAGGCAAAGCGCGGATAGGCATCCTCAGCCCAAAGCGCGTCGGCGGACATCGGCGCGGCGTCGCCAAAGCCGCGGCGGGCGCGGATGGCCTCGGCCGCGTCGGGGGCGTGTTCCAGCGCCTCAATGTCGGACCGGCGCAGCGTCACGGCGGAAAGCCCCTGCCCTTCTTCGACCGGAATGATCTCGAACAGCTCGACCGAGGCGGGCATGGTGTGGGTCAGGATCCGCGCAACGCGGCCCACCGACTGGGCCGTCGCGTCATAGCGGATGTTGCGATAGCGGACCTGCACCCGGTCGGCGGACAGGCTCAACGCCTCCAGGCGCATGCCGTCGATTTCCATGTACTGGGCAACCGTATCGCGCAGGAATGCCGCCGCGCCCGGATCGGCGGCCCAGCTTCGGGACCAGGCCTGCTGGTCCGACGCCGGCGGCCGCACCCGTACCGGGATCGGTCCCGTATCCTGAATGCCCATCCCGCCCGGCCGCCGGCGCGGGTTGAGCGCAACCTGAAGCGACGCCCCGAACTCCGAGCCATAGAGGTAATAGCCGCCCAGCCGAACGTTTTCCGTCACCTGGTATTCGGCGCCAAAGTTGAACCGGCTCTTGTGTTCGAACACCCCGCGGCGCCCGGCTTCCTCGTCATACCCTTCCGAAGAATATTCGACCTTCAGCCCCAACCTGTCGGTCGCCTGCCATTCGACCCCGCCAAAGGGGGCGACAGGGCCGCGGAACATCTGGTTGAAGGTGGGCTTGCCGCCCTCGCCGAACTCGATATCCGGCCTCTCGCCAAAGGGAGAGCCCAGCGCGCCCCGCGCCCCAAGCCGGCCCCAGCCAAGACCACCCGTGACCCGAAGTCCCGGCATGATCTCTTTCGTCGCGACGATGTATTCGCCCGACAGAAGCCCGGTGCCGATGAAGTCCTGAAAGCCCAGCGTTACCGCTGGAAGCCGGTCCGTTTCGCGCAGCAGAAGCACGCGCAAATCGAAGCTGCGGTCGTAATAGGTGTCGAACCCGTCCTGCTGTGCCGGGGGAAGGTTGGTGTCCCAATCCCGCACCGACAGGTAGCGGAAGCTGACGGTCAGGCGCGGGCTGAACTGGAAGCTGCCCGTCGTGCGCCCGATGCCGCCGAAATACGATGCCACCGCTGTCAGTTCGGCATCCGGCAGCCCTTGCCCGGACGGCATGTCGATCAAACCCGGCACGCCCTGGAAGTTCAGCGTTGGCACGGCCCGATCCTGCGCACCCGCGGTTCCGGCTGCCAGTGCCACAGCCGCGACCGCGCCGGCCAGCATGTTTCTGCTTCCGGGCCGGCGGCGGCCCCTTCCGTGATCGCGCTGCGCCATGGCTGTCCCTCGTGTTTCGACTTTTCTAAGACGGCTCTGGCCGCAGAACAACCCTTGCCACGGGAATCAGCGTGCGGCAGCCCCGGTCTGTGCCGTTCCCGCCGCGGCCGGCACATATCCCGCCACCCAGCGCTTCAGTACCGCCCGCGCCGCCTCGGCATCGCCTTGCGTCACCGCCTCTCGCAGCGCGCGAAGTGCGGCGGCCATTTCCAGTTCGGACAGCCCCTCTTCCTGGGCGCGCAGGATTTTGGGGTGCGGCGTGGTCAAGAGCCCCTCGCCGATCAGCAGTTCCTCGTGCAGCTTTTCACCGGGGCGCAGGCCGATGGTCACGATCTCAATGTCGCCATCGGGATGGGCGGCATCCCGGACGCGGTAGCCGGCCGCCTCGATCATCTGGCGGGCAAGATCGTGGATGCGGATAGGCGATCCCATGTCCAGCACGAAGACATCTCCGCCCCGCTGCCCGCCCGCCCCGGGCGCGGCAAAGGATCCGGCCAGGATGACGAGGCGCGAGGCCTCCCCCACCGTCATGAAGAAGCGGGTGACGTCTGGATGGGTCAGCGTCACGGGGCCGCCCCGCGCGATCTGCGACTGGAACAGCGGGATGACGGATCCCGAGGACCCCAGGACATTGCCGAAGCGTACCATGGAAAACACCGTGTGCCGAGACCGGCTGGCCAGGTCCTGCACCACGAGTTCTGCCATCCGCTTGGAGGCGCCCATGACGTTGGTCGGACGCACGGCCTTGTCGGTCGAGATCAGGATGAACCGGTCCACACCCGTTTCCTGGGCGACCTCGGCCAGCACCCGCGTACCCAGCACGTTGTTGGCAAGGCCCGCGACCGGGTTATCCTCGACCAGCGGGACGTGCTTGTAGGCGGCTGCATGGAACACGACCTGGATCGCGTGCCGCGTCATCACCATCCGCGCAAGCCGTGCGTCGGTGACCGTACCCAGAACCGGGACGATCTCCGTTCCCGTTTCCTTAGCCAATTCCCGCAGTTCCCGGTCGATCGTGTAAAGCGCGATCTCGCTCATCTCGAACAGGACGATCCGGGCAGGGCCGCAGGCGACCAGTTGTCGGCACAGTTCCGACCCGATGCTGCCGCCGGCGCCGGTGACAAGGATGCGGCGGCCGCGATAGGCGTCATCACCGCGGCGCAGGTCTTCCTCCAGCTGCTTGCGGCCCAAGAACCGGCCGGGCGCGACGGGCTGAAGCCGCTGCATCAACTCTTCCTCGCCCACCAGCTGCGCGAAAGACGGCAGCGCCAGCACCTGCAGCGACATCCGGCGCAGGGAATCCAGGATCTGCCGTTGCCGCGCTGCAGGCGCCGAGGGCATGGCCAGAAGCACCCGGCGCACCGCACGGCTGTGGGCGATCTCCTCCAGCCGCTCGCTGGGCCAGACCTGCAGCCCGGCAATCGTGGTGCCATGCAGCGAGGGATTGTCGTCGATGAAGCCCACCGGGACGATCGAGTGATGCGCCCGAAGCGCCGCGGCCAGTTGGGTTCCGGTGGTGCCCGCGCCATAGATCAGCACCCGGCAGCGCGCCTGCCCGGACCGGCAGGCCCACAGCAGGACGTGCAGCATCACGAACCGGCTGGCCGCCGACAGCACGAAGTAGAAGACCCCGAAGACCACCACGCCCGAGACTGGCCGTTCAACCCCCATGCCCAGCGCCAGCCCATAGGCAAGCACCGACAGCAGCCCCGCAAGAAGCGCGGTACGGATGATCGCGCTGATCTCATAGGCGTTCAGCTTGATCCGGTGGATGCTGAGCCGAGCTGAAAGCACCCCTGCCGCCACCGACAGAAGCGCCGGCGCGAAGGCCGCATGGCGGGTGGTGAATTCCGGCGCGGCAACAAGCCACACCCCCAGCAGCGCGACGGGCACCAGCGCCACGTCGATGGCCAACAGCACGATACGCTTGTGATGCCGGGGTATGGCCTCCGACAACCGGAAGAGCATGACCCCGAGCTTGGAGAGCAGTTGCTGCAATGACCTGTCCCGCTGCGTGCCTGTGGCGGCGAATATCTTCGGCTATAGCCCTTGAACCGGGGAGCTTGTTCCCAGCACTAGGCATGCTGCGCGCCTTGCGCAACAGATCATGCGCCGGGTGGTGCAAATCTGCCGCAGTCAGAGGTCGAAACTGGCAAAGACCGGCACATGATCCGAAGGTTGAAGCCAGCCGCGCGCCAGCCGCAGGATGCGGCTGCTGTGGCCCGCATTGGCGATGTCCTTCGTGGCCCAGACGTGGTCCAGCCGCCGCCCCTTGTCGGCCGCGTCCCAGTCCGCGGCGCGATAGGACCACCAGCTGTAAAGCTGCCCGGAAGGAATGTCCTGCCGCGTGATGTCCACCCAGCCCCCTGCGTCCTGCGCCGCGCCAAGGTGATCGACCTCGACCGGCGTGTGGCTGACGATCTTCAGCAGCTGCTTGTGGTTCCAGACGTCATCCTCGCGCGGGGCGATGTTCAGGTCGCCCACCAGGATGGCCTTTTCGGGCCGTTCGGCATGGAACCAGTCGCGCATTTCGGAAAGGTAGTCGAGCTTTTGCCCGAACTTCACGTTCACCTCGCGGTCAGGCACGTCGCCACCCGCGGGAACATAGAAGTTGTGGACCGTCACGCCGTTTTCCAGCCGCGCCGCCACATGGCGCGCATGGCCCAGCCCGGCAAAATCCTTGTCACCCACGTCGGTGATCGGCAGCTTGGACAGGATCGCCACGCCGTTGTAGCCCTTTTGTCCCCGCGCGACGATGTGGTGATATCCCAGCGCCCGGAACTGATCGAGCGGCAGCTTCTCCACCGGGCTCTTGCATTCCTGAAGGCACAGCACGTCGGGCGCCTCTTCCTTCAGCAGCCGTTCGACCAGCCCGGCGCGCAGGCGGACAGAGTTGATGTTCCAGGTGGCAAGCATGAAGGGCATGGGTGGTTCCTTTCGTTGCCCCCCTTTTACCCACGCTGCCGGATCATGCAATTAGACGCCCTGCCGCAGCAAAACGGCCCCCGAAGGGGCCGCCCAAGACTTCCTTCAAGGCTCAGGACACCAACCGGTAGCCCCCGCTTTCCGTTACCAGAAGCCGCGCGTTCGAGGGATCAGGCTCGATCTTCTGGCGCAGGCGGTAGATGTGGGTTTCCAGCGTGTGGGTTGTCACGCCCGCGTTGTAGCCCCAGACCTCGTGCAGCAGCACGTCCCGCGGCACCACCCCGTCCGAGGCGCGATACAGGAACTTGAGGATGTTCGTCTCTTTCTCGGTCAGGCGGATCTTGCGGTCGTTGTCATCGACCAGAACCTTCATCGACGGCTTGAACGTATAGGGGCCAAGCTGGAAGACCGCATCCTCTGACTGCTCGTGCTGGCGCAGCTGGGCGCGGATGCGGGCCAGAAGCACAGGGAACTTGAACGGCTTGGTGACGTAATCGTTCGCCCCGGCATCCAGACCCAGGATCGTGTCGCTGTCGCTGTCATGCCCGGTCAGCATGACGATCGGGCACTTTACCCCCTGCTTGCGCATCCGGCGGCACAGCTCGCGCCCGTCGGTATCCGGAAGTCCCACGTCGAGGATCGCGATGTCGAAATGGCCGGACTTGATCCGCTCCATCGCCTCGGCGCCGGAACCGGCCTCGAACACATCGAAATCCTCGGTCGAGACCAACTGCTCACTCAGGGCTTCGCGCAGGTCCTCCTCGTCATCGACCAGCAGGATTTTCTTGAGATTGGCCATACCTGTCCTCCTTGCATTGCGGCACAAATGCGCCCCGTACCTCCCTGCGGCAAGCTGGGGACACAATCCTCACGCGGACGTGTAGGGCAGCGGCCATATGTTTCAATTCATTGCAGCAGCCGCTATCTGTGGGGGGCGAGAAAGGACGATCCGATGACGCTGCGCCCCACGACCCTTGAACGGCTGAACCGTGCCCGTGCCGACCTGCGGATGGGGCTGCCCGTCATCCTGACCGGCGAAGGCACGGCAATCCTTGCCATCGCGGCCGAAGTGCTGGACCCGGCGCGGCTGGCGCATCTGCGGGTGATGGGGGGCGACCTGGTGCTGGCGCTCACCTCGCGCCGGGCGGCGACGCTCAAGGCGCGGGCCTATGATGGCGACATCGCGCGGGTGGTGGTGCCGCCCGATGCGACGCCGGGCTGGATCCGGGACTTGGCCGATCCGGCCGACGATCTGTCGAACCCGCTGCGCGGGCCGCTGCAGACACAGCGCGAGGGTTCGGCCGCCCTGCATCGCGCGGCAATCGGGCTGGTGAAGTCGGCGCAGCTTTTGCCCGCGGCGCTAGTTCTTGGAGTGTCGGACGGGATGGCGCTGGCACAGGAAAATAGCCTGACGCAGCTTTGCCTGAACGAGGCCATCGCTGCCCAAGACAGCAGCCCGCCCCTTGCGCCCGTGGTCAGCGCCCGCCTGCCGATGGAGGCCGCCGAGGCCGGGCGCGTCCATATCTTCCGCCCGGACAACGGCGGCGTCGAACATTATGCGATCGAGATCGGGATGCCCGACCGTTCCGCCCCCGTGCTGGCGCGGCTTCATTCCGCCTGCTTTACCGGCGACGTTCTGGGCAGCCTGAAATGCGACTGCGGGCCGCAACTGCGGGCCGCGCTGGCCCAGATGGGGGCCGAGGGCGCGGGCGTCCTGCTGTACCTGAACCAGGAGGGGCGCGGCATTGGCCTTGCCAACAAGATGCGCGCCTATTCGCTGCAGGACCAGGGGTTCGACACGGTCGAGGCCAACCACCGCCTTGGGTTCGAGGATGACGAGCGCGATTTCCGCATCGGCGCCGGCATCCTGCGCACCATGGGCTTTGGCCAGATCCGGCTGCTGACCAACAACCCGGCCAAGATGCGGATGCTGGCGGCCAACGGGCTGGAGGTCATCGAACGCGTGCCCCTGCGCGTGGGCGAGACGCGGCACAACGCCCATTACCTCGCGACCAAGGCCTCCAAATCCGGGCACCTGCTGTGAGTGTGGTTGATCTGGTCGTCACCCGCTGGGGCTGCCGGTTTTTCGGCCGCCGCCTGCCCTGCGCGATTGGGCGGGGCGGCATCCGCAACGACAAGCGCGAAGGCGACGGTGCCAGCCCCCGCGGCATCCACCACATCACCGGCATGATGTTCCGCCCCGACCGGATCGCGCGGGGACTGCTGCCCGATTGGGCAGAACCGATCGGGCCGCGGGACCTGTGGTCGGACGATGTGCGCGACCCGGACTACAACCTGCTGACCCGTGCCCCGCATCCGTTTTCGCACGAACGGATGCGCCGGGCGGACCCGATGTATGACATCGTGCTGATCACCGACTGGAACTGGCCGAAGGCGGTGCCGGGGATGGGCTCGGCGATCTTTCTGCACCAGTGGCGGCGGCCGCGCTACCCGACCGCCGGCTGCGTCGCCTTTGCCCGCGATGACCTGATCTGGGTCGCGCAGAACGTCCGGCGCGGCACACGTCTGGTAATCGGCTAGTTCCGCGCCCCGAAGATGGCCGAACCTACGCGCACATGGGTCGCGCCATGGGCGACGGCAGTTTCGAAATCATCGCTCATCCCCATCGAGAGGCCGGAGAGCCCGTTCCGTCCGGCCATTTCCGCCAGCATGGCGAAATGCGGTGCCGGGTCCGCATCCACCGGCGGGATGCACATCAGCCCCTGCACTGGCAGATCAAGCGCGCGGCAGTCGGCGACGAAGGCGTCAAGATCCCCCGGCAGGACGCCCGCCTTCTGCGGCTCTTCCCCGGTGTTCACCTGAATGAACAGCGCGGGGCAGCGGCCGCTTTCCTGCGCTAGCCGCGCAAGGGTCTGTGCCAGCCGGGGCCGGTCAATGGAATGGATCGCGTCGAACAGGTCGAAGGCTTGGCGGGCCTTGTTGGTCTGAAGCGGGCCGATCAGGTGCACTTCAGTTCCAGGGAAGCGCTCGCGAAAGGCGGGCCATTTGCCTGCGGCCTCTTGCACACGGTTTTCCCCGAACAGCCGGTAGCCTTCTTGCAGAACAGCCTCGACCCGTTCATCGGGCTGAAACTTGGAAACTGCGATAAGCTGCACCGAACCTGCCGGACGGCTGGCCGCCTGTTCCGCCTTGCGCAGCCGCGCCGTGATTTCTGCCAGTGACATCGGCACCCCCTTTTGCGGCAACAAGCCATAGCAGGCCGGAAAAGAAAAGAGCGGGCCGATGGCCCGCTCTTCGTCCGTTTTGATCCGTAGGGATCAGAAGCGGAAGGTCACACCGAAGTCACCGTAGGTTTCTTTGCCTTCACGGTTCGCCGGTGCACCGAAGTCCATGTCGCGGTGGCCGATGCCGCCGACCATAGCAGCGCCGCCGCCCAGGTCGTAGCTGGCGCCGATGCCGTAGAAGCGGTTCTTCAGCGTGCCGACCGTGGCGAAGTCCTGACGCACTTCACGGGCGAAGGCCGTGACGGTGATCAGGTCAAACGTTGCAGCGCCCGACAGGCCGAGTTCTTCGTAGTCGGCAGCAGCGGCAGCAACACCCGTGTTACGCTCGCCATTCACGTAGGCAGCGCGAAGCGTGAAGTCGCCGAAGGTCGCGTCGCCACCGATGACGAACTGCTCGACCCGCTCGAGGCTCACGCCGCCGCCCAGTGCGGTTTGCGACGACTCGTAGCCAGCAGCGACTTTGAAATCACCGCTCGCCCATGCGACAGCAACGCCGTAGTCTTCACGTCCGCTGTCCAGCGCCGGATTGTTCACGCGGCCACCAGCGGTGTGTGCGTCCGTTGCCGAAGCGAAGAAGCTGAAGTCGCCGAAGGTGTAGGAGTACAGAACCGTCGGGTTCCAAGCGCTAGCGCCAACGCCGTCACCCGTCAGGTAATCGATGTCGTGGTAGTCGCCAAGGCCGGTCAGGCCAACGCCGTGCAGGTTTCCGAGAGCTGCTTCAGAGGCGCCAGCCGGAGCACCCATAGCCAGGCGGCCGAAGGGGCCAGCGATGAACACGGTGCCACGAGCACCTTCCGACGCCAGACGGCCGCCGAAGTTAGCGCCGCCTTCATCGTTCACGCGGAACGAACCACCGAAGGTCAGGCCGCCGTCGGTTTCGCCCGACAGGTTGAACTGAACGCGGGCGCGGCTGGTGAAGCCCCACTCGTCGCCGTCGTAGATGACGCCCATGCGGCCGTCACCGGCCAGCGAGACTTCGGCAGCCGCAGCGCCAGCGGTCATGACCAGCGCGGTCGTTGCAAAGAGAATCTTTTTCATCGTTTTCCCTCGTTGTCTTTTAGGGTGCGGCCCAACTCAGGGGAATCCGAATTGGGTATGGAGACTATTTCCCGCCAAGCCGCCCCCAAAGCAAGGCGAACCCAAGAGCGTTCCGGAAAGGGGATTGCGGATGATGCACCTATGCCACAGTGCATCCGGCAGGCGCCGGACAAGGGGAACCGGAACCCCCGACCCGCAATACGTGCAGGGGAAAAGGCGCTTGTCCGGTTCCGAGGGCTCGGCTAGACAGGCCGCTAGCGACGGGGCAAGGGAACGGGGGGCAAGGCCGATGACCTTCGACATCAGGATGCGCGGCGTGGCGCTGGCGGGGCTCGTATTCGCGCTTGCGGCCTGTTCCGGCAGCGGCGCGGATCAGAACGCAACGCCCATCCCGCTGCAGGGCGGAGATGAGCTTGCGGTGGGCAACGCGCGGCAGCAGGAATCCTCGATCTTCGACCTTTTCGGCAACCGGACCGATCCGGGCACCGCGCTGCGGGTCAACCGTTACATCTGGAATGCCTCGCTCGACGTGCTGAACTTCCTGCCGATCGAATCCGTGGATCCGTTTTCCGGCGTGATCGTGACGGGCTATGGCACGCCGCCGGGTGGCGGGCGCGCCTATCGCGCCACGGTCTACGTGCAGGATGCTGCGCTTGATGCGCGCTCGCTCAAGGTGGCGCTGCAGTCGCAGGGCGGGCCGGTATCTGGCGAAACCGTCCGCGCGATCGAGGATGCGATTCTGACCCGCGCGCGGCAGCTGCGAATCCAAGGCGGCCGCTACTAGACCTGCCCAACCTGCAGGGCTACACCCGCGCCGGGCCACGTGCCCGGCGTTTGACGATCAGGGACCAGAAGATGCAGCGTTACGAGCCCCATACCTTTGAAGCGAAATGGCAGGCCGCATGGGAGGAGGCGCAGGTTTTCACAGCCCGTCACGATCCCGCCCGCCAGAAATACTACGTGCTCGAGATGTTCCCCTATCCGTCGGGGCGGATCCACATGGGGCATGTGCGCAACTATACCATGGGCGACGTGGTCGCGCGGCAAAAGCTGGCCGCAGGCTACAGCGTGCTGCACCCGATGGGCTGGGACGCCTTTGGCATGCCCGCCGAAAACGCCGCGATGGAACGGGGCGGCCACCCCAAGGACTGGACCTACGGCAACATCGCCGACATGCGCGCCCAGATGAAGCCGCTGGGCCTGTCGATCGACTGGAGCCGTGAATTCGCCACCTGCGACCCGGAATACTATGGCCAGCAGCAGGCGATGTTCATCGACATGCTGGCCGCGGGTCTGGTTTACCGCAAGAACGCCGTGGTCAACTGGGACCCGGTGGACATGACGGTTCTGGCCAACGAACAGGTGATCGACGGCAAGGGCTGGCGGTCGGGCGCGGTGGTGGAACGGCGGGAACTGACGCAGTGGTTCTTCCGCATCTCTGACTATTCCGCCGAACTGCTCGATGCGCTGGACGGGCTGAAGGACTGGCCCGAAAAGGTCCGCCTGATGCAGAAGAACTGGATCGGCCAGTCGCGCGGGTTGCAGTTCGCCTTTTCGACCGTCGACGCCCCCGAGGGGTTCGAGCGGCTGGATGTCTACACCACCCGCCCCGACACGCTGATGGGGGCAAGCTTTGCCGCCATTTCCCCCGACCATCCGCTGGCCAAGCACTTGGAACGGCATGACCCGGAAGTGGCTGCTTTTGTTGCCGAATGCCGCAAGATCGGCACCAGCGAGGAGGCGCTGGAAAAAGCCGAGAAGCGCGGCCTGGACACGGGCATCCGGGTCCGCCATCCGTTCGACAACGCCTGGGAACTGCCGGTCTACATCGCGAACTTCATCCTGATGGACTATGGCACCGGCGCGATCTTCGGCTGCCCCGCCCACGACCAGCGCGACCTGGACTTCGCGCGGAAATACGGCCTGCCGGTGCTCGACGTGTTCGAACCTGCGGAAGGCGGCGACCCGGTTGCGGATGAAGCCTTCGTGCCGCTGAAGTCCGAACCGGTCCATTACCTCCGCGGCTTTGCCGGCCAGGAAATCCAGACGGGAGAGGCCGCGGTCGAGGCCGCCATTGCCTTCTGCGAGGCGAACGGCGTGGGCCACGGCGTCACCAACTACCGCCTGCGCGACTGGGGCATCTCGCGCCAGCGCTACTGGGGCTGCCCGATTCCGGTCGTACACTGCGACACCTGCGGCGTGGTGCCGGAGCGGAAGGAAAACCTGCCCGTCTGCCTGCCCGATGACGTAACCTTTGACATCCCCGGCAACCCGCTGGACCGCCATCCGACGTGGCGCGACTGTGCCTGCCCGAAATGCGGCGCGCCCGCGCGGCGGGAAACCGACACGATGGACACCTTCGTGGACAGCAGCTGGTACTATGCCCGCTTTACCAGTCCCCGCGCCGCAACACCCACCAACGCGGCCGAGGCCGATTACTGGATGAACGTGGACCAGTACATCGGCGGTGTCGAACATGCGATCCTGCACCTGCTCTATTCCCGCTTCTTCGCACGGGCGATGGCCAAGACCGGGCACCTGCCGCAAAAGGCGATCGAACCGTTCAACGCGCTGTTCACGCAGGGCATGGTGACGCATGAAATCTACATGACCCGCGACGAAGCGGGCCGGCCGGTCTACCACCTTCCCGAGGATGTGGAGGGCGGCAAGCTCAAGGCGACGGGCGAGGCAGTGGAGATCATCCCCTCGGCCAAGATGTCCAAGTCAAAGAAGAACGTCGTCGATCCGGTCAGCATCATCGACGCCTTCGGGGCTGACACCGCCCGCTGGTTCGTCCTGTCCGACAGCCCGCCTGAACGAGACGTCGAATGGACATCGGCCGGGGCCGAGGCGGCATTCCGCCACCTTGGCCGCGTCTGGCGCATCGCGTCGGAAATTGCTGCCAGCGATGTCGCGGCCAATGATCAGGATGCGGCGCTGGAAAAGGCGGTGCACAAGGCCATCCACGAGGTAACGCAGGGGATCGAGGGCTTTGCCTTCAACAAGGCCGTCGCCAAGCTTTATGAACTGACCAACACGATCCAGAAATCCGGCGCGGGCACTGCGGCCAAGCGGGTGGCGATGAAGACGCTTGCGCAGCTGTCAGCCCCCATGGTCCCGCACTTGGCCGAAGATATCTGGGCCATGCTGGGTGGCGAAGGGCTGGTGGCGCAGGCCCCTTGGCCTAAGGCCAATCCGGCGCTACTGGTCGATGACACGGTGATCCTGCCGATCCAGATCAACGGCAAGCGCCGGGCAGAGATCCAGGTTCCCAAGGACATGCCGCGCGAGGAGATCGAGGCGCTGGCGCTGGCCGAGGAAACCGTGGCCAAGGTTCTTGCAGGTCAGGCGCCAAAGAAGCTGATCGTGGTCCCGGGGCGCATCATCAATGTCGTGGTCTAGACGCAGCCTGATCACGGGGCTCATGGCCCTTGCGGGCTGCGGCTTCAGCCCGATGCTTGCCCCCGGCACCGGGGGCAACGCCCTGCTAGGCCGGGTGGAAGTCGGAGCCCCGGCGGACAAAGATGCCTTTGACCTTGTGGATCGGCTGGAACAGCGGCTGGGCCGGGCGGATGCCCCGGCCTTTCGCCTGACCTATGCCATCAGCACCGGGGTGCAGGGCCTTGGGGTCACACCCGAAGGCGCGACCACCCGCTACAACCTCGACGGACGGGTGACCTATGTGCTGCTCGACCTCGCGACGGATGAGGCGGTGAGTTCGGGTCGGGTTGAAAGCTTCACCTCCTGGTCAGCGACGGGCAGTACGCTGTCCACCCTCAGCGCCGAAGAGGACGCGCGGCGGCGGCTGATGCATATCCTGGCCGACCAGATCGTGACCCGCCTGCTGGCGGCGGCCCCGTGAAGCTGACGGGCGCCGAGGCTGCCCGCTACTTCGCGCGTCCCGATCCTGCGCGAACCGGGCTGCTGATCTTTGGCGCTGATGCGATGCGCGTGGCCCTGCGGCGGCAAGAGGTCATCGCAGCGCTCGTCGGTCCCGAAGGCGAGGCAGAAATGCGGCTGACCCGCATCGCCGCAAGCGAACTGCGCAAGGACCCGGCGCTGCTTCTGGATGCGGTCAAGGCACAGGGCTTCTTTCCCGGCCCCCGCGTCGCTTTTCTGGAAGACGCGGGCGACGGGCTGGCCGATACGGTTGCCACGGCGCTGGGCGACTGGCGTCCGGGCGATGCGCAGATTGTGGTGACGGCGGGGTCCCTGACCGCCAAGTCGCCGCTGCGCAAGCTGTTCGAATCACACCCCAACGCCTATGCCATCGGCATCTATGACGACCCCCCGGGGCGCGAGGAGATCGAGGCCGCGCTGCACAAGGCCGGGCTGACGCGCATCGACCTGGCTGCGATGAATGACCTGACGGGGCTGGCCCGTGTGCTTGATCCCGGCGACTTCCGCCAGACGGTGGAAAAGCTGGGCCTTTACAAGTGGGGTGACGACACCCCCGTGTCGCCCGCCGATGTGGCGCAATGCGCCCCCGCGACGATTGAAGCGGGGATCGATGACATCCTGAACATCGCGGCCGAGGGACGCATGGCCGAAATTGGGTCGGTGCTGCGGCGGCTTGAGGGCCAGGGCGTGCAGCCGGTGGCCCTCTGCATCAGCGCGACGCGCCATTTCCGTACGCTGCACGCTGCTGCCGCCGATCCGGGTGGCGCCGGTCAGGGAATTGCACGAGTCCGCCCCCCGGTCTTTGGTCCGCGCCGCGACCGGATGATGCGCCAGGCGCAGAACTGGGGCATGCACAAACTGGAACAGGCGCTGAGCCTGCTGCATGAAACTGACCTCGCACTTCGGTCGTCACAGCGGGCGCCGGCGATGGCCGTGATGGAACGGGCGCTCATCCGGATCGCGATGCTGGCCGGGCGCTAGGGTTCACATCCGCGCCGCAGCGACTAGATAGGGGCAAAGCAAAGGAACCTGCGCATGATCCCCTATTCCCTTCTGGACCTCGCACCCGTCGCCGAGGGGCAGACCGTCGCCGAGGCGCTTGCCAATGTCACCGATCTTGCCCGCCACGCCGAGGCGTTGGGCTATCGCCGCTTCTGGCTGGCCGAACATCACAACATGACCGGCATCGCGAGCGCCGCGACTGCGCTGATGATCGGGCATGTCGCCGGCGCGACAAGCACGATCCGCGTGGGCGCGGGTGGCATCATGCTGCCGAACCACTCGCCCCTGATGGTGGCCGAACAGTTCGGCACGCTGGCGACGCTATATCCGGACAGGATCGATCTTGGCCTTGGGCGTGCACCCGGAACGGACGGGGCAACGGCCCATGCTCTGCGCCGCAACCGCAACGTCGAGGATCATTTCCCGAACGATGTCGTCGAACTCATGGGCTATCTGGGTGACCCGGAGCCGAACGCGCCGATCGTCGCGGTACCGGGTGCCGGAACCCATGTGCCGATCTGGATTCTGGGGTCGAGCCTGTTCGGCGCACAGCTGGCGGCCTATCTGGGGCTGCCCTATGCCTTCGCCTCGCACTTCGCGCCGGCGGCACTGCGCGAGGCGCTGCACGCCTATCGGCAGGGCTTCCGTCCTTCGGCGCACCTCGACCGGCCGCATTTCATGTTGGCAGTGAATGTCTTTGCCGCGGATACGGACGAGGAAGGCGCCTATCTGCGCAGTTCGATGATCCAGGCCTTCGCGAACCTTCGCACCGGGCACCCCGGGCCCCTGCCCCGCCCGGTCCGCGACATCACCTCGGTTGTTCCGCCCCATGTCATGCCTTCGGTCGAGCAGGCACTGTCCGTGACTGCAGTGGGAAGCGCAGCGACGATTCAGAGGCAACTGTCGCAGCTCATCGCGGATTATGCGCCGGATGAGGTGATCCTGACCGGCCAGATCCACGACACGATAGCCCGCAAGCGTTCGTTCGAGATCGCGGCGAACATCATGGGCGATCTTCGCGCAGCCGCCTGAGCGCGGCCTGCCCGGCCCAGCGCCCGGTGGCAAGGCAGGCGGTCAGCAGGTAGCCGCCTGTCGGGGCCTCCCAGTCCAGCATCTCGCCGCAGGCAAAGATGCTGGGCAGGGCGCGTAGTTCCAGCCCGTCGGTCAGCGCCGCCTGCCGGATGCCGCCCGCGACCGAGATCGCCTCGTCCAGCGGGCGGGGGCCGGCATGGCGCAGCGGCAGGGCCTTGATCAGCGCGCCCAGCGCCGGGCCCTTTGGCAGGGGACGCCCGAACTCCTGCAAAAGCGCCAGCTTCACGCCGTCGATCCGCAGCGCCTTGCGCAGGTGGTTCGCCACCGTCTGCCGCCCCTGCCCTTGCAGGCGCTGCGCCACTTCACCCTCTGAGACATCCGGCAGCAGGTCGATTCGCAGCGAGGCCCCTTCACGCAGGTCGCGGGAAATGGCATAGATCCCGCCGCCCTCGATCCCGCGGGCAGAGATCACGAATTCACCCCGTTCCTGCCGATCGCTCGCGATCAGCAAGCTGCCTTTGACCGGGGTGCCGAACCACTGCGCCATGTGCGGCGACCAGTTCACCACAAAGCCCATGTTGGCGGGCGCAAAGGGCGCAACCTCCACCCCCTGCCCCCGCAACCAGGGTGCCCACGCCCCGTCTGAACCGAGCCGCGACCAGCTTGCCCCACCCAGCGCAAGGATCGTGACGCGCGGCGTCAGGCGGCACGGCCCGTCCGCCGTGTCAAAGGCCAGCGCCTTGCCGTCGAACCCAGTCCAGCGCCAGCGGTGGCGTAGCTCCACCCCCCGGCCCTGCAGCCTTGCCAACCACGCGCGCAGCAGGGGCGAACCCTTCATCACCCGCGGGAACACCCGACCGGAACTGCCGGTAAAGACCTCTTGCCCCAGCGCACGGGCCCAATCCTGAACCTCGGCCGGGCCGAAGCTGTCCAGCATCGGCCGCAGCCAGCCTGCGGCCTCCCGGTACTGGGCGATGAAGGCATCGCGATCTTCGTCCTTGGTCAGGTTCAGCCCGGATTTGCCGGCCATCAGGAACTTGCGCGCGGGGCTCGGCTTGGCCTCGGCCACCGTCACGCGGGCACCGCCCTGCGCAAGCTCCTCTGCCGCCATGAGGCCCGCGGGCCCCGCACCGATCACAAGGGCGTCCATGCCGCTTGTCCTTTCCTGCTGCCGGGCCATCCTCTAGCCTGCGATGACGACCAGCGACACCCCGATCTGCCCGCTTTGCGGCCGGCCCATCCCGCCGGACGTGCCGCAAAGCCTGCACCACCTGATCCCGCGGCTGAAGGGCGGCAAGAACGGGCCGGTCGTGCTGCTGCACCACCTCTGCCACAAGGAAATCCATGCCGCTTTGACAGAGGCAGAGCTTGCCCGCAACTTCAACACGGTCGAGGCACTGCGCAGCCACCCCCGGCTGGCCCGCTTCATCGACTGGGTGCGCCAGCGGCCGCCCGGCTTTACCTCGCGCACTCCGGGGGGTCAGCGGAAGCGACGCTAGGCCGGTTCCAGCCCCACCTGCCGGCGAATGTTCACGTCGCGCAGGGAAACCTCGGAGCCAAGGAAGCCGTCAGCCTCGGGGCCGCACATCCAAAGAAGCGCCCGGGCCGGCCATTCCGGCGGGATATGTGCCGTCCATTCCAGCCGGCTGACCGGGTTGACGCCGCTGCGGCGAATCCGGTCCTGCATGTCGGTGGCAACGGTGCCGGGCGACAGGCTCATCACGCGGATGCCGTCGGCGCGGGCCTCCTGGTCAGCGGCGCGGGTCAGCATGAGCGCGCCGGCCTTGCTGCTGCAATAGGCGCTCCAGCCTTCCTGCGGGGCATGGGCGGCGCCGGACCCCACGGTCAGGATCGTGCCTTCGCCTTGTGCCCGCATCACCGGCAGCGCAGCACGCATGCCGTGGTAGACGCCCTTGAGGTTGATGTCGATCGCGCGCCCCCAGTCCGCCGCGTCGGCGCTGGCGATGCCGCCGATCGGGCCGATGACGCCCGCGTTGTTGATCAGCACGTCCAGCGCGCCAAACGCCTCATAGATGGCTGCCACGGCCTTTTCCATGTCGGCGGCCTGCGCCACGTCACCCGGCAGCGCAAGGCCGCCCGTTTCGGCCGCCAGCAGATCCAGCGCCTCGGCATCGCGGGCCATCAGCCCCACCCGCGCCCCGGCCTGTGCAAAGACCCGTGCCGTGGCGGCGCCGATTCCGCGGCTTGCGCCCGTGATCAGTACCGACTTGCCCGTCATGTCCATCATGATGACCCCCTTTCGCCATGCGTCGCGCCCCGGCTGGCCGGGACCCCTTGACCCTTTGCCCCTGACGCAGGATGCTCGGATCGACACCGCCTTCTTAAAGGGTTCCGATGGCACAGGTAAAACATTTCGGCTGGGGCGCGGTCCTCGCGGTTCTGGCAACGGGCGCGCTGGCCGACGTGACGGCAGAACAGGTCTGGGCCGATCAGGAGCGGTTCGTGGCCGATACCGGCTACGACATGACCTCTGGCAGCCAGCAACGGCAGGGCGACACGCTGATCGTTCGTGACGTTGTCCTGACGATGGAACAGACGGCAGAGGAGGCGGGCGGCCGCGTGACCATCACGCTGGACGAGATCCGCCTGCGCGAAACCGGCGATGGCCGCGTGAACATGACCCTGGGCGCCATGCCCCGGTTCCAAGTGACGAGCGAGGATGCCGAGGGCGCGCCCGTCGAATTCGGCGCCGAAGTGACTTTGACCGACTACCTTGCCACGGCAAGCGGGGCCCCCGACAACATCGCTTATGAATGGACCGCCGAAGCGCTTACCACCGCCTTCAGCCTACCCGCCCCGGTCGGCGAGGATGGCGCCGTGGCCGAGGAAGTCGACATCAGCCTGGGAATGCAGGGGCTGACTGGCACGCTGGCCCGCGGCGAAGGTGGGATGATCCTGTCGGGCACCACGGCGCAAAGCCTTTCCTATGAATTCAGCGGCGCGACCGATGAGGGCGCGGCCGATCTTGCCTTTACCTTGGCCGACGTGGCGCTGGATCAGGCGATGACGCCGGGGCTTTTCACTGGCACGCCCGAAGATCTGGCAGCGGGGCTTCGTGACGGGGGCAGCGCGCGGATCGAGATGCAGTTCGGCGCCGCCTCTGTGGATGCGACGATGACGGACCCGGAAGGCCAGGCCGGGCGTTTCGCTGGCGAGGCGGTTTCAGGCACGCTGACCTTCGCGATGGACGAAAGCGGGCTGTCATATGGCGCAGGAACGCAGGAAGGGCAGTTCCAGCTGGAAGGTGGCGACCTGCCGGTTCCGCAGGTGTCCGGAAGCTATGTCGAAAGCGGCACGACCCTGACCCTGCCGCTGACCGCCGCCGATGCGCCGCAGGATTATTCCCTTGCCACCCGGCTGGTCGGCCTGACCCTGGGGGACGAAATCTGGGAAATGTTCGACACGGCGGGCAGCTTCCCCCGCGATCCGCTGACACTGCTGGTGGATCTGTCGGGGACCATGAAACTCGATCAGGATCTGATGAGCGAGGAAACCTGGCAGACCGACGCGCCTCCGGGACAGTTCGAAAGCCTCAACCTGAACGACCTGCGGATTTCGGGCGTGGGCGCCGAGCTGACAGGCAACGGCAGCTTTACCTTCGACAATACCGACACGCAGACCTTCGACGGTTTCCCCCGCCCGCAGGGCAGCGTGACGCTGAACCTTCGGGGTGGCAACGCCCTGATCGACCGGCTGGTGGCGGCGGGCTTCATCCCTGCGGATCAGGCGATGGGCGCGCGGATGATGCTGACCATGTTCGCCCGCCCGGCCGAAGGTGAGGACGCGCTGACCTCTACCATCGAGATCAACGAGGCGGGCGAGGTTCGGGCAAACGGGCAGCGCATCCGCTGATCGTTCCCCAAGGGCTCGGCGGTGCTTGCATGGGCGCCGCCCGCGCCCTAGGTCCGGTAGAATGTATTTGCCGGGGAACATGCCGATGACCGAACCGCTTGACCGCTTTGCCACCACGCTGATCGACGTCGCCCTTCGGGCGGGGGCGGATGCGGCCGATGCCATCGTGCTTTCCTCTGGGTCCATGTCCGTGGATGTGCGCGGTGGGGTGCTGGAACAGGCGGAGCGGTCTGAGTCGACCGAGGTCGGGCTGCGGGTGCTGATCGGGCGGCGGCAGGCCTGCGTTTCCGCCTCGGACACGCGGGATGAAACCTTCGCAGCGATGGCAGAACGCGCCGTCGCCATGGCGAAAGAGGCACCCGAAGATCCCTATGTCGGGCTGGCCGATCCTGAACAGCTTGCCCGCGACTGGGACATTGCGGCGCTGGAACTGGCCGATCCCGCCCCCGAACCCGCCCCTGCCGATCTGGAAGAGGACGCCCGCCGGGCCGAGGCCGCCGCTCTGGCGGTGCCCGGCATCTCGATGGTGCAGTCCGCCGGCGCGGGCTATGGCACGCAGGCGGTGCATCTGGCGGCAAGCAACGGGTTTTCGGCAGGCTATCAGCGCACTTCGCGCGGAACGTCCTGTGTGGCGATTACCGGCAGCGGCACCGCGATGGAGCGGGACTATTTCGGCGACAGCCGGGTGTTCCAGTCCGACCTCATGGCACCTGAAGAAATCGGCCGCATTGCCGCGGAACGCACCGTGGCGCGGGCGGGTGCGCGCAAGCCGCGGACCGGCGCCTTTCCGGTGCTTTATGACGAGCGGATCGCAGCCGGGCTGATCGGGCACCTGCTGTCCGCGATCAACGGCACCACCGTCGCCCGCGGCTCGGGCTGGTTGCGCGACAAGCTGGGCGAACAGGTGCTGCCACGTGGGCTTTCGATCACCGAGAACCCGCATCGCACGCGTGTTGGCGGCTCGCGCCCCTTTGACGCAGAGGGGCTGCCGACCCGCCCCCGGGACCTGGTGCGGGACGGAGTTCTTCAGAGCTGGGTGCTGGACCTGTCCACGGCCCGCAAGTTGGGCATGGAAAGCACGGCCAACGCGATGCGCGGCACGTCCTCGCCGCCGGCGCCGGGGACCGGGAACATCGCCCTCACGCAGGGCAATCGCACCCGCGAGGAACTGTTGCAGGAAATAGGGACCGGGCTGCTTGTGACCTCGCTGCTCGGCGCCTCGATCAACCCGACGTCGGGGGACTATTCCCGAGGCGCTTCTGGCTTCTGGGTGGAAGGGGGGCAGATCGCCTACCCCGTCAACGAATGCACGATCGCGGGCAATCTGCGCGACATGCTGCTGCGGATGACCCCGGCCAATGACGCGCGCGCGCATCTGAGCAACGTGGTGCCCAGCCTTCTGGTCGAGGGGCTGACAATTGCCGGCGAATGACCTGCCCCTTCTGATCGAGGCTGCCCGCGCCGCGGGCGAGATCGCGGCCCGCCACTTTGGCAAAGGCCCCGAAAGCTGGGACAAGGGCAATGGCCAAGGCCCGGTCAGCGCCGCGGACCTGGAAGTTGACCGGATGCTCCATGACCGGCTGCTGCGGGCGCGGCCCGACTATGGCTGGCTGTCCGAGGAAACCGCCGACAACCGGGACCGGCTGGACCGGAACCGGGTCTTCATCGTCGACCCGATCGATGGAACCCGCGCGTTTCTGGATGGGCAGCGCAGCTTTGCCCATGCCCTTGCGGTGGTCGAGGATGGGGTGCCGGTAGCCGCCGTGGTTCACCTGCCCCTGATGAAGATGACCTATGCCGCCACGCGGGCCGGGGGCGCCACGCTGAACGGCAAACCGATCCACACCCCGCTGCGCCGCCGGATCGAAGGGGCGCGGGTCTTGGCCCCCAAGGCGCAGCTTGCACCGCACCTGTGGCAAGGCGGGCCGCCGCCGGTGTCGCGGCACTTCCGCCCTTCGCTTGCCTGGCGGATCTGCTTGGTTGCCGATGGCAGCTTTGACGGGATGCTGACCCTGCGCCCCGCTTGGGAATGGGATATCGCCGCCGGCGCCCTTGTCGCGGCAGAGGCAGGCGCCCATGTCAGCGACCGTCACGGCGCGGCCCTGCGTTTCAACGCGGCCCACCCGCAGACCGACGGTGTTCTGGTCGGGCCAGAGGCGGTGCATCGCGGCTTTCTTGACCGCCTGCAACCGGCTTGACGTCAGACCCGCATCGGCTAGGCTGCGCCCCATCGCACAGGAGCAACCCATGACCCAACGCCTGCACCTCGTTTTCGGCGGAGAGCTTGTGGACCCGGCACAGACGGTTTTCCGCGACACCAAGGACATCCACATCGTCGGCATGTTTCCGGATTACGCCAGCGCCTATGCCGCCTGGAAGGCCGAGGCGCAGCGCACTGTGGATGACGCGCACATGCGCTATTTCATCGCCCATATCCACCGCCTGCGGGACGAGGAACAGCCCGCAAGCGCGACCGAAGAACTGGGCAACTGACAGCCGTGCAAAGGACGGCCGGAGCCATGTCGCTGGGGCTAGCGCTTTACCTGTTGGGATCAGTCCGGCGGAACCGCGCGGCGGCGCCTCTCGCGCTGGAGGAGGCGCGGCCTGAAGGTACGCTTGTCTGGTTCCACGGCGCAGATGAGGATGCCGCCGCCGCGGTAGCCGAGCTTTGGCCTGCGATGCGCCGTGGGGCGCCGCATCTTTCGGCGCTGATGACCGGCGAAGGCACCCCCCATCCCCTGCCCGCAGACGTGCCGGCGGCGGCCAAGGCGTTTCTGGATCACTGGCAGCCCTCTCTCGTGGTGCTGGCGGGCGGGGCCCTTCCGGCCGCGCTGGTGACCGAGGCGCATCGCCGCGACCTGCCGATCTTCCTGATCGACACGGGTGCCACCATGCATGTCACCGGGGGCGCGTGGTATCCCGGCCTGCTGCGGAGCCTGATGCAGCGCCTGAGCCGCGTGCTGGCCCGGGACGAAGACCGCGCAGCGCAGTTCCGGCGGATGGGCGTCCCACCTGACCGAATCCTTGTGACCGGGCGGGTTGAACCCAGCCCCGCCGCCCTTTCCTGTACCGAGGCGGAACGCGCCGCGCTGGCGCATGGGCTGCACACGCGCCTTGTCTGGTTGGCCGCCGCTGTACCGCCGGAGGAAGAGGGTAGCATACTGACGGCTCATGCGGCGGCGCTGCGCCTGTCGCATCGGGCGCTTCTGATCCTTGTGCCGCAAGACCCGGCACGCGGCCCTGAGATCGCCGCCCGGGCCGAGGCTCATGGGCTGTCCTGCGCGTTGCGGTCCTGCGACGATTATCCCGATGACGAGGATCAGGTCTACATCGCCGATACCGAGGGCGAACTTGGCCTCTGGTACCGGCTGGCACAGATCAGCTTCCTCGGTGGCTCGCTGATCGGCGAGGGGCCGGCGCGGAACCCGCTTGAACCTGCGGCGCTGGGATCGGCCATCGTGCATGGGCCGCGAACCGGCGAACATGCCGACATCCTGGCCCGGCTGGACGCGGCACGGGCAGCGCGCAGGGTGAACAGCGCGCCCGCGCTTTGCGACGTGATCGGCGAACTTCGCGCACCGGACCGCGTTGCGCTGATGGCGCATAATGCTTGGGTCGTCGCCTCGAGCGGCGCGGATGTCACTGATCGGGTGGCGCAGATGCTGCGCGCGGCGCTGCCGCCCGTTTCCACCTGATGCGCGCGCCCGATTTCTGGTTCACGCCACCGGACGAGGCGGACTGGCGGGCGCGCCTGCTTCAGCCCCTTGGTGCGGCCTTTGGCCGGGCGACGGCACGGCGGCTGGCGGCAGGAACGTTATATCGCGCGCCGGTGCCGGTGATCTGCATCGGCAACATCAACGTGGGCGGCACGGGCAAGACGCCCACCGCCATGGCACTGGCCATGCGGCTTCAGGGACAGGGCATCCACATCGTTTCCCGCGGGTATGGCGGGCGGATGGAGGGGCCGGTACGGGTCGATCCCCGCAGCCATAGTGCCGCAGATGTGGGGGACGAACCGCTGCTGCTGGCGGAATTTGCGCCCACATGGATTGCGCGGGACCGCGCTGCCGGCGTTCGGGCCGCAGTGGCCGCCGACGCGGGGCTGGTGCTGCTGGACGATGGCTTCCAGAACCCGGCGGTGGCCAAGGACCTGTCGATCGTGGTGGTGGATGCGGCCCGCGGCTTCGGCAATGGCCGCTGCCTGCCCGCTGGCCCTTTGAGGGAACCGGTATCGGCCGGGTTGGCGCGGGCGGACCTGCTGCTGTCCATCGGCCCGGCCGAGGCGCAGGCCGTGTTCCGCGGCACCTGGGGCCCGTTTCAGGTTCCGCACCTGACGGGCAGGCTTGCGCCCCTGCAAACAGGGATGGATTGGGCGGGGCTCCGGGTGCTTGCCTTTGCTGGCATCGGCCATCCGGAGAAGTTCTTTGCAACGCTTCGCGACCTGGGCGCCGAACTGGTCCGTCACGAGGCGCTGGTGGATCACCAGCCTTTTACCGACACGCTGCTTCGCCGGCTGGAGGCCGAGGCGCGGCTTCGGGGGGCGCAGATGGTGACAACGGAAAAGGATGCCGTCCGTCTGCCGCCTGCCTTTCGGCGCAAGGTACTTACGCTGCCGGTACGGCTGGAACTGGACGATAGGGCGCCGCTGGACGCCGCACTGGCGCGGCTTTGGGACAAGACGTCCTGAAGCCGCGCCGCAGGGGGATTATTCGCCCAGCGCCGCGTCCAGGATCTTCGAAAGATCGGCATAGGACATGTTGCTGTGCTTTTCGCCGTTGATGATCAGCGTGGGCGTCGAGGTGACGTTATCAGCCTCGGCATTCGCTTGGTAGACGGCGACCATCGCCTGTGCCAGATCGCCATCCTGCATGCAGGCATTCAGCTGTTCGTCATTCAAACCGGCGGCGCGACCGATGCGGCGCAGGTTTTCAGCCACGACCGCAGGATCGTTGGAATTCGCCCATTCCCGCTGGGTGGTGTAGATCCGGTCGGCCATGCCGAAATAGCGCATCTCGCCGCCGCAACGGGCGACCATTGCAGCCCAAAGGCCATAGCGGTCGAAATACACCTCACGGTGGATGAAGTGCACCTTGCCGGTGTCGATGTAGTTCTGCTTGAGCTGCGGCATCACGTTGGTGTGGAAACTCGCGCAATGCGGGCAGGTGAACGACGCGTATTCGATCAGCGTCACGGGCGCATCGGGATTGCCCAGCGTCATGTCCGGCACGCGCGAGGGATCGACCTCTGCCGCATCCTGCGCCGAGGCGGGACCGATCGCGGTGAGGGCGGGGCCTTGGCTGCCTGAACCAAGCCACAAAGCGCCCACGGCGACCAGGGCCAGCGCCACAAGCGCCGGTATGAGTTTCTTGACCATCGTCATTTGCCTTTCTGTCTTTGCGGGCGAGATAGGATGTTCTGGCACAGGGCTTCAAGGGCCGACCGGAGTCCCGGGTCCTGCACCCCTGAGGTGGTTTCCGTCGCCTGCCGCGTCACCTCCGGATCCGGGGGCGCGGGTGCCGGGGCGACTGTCGAGGGATCGGCAAAGCCCGAGGGCGCGGTCTGCGTCACGTTGATGCGGGACACGGCGTTGTAGCCATAGCAGGCGTTCACCTTTTCCCGGATCCGCGGCAGCTGCATCTGCACCATTGGCGCCTGCGCCCCGGATGCCAGCAGCGTCAGGGTGGCCCCCATACCGTCACGCGCATAGGCGATCTTGACCGGGCGAGTGATGCGGGCAAGATCCTCGCCCACGATCTCGGACCAGTGGGTCAGAAGCCGCGTCACTGCAAAGCCGCGCTTTTCCCCAACGCCCCGCACAGGCTCGCGCACGAAGATCGCAGCCTGTTCGAAGCCGCGCATGCGGCGGGATGACCGGGAAGAGGGCGCCTTCATTTGTTCCTCCGTTGTCGTGCCACACATTATGCGCTACCGCGTCCGGTGCCAGTAAATAGAACGGCTTGGGGAATAAAGATTGTGTGACGCGCTGAGCCAGGAAATCCTGCACTGGTATGACCGGCACGCCCGCGTCATGCCTTGGCGCGTTGGCCCTGCGGAACGCGCGGCAGGCGTGCGCCCGGCCCCTTACCGCATCTGGCTGTCAGAGGTGATGCTTCAGCAGACGACAGTTGCGGCGGTGCGGGACTATTTCAACCGCTTCACCGCCCGCTGGCCCGATGTGGCGGCCTTGGCGGCGGCGCGGGACGAAGATGTCATGGCCGAGTGGGCAGGTCTGGGCTATTACGCCCGCGCCCGGAACCTCCTGAAATGTGCACGCGCCGTGGTGGCGGATCATGGCGGGCAGTTTCCGGACAGCCGCGACGGGCTACTGGCGCTTCCCGGCATCGGGCCGTACACGGCGGCGGCGGTTGCGGCCATCGCCTTTGACGAACCTGCGGTGGTGGTGGACGGCAACGTCGAACGCGTCATGGCGCGGGTCCATCTTGTGGAAGCACCCCTACCCGCCGCCAAGGCTGAACTTACGGAACTCGCGGCGGCGTTGACCCCTCAGGAACGGCCCGGTGATTACGCGCAGGCGGTGATGGATCTGGGCGCGACCATCTGCACCCCACGCAGCCCCGCCTGCGGCATCTGCCCCTGGTCCCCCTATTGCCGCGCACGGGCCGAAGGCGTGCAGGCCAGCCTTCCGCGCAAGAGCCCTAAGCCCGCAAAACCCATCCGCACCGGTATTGCATGGCTGGCGCGGCGGGCGGATGGGGCTTGGCTTCTGGAACGCCGGCCGGGCAGCGGGCTTTTGGGCGGGATGCTGGGCTGGCCGGGAACGGACTGGTCGGACATGCCGCAGGGCGCGCCGCCGATTGAGGCGGACTGGCAGCCGGCAGGAGAGGTGCGCCATACCTTCACCCATTTCCACCTGCGGCTTGACCTGCGCGTGGCAGAGGTTCCCACCAGCGCAGTGCCCCGGCGGGGCACCTTCCTGACCCCGGTCGAGTTCAAGCCCAGCGACCTGCCCACCGTGATGCGCAAGGCCTTTGATCTTGCCCGAACCGCAATCTGAAAGGAGACGACAGTGACCGACGAAACCGAAGGCTATGTGCTGACCCACACGATGCTGCGGGTGAAGGACCCGAAACGCTCGCTTGAATTCTATCAGGACGTGCTGGGGATGCGGCTTGTGACGCGGCTCGACTTCGAAGAGTGGCGCTTCACGCTCTATTTCCTTCAGCCGCGCGGGCATGAACCGGCGGACGGGTCGCTGCGCGACACGTTCTCGCGCCCCGGGCTGCTGGAACTGACCCATAACTGGGGATCGGAAGATGACGACACCGCCATGCACAGCGGCAACGACGTGCCCAAGGGCTATGGGCATATCTGCATCGCCGTGCCGGACATTCACGCCGCCTGCGCCCGCTTTGAGCGGATGGGCGTGACCTTCCAGAAGCGGCTTGGCGAAGGTGGGATGAAGGAACTGGCTTTCATCAAGGACCCCGACGGCTACTGGCTGGAAATCGTGCAGCCTGACCTGATGGATGGCATTGTCGGCAAGTACCGGACGCAAGGCTGACCTGCCGCGGGCGCCGTTCCTCTGCAAGTCTTTTCGCGCTATGTTCTCGCGCGCGGAAAGTCGCCGGAGATTCGCATGAACGAGCCTAAAGACATTCGCCTGCTCAAGAACGCCCTGCCCTTCTGGCTGTCGCTGGGGATGATCCCGCTGGCGGCGCTGGGCGCGTGGTATGGCGGCTGGACTGTCGCGCTGCTGCCCGTCTATGGCTGGGTGATGGTGACGATCCTCGACACGATCGCGGGGCTGGAAGAAGGCAATCCCGACGCGCTGACCCCGGAAGAGGATCTGTTCTGGTACAGGCTGATCACGATCATCTGGTTCCCCATCCAGTTCCTGACGGTGTTCGGGATGATCTGGTGGGTGACCCATACCGATCATCTCGGCATGACCGAAACCATTGTTCTCATGTTCGGCACCGGGGTGATCTCGGGCACGGTCGGGATCGTCTATTCGCACGAACTTTTGCACCAGAAGAACCGGCTGGAACGCTGGATGGGCGACCTGCTGCTGGCCATGGTGCTTTACAGCCATTTCCGGTCGGAACATCTGCTGGTGCACCACCGCCACGTGGGTACGCCCCGCGACCCGGTGACGGCCCGCTATAACGAGGGGTTCCACCGCTATTTCTACCGCGTCCTGCGCGATTGCCCCCGCTCTGCCTGGAAGGCAGAGGCGCATCTTTTATCACGACGCAGCCTGCCGGCATGGCACCGACGCAACCCGTTCTGGCGCTATGCGGCGCTTCAGGGCAGCTTCCTGCTGCTGGCGCTGGCGCTGGGCGGCTGGATGGGGCTGCTGCTGTTCATCTTCCAGGCGATGGTCGCGATCTGGCAGCTGGAGCTCACCAACTACATCGAACACTACGGGCTGACGCGCCGCCACCTAGGCGACGGGCGCTATGAACACGTCTTGCCGCGGCACAGCTGGAACGCTGCGCACAAGGCTTCGAACTGGCTGCTCATCAACCTGCAGCGCCATTCAGACCACCACTATAAGCCCGATCGCCGCTTCCCGCTGCTGCAAACCTATTCGCCCGAGGAAGCCCCGCAATTGCCTTACGGCTATCCTGCGATGGCCACGATGGCGATGGTCCCGCCGCTCTGGCGGCGGGTGATGAACCCCCGTGTGCGGGAATGGCGGCGGAAGTACTACCCCGACATCACCGACTGGGCGCCCTACAACAAGGCCACGAACCCGCCGCCACGCCACGCTTGACCGGCAGCAAATGAAAGCAGCCCCGCCATGGTCATGGCGGGGCCAGGTGGTGCCCGAGGGCACTGGCGAAAACAAAAATCAGGGGGGTCAGTTCGGGCGCTCGTCCATCTCGGCCCGGATTTGCTGGCGCAGCAGGTCGATCGGGATCATCTTACCGTCCCGCTTGAAGTGCCAGTAGGTCCAGCCGTTGCAGCTGGGTGCCCCTTCCAACGCAGCGCCAACCTGATGGATTGAGCCCTTGACGTCCTTGCCGATCAGCGTGCCGTCAGCCCGGACCTTGGCCTTGAAGCGGCCGTTCATGGACAAAAGCTCTTCACCCGGGCGCAGCATCCCGCGTTCCACAAGCTGGCCGAACGGCACGCGCGGCTCTGCCCGCTTCGAGGTGGAAACCTCCAATACGCTACGGTCAAAGCGGCGGACCTTCTCGATCCGCTGGGCGGCAACCTCGCGATAGGCGGCCTCTCGCTCGATGCCGATGAAGTCGCGGCCAAGCATCTTGGCCACCGCGCCCGTCGTGCCGGTGCCGAAGAAGGGATCAAGCACCACGTCACCCGGGTTGGTGGTCGCCACCAGCACGCGGTGAAGCAGGCTTTCGGGTTTCTGCGTCGGATGGGCCTTGTCGCCGTTCGCGTCCTTGAGCCGTTCGTGCCCCGTGCAGATCGGCAGGTGCCAGTCCGACCGCATCTGCACGCCTTCGTTCAGCGCCTTCAGCGCCTCGTAATTGAAGGTGTACTTGCTCGCCTCGGCCTTCGAGGCCCAGATCAGCGTCTCATGTGCGTTGGTCAGGCGTTTGCCGCGGAAGTTCGGCATCGGGTTCGACTTCCGCCACACGACGTCGTTCAGAATCCAGAAGCCTTCGTTCTGAAGTGCCGCGCCCACGCGAAAGATGTTGTGATAGCTGCCGATCACCCAGATCGCTCCGTTGGGCTTCAGCAGCCGGCGCGCAGCGCTCAGCCAATCGCGGGTGAAACGGTCATAGATTTCAAAGCTTGCGAACTGGTCCCAGGCGTCATCGACGGCATCGACCTTGGAATTGTCAGGTCGATGCAGGTCGCCCCGCAGTTGCAGATTGTAAGGCGGGTCCGCAAACACAAGGTCAACCGAGCCTTCAGGCAGGCTGTTCATCACCTCGATGCAGTCGCCTGCAATGATTTCATTCAGGGGAAGCTGTGCCATCCCCTTGGCTTTCGTTGCCATCGCTGCCTCTTGGATCCCGCGCTTTCGCGTCCGTGGTTGTGGATAAAATGAGTCATCAGCGAATCGGCGTCAAATTATTTATTCGAATCAGCGCTTTGTTATTGGGGTTGATACAAGATGTTGCGGACGGGCGCGAAGGAACGTCTATGATAAGGGGTCGGACCCAAGTCCAGAAGCGCCTGACAGTGTTCGCGGGTGCCATAGCCGGCATTGCGCTCCCAGCCATAGCCGGGATGTTGTTGCGCCAAAGCCCCCATGATCCGGTCCCGCACGACCTTGGCCACGATCGAAGCGGCGGCGATGGAGACGCACAGAGCGTCGCCCCTGACGATCGCCTGCCCCGGGCAAGGCATCCCAGTGGGCAGCCGGTTGCCATCCACCAGCGCCAGATCCACCGGCGCAGGCAGCCCGGCCAACGCGCGGCACATCGCCAGGTGACTTGCCTGCAGGATGTTCAGCCGGTCGATCTCGGCCGCGCTGGCATGGGCAACGCTGACCTCTGCCACGTCCAGAAGCTCGGCATAAAGCGCCTCTCGCCGACGGGAGGTGAGCGTCTTGGAATCCGCAAGCCCTTGGGGGATCCGCCCGGGGCGCAACCGTACCGCCGCGGCCGTCACCGGCCCTGCCAGCGGGCCACGGCCGACTTCGTCCACGCCCGCGACACGGGCCAGCCCACGCGCCTCGGCGGCGCCTTCGAAGGTCTCCTCGGGGGCGAGGGTCATCAGGGTCATCATGGGGCCTTCCTACGACAGGCGGCCCAAATGAAAAAGGGGCAGAGGTGCCTCTCCTCTGCCCCGCTGCTCGGCCGGTTCAGCGGTGGCGGCCGCGTTCCGGCTCGTATCCCGCCTGCTGCAGACAGGCGCCGTCGAACACGTCGCGGCGCGCGTTGCGGTGGTCGGTGATCCGCACCTCGCACCAGGCGGGAAGGTTCCGAAGGCCCGACCGCGTCAGGCAATAGGGGTCGTAGAAGGTCTGCCAGCCATTGCGGGTGCGCTCCTCGCTGGCGCATTGGGCGGGCAGTACCTCGCCTCGGTACGAATGCGCGGGGCGCCCCGGCGCTGGCTGGGCCTGCGCCTGGTTACGCTTGCCCTGGTGGAGGATATAGCCCAGCGCCGCCACCCCGGCCGCCCCCATCAGAAGGCGTTGCAGGTCCTGGTTGGTGGCGGCCTGCGCGGGCTGCGCCATTCCGGTCATGGCGATGGCGGCAGCGGCAACCAGTCCGGTCAGCGGTTTCATGATGGGCATCCTGAGCTCCTTCCATTAGGGCCGGCGCGTATCCGACGATGGGCCAAAGGTCGGTGCAGGCGGTGCTGACAGGCAATATCGGGGGGCTGCTATCCAATAACACCGTCGGAATCCTCCTTTTGTCATTGAATAACCACGCGCCATTCCGCACCTTCAGCCCATGCACACCCTCCGTCGCTCGCCCCTGTTCCTGGCCACCTTCATCGCCGCCACGCTGATGGCGCAGGCGTCGCTGGCCGCATGTTTCGCCGACTACAAGGCCAAGCGCGACGGACCGCTGCGGCTCCACTATGGCGTGGTCGAATTGCCGGAGGCGGCCTGCACCGATAGCGCCGCTGCAGCGCGGGCGATTTCCAGCCGCATTGCACGTGACGGCTGGACGCTGCTGAACGTCATGTCCATCTTCGGCCGCGATGGTCTGGAAGAGAGGAAAGCCAGTGCGGGCGAATTCTACCTCCGCTACTGAGGCGCTGCGCGCAGGCAACAGGGTGGTTACATTCGGCATCATCGCGATCGTCGCAATACTGGCCGGCGCGGCGGCGCTGCTGTTCCTGAACCTGCCCGATGCCGATGCCTTCAACCAGAAGGTCGAGCGCATCTTCGTCGAGAACGACGACCTCACCTCGCAGACTGAAATCAAGCTGCTGGAGATCTTGGCAGAATCAGCCACGTCCTTTTCGTCGGTGCTGTCGTCCTACCGGATGGTGATCTTCGTGCTGCTGGTGTTTTCGACGGCGCTGCTGGTGGCGGCGCTGGTCTTTCTGGTCATGATCGTGACGCTGAACCGGCGCATGACCCAGATCCGCCGCTCGGGGATCGAGGTCGCCTCGCTCGTCATCAGCAGGTCCGACAACACGGTGTTGCTGAACGACTTCGCCTTCCGCCTGACCCCTGCCGCGATCGAGACGCTGTCGGTGCTGGCAGAGGCGCGGATGGATGACGACGTGCTGTCTGGTGCTCAGATCGAGGCGATGGTGTCAGGCCGCAATGCCGACGACTGTGACGAGGCGGCTGGCGCCACGCGCATCAAACGCCTGCGCGACACGCTGGGCAACCAGCTGGTCAGCGAACTGCTGATCCGCAACATCACCCGCCAGGGCTACATGCTGGCGGTGGACAAGGACGTGATCCGGATGATCTAGAGGCCGCCTTATGCGGCCCCGGTTTCCGCGGCGATCTCGGCGCGGCTCTTGCGGGCGCGTTCAGTCGCGGATTTGAGCTGCCCGCAGGCGGCCATGATATCCTCGCCGCGCGGGGTGCGGATCGGGCTGGCATAGCCTGCCTTGTGGACGATATCGGCAAAGGTCTCGATCCGCTCCCAGCTTGACCGCTGATAGGGTGCGCCGGGCCACTCGTTGAAGGGGATCAGGTTGATCTTGGCCGGGATGCCGGCGATCAGCTTCACCAGCCGCCGCGCATCCGCGTCTGAATCATTCACGTCCTTCAGCATCACGTATTCAAACGTGATCCGTTCGGAATTGGACAGGCGCGGGTATTCCCGCAGCGCGTTAAGCAGAGTCTCGATGTTCCATTTCTTGTTGATCGGAACCAGCTTGTCGCGCACCGCATCGGTCGTGGCGTGGAAGGACACTGCCAGAAGACAGCCGATTTCCTCGGCAGTGCGGGCGATCTCCGGCACTACGCCGCTGGTCGACAGGGTGATGCGGCGACGGGACAGGCTGATGCCTTCGTTGTCCATCGCGATGCGCATCGCATCCCGAACCGCGTCGAAGTTATAAAGCGGCTCTCCCATCCCCATCAGCACGATGTTCGAGATCAGGCGCGTTTCATCCTTGGGCGCGCCGGGTTGCGGCCATTCGCCCAGATCGTCGCGCGCCAGCATGATCTGGCCGACGATTTCCCCGGCGGTCAGGTTGCGCACCAGCTTTTGCGTGCCGGTGTGGCAGAAGGTACAGGTCAGCGTGCAGCCCACCTGACTGGAAATGCACAGCGTGCCGCGTCCTTCCTCGGGGATATAGACGGTTTCGACCTCATGCCCCCCGGCGATCCGCACCAGATATTTCCGGGTGCCGTCGGCGCTGATCTGGCGGCTGACAATCTCGGGCAAGGTGATGCTGAACTTTTCCGCCAGCAGTGCCCGGTAATCCTTGGCGAGGTTCGTCATCGCCGCGAAGTCGCGCACGCCCCAGTGATAGATCCACTGCCAGATCTGGCCGACGCGCATCTTGGCCTGCTTTTCCGGCGTACCGGCGACGATCAGCGCGTCCCGCATCGCGTCGCGCGTCAGGCCGACAAGGTTCACCCGCCCCTCCTCCGGCAGCTTCCGGGGGATGGTCAGCACGTCCTGCGTAATGGGGGCCGTGGGGATGCCTTGGGCCGTCATGGCGTCGTCTCCGTTCAGGGGATGCGTGTGTATATAGGAAAACCGCGTCCGGTTAAACAGACTTTGGAAATGAAAAACGCCCCGGCAGCTCGTGCCGGGGCGGCTCCGCGGTGGCAGACGTGTCAGCTCTTGCAGCGGTTCTCGGCCTCGGTCATCGCGGCGGTAAAGCCCATGAGCGAGAATGTATCCTGCGTTTGCGTGCCCCGGCCGGAACGCCCGGTCAGCACAGCCTCGGACCCGCGGCGCATCGCCGCCAGGATCTTGGCGTCATCTTCGGCATTGGCCGGCCAGGCCCAGTCGCCATCGGTGAACAGTTGATAGGTCTCGGACCCGATGCGGACCTCGACGTTCGATCCGTCGGCAAAGGGGTAGCCGCCGGTAAAGGAGATCTCGCCCCGCGCGCCGGTGCCGGGGCGGAAGGTCACGAACAACAGGACGTCGCCGCGACGCACCTCGACCGGCTGGCCGTTACGGGTGTTGCGCATCTGCTTGGGGCTCGACACGCCCCAGCATTCCTTGGGCGAGTTTTCCATAAAGACGCTCCAGTCAGCGCTGGATGCGACGCGGTTGCTCGACTGTTGGGCCATGCTGGCCGTCGCCAGAACAGCAATCAGTGCGGCGCCTACGCCACGCAGAATCCATGATGTCATTGTCCCACAGCCTCCGGCCTGTCTTGTTTCCGTCCGCCTGGCGGTCCGCTTTGGGACCTTTTCCTGTGGCGGACTGTTTTTCAACTCGATATGCGGCTCTTAGCGCAGATGAGGGCTTTGATGAAGCCCCGTTGGCGGGAAATCGCGTAGCTGTGAGAGAGCGGCAATGACTGAACCAGTGGCAATGGCGGAACTTTGGCGCGGCGGGATGTTGGAAAGCCGGCATCTGGGCCACGCGGTGATCTGCGATGAAAAAGGCGCCGTGATTGAGGCTTGGGGCGATCCGCAGGCGGTGATCTTTCCGCGGTCGTCGTGCAAGATGCTGCAGGCGCTGCCGCTTCTGGAAAGCGGCGCAGCCGATGCCGCCGGCCTGACCGAGGCGCAGCTGGCCCTCGCCTGCGCCAGCCACCAGGGCGCGGCGATCCACACCAGCATGGCATCGCAGTGGCTGGCGAATCTGGGCCTTTCGGACGCGGATCTGCGCTGTGGCGTGCAGGAGCCGGGCGACAAGGAAGAACGGCACCGGCTGATCAAGACCAACGCCAGCGCCTGCCAGGTGCACAACAACTGTTCGGGCAAGCACTGCGGCTTCCTGACGCTGACCCAACATCTGGGCGCGGGCCCCGAATATGTGGACCTGGACCACCCCGTGCAGCAGGCGGTCAAGGCCGCGTTCGAGGAAGTGACGGGCGAAGCCAGCCGCGGCCACGGCATCGACGGCTGCTCTGCCCCGAACTTTGCCACGCCGCTTGTCGGGCTGGCGCGGTCGATGGCGTTCTTTGCCGCCGCCAACCCGGAAGGTGACACCCGCGACCGCGCCGCCGCACGGCTGACCCGCGCCATGATGGCGCATCCCGAACTGGTGGCCGGCGAAGGCCGCGCCTGCACGGAGCTTATGCGCGCGATGGACGGGAAGGTCGCGATCAAGACAGGGGCCGAGGCGGTCTTCGTCGCCATCCTGCCGGAACGGAAACGCGGCATCGCGCTCAAGATCGTGGATGGCGGCACCCGCGCGGCAGAGGCCGCGATTTGTGCCCTTCTGGTGCGCGAGGGCGTTCTTGACCCGGACCACCCAGCCACGCTGAAGCGGCTGAATGCGGTTCAAAGGAACTGGCGCGGAGCCGAGGTCGGGATCTTCCGCAAGTCCGACGGGTTCCCTTAGACCAGATCCCAGATCAGCCGCAGCGCCAGCGCGGTGGAGGTGACGACGAGCAGCGGCTTGATCACCCGCGCGCCCACCCGCATCGCCATCAGCGACCCGGCCCGCGCCCCGGCCGCCTGCGCAAGCCCCATCGCGATGCCGGTCAGCCACCAGGGCGCACCAAAGACGGCGAAAGCCACCAGCCCACCCAGGTTCGAGGCGAAGTTCAGAAGCTTGGTATGCGCCGTGGCCTTCAGGATGCCATAGCCTGCCAGCGTCACGAACCCCAGCATATAGAAGGCCCCGGTCCCCGGCCCCAGAAGCCCGTCATAAGCCCCTACCAGCGGCACCACCGTCGCGCCGAAGACGGCCGGCCGCATCCGTTCGGCGCGGTCAAGATCATCGAGCCCCGGCTTCAGCGCAAAGAACAGCGCGATCCCGACCAGCAGCACCGGCAAGACCAGCCGCAGGACATCCGCCGGCATCACCGTGGCCAGCATCGCCCCGAGCACCCCTGCTACAAAGGCCAGAAGCGCCACCCTCGCCTGCCGCCGCAGGTCCACGTGCCCCCGCGCCGCATAAGACAGCGCCGCCGTGCCAGAGCCAAAGATGCCCTGCACCTTGTTGGTGGAAAGCGCCTCTACCGGGTTGGCGCCGGCCAGCAGCAGCACCGGCACGGTGATGAGCCCCCCGCCCCCGGCGATCGAATCGATGAACCCCGCCACGAAGGCCGCACAGAGCAGCAGAAGCAGGATCTGGTAGCTTACTTCGAACAGCATCGGCCCCTTCCGGCTGGCGCAGGGCCAATGTCAGTTACGGAAATCTTCGATCCGGTAGCCCTGCACGTAAAGCAGCGCGGTCAGGTCACCGTGGTTGATCCGGATATCGCATTCCGCGGCCACCACCGGCTTGGCATGCAGCGCCACACCCATCCCGGCCCGGTGCAGCATGCCAAGGTCATTGGCCCCGTCACCCACGGCAATCACATCGTCAGGCGTGATGTTGAGGCGGGTCGAGATTTCTTCAAGCGCAGTGACCTTGGCGGCGCGGCCAAGGATCGGTTCGCCCACCGTGCCGGCCAGAACATTGCCATCCACCACCAGCGTGTTGGCGCGGTTTTCGTCAAAGCCTAGTTCGCGCGCCACATGGGCGGTAAAGGCGGTAAAGCCACCCGACACCAGCGCCGCGTAGCCGCCATTGGCCTGCATGGTTGCGATCAGCTCTGCCCCGCCCGGGGTAAAGGTGATGCGGTTTTCCAGAACCCGGTCGATCACCGACAGGTCGAGCCCCTTCAGCAGCGCCACCCGTTCGCGCAGCGCGGCCTCGAAATCCAGTTCGCCATTCATCGCGCGCGCGGTGATCGAGGCGACATAGGCCCCTGCCCCCGCCTCATCCGCCAGTTCGTCGATGCATTCCTGCCCGATCATCGTGCTGTCCATGTCAGCCAGCAGCATCTTCTTGCGGCGGCCTTCGGTGGGAACCACCACAAGGTCAATGCCCAGCGCCTGAAGTCCCTCCCAGGCCTCCCACCGGTTGGCGGGCATCGCCTCAAGCGGGAATTCGGCCGCGATGCCGGGGTTCAGCCAGTCGGCATCGCCCCCACTCCAGGCATTGCGAAGGCTCTCGACCGTTTCGCAGTCAAGATTGGCGCGGGCGGGGCTGGCAAGCAGGACGGCAGTGAACATGAGGAAGTTTCCGATAGTGAACGCCCGCGTCGTTTTCGTGGGCTCAAGCGGCGCAGTAGCGCAATTTTCCCGCTTGTGCCAGTGCGTGCGGCCCCGTATTCCCAACGGCGGGACACCCCTCCCCAACGAGGGGCGTTTATCTGGAAGGATACCATGACCGATCTGACGATCCCGGCCACGCGGCCGGCAAACCCGCGTTTTTCCTCTGGCCCTTGCGCCAAGATTCCCGATTTCTCGCTGGACATGCTTGCCGACGCGCCGCTGGGCCGTTCGCATCGTGCCGCTGTCGGCAAGGCCAAGCTGAAGCAGGCCATCGACCTGACGCGCGAGGTTCTAGGCGTTCCCGCTGATTACCGCATCGGCATCGTGCCGGGCTCGGACACAGGCGCCGTGGAAATGGCGATGTGGTCGCTGCTGGGCGCGCGTGGCGTCGAAATGCTGGCATGGGAAAGCTTTGGTTCCGGCTGGGTCACCGACGTGGTCAAGCAACTGAAGCTGGACGCGACTGTCCGCACCGCCGACTATGGCGACATCGTGGATTTCACGCAGGTCGATTTCGACAAGGACGTGGTCTTTACCTGGAACGGCACCACCTCGGGCGTGCGCCTGCCGAACGGCGACGCGATTCCTGCTGATCGTGCCGGCTTGACGATCTGCGATGCGACCTCGGCGGCCTTTGCGATGGAGCTGCCGTGGGACAAGCTCGACGTGGTGACGTTCAGCTGGCAGAAGGTGCTTGGCGGCGAAGGCGCGCACGGCATCCTGATCCTGTCGCCCCGCGCGGTGGAACGGCTGGAAAGCTATACCCCCGCCTGGCCGCTGCCGAAGATCTTCCGCATGACCAAGGGCGGCAAGCTGATCGAAGGCATTTTTGTCGGCGAAACCATCAACACTCCTTCGATGCTCGCGGTCGAGGATTACCTGGTGGCGCTGAACTGGGCGAAATCCATCGGCGGCCTGCCGGCGCTGGTGAAGCGCGCCACGGACAATGCTGCCGTGGTGGCCGATTTCGTGGCGAAGCACGACTGGATCGCCAACCTTGCCAATGATCCGGCGACGGCGTCGACCACCTCGGTCTGCCTGAAGTTCACCGACCCGCGCATCACCGACGGCGCGACCTTTGCCAAGGCAGTTGCCAAACGGCTGGAGAAAGAGGGCGTGGCCCTTGATATCGGCGCCTATCGCGATGCCCCGGCGGGCCTGCGGATCTGGTGCGGCTCGACCGTCGAAAAGGCCGATGTCGAGGCGCTGATGCCCTGGATCGAGTGGGCCTTCCAGACCGAGATCGCGGCGCTTCAGGCAGCAGCCTGAAGCCACCCCCTTCCCAGACGAAATTCCAAGGAGCCTGACAATGGCACCCAAAGTACTCGTATCCGACAAGCTTTCGGAAACCGCCGTCCAGATCTTCCGCGACCGCGGGGTCGAGGTCGATTACCTGCCCGACCTTGGCAAGGACAAGGACAAGCTGCTGGAGGTCATCGGCCAGTATGACGGCCTTGCCATCCGTTCCGCCACCAAGGTGACGGAAAAGGTGTTGCAGGCCGCGACCAACCTCAAGGTCATCGGCCGTGCCGGGATCGGTGTCGATAACGTGGACATCCCTGCCGCCTCGAAAAAAGGCGTGATCGTGATGAACACGCCCTTCGGCAACTCGATCACCACAGCCGAACATGCCATAGCGATGATGTTTGCCGTGGCGCGGCAACTGCCCGAGGCAAGCGCCTCGACCCATGCTGGCAAGTGGGAAAAGAACCGCTTCATGGGGGCGGAGCTTTTCAACAAGACGCTGGGCGTCATCGGCGCCGGCAACATCGGCGGCATCGTCTGCGACCGTGCGCTGGGCCTGCACATGAAGGTCGTGGCCTATGACCCCTTCCTGTCGGAAGAGCGGGCCAAGACCATGGGCGTCACAAAGGTCGAACTGGACGAACTGCTGGCCAAGGCTGATTTCATCACCCTTCACGTGCCGCTGACCGAAAAGACCCGGAATATCCTGTCTAGGGAAAACATCGCCAAGACCAAGAAGGGCGTGCGCATCATCAACTGCGCCCGCGGCGGCCTGGTAGATGAAGAGGCGCTGGCCGAGGCGATCAAGTCCGGCCATGTCGCCGGCGCGGGCTTCGACGTGTTCTCGGTCGAGCCTGCGACAGAAAGCCCGCTCTTCAACCTGCCGAACGTGGTGGTGACGCCGCACCTCGGCGCCTCGACCACCGAGGCGCAGGAAAACGTGGCCCTGCAGGTCGCTGAACAGATGTCCGACTATCTGCTGACGGGCGCGGTGCAGAACGCGCTCAACATGCCCTCGGTCACGGCCGAGGAAGCAGCGGTCATGGGTCCCTGGGTGAAACTGGCCGGCCATCTGGGCGCCTTTGTCGGCCAGATGACGGACGAACCGATCAAGACCATCAACATCCTTTACGATGGCACCGTGGCCACGATGAACCTGCAGGCGCTGAACGCCGCCGCCATCGCAGGGATCATGAAGGCTACGAACCCGGATGTGAACATGGTCTCGGCCCCGGTCATCGCCAAGGAACGCGGTGTGCAGGTTGCAACCACCCGGCAGGAAAAGTCGGGCGTGTTCGACGCCTACATGAAGATCACTGTGGTTACCGAAACGCGGGAGCGTTCGATTGCCGGCACCGTCTTCAGCGATGGCAAGCCGCGGTTCATCCAGATCAAGGGCATCACCATCGACGCCGAGATCGGGGCCCACATGCTCTACACCACCAATGAGGATGTGCCCGGCATCATCGGCATCCTTGGCCGCACGTTGGGCGAGAATGGCGTGAACATCGCGAACTTTACCCTTGGCCGTTCGGGCGTGGGCAAGGATGCGATCGCGCTGCTCTACCTTGACGAAGAGATCCCGCAACCGGCGCTGAAGGCGCTGGAGGACACGGGCGCCTTCCGGCAAATCAAGCCGCTCGTCTTTGAAGTAGTCTGAGACGCGGCGCGGAATAATAAACGGCGGCCCAAGGGCCGCCGTTTTTCTTTGCCTCAGGCACCGCGCAGGAAGGTCAGCAGATCCTCCGTCAGCCGGTCCTTTTGCGTCGCAAACAGGCCGTGCGGTTCGCCTTCATATTCCAGCAGCCGCGCGTCCGGCACCTCGCGCGCCACGACTCGCGCGGTAGCGTCGATGGGAACCGTGACATCCGACGTGCCATGGATCACCAGCGTCGGCACATTGAGGGCCTTGAGGTCGGGGTGAAAATCCGTCGTTGCGAACGCCTGGGCTGCCGCCAGCGTCGGCCGCAGCCCCGCCTGCATGGCCAGCCCCCAAGCCCAGTGCAGCAGTTCCTGGCTGACCGGGCGGCTGATCACGCCCTGCCCGAAGAAATCCTTGAAGAAGCTTGCAAAGAAGGCGTGGCGGTCCTCCAGCATGCCCGCCGTCATCTGGTCAAAAACCGACTGCGGGACGCCGTCCGGGTTGTCCGCGGTCTGGAGCATGCAGGGCACTACCGAGCCGATCAGCGCCACCCGCGACACGCCCTGCCCGCCGTGGCGGCTCATGTAGCGGGCAACCTCGCCCCCGCCCATCGAAAACCCCACCAGCGCCGCGCCGGAGGTTGCACCCGTCGCCGTCATCACCGCGGCGAGGTCGTCGGCAAAGGTGTCATAGTCATAGCCGCCATCCGGCTGGTCCGAACGGCCAAAGCCCCGCCGGTCATAGGCGATGACGCGGTAGCCTGCCTCGGCCAGGGCATGGGCCTGCGGATCCCAGCTGTCGCTGGACAGCGGCCAGCCGTGAATCAGGACAACAGGCGCCCCCTGCCCCCAAATCTTGGTATAAAGGCGCGTTCCGTCGGACGTCTCGATCATCGGCATGAACAAATCTCCTTGCAGCGGCACAGCGGATGCCGAAAGCAAACGGGAACCTTCCCGGAAGGTTCCGAGCGCGTTGACAGGGATACTTGGGCGGGTGAGGTTGTGCTTATGCGGGGGCTACACCAGCATTGGGTAGATCCGCTCCCCACGGCTCTGCAGTGGTTGAACGGCCTGCGGGCAGACGGTTGCCGCAGCAGGATTCGCCTCCGGAATCTTTCTTCCCACTGACGCCCGGCTCATTCTTCATAATGGCCGTAGCCGTGGGTTGCCGCGCGTGGAGTGAGGGAACATGCCTGTCTTGCGAAGGTTGAGCCTGCAAACCCGGCACAGGAGGTGAAGATGTCCGACAAGGAAAAGGACATGGACATGGACATGGACATGGACATGGACATGGACATGGAGAAGGACCAGACCACGCGTCCTTCGCTGCGAAAGGGGGACCGACCGATCGAACATCCCAGTACTGCGCGACAGCCCAAGTATGATCACAAGACTGCCCGCGGCCCCGCCAGTGACGATCCCACCGAATAACGCCGCCTCGCGGCACACCCTCGTTTATGTTGTGACAAAATGTGGCGCCTGACGCGGCAAGCTCATTACCAAGAGGTGAGTGCGCATCATCAAGGACGTAGGGATGTCGAGTCTTGGCTGGACGCGCAATCACTGCCGCGCCCGCCGCCCGCACAAGGCCTGAAGCAGCGTCGGAATTGGTCAGGGTTGCCGGCCATCTCGCCTTCTTGTTTGCTTTTCGGGCGACAGGAAGGCGCGAACGGGTTCCGGCGATCCGCTTTGCAACCCTCATCTGCGGCGCACGTATCAGGGCCACGGGAGTAAACTGGCAACGTCCCTGAGTAATAGATGATCCGCGCAACCGTCCGGCGACCTGGAGGTTGCCGAACGGGCAGCGTCGCCACGCATCACGATGCCTTGTCCGGCAGCATAGGGCCAATCGCAAACATCCCAAGTGCGCCATCTCTAGCGACGACGACTTGTTGACGATGAAGCTTCTCGCCCACCATCCGAACTACGCCTTCGTTTGCCGAGGGATTCTGGTCAACTGTGCTTTGCCTGACGCCGCTGTTTCCGGACCTAGCCTGTTTTCCCTGATCCGAATGAATGGCTGAGGATGCAGCGGCAGAACCCTACCGGGCGCCAAGGCAACGCCACCAACCGCGTCGCAGCAGATTCGCCAGAATCCGGCGCTTGGCCGATTGCTGTAATAGCCTACAATCAAGAAAAATGGCGCGCCCGAAAGGATTCGAACCTCTGACCCCCAGATTCGTAGTCTGGTGCTCTATCCAGCTGAGCTACGGGCGCGCTGTGAGGGGGGAATTACCGATACCCGCGGGGGGATGCAAGAGGGAATGTGAAGAAATCTTCACTCGGCCGCAACTTCGAGTTCAGCGTCGCTTTTCGGCAGGCGGATTATGAACTCCGTGCCCTCGCTGTCGCTCCGCGCAAGCTCCAGCCGACCGCCGTGGCCGCGCACAAGTTCCGCCGCGATGGCAAGGCCTAGACCAAAGCCCCCCTTGCGGGCACCGCCCTGGAACGGGGTGAACAGGTGATCGCGTGCCTTTTCAGGCAGCCCGGGGCCGGTGTCGCCCACGCGAATCCACCAGGTGCCCTCATCTTCGCCGGCGCTGACCTCGATTGTGCCGGGGCGACCAGTGGCCTCGATCGCCTGGCGGGCGTTCCGGACCAGGTTGGACAGCACTCGGAACAGTTGTTCTGGATCGGCGCGCAGGGTCAGGCCGGGTGGCACGTCGCTCAGGAAGGTCAGCATGTCGGCCGCGGCGGCCAGTTGCTCGCTCTCGATCACGTCGCTGGCAAGCGGACGTAGCTGCAGCCGGACCAGCCGGGGCGGCGGCTCCTCGGCCTTACCGAAGGCCAGCGTGCTTTCGCAAAGATTCACCGCGCGGGCGAGCGAGTTCACCAGCTTGGGCGCCGCCCGGGCCACGGCGGGATCATTGCTTTGCTCCATCCGGTCGGCAAAGAGCGTCGCCGTGGTCAGGATGTTTCGCAGGTCGTGGCTGACCTTGGCCACTGCCCCGCCCAGTTGCGCCAGCCGCTCCTTTTGGCGCAGTGCGCCCGTCAACTGCGTCTGCATGGATTGCAGCGCCAGTTCGGCGTCGCGCACCTCGCGCACATCTGCGGTGGGCTGGATGATCAGGCGGGCATCCTCGGGCGCCTTGGCATAGGCGGTCATGTGGCTGACCACCCGCTTGATCGGCGCGACCAGCAGCACCCGCACCGCGATGAACAGCAGAAAGGCTGTCACGCTGGATATGATGGCCGAGAGGATCAGGATACGTCCCGCGTATTCGATCATGGTCGCGCGCAGGGGGGCGGTTTCTGTCGTGACCTCGATCAGCAGGCCTGCCGCCTGCACCGGGTTGCCGATCACGCGGATGACCCTGTTTTCAGGATCAAGCAACACAGCAATCGCATCGCGGATCAGTTCCACAGGCCCAGCCTCGCGCAGGTCGTAGGTGGCGTGAACCGGCGCCGGCAGGGGCGAGGTCAGCACAAGCTGGCGCACCTCGTCCCGCCGCAGAACGACGTTGAAGACGCCGGCATTGGCCAGAAGCTCGCGCTCCAGATCCTCGCTGATCATCTCGTCCGTGGCCAGCAGCGCGAGCGAGGCGATCTGCGCGCGTTCGAGCCGCAGCAGCAGGTAATCCTCGCGGTAGCGGGCGATCGAGGGCAGGAAGATCAGGATTTCGGCAAGCATGATGAAGACTATCGTCAACATCAGGAACCGGCCGGAAAGAGTATTGAAAAACATCCGTGCGCCTTGACCCAGCGATTCGTCTTCCGCCCGGCAGGTGTGCCGTCCGGTTCCCCAGACTTACCAAACGCTTCCGGGATGAAACAGGCTCTGTCGTGCGCCCGCCAGCGCAACAACGAATCTCCGCTGCGGAATGTTCCGCAGGCGGCATCAACCCGCTCGTCTCCGGCGCCAGAGCAGGAACGCCATGGGGACAAGCGCGATCAAGGCCAGCGCCACCAGAGCGCCCATGACGAAAGGATCAGCCAGCACGTCGGCATCAGGCGGGTCGTCCTGCATCAGGATCTCGCCCAGACCCGCGCCCACCCAAGTATAGACAAAGGTGGCCGGGAAGCTGCCCGCTGCAGTGGTTACGACAAAACGCCGCAGTCGCACGCCCATCATCGCGGGCAACACGTTGCCCAGCGCAAAGGGGATGCCGGGCAGAATCCTCAGGGCCAGAAGGAACATCACCTCGTTTTCGCGAATCCCGCCAAAGGCCCGCGCCATTGCGCCCTGCCCCGTCACCAGCCGCGGGGCGATCCAGGTGCCCAGCCCGCCCTTGACCGCAAGGAAAAGGAGCGTGGCGCCGGTCGTGGCCGCCACGATGTTCAGGATCACGCCCGGGAACAGCCCGAACAGGAAGCCCCCCATCAGCGTCGCTGCCAGCGCGGGCAGCGCGCTCAGCACCAGGGCAACGTAGGCCAGCATGAAGAAGACCACCGTGCGCAGGTAGTGGGCGTCGCGAAATTCTATCAGCGCCAGATGGTGATCGTGCAGCGTGTCGAACCGCAGATGGTCACGCAACAGCACGAAACCGGCCACCGCCGCGGCCAGCACGGCCAAGGCCGGGAGACTCCGTGACAGCATCGGAAACCGTCCGGTGTTCGGCGGGTCTTCCATGTCGCGTCCCTTTGCAAGGTCGAACAGGGTCGCGAGACCATAGCCCGCCCGCAGCAACCTGGCCAGCCTTGCACATACCGACAGGGGCGGCACTTTGTCCGCGCCAACCTCAGGGTTTTATTTGACTTGGGGATGCGATTCCCTTATCGGACGGGCTTCGAATGAACCTGGCCTTCGAATCCGGCAGGATTTGGGCTGCCCAAAACGGAGTGGAGCGATGAAACGCACCTTTCAACCGAGCAACCTCGTCCGCGCCCGCCGCCATGGGTTCCGCGCGCGCATGGCGACCAAAGGTGGCCGCAAGGTCCTGAACGCGCGTCGCGCGAAGGGCCGGAAAGTCCTTTCGGCCTAAGTTCGGCCAAAGGCAGGATAAGATGATGCCGCCGTCGTCCCCTCAAGCTGGCGCCGCCGCTTCGGGGACCCCGGCGGCTTTGTCATGCCCGATGCAGGTCCTGTGCAAGCGGGCTGATTTCCTGCGCGCGGCCCAAGCCCGGCGCCAGGGGACGCAGGGCTTCATGCTGCAGGCCCGCCGCCGCACTGCCCCTGAGGGCGGCGAAGGGATTCGCGTCGGCTTCACCTGTTCGAAAAAGGTCGGCAATGCCGTGACCCGCAACCGCGCCAAGCGCCGGCTGCGGGAAATCGCGCGCGCGGTCCTTCCAGAGCTTGGTCAGCCCGGCTGGGATTATGTGCTGGTCGGCCGACCCGGGGTGACGGCCGAACGCCCGTTCGACCTGCTTCTGGCAGATCTGCGGCGCGCGCTGTCCCAGGTCCACGCGGATCGCCCGGCATGACCTGGCTTGCCCGGCTGCTGGCGCTGCCGGTCAGGGGCTACCGGCTGGTGTTCTCGCCTTGGGTGGGGCACAACTGCCGCTACCAACCCACCTGTTCGGCTTATGCGCTTGAGGCGCTGGCGCGGCACGGCGGCCTGAAGGGCGGCTGGCTGACGATCCGGCGCATTGCCCGCTGCCACCCTTTCGGCGGTTCGGGCTATGACCCCGTTCCCGAAAGGAAGACCAATGCTTGACGAGGCCGAAGAGATCCACCCCCTGTTCCAGGGCGCGCCAACAACGACCGAGTTCAAGAAGCTGCGCAAGCGCATCGTGCGCGAGGTGCGCGAGGCGATCGAACAATACGGTATGATCGAACGCGGCGCGCGGTGGCTTGTGTGCCTCTCGGGCGGCAAGGACAGCTATACGCTGCTTGCGGTCCTGCATGAACTGCAGTGGCGCGGCCTGCTGCCGGTCGAGCTTCTCGCCTGCAACCTTGACCAGGGGCAGCCGGGCTTCCCGGCCACCGTCCTGCCAGAGTTCCTGCAGCGCATGGGCGTGCCCCACCGGATCGAATATCAGGACACCTATTCCATCGTGATGGACAAGGTTCCGCAGGGCCGAACCTATTGCGCCCTGTGCTCTCGGTTGCGGCGCGGCAATCTGTATCGCATCGCCCGCGAGGAAGGCTGCTCGGCGGTGGTGCTTGGCCATCACCGGGATGATATCCTTGAAACCTTCTTCATGAACCTCTTCCACGGTGGCCGTCTGGCGACGATGCCGCCAAAACTGGTGAACGAGGAAGGCGATTTGTTCGTCTACCGCCCGCTGGCCTTCGTGGCCGAGGCTGACTGCGAGAGATTTGCCCGCGCGATGAACTATCCGATCATTCCCTGCGACCTGTGCGGCAGCCAGGACGGCCTGCAACGCCAGCAGGTCAAGCAGATCCTGGATGGATGGGAGGCGCGTACCCCCGGTCGCCGGCAGGTCATGTTCCGCGCCCTGATGAACGCGCGGCCCTCGCATCTGCTTGATCCGTCGCTGTTCGACTTTGTCGGATTGGCGCGGGCGGTGGGTCCGGAGAATTTTACTGAAATCGCCCAGGACGATTAACCACACGGTCACACCCGTTACCCTAGCCTCCGGCACGTGGGCATGACGCCCTCTTTCGCTTGGAGGAAACATGCTTGGCAGGATCAGCCTAACTTCCCCCCGGGACCTCCGGCGCCTTGCAGCGAGGTTCCGCCAGCCCGAAGTCCTTGCCTTTATTCCGGCACTCACGCTTGGCGCCTACTGGATCGGCGGCGAACGGCTGCTGTTCACGGTGGCGCTGGGCCTGCCACTGCTTCTGGGCCTGCTCGCCATGCTTGCCGCCACGCCTGACCAGCCGGTAGAGCCGCGCTGCGGAACAACCGGGCTGCTGTTGCGCGAAGGGCTGATGGACTCGCTTGACGGGCTTCTGGACGGTGCCGCCGGCAATGGATGGGGAACGGCCTGCATCGTGGTGACGCTGGATGAACCGGATGCGTTGATCGATCGCCACGGCCCGGCAGCCTTCCGCGAGATCCTGCGCCATATCAGCGCCCGCCTGCAGCAGGCCCTGCGGGCGGAGGACACGCTCGCTCGCCTGCCCGGGGCCTCCTTTGGCGTGGCGCTTGCCCCCCTGCGTCGCCACGACCTGGAAGTCACGCTGCAGCTTGCCGCGCGGCTTCAGCACGCGCTTGCAGCGCCTTTTGCCGGAGGCGGGCGGAACGTGGTGGTATCGACTTCGGTCGGTTTCTGCCTGCCGGATCGCGCCCCCGCGATTGGGGCGGCATCGCTTCTTTCGGCGGCGGAACTCGCGGCGGATGTTGCCCGGCGGCAGGGCCCGCTAGCCATCCGCGCCTATGCGCCAGATATGGCTCCCCCCGCACCGGCAGAGGAACCGTTGCAGGATCGTATCGCACTCGCCCTCGAAAACGGCGAGATCCGCGCCTATTTCCAGCCCCAAGTCTGCACGGACACCGGCGAAATTTCGGGATTTGAGGCTCTGGCCCGCTGGCAGCACCCGACCCGCGGCCTGATCGCGCCCGGGGATTTTCTGCCCGCGCTGCTTGAAGCGGGCCTATCAGAAAGGCTGAGCGAGGTGATGCTGGTGCAGGCCCTGTCCGCCCTGAGCGGCTGGGAAGCTGCCGGCGTCCGCATCCCCACGATCGCTATCAACCTGTCTGGGGATGAACTGCGCAACCCCAACCTTCCCGCCAAGCTGCAATGGGAACTGGACCGATTCGATCTTGAGCCCGCGCGCCTGACGATCGAAATCCTCGAAACTGTCGCAGCCGAGGATCAGGATGATGTGATCGTGCGCAACATCGCTGCGCTGGCGGCCATGGGCTGCGGCATCGACCTTGATGACTTCGGAACGGGGCATTCGGCGATCGCCACCATGCGGCGCTATGCCATCCGCCGCATCAAGATCGACCGGTCTTTTGTCACCCGGGTTGACCAGGACCGCGAACAGCAGCGGATGTTCGCGGCCATCCTGTCAATGGCGGAACAGCTTGGTCTTGAAACCCTTGCCGAAGGCGTGGAAAGCTCTGCTGAACATGCGATGCTGGCACAGCTTGGCGCAGACCATGTCCAAGGCTATGGCATCGCACGCCCGATGCCCCTAGCCGAGACATTGATCTGGATCGAGCGGCACCGCGCCAAGCTGGCCCAGACCCTTACCCTGGGCAAGCGGATAAGCTAGCCTGCACAGCCCGGCAGGCACCCCGCTCAGGGTGCCGCCGGGACAAAACCGCTTGACCTTTCCGCCCCGGGTCTGTTGAACCGGCGCTGCAATCAAGGACAGGTGGTGGTCCCTCATGGGTGATCAGAACAAGAATCTCATTCTCGCCACGGCGCTGAGCTTTGCGGTGATCCTCGTCTGGTTCCTGCTCTTCCCGCCGGAACAGCAGGCAATGGATCCGAACATGGACGGTGCGGTCGCGGAACAGGCGGGCGGCGTGGCCCCTGCCCCGCCGGCGGGCCTGGACGGAGCCCCTGTCCCCGCGGCCGAGGCCGTCGCAGCCGAAATTCCGCGCGTTGCGATCAACACGCCGCGGCTTGCCGGCTCCATCTCGCTCCAAGGCGGGCGGATCGACGACCTGCTGCTCAAGGACTACCGGGAAACCACCGCGCCCGATTCCGACATCGTGCGCCTGCTGGAACCGGTGGGGGGCCAAAGCGCCTACTATGCGCTTTACGGCTGGTCGCCTAGCGGCCAGCTTGGGTACGAGGACGTGCCGGATGCTAGCACGGAATGGACGCTTGTCTCGGGCGAAACGCTCGCCCCCGGCCAGCCCATTACCCTGTCTTGGGACAACGGCAGCGGCCTGACCTTCACCCGCCGCATCGAGGTGGACGCCGACTATCTTTTCACCATCACCGAGGGCGTGCAGAACGCGAGCACCGAGGCGGTGCGGATGACCCCCTATGGCATTGTCGCCCGCCACGGCCGGCCAGATACCGTGGACTTTTTCATCCTGCATGAAGGCGTCGTGCAGATGAGTGACGGCAGCCTGAACGAATCCAAGTACAAGCACATGGCTGAATTCCCGGTGGTGGAACGCGAACGCGCCCGCGCCGAGGTGGTCGAGGTCGCCCAGAACGGCTGGATCGGCTTTACCGACAAGTACTGGATGACGACGCTGATCCCGACGCCCGGCCAGCCCTTCACCGCCGTGTCGAAATACGTCCCGGGCGCAGAAATTTACCAGACCGAAACCCGCCTTCCGCCCGTCACGGTCGAACCCGGCCAGCAGGCCGAGGTGCAGACCATGCTCTTTGCCGGTGCAAAGGAATGGGAAACGATCCGCGCCTACCAGAACGACCTTGGCATCGGGGGCTTCATCGACTCGATCGACTGGGGCTGGTTCTTCTTCCTGACCAAGCCGATCTTTGCCGTCCTGCACTGGCTGCACGGCATCATCGGCAACATGGGCTGGTCGATCATCGCGCTGACCCTGCTGCTCAAGGCGGTCCTGTTCCCGCTGGCCTACAAGTCCTATGTCTCGATGGCGCGGATGAAGGAACTTCAGCCCGAGATGGAGAAGATCAAGGAGCGCGCCGGCGACGACCGCCAGAAGCTCCAGCAGGAAATGATGACGCTGTACCGCGAAAAGAAGGTGAACCCGGCCGCCGGCTGCCTTCCGATCCTGCTGCAGATCCCGATCTTCTTCTCGCTCTACAAGGTGATCTTCGTCACGATCGAATTGCGGCACGCGCCTTGGATCGGCTGGATCGACGACCTTTCGGCACCGGATCCGTCCTCGATCTTCAACCTCTTCGGGCTTCTGCCCTGGGCGGCGCCGGATCCGAACAGCTTCCTTGCGCTGATCTTCATCGGGGTCATGCCGATCGCGCTGGGCATCTCGATGTGGCTGCAACAGAAGCTGAACCCGGCACCCGCCGACCCGACGCAAAAGATGATCTTTGCTTGGATGCCGTGGGTCTTCATGTTCATGCTGGGCGGTTTCGCCTCGGGGCTCGTGCTCTACTGGATTGCGAACAACATGATTACCTTCACGCAGCAGTACATCATCATGCGCAGCCACGGCCACAAGCCGGACCTGTTCGGCAACATCGCCTCGGGCTTCCGGCGCAGCAAGCCACAGGCGAAATGACGGGGCGGCTGGCACATATATGCCGCCATCCGGTCAAGGCGATCGGATATGAGGAACTGGAGGGCGCGCTTCTGACAAGGGGGCGCGCCCTGCCCTTTGACCGGCACTGGGCCGTGGCGCATGAGGGCGCGGGCGACATTACGGGCTGGGTGCCCAAGATGAACTTCCTGCGCGGAGTTGGAGGACCAGAGCTCATGGCCATCCGGGCCCGGCTGGACGCAGAGGGCGAACTCCGGCTGTCGCATCCGCAGGCCGGCGAAATCACCCTGCGCCCGGATGTCGAAGGGGATCGGCTGATCGACTGGATCCGCCCCCTTTGGCCCGAAGGGTGCCCTGCCCCCGCACGGATCGTGCAGGTGCCGGGGCAGGCGATGAGCGATGTGCCAGAACCCTATGTCGCCGTGCTGAACCTTGCCAGCAACCGTGATCTTTCCGACCACATGGGACAGGAGCTTTCGATCCACCGCTGGCGTGGGAACCTGTGGCTTGACGGGCTGCAGCCGTGGGAAGAATTTGACCTGATCGGCCGGCACCTGAAGGTTGGCGGCGCCGTGCTGCGGATCGTGCGGCGCATCACCCGCTGCAAGGCAACCATGGCGAACCCTGATACCGGAGCAGTGGATGCGGACACGCTTGGCACGCTGAAGGCCCGCTATCGGCACCAGGACTTCGGCACCTATGCGCTGGTCGAGGAAGGCGGCGCGATCGCCCCCGGCGACAGAGTAGAGGTTCTATGAACGGCCCCAACCCGCAGACGCTGCACCCAATGCCGGGCTTTCCGCGCGTGACTTTCCTGCAGCCGCTCGCCCAAGGGCGCGCCAATGTCACCGTAGGCGCCTATGCCTATTATGATGATCCCGACGCGCCAGAAGATTTCTTTGACCGCAACGTCCTGCACCACTTCGACTTTGTCGGCGATCATCTGACCATCGGTCCTTTCTGTGCCATCGCCACTGGGGTGCGGATCATCATGAACGGGGCGAACCACGCAATGGGCGGGTTTTCGACCTACCCGTTCAATATCTTCGGCGCCGGCTGGGAAGAGGGCTTTGATCCCGCCACCTGGCAGGCGGAACTGCGCGGCGACACCGTGATCGGCCCGGATGTCTGGATTGGTGGCGAGGCCTGGATCATGCCTGGCGTCACCATCGGCGCAGGCGCCATTGTCGCCGCGAAATCGGTGGTCACGCGGGACGTGGCCCCCTATGCCGTCGTCGCCGGCAACCCTGCACGGGAGGTGCGGCGTCGCTTTGACGATCCCACCATCGCCGCCCTGCTGGAGATCTGCTGGTGGGACTGGCCGGCGGAAAAGATCACCCGTAACCTGAATGCGATCCGGGGCACCGACCTCGCCGCCTTGAAAGCTGCCCGATGAACCTTCCCTTTCCCCTTACCGAAACACCCGATGCCGATGTGCTGGAACGCGGCCGCCTGATGTTCGCGGGCCCGGTGGACTTCCTCAAGGGCGTGGTCGCCATGGACGGCCTGCCCCCCGCGGACCGGATCGAGGTCTGCTTTGCCGGCCGGTCCAACGTGGGCAAGTCCAGCCTGATCAACGCGCTGACCGGGCGCAAGTCGCTGGCACGCGCCTCGAACACACCCGGCCGCACACAGGAAATCAACTTCTTCACCGCGGGCGAAAGCCATTACCTCGTCGACCTTCCCGGCTATGGCTATGCCGAAGCGCCGGTGGCGGTGGTCGCGAAATGGCAGCAGCTGCTCAAGGCCTATCTGTCGGGGCGGCAGACGCTGCGGCGGGCCTTCGTGCTGATCGACATGCGCCACGGGGTGAAGTCGGTGGACGAAGAGATCATGACCCTGCTCGACAAGTCAGCCGTCACCTTTCAGGTGGTGATGACCAAGGCCGACAAGATCAAGACCAGCGACTATGACAAGGTCCTGAACCAGGTGCGCGGCGCGCTGGCCAAACATCCCGCCGCCTACCCGGAGATCGTGATGACCTCTTCGGAAAAGGGTTGGGGGATCGAGACGCTGCGCGCCCTGATCGCAACGCTGGAATAGTCAGACGTGCTGGGCGCCGTTGACCTCGATCTCGGTGCCCGAGATATAGCTGGCCTGGTCGGAACACAGGAAGAAGATCGCATCCGCGACTTCTGACGGCTGGCCAAGGCGCTGCATCGGCAGTTTCTCGACAATCTTGTCGGTGCCGGGGGACAGGATGGCGGTTTCCACCTCGCCGGGGGCAATGGCATTCACCCGCACCCCCATGGGGCCAAAATCATGCGCCATTTCCCGCGTCAGGGCCGCCAGCGCCGCCTTTGACGTGGCATAGGCCGCTCCGGCAAAGGGATGCACCCGGCTGCCCGCGATGGAGGTCACGTTGACCACCGCCCCTTTTGCTGTCGCCAGTTCTTCGCGCAGGCCCCGCGCCAGCACGACGCTGGCAAAAAAATTCACGTGAAACACATGGCCCCAGGTGCGCAGGTCGGTGTCCAGCGTGTTCAGCCGCCCCCCGTCCGGCCCCTTTGGCGAAATGCCCGCGTTGTTGACCAACGCATGCAGCTTGCCGTTCAGCTTGTTCCGGATGACCTCGATCGCGGCGATGGTCTTGTTCGGATCCGCGAGATCGATCTCGATGTGGTTTTCCTCTCCGCCCGGCCAGGGGCAGCGGTGGTCGAAAGGGTGACGCGAACAGGTCAACACGCGCCACCCCTCGGCCGAAAAGCGCTTGACGGTGGCATGGCCGATGCCACGACTTGCGCCCGTCAGTACCAGTGTCTTCTGTTCCATGTCGCGCCCCCGGTTTCCGTCGGCATCCTACGACTTCGCCACGCAAAGACAATCGTCCGGCCCATCTGCCCTTGCACATACAGGCGGCCTGCCGCTACCAAGGGCGCGCAGCCTACTGGACCCGACCGATGAAGAAGCAGCTTGCCATGATGCGTGACTCGATCGCCACCGCCCGGACCCTGTCCGAGGCGCTTCCCTATCTGCAGCGCTATACGGGCGCCGTGGTCGTCATCAAGTTCGGCGGCAACGCCATGGGCGACGATGAGGCGATGGCTGACTTTGCCCGTGACATCGTGCTGATGCGCCAGGTTGGCGTGAACCCGGTCGTCGTGCATGGCGGCGGACCGATGATCAACGACCTGCTGGGCAAGCTGGGCATCAAGTCGGAATTTGTGCGCGGCAAGCGCGTGACCGACAAGGCCACTGTCGAGGTGGTGGAAATGGTCCTGTCCGGCCTCGTGAACAAGCGAATCGTGCAGGCGATCAACGACCAGGGCGGCCGTGCGGTGGGCATTTCCGGCAAGGATGACGACCTGATGGTCTGCGAGCCCGACGACCCGGAACTCGGCTATGTCGGCAAGCCGGTGGAAATGAACGTTCAGGTGCTGCGCGATCTCTACAACGCGGGCATCATCCCTGTCGTGGCGCCGGTTGGCACGGGGGTGGAGGATAACGAGACCTTCAACGTCAATGGCGACACAGCGGCGGGCGCCATCGCGGGTGCGCTGCAGGCCGACCGGCTGCTGCTTCTGACAGATGTATCCGGGGTGAAGGACGAAAGCGGCTCCGTCGTCACACAGCTGACGGCGGACCAGGTGCGCGAACTGATCGAAAAGGGCGTGATCGCCGGCGGGATGATCCCCAAGACCGAAACCGCGCTGAAGGCGCTGGAGGAGGGGGTGCGTGCCGTCGTCATCCTGGACGGGCGCGTGCCCAATGCCTGCCTCTTGGAACTGTTCACCGACCATGGCCTTGGCAGCCTGATCCGCACCACGGCGCCGCGGGTCAAGCCTCGGCCCTGATGGATCTGGAGGCGATCTCCGGCCGCGCGGCGGCGCATCGGCTGGGGATCTTTGGCGGCTTTGCAGCAGAACCGGACGACGGGCTGCCGCCCGGTACCCGCACGGTGCTGCTGCTGGGGCCCGAGGAGCCGGGCTTCTGGACCCATGTTTCCGCGCAGCCAGAATACCATGACGGTGCGCCGGACCCGATGGACCGCTGGTCGCGCCGGGTGATCAGTGTCCTTGCCGCCGATGTCGGGGCGGAACCCCTGTTTCCCTTTGGCGGCCCACCCTTCCTGCCTTTCTATTCCTGGGCGCTGCGCAGCGGGCGGGCGTTTGCCTCGCCGGTTCAGCTTCTGGTGCATGACCGAGCGGGGCTGTTCCTGTCTTACCGTGGCGCGCTTGCGCTCAAGGCAGAGCTGGCGCTGCCACCGCCGCAGCCCCCGCCCTGCACCGGCTGCGCCGCACCCTGCCTGTCGGCCTGTCCGGCCGGGGCCTTGGGGGTCGGTGGGTATGATCTTGCAGCCTGCCACGCATGGCTTGACACCTCGCCTGGGGCCGGCTGTTTGGCCGCAGGCTGCGCCGTCAGGCGTGCTTGCCCCTTGTCGCAAAGCTATGGCAGGTTGCCGGCGCAATCCGCCTTCCACATGAAGCAGTTTCATCACGCATGACCTTTCGCCTGATCCTGATCCGCCACGCCAAGTCCAGCTGGGACGATGCCACCTTGGACGACCATGCGAGGCCGCTGAACGCACGCGGGCGCCGGGCGGCGCCGAAGATCGGCGAATGGCTTGCCAACCAGGGCCACCGGCCAGAGGAGGTTCTTGTTTCCTCTGCCGTTCGCGCGCAGGAAACGCTGTCGCTTCTGGGCTTCCACGCTCCTGCCCGGGTGGTGGAGGCGCTTTATCATGCCGAACCCACTACGATCCTCAAGACGCTTCATACCGCTGGCCTCGGGTCCGTTGCGCTGATCGGGCACAACCCGGGCTTGGCCGATTTCGCCGCGATGCTGCTGGCCAACCCGCCGCAGGACAAGGATTTCCGCCGCTTTCCCACCTGCGCGACGCTGGTCGCAGACTTGCCCATCGAAAGCTGGCGCGACCTGCGACCGGGGATCGGGCGGCTTGTTGATTTCACCGTTCCCCGCCGCCTTGACTGAGACGCATCTGGACAGCGCCCGCGCCGTCACCTAAGTCAGCGGCATGGCCCAGAAATCCGATCCCAACTACAAGATCATCGCAGAAAATCGCCGCGCGCGCTTTGACTACGCGATCGAGGACGATCTGGAATGCGGGATCATCCTCACGGGGTCCGAGGTGAAAAGCCTGCGCACCGGCCAGTCCAACATCGCTGAAAGCTATGCGAGCGTGGAAAATGGCGAGCTTTGGCTCATCAATTCCTACATCGCCGCCTATGCGCAGGCCGGCGTGTTCGGCCATGACGAACGCCGTCACCGCAAGCTGCTGGTCAAGCAGCGCGAGCTTGCGCGGCTTTGGGCGGCAACGGCCAAGCAAGGCATGACGCTGGTGCCGCTGGTGATGTATTTCAACGACCGGGGCATCGTGAAGCTCAAGATCGGCGTGGCCAAGGGCAAGAAGCTCGCTGATAAGCGCGCCACCTCGGCGGAACGGGACTGGAACCGGCAAAAGCAGCGCCTGCTCAAGGAACACGGCTGACGCGCCGCTTGCCCGCCCCGTGTGGCGGGGATATTCCAAGGGCGGCGAAACAAGGGAGGCCGCCCATGCAGGACGATCCGAAGACGCTGGTTTCAACAGACTGGCTTGCCGCACATCTGCGGGACCCGGACCTGCGGGTACTCGACGCGTCGTGGTATCTGCCCGACGCGGGCCGCGACGCCAAAGCGGAATACGCGGCAGGCCACATCCCCGGCGCACGCTTCTTCGACATTGACGAGATTTCGGACAATCGCTCTGCCCTTCCCCACACCGTTCCCCCAGTCGAAAAGTTCATGAGCCGGATGCGCGCCATGGGCGTCGGCGACGGCCATCAGGTGGTGGTCTATGACGGCGCAGGGCTGTTTTCCGCGGCCCGCGTCTGGTGGATGTTCCGGCTGATGGGCAAGACCGACATCGCCGTGCTGGACGGCGGCCTGCCCAAGTGGAAGGCCGAGGGACGCCCGCTGGAGGACACGCCCCCCCTGATCCGCGACCGGCACATGACGATCAGCCGGCAGAACCATCTGATCAAGGACGTAACGCAAGTGGCCGCCGCGTCCAAGCTGGGCGATCACGAAATCATCGACGCGCGGTCCCCTTCCCGGTTTCGCGGCGATGCGCCGGAACCACGGCCCGGCCTGCGGGCAGGCCACATTCCCGGCTCACGCAATGTGCATTATGCCAGCCTGCTGGATTCCGACGGCACGATGAAGGATACCGCGGCGCTGCGCGAGGTTTTCGCATTCGCAGGCGTTGATCTGGCAAAGCCTGTCATCACCACCTGCGGGTCGGGGGTGACGGCCGCGATCCTCAGCCTGGCACTGGAACGGATGGGGCATCGGGACCACGCGCTGTACGACGGCTCCTGGGCCGAATGGGGAATGTATGACGACCTGAAGGTCGAGAAAGGCTGACGATGTTCGAGACGCTGACACCGCAAGCGCCTGACAAGATCATCCGCCTGATGCAGATGTTCCGCGACGATCCCCGCCTGGGCAAAATCGACCTGGGCGTCGGTGTCTGGCGCAACGCGGCCGGGCAGACCCCGGTGATGGCCGCCGTGAAGGACGCCGAGCGCCGGATCATCGAGACGCAGGAGAGCAAATCCTATATCGGGCTGGCCGGCGACGTGGGCTTCCTGTCAGCCATGGCCGACCTGCTGCTGGGCGATGCGGCGGGGGCCGTGCGCTGGGCTGCGGTGGCGACGCCGGGCGGCACGGCCGCCGTGCGGCAGGCGCTGGAACTTGTCCGCCTTGCGCGGCCAGAAGCGACGGTCTGGATCAGCACCCCCACTTGGCCCAACCACCCGGCGCTGATCGACACGGTCGGGCTGCAGCGGCGCGACTATCGCTATTATGACGCAAAAACTGGTGGGGTGGACCGGGCGGGCATGCTGGCCGATCTGGCGCAGGCGGCACCCGGCGACGTGGTGCTGCTGCACGGCTGCTGCCACAATCCCACCGGCGCCGACCTGACGCCCGCCGATTGGGAGGATATCGCGTCCCTTCTGGCCGAACGGGGCGCGGTGCCGTTCATCGACATGGCTTACCAAGGATTTGGCGCTGGGCTCGAAGGGGACGCGGCCGGGCTGCGCCTGATCGCCGCCCGCCTGCCAGAGGTGCTGATCGCGGCAAGCTGCTCCAAGAACTTCGGCCTTTACCGCGAACGTGCCGGGCTGGTGATGGCGCTGTGCCCGGACGATGGTATCTGTGACACGCTTCAGGGCACGCTGGCGTGGCTCAACCGTCAGAACTTCGCCTTTCCGCCTGATCACGGCGCCCGGGTGGTGACCACGATCCTGACTGACGCCGACCTGCGGGCCAACTGGCGGCAAGAGCTTGGGTCGATGCGCCAGTCGATGATGCGCAACCGTGCGGCGCTGACACAGGCGCTGCGGGATGCAACCGGATCGGACCGATTTGGCTTCCTTGCTGGGCACCAGGGGATGTTCTCGCTCATCGGGCTGGATGAACCCACGGTCGCGCGGCTGCGGACGGAACACGGGATCTACCTGATCGACGACGGGCGGATGAACATCGCAGGCCTGACCGACAGCACGATCCCCGTTGTGGCCGAGGCCGTGGCGGCCTCGATCTGACGCAAAAAGCCCGGACCTTGCGGTCCGGGCCAGTGCGTGGCTGACAGGAAGGAAAAATCAGCCCTTGGAAAAGTCGGGATAGGCTTCCATCCCCAGCTCCGCCATGTCGAGCCCGTTGATCTCGGCCTCTTGATCCGGACGCAGGCCCATGACAGCACGCAGGATCAGCCAGACCACGGCCGAGGTGATCGTCACGAAGATCCCCGTCGCGATGATGCCGGTCAGCTGGGCGCCGATCGTCGTATCACCATTCGACAGAACCACCGCCAGCGTGCCCCAGATCCCGCAGAGCAGGTGCACCGGGATTGCGCCAACCACATCGTCGATCCGCAGGCGGTCAAGCATCGGCACCGCAAAGACCACGATGATGCCGCCAATCCCGCCGATGATGGTTGCAAGGCCCAAGCTGGGGGTCAGCGGTTCCGCGGTGATCGAAACAAGCCCGGCCAGCGCACCGTTCAGGATCATCGTCAGGTCCGGCTTGCGGAACAGGACGGTGGTCAGGATCAGCGCGGCGATCGCGCCACCTGCTGCCGCGGCATTGGTGTTGGCCATGATCCGCGAGATGTCTGCCACATCGCCAATGGTGCCCATCGCCAGTTGCGACGCGCCGTTGAATCCGAACCAGCCCAGCCACAGGATGAACATGCCTAGCGTCGCCAGCGCAAGGTTCGAACCCGGCATCGGCACGACGCGCCCGTCGCGGTAGCGGCCGATCCGCGGCCCGATGATCAGCGCCCCGGTCAGCGCCGCCCAGCCGCCGGCGGAATGAACGAGCGTCGAGCCGGCGAAGTCCGAGAAGCCCACCTCGTCCAGCCAGCCGCCGCCCCAGGTCCAGGATGCCTGGATCGGATAGATCAGCGCGGTCAGCACGATGATGAAGACCAGGAAAGAGCCCAGCTTGACCCGTTCCGCCACCGTGCCCGACACGATCGAGGCGGTAGTGGCGCAGAACATCAGCTGGAAGAAGAAGTCCGAGCCGGTAGAGGCATAGGTCACGTCGTCAGCCTCGGCCCCGGTGATGCCCACGGCTTCCAGCACGGCAGTGCCGATGGCGCCCAGCCAGCCCGGCACCATCCAGCCGTCGCCGGGATACATCAGCCCATAGCCGATCAGGTAGTAGAAGAACGATGCGAGCGAAAACAGCGCGACGTTCTTGGTCAGCTGCATCGCCACGTTCTTGGACCGCACCAGCCCGGCTTCGAGCATGGCAAAGCCCGCGGCCATCCAGAACACCAGCATGCCGCCGATCAGGAGCAGCAGGCTGTTGAAGATGAAGACCATTTCCGTGTTCAGCGCCGCAACCGAATCGGCGTCAGGGGCGGCAGCCTCCTGCGCAAGCCCAAGGCCCGGAACAGCGGCAAGCGCCGCCCCCAGAACCAGTTGTTGTGCGAATTTCATCAATCTGTTCCCTCTTCAGTTGCGGCCGCGTCAAAGCGCGTCGTCATTCATTTCGCCGGTCCGCACCCGCACGGCCTGTTCCAGGTCCAGCACGAAGATCTTTCCGTCGCCGATCTTGTCGGTCTTGGCGGTTTTCTGGATGGTATCGACAACCTGGTCGGCCATGGCCGAGCTGACGGCAATTTCCAGCTTGACCTTGGGGACGAAGTTCACGGCATATTCGGCACCCCGATAGATTTCGGTATGGCCGGACTGCGACCCGAAGCCCTTGATTTCAGTCACCATCATGCCCCGCACGCCGATGGCGGTCAGTGCTTCACGGACCTCTTCCAGCTTGAACGGCTTGATCGCTGCGATGATGAGTTTCACATCCTACCCCTTCATTCCTCAGGTGCCCTTGCGGCTGGCGCCACAGGAAGGAGAAGGCGCCCCAAAAGCGTGGCAGGACAAGAAAACGGGCAAGGATTGGGCACTTCCGGCGCCCGGTTTTGCACATTTTTTGCACATCTTGCTGGTGAAGATGAAAATTTGGGCAGACGATAAACCGAATCGTGAAGCCTTGTTGCTCCACATTCCGGTTGTGTCGCGATAGGATGGCGCAAAGCAGGAAATGCGGGCAGTCACATGAATGGGTCGGGCAGAGGCAAGCCACCGCTGGTGGCAGAGCGGCGCTATGGCGCGCAGCAGGCGCAGCGAAAGGCGCAGGCCACTCCGCCGAAGGGCAGTGAGTCTGGTGGACGCACCCGCAAACCCGCGCCGCGCAAACCCCGGGGGAATATCCTGACCCGCATGATCGGCGGGCTGTTCCGGCTGGTGTTCCGCATGGTCTGGGGCGTCACGTGGCGGCTTGGGGCCGTCGTGGGGCTGATCCTTGGGCTGGCGACCTTCTATTACTACTCGACCCTGCCGCCGGTCACGGCGCTGCTGGACGGGCGCAGCCGCGGGTCGGTTACCCTTCTGGATCACCAGGGGCAGGTATTTGCCTGGCGCGGTGAAACCTTTGGCGGCCAGATCACGGTAGACAATGTCTCGCCCCATCTGAAGCACGCGGTTGTGGCGACCGAGGATCGCCGCTTCTACCAGCATTTCGGCATCAGCCCCCGCGGCATTGCCGGCGCCATTCGCATCAACATCAGCGAGGGGCGCAGCCCCCTGTCCGGCAACGGCGGTTCGACCATCACCCAGCAGGTGGCCAAGCTGCTGTGCCTTGGCCAGCCCTATGACCGCAGCTCCGGCCAGACCGAGGCGGAGTATGAGGCCGAGTGCCGCGCCTCGTCGATCTGGCGGAAGGTCAAGGAAGTACCCTACTCGCTGGCGATGGAGGCAAAGTACACCAAGGACGAGATCCTGACGATCTACCTGAACCGGGCGTATCTGGGCGCCGGCGCCCGCGGGTTCGAAGCGGCGGCCCAGCGCTATTTCGGCAAGTCCGCGAACCAGGTGAACCCGTCCGAGGCCGCGATGCTGGCAGGGCTTCTGGTCGCGCCCTCTTACTACGCGCCGACGCGCAGCCTGGAACGGGCGCAAGGTCGGGCGAACGTGATCCTGGGCCTGATGGCCGAACAGGGGTACCTGACGAACGCCCAGATGGCCGAGGCGCGCAATGCCCCTGCCCGCCTGTCAGAGGCGGCGGAGGCCCGCGCCGGTGGCTATTTCGCCGACTGGGTCATGGAAAGCGGCCCGTCCTTCCTGACTCGCGAAACGACCGAGGACGTGGTGGTCCGCACCACGCTTGATCAGCGCGTGCAGCGTGCGGCCGAATCCGCGCTGGCCCATGTCTTTGAAACCAAGGTGCGTGAAGGATCCGAGGCGCAAGCGGCCATCGTGGTTATGTCGGCCGATGGGGCCGTGCGGGCTATGGTTGGCGGGCGCAAGACGCAGGTTTCCGGCGCCTTCAACCGGGCAACACAGGCGCTGCGCCAGACGGGGTCGAGCTTCAAGCCCTTCGTCTATGCGGCGGCGATGGATCTTGGCTACCACCCCAGCGACTGGGTCGAGGACTCGCCGCTGACGCTGAACATTCCCGGTTCGGGCGCCTGGTCCCCCAAGAACTACACCAACGACTTCAAGGGCCCCGTGACCCTGACCGAGGCGTTCAAGCATTCGCTCAACATCCCGGCGGTGCGGGTTTCGGAAAGCGTGGGGCGGGACAACGTGCGCAAAGTTGCAGCGGCCTTTGGCATCAACAGCACCATGGCGCAGGGCCCGGCGCTCGCGCTTGGCACGTCCGAGGCGACGCTGGTCGAGATGACGGGCGCCTATGCAGGCCTGCTGAACGGCGGGAACGCAGTGCGCCCCTATGGCCTTGTGGAGCTGCGGCTTGCGGGGGAAGACCAGCCGCTTATGGGGCAGGACGGCGGCATCCAGAACCGCGTCATCACGGAACGTGCCGCGCACCTGACCACCTACATGATGCGCGAAGTCATCGAGTCCGGCACCGGCACCCGCGCCAAGCTTCCCGACCGCGAAGCCGCGGGCAAGACGGGCACAACCTCTGCCGCGCGCGACGCGTGGTTCATCGGCTTCACGGCGGATTACGTCGCGGGCGTCTGGATGGGCTATGACAACAACACGCCGCTGAACGGGGTGACGGGGGGGGGGCTGCCTGCCGACATCTGGCGTGAGGTGATGATCCGCGTGCACCAAGGCCTGCCCGCGCGCCCGCTTCCGCTGGAGGTGCCGCCGCCGCCGGTGCCGCTGAACGTCGTGGTCCAGCAGCACACGGGGCAGGCGCCCGCCCAACCTCAATCGCAGCCCCAGCCTCAACCGCAACCGCACCCCGCGGAAAGCGCGATCGACCAGGTCCTGCGCGAGGTTCTGGGGACGTTCCTGCCGAACTAGCCGCCCAGGCTGCGCGTCACGGCGGACAGATCGCCGCCGTGACGCGACATCAGGTCTTCGACCTGGACGCGGCCCAGGGCGAGCATGTTTTCCTGATCCAGAATGACATTGAAGAATCGCATCTGGCCGCTGCGGTCCGAAACGTGCCAGACGAGCCTGCCTGACGCGCCGCTTCCGGCGGCAAGTCGGGCCACAACTTCGTGATAGCTGCGGACCGGCCGCACCTCGCCCAGCGAAATCCGCCCCCCCGCGAAAGGCTGCAGGCGCCGGGCGAGTTCAGTCGCCATCTGCGCAGTGCAGGCGCGCGCAAAGGCACGCATGGCAGCGGGATCGGCCGTCTGGGCGCGGCTGGCCAGCACCGCCTGCGCTATAACGCTGGCGTCCGCGTGGTCGGCGAAAAGGGCCCGTAGCGCAGGTTCAAGCGAATTGCCGCCAAAGGCATCGGCCAGACGGGCAATCATCCGCTCGCCCAGTGCCCGGGCGCTTGCCTCGGCCTGCGCCACGGCATATCCGGGCGCCAACACGGCTGCTCCCGATGCAGCGAGCAGCCACCGGCGCGTCTGGTTGACCGATTTCATGTCGCGATCTCCAGAACCGTTGAATTTCGTGCGAACATGACCGTTAATCATCCTTAACGATTTATTCAGAAGTTTCTGAAAAAGACTAGCACGCGAACTCGCAGAGGAAGCGAAGCGATGCAAGCCCCGAACGCCCCCACCAACGCAGGACCCGTCACATGAGACGCCAGGAAACAGCCGCCGGGCTGGAAGAACTCCGCGCGATCCGCAGCGAGAGCCGCGCGCTCTTCGGCGCGGCCTTCGTGTTCAGCATCTTTGTCAACCTTTTGATGCTGACAGGGCCGCTTTTCATGCTTCAGGTTTATGACCGGGTGCTGTCAAGCCGGTCCGAACCCACGCTGCTCGCGCTCTCGGCGCTGGTGGTTTTCCTGTTCCTGATCATGGGCCTGCTGGACTATGCCCGCGGGCGGATCATGTCCCGCATCGGCGCCCGGTTCCAGGACCGGCTGGACCGCCGGGTGTTTTCAGCCGCGCTCCGCCGGATGGGAGAGGCTCCGAACGATCCCGCCGCCAGCGCCGCGCAGGCGGACCTGGAGTCGGTTCAACGCTTCATCGCCTCGCCCGTGCTGATCGCCATCTTCGACGTTCCGTGGACCCCGATCTTCGCCGCGGCGATCTTCCTGTTCCACCCCACGCTGGGCATGCTCGCGCTGGCAGGTGGCGTGTTGCTGATCGCGCTGACGCTGGTGAACCAGCGAATCACGCGCGAGGGGGCTGCCAATTCCGCCCGTGCCGGCATCGTCGCCGAGCGCTTCGCCAACCAGATCAAGTCCGAGGCCGAGATCGTCCAGAGCCTCGGGATGCGTGGCGCGGCCTTTGACCGCTGGCAGCAGGCCCGTGGCCTTGCCCTGCGCGGCAACGTGGCCGTCGGCGACCGGGCTGCGGTGGTCAGCGTCACCACCAAGACCTTCCGGCTGTTCCTGCAGTCGGCAATGCTGGCGCTGGGCGCATGGCTTGTCCTGCACGGAGAGCTGAGCGCAGGCGCGATGATCGCGGGCTCCATCCTCATGGGGCGGGCGCTGGCGCCGATCGAGTCGGCCATCGGCCAGTGGGGCCTGTTCCAGCGGGCGCAGGAAGGCTGGGGGCGGCTTTCGACCCTGCTTTCCACCATTCCGGACGAGCCGCGCCGCACCGCGCTGCCGCGCCCCCGCCCCGTGCTGGAGGTGAGCCAGCTGACCGTTGTGCCCCCGGGGGAACAGCAGGCCGCGCTTCGGCTGGTGAGTTTCCGGGTGGAACCAGGGCAGGCGGTGGGCGTCATCGGCCCCTCTGGCGCCGGGAAGAGCACGCTGGCACGCGCCCTGACGGGGGTGTGGACCCCTGCGGGCGGCCATGTGCGGCTGGATGGCGCGTCGCTCGATCAATATGAACCGGACGTGCTGGGCCAGTACATCGGCTACCTCCCGCAGCGCGTGACGCTTTTTGACGGCACGATTGCGGAAAACATCGCCCGGCTTAGCCCAAACCCGGATTCAGAGCAGGTCGTCGCCGCAGCCAAGAAGGCCGCAGCCCATGATCTGATCCTGTCGCTTCCTGAAGGCTACGATACCCGCGTGTCGGCCGCTGGTGGACGCCTGTCCGGCGGTCAGATCCAACGGATCGGCCTGGCGCGGGCAATGTACGGCAATCCTGTCCTTCTGGTGCTGGATGAGCCGAACTCCAACCTCGACAACGACGGTTCGGCCGCGCTGAACACCGCGATCCGCGCCATGAAGGCTGAGGGTGGTTCCGTTCTCATCATGGCGCATCGTCCGGCGGCGATCCAGGAATGCGACCTTCTTCTGGTACTCGAGGGCGGCACCCGGCGCGCCTTTGGGCCGCGTGACCAGGTTCTGCGCGAAATGGTGCGCAACCACACGGACATCATTCGCAGTGCCGGCCCCGGAGGTGTGTCATGACGAAACGCGACTGGTCGGCCCGCGGGCCGCTTGTTCTGGGGGCGACATCGCTTGCCCTGCTTCTGGGCGGGTTCGGCGCCTGGTCGGTGATGACCGAGATCTCGGGAGCGGTTGTCGCCTCTGGCCAAATCGAGGTCGAACAGCATCGCCAGGTGGTCCAGCATCCCGAAGGCGGCGTGGTCGAATCGATCCTCGTGTCCGAAGGGACACGAGTCGAGGCCGGCGCACCGCTGATCCGGCTGGACGGCTCGCTGATCCGGTCGGAACTCTCAATCGTCGAAAGCCAGTTCTTTGAAATCCTCGCCCGCCGTGGCCGGCTGGAGGCCGAGCGTGATGAACGCGATAGCATCACCTTCCCGGACGTGCTGATCGAAGTCGCGCACCTGCCCGAAGTCGAGACGCTGATGCAGGGACAGGCACGCCTGTTCGAGGCGCGCGGCGAAAGCCTGGACCAGCAGATCGACCAGCTGGAAAAGCGTTCCGGCCAGATCGACAACCAGATCGAGGGGATCGAAGCCCAGCTTGCCGCCCTGCGGACGCAGCTGTCCCTGATCGAGCAGGAACTCGTGTCGCAGCAAAGCCTGCTGGACCGGGGCCTGACCCAGTCAGCGCGGGTACTGTCGCTGCAGCGTGAACAGGCCGGGCTGAACGGCAGCATCGGCGAGCTCACCGCCTCGCGCGCCGAGGCTGCCGCCCGCGTGACCGAGATCGGGATCGAGGTGCTGCGCCTGCACAGCCAGCGGCGCGAAGATGCGCTGACGCAACTGCGCGACCTGGGCTACCGGGAACTGGAACTGGCCGAACGCCGGCGCTCGCTGCGGGAACGGCTGGAGCTTCTGGACCTGCGCGCGCCGGTATCGGGCGTGGTCTGGGGCCTGCAGGTGACGACACCCCGTGCGGTGCTGCGCGCTGCCGACCCGGTGCTGTATGTGATCCCGCAGGACCGGCCGCTGATCATCGCCACCCGCGTCAGCACGGTAGAGATCGACCAGGTCTTTGTCGGACAAGAGGCGCGGCTTGTCTTCCCGGCCTTCAGCGCCCGCACAACGCCAGAGGTCACCGGCCAGATCGCGATGGTGTCCCCGGATGCCTTTACCGATGAACGGACGCAGACGAACTACTACCGGGCCGAGATCACGATCAGCCCGGAAGAGGCTGCAAAGCTGGGCAATCTTACCCTGCTGCCCGGCATGCCGGTCGAGGCTTTCATCCAGACCGACTCCCGCACGCCGCTGGCCTATCTGGTCCAGCCGCTCAAGGAGTACTTCGACAAGGCTTTCCGGGAAAGCTGATCGGGGCTTTTCGCGGGCGCGCGACTTGGCTAGCGTGCCCGCAAACCGCAAGGAGCCCCACATGAGCCAAGATATCGTTGCCCGCCTTTCCGACCGCGGCCTGACGCTGCCGGATGCCCCTGCCCCGGCGGCGAACTACGTTCCCTATGTGCTAAGCGGCAACTTGCTCTTTGTCTCGGGGCAGATCAGCCAGGGGCCGGACGGGCTGATCAAGGGACGGCTGGGGGACGACCTGGACGTCGCGGCCGGCGCCAAGGCGGCACAGGCCTGCGCCCTTTCGTTGATCGCGCAGGCCCGGGCGGCCTGCGGCGGCGACCTTGGCCGGATTGCGCGGGTGGTGAAGCTGACAGGCTTCGTCAACTCCACCCCCGAATTCACGGATCAGCCCGAGGTGATCAACGGCGCATCGGACCTGTTCGTGGCGGCATTCGGCGAAGCCGGTCGCCACGCCCGCGCCGCCGTCAGCGCCCCGGCCCTGCCCCGCGGCGTCGCGGTGGAGATCGAAGCCGTCTTCGAGCTGCGCTGATGCCTGCCCTTCCGCCGGAATTCCTGGCACGGCCGATTGCCCACCGCGCCCTGCATGATCGCGCAGCGGGGCGGCCTGAAAATTCCCTGGCCGCCGTGGCCGCGGCGGTCGAGGCGGGGTATGGGATAGAAATCGACCTGCAACTGTCGCGCGACGGCGTACCCATCGTCTTCCACGACTACGCGCTGTCACGGCTTACGGGCACACAGGGCCCGGTGCGGGCGCGGACCGCGGCAGAGCTTGGCGGGCTTGGCCTGCTGGGCACCGCCGAACGGGTGCCGACCCTGGCGCAGGTGCTGGATCTGGTGGCGGGCCGCGTCCCCCTGCTGATCGAGATCAAGGATCAGGATGGCGCCCACGGCCCGGACGTAGGTCCGCTGGAAGAGGCGACCACCCGCGCCCTGCAGGGCTACGCCGGCCCGGTCGCAGTCATGTCCTTCAACCCCCATTCCGTGATGGCGATGGCGCGGCTTTGCCCGAATCTGCCGCGCGGGCTGACGACCAGCAGCTATGGCGCAGAAGACTGGCCGCTGCTTCCTGCCCTCGTGCGCGACCGGCTGCGCGAGATCCCGGATTACGACGCCGCCGGTTGCAGCTTCATTTCGCACGAATGGGGGGATCTGGACCGGCCACGGGTGTCGGAATTGCGCGACGCGGGTGCGGCGATCCTGTGCTGGACGATCCGCGACTCCGGGACCGAGGCCGTGGCGCGGAAACAGGCGCAGAACATCACCTTCGAAGGATACAACCCCCGCCCCCGCTTGACCTGCCGGGGCGCAGAGCCACCATCGCCCTGACCAAAACAACCCGGGACGTCATGAACGACCAGATCGAGATCACGATGCTGTCGCGGCTGGCGGACCTGCCCCAAGCGGACTGGGACGCCTGCGCCTGTCCCGAATCCGTCACAGGCCGCCCGACCGATCCCTTCACCACCTACCGCTTCCTTCACGCGCTGGAAGAGTCGCGTTCGGTCGGCCCCGGAACGGGATGGGAGCCCCGGCATCTTGTGGCCCGGCAGGGTGGGCAGGTGATCGCGGTGGCACCGCTTTACGCCAAGGGGCACAGCCAGGGCGAATACATCTTTGACCACAGCTGGGCGCAGGCGTGGGAACGTGCCGGGGGGCGGTATTACCCCAAGCTGCAGGTGGCCGTGCCCTTTACCCCCGCGACGGGGCGGCGGTTCCTGTGCCGCCCAGGACAGGAAGCCACGGGCCGCGCCGCGCTGGTGCAGGGAATGGTGCAGATCGCGGCGGAAAACCGGCTGTCCTCGGCCCACATCACCTTTTGCACCCCCGAGGAGGCCGAGGCCGGGGCTGAAATGGGGCTTCTGCACCGGGTGACGCAGCAGTTTCACTGGGAAAATCGCGACTATGGCAGCTTTGACGATTTCCTGACCACGTTGTCGTCGCGCAAACGCAAGACCATCCGCAGGGAACGGGCGCAGGCGCAGGGCTTTGGCGGCACGATCCACGCGCTGACCGGCGACGCGATCCAGCCCGAACACTGGGACGCCTTCTGGCGTTTCTACCAGGACACGGGCGCGCGCAAATGGGGCCGCCCCTACCTGACGCGCGCGTTTTTCGACGCGATGCAGGCGACGATGCGGCATGACATCCTGCTGGTTCTGGCGCGGCGGGCGGGGCAATGGGTGGCGGGGGCGCTGAACTTCATCGGGCGCGACACGCTTTACGGCCGCTATTGGGGCGCCATCGAAGATCATCCCTTCCTGCATTTCGAACTGTGCTACTATCAGGCCATCGATCACGCGATCATGGCAGGACTGGCAAGGGTAGAGGCAGGCGCCCAAGGGGAACACAAGCTGGCACGGGGCTATCTTCCGGTTCCGGTGCATTCGCTGCACTGGATCGGGGACGCGGGCTTTCGCGAGGCTGTGGCCCGTTACCTGCGTCAGGAACGCGCCGCGACGGATGAGGAAATCGAGATACTGACGGCTTATGGACCGTTCCGGCGGGGGCCGCTACAGGGCAAGGAGGAAGCGGAATGATCACCCTCTATACCAATCCGATGTCCCGCGGTCGTATCGCCCGCTGGATGCTGGAAGAGGTGGGCGCCCCCTATGAAACCGTGGTGCTGGGATATGACGGGGCCATGCATGCGCCGGAATACCTGGCGATCAACCCAATGGGCAAGGTGCCAGCCATCCGCATGGGGAACCAAGTCGTGACGGAATGCGCCGCGATCTGTGCCTTTCTGGCCGATGCCTTCCCGCAGGCCGGTCTTGCCCCCGCGCCTGCAGAGCGCGGCGACTATTACCGCTGGCTTTTCTTTGCCGCGGGCCCGCTGGAGGCCGCAGTCACCAATGCCGCGCTGGGGATCCAAGTCCCACCCGATCGCCGCGCGATGGTGGGCTATGGCAGCCTGGATGCGGTTCTGGATACGCTTGAAGGGGCGCTGCGCGATCGGCCATATATAACCGGCGACAATTTTACCGCTGCCGATGTCTATGTCGGGGCGCAGATCGGGTGGGGAAAGCGCTTTGGCACCATTCCGGCGCGGCAGGCGTTCAGCGACTACTGGAAGCGGCTTGAGCCCCGGCCAGCCCTGCTCCGCGCGAGCGAGCTTGACGACGCGGCCGCCGCATGAGCCTGCTTCCGCCCGAGGATCGCGCCGCCCTACTGACCGAAGGCTGGGCAATGGTAGAGGGGCGTGACGCGATCACCCGCAGCTTCCGCTTCCGCACCTTCCGCGAAGCGTTCGCCTGGATGACCCATGTCGCACTTTGGGCCGAAAAGCTGAACCACCACCCGGAATGGACCAATGTCTACAACCGGGTGGAGGTGGTGCTGACCAGCCACGACGTCGGCGGCCTGACCGAGCGGGACCTGAAGCTTGCCCGCCGCATGACCGAGGCGGCGGGCTGAACTTCACATGGCAGCAAGAAGCCCTTCGCCCGCAGACACCTCGCAAGCGCCGGGGGATTGTTCGAGGTTCAGCACCGTGACCACCCCGTCATCCACCAGCATCGCATAGCGGCGCGACCGGCCCATCAGCCCCGCCTGCGGCGCGTCAAAGGCCAGTCCCAGCGCCTGAGTGAAGGCGCCCGTGGCGTCAGCCAGCAGGGTGATCCCGGCCTCGGTCGCGCCCGTCGCCTCGCCCCAGGCCTTCATCACGAAGGGGTCGTTGACCGAGACGCAGATGATCTCGTCCACGCCCTTGGCAAGGATCGCGTCCTTGTTGCGGATGAAGCTGGGTACATGCGCCGTATGGCAAGTGGGGGTAAAGGCGCCCGGTACGGCAAAGATCACGACCCGCCGCCCCTGCACGAGCGTATCGGTCGATACTTCCTGCGGCCCGCCCTCGCCCATGCGGACAAGCGTTGCCGACGGAAGCCGGTCGTTAGTAGAGATCGTCATGAATATCCCTCGTGCGTTGCGTTCATCGTGTGACCAGCTATAGGCTCATCCCCGGGCGGGGGCCAGAAAGAGGATGAGATGGCAGGCATCGTGGTAGTGGGCGCCGGACAGGCGGGGGCGGCCTTGGTGGCACGGTTGCGGGCCAAGGGCTATGACGGGCCGCTGACCCTGATCGGCGCGGAACCCGTGCCACCCTACCAGCGGCCGCCGCTGACCAAGGGTTACCTGACCGGCGCGATGCCGCTTGACCGGCTGCTGCTGCGGTCCGAGAGCTTCTATACCGAACACCGGATCGACCTGCGGCTGGGCCAGCGGGTCACGGGCATCGATGCCGCCAGACGGACGCTGCGGTTGGGCGACACGGAACTGAGCTATGACCAGCTTGCGCTGACGACCGGCTCCATCCCGCGGCAGTTGCCTGAAAGCATGGGCGGCGCGCTGGGCAGCGTCTATGTCGCGCGCGATCTGGCGGATGCCGACGCGATGGCGCCGGAATTCGTGCCGGGGCGGCGGGTTCTGATCGTGGGCGGCGGCTATATCGGGTTGGAGGCTGCGGCCGTGGCGGCATCCAAGGGCCTGTCGGTCACGGTCATCGAAATGGCGCCGCGAATCCTGCAGCGGGTCGCCGCGCCCGAGACATCGGACTACTTCCGCGCGCTGCACCAGCGTTACGGGGTGGAAATCCTTGAAGGCACCGGTCTGGAACGCCTGCTGGGCAATGGTCAGGTGACCGGCGCGCGCCTGACCGACGGGCGAGAGATCGAGGTCGACTTCGTCATCGTCGGCGTGGGCATCGTGCCTGCCGTCGCCCTGGCCGAGGCGGCGGGTGTTGCGCTTGATAATGGTATCGCCACCGATGCGCAGGGGCGGACCAGCGATCCCGCCATCTGGGCTGCGGGGGATTGCGCTTCGTTCCCGTTCCGGGGTGGACGGCTGCGGCTTGAAAGCGTGCAGAACGCCATCGATCAGGCCGAACTTGTCGCCGACAACATGCTGGGCGCCGGGCGGGACTATGCGCCGGTGCCGTGGTTCTGGTCGGATCAGTATGACGTCAAGCTGCAGATCGCCGGGCTCAACAGCGGCTATGACCGCGTTCATCGGCGCGAGGGGGCATCGGGCGCGGTGTCGTTCTGGTATTACACTGGCGGAACGTTCATCGCGGTGGATGCGATGAACGATCCCCGGTCCTTCATGGTGGGCAAGCGCCTGCTGGAGATGGGGCGCAACGTGGACCCGGCGCTGGTGAGCGACCCGGCGACCGATCTGCGGTCGCTGCTGAAGTAAGGCGGAAACGTGCGGATCATTGGTGGAACCTTCCGGGGCTTGGCCCTTGCGCCTGTGGGCAAGGGCGACGTGTCGGCGCATCTGCGCCCCACAACCGACAGGGTGCGCGAAAGCATCTTCAATCTGCTGGTGAACGGTGGGCACGGCGATCCCCTTCACGGGGCGCGGGTGCTTGACCTATTCGCCGGCACCGGCGCGCTAGGGCTGGAGGCGCTGTCGCGCGGCGCGGCGCGCGTGACATTCGTGGATGACGGGACGGCGGCGCGGGCGCTCATCCGCCGCAACATCGAACTGACCCGGACGATGGGCGTCACCGACCTTTACCGCCGCGACGCGACGCGGCTGGGTGAAAACCGCGGCGCGCCTTTTACGCTGGTCTTTCTTGATCCGCCCTATGGCAAGGGGCTGGGAGAACGGGCGCTGGTATCGGCGCAGGAAGGCGGCTGGATTGATCCCGACGCGCTGATCATCTGGGAAGAAAGCGCCGCGCCCCGGCTGCCCCCGGGCTTCGCGCAGGTTGACCAGCGGCGGTATGGGGATACGCTTGTGACACTTCTTCGCCCGGACGCGTCCTGACCCGGAGGTGCGATGCCCCGCCATATCCTTGCTGCTGTCGTTCCCGGCCCACGTGCCGCGCAGGTTCTTGCCCGGGCAGCGATGCTGGCGCGGGCCCACGGCGCCCGACTGAGCGTTACAAGCGTTCTGCGCCACGCGGTCGCCCTGCCTGGCTTTGCCAGAACCGGCTGGGATCAGGCCGCGCAGGATCTGGCCGAGGCCCTGACTCCGGCGCTAGCCGCGGCCGGCATCGAGGGAACACCCCTGATCCGCGAGGGATCCCCGGCGCGAGAGATCGACGCGCTGGCCGCAAAACTGGGGGCCGACCTGCTGGTGATCGGCCCCAACGAACAGCGCAATCTTGGCGCCCGGCTGATCGGCACCACCGCCGACCGGCTGCTGCGCAGCGGACACCGCCCGGTGCTGATGGTGCGCCGGCGGGCCCTGCAGGATTATTGTGGCGTCGTCGTGGGGGTGGATCATTCCAACTGCTCGCATGTTGCCACGGAAACGGCGGCGCGGCTTTGCCCCGGCGTGCCGCTGCAGCTTGCCCATGTGACCGACCTGCCTGCCGATCTTGAACAGGCACTGCTGCTGGCGGGAACCTCGGGCGCGGAATTGTCGCGCTGGCGGGCGGACCTGCGCCACCGCGCCCTGGCAGAACTGCAGGACTTTGCGCAGCAATGGCCCGGCTCCCAGGCGCGGGTGTTCGTCGGCCCGACCGAACAGGTGCTGGCGCGGCTGACCCGGACCAAGGGCGTGGATCTTCTGGTGCTGGGCATCCGGGGCAAGGGGATGGTGGCCGCGGGCCTTCTGGGCAGCGTGGCGCAGAAGGTGTCGCGCGACGCGCGCAGCGACGTTCTGGTCGTGCCAGAGCCCTGCTGATCACGCGGGCGATGACCTTGCGCGCCCCCGCCCTTTCAGGCCTTATGACGTGATGACAGAGCATTCCCGCAAGGCGCGCCCGATGAACAGCTTTGATACCACGCTTCCGATCCTGACGCCGCCCACGCCACCCGCGCAGGTCTTTCGCGACGCGGCCGCCGCCGTGGCCCGTCTGGAAGAGCTTTACACCATCGCCACGGAATTCCTGCACCGCCACTTTGCGGACATACTTTCGCATGGCCGGCCCGAGGCACGCTATCGCGCGTTTTATCCCGAAATCCGGATGACGACGACAAGCTTTGCCAAGGCCGACAGCCGCCTGAGCTTTGGCCATGTTCCCGGCCCCGGCACCTATGCCACGACCGTCACCCGCCCTGACCTGTTCCGGAACTACCTGCGCCAGCAGATCGAACTGCTAATGCGCCATCACCGAGTCGACGTGGAAATCGGCGTTTCGGTAACGCCCATCCCGATCCATTTTGCAGTGGCGAATGTGCCCGCGCTTAATGTCCCGCAGGAAGGGGTGCTGGATTTTTCCTTGCGCGACGTCTTTGACGTGCCGGACCTGTCCACCACCAACGACGACATCGTCAATGGCTTTGCGGTGCTGAACGCGGACGGGTCGGTGCCGCTGGCGCCCTTTACCGCGCAGCGGGTGGATTATTCACTGGCGCGGCTGTCGCATTACACCGCGACCGACGCCAAGCATTTCCAGAACCACATCCTGTTCACCAACTACCAGTTCTACGTCGAGGAGTTCGAGGCCTTTGGCCGCATGGCCCTAGCCGATCCCGACAGCGGCTACACGGCCTTTGTCGGCCCCGGCAACCACGTCATCACCAAGGCGGACGAGCCGCTTCCCGGCCCGCTCAAGCTGCCGCAAATGCCGACCTATCACCTCAAGCGCGAAAACGGCGGGGGCGTGACGTTGGTGAACATCGGCGTCGGACCTTCCAACGCCAAGACGGCGACCGACCATATCGCGGTTCTGCGTCCCCATGCCTGGCTGATGGTTGGCCACTGCGCGGGCCTGCGCAACAGCCAGAGCTTGGGCGACTTCGTCCTCGCCCATGCCTACCTGCGCGAGGATCACGTGCTGGATGACGACCTGCCCGTCTGGGTGCCGATCCCCGCGCTGGCGGAAATCCAGATCGCGCTGCAGGAAGCCGTGGCCGAGGTGACGGGCCTTGGCGGCTATGACCTCAAGCGGATCATGCGGACGGGAACGGTGGCCACCATCGACAACCGCAACTGGGAACTGCGCGATCAGTCCGGCCCGGTGCGGCGGCTGTCGCAATCGCGAGCCGTGGCGCTGGACATGGAAAGCGCGACGATCGCCGCGAACGGCTTCCGCTTCCGGGTACCTTATGGGACGCTTCTGTGCGTTTCCGACAAGCCCCTGCACGGAGAACTGAAACTGCCCGGCATGGCGACCGAGTTCTACAAGACCCAGGTGGCCCGGCATCTGCTGATCGGCATCCGCGCGATGGAGCGTCTGCGCGACATGCCTCTGGAACGGATTCACAGCCGGAAACTGCGCAGCTTTGAGGAAACAGCCTTTCTGTGACGGCGGGAAACGGCCAGTTTGTCATGGATTTGGCTTGCGCAACGCAGGAAAAGGTTGTGTAGCAAGGCAATGAGCCGCCAAAGCGCGACCCTCTGATGAAAACGGCCTTTTCACAAAAGGCCAAGAGACCAGGAGACGATGATGTCGAAACCGATGACCAAGACGCAGCTCGTGGCCGCCCTGGCCGAGGAAATGGGCACCGACAAGAAGACCGCGAACACCGCCCTTGATGCGCTGAGCGCGCTTGTCACCCGCGAAGTTGCCGAAGGCGGCGCCGTCACGCTGCCCGGTCTCGGGAAATTTGCCTGCCGTGCCCGTCCCGAACGCATGGTGCGCAACCCCGCCACCGGCGAGCAGATCTCCAAGCCGGCCGACAAGGTGGTCAAGGTGACGATCGCCAAGGCGCTCAAGGACAGCGTCAACGGCTGATCCGGCACTTGCACCTGCGGCTGCGGGCTTTAGGGTCGCCACCTCGGCGGCCCTTTTCTTTTGGGCGCGGGGTTGCGCAAAGGGGGCATCATGGATTTTCGGGCGATACTGATGGGCCTGGCCTTTGCGGCCATGTGGTCCTCGGCCTTTACCTCGGCGCGGATCATCGTGCTGGAGGCGCCGCCGATGATGGCGCTGGCGCTGCGGTTCCTGATCTCGGGGCTGATCGGGGTGGGCATTGCCGCAGCGCTGGGCCAAAGCTGGCGCCTGACCCGGGCGCAATGGCGGGCCACGCTGCTGTTCGGGCTGTGCCAGAACGCGCTTTACCTGGGGCTGAACTTCATAGCGATGCAGCGGGTCGAAGCCTCGGTGGCCGCCATCATCGCCTCGACCATGCCGCTTCTGGTGGCGCTGGCAGGATGGCTGATCTTTCGGGACCGGCTGCGGCCGCTGGCGATCGGCGGGCTGTTCGCGGGCGTTCTGGGCGTGGCGATCATCATGGGCGCCCGCATCCAGGGGGGCGTCGATGTGCTGGGCCTTGTGCTTTGCGGGCTGGGGGTGCTGGCGCTGACTTTTGCGACGCTGTCGGTACGGGGGGCGTCCTCAGGAGGGAACCTGCTGATGATCGTAGGGCTGCAGATGTTCGTGGGGGCCGGGTTTCTTGCCATTCCCGCGCTGGCCTTCGAAAGCTGGGAAGTCACGCTGAACACGCGGCTGGTGCTGGCCTTCCTTTACACCTGCCTTGTGCCCGGGCTGGCGGCGACTTGGGTGTGGTTCCTGCTGGTCAACCGGATCGGCGCCGTGCGGGCGGCGACGTTTCACTTCCTCAACCCCTTCCTCGGGGTGCTGATCGCGGCGCTGCTGCTGAACGAGGGGCTTGGCCTGTTCGACATGATCGGCGTCGTGGTCATCATGGCCGGCATCCTTGCGGTGCAACTGGCCAAGCAGAAGCCTGCGGCCTAGCCGATCTGCCCGCGCGGCCCCGCCCCCACCTGCCCGCGATGCAGCAGCAGGTGGTCAAGGATCACGCAGGCCATCATCGCCTCCGCCACCGGGACGGCGCGGATGCCGACGCAGGGGTCATGGCGGCCCTTGGTAATCAGGTCGGTTTCCTGCCCGTCCCGCGTCACCGTTCGGCGCGGAGTCAGGATCGACGACGTCGGCTTTACGGCAAACCGCACCACCACGTCCTGTCCGGTGGAAATGCCACCCAAAATGCCGCCCGCGTGGTTGGACAGGTATTCTGGCCCGTTCGGCCCCATGCGGATTTCGTCGGCGTTGTCGATGCCGGTCAGGGCGGCTGCGGCCATGCCGTCGCCAATCTCCACCCCCTTGACCGCATTGATCGACATCATCGCCGCGGCCAGATCGGTATCGAGCTTGCCATAGACCGGCGCCCCCAGACCCACCGGCACGCCGCGGGCCACGACCTCGATGATCGCGCCGACCGAGTTGCCGGACTTCCGCAGCCCGTCAAGCTGGTCAGCCCAGGCCGCCGCCGTGGTCGCATCGGGGCACCAGAAGGGATTGCGTTCGACCTCTTCCAGGTCAAGCCGCGAGCGGTCGATCGCCTGCGGGCCCATCTGCACCATGTAGCCGATGATCTGCAGCCCCGGCACCAGTGCCGCCAGCGCGGCGCGGGCCACGCCGCCCGCCGCCACCCGTGCCGCCGTTTCCCGTGCGCTGGACCGGCCACCCCCGCGATAGTCGCGGATGCCGTATTTCTGCCAATAGGTGATGTCCGCATGGCCGGGCCGGAAGGCCTGCGCGATCTCGCCATAGTCCTTGGACCGTTGGTCCGTGTTGCGGATCATCAGCTGGATCGGGGTGCCGGTGCTCTGCCCTTCAAACACGCCGGAGAGGATTTCCACCTCATCGGGTTCGCGCCGCTGGGTGGTGAAACGGTTCTGCCCCGGCTTGCGCCGGTCAAGCCAGTGCTGGATGGCTGTTGGGTCGATCTGGATGCCCGGGGGACAGCCGTCCACAGTGGCGCCAAGGGCGGGACCGTGGCTTTCGCCCCAGGTGGTGACGCGGAACAGGTGGCCGAAGGTATTGAACGACATGGGCAGGCTCCTCTTGGCGGTTACTGTTAGCGGGCGGCGCGGAGCCGCTCAACCCTTTCTGCACCGGGCAGGCGTTTCCCCTTGTGGCTCTTGGGTCCGCGCAATAGTCTGCGGCCTACCTCGGGGTGCCCTGCGTGGGGCTGAGATGCCAATGGCGAACCCGTTGAACCTGAACCGGTTAGAACCGGCGGAGGGAAGGTGAGCCACGCGCATCCCCCTGTCCGCCGCAGATGGAGGATGACATGCGCTGCCCCATGCTTGTTGCGGGTCTGATGCTGACGGGGGCCCCTGCCCTCGCCCAGGCGCCCGCGCTGACGGTCTATACCTACGACAGCTTCGTGTCTGAATGGGGCCCGGGTCCGCAGGTCAAGACCGCGTTTGAGGAGATCTGTGACTGCACGCTGAACCTTGTGGGTGCCGGTGACGGTGCCGCCCTTCTGGCGCGGGTTCAGCTGGAAGGCGCGCGCAGCCAGGCGGATGTCGTTCTGGGGCTGGATACCAACCTGACGGCAGCGGCGGCGGAAACCGGGCTGTTCGCGCCTCATGGCGTCAGCGCCGAGTTCGACCTGCCGGTAGAATGGGACGATCCGCTGTTCGTGCCCTTTGACTGGGGCTATTTCGCCTTTGTCCATGACCGCGACCTTGCCGAGGTGCCCGGAAGCTTCGAGGACCTGATCGCCTCGGACCTGCAGATCGTGATTCAGGACCCGCGGTCCTCGACGCCCGGCTTGGGGCTGCTGATGTGGGTCAAGGCCGCCTATGGCGACCGCGCCGCCGAGATCTGGCAGGGGCTTGCCCCCCGTATCCTGACCGTCACCCCCGGCTGGTCCGAGGCCTATGGCCTGTTCCTGAACGGAGAGGCGGACATGGTGCTGTCCTACACGACCTCCCCCGCCTATCACACGATCGCCGAGGACGACGACAGCAAGACCGCCGCGATCTTTGCCGAGGGGCATTACCTTCAGGTCGAGGTGGCGGGCAAGCTGGCCGCCGCGCCCCAGCCCGAACTGGCCGACCAGTTCCTGGAGTTCATGACCACCGACGCCTTCCAGTCGATCCTGCCGGAAACGAACTGGATGTATCCGGCCGTGATGCCCGCCAATGGGATCGATCCCCGCTTTGACGATTTGCCGCGGCCTGAAACTGCCCTGCTTCTGCCGGCGGAAGAGGCGGCCGAACTGCGCGCGGCCGCGTTGGCCGAATGGCTGGGCGCGCTGAGCCGCTAGGCCCTGCCGTCTGGGCCGGAACGGCGGTCGCCGCCGTTCTTCTGGCCCTGACGCTGGGCTCGCTTGGCGCCGTTGCGTGGAACGCGGGGGCAACCGCTGGCCTTGGCGCGGCAGACTGGGCCGCGATTCGCTTCACGGTGGTGCAGGCGCTGGTTTCAGCGTTGCTGTCGGTAATGCTGGCGCTGCCCGTGGCGCGGGCGCTGGCGCGACGGCGGTTTCCGGGACGCGGGCTGTTGATCACGCTGCTGGGTGCCCCCTTCCTGCTGCCAACGCTGGTGGCGGTGCTGGGGCTGGTGGCTGTTTTCGGGCGGAACGGGGTGGTGAACGGATGGCTGGCGGCAGCGGGTCTGCATCCGGTGCAGATCTACGGACCGCAGGGGGTGATCTTGGCGCATGTGTTTTTCAACATGCCACTTGCGACGCGGCTGATCCTTCAGGGGTGGCTGGCCATTCCAGCGGAACGGTTCCGGCTCGCCGCCTCGCTGGGCTTTGGGCCACGCGACCTGTTCCGGCAGATCGAGCTGCCGATGCTGCGCGAAGTGGTGCCGGGCGCCTTCCTGGTGATCCTGCTGATCTGCCTCACCAGCTTTGCTGTGGCGCTGACACTGGGCGGCGGGCCAAGGGCCACGACGGTGGAACTGGCGATCTACCAAGCCTTCCGGTTCGACTTTGATCTGGGAAGGGCGGCGCGGCTGGCGCTGGTGCAATTCGTGCTTTGCGCGGTTGCGGCCGCCGTGACCCTTCAGGTTCCGGTTCCCGGCGCCTTTGGTGGCGGGCTGGACCGCGCGGTGCGGCGCTGGGATGCGCGGCGGCTTGGGCTGCTGGATGCGGGGGTTCTGGCACTGGCGACGGCCTTTCTTCTGGTTCCCCTGCTGATGGTGGTGCTGGCCGGGCTGCCCCGGGTATGGGCGCTGCCTGCCCCGGTCTGGCAGGCGGCATGGCACTCGGTTCAGGTGGCGCTTGGGTCCGCTGTGCTGACGCTTGGCTTTGCACTGGCCCTTGGGCTCGCGGTCCTGCGGATGCGGGGGCCGCTGGCACAGGGTCTGGAGACAACGGGGATGCTCTCGCTCGCCGCGTCGCCGCTAGTGATCGGGACGGGGCTGTTCCTGATCGTCTATCCGGTAATGGACCCGGCGCGGGCTGCGCTTCCGGTGACGGCGCTGGTGAACGCGGCGATGGCCCTGCCCTTCGCGCTGCGGGCGATCCTTCCGGCGCTGCGGCAGGTTGATCGCGACTACGGCCGCCTGGCCAGCAGTCTGGGCATGGCGGGCTGGACGCGGCTGCGGCTGGTGATCCTGCCGCGCCTGCGGCGGCCGCTGGGGTTCTCAGGCGGGCTGGCGGCGGCGCTGTCGATGGGCGATCTTGGGGTCATCGTGCTGTTCGCCGAAACGGGCAACCAGACCCTGCCGATGCAGCTTCAACGGCTCATGGGCGCCTACCGCATGGGCGAAGCGATGGGGGCAGCGGTGCTGTTGCTGGGGCTGAGCCTGCTGGCCTTCTGGGCCTTTGACCGATGGGGGCGTCGTGCTGCAGCTTGAGGATCTGGAACTGCGCCAGGGTGGGTTTGCGCTGCGGGCTAATCTGGCTGTGCCGGCGGGGACGCGGACGGCGATCATCGGCCCCTCCGGGGCGGGCAAATCGACGCTCCTCTCCGCCGTGGCGGGATTTCATGACCCGGACCGGGGGCGTGTGCTGTGGCAAGGGCAGGATCTGACACCGCTGCCGCCGGGGCAGCGACCGCTGAGCATCCTGTTCCAGGACAACAACCTGTTTCCGCATCTGACGGTGGCGCAGAACGTGGGCCTTGGCCTGCGGCCCGATCTGCGCCTCTCGCGGCAGCAGCGGGCGGATGTAGAGGCGGCGCTGGACCGGGTGGGGCTTGCCGGGCTGGGCCCCCGCCGACCCGCCGCGCTTTCGGGCGGGCAGCAGAGCCGGGTGGCCCTCGCGCGGGTGCTGTTGCGGAAGCGTCCGCTGTTGCTGCTGGATGAACCCTTCGCGGCACTTGGACCTGCCCTGAAGGCCGAGATGCTGGGCCTTGTTGGCAGCATCGCCAACGGATCAGGGCTGACAGTCCTGATGGTCACCCATGATCCCGCGGACGCACGGCGTCTGTGCGATCTGGCCCTGCTGGTCGAAGGCGGCCAAGCGCATCCACCCCAGCCGACCGAGGCGCTTTTCGCCGATCCCCCGGAGGCGCTGCGCCGCTACCTTGGCACCTGAAATGGAAAAGGACGCGCCCCGCCGGGGCGCGCCCTTCGATTTCCGGCTGCAGCCGTTACTGGGCGTTTGCCCGCGACTTTGCCTCGCGCTTCACGCCCATCCACAGCTTCTTGTTGGTCATGTAGAGCAGGACCGAAAGCACTGTCAGGAACACGATGGCAGTCAGGCCAACCTGCTTGCGCGCCATCATCTTGGGTTCTGCCGTCCACATCAGGAAGGCCGAGACATCCTTCGCCAGGCTCACCGCATCGTTCGGGCTGCCGTCGGCGAAGGTGACCGCCTCATCATAAAGCGGCGGCGCCATGGAGATGTAGCCGCCCGGGAAGGCCTCGTTGCCATAAAGCACGGTACCTGCCTCTTCACGCTCCTCGCCGGTGTAGGTGGTGAGGATCGAGGCAATGTATTCCGCCCCGCCCATGCCATGCAGCAGTTGGTTGATGCCCAGGCCATAGGGGCCGTGGAAACCGGCCCGCGATTTCGCCATCAGGCTGAGGTCCGGCGCGTTGTCGAGGCCCGACCGGGGGAAGTGGTCGGTGACTGCCGCGGGGCGAAAATCCTCGATCTCGGCGTCATACACCTCGAAGTTGGCAGCATAGGCGCGCACCTGGTCTTCGGGAAGCGCAGGGCCGCCCTGATCGCTCAGCGTGCGGAAGGCCACATGCTTCAGCCCATGGCAGGCCGCGCAGATCTCGGTATAGACCTGCAGGCCGCGCTGCAGCTGGTTGCGGTCATAGGCGCCAAAGGGCCCTTCGAACGGGAACGCATAGTCGATGATATGCGTGTCCCCTTCGCCGGCGGCCTGCGCCCCGCCTGCCGTCAGAGCAAGCGCCGTGAGCGCAGAGAGTGCAAGTTTGCGGATCATCTCAGGCATGTCCTTTCCTCACTCGGCCGGAGTGGCCCGGGTGGCAGAGGCACCCTTGTTCTTGGAGTTCTTCGCCAGGAAGTCGTCCTCGATCGTGGCGGGCGGGGTCAGCGGCTTTTCGATGACGCCCAGCAGCGGCAGGATGACGAGGAAGTAGGCGAACCAGTAGGTCGAGGCGATCAGCGAGATCCAGGTGTAGATCCCTTCGGCGGGCATTGCCCCCACCCAAGCCAGCACGAAGAAGTCGATCACCAGCAGCCAGAACCACCACTTGAACATCGGGCGATAGGTACCCGACCGGACCGACGAGGTGTCGAGCCAGGGCGCCAGCGCCATCACCGCGATCGCGCCGAACATCGCCAGCACGCCGAAGAACTTGGCGTCGATGATGCCGAAGCTGAGGAAGTAGACCAGCTGGACGATCCAGACGTCGTTGGTGAAGGCGCGCAGGATGGCGTAGAACGGCAGGAAGTACCATTCGGGCACGATATGCGCCGGGGTCACCAGCGGGTTCGCCTCCACATAGTTGTCTGGGTGGCCGAGGAAGTTCGGCATGAAGCCCACGAGCACGAAGAACACCACCAGCACCATGGCGAGCGCGGCGAAGTCCTTGAGGATGTAGTAGGGCCAGAACGGAACGGTGTCCTTCTGCGCCTCTTCCTTGGAGGTGCGGCGGACTTCAACGCCCGAAGGGTTGCTGTTGCCCGTCGTGTGGAAGGCCCAGATGTGCACCACGACCAGCGCCGCGATGACGAAGGGCAGCAGATAGTGGAGCGAGAAGAAGCGGTTCAGCGTGGCGTTGTCCACGGCCGGGCCGCCGAGCAGCCAGGTTTGCAGCGCCTCGCCAATACCCGGGATCGCGCCGAACAGGCCGGTGATCACGGTTGCACCCCAGAAGGACATCTGGCCCCAGGGCAGAACGTAGCCCATGAAGGCGGTGGCCATCATCAGCAGGTAGATCAGCATGCCGATGATCCAGGTCACCTCGCGCGGGGTCTTGTAGGTCCCGTAGTAGAGGTTGCGGAAGATGTGCATGTAGACTGCAAAGAAGAACAGCATCGCGCCGTTCTGGTGCAGGTAGCGCAGCATGTGTCCGCCGTTCACGTTGCGCATGATGTGCTCGACGCTGGCGAAGGCCAGATCGACATGCGGCGTGTAGTGCATGACCAGCACGATGCCCGTGACGATCTGCAGCGCAAGGCAGAAGATCAGCACGATGCCCCAGATCCACATCCAGTTCAGGTTCTTGGGCGTGGGCAGCATGATCGTGTCGTAGAGCAGCGCCACGATCGGCAACCGCCGGTGGAGCCACTTTTCACCGCCCGTCTTGGGCTCGTAATGGTCGTGGGGAATCCCGCTCATCTTTATCTCCCTCAGCCCAACTGGATCGTGGTTTCGTCAACGAAGGCCGCGACGGGAATATGCAGGTTCTCGGGCGCGGGGCCGCGGCGGATCCGGCCGGCAGTGTCATAGTGCGAACCGTGGCAGGGGCAGAACCAGCCGCCGAAGTCGCCGGCACCGTTGCCCAGCGGCACGCAGCCGAGGTGGGTGCAGACGCCCATCATCACCAGCCATTCGCCGGTTTCGTCCAGCGAGCGGTTCTGGTCCGTAGCCGGAACCTCGCCCATGTTGGCGTTGCGCGCGTCCGTGTCCATCAGGTCGTTCAGCGGCGTGTCGCGTGCGATCGCGATCTCTTCCTCAGTCCGGCGGCGGATGAACACCGGCTTGCCCAGCCACTTGACCGTGATCTGGGTGCCGACCGCGACATCAGCCACGTCGACGAAGATCGAGGACAGCGCCTGCACATCCGCCGAGGGATTCATCTGGTTGACAAGCGGCCAGACGGCGGCACCGACCGCCACCGTCGCCGCGCCTGCCGTGGCGTAGTACAGGAAATCCCTGCGAGTGCCTGCGTTCTCTTCTGCGTGGGACACGAGAATTCTCCCTTCCATGACCGGCTCCGACGGCCAATACGATGACAAGGCCACAGTTGCCTGCCGCCCTTCCGCGCCGGTTCTAGCGGGGGGCGGCCAACCCGTCCAGTGGCGTTTTCCACATTCGCCCCCTGTGTGGCCGCGATCTGTCGCCGCAGCCCCCTTGTCAACCAGCGGGTGTCAACCGGCGGGGCTGTGGGCGGTCATGCTGGGACGTGCGGAAAAGGTGGCGAACCAGCCGGCAAGGCCGGGCCGGCCGTCGCGCCAGTTGCGGTCTGCATGACGCAGGTCGAGGTAACCGAGCGCGCAGCCCACCGCGATCTGCCCGATCGAGATCGGCCCGTTCAGCGTACCCAGCCAGCGCGCCTCCAGCGCGTCAAGGGCGCGGGCGATCTTGGTCCACTGGCCTTCGACCCAGTCCGGCATGCGCCGGTCCTCGGGGCGGACGCGGGATTCGTAGACCATCAGCAGCGCCGCATCCATGATGCCATCCGCCGTCGCCTCCAGCGTCAGGACATCCCAGAGCGCATCCCCCTGCGGATAGAGCCGCCCGTCCGCGCGGTGGTCGAGGTAGCGGCAGATCACCCGGCTGTCGTAAAGCGCAGGCCCATCGGGGCGCTCCAGTGTCGGGATCTTGCCCAGCGGATTCTGCGCCAGCGGCAGGTTGCCCGGATCGACCGGGGTGCCGCTGGCCTGAACCAGCGCGACATCCCCGGCCTGCCCGGTTTCGACCAGCGTCACCAGCACCTTGCGGGCGTAGGGCGAGTTTGCGGAATAATAGAGTCTCAGCATTGCGAACCTTCGGCGACGTGCTTGTTCGCTGAAGCTAGCAGGCCGCGCAATGCTGTCCAACTATTCCGCGGCCATTGCCCCTGCCGGTTCGACACGGACGGCGGCGAACTTGAACTCCGGGATCTTGCCATAGGGGTCGAGCGCCGGGTTCGTCAGCACGTTGGCCGCGGCCTCCACATAGGCGAAGGGAACGAAGACCATATCCTCGGCCACGGCGCGGTCGGCCCGGGCCATGATCGTGATCTCGCCCCGCCGGGTGATCAGGCGCACCATGCCGCCCGCTTCCACCCCCAGGCGCCGCAGCGTGGTAGGGTGGAGGGAGCAGTTCGCCTCTGGCTCTACCGCGTCCAGCACGCGCGACCGGCGGGTCATCGACCCGGTGTGCCAGTGTTCCAACTGCCGCCCCGTCGTCATCACCATCGGGAATTCAGCATCCGGGCTCTCGTCCGGCGGAATGAGCGCGGCGGGGGTAAAGCGGGCACGCCCTTCGGCCCGGGGGAAGCCATCGCCAAAGACGATGGGCTGGCCCGGATCGCTGGGCGAGAGGCTGGGGTAGGTCACCGCACCTTCGTTCACCAGCCGGTCCCAGGTGATGTTGTCGAGGCTGCGCATCCCCCGCGCCATCTCGGTATAAACCTCGGACGGGTCGGTGTACTGCCAGTCGAGGCCAAGCCGGCGCGCGAGGTCCACCGTGATCTGCCAATCCGGAAGGGCCTGCCCTGGGGGCCTCACTGCCGCCCGCGCGATCTGCACCTGCCGGTTGGTGTTGGTCACCGTCCCGGCCTTTTCGTAGAAGGCAGCCGCGGGCAGGATCACGTCCGCATAGTTCGCGGTTTCCGTCAGGAAGATGTCCTGCACCACAAGATGCTCGAGCTTGGCCAGCGCCTCGCGGGCATGGGTCACGTCCGGGTCAGACATCGCCGGGTTCTCGCCCGAGATATACATGCCCCGGATCGTGCCTTCGTGCACCGCATCAAGGATTTCCGTGACCGTCAGGCCCTTTTGCGCCGAAAAGTCGCCGCTGCCCCAGATTTCGGAAAACTGCGCGCGAACCGCGTCATCCGTCACCGTCTGGTAATCCGGCAGGAACATGGGGATGAGGCCCGCGTCGGACGCACCCTGAACGTTGTTCTGCCCCCGCAGCGGATGCAGCCCTGTCCCCGGCCGCCCCACATGCCCGCACATGAGCGCGAGGCTGATCAGGCAACGGGAATTGTCGGTGCCATGGATGTGCTGCGAAACGCCCATCCCCCAGAAGATCATCCCGGCCCGCGAGGTCGCAAAGTCCCGCGCCACCTGGCGGAGCGTTTCAGCCGGGATGCCGCAATGTTCGGCCATCTTTTCCGGCGTGAAGTTCGCCAGATGCGCCTTCTCGGCCTCCCAGTTCTCGGTATAGGCGTCGATGTATTGCTGGTCGTAGAGCCGTTCCTCGACGATCGTCGCCATGATCGCGTTCAGCATCGCCACGTCCGCGCCGGGGCGGAACTGGAGCATATGCGTCGCGTGCCGCTTCAACGCCTGCCCGCGCGGGTCCATCACGATCAGCTTGCCGCCGCGCTTGGCGAACTGCTTGAAGAAGGTCGCAGCCACGGGGTGATTTTCGACCGGATTCGCGCCGATGACGATGGCGACGTCGGCGTTCTCGATCTCGTTGAAGGTGGCCGTCACGGCGGCGGAACCGACGTTCTCCATCAGCGCCGCCACCGAGGACGCATGGCAAAGCCGCGTGCAGTGGTCGACGTTGTTATGGCCGAACCGCTGGCGGATCAGCTTCTGGAACAGATAGGCCTCTTCGTTGGTGCACTTGGCACTGCCAAAGCCCGCGACAGACTGGCCGCCATGGGCTGCGTCCAGCTGGGCAAGGCCATTCGCGGCCACGTCCAGCGCCTCTTCCCACGTCGCCTCGCGGAAGTGGGTCCAAGGGTTGGCGGGATCGACGTTCAGCCCCTTGGGCGGCGCATCCTCACGCCGGATCAGCGGCACGTGCAGCCGGTGCGGGTGATGGATGTAGTCAAAGCCGAAGCGGCCCTTGACGCAGAGGCGGCCTTCGTTCGCGGGGCCGTTGATGCCGTCCACGTGGGTGACGCGGTCGCCCTTGATCTTGAGGCTCACCTGACACCCGACGCCACAGAAGGGGCAGACGCTTTGCACTTCACGGTCGAAGTCGCGGCTGTCCCCCCGTTCCTCGGCATCAAGGGTCGCAGGCATCAGCGCGCCCGTGGGGCAGGCCTGCACGCATTCGCCGCAGGCCACGCAGGTGCTGTTGCCCATGGGATCGTCAAAGTCGAAAACGGGATAGGCGTCGTGACCGCGTCCGCCCATGCCGATCACGTCGTTCACCTGCACTTCGCGGCAGGCGCGGACGCAGAGGTTGCACTGGATGCAGGCGTCGAGGTTCACCCGCATCGCCACGTGGCTGTCGTCCAGCAGCGGGATGCGTTCGACCTCCAGCGTCGGGAAGCGGGACGTGCTCACACCTTGGGCATCAGCCATGTCCCACAGGTGCGAAGATCGGTCGTGCGCCATTTCCCGTTCGGGCTGGTCGGCCAGCAGCAGTTCCATCACCAGCCGCCGAGAGGTTTCTGCCCGCGCGGACTGGCTGTTGACGACCATGCCATCCGCCGGCTTGCGGATGCAGCTGGGGGCCAGCACACGCTCGCCCTCGATCTCTACCATGCAGGCGCGGCAGTTGCCGTCGCTGCGATAGCCGGGCGCATCCTTGTGGCAAAGGTGGGGGATCAGCGTGCCCTCGCGCTTTGCCACCTCCCAGATGGTTTCATCGTCGCGCGCCTGAACCTCGCGCCCATCAAGCGTAAAGCGGATCATCTCAGACCTCATCGGGGAAGTGTTGCATGGTCAGCCGGATCGGGTTCGGCGCCGCCTGCCCCAGCCCGCAGATCGAGGCATCGGCCAGGACCGTGCACAGGTCATCCAGCAGCGCTCGGTCCCATTTCGGCGCCTGCATCAGCTTGACCGCCTTTTCGCAGCCGACCCGACAAGGGGAGCACTGACCACAGGATTCGGATTCAAAGAACCGCAGCATGTTGAGCGCGGCGTCGCGGGCGCTGTCCTGCTCCGAGAGGACCACCACCGCGGCGGAACCGATAAAGGTGCCATGCGGTTGCAGCGTGTCGAAATCCAGCGGCACGTCGTTCAGGCTGGCCGGCAAGAGACCCGAGGATGGGCCGCCCGGCTGGTAGGCCTTGAACACGTGACCTTCCGCCATCCCGCCCGCAGCCTCGATCACGTCGGTGATCGTCGACCCGGCCGGCAGCAGGTAGACCCCCGGCTTTGCCACGCGGCCGGACACGGAATAGCTCCGCATTCCCTTGCGGCCATTCTTTTCCACGTCGCGCAGGATCTGCGGCCCTTCGCGGCAGATGCGGGCGACCCAGTGCAGGGTTTCCACATTGTGCACCAGCGTCGGCCGGTCAAACAGCCCGACCTGCGCCACGTAGGGCGGGCGGTTCCGGGGGATGCCGCGCTTGCCCTCGATCGATTCGATCATCGCGGATTCTTCGCCGCAGATATAGGCGCCCGCGCCACGTCGCAGTTCAACATAGCCGGGCTGGATCAGCTGCGCGTCCTCCAGCGCCGTGATTTCGCGCCGCAGGATTTCGAGGATCGCGGGATATTCATCGCGCATATAGATGAAGCAGCGATCCGCCTCTACCGCCCAGGCGGCGATCAGCATCCCTTCAAGGAACAGATGAGGCGTGCGCTCAAGATAATAGCGGTCCTTGAAGGTGCCCGGCTCGCCCTCATCCCCGTTCACGGCAAGATAGCGCGGCCCCTGCCCCGCCCGGACAAAGGACCACTTGCGCCCTGAGGGGAACCCTGCCCCGCCGAGGCCCCGAAGGCCGGAATGCAGCAGCGTCTCCTGCACCTCGTCCGGGTTGCCATTCTGGCGCAGGCGGCCAAGCACCTCATAACCGCCGGCCTCCCGGTAAGGGGCAAGCGCCTCATAGGGCGGCAGATGGGCGTGGGTGTCGCCCGCCGCGACCGCCGCCGCAACCTTTTCCGGCGTGGCATGGGTGATGTGGTTGTGCCCCACCTCGGCCACCGGGGCCGTTTCGCAGCGGCCCATGCAGGGCGCGCGCAGGACACGCACGCGCGCGGGGTCATGCCCCGCCTCCAGCGCCGCCAAAAGGGCCTCTGACCCTGCCAGTTCGCAGGAGAGCGAGTCGCAGACGCGGATGGTCAGATCCGGCGGCGGGGTTTCCCCTTCCTTCACCGGGTCGAAGTGGGCGTAGAAGGTCGCAACCTCCCAGACCTCGGCCATGGACATCCGCAGCTCTTCGGCCAGCGCGCGCAGATGGGCGGCAGGCAGATGGCTCTTGGCATCCTGGATCAGGTGCAGGAACTCGATCAGCAGGTCACGGCGGCGTGGCCGGTCGCCCAGCAGGGCAAGAACCTCGGCCAGGGCGGCATCGTCCAGCTGCCGCCCCTTGGGCGTCTTGCGCCCCCGGCCGCGTGCCGATTTCCAGATGCCTTTTTCGTCCAACGCCATTCCAGCCCTCCGGGTTGTGGCCGCCGATCATGGCGGCCCCTGCCTTGGGCCGCAGGCTGACGCGAGATCAACGCTTAATCAAGGGCTATCTTGCGTCTTTTGATAGGCAGCGCCTATCGACGTCGCTGCTGCGCCGACCAGTCGCACAGCATCGCCAGCAGCAGCTGTGCCAGCAGCCCGCTGCCGATCAGGAAAGCATCCGTGCCAGTCCCCACCGGGAACCAGAGCTTGGCCGCCTGCATCAGGATTGCCAGAACCGAACCCATCGCGAAAACCGGCAACGCCTGCCGCCCCATCACGTCCAGCGGCCAAAGCCAGCGGCTGTGGCACAGGGCGCGGACAATCGGGAACGCCGTGACGATATAGAACAGCGCCAACACATGAAGCAGGCGCGGCAGCCCAAGGAAGGTCTTGTCAAACCCGGCGATGAAGAACGGGGTACCGAAGTCCCGCAGCGACGCCATGATCGCCCGGCCTGCAGCGCCGACGTCCGGCAGGCGCACCCACAACAGCGCGATGAGGACAAAGGCCAGCGCGACATGCAACGCCGCGGGAATCATTGGGACCAGTCGCCGGCCCTCTTTGGCGGCAACGCCGGTGCAAAGGCCGATGACGAACAGGAATTGCCAAGAGAAAGGGTTGAAGAACCATCCGCCCGGGTTCGGGAAGGCAGGCATGTTGAGCCGCCACTGCCCCGCCAGGAACCAGAGCACGCCGGACAGCGCGACCAACAGCCAGGGCCGCCGCAGCCCGATCAGGAAAAACAGCGGCGTGCCCAGCAACAGCACGATGTAAAGCGGCAGGATGTTGAAATAGCCCAGCTGGTGCCCCAGCGTCGGCAGTCCCACCAGCACGTCAAGCGGGTTGCGGAACAGCGGTCCCAGGTTGTTGCGCTGGATCATGGAAAACAGGCCGAAGTACTGCGCCGCTGCCGCGCAGATCGCGATCGCCATGAAGGTGATGGCGATATGCACAAGATAAAGCGTCCATGCCCGCCCCCAGACCCGCGCCACTGCGGGCCAGAGCGGCGGCTTGCGAAACTGCGTGCCATAGGCCAGCCCCGCCGAAACACCTGACATCAGCACGAATGCCTCTGCCGCGTCGGAAAAGCCGAAGTTGCGGCTGGTGAAATGCTCAAACACCGTGCCGGGCACATGATTGATGAAGATCGTCACCAGAGCGAGGCCCCGGAAGACGTCAAGCCGCGCGTCCCGCTGAGAGACGAGGGGAAGCGCAATGGCCGGCGCCTGCGCGCCGCGCGTGGTGTCAGGCATAAGTTGGGGCGCTCAGCTCAGGATGATCATCCCTGATGTGGTCCGCGTTGCTCCATTGGTCAAGGATCTGGCGCTGCCACTGGATCACAAGCGCAGGAGCGGTCTCGGACGGGACGATGAAGGCATTGCGCGACCAGGACCCGCCCCGCCAAGATGATAGCGCAATCACCACGGGCGACAGGATCATCGGCACCGCCACCGGCAGCAGCCAGAACACCAGTTCCGGCGCCAACCGCCAGGCCGCAACCAGACCGAGGATGCCGAAGACGACGATCCAGCGGCTTGCCGTCCAAGCCTCTCCCAACGTCAGTGTGCCGTCGCCGCGCCGGTTCGGGGGCCAGCCTCCGTCGATGCCCATCAGCACCTGAAAGACCGAGCGGGTCTGGAACATCAGCATGATCGGCGCCATGACGCTGGACGCAGCCAATTCCCACATCGTGGTCAGGAACACCCGCCCCGCGCCGCCAAAGTCCCGCGCCCGGCCGGTCAGGGCCGCATGGGCCGCGATCAGCAGCTTGGGCAGGATCAGGAGGCCCAGCACCCCGATGGCCAGCGCAATGGCCTTGGAGGTCTCGTTGCTCGGGAACACGGGGAAAAGCTGGTAGGGTTCGGGGAAGTAGTTCGGTTCATGCTGGAACAGCGGCTGCACGACGCTTGCGATCATGAACATCAGCCAGAAGAGCGGCGCGATGTAGGCAAGGATCCCCTGCAGGAAGACAAATCGGCTCCACCCCTTCAGCCTTGGCGCGCCGATGATGCGGCTGTGCTGCAGGTTGCCCTGGCACCAGCGGCGGTCGCGCCGGGCATAGTCGATGATGTTTTCGGGGCCTTCCTCGAACGATCCCTCCAAATCAGGATCGACGCGCACGCGCCAGCCGGCACGGGCCAGCAACGCGGCCTCTACATAGTCATGGCTCAGGACGTGGCCGCCAAAGGGGGGATTGCCGCTCAGGACCGGCAGGCCGCAGCTTTCGGCAAAGGCCCGCACCCGGACCAGCGCGTTGTGACCCCAGAACGGACCGCAGCGCCCCTGCATCAGGGCCTGCCCCCGGGCAAAGACGGGGGAATAAAAGCTTGCCGCGAACTGGACCGCCCGGCCAAAGCGTGACTGCGCCTTGACGATCTTGGGCAGGGTCTGCAGCAGGCCGAGATCGGGCTCTGCCTCCATCCGCCGGACCATTTCGGCGATAGTGGCGCCTTCCATCAGGCTGTCGGCGTCCAGAATCAGCGCATAGTCATAGGCCGCGCCTGACTTCTGAAAGAAATCTTCGATATTACCGGCCTTCTTGCCGGTGTTCACAGTGCGGCGGCGATAGAACATGCGCCCGTGGCTGCCCCGTTCGTCCACCAGACGGTCGAACCAGAAGCGTTCCTGCCGGGCAAGTTCGTCATCCCGCGTATCGGACAGGATCGCGATGTCGAAATGCGCACCAAGCCCCGTCGCCTCGACCGAACGATCGATCGCGGCGACGCGGGAAAATGTCTCTGCCGGATCTTCGTTGCAGATGGGCATGAGGATGGCCGTGCGCCCCCGGATCGGCGCGTCCGAAAAATCGGGCGCCGCGTTCACACGCCCGAACAGCCCCAGAAGGCCCTGCATCGCCCCCCAAGCGAGCCAAAGCGTGCTGATCCCGATCAGGACCGCGCGCAGGATGTCGAGCCGGTCCAGCCCGTCAGCGGCACCGAACTGCAGGAACAGCATCGCCGCCCCCACCCCCACGGCCAACGCGGGAAGCAGGGCGGCAAGCCGCACCGCGACCAGGGAGGGGCCGCGCGCGGGGCCCATGGCGTTTACTGCCGCGCCCGCGCGGCGGGCAGCAGCGCGGCAAGAAGATGGCGCAGGCGGGTGACCAGGCCCGGCCCCTCAAGCACCTGCTTGGGCATGGCAAGGGGCGCGGCCGGAAGTTCGGCCATATCCCGGTTGTCGTGGTTCCGGCTTGTCGTCACGTTCATGGTTGCATCCACTGGTAAAGCCAGGTTTCGGAAAGTTTGCGTTGATAGCCGGCGACATGGGCCACCAGCTCGATGGTGCTGCCGCGCGATCCCTGCACGTCCAGCACGAGGCGCCAGATGTCTTCCTGCGGCACCTTGGAAAGGGTCTGGTTCACGATCTCGCCCTGCGAGACCGAAACGACCGGCTTGATATCGGCATCCTCGGGCAGGCGGCCAAGCATCCCGCCCTTGAAATCGACGACGAACTTGCGCAGTCCTTCGGGCGCGGGAACACCCGATGCGCCGCCGACGCCCGCGCCTGTCCGGTGGACCCATGCACGGTCGGTCATGCGGTCGGGGTCGAGCATCCCCCAGCGCAGGCGATAGCTGTATTCACGTTCGTCCCCCGCCCGCACCGGCGTATCCGGCACCCAGTAGGCGACGATGTTGTCGTTGACCTCCAGATCCGTCGGGATTTCGACGAGTCGGATTGCGCCGAGGCCCCATTCGCCCAGCGGCTCCACGCTCAGCGAGGGGCGGAGTTCGTACCGCGCTTCCTTGTCCTGATAACGCTCAAAGCCACGGTCGCGCTGATACAGGCCAAAGCTGCGGGGCTGATGTTCGGTGAAATAGGACCCTGCAAGGCGCGGCGGGTTGTTCAACGGCCGCCAAAGCACCTCGCCGTCGTTGCGGGTGATCAGCAGCCCGTTGCTGTCATGGACCTGCGGACGATAATCGTCGAACTGGCCGCGGTTCTTTTCGTCGTAAAGGAACATCGACGTCAGCGGGGCGATGCCCAGCTGTTCGATATCGGCGCGGAAGAACAGCCGCGCGGTCACCTCCATCACCGTCTCTACCCCAGGGGTAATGACAAAGCGATAGGCCCCGGTGACGCTGGGCGATTCCAGCGCCGCGTGGACCACCACCTGCCGCGCCCCCGGCGCCGGACGTTCCAGCCAGAAATGCGAGAAGCGCGGGAATTCCTCGCCCGAAGGGAGGCCCGTGTTGATCGCCAGCCCGCGTGCAGAAATGCCATAGGCATTCCCCTGCCCCAGCGCCCGGAAGTAGCTCGCCCCCACGAAGGCCACGAGTTCGTCCGAAACATCTGCCCGATTCAGCGGGTAGTTCAGGCGAACGCCGGCCACGCCCGGCATATCGGCATGTTCGGGAACACGTTCGGCCAGATCGTTGAGGTATTCGAAGTCGTCGGTCGAAAAGGTCATGTCGCGGGCGCGGCCATCGACGACCTCGCTCACCCGGACCGGTTCGTTGAACAGCCAGCCCATGCTGAAGGCATGGACGGAAAACAGGTTCTGCTCGTCCTCGATCCACCGGGCGCGTTCGGAGCGGAAGCGGATCAGGCGATAGTCGTCGTACTGGAGGCTTTGCAGGAAGCTGGGCGTCTGCTCGACCACCTCATGGGGGTGCTGCGCCTTCTCGCGCATGACCTCGACCAAGTGGTCGAACGAAAAGGGCTCGCCCTCGGCTGGCGCGACCGGCGCCTCTTGCGCCCGCACAGCCAGCGGCAGCGCCGTAGTATACATCAGCACCGCGGCTGCCGGCATGGCAGCAAGCATCCTGCGCCGGGAAAGCCCGGTCTTTCTGGTTTCAGAGACTTTCATGTGACTGCACGATCCGCCGCAAGTTCGACCCGGAGTAAAAGCCCTCGGGGCAGGTTGGTTCCCTTATATCTACGTCGCCCCGGCCACCTACAAGGCGGCCGGCGGGATCCGGCGAATTGCCGCGCAAGCCCGGCCCACCGCTTCTGCATCACCGCCTTCAGCCCCCGTTCGCGCACGCAGCATCTGACCGGCACATTGTGCTTTTATTGCCGCTGCGCAAGGGGTTAAGCAGGGGGCGGCAGCGACAATGCAAAGATTTTGTGTCAGATCGGCATGGATCTGCCTGTCGCTGCGCCAGGGCCGGAGGCAGGACACCAGCCGCAGCCCCCGGCAGGCGGGATTCGGCCCGCCGCCGCAGCAGCCGGCAGGGATCCGCCGAACGGTGAAACCGGTAAAAAGTGTCGCATTATCAAAGCCTGCGGCCCGTGCAGCGCGGCCACGGGTGCGCGCAAGGCGCTGCCGTCCCCACAAAAGCCGCTGTGGCAGCCGCCGTCGGCCTGCCTGCACAAAAAGCAGGCTTCGGCGTCGGCTTGATGGGCAGACTGATGTCACCCGACTTGCCGCCCCGACTCACGTCGTCAGCGACAGGGCTGGGATACGCTCAGTTGCGAATGCCTGAAAAACGCTGCTGCCACTCGGCTCGCTCTTCGTCCGTGATCTTGCGGAACAGAACCTCTGGCACGGTGAAGGCATGGCCAGCCGGCAGCGCCTGAAGCGCGGCCTGCAGGTCCACGGGCCAGTCCCACGACGTGGATCCCATGGCATCCATCATCGCCGCCGCCGCATCCGGAATGAACGGCTGCGAGATCACCGCGTAGACGCGGATGAGGTTGAGCGCCAGCCGCACCTGCGCCGCCGCCTGTTCCGGATCGGTCTTGACCACCGACCAAGGGGCGGCAGCCTGCAGGTATTCGTTGCCGATCACCCAGATCGCGCGCAGTTCGGACGCGGCCTTGCGGACCTCCATCGCCTCCATATGCGCCTCATAGGTGCGGATGCGGGTGGTCAGTTCCTCGATCAGGGCGGCTTCCTGCGGGCCGAATTCGCCGCCTTCGGGCACAACCTCGCCGAACTTCGACCGGCAGAACTTGGTCACGCGACTGACAAGGTTGCCCAGCACGTCGGCCAGATCCTTGTTCACGCTCGCCTGGAAGTTCTCCCACGTGAACTCACTGTCCGAATTTTCCGGCGCGTGCGACAGCAGCCACCAGCGCCAGTAGTCCGCCGGCAGGATCGACAGCGCTTGATCCATGAAGACGCCGCGCCCCAGCGAAGTGGAGAACTGGCCGCCGTCATAGTTCAGGTAGTTGAAGGACTTGATGTAGTCGACAAGCTTCCACGGCTCGCCGGACCCCATGATCGTCGCGGGGAACGAAAGCGTGTGGAAGGGCACGTTGTCCTTGCCCATGAACTGGACATAGCGCACGTCCTCGGCGCCCTCGTCCAGACGCCACCAGCGGCGCCAGGCGGACTCATCCATGCCCTGCGCATCGGCCCATTCCGCGGTGGCGGCAATGTATTCGACCGGCGCGTCGAACCAGACGTAGAAGACCTTGCCCTCCATCCCCGGCCAGTCCTCGGTGCCCTTTTTCACGGGCACGCCCCAGTGCAGGTCGCGGGTGATGCCCCGGTCCTGCAGCCCTTCGCCGTCATGGAGCCACTTCTTGGCGATCGAGGTGGTCAGGATCGGCCAGTCAGTCTTGCTGTCGATCCACTGGTCCAGTTGATCCCGCATCGCCGACTGCCGCAGGTAGAGGTGCTTCGTCTCGCGCACCTCAAGGTCGGTCGAGCCCGAAATGGCCGAACGCGGGTTGATCAGGTCCGTGGGGTCAAGCTGTTTGGTACATTCCTCGCACTGGTCGCCGCGGGCGCGGTCATAGCCGCAGTTGGGGCAGGTGCCTTCGATATACCGGTCGGGAAGGAAGCGGCCATCGGCGTGCGAATAGACCTGCTTTTCCGACACCTCGGTGATGTAGCCGTTTTCAGCCAGCTTGCCGGCGAATTGCTGGGTCAGCACGTGGTTGCGCTGGCTCGACGACCGGCCGAAGTGGTCAAAGGACAGGCGGAAGCCGGCAGCGAGCTCCTTCTGCACCTCGTGCATCTCGGCGCAGTATTCCTCGACCGGCTTGCCGGCCTTGGCGGCGGCCAGTTCGGCGGGCGTACCGTGTTCGTCGGTGGCGCAGATGAACATGACCTCATTGCCGCGGGCACGCATGTAGCGGGCGTAAAGATCAGCCGGCAACTGACTGCCGACAAGATTGCCCAGATGCTTGATCCCGTTGATGTAAGGAATGGCAGAGGTGATGAGAATTCGGGCCATGCGCGCGTCCCCGTGCGTGAGTTCCGGCCCCCTTTACCGCAGCTTGACGCCAAGGGCCAGAGCGACGCAAACCGTCAAGGCCAAGCTGCCCGCGCCGCCGCAGGTACCTCCGGCGGCGCGGGATATGGTCAGACGCGTTCCAGCGCGATGCTGATGCCCTGCCCCACGCCGATGCACATCGTGGACAGTGACCGCCGCCCGCCACCCCGCTGCAGTTCCAGCGCCGCGGTGCCGCTGATGCGGGCCCCCGACATTCCAAGCGGATGGCCCAGCGCAATGGCCCCGCCGTTCGCGTTCACCCGCGGATCGTCATCTGCGATGCCCAACTGGCGCAGGGTTGCCACGCCCTGTGCGGCAAAGGCCTCGTTCAGCTCGATCACGTCAAAGTCGGCCTGAGTCAGGCCAAGCCGATCCAGCAGCTTCTGGCTGGCGGGCGCGGGGCCGATCCCCATGATCCGCGGGGGCACGCCTGCCGTGGCACCGCCCAGAACCCGCGCGATGGGGGTCAGGCCATGCGCCTTGACAGCCGCTTCGGATGCGAGGATCAATGCCGCCGCGCCATCATTGACGCCGCTGGCATTGCCCGCAGTGACAGATCCGTTCGGGAACAGCGGCTTCAGCTTGGCCAGGGCCTCGGCCGTCGTGGCGCGGGGATGTTCGTCCCGGTCCACCACCAGCGGATCGCCCTTGCGCTGCGGGATGGTGACAGACGTGATTTCGGCCGCAAGCCGTCCATTGGCCTGCGCCGCAGCCGCCTTGGTCTGGCTGGCTAGCGCCATGGCATCCTGCGCCTCGCGGCTGATGCCGAAGTCTTCGGCGACGTTCTGCCCGGTCTGAGGCATTGAGTCGGTGCCATAGGCCGCGTGCATCGCCGGGTTCACGAAACGCCAGCCGATGGTGGTGTCGTAGATCTCGGCGTTGCGGGAAAATGCGGTGTCAGCCTTGGGCATCACGAAGGGGGCACGGGACATGCTTTCCACCCCGCCCGCGATCATCAGGTCGGCCTGACCCGCCGCGATCGCCCGCGCAGCCGCCAGAACCGCATCCATTCCTGACCCGCAGAGCCGGTTGATCGTGGTCCCCGTCACCGCCACCGGCAGCCCGGCCAGCAGCGCCGACATGCGGGCGACGTTGCGGTTGTCCTCGCCCGCTTGGTTGGCACAGCCGAAGATCACGTCCTCCACGGCCTCCCAATCCACGCCAGTGTTGCGCGCCATCAGCGCGCGCAGCGGCACAGCGCCGAGGTCATCGGCGCGCACTGACGACAGCGCTCCGCCATAGCGGCCGATGGGCGTGCGGATATAGTCGCAGATGAAAACGTCGATCATGCTTAAAGCTCCGGCACAATGAGGTCGGCGACCGGGCCTTGGGTCAGCAGTTCGGCCCCGGTCAGGGATTGCAGGTCTTCAACCGACATCGTCGGCAGCTTTTCCCGCAGGACGAAGCGGCCATCCTCGATGTCGATCACAGCAAGGCTAGAATAGATCCGCGTGACACAGCCAACCCCGGTCAGCGGCAGGCTGCAGCGTTGAACAAGCTTGGGACGGCCATCCTTGGTGACGTGGTCGGTGATGACGGCGACACGTTTGGCCCCATGCACAAGGTCCATCGCCCCGCCCACGGCCGGAACTCCGCGCGGGCCCGTCGACCAGTTCGCTAGATCGCCGGTTTCGGCAACCTCATAGGCGCCAAGGATCGCCACATCCAGATGCCCGCCGCGCACCATGGCAAAGCTGTCGGCATGGTGGAAGAAGGCCGTGCCGGGCTTCAGCGTCACCGCCTTCTTGCCCGCGTTGATCAGGTCCCAGTCCTCTTCCCCGGCGGCGGGTGCCTCCCCAAAGCCAAGGATGCCGTTTTCGGTGTGAAAGATCGCCTCGCGTCCGGGCGGCTGGAAGCGGGCCACCATTTCGGGAAAGCCGATGCCAAGGTTCACATAGGCGCCATCGGTGATGTCCTGCGCGGCGCGCCAAGCCATCTGCGTGGGGGTCAGCTTGGTGGTCATTGCGACACCTCCGGATACACTGCCTTGGCGCGGTTCAGATCTTCCTCTTGCGTAGGGTTGGGCACCTCGACGACACCTTGGACAAAGATGCCAGGGGTGACCACGGCCTCGGGGTCAATGCCGCCGGGCTCGACCAGCCTGGACACCTGCACGATCGTGTTTGCGGCCGCCATGCACATCAGAGGTCCGAAGTTGCGCGCAGCCATGCGGTAGGTCAGGTTGCCCAGCCGGTCGCCCAGATGCGCCTTGACCAGCGTATAGTCAGCCTTGAGCCAGCGTTCCTGCACATAGGACCGGCCTTCGAATTCTGCGACAGGCTTGCCCTGTGCTAGATCGGTGCCATAGCTGGTGGGGGTGTAAAACGCTGGAATGCCTGCCCCGCCTGCGCGGATGCGCTCGGCCAGCGTGCCCTGCGGCACCAGCTCCAGCTCGATCTTGCCGGCAAGGTAGAGTTCCGTGAACACCACCGGATCGGCCGACCGGGGGAAGGAACAGATCAGCTTGCTGACCATCCCCGCCTCGATCAGCGCCGCCAGACCGACATGCCCGTTCCCGGCGTTGTTGTTCACCACCGTCAGGTTCTTCGGGTGGCCGGTTTCCCGGTAGCGGTCGATCAGCGCGTGAATCAACTCGATCGGCGCGCCAGAGCCGCCGAAACCGCCGATCATGACGGTCATGCCGTCCTCGATCCCTGCCACCGCCGTGGCAAGGTCGTGCAGTGTCTTGTCCATCTAACTCCTCCAACCGGCCGTCCGTGCCGGGCTGTCCGAAGGTGGGATAGAACCGCCGGGCGATTGCGTCCAGATCATCCGTGCGATATGCTGTATTTGTTGACATATCGCACAAACTGGAGTTGGCGTGATCAATGAACGCGACATCATGGGTGGGTTGGCCAAAGGGCTGGCGGTGATCGAAACCTTCACTGCGGACCAGCCCCGCCAGTCCATTGCCGCCGTCGCGGCTGCTTCAGGATTGGATCGGGCGACGGCCCGCCGCTGCCTACTGACGCTGGCCCATCACGGATATGCGGATTACGACGGCAAGTTCTTCACGCTGACGCCGCGGGTGCTGCGGCTGGGCACGGCCTGCCTCGCTACGATGCCCCTGCCCCAGATCGTGCAGCCGGTGCTGGATGATCTTTCGGAGCGGATCGGGCAAAGCTCTTCCGTCTCGATCCTCGATGGTACCGAGATCGTCTATGTCGCCCGGGCGGCACAGCGAAAGGTGATGTCGATCAACCTGATGCCCGGCTCACGGCTGCCGGCGCACTGCACCTCGATGGGCCGTGTGCTGCTTGCCGCCCTGCCCGAAGCGGAGGTGCGTGCCTTGCTGGAGGCCCATCCCCCCGAAGCCCGGACCCCGATGACCCGGACCGCGCCCGATGACATCATGGAAGAAATCGCCCGCGCCCGGTCCCAAAGCTATGCGATCATAGATCAGGAGGTGGAGTTGGGCCTGCAATCCCTCGCCGTGCCGTTGATGAATGCCCGTGGCCACGTGGTTGCCGCGCTCAACGTCGGGTTCGCGGGGACCGAGGCCGTCATGCCCCTGCTTGACCATTTCCTGCCAAAGCTGCAGGCGGTTCAGTCCGAACTGCGGGGACTGCTGACCTGACGTGCGATGCAACGAGTTGATTGGGGCTTCCAGACAGCCGGAATTGCTGAGAACTTTGACGACTTTGGCAGCAGGACAAACCGCGCCAACCCCAAGACAGATGACAGATCATTCTGGTGGAGCCGAGGGGAATCGAACCCCTGACCTCGTCATTGCGAACGACGCGCTCTCCCAACTGAGCTACGGCCCCCACAGGCGCGTGTGTGCATCGGGGCGGGGTGAAAGTCAAGTGCCTGCCCCCGGTGCGTCATTCCGCTGCCTCGGCGTAGGCCGTCATCGGTGGGCAGGTGCAGATCAGGTTGCGGTCACCGTGGACGTTGTCCACCCGGCCGACCGGCGGCCAGTACTTGTCCACCCGGAACGAGCCCGGGGGGAAGCACCCTTCCTCGCGGCTGTAGGGGCGATCCCAGTCGGCCACAAGATCCGCGACCGTGTGCGGCGCGTGCTTGAGCGGGTTGTTCGCGGGATCCATGCGCCCTTCCTCTACCGCCGCGATCTCGGCGCGGATAGCACGCATCGCGGTGATGAAGCGGTCAAGCTCTGCCTTGGTTTCGGACTCTGTTGGCTCTACCATCAGGGTGCCGGGGACGGGCCAACTCATGGTCGGGGCATGAAAGCCGTGGTCGATCAGCCGCTTGGCGATGTCGTCCACGGTGATGCCTGCTGCGGCAAAGGGACGGGTGTCAAGGATGCATTCATGCGCCACCCGCTCGTTGCGCCCGCGGAAAAGCACGTCGTACGCGCCTTCAAGCTGCCGCGCGATGTAGTTGGCGTTCAGGATCGCGACCTTGGTCGCCTGCGTCAGCCCTGCCCCGCCCATCATCAGGCAGTAGGCCCACGAAATCAGCAGGATCGAGGCCGAGCCATAGGGCGCGGCGCTGACCGGCCCCTCGTCCCCGCCCCGCGCCGGATGGCCGGGCAGATGCGGCGCCAAATGCGCCTTCACCCCGATCGGTCCCATGCCAGGCCCGCCGCCGCCATGTGGGATGGCAAAGGTCTTGTGCAGGTTCAGGTGGCTGACATCCGCACCGATGTCGCCGGGGCGCGACAGGCCTACCATCGCGTTCATGTTCGCCCCATCCAGATAGACCTGCCCGCCATGCTGATGGGTGATGGCGCAGACCTCGCTGACGGTTTCTTCGAACACGCCGTGGGTAGACGGATAGGTGATCATGCAGGCGGCAAGGTCATCCCCCGCCGCCGCGGCCTTGGCGCGAAAATCTTCAAGGTCGATGTCACCATTGGCCGCCGATTTGACCGGTACCACCTTCATGCCGCACATCTGGGCGCTGGCCGGATTGGTGCCGTGGGCGGATACCGGGATCAGGCAGATGTTCCGATGCCCCTCTCCCCGCGCCCGGTGATAGGCCTGGATCGTCAGAAGCCCCGCGTATTCCCCCTGCGCGCCTGAATTCGGCTGCATGGAAAACGCGTCATAACCCGTCACCTCGCACAGCTTGGCGGAGAGGTCCTCGATCACCTCCGCAAAGCCTTGGGCCTGATCTGCGGGCGCAAAGGGGTGAAGCGTGGCGAATTCGGGCCAGGTGATCGGCATCATCTCTGCCGCCGCGTTCAGCTTCATCGTGCAGGACCCCAGCGGGATCATTGCCCGGTCCAGCGCCAGATCGCGATCCGACAGGCGGCGCATGTAGCGCATCATCTCGGATTCAGCCCGGTTCATGTGGAAGACCGGATGCGTCAGGTAATCGCTTTGCCGCACAAGGTCATCGGGGAACCCGATACCCACCTCGGCCGGGGCGGGATCGGTGATGCCGAAGGCCGAAAGAACCCGCGCGATGGTATCCGCATTGGTTGTTTCATCCAACGAGATCCCCACCCGGTCTCGCCCGACCTTGCGCAGGTTGATGCCCCGCTGTTCGGCGGCAGCCAGGATCCCCGCCTGCCCCACGCCCACCTGAACAGTAATGGTGTCAAAGAAGGCCGCCGGCGAGACCTCTGCCCCTGCGGCCTTCAGCGCCTCGGCCAGGCGGACAGTGTTGAAATGCACCTTTTCCGCGATGGCCCGCAGGCCCTTCGGTCCGTGGAACACGGCATAGAAGGACGCCATGACCGCCAGCAGCGCCTGCGCCGTGCAGACGTTGGAGGTCGCTTTTTCCCGCCGGATATGCTGTTCCCGCGTCTGAAGCGCCAGCCGATAGGCCCGATCGCCCCGCGCATCCACCGAGACGCCCACGATCCGTCCGGGCATCGCGCGCTTCATCTCGTCCCGGCAGGACATGAAGGCGGCATGGGGGCCGCCAAAGCCCAGTGGCACGCCGAACCGCTGGCTGGATCCCACGGCGATATCCGCCCCCATCGCGCCCGGTTCCTTCAGCATGCAGAGCGCGAGCAGATCGGTCGCAACCACTACCACGGCCTGCGCCTCGTGCAGGGAAGTGATCTGGTTCGTCAGGTCGCGGACACGGCCATGCGTGCCGGGATACTGGAAGATCGCACCAAAGACGCGGGCGGGTTCAAGCGCTTCCGGCGCCGCGACAATGATCTCGATACCCAGCGGCGCGGCGCGGGTCTGCATCACGGCGATGTTCTGCGGGTGGCAGTTTTCATCGACAAAGAACGCCCGCGCCTTGGACTTGGCCACGCGTTCCGCCATCATCATCGCCTCGGCACAGGCCGTCGCCTCGTCCAGAAGCGAGGCGTTGGCGACCGGCAACCCCGTCAGGTCCGCGACCATCGTCTGGTAGTTCAGCAGCGCCTCCAGCCGTCCTTGGGCGATTTCGGGCTGATAAGGGGTGTAGGCCGTGTACCAAGCCGGGTTCTCAAGGATGTTGCGCTGGATCGCGGGCGGGGTCACGGTGCCGTAATAGCCCTGCCCTATCAGGCTGGTCATCACCCGGTTCTTCCCCGCCACCTGACGCATCCGCGCCAGCAGCTCGTGTTCGGCCAGCGGCTCCCAGTCCAGCGGGCGCTGCTGTCGGATCGTGTCGGGCACGGTCTCGTCAATCAGCGCCTCAAGGCTGGCCACGCCCAGCGCCGCCAGCATCGCTTCCATCTCGGCCGGTGAGGGACCGATGTGGCGACGGTTGGCAAAGTCATAGGCGTCATAGGTGACAGGGGTATAGGCCATGATGTCCTCAGCCGATGTAGTCGTTGTATTCGTCCTCGGACATGAAGTCGTCGAGGACGGACATGTCGTCGATCTTCATCTTGAAGAACCAGGCCTCGCCGGTCGGGTCTTCGTTCACCAGCGCGGGGTTGTCGACCAGGACGTCGTTGACCTCGACGATCTCTCCATCAACCGGCGCCAGAATGTCCGAGGCCGCCTTGACGCTCTCGATCACCACGACCTCATCGCCCTTGGCGGCCACGGTGCCGACCTCGGGCAGCTCGATGAACACCACGTCCCCCAACTGGGTAGAGGCATGTTCCGTGATGCCCACCACGACAAGGTCGCCCTCAACGCGCAGCCATTCATGTTCTTCGGTGTATTTCATCTGTTCCTCGTCAGCGTTTGAAGGTGGATGGACGGAAAGGCAGCGGCGCGACCGTGACCGGCAGCCGTTTGCCGCGCACCTCTCCCCAGAGTCTTGTGCCCGATGACGCAAGGTCAACAGGGAGATAGCCCATTGCCACCGCCGCGTTCAGGCTCGGCCCAAACCCGCCCGAGGTTACGGTGCCGACTGCCTCGCCCCCTTCGGCCTTCGCGTAAAGGGCCGTGCCCTCGCGCATGGGTGCGCGGCCTTTGGGGAGCAGGCCCATGCGCCGTCGGGCAGGACCGGCCTCAAGCTCCTCAAGAATGCGATCTGCGCCGGGAAAGCCGCCCACGCGCGCGCCTCCGCGACGGCGCACCTTCTGGATCGCCCAGTCCAATCCGGCCTCGACCGGCGTTGTCCCACGGTCGATGTCATGGCCGTAAAGGCAGAGCCCGGCCTCCAGCCGCAGGCTGTCGCGCGCGCCAAGGCCCACGGGCTGGACTGCCGGATCGGCCAGCAGCGCCCGGGCAAAGGCCTCGGCGCTGTCATCGGGGACCGAGATTTCATAGCCGTCATCGCCGGTATAGCCGGACCGCGAAACCAAGAGCGGCACGCCCAGCCAGTCCAGAACCGCCACATCCATGAAACGCATCGCAGCAGCGCCGGGGGCCAGCGCTTCCAGCACCCGTTCAGCCTCCGGACCCTGCAGGGCCAGCAGCGCGCGATCCTCAACCACGGTCACCACGTCGCCCAGATGGGCGCGCAGATGCGCCACGTCGGCCTCCTTGCAGGAGGCGTTGACGACCAGGAACAGGTGGTCGCCCCGGTTCGCGATCATGAGGTCATCCAGAATGCCGCCTCCCTGATCGGTAAAGAACCCGTACCGCTGCCGCCCCTCGGACAGGCCCCCCACATCGACCGGCACCAGCCGCTCAAGTGCCTCGGGCGGGCAATGCAGGATCACCTGGCCCATGTGGCTGACGTCGAAGAGACCCGCCGCGCTGCGCGCGTGCAGATGCTCCTTCATCACCCCTGCCGGATATTGCACCGGCATCTCATAGCCGGCAAAGGGCACCATGCGTGCGCCCAGTTCCAGATGCAGGTCGTGAAGAACCGTGCGCTTCAGGTCGGCCATGCCGCCCTCCCCTGTTTCGCCGGTCGCTGATGTCCGGCATCGTTTCAGCAGGCCATGGCCTGCGTCTCGATGCCCCCTCTGTCCCTTCGCCTGAGATTGTTATCCCTTCGGCGGGCGCGGCTGCGCCTCTCTCCAGAGTCCTTTGCCAGAACGGTCCCTTGTGCCTGAGAGTTTACCGGGGCGGTTGCTCCTTCGGCACCGGGTTTCCCCGGATTCTCCCGATCCTGACACATTCCGGATAGCGCGGAGGCAGGGCATCTGGCAAGCCTCTTGAAGCGAAAGCGACGTTATTGCAGAAGTCTCCGACATGACCGCCTGTTTCTTCGGCTACGGTTCCCTGGTGAACCGCGCGACCCATGCCTATGCCCCTGCCTATCCCGCCCGAGTCACTGGCTGGCGGCGGGAATGGCGTCACCTTGCCGGTCGTCCCGTCGCGATCCTGACCGCTGTGCGCGACCCGCGGGCAGCGATTTCTGGCCTTATTGCGCCCGTACCCCAAGGAGACTGGTCCGCGCTTGACCTGCGCGAGGCGTACTACCTGCGCCACCCGCTGGGCGATGAACTGCGGCATGACGGTCCGCCGGATGCGCGGGTGCAGACCTACGCCGTCCCCGACGCACCACCGGCACCGGTGCAGCCCATCCTGCGCAGCTATCTGGACGTGGTGGTGCAGGGCTATCTTCAGGTCTTTGGTCCCGAAGGGGTGCAGGCCTTCTTTGACAGCACGACCGGGTGGGAGGCACCGCTGCTCGACGACCGCGAAGCGCCGATCTACCCCCGGCACCAGATGCTTTCGCCGCAGGAAACGGCGCTGGTCGATGCGCATCTGGAACGCATCCGCGGCGGTTGACTGCACCACCGCGGCACTACCTTCATGTCGATGCGATCAAAGGAGGTCCCGATGCGCGCGCTGATGTTGCTTGCTGCAACCACCCTTCTTGCGACACCCGCCCTAGCCCAACCGCCCGAGGGCGCCCTTCCCCTGTCCGAGATCCTAGCCATCGTCGAGGCCCGCGAGGGCGTCACCTATCTCGAGGAAATCGAATGGGACGATGACGGCTATTGGGACATGGAATTCCACACCGCCAACGGCTCAACCGAGGTCAGGATCGACCCCCGGACGGGGGAGCGTCACGACGACTTACGCGGGCGGCGCCGGGGTCAGCCCCTGGCCCGCACCACCTGCAACAGCGGCATGAGGTCGCCCATGTCCGGCCCATGCGACTGGCCAGTCAGCGCCTTGCGCAGCGGCATGAACAGGCCCTTGCCCTTGCGGCCCGTCGCCTCTTTCACCTTTGCCGTCCACTGGCCCCAGGTTTCGTCGGTATAGGGCTGATCGGGGAGGAGCGAGAGCGCCTCGCGCACGAAATCGGCGTCTTCGGGATCGATCACCGGCTCCGCGCCGTCGCGGCAAAGCTGCCACCATGCGTCGAGGTCATTCAGCACGGTGATGTTGTCCTTGGCGACACGCCAGAACCGTTCGGCCTTGTCGGCAGGCACGCCCAGCGCCGCGATCCGGTCCTTCACCGCGTCGAAGCCCAGCCCCTGCACGTATTTCGCTGTCAGCGGGAACAGGTCATCTGCGTCGAACTTGGTGGGGGCCGAACCGAACTGTGACAGGTCGAACCCTTCTGCCAGTTCTTCCAGCGAGCTCCGCAGTTCCACCGGCTGCGACGACCCCAGCCGCGCCATCAGCGACAGGAGCGCCGCTGGCTCCACGCCCTTTTCGCGCAGGTCACGCAGCGCCAGCGTGCCGAGCCGCTTGGACAGCGCCTCGCCCTGCGGGCCGGTGAGCAGGCTGTGATGGGCAAAGGCCGGGGGCGTGCCGCCCAGAGCCTCGATGATCTGGATCTGGGTCGCCGTGTTCGTGACGTGGTCGGACCCGCGCACGATGTGGGTCACGCCCATGTCAATGTCATCGACGACCGAGGCGAGCGTATAAAGCACCTGCCCGTCGGCACGGATCAGCACCGGGTCCGACACGCTTGCCGCGTCGATGGAAATGTCGCCCAGAATGCCGTCGGTCCATTCGATCCGCTGCTGGTCCAGCAGGAAACGCCAGTAGCCGGGGGTATCCTTGCGCTTTTCAGCTTTCTGTTCCTCGGTCAGGTTCAGCGCGGCGCGGTCATAGACCGGCGGCTTGCCCATGTTGAGCTGCTTCTTGCGCTTGAGGTCCAGTTCGGTCGGCGTTTCAAAGCATTCATAGAAACGCCCCATGTCCCGCAGCCTGTCGGCGGCCTCTTGATAGCGGTCCAGACGATCCGACTGTTTCTCGATCCGATCCCAGGTCAGGCCCAGCCATTCCAGGTCGCGCTGGATGCCGTCGGCATACTCCTGTTTCGACCGTTCCGCGTCGGTATCGTCCAGCCGCAGGATGAACTGCCCGCCCGTCTTGCGCGCGATGAGAAAGTTGAACAGCGCCGTGCGCAGGTTGCCGACATGCAGCCAGCCGGTGGGTGAAGGGGCGAAACGGGTGGTGGTCATGGGTGAACTCCTGTTCCCGCCCCTCTTTCACATATGGGCGATTTTGTCCATATGATGGGGCCCGGAGGAACCGAGATGACAAGCAACTGGACCGGCATCACGCCACCCACGCTGGACGACATTACCGACCTTGCCCGGCAGGCCATCGACCTGCTGCCTGCCGAATATGCGGCCGCCGCCCGGGCCGTTGCCCTGCGCGTCGAGGATTTTCCCGCGGACGAGATGCTCGATGAGCTTGACCTGCAGGACCCGTTCGAACTGACCGGTCTTTATGAAGGCATACCGCTGACGGAAAAGTCGGTCATGGACCAGCCGCACCGGCCGGATGCGATCTGGCTTTTCCGCCGCCCGATCCTTGACGAATGGGCCCAGCGCGGGGACGAGACGCTGGGTCATCTGGTGGCGCATGTCTATCTGCACGAACTTGCCCACCACTTTGGCTGGTCGGATGAGGATATCGCCCGCATCGCCCCCTGGACCTACGAGGACTGAAGCCGCTGGACTGACGCGCCCACAGCCCTATCCTTGCCGCGCAACCAGCAGCAAGGGAAAGCCGCCATGCCAGTTCTTTCGCCAAGCCTGTCCCGCCGTCACGCGCTGCTCGCCGGGGCGGCCGCGTCGCTCGCCGCAGCGGGCGCCGGAACCAGTCGTCCCGCCCGGGCCGCCGCCGCCATGACCGGGCCCGCCTTCCCGAACTACAACCGCTTCCGCCTTGGCGGGTTCGAGGTGACGGCGCTTCTTGCCGGGACCCGCACCGTCCCGAACCCGCAGGAGACCTTTGGCCTCAACGTGTCGGCCGACGAATTCGAGTCCGTGTCAGAGGCGAACTTCATCCCCACCGACCGCGCGCAGTTCTTCTTTACTCCGACGCTGGTGAACACTGGGGCAGAGCTTGTGCTGTTCGACACCGGCGTCAATGCCGACGGCATGCTTGCCGCGCTGGAGGCCGCGGGCCATACGGCGGAAGAGGTTGACGTGGTCGTGCTAACCCATATGCACGGCGACCACATTGGCGGGCTGATGCACAACGGCAGCCCGACCTTCGGCAACGCTCGCTATGTCGCCGGCAGCATCGAACATGAGCACTGGCGCAGCGCGGGCAACGAACAGTTCGACGCCAACGTGCGCCCGCTGGAGGATCAGACCACCCTCATCAACGGTGGCGACAGCGTGCTGTCAGGCATCACCGCGATGGAGGCCTTTGGTCATACCCCCGGCCACATGGCCTTCATGCTGGAAAGTGAGGGCGAGCAGCTTGTCCTGATCGCTGACACCGCCAACCACTATGTCTGGTCGCTTGCCCATCCCGACTGGGAGGTACGGTTTGACATGGACAAGCAGGCCGCCGCCCAGACCCGGCGCGAGATGTTCGGCATGCTGGCGGCAGACCGCATCCCCTTCATCGGCTACCACATGCCTTTCCCGGCCCGCGGCTATGTCGAAAGCAACGGCGACGGCTTCCGCTATGTCCCGGCCAGCTACCAGATGATGATGGATGAAGCCTGAGATCAGCGAATCGTAGGCCGGACGATGATCAAATCGTTCGGGCATTAAAAAAGGCGGGGCACGCAGCCCCGCCTTCCCCCCGAAACTCCAAGGGCTTAGCCCGAAATCTTCGCCGCGAATTCTACAAGGCGCTTGGCCTGATGCGCAATAGCTGCCTTGTTCGCATCAGTGAATTCACCGGTCAGGTGGCTGTACCCATAAGGGTTACCGCCCGATTCCACAATTGACGTATCCGTGTAACCCGGCGGCACGATGACCACGCCCCAGTGCATGAAGGTGGTATAGAGCGACAGAATCGTCGATTCCTGCCCGCCGTTCACGTTCTGCGTGCTGGTCATGGCGGTCACCGCCTTGTTTGACAGCGCCCCCTTGGCCCAGAGCCCACCCAGCGTGTCGAGGAAGGCGCGCAGCTGCGAAGGCATCGCGCCAAAACGCGTCGGTGCCGTGAACAGGTAGGCGTTCGCCCATTCCATGTCGTCGGGCGTGGCGACAGGAACATCGGACATGCGCTCTGCCTGCGCCTTCCAGGCCTCCTGGCTTTCGACAACCTCTTTCGGCGCGGTTTCGGCGACACGCAGCAGGCGCACTTCAGCGCCCGCGGCACGGGCAGCCTCGGCGGCGATCTGCGCCATCTGGTAGTTCGTGCCGTAGGTGGAGTAATAGATAATGGCCAGCTTGACGGTCATGTGTCGCTCCTTGACGTTCTATTGGCGGGACTATGCGGCGCAGGCGGGTCCCGCACCATTCGCCCCATCGCGCATGCCCTGTGCGGGCCTGCACGGTCAGGTCGGGTCGCGCCACCGGTTCACGATCGGATAGCGCCGGTCCAGCCAGAACGCGCGTGACGTCAACCGGGTCCCGGGCGCGGATTGGAACCGCTTGTATTCCGACAGGTAGATCAGCTGCTCCACCCGCTTTACCGTCGCCCGGTCAAAGCCCTGGGCGACCAGATCGGCCACGCTTTCGTCCCGGTCCACCAGCCCTTCCAGAATGGCATCCAGCACCGGATAGGGAGGCAGGCTATCCTCGTCCTTCTGATCCTCGCGCAGCTCGGCCGAAGGGGGCTTGTCGATGACGCGGGGCGGGATGACCTCGCCCGCGGGTCCCATCATCCAGTCGCGGTGACTGGCGTTGCGCCAGCGGCAGGTCTCGAACACCCGCGTCTTGTACATGTCCTTGATCGGGTTATAGCCGCCCGCCATGTCGCCATAGATCGTGGCATAGCCCACAGCGACTTCGGACTTGTTGCCGGTGGTCAGCAGCATTTCCCCGAACTTGTTCGACAGCGCCATCAGCAGCAGGCCCCGCAACCGGGACTGAATGTTTTCCTCGGTCAGGTCGGGCTTGCGACCTTCGAACAGCGGCGCGAGCGCGTCAGTCACCGCCTGTTGGGGGCCGCTGATGGGAACAGTGTCCAGCCGCGCGCCCAGCGCCCGAGCCACGCCCTCGGCATCCTCGAGCGATTCCTGGCTGGTAAAGCGCGAGGGCAGCATCACGCAGCGCAGGTTCTGCGCTCCCACCGCATCCGCCGCAATCGCCGCCACCAGTGCCGAATCCACCCCACCCGACAGACCCAGCAGCACCTTGGAAAAGCCGCTTTTCCCCAGGTAGTCGCGCAGGGACAGGACCATGGCGTGGTAATCCTGCTCAACCTCTGCCGGCAGTTCCGCCATCGCCCCCGGCACGATGCGCCAGCCTTCACCATCATTGCGCAGGTCAAGATGCGTGATCTGCGTGGTGAAGGCCGGCATCTGCAGCGCCAGCTTGCCACCGGGATTCAGAGCAAAGCTTGCCCCGTCAAAGACCTGGTCATCCTGCCCGCCCACCATGTTGAGGTAGATGACCGGCAGGCCGGTTTCGACCGTGCGCGCAACCATCAGGTTCAGCCGCACGTCGTGCTTGCCGCGATAATAGGGCGAGCCGTTCGGCACCAGCAGGATCTCTGCACCGCTTTCGGCCTGCGCCTCGGCCACGTCCTCGTGCCAGCTGTCCTCGCAGATCGGGGTACCGATGCGCAGTGGGCCGATCCGGTAGGGACCGGCGATGGGGCCGGGGGTGTAAAGCCGGGCTTCGTCGAACACCCCGTCATTGGGCAGGTGATGCTTGTAAAGGACGGCATGCACCGAGCCCGCCGACAGGATGCAATAGGCGTTGTAGACGCGACCGTCCTCGGCCCAAGGCGCGCCGATGCCCAGCGCCGGGCCATCCGCACAGTCGCGCGCCAGCTGGCGGACATGATCCATGGCATCGGCTACGAAGGCGGATTTCAGCACCAGGTCCTGCGCCTGATAGCCGCTGATGAACATCTCTGGCAGCGCGACCATCTGCGCACCGGCCTCGCGCCCTTCCTGCCACGCCGCGCGCGCCTGTCCGGCATTCGCGGCCAGCGCCCCGACTGTGGGATTGAGCTGCGCCAGTGTCAGGCGGAAAGTCTCGACCATCGGTGCCCCCGTTCGTGGTTCTTCAAGGTTATCTAGCAGGTTGCCACGGACATGAAAGCCCGTGCGCCGCAGCCGGGTTCCGGCCCTTGCACCCGCCCTGCCCCGTCCACTAGTGTGCGCGCGAATTTGGCGGCAGGGGACGCGGCATGATCAGCAGGCAGAAATTCTGGGCGGCAGGCGCTGCGCTGGCGCTGATTTCGGCCGGGCTGGTCCAGGCGCAATCGTCGACTGGCCTGATCGCCAAGCAGTATGACGACGGCAGCTTTTACGAAGGCACCTTTCGCGACGGCAAGCAGCACGGGCACGGCACCTATCGCCTGCCGAACGGCTATGAATACAGTGGCGACTGGGTCGACGGCGTGATCGAAGGGCAAGGCACCGCGCGCTTCACCAACGGTTCAGTTTATGAGGGCAGCTTTGCTGCCGGCGCGCCGCATGGACAAGGCCGGATGACCTTTGTCGATGGCAGCGTCTTTGAAGGCACCTGGGCCGAGGGGCAGATGACCGGCGAAGGCCGCATGACCTATGCCACCGGCCAGACCTACACCGGCGGCTTCCGAGAAGGCCTCCACCACGGCAAGGGCGTGCTTGAATCCGAAGGCTTCCGCTATGACGGCGACTGGGTCGATGGCGCGCAGACCGGCCGCGCCCGCATCGTCTATAGCGACGGCACGATCTATGAGGGCGAAGTGCTGGACGGCCAGCGCCACGGCAGCGGCCGGGTCGAGATGGCAGACGGGCTAGTTTATGAAGGCACGTGGGAAGACGGCCAGATCCACGGCAGCGGTGTGCTCCGGCAGGCGAACGGCGACGTCTATACCGGGATGCTGGCGAACGGTCGGCGCGAGGGCGAGGGACGCATCGCCTTTGCAAGCGGCGACAGCTATGAAGGCGGCTTTACCGACGATCGCCGCCACGGGCATGGCGTCTTCCGGTCCGCCGACGGCTTTGTCTACGAGGGCGACTGGGATTCCGGCTGGATGGAGGGACAAGGCCAGGCCACCTATCCTGACGGGTCCGTCTATGTCGGCCAGTTCCGCCAGGATGCGGCCCATGGGGAAGGAACCATAACCTATGCCGATGGCGGCACCTATGAAGGCGAATGGCGCGAGGGCGTGATCGAGGGCACCGGCATCGCACGATATGCGGACGGCCTGACCTACGAGGGCAGCTTTGTCGACGGCCGCTTGCACGGCAAGGGCCGGATGACCTGGCCCGATGGCCACAGCTATGAAGGCGACTGGGAAAACGGGCTGCGCCATGGCGAGGGTACTGCCACCTATCCTGATGGCACCGTCTATACCGGCGGCTTTGCCGAGGGCGAGCGCCACGGCGCCGGCCGGATCGAGATGCCGGACGGCTTCCGCCACGAAGGCGCCTGGGAGAACGGCCAGATGACCGGCCCCGGCATTGCCACCTATCCAAACGGCGACGTTTATGAGGGCGATTTCGTCAACGGCCAGCGGCATGGCAACGGGACGGTGCGCTATGCCACCGGCGAGGTGGTTTCGGGCCTGTGGGAAAACGGCGAACTGGTGACGCTGGCCCCCGCGCCCGCCGAGGCCGGAACGGAAGTCGAGGCTGAGGAAGGTGAAACTCTTCCCTGACGCTGCGGCATTTTGCACTTTCCTTTTGCCGCACCAGCCGTATAGTCGCGCCCATGGCACGGTTCGCACATATCATCGCTTCCTGCGGGGCTTCGCTCCCGCTGAACCGCCGTGGCCTCCTTCTCCTTAGCTGCCTCTGAGCGTGCCCCCGGGCGCGACCGCTCAGAGGTGACCAGCGCCCAGCACCCCGGCTAAGGATCAAGAAAGAGAATACACCATGAGCATTCACACCGAACAGGACCAGGTCCTGATCTTCGACACCACGCTGCGGGATGGCGAACAGTCCCCCGGCGCCACCATGACCCACGATGAAAAGCTGGAAATCGCTGCCCTGCTGGACGAAATGGGCGTGGACATCATCGAGGCGGGTTTCCCGATTGCCTCCGAAGGCGATTTCGCCGCCGTGTCGGCCATTGCGAAACTGTCGAAGCGCGCAGTGATCTGCGGCCTCGCCCGCGCCAACCCCACCGACATTGACCGCGCCTGGGAGGCGGTGAAGCACGCCGCCCGCCCCCGCATCCACACCTTCATCGGCACCTCGCCACTGCACCGCGACATCACCAAGCTGTCGCAAGATGCGATGGCAGAACGGATCCACGCCACCGTCAGCCATGCACGCAACCTTTGCGACAACATCCAGTGGTCGCCGATGGATGCGACGCGGACGGAACATGATTACCTGTGCCGGGTGGTGGAAATCGCCATCAAGGCCGGCGCCACCACGATCAACATCCCCGACACCGTGGGCTATACCGCGCCACGTGAAAGCGCCGACCTGATCCGCATGCTGCGTGAACGCGTGCCCGGCGCGGACGAGATCATCTTTGCCACCCACTGCCACAACGACCTTGGCATGGCGACGGCGAACGCGCTGGCAGCGGTCGAGGCGGGCGCCCGTCAGATCGAATGCACGATCAACGGGCTCGGCGAGCGCGCCGGCAACACCGCCTTGGAAGAGGTAGTGATGGCGCTCAAGGTGCGCAACGACATCATGCCCTATCGGACCGGCATCGACACGACCAAGATCATGAAGGCAAGCCGCCTTGTATCGACCGTGTCTGGCTTTCCAGTGCAGTTCAACAAGGCGATCGTGGGCAAGAACGCCTTCCTGCATGAATCCGGCATCCACCAGGACGGCGTGCTGAAGAACGCCGAAACGTTCGAGATCATGCGCCCTGCCGATATCGGCCTGAATGAAACCAACATCGTCATGGGCAAGCATTCCGGGCGCGCGGCCCTGCGGGCCAAGCTGAAGGAACTGGGGTTCGACTTGGCCGACAACCAGCTCAACGACGTGTTCGTGCGGTTCAAGGCGCTCGCCGACCGCAAGAAAGAGGTCTATGACGACGACCTGATCGCGCTGATGCAGGACAGCGCGACCAATGCCGAACATGACACCATCCAGGTCAAGCGGCTGCGGGTCATCTGCGGCACTGACGGCCCGCAAGAGGCCGAACTGACCCTGACCATCGACGGGCAGGACCATTCCGTGGATGCCACCGGCGACGGTCCCATCGACGCCGCCTTCCACGCGGTCAAGATGCTGTTCCCGCACACCGCGCGGCTGCAGCTTTACCAGGTGCATGCCGTGACCGAAGGCACCGATGCCCAGGCCACCGTTTCCGTGCGGATGGAGGAAGACGGCAAGATCGTCACTGGACAGTCAGCCGACACCGATACGGTGGTGGCCAGCGTCAAGGCCTATGTCAACGCGCTGAACAAGCTGATCACGCGGCGGCTCAAGACCAAGCCCGCGGCCGAAGTCTCGGGGTCGTGAAGCCGCTGCGGCGAAAATGCGCTGATCCCATGTGTGGCAAGTATTTGCGGGTTCCGCAGATTTAACTATAAGACCCCGTGGCCCGCGTCCCCAGAGTCGCGGGCCGATCAATTTGGACGTCAAATCGGAAAGTCGGCAGGATGATGGGGTTAACAGGTCTGTTTTCGTCTGACATGGCGATCGACCTCGGGACGGCGAACACGCTCGTCTACGTGAAGGGCAAGGGAATCATCCTGAACGAGCCCTCCGTCGTGGCCTATCACGTCAAGGACGGGCGCAAGCAGGTGCTCGCCGTGGGCGAGGATGCCAAGCTCATGCTGGGGCGGACGCCGGGCAGCATCGAGGCGATCCGCCCCATGCGCGAAGGTGTCATCGCCGATTTCGACGTTGCCGAGGAAATGATCAAGCATTTCATCCGCAAGGTTCACCGCCGCACCACCTTTTCCAAGCCCAAGATCATCGTCTGCGTGCCCCACGGCGCGACCCCGGTTGAAAAGCGGGCGATCCGGCAGTCGGTCCTTTCGGCAGGCGCCCGGCGCGCGGGGCTGATCGCGGAACCGATCGCTGCCGCCATCGGCGCGGGCATGCCCATCACCGATCCCACCGGCAACATGGTTGTCGACATCGGCGGCGGCACGACCGAGGTCGCGGTGCTGTCGCTCGGTGACATCGTCTACGCCCGTTCAGTGCGCGTCGGCGGCGATCGCATGGACGAGGCGATCATCAGCTATCTGCGCCGTCATCAGAACCTGCTGATCGGTGAGGCGACGTCTGAACGCATCAAGACCTCCATCGGTACGGCTCGCATGCCCGACGACGGGCGCGGCGCCAGCCTCATGATCCGTGGGCGTGACTTGCTGAACGGCGTCCCGAAGGAAATCGAGATCACGCAGGCCCAGGTGGCCGAGGCGCTGGCCGAACCGGTGCAGCAGATCTGCGAAGCGGTGATGATGGCACTTGAGGCGACGCCGCCCGACTTGGCCGCTGACATCGTGGACCGGGGCGTCATGCTGACCGGCGGCGGCGCGCTGCTGGGCGAGATGGACCTGGCGCTGCGCGAGCAGACGGGGCTGGCCATCTCGGTTGCCGACGAATCACTGAATTGTGTGGCCTTGGGCACCGGAAAGGCGCTGGAGTACGAAAAACAGCTGCGGCATGTGATAGACTACGACAGCTGAAACTGACGGCCGGAACGCGCGGCACTTCAAGGTGGGGTTGCTGTGGCTAGGGACAAGGCAGCACAGGATCATTATGTCCGACCGGTCAGGCGCATCCTGATCGGAGTCCTTGCGCTGTGCCTGATTTCGATTTTCCTGCTGTGGCGGATCGACAATCCCCGGGTTGAACGCTTCCGGGCGGCGTTGGTCGACCGGATTGTGCCCAACATGGAATGGGCCATGGTGCCGGTGACTCGGGCGATCGGGCTGGTGGACAACCTCCGCTCCTATGCCCGCATCCACGAACAGAACCAGGAACTGCGGCGCGAATTGCAACAGATGCGCGCCTGGCGCGAGGCTGCGCTGCAGCTGGAACAGAAGAACGCCAAGCTGCTCGACCTCAACAACGTGCGGCTTGATCCGCGGCTGACCCATGTGACGGGCGTGGTGCTGGCGGACAGCGGCAGCCCCTTCCGCCAGTCGGTGCTGCTGAACGTGGGCGCCCGCGACGGCATCCGCGACGGCTGGGCCACGATGGACGGGCTTGGCCTTGTCGGGCGGATTTCGGGCGTGGGAAACGCCTCGTCCCGGGTCATCCTGCTGACCGATGCGGCAAGCCGCATCCCGGTGACGATCCTGCCGTCCGGGCAGCGCGCGCTCTTGTCCGGCGACAACACGCAGGCGCCGGTGCTGGAGTTCCTGGAGAAGCCTGAACTCGTTCGCCCCGGCGACCGGATCGTATCCTCGGGCGATGGCGGGATGTTCCCGGCGGGCCTGCTGGTCGGTCAGGTGGCACAGGGGCCCGACCGGCGGCTGCGGGCCTGGCTGTCTGCCGACTACCAGCGGCTGGAGTTCCTCCGGGTCCTCCGCAGCCCCGAAACAGAGCGGATCGAGGATCCCGGCGGCCTTGTCGCGCCGCCGCTTCTGGGCGCCATTCCCTTCACCCCCCTGCCCGCCGAAGGGGAGGCTCCGCCGGACGAAGGCACGGCGGATGGCTGATCATATCGCCACATACCGCTGGTTCTACCGGGGCCTCTACCTTCTTCTGGCGGCAGTCGTGTTCTTCTTCCGGCTGCTTCCGCTTGGCACCATGCCGCACGCAATGCCGGGGCCGGACCTGATCCTTTGCCTGACGCTGGCGTGGATGCTGCGGCGGCCTGATTACCTTCCGGCACTGCTGATCGCGGCAGTCTACCTGCTTGAAGATCTGCTCTTCATGCGGCCGCCGGGCGTCTGGGCGCTGGTCGTGCTGCTGGGAACGGAATTCCTGCGCGTCCGCGCCGCCTTCCTGCGCGAGGTGAGCCTGCTGGTGGAATGGGCGGCCGTTGCGCTGGTGCTGGTGGGGATGGGCCTTTTGAACCGGCTGCTTCTGGGGGTGGCAATGGTTCCGCAGGTGGGCCTTGGCCCAACGATGATGCAGATCGGGATGACGGTCGCGGCCTATCCGCTGGTGGTGGCGCTTTCCAGTTGGGCCTTCAAGGTCCGCAAGCCCGCCACCGGTGAGGTCGATGCCCATGGGAGACGCCTGTGAGACGTTCGCAGAAGGATACTGACGAAAGCGCGCGCCGCATCACCCGCCGCGCCCTGCTTCTGGGTGGGGCGCAGGCGGCGGTCGTCGCGGCCTTGGGCCTGCGCCTGCGTCACATGCAGGTGGAGGAAGCCGACCAGTACCGCCTTCTGGCTGAGGAGAACCGGATCAACATCCGCCTGATCCCGCCGGCCCGGGGGCTCATCCATGACCGCAATGGCGTCATTGTCGCAGGCAACGAGCAGAACTACCGCGTCGTCATCGTGCGCGAGGATGCGGGCGACGTAGAAGAAGCGCTTGCCCGCCTGCGCAAGCTCATCCACCTGACGCAAGAGGATGTGGACCGCACCCTGCGCGAACTTTCGCGCCGGTCGGCCTTTGTGCCGATCACCGTGGCCGAACGCCTGTCGTGGGAAGATCTGGCCCGCGTCGCCGCCAATGCCCCTGCCCTGCCCGGCGTGACCCCCGAGGTCGGCCTGTCGCGCCATTATCCCTTTGGCGGCGACTATGCGCATGTGGTGGGCTATGTCGGCCCTGTCAGCGAAAGCGACCTTGCGCAACTGGAAACGCCCGACCCGCTGCTGCAGATCCCACGCTTCCAGATCGGCAAAGTTGGCGTCGAGACCCGACTCGAGGATGCGTTGCGTGGCAAGGCCGGATCGCGCAGGATCGAGGTCAATGCCGTGGGCCGCGTGATGCGTGAGCTTGACCGCCAGGAGGGCGAACCGGGGGCCAGCGTCCAGCTGACGGTGGATGACCGGCTGCAAAACTACGTTCAGGCACGGCTTGGCGGCGAAAGCGCCGCCTGCGTGGTGATGGATGTCGATAACGGCGATATTCTGGCCATCTCCTCGGCGCCGTCCTTTGATCCGAACCTTTTCGTGCGTGGGATCGGCGTGGCGGACTATCGCGCGCTGATGGACAACGACCACCGGCCGCTGGCGAACAAGACGGTGCAGGGTGCCTATCCGCCGGGTTCGACCTACAAGATGGTAACGGCGCTAGCCGCGCTCGAGGCAGGCGTCGTCGGGCTGAACGACACCGTCTATTGCCCCGGCTACATGGATGTCGCGGGGCGGCGCTTTCACTGCTGGAAGCGTGGCGGCCACGGCCGCGTGGCGCTGGTGGCGGCGCTGGCGGAAAGCTGCGACTGCTATTTCTACGACGTCGCCCAGCGCTGCGGTATCGACCGCATCGCCGAGATGTCCGTGCGGCTGGGACTGGGGCAGCGGCATGAGTTGCCGATGTCCGCGATTTCCGAGGGGCTGAACCCCAACCGCCAGTGGAAGCGCGAACGCCATGGCCAAGAATGGCGTGTCGGCGACACAGTCAATGCCTCGATCGGGCAAGGATACGTGCTCAGCACGCCCCTGCAACTGGCGGTAATGACGGCGCGGCTGGCATCCGGGCGGGCGGTGTCGCCGCGGCTCATCAAGGCGATCAACGGGGTCGAGCAACCCGTCAATCCCGGCGAACCGCTGGGCCTGAACCCCGACTTCATGCGCGAAATCCGGCGCGGCATGTCTGCCACCGTCAACAGCCAGCGGGGTACGGCCTACAGTAGCCGGATCGAGGATGCCGCCATGCGGATGGCCGGCAAGACCGGCACCAGCCAAGTGCGCAACATCACCGCCGCCGAACGCGCGCGCGGCGTGGTGCGCAACGACCAGTTGCCCTGGAACCGCCGCGACCACGCGCTGTTCGTGGGCTACGCCCCGGCCGAGGCGCCGCGGATCGCCGTATCGGTGGTGGTTGAACACGGCATGGGCGGGTCCACCGCCGCTGCACCCATCGGGCGCGACGTGTCGCTTTTCGCGCTGCACCGGGGGCTGCCGCCGCTGTCGGCCTATCCATCGTCCCAGCGTACCCGCATCGAGAACGAGCGGCGCGAGCTCAGCCTGCGCAGCCCCGACACCCCGCAATCCGGACAAACCCGCGCATGAGCTACCTTGAATATACAGTCAAGACGGTCCCGACGGGGCTGCGCAAGGTGCTCTATATCAACTGGGCGCTGGTGGTGCTGCTGACGGCCATCGCCTCGGTCGGGATCCTGATGCTTTATTCAGTGTCGGGCGGGCGGATGGAGGTCTGGGCAGAGCCCCAGATGGAACGCTTCGCGCTAGGCCTGATGGCGATGTTCACGGTAGCCTTCGTGCCGATCTGGTTCTGGCGCAACATGGCGGGACTGGCTTTTGCGGTCTCGCTCGTGCTGCTTCTGGCGGTCGAATTCGTGGGCACCGTCGGCATGGGCGCCCAGCGCTGGATTGACCTTGGCTTCATGCGGCTTCAGCCTTCGGAGCTTACCAAGATCACTCTGGTGATGATCCTTGCAGCCTATTACGACTGGTTGGACATCAAGAAGACCTCGCGCCCGCTGTGGGTTCTGATCCCGGTGGTCTTGACCCTGATTCCCGTGGCGCTGGTGCTGCGGCAGCCTGACCTCGGCACAGCACTTCTGCTGCTGTTCGGGGGCGGGGTGATGATGTTCCTTGCGGGCGTGCACATCCTTTATTTCATCGTGGTCGTCGCGCTGGGCGTCGGGCTGGTGGCGGCGGTCTTCATGTCGCGCGACACGCCGTGGCAGTTGCTCAAGGACTACCAGTTCCGGCGGATCGACACCTTCCTTGATCCCTCCAGTGATCCGCTGGGCGCGGGCTACCACATCAGCCAGGCCAAGATCGCGCTGGGTTCGGGCGGCTGGTCAGGGCGCGGCTTCATGCAGGGTACGCAAAGCCGGCTGAACTTCCTGCCCGAAAAGCACACTGACTTCATCTTTACCACGCTGGCCGAGGAGTTCGGCTTTGTCGGCGCGGCCTCGCTGCTGGCGCTCTACGTGGCGCTGATCGTCTTCACCATCGTGACGGCGCTGAGCAACCGCGACAGGTTTTCATCGCTGCTGACGCTGGGGATCGCAGCGACGCTCTTCTTCTACTTCTCGATCAATACGGCGATGGTGATGGGGCTGGCGCCGGTGGTGGGCGTGCCCCTGCCCCTTGTATCCTATGGCGGGTCTGCGATGCTCGTGCTCATGCTGGCCTACGGGCTGGTTCAAAGCGCGCATATCCACCGAGCAAGAGGACGTACATGACAGCCACCGCCTATTTCGCCGCGGGTCAGGATCTTTGGGAAAAATACCAGCCGCATCTTGAACGCGCCTTCGGCGAACTGGGCCTGGACGTGACGCTGGCGCCGCATGCGCCCGATCCCGCAGCGGTGGCTTTCATCATCTTCGCCCCGGGCGGAGAGATCGAGGACTTCACCCCCTACACTAACTGCCGCGCGGTGCTGAACCTTTGGGCCGGGGTCGAACGGATCGTGGGCAACCGGACCCTGACCCAGCCCCTGTGCCGGATGGTCGACCCCGCCCTCACCGAAGGCATGGTGGAATGGGTAACGGGCCATGTGCTGCGCCATCACCTCGGGATCGACAGCCACATCCTGAACCAAGACGGGATCTGGCGGCGGGACGCGGTGCCGCCCATTGCCCGCGACCGCCCGGTGGCCATGCTGGGACTGGGCGAGTTGGGCCGCGCCTGCGGAGCCGCGCTTGCCGCGCTCAACTTTCCCGTCATGGGGTGGAGCCGTACTGCCCGCGACGTTGTCGGTATCGAGTGTCATTCCGGGGACGAGGGGCTGGAACATGTCCTGCGACGTGCGGAAATTGTCGTGACGCTGCTGCCCCTGACGCCGGAAACGGAAAACCTGCTGGACGCGCGGCGTCTGGGCTGGCTGTCGCAGGGCGCCGTCATCATCAATCCGGGCCGAGGCCCACTGATCGAAGATGAGGCATTGCTGGCCGCGCTGGACAGAGGGCAGGTCAAACACGCCACGCTGGACGTCTTCCGAACCGAACCGCTGCCCCCGGAACATCCCTTCTGGGCGCATCCAAGGGTAACCGTCACGCCCCACATTGCCGCTGAGACCCGCCCCGCCAGCGCAAGTCGCGTCGTGGCCGAAAACATCCGGCGAAGCCTTGCAAACGAGCCACTGCTGTATCTTGTCGACCGCGCCCGCGGCTATTGAGCTTGCGGGAACGCTCTTGCCCGGGGCAGGCTGGGCAACATGCGGGTCAGGACTGTTGAAATTGCTGTCATCGGTGCGGGGGTCATAGGTCTTGCCATCGCACATCGGCTAGCACGGGCGGGGCATGAGGTTGCCGTGATCGACCCGGCGCCACCCGGATCGGGCGCCTCCTATGGCAATGCGGGCACGATTGCCGATTACGCCGTCCTGCCGGTGGGCACGCCTGATGTGCTGCGACGGCTTCCGAACCTGCTTTTCGACCGGAACTCGCCGCTGGCGATCCGGCAGGCGGCGCTCCCGACGCTGGCCCCCTGGCTGCTGCGCTTCGCGCGCCAGTCGCTTCCCGGTGCCGCCCGGCGGAACGCGCAGGCCATCGCCGCCCTGCTGGCCGATGCCACGCCCGCGTGGAAAACCCTTGCAACCGAAATCGGCGGCACTGACCTTCTGCGGCATGAGGGGTGCCTGTACCTTTACGAAACCCCTGCCGCCCTGGCCGCCGCCAAGGCCGATAGGGAGACGCGTCGCCGCCTGGGGATCTCGGTCGAACTGATCGATGCCGCCACTGTCGCGCGGATGGAGCCGAATCTGCCCCCGGCGGCAGGCGGCGCCTTCTTCCCCAAGGCGATCTTCATGACCGATCCGGGGCGCATGGTGGCCCGGCTTGCCCGCGCGGCCCAGCGCGCCGGGGCGGTGCATCTGCCAGCCACGGTGACGGCACTTCAGCGTACGGTGAAAGGGGTGCAGATCGCTGCCAATGGCCTTAACCTGCGGGCGCGGCATGTGGTGATCGCCGCAGGGGCTCATTCCCGCCCCCTGGCCCGGATGGCCGGCGACCGTGTGCCGCTGGATACGGAACGCGGCTATCATGTGGAATGGGACATGGAGGCTCCGCTGCTGACGCGGCCTGCCAGCCCGACGGCGCGCGGCTTTTACCTGTGCCCGATGACCGGGCGGCTGCGGGTTGCCGGCACGGTGGAACTGGGCGGCCTGACCGCGCCGCCCTCGCCCCACCGACTGGTCCGGCTGGAGGAAGGCGCCCGCGCCATCTTTCCTGACCTGCCGCCGCCGGACCGGAGCTGGATGGGCTTCCGCCCCTCGATGCCCGACAGCCTGCCGGTGATCGGTCCCTCGGTGGCGGGGGGTGACATCCTGCACGCCTATGGCCACGGCCACATCGGCCTGACGCTGGCGCCCCGCACCGCGCGGCTGATCGCCGCCCTGATCGAGGGACGCGAACCCGACCTGCCGCTTGGCCCCTACCTGCCCGGCCGATTCAGCCGGCAGGTTGAACGCGGATCAAGCGCCCGATAGGGTGGCCCGGCACCTGCCGGAGAATACCGTGTCCCACCCCCGCACCGCCTTCGTCACCGGCTCGGCCGGGTTCATCGGTTTTCACCTGTGCCAGCGGCTGCTTGAGGATGGCTTTCGCGTGATCGGCGTGGATTCCTTCAACGCCTATTACGACGTCGGGCTGAAACGCGCCCGCCACGCGATGCTGACCGATCACCCGTCGTTCACGGGGGCGGAGGCGCTGCTGGAACAGCCGGGGCAGTTGCAGGCCCTCCTGGCGGAACACCGGCCGCAGGTCGTGCTGCACCTTGCCGCGCAGGCCGGGGTGCGCCATTCGATCGACCAGCCGCGCGACTACCTGAACGCCAACATCATCGGCACCTTCGAACTGCTGGAGGCCGCGCGCACCCATCCGCCGGCGCATATGCTGCTGGGATCGACCTCCTCGGCCTATGGGGCGAACACGGCGATGCCCTATGCGGAAACAGACAAGGCAGATACGCAGATGTCCTTCTACGCCGCGACCAAGAAGGCGACCGAGGCGATGGCGCATTCCTATGCCCATCTTTACGACCTTCCGGTCACGATGTTCCGCTTCTTCACCGTCTATGGCCCCTGGGGCCGGCCCGACATGGCGCTGTTCAAGTTCACCCGCGCGATCCTGCAGGGTGATCCCGTAGACATCTACAACCACGGCGACATGATGCGCGACTTCACCTATATCGACGATCTGGTCGAAGCCATCCGCCGCCTGATCGAGGTGCCGCCGGAACGCCCGCAGGGGCCAGTGCCCGAAGGCGACAGCCTGTCGCCGGTCGCGCCCTTCCGCATCGTCAACATCGGCAACGGTGCACCCGTCCGCCTGATGGACTTCGTCGAGGCGGTAGAGGCCGCCACCGGACGCAGCGCGATCCGCAACTACCTGCCGATGCAGCCCGGCGACGTGCCCGCGACTTGGGCCGACACGCGCCTTCTGGAACGGCTGGTCGGCCCGATGCCCCGGACCGGCATCCATGACGGGGTGCAGGCTTTCGTGGAATGGTACCGCAACTATTATCAGGTGTGACATGAGCGATTTCTTCCACCCGATCTCGGGTTTTGATCTGCCCCGCTTTGCCGGCGTTCCCACCTTCATGCGCCTGCCGCATGTTCCCCTCGACGATCCGCGGCTGGCAGAGGTCGAGATCGGCCTGATCGGCGCCCCTTGGGACGGCGGCACCACCAACCGTCCCGGTCCCCGCCACGGCCCGCGCCAGCTGCGCGACCTGTCCACCATGATCCGGGCGCAGAACGGGGCCACCGGCGTGCGTCCCTTTGAACGGGCCAATTGCGCCGATCTGGGCGACGTGCCACCGAACCCCGCCGACCTGATGGACACGCTGGGGCGGATGACTGATTTCTACACCCAGGTCCGCGCCGCCGGCATCCGCCCCCTGACCGCCGGAGGCGACCACCTGTGCACGCTGCCGATCCTGCGGGCGCTGGCCAAGGATCGCCCCTTGGGCATGATCCATTTCGACAGCCACACGGACCTGTTCCACAGCTATTTCGGCGGCACGATGTACACCCACGGCACCCCCTTCCGCCGCGCGGTAGAGGAAGGGCTGCTCGACCCCCGCCGCGTCTGCATGATCGGCATCCGCGGCACCACCTATGACAGCGAAGACCGGGACTTCGCCACTGCCCAAGGCATCCGCGTCATCCCGATCGAGGAATTCCACGCCCGAGGCCCCGTGGACGTCATGGCCGAGGCCCGCGCCATTGCAGGCGATGGCGACACCTATGTCAGCTATGACATCGACTTCATCGACCCGGCCTATGCCCCCGGTACCGGCACCCCGGAAATCGGCGGGCCGACATCCTATCAGGCACTGCAGGTGGTGCGTGGCCTTCAAGGGGTGCGAATTGTGGGTGCCGACCTTGTCGAGGTTTCGCCGCCCTTCGACCCATCGGGCGGGACGGCGTTCCTTGGTGCCTCGGTGATGTTCGAACTGCTCTGCGTGATGGTGGCCTAGCGGCGCAGCATCCCGGCCACGGGCACCGACACCGCGAAAAGCGTCGCCGCCAACGCGACGATGCTTGGCCCCGCCGGCGTGTCCCAGTGCAACGAGGCCTGAAGGCCGCCCAGCACCGCAAGCCCGCCGATCAGGACGGCCAGCACCGCCATCGCCTCGGGCGTGCGGGCAAGGCTGCGGGCCGTCGCGGCGGGCACGATCAGCATGGCGGCGATCAGCAGCGCGCCAACCACCTTGATGGCAACCGCCACCACCAGCGCCAGCGCCACGGTCAGCACCAGCCGTTCCCGCCCCGGATTGATGCCCGAGGCATGGGCCAGATCCTCGCTCAAGGTGGCGGTCAGCAATCCCCGCCAGCGCCAGACCAAAAGCGCCACGACCGCCGCCGCCCCGCCTGCGATCACTGCAAGGTCCATGCGGGACACGGCAAGGATGTCCCCGAACAGGTAGGCTGACAGGTCCACCCGGACCCCCGGAATGAACGACACCGCCACCAGACCAAAGGCCAGCGCCGAATGGGCCAGAACTCCCAGTGTCGTATCCATCGCCCAGCCTCGGCCGGCCAGCGAGGCAACCGTCAGCGCCATCAGCAGCGCCACGACCAGCGTCCCCGCGTAGATCGAGGTGGAAAAGGCAAGCGCCAGCGCCACCCCCAGAATGGCCGCATGCGCGGTGGCGTCCCCGAAATACGCCATGCGCCGCCAGACGACAAAGCACCCCAACGGGCCGGTGGCGCAGGCAACAGCAAGCCCGGCAAGCGCCGCGCGGACAAGAAAATCATCAAGCATCGGCGGCTCTTTGGCTGTGGTGGTGGGCATGGTCATGCCCGTCGTGGTCGTGGTCATGCACGTGCTGGTACAGCGCCAGCGCGCCGCCGGTCCCGAGCCCGAACAGCGCCCGGTATTCTGGTGCATTCGACACAACGCGGGGTGTCCCCTCGCAGCAGACATGTCCGTTCAGGCATATCACCCGGTCCGAGGCGCTCATGACCACGTGCAGGTCATGGCTGACCAGAAGAACGGCACAGCCGATGTCGCGGCGCACTTCCTCGATCAGCTTGTAAAAGGCCGCGACCCCCGGCTGGTCAAGCCCCTGCGTCGGTTCGTCCAGCACCAGTATTTCCGGCCGCGACAGCAGCGCCCGGGCCAGCAGCACCCGCTGGAACTGCCCGCCCGACAGGCCAACCATCTGCCGTCCGCCAAGTTCGGCCACGCCAGTGCGCGCCAGCGCCTCGGCAGCGGCGTGGTCATCCACCCGGTCAGGCAGCGACAGGAAACGCCGCACCGTGATCGGCAGCGCCGGGTCGACATGCAGCCGCTGTGGCACATAGCCGATGCGCAGCCCCGCCTTGCGCATCACGCGTCCTTCGGACAAGGACTGGATACCCAGAAGCGCCCGCAGCAGCGTCGACTTGCCTGACCCGTTCGGCCCGACAACGGTGACGATTTCCCCCTGCGAGATTGCGAAATCCACATGCGCCAGAACCGGCGCGCCGCCGTGGCGGATAGTCAGGTTGCGCGCTTCGATCAGGCTCATGCCGCGCTCCGGCAGGCGGGGCACAGGCCCAGCGCCTCGATGTTGGATCGCTCGATGGCGAAACCCGCATCGGCCGCCGCGGCTTCCAGCGCGCTGCGGAGTCCCGTCCCTGGCGCTTCGGCGACCGCCTGGCAGGACCGGCAGATCAGGAAGACCGGCTGATGCGCCTCTCCAGGATGCATGCAGGCGGCAAAGGCGTTCAGGCGGCGCACGCGATGCGCCAGGCCCAGATCCACCAGGAATTCCAGCGCCCGATAGGCGACCGGGGGCTGGTTGCCAAAGCCGTCAGCCGCCAGCCGTTCCAGCACCTCGTATGCGCCCAGCGCCTGATGTGCCTCAAGCAGGATTTCAAGCGTGCGGCGGCGCACCGGCGTCATGCGCGCCCCCTTTTCCCGGGCAAGCGCCTCGGCCCGCGCCAGCACGTCGCTGGAACAATGGCTGTGGTCGTGCTGGGCAAAAGCCAGCCGGGACTGAGGTGTGTCGTTCATCATTCCGTCCTTGACATGTTATGTCATAACATATGATACGCAGCCCACCCTGCCAAGGAGGACCAAGAAGAATGCGTTATACCATCACCCTTGCCGCGGCCAGTGCCGCAGCGGCCATCGCCGCGACTGCCGCCTCTGTTTCCGCCGAGGTTCCCGAGGTTGTGACTGACATGCCGGTCGTTCATTCGCTTGTAACGCAGGTGATGGGCGATCTTGGGACGCCGGCTGTCCTTCTGGATCAGGGCGCCGATTCCCACAGCTTCCAGCTTCGCCCCTCGCAGGCGGCGGCGCTGTCCGGGGCCGACCTGCTGTTCTGGGTGGGGCCGGAAATGACCCCGTGGCTGGATCGTGCGATCACCGGCGTCGGCCTTCGGGGCGAGGCGATAAGCCTGCTTCACGCCGAAGGCGTCACCACCCGCGCCTATGATGACGCGGATCCTCATGATCACGGGGACGGACACGGGCATGATCATGGGGACGGGCACGGCCACGACCACGCACATGGACACGACCATGATCATGGGCATGATCACGGGCATGATGAAGCGCATGGACACGAAGACCATGATCACGCCCACGACGGGCTTGACCCCCACGCCTGGCTTGATCCCGAAAATGCCCGGGTGTGGCTTGACGTGATCGCCGTCGAACTGGCCGAACATGACCCGGAGAATGCATCCGTCTACCAGGCAAATGCCGAAGCGGCCCGCGCGGCCATTCAGGAAGCCGAAGCCCAGGTGGCAGCCCTGCTGGAGCCGGTGGGCGACACGCCGATCTATGTGTTCCATGACGCCTATGGCTATTTCGCCGACCATTTCGGCCTGAACATCAGCGGCACCGTCGCATCCGGCGATGCGGCCAGCCCCGGCGCTGCCCGCCTTTCCGCCTTGCGGGACGAGGCTGGTCAGGGCGCCGCCGTCTGCATCTTCCCCGAAGCGCAGCACGATCCGCGCCAGGTGGAGCTTCTGGCCGAAGGCAACGACATGCGCGTGGGCGCGCCGCTGGACCCCGAAGGCAGCACCCTGACCTATGGGCCGGACCTCTACACGACGCTGCTGCTTGGCCTGGCCCAGAACATCGCCGACTGCGTGACCGAAAGCTAGGCACTGCCGTTTCCGCCCCGATCGTGCTAGTTCCACCCGTGGCAGCGCAAGAGGGGCAGACGATGGCAGACTGGATTGCAGTAGACTGGCCATGCGCGGGGGGAACCGCCCCCCGCGCATGGGCAATTGGCCCCGAAGGACCGCTGGCAGAGGCGACGCTGGACCTGCAGGGCAACGAAGCCTTTGGCGACGCGCTTCTTCGGCTGGTCGAGCCGTGGCTGGATGACGCGACAGATGTGATCGTCGCCGGCGCGGCGGACCCGTCGGCGGCCCGCCCTGTTCCCTGCCCGCCGCTCGACCGGCCCGTAGTCGCTGCGGCCCCTGACCCGCGCATGCGCCTGCACCTTGTTCCCGGCCTGCGCCAGAACCGCCCTACCCCTGACCTGACGCAGGGGGCCGAGGTTCGCATTGCTGGCCTCATTGCGGCTGAACCTCAGTTCGATGGGATCCTCTGCCTCCCTGGCCCGCACACCACTTGGGCGCATCTGAGCGCGGGAGAGGTGGTCAGCTTCCAGACCTTCCTGACCGGCAGCCTGCTACCCCTGCTTTCCGATGAGGCACCCTCAGCCACAGTTGGAGAGGACTTCCTGCAGGCGGCAGAGGAGGCGCGGTCGCGGCCCGAACGGCTGGCCGCTCGCCTGGCGCAGGTCCGTGCGGAACAGTTGCTGGGCAGCCTGGACGAGGATGCGGCGCAATCCCGGCGGGCGGGGCTGCTGATCGGGGCAGAGCTTGCCGCAGCCCGGCCATGGTGGCTGGGTCAGCAGGTGGTGGTCGCCGGCCCCTCGCCGCTCGCGGAACAGTATCTGGCAGCGCTGGCGGCACAGGGCGTCACCGCCCGCCCCCGCGCCGAGTCGGAGCTTGTGCTGGCCGGCCTCGTCCGCGCCCGCACCCTTTTGAAGGGTAACGCATGACCGCCGACATCCGCCCCTTTGGAACCACCGCCGACGGGCAGGAGGTCAGCGCCATCCGCCTGCAGGCAGGCGAACTGCAGGTGGTGCTTCTGACTTGGGGCGCAGTGGTTCAGGACCTGCGGCTGGCCGGTACGCCGTGGCCCCTTGTGCTGGGCAGCGATCAGCTGGCGGCTTATGAAAGAGTGATGGACTACTTCGGCGCGGTGGTGGGGCCGGTGGCGAACCGGATCGGTGGCGCGCGGGTGCGGATCGCAGGCGAGGATCACGGGCTGGAGGCGAATGACGGCCCCGACTGCCTTCACGGTGGCACATGGGGCACCCAGCGCCGGATCTGGGCGCTGGCGGATGCCGGGAAGGCACACGCGCTGCTGCGACTGGTGCTGCCGGATGGCGAAGGCGGGCTTCCCGGGAAGCGGGTGATCGAAGCACTTTACCGGATCGAGCCGCCTTCGACCCTGCGCCTGAGCCTGCGCGCCATCACCGACCGCCCGACCCTGATGAACCCGGCAAGCCACTGCTACTGGAACCTCGACGCCTCGCCCACGATCCAAGGGCACCGGCTGCGCGTCGTGGCGGACCGTTTCCTGCCGACCCGGAAGAACCTGCCGACAGGCGAGGTTGCTGCGGTTCACGGCGCCTTTGATCTGCGCGAAGGCCGGGTCTTTGACCTGAGCGAAGGCTTTGACCACAACTGGTGCCTCAGCAACGCGCCCCGCCCGCTGACGGAGGTCGCGGTGCTGGAAGGCAGCCGGGGGGTGCGCCTGACGCTTGCCACGACAGCGCCCGGGCTTCAGGTCTTTGACGGGGCGACACTGGAGACGCGGCCCTTCCTTGGGCACCTTGGGCAGCCCTATGGGCCGCATGCGGGGGTCGCGCTGGAACCGCAGCACTGGCCGAATGCGCCGAACAATCCTGGCTTTCCGTCCGTCCTGCTGCCGCCCGACGGGCGGTTTGAACAGGAAACCTGCTTTACCTTGTCGCGCTAAAGCCCTGCGGCACGATACCAGCGCACGACGGCGGCGCGTTCGGCGGGTTCCATGTAGGACAGGTTCGCGGGCGGCATCGCGTGGGTCAGCCCCGCCTGAAGATAGATGTCACGCGCCGACCGCGCGATCTGCGCCTCGGTTTCCAGAACAACTCCCTTGGGTGCCCAGTGCAGCCCTTCCCAGACGGGTTCAGCGGCATGGCACATGGAACAGCGGCCGGTGACGATCTGGTGCACCTCGTCGAAGCCCTCAGCCTCTGCGAACCGCAGGGCTGCGCCGCTCAGCGACGCCTCTTCCTCCACGTGAAACATCGGGGCGGTGGACAGCCAGGCGATGATCAGGAACAGCACCGCCGTCGCGCCCCAGGTCCAGATCGGGCTGCCCTTGCGGGCGTGCCGGGTGTTGAACCAGTGCCGGATCGTGACGCCCATCAGGAACACGAGGCTGGCGATCAGCCAATTGTACTGACTGGCAAAGGCCAACGGATAGTGGTTCGACAGCATCAGGAACAGTACCGGCAGCGTCAGGTAATTGTTGTGGGTGCTGCGCTGCTTGGCGATCTTGCCATACTTTGGATCAGGCGCCCGTCCGGCCTTGAGATCGGCCACCACGATCTTCTGATTGGGGATGATGATCAGGAACACGTTCGCCGACATGATCGTGGCGGTAAAGGCGCCCAGATGCAGCAGCGCCGCGCGCCCCGAAAACACCTGCGTGTAGCCCCAAGCCATCGCCACCAGGATTACGTAAAGCAGGATCATCAGCCGGGTGTTGTCGTCGCCGAACCGGCTCTTGCAGATCGCGTCATAGGCGATCCAGCCTAACCCAAGCGAAGCAAGCGAGATCAGGATTGCCTGCCAGATTGGAATATCCAGCACGTTGGGATCGACCAGATAGAATTCGGCTCCCAGATAATAAACCAGCACCAGCAGCGCAAAACCCGACATCCAGGTGGCATAGCTTTCCCACTTGAACCACGTCAGGTGGTCCGGCAGCCGCGCCGGGGCCACAAGGTACTTCTGGATGTGGTAGAAGCCCCCGCCGTGGACCTGCCATTCCTCGCCATGCGCACCGGGCGGCAGGTCGGGCGCCTGCCGCAGGCCAAGGTCCAGCGCGATGAAATAGAAGGACGACCCGATCCACGCAATCGCCGTGATCACGTGCAGCCAGCGCACCGCAAATTCCAGCCATTCGCCCAATACTGCAAGATCATACATGGTCCGGTCCCTTTCATTCCGAGGCAGGCTATACCACCCGGAACCTTTCTGTTAATTCGTCAAATACCGCATCACTTTCAAATTTGGCCGAACAATCAGCATGGCCTATGTCAACAACATCCGCATGTTCGTTCGCGTCTACGAGCTTGGCAGCATGAGCGCCGCCGCCCGCGACCAGCGCACCTCGCCCGCCGTGGCCTCGGCCCGGGTGTCGGATCTGGAACGGCATCTGGGGGTGCGGCTTTTCAACCGGACGACCCGCAGCCTGCAGCCAACGGAAAACGGCCGCATCTTTTATGACGGCGCCCGGAAGGTGCTGGAGGCGATCGAGGAGGCAGAGGCCGCCGTGGTCGATGCCACCCGCAGCCCGCGCGGGACGATCTTCGTGGCGGCACCCTTGGGCATCGGGCGGCGCTTCATCGCACCGCATGTTCCGGCATTCAAGGACGACTGGCCTGCAATCGACGTGCGGCTGCGCATGTCTGACCGGGTGATCGACGTGACGGCCGAAGGGCTCGACGTGGCCTTTCATCTTGGCCCGCTGGAGGACAGCACGCTCCGCCTGCGGCTGGTGGCGGATTGCCCTCGCATCCTGTGCGCCGCCCCCGCCTATGTGCAGCGGCGCGGGATGCCGCGCGACGGGGCGACGCTGGTCGCCGACCGGCACGACTGCCTCACCCTGCGGTTCCCGGGCGCCAAGGAATTCCAGTGGACGCTCCAGACCCCGGAAGGGGCCCGCAAATATGACGTCGCAGGGCCGTTCGAGTCCGACGACGGCGATGTGCTGACAGGCTGGGCGCTGGATGGGCGGGGGATCGTGCTGAAACCGATCTTCGAGGTGGCCGAACATCTGCGGTCGGGCGCGCTGGTGCCGGTGGCGCGTGCCACGCCGCCCCTGCCCACGCAACTGGTTGCGCTGACGCCGCCGCGGCGGGACAGGGACCCCAAGACGCGGCTTTTCACCGATTTCATGGCCGCCCGCTGCAAGGCCGAATTGGCCCGCTGCATGGCTGGAATCGACGTGAAGGCGCTTCAGCTGCCCCTGTAGGTCGAATAGCCGAAGGGCGACAGCAGCAGCGGCACGTGGTAGTGCCCCTCTTCCATCCCAAAGCGGATCGGAATTTCGTCCAGAAACAGCGGATCGCTTACCGCCTGCCCGCTGGCGTGCAGGTATTCCCCGGCATGAAAGACTAGTTCGTACCTGCCGGGGGCAAAGTTGTCCTTTGGCAGGATCGGGCTGTCGGTTCGGCCATCGGCGTTGGTCTCCATCTCGGTCAGTTGCTCCCGCCCACCGTCCAGCCGGAACAGCGTGATGCGCAGCCCTGCCGCCGGGCGGCCGCGGGCGGTATCCAGAACATGGGTCGTCAGGTATCCGGGCATGAAACCTCCGTCTTTTGGGCATCCTAGCGGCAAGGCAGGGAAATGGCCCCCTGAATGCCGGAATAGGTCTTTCAGGAATTTCCTGAAAATGATCCCCATTCGCTTGATCTATCAGTAAATGAAAAAAGGAGTCCGCGATGAACCGCTATCCCCGCAACATGCATGGCCATGGCCCGAACCCGCCGCAGGCCGACTGGCCCGGCGGGGCGCGGATCGCGGTGTCGGTGGTCCTGAACTACGAAGAGGGCGGCGAGAACTGCATCCTGCACGGCGATGCAGGGTCCGAGGCGTTCCTGTCCGATATCACCGGCGCCGCGCCTTGGCCGGGACAGCGGCACTGGAACATGGAATCGATCTATGAATACGGGGCGCGGGCGGGCTTCTGGCGGCTGCACCGGCTGTTCACCGGCATGGACATCCCAGTCACCATCTATGGCGTCGCCACCGCGCTTGCCCGCAGCCCCGCACAGGTTGCCGCGATGAAGGAGGCAGGATGGGAGATCGCGTCCCACGGGCTCAAGTGGGTCGAACATCGCGACATGCCCGAAGACGAGGAACGCGCCCAGATTGCCGAGGCCATCCGCCTGCATGCCGAGGTCGTGGGCGAGCGCCCGCGTGGCTGGTACACTGGGCGCTGTTCCGTCAATACCGTTCGTTTAGTGGCCGAGGAAGGCGGCTTTGACTGGCTTTCAGACACCTATGACGACGACCTGCCCTATTGGCTGGAGGTGGGCGCACGCGACCAACTGGTGATCCCCTACACACTGGAAGCCAACGACATGCGCTTTGCCACCGCGCCCGGCTACATCACCGGCGAACAGTTCTTCCAGTACCTGAAGGACAGCTTCGACACGCTTTACGCCGAGGGCGGGCGGATGTTTTCCGTTGGGCTGCACTGCCGGCTGATCGGGCGCCCGGGCAAGATCGCGGGGCTGAAGCGGTTCCTGGAATACGCGCAGGGGCACGAAGGCGTCTGGTTCCCCCGCCGGATCGACATCGCCCGCCACTGGGCGTCGCGGCATCCGCACCAGCGCCGTGAACGGCCCAGCCAGATGGACCGCGAAACCTTTGTCGCCCGCTTTGGCGGGATCTTCGAACATTCGCCGTGGATCGCCGAGCGTGCCTGGGATCTGGAACTGGGCCCCGCGCATGACACGGCGATCGGGGTGCACAGCGCATTGACCCGCATCTTCCGCACGGCCAGTCAAGACGAACGGCTGGGCGTGCTGCGGGCGCACCCCGACCTTGCGGGCAAGCTGGCCGCCGCCCGCCGCCTGACCGCCGAATCCACCGCCGAACAGGCCAGCGCCGGTCTGGACGCGCTGACGGATGAGGAACGTGTGACCTTCCAGCAGCTCAACCACGACTACGTGGCCAAGCACGGGTTCCCCTTCATCATCGCCGTGCGCGACAACACCAAGGCCTCGATCCTCGACGCCTTCCGCGCCCGCGTCGCCAATGACACCGCGACTGAATTCGAAACCGCCTGCCGGCAGGTCGAACGCATCGCTGAATTGCGCCTGAAGGACATGCCATGAGCCAGTACCACTTCCCCCCGGGCGGCCTTCCGCCGCAAACGGCGCTGCACACCGGCCGCGCCGTGTTCACCGAAGCCTATGCGGTGATCCCGCGGGGGGTTTTCAGCGACATCGTCACCAGCTTCCTGCCCGGCTGGGACAAGACGCGGGTCTGGATTATCGCGCGCCCCATGTCGGGCTTTTCCGAAACCTTCAGCCAGTACGTGATGGAGGTTGCCCCCGGCGGCGGCGCAACGATGCCCGAACCGGACCCGATAGCGCAGGGCGTGATCTTCGTCACGAATGGAGAAATCTGGCTGTCGCTCGACGGGCAGGAACATGAGCTGGGGCCGGGCGGCTATGCCTATATCCCCGCCGGCTGCAACTGGCGGCTGAAGAACGGGACCGACCATCCCGCCCGGTTCCACTGGGTGCGAAAACGCTACGAACCCGCGCCCGGGGTGCCCGCGCCCACCGCCTTTGTCACCAACGAAACCGAGATCGCACCGATCGCCATGCCGGGGACCGAGGGGCGCTGGGCGACGACCCGCTTTGTTGACCCCGCCGACCTGCGCCACGACATGCACGTCAACATCGTGACCTTCCAGCCCGGCGGCGTGATCCCGTTCGAGGAGACCCATGTCATGGAGCACGGGCTGTTCGTGCTGGAAGGCAAGGCAGTTTATCGGCTCAACCGCGACTGGGTAGAGGTCGAGGCCGGTGATTTCATGTGGCTCCGCGCCTTCTGCCCGCAGGCCTGTTACGCCGGGGGGCCGGGGCGGTTCCGCTATCTGCTGTACAAGGATGTGAACCGGCATGTGAAGCTGGGGGGCGCATGGGCATGATCCACACGCAGCCCCTGACGGCAGAAGAGTTTGCCCCTTTCGGCGACGTGCTGGAGGCCGGCGGAGAGCCTGACCGGATCATCAACCAGGGGCTCTGCGGCCGCTTTCATGACCGTGCGCGGCTTGATTTCGGCCCTGACGGACGCGCCGGGATCAGCATCTTCAAGGCCCAGCCCCGCAGCCTCCCCTACCGGCTGGAGATGGTGGAACGCCATCCGGAGGGTTCGCAGGCCTTCATCCCCATGACGGCGGACCCGTTCCTGGTCATCGTCGCCCCGGATGAAGACGGCCAACCCGGGATGCCGCTGGCTTTCCTCACGGCACCGGGACAGGGGATCAACCTGCTGCGGAACACGTGGCATGGGGTACTGACGCCGCTGGCAGAGCCGGGGCTATTCGCCGTGTTCGACCGCATCGGCCCTACCCCGAACCTGCAGGAGCACTGGTTCGAGACGCCTTACGAGATTGCCTGACCCTGCATCCGCGCCGCCATTTCGAGCATCCGGCAGGAAAAGCCCCATTCGTTGTCGTACCAGCCGAACACCCGCAGCATCCCGCCGCGGGTCACGGCGGTTTCCGGCAGGGCCATGACGATGCTTTCCGGCCGCGCGCGCAGGTCGGTCGACACAAGCGGCCCCTCCGTCCAGCCGATCACGCCGCCCGCCGCGCGAAGTGCGGTGTTCACAGCCTCGACCGAAAGGCGGGCGCGGGTCATCACCGCCAGATCCACGGCCGAAACGCTGGCTGTGGGGACGCGCACCGCGCTCCCTTCAATCCGCCCGGCAAGATCCGGAAGCACCACATCCAGCAGGCGCTGGGCGCTGGTGGTGGTTGGCACCATAGACAGCGCCGCGGCGCGGGAGCGGGCGTAATCGGCGGCCGGCGCATCCACAGTGGGCTGGCTGCCGGTGTAGCAGTGGATCGTGGTCATGTAGCCGGTTTCCACCCCCCATTCCACCTCGATCAGCCGGACGAGCGGCGCGAGGGCGTTCGTGGTGCAGGAGGCGTTGGAGACAATTGCCTGATTGCCCAGCAGATGGTCGTTGGCGCCGATGACGATGGTCGCATCCGCCGCTCGTGACGGCCCCGACACCAGCACCCGCCGCGCCCCGGCCGTTAGCCCGCGCCTAGCAACCTCTGCCGTATCGGCGCGACCGGTGCATTCCATGACGATGTCGATGCCCGCCAGGTCGAGCCGGGAAAGATCAGGCTCGCGTGTCAGGGTGATCCGCCGACCATCCACCACCAGCGCTCCACTTTCCAGCGTCACCTGCCCGGGATAAGGCCCAAAAACGCTGTCATACTGGAACAGGTAGGCGCACATCTCGGGCACAGCGATGTCGTTGATGGCGACGATGTCCACCGCCGGCACATGTCCCCGCAGCCAAGCCCGCAGTACCGTGCGCCCGATCCGCCCGAATCCGTTGATCGCCACCTTGACCATGACTTCCCCCACGCAAGCACGGGAGAAGTGCTAGACCCGGCCGAAGCCGGGCGCAAGCTCAGCCCTGAAGGGTGCGGACGCCGATTTCGCCCTCTCGGCGGGCCTTCATCGCCTCGACCGCCGAGATGCTGGCCGCCGCGGTGGTGAAGTAGGGGATCTTGTCGTACAGCGCGACGGAACGGATGTCGCGGCTGTCCTCAACCGCCTGCGTGCCCTCGGTCGTGTTCAGGACCAGCGAGATGTCGCCGTTCTTGAGCCGGTCGACAATGTTCGGCCGCCCTTCATAGACCTTGTTCACCACCTCGCAGTCAACGCCCGCTTCCTTGAGGAACGCCGCCGTGCCGCGGGTTGCGACGATGCCAAAGCCCAGCGCGATCAGGTCGCGGGCCGCGGCTGCCATTGCCTCGGTCTTGTCGGCGTCCTTGACCGACAGGAAGACACAGCCGCCTTCCGGCAGATGCGTCCCTGCGCCCATCTGCGCCTTGAGGAAGGCCAGCGCGAAGCTGCGGTCCCAGCCCATCACTTCGCCCGTCGAGCGCATTTCCGGTCCAAGTAGCGTGTCCACGCCCGGGAAGCGGGCGAAAGGCAGCACCGCCTCCTTGACCGAGAACCACGGGGTCTTGGGGTCGGCCAGCGTCAGCGGATCGGCCAGCGGCAGCGGATCATCCGGGCCCACGCCATCCGGATAGGCGGCGCGAACCGGGAAGTTCGAAAGCGGCTCGCCTGCCATCAGCCGCGCGGCGATCGACGCGATGGCGCTGTCGGTGGCCTTGGCGACGAAGGGCACGGTGCGCGACGCGCGCGGGTTGACCTCCAGCACGTAGATCGTGCCGTCCTTGATTGCGAACTGTACGTTCATCAGGCCAACGACGTTCAGCCCCAGCGCCAGCGCGCGCGCCTGCACCTTGAGTTCCTGCACGATTTCGTCAGACAGCGAATGCGGCGGCAGGCAGCAGGCGGAGTCGCCCGAATGGACTCCCGCTTCCTCGATATGCTCCATGATGCCCGCAACATGGACATCCTTGCCATCCGACAGCGCATCGACATCAACCTCGATCGCGCCGGCCAGGTAGCTGTCCAGCAGCACCGGGTTCTTGCCCGACACCTGCACGGCCTCGCGGATGTAGCGGTCCAGATGCGCATCGTCGCGGACGATCTCCATCGCGCGGCCGCCAAGCACGTAGGACGGGCGGATCACCAGCGGATAGCCGACGCGGGCCGCGATCTCGAACGCTTCGTCGCGGGTGGTGGCGATGCCGTTGACCGGCTGCTTCAGGCCCAGGTCGTTCAGCAGCTTCTGGAACCGCTCGCGGTCCTCGGCCAGGTCGATGGCGTCGGGGGTGGTGCCAAGGATCGGGATACCCTCTTCCTCCAGCGCGTTGGCCAGCTTCAGCGGGGTCTGGCCGCCGAACTGCACGATCACGCCGTGCAGCGTGCCGTTTTCCTGTTCGACCCGCAGGATTTCCAGCACATGTTCCAGCGTCAGCGGCTCAAAATACAGGCGGTCAGAAGTGTCATAGTCGGTCGAAACCGTTTCCGGATTGCAGTTGACCATGATCGTTTCATAGCCGGCCTTGGTCAGCGCAAAACAGGCGTGGCAGCAGCAATAGTCGAACTCGATCCCCTGCCCGATCCGGTTCGGACCGCCACCCAGAATGACCACCTTCTTGCGGTCGCTGGGGCGGGCTTCGCATTCCACCTCGCCCATTACGGGATGTTCGTAGGTGGAATACATGTAGGGGGTCTGGGCCTCGAACTCGGCCGCGCAGGTGTCGATGCGCTTGAAGACGGCGGTGACGCCAAGGTTGCGGCGGGCGCGGCGAACCTGCGATTCCTCCTGGCCAGTCAGTTTCGCAAGACGCGCGTCGGTGAAGCCGAACATCTTCAGGCGGCGCAGGCCGGCCTCATCCGTCGGCAGGCCGTTCTGGCGAACCTCTGCCTCGATGTCGATGATCTCGCGGATGCGGGACAGGAACCACGGGTCAAAGCTGGTGGCGGCCTGAATTTCGTCATCGGTCAGCCCGTGGCGCATGGCCTGGGCGATCAGGCGCAGGCGGTCGGGCGTCTGGGCGCTGATCGCCTTGATGATGGCCGATTTCTGCGGCGCGCCATCGATGGCGATCTCGTCGAACCCGGTCAGACCCGTTTCCATGGAGGCCAGTGCCTTTTGCACCGACTCGTGGAAGGTCCGGCCAATGGCCATAGCCTCGCCCACCGACTTCATGGCGGTGGTAAGCTCAGCCTTCGATCCCGGGAACTTCTCGAAGGCAAAACGCGGAATCTTGGTCACGACATAGTCGATCGTCGGCTCGAACGAGGCGGGCGTGACCTTGGTGATGTCGTTGTCCAGCTCATCGAGCGTATAGCCCACCGCGAGCTTCGCGGCGATCTTGGCGATCGGGAAGCCGGTGGCCTTGGACGCCAGCGCCGAGGACCGCGACACGCGCGGGTTCATCTCGATCACCACCATACGGCCGTCGGCGGGGTTGATCGCCCACTGCACGTTGGAACCGCCGGTTTCCACGCCGATCTCGCGCAGCACGGCAATCGAGCCGTTGCGCATGATCTGGTATTCCTTGTCCGTCAGCGTCAGCGCCGGGGCAACGGTGATCGAATCGCCCGTATGCACGCCCATCGGATCCACGTTCTCGATCGAGCAGACGATGATGGCGTTGTCCGCGCGGTCGCGAACCACCTCCATCTCATATTCCTTCCAGCCCAGCAGCGATTCATCCACCAGGATCTGCGCCATGGGCGAGGCATCGAGGCCGGAACGGCAGATGCGTTCGTAGTCGTCCCGATTATAAGCTACGCCGCCGCCGGTGCCGCCCAGCGTGAAGGCGGGGCGAATGATCGCGGGCAGGCCGATATCCTCAAGCGCGGCCATCGCCTCGGACACGCCGGCATTGATGTCATATTTGCCGTTCGGAAGCTTGGGCGCCGCGACGATGGTGGCCTTGGGATTTTCAAGCCCGATCCGGTCCATCGCCTCGCGGAACAGCTTGCGGTCCTCGGCCATTTCGATGGCTTCGCGGTTGGCGCCGATCAGCTCCACGCCGAACTTTTCCAGCACGCCCATGTCGGCAAGCGCGAGACTGGTGTTCAGGCCCGTCTGGCCGCCCATGGTGGGCAGCAGCGCGTCGGGGCGTTCCACCTCGATTATCTTGGCCACGACCTCCGGGGTGATCGGCTCGATATAGGTTGCATCGGCCAGGTCAGGGTCGGTCATGATCGTCGCGGGATTCGAGTTCACGAGGATGACCCGGTACCCTTCTTCGCGCAACGCCTTGCAGGCCTGTGCGCCAGAGTAATCGAACTCCGACGCCTGGCCGATCACGATGGGCCCTGCGCCGATGATCATGATCGACTTGATATCGGTTCTCTTCGGCATGACGGCCCCCATTGCGCAAATCCTCGCGGGTTATAGCCATGCCGGAACGCCGTGCAACCCCCATAACCACAGCCGGATGATCGCGCAGCCGTGATCGACGCTGCAGAGGGGCTGCCTATATCGCATCATGAGGCAGGTGCGACATTTTCATGGGGCCGAGGTGCATTAATGCGTGAGACGGTAGTCCAGTCAACACCCGCGGCGCGACCCCGCCCCGGACGGAGCACCCCTGACCTTCGCAAGATCCGCCTGCTTGCGGAAATGGTGACGCTTTACATAGGCGTTCCGCTGGTGCTTGCGCTGGCGCTGCCGGCCTCGACCATGTTCACGATCCTGCTGGGCGTTACTGTTCTTGGCCTTGCGCTGCTGCATCTGACACCCGGATTTCACTGGCACGATCTGCTGCACGGGTGGCACCGGATCGAATGGCCAATCGTGCTGGGAATCGGCGTCGTCACGCTGGCCGCCGGCAGCTGGCTGGTGTTCCTGACAAACCGCGAGGCCTGGTTCGGGCTGCTGCTGCACCGCCCCGGAATGATGATCACGATCCTTCTGCTTTATCCGCTGCTTTCGGCATTGCCGCAGGAACTCGTGTTCCGGCCGCTGTTCTTTCGCCGCTATGCCGAGATCCTGCCCGCCACGCCCCACGCGATCCTGCTGAACGCGGCGCTCTTTTCCTTCGCGCATCTGCTCTACTGGAGCTGGATCGTCGCCGCGATGACCTTCGTGGGGGGCATCGCCTTTGCCTGGGCCTACGAGGTGCGCCGCAACTTCCCGATGGCGGTGGCGCTTCATGCGGTTTCGGGCAGCATCGTCTTCATCGTGGGGCTGGGGATGTTCTTCTACTCCGGCAACATCGTGCGGCCCTTCTAGAGGCCGTTTCCCTTGACTTCCCCCGTGGCAAAGGGTGTATCGGCGCGGATACCGGAACACCTAGGGGGCGCCTCATGCACGCTTATCGCAGCCACACCTGCGCGGAACTGAACAAGGCCCAGGTCGGGCAGGACGTGCGGCTTGCCGGCTGGGTCCATCGCGTCCGCGACCATGGCGGCGTGCTGTTCATCGACCTGCGCGACCACTATGGCATCACCCAGGTTCTGGCCGACAGCGACAGCCCCGCCTTTGCCGAACTGGAAAAGGTGCGGTCGGAATGGGTGATCCGCATCGACGGCACCGTCAAGGCTCGTGACGCCTCCCTTGTGAACCCCAAGATCCCGACGGGTGAAATCGAGGTCTATGCCCGCGCGGTTGAAGTCCTTGGTCCGGCCGAGGATCTGCCGCTGCCTGTTTTCGGCGAACAGGACTACCCTGAGGAAACCCGCCTCACCTACCGCTTCCTTGACCTGCGGCGGGAAAAGCTGCACCGCAACATGATGCTGCGGTCGAACGTGGTGCGCAGCTTGCGCAACCGGATGTGGGACGCGGGCTTCAACGAATTCCAGACCCCGATCATCACCGCGTCCAGCCCCGAAGGGGCGCGCGACTTCCTCGTGCCGTCGCGGCTGCACCCTGGCAAGTTCTATGCGCTGCCGCAGGCGCCGCAGCAGTTCAAGCAGCTGATCATGGTCGCGGGCTTTGACCGCTACTTCCAGATCGCGCCCTGCTTCCGGGACGAAGACCCGCGCGCCGACCGTTCGCCCACCGACTTCTACCAGCTTGACCTGGAGATGTCCTTCGTCGAGCAAGAGGACGTCTTTGCCGCCATTCAACCGGTGATCCAGGGCATCTTCGAGGAATTCGGTAACGGCCGAAAGGTCGACACCAACTGGGAGCGTATCGCCTACAAGGACGCGTTGCTGTGGTACGGATCGGACAAGCCCGACCTGCGCAACCCGATCAAGATGCAGGTGGTGAGCGAGCATTTCCGCGGCTCCGGCTTTGCGATCTTCGCGAAACTGCTGGAGAATGAAGGCACCGAGATCCGCGCCATTCCCGCCCCCACAGGCGGCAGCCGCAAGTTCTGCGACCGAATGAATGCCTTTGCACAAGCCCAGGGCCTGCCCGGCATGGGCTATATCTTCTGGCGCGAGGAAGGCGGCCAGATGGAGGCGGCCGGCCCGCTGGCCAAGAACATCGGCCCGGAACGCACCGAGGCGATCCGCCAGCAGCTTGGCCTTGGCGTGGGTGACGCGGCCTTCTTCCTTGGCGGCAAGCCGGAGCAGTTCGAGGCCGTCGCTGGCCGTGCCCGCAACGAGATCGGGCGCGAGTTGGAGCTGGCCGAAACAGATACCTTCCGCTTTGCCTGGATCGTCGACTTCCCGATGTATGAGAAGACGGACGACGGCAAGATCGACTTCAGCCACAACCCGTTCTCGATGCCGCAAGGTGGCCTTGAGGCGCTGAATGGCGACCCGCTGGAGGTGCTTGGCTACCAGTATGACCTTGCCTGCAACGGGTACGAGTTGATTTCCGGCGCGATCCGCAACCACAAGCCGGAAATCATGTTCAAGGCGTTCGAACTGGCCGGCTATCCGAAGGAAGAGGTCGAAAAACGCTTCGGCGGCATGGTCAAGGCCTTCCGCTATGGCGCCCCGCCCCACGGCGGCTGTGCCGCGGGCATTGACCGGATCGTGATGCTGCTGGCCGATGAGGCGAACATCCGCGAGGTCATCATGTTCCCGATGAACCAGCGGGCCGAAGACCTGATGATGGGCGCGCCCAGCCTGCCGATGAACGAGCAGCTGCGCGAACTGGGGCTGCGGGTCATTCCGAAGGAATAACACCTTCAGGCGGAACTTCCGGAACGGGCGCGCGTCAAGGATGACGGCGCCCGTTTTTCATGGAGACAAGAGCAAAGATGGCGGAACGGAATCCTGACGGCATGCTCGACTGGGTCGTACCCCCGCCGCCCCCGCGGGCGGCACTCGAAGGACGGCTGATTCATCTTGAACCCCTGAACGCCGAGGCCCATGCCGGTGACCTGTTCCAGGCCTTTTCTGCCGCCGATGATGGGCTGTGGGACTACATGGCCTATGGGCCGTTCCATTCGGCGGCGGTCTTTCACCGCTGGGTCAAGGAAGCGACCCAAGACGAGGGCCGCATCCATTTCGCCCTCCGGGATTTGGCCACGGGCCAACCGGGTGGCGTGGCGGCCTTCATGGGGATCACGCCCCAGCACGGCACGATCGAAATTGGCGCGATCACCTTGGCGCCCGCGCTTCAGCAGAACCCTGCGGCAACCGAGGCTTTCGCCCTGATGATCAGCTGGGCCTTCGCCGCAGGTTATCGGCGGGTGGAATGGAAATGCAACGCGCAGAACCTCGCCTCGCGACGCGCGGCGCAACGGCTGGGCTTTTCATTCGAAGGCGTCGTCCGTCAGCACATGGTCGTCAAGGGGCGCAACCGCGACACGGCGTGGTTCGCGATCATCGACCGGGAGTGGCCCGCCCTCCGCGAGGCCTATGATGCTTGGCTGAGCCCTGCGAACTTTGACATCGAGGGCCGCCAAGTCGAACGGTTGACCGATATGACGCGGCTTGTGCGGGTGGCATCCGACCCGGTGGTCTAGACCCTGTTCGGGGGCTCGCGCCCATCAAAAAAGGCCGTCAGGTTCTCGACCGCCATCAGGCCCATCGCCTCGCGCACCTCAAGGGCAGCGGTGCCCAGATGCGGTAGCAGGGTAACGTTCTCCATTCCCCGTAGGGCTTCGGGGACGACGGGTTCATTTTCATAGACGTCGAGCCCCGCCCCCGCGATCCGCCCCTGCGCCAGCGCGGCGATCAGGGCCTTCTCATCCACCACGTCGCCGCGGGCGATGTTGATCAGGATCGCGTGGGGCTGCATCGCGACAAGCTCTGCCGCGCCGATCATGTGCCGTGTTTCGCCACCGCCCGGCACCGCGATCACCACCACGTCCACCGCCCCCACCAGCGCCGGCAGCGTCGGTACCTGCTGCGCGGGTAGGCCGGGATCGGCCACGGTGGACCGGTTGAAGAACAGCACCTCCATCCCAAACCCGAAATGGCAGCGCCGCGCGATGGCCTTGCCGATCCGGCCAAGGCCCACGATCCCCAACTTCTTGCCTGTGACGTGAAGCCCTAGCATCTGTGTCGGGTGCCAGCCCTCCCACGTTCCGGATCTGACAAGGCGCTCACCCTCGCCCGCCCGGCGGGCCGTCATCAGCAACAGGGTCATCGCGATGTCAGCGGTCGCATCCGTGACGGCGCCGGGGGTGTTGGTGACAACAACACCTGCCTCTGCCGCCGAGCGCACATCAAGATGGTTATACCCTACCCCGAAATTCGCCAGGATCCGGCAGCGGGGCTTGCCGGCCGCCGCAAAGGCGCGGGCGTCGAACGCATCGCCTAGCGTGGGCAGGATGCCGTCATAGGCCTGCAGGGCTTCGGCGGCCTCCTCTGCCGCCAGGGGCGTGTTGCTTTCGCGCAGGGTGACGTCGAAACGCTCTTGCGCCGCCTGCAGGACCGAGGTTGGCAGCGGGCGGGTGAGCAGGACGTGAACCATCAGAACATCCGCCCACCCAGCGGCACCTCATGGTCGGGGGCCAGAAGCACCACCGCGCCTTCGGCATCCGGAACGCCCAGCACCAGGACTTCGGACAGGACAGGGCCGATCTGGCGGGGCGGGAAGTTCACCACGGCCATCACCCGGCGCCCTACCAGTTCTTCGAGCGTATAATGCACGGTGATCTGGGCCGAGGACCGCTTTTCCCCGATCTCTGGCCCGAAATCGACCCAAAGCTTGAAGGCCGGCTTGCGCGCCTCGGGGAAGGGTTCGGCGCGGGTGATCTGGCCGACGCGAATGTCCACCTTTTCGAAATCATCATAGGTGATCATCGGCCAAGCTCCCGGCTGCGTTCGGCGGCGGCATGTACGGCCCGGCGCAGCAGTGCCGGAAAGCCGGTTTCCTCATCCATCAGCACCGCAAGCGCGGCGGCCGTCGTGCCATTCGGGCTCGTCACGTTGATGCGCAGCTGCGCGGGGCTTTCGCCCGCCTGCTCGGCCAGTTGCCCGGCACCGGCGACAGTGGCACGAGCAAGCTGCAGGGCAAGATCCTCGTCCAGCCCCTCGGCCACGCCGGCGGCGGCCAGCGTTTCGATCAGGTGAAAGACATAGGCCGGGCCGGACCCCGAAACCGCCGTCACCGCGTCCATCTGCGCCTCTTCCTGCAGGCGCACGGTCTGGCCCACGGCTGACAGCAGCGTTTCGGCCAAGGTCATTGCTCCTTCGCCGGCCTGTGCGTTGCCAATCAGCGCCGTGATCCCGCGCCCTACGGCCGCCGGGGTATTCGGCATCGCCCGCACCACCGGCGTCTGCGCCCCCAGCACGGATTCGTAATAGGCGATAGGCGTGCCTGCGGCGACAGACAGGAACAGCGTCGATCCATTGCCCAGCGGTTTCAGAGTCGGCAGGGCTTCGGCCATCATCTGCGGCTTGACGGCCACAAGCACGATGGCGGGCGCATCAGGCAGGTCTGCGTTCAGGTTCACACCTTGCGCCTTCAGCCAGTCGGAAGGGTTCGGATCGCGCACCCAGACCGCATTTGCCGGAAGCCCCTGCTTCAGCCAGCCTTCCAGCATGGCAGATCCCATCTTGCCGCAGCCTAGAAGCACAAGGCCCCGGGCCGCCAGATCGTCGAACGTCATGTCTTCCCCTTGTCGTTTCAGGCGCGGCCATAGGCCTCGGCAATGGCGACCTGCAGCGCCGAGGCGGGGCTGCGATCGGCCCATGAGACCAGCTGGAAGGCCGGGTAGAACCGTTCGCAGGCGGCGACGGCCCCGCTGATCATCCGGTCGATCTGTTCCGGCCCCGCCATCTGGCCGCCCGCCAGCACCAGCCCATAGCGCCAGACCATGAGCTTCTGCTCCGGCCAGAAGCTGAAGCCGCCCGTCCAGCACAGTTCATTCGTGCGGTTCAGCGTTTCATAAAGCGCGGGCAGGCGCGGCTCTGGCGGCTCCATCTCGAAGGTGCAGACGAGGCGCAGCGTTTCGTCACGCTCGGACCAGGCAAGCGTGATGGAATAGGTCCGCCACTGCCCCTCGACCGCCATGGCGATCTGGTCGTCGGTGACGCGGTCGAACTCCCACTCGTGATGTTCGGCCAGTGTTTCCACCAGGTCGATCGGGTGCAGATCCTCGCCGGTCAGGTAGAGTTCGGAATTCGACATCACCGCTTCCTTCATTTGCAGCGCCGCATGACACTGCGCGTCTGATCAAGGGGCGGCAGCAGGGCACGCGTCCCTTACAAGATATGGTGTTCCGAAAGCGACAGCCTGTAAAGGGGCCGGGCGGGTTTTTCCTGTGGAAAACCAAAAGGCCCGCGCAGGGCGGGCCATTCGGGTATCCGGATCAGGATCGCGCCTCGGGCGGGCGGGTGTCAGTGACCGACTTCGCCTCCAGCGCGTCGATCCGCGCCTTCAGCGCCTCGTTCTCCTCACGGGCCTTCTGGGCCATGGCGCGCACGGCGTCGAATTCCTCGCGCGTGACAAGATCGCGATCGGCGAGCCAGCGGTCGATCATGCCGCGGAAGGCGGTCTCGGCCTCGCTCCGGGCGCCTTGGGCCACGCCCATCGCGTTTGTCATCAGCTGCGACAGGTCGTCCAAGAACTTGTTGCGGCTTTGCATCTCAGGCTCCTCATCCTTTTCGTTGTATATGAGCAGGCGCGCCGGAAATCACAAGGTTGACTTCGCCTGCCGGGCGTGGGCACACAAACGCGCCTTGCAGGAGATGACGATGATCGCCGCGATCCCCTTCCCCGACCTGAGCCCTGAACTCTTCTCCATCCAGATCGGAAGCTTCGAATTCGCGCTGCGCTGGTATGCGCTGGCCTATATCGCCGGCCTGCTGATCGGCTGGCGGATCGTCGTCGGGCTGATGCGGCGGCCGGACCTGTGGCCGGGGAACGTGGCTCCGATGCGGCCGGAACAGGTGGAACAGCTGCTGACCTGGGTGATCATCGGGGTGATCCTGGGTGGGCGGCTGGGCTTCGTGCTGTTCTACCAGCCAGAATACTATCTCGCGAACCCTGGGGAGATCCTGCAGGTCTGGCAGGGTGGCATGGCCTTCCACGGCGGCTTCCTGGGCGTTGTCGTGGCGGCGGCGATCTTTTGCCGGCGCAACGGCATCCCCATGCTGCAGACGGCAGATGCCATGGCGGTGGCGACACCCATCGGGCTGATGCTGGGCCGGCTGGCCAATTTCGTGAACGCGGAACTTTGGGGCCGCCCCACCACGATGCCCTGGGGCGTGATCTTTCCGGGCTCTGCCGCGCAGACCTGCCCGCCCGACTGGATCGGAGCCTGCGCGCGTCACCCCTCGCAACTGTATCAGGCGGCGGGCGAAGGGCTGTTGCTGTTCCTGCTGCTTGCCGTGCTGGTCTGGCGGGCGGGTTGGCTGAAACGTCCGGGTCAGGTTCTGGGTGTCTTCCTTGCCGGATATGGGACGGCCCGGTTCGTGGTTGAATTCTTCCGCCAGCCCGATGCGCAGTTCGTGGCGCCGGGCAATCCGCTGGGCCATGCTGTGCAGTTCGGCCAGATGGGCCTGACGATGGGGCAGCTCCTGTCGCTGCCGATGATCGTGGCCGGGGTGCTGCTGATCCTTTACGCGCGGCGGCGGGCATGACGCCGCTGGCGGAAATCCTGTCCCGCCGGATCGCGCTGTCAGGGCCGATCACGGTGGCCGACTACATGGCCGAATGCCTGCTGCATCCGGAGCATGGCTATTATTCCACCCGCGACCCCTTCGGCACCGGCGGCGATTTCACTACCGCCCCGGAAATCAGCCAGATGTTCGGCGAAATGCTGGGCCTCTGCCTTGCGCAAGCCTGGCTTGACCAAGGAGCGCCCGTGCCCTTCGTGCTGGCGGAACCCGGCCCGGGGCGCGGTACGCTGATGGCCGACATGCTGCGCGCGACCCGCGGCGTACCGGGCTTTCACGCGGCGATGCAGCTGCATCTGGTCGAGGCCTCGCCCACCCTTCGCGCCCGGCAACGCCGGACGCTGGAAGGGTACGAGGTGCAGTGGCATGACACCCTCACAGATCTGCCCTCGCTCCCCCTGTTCCTGGTCGCCAACGAATTTCTTGATGCCCTGCCCATCCGCCAGTTTGAACGGCGCGGCAGCGGCTGGGCCGAAAGGATGGTTGGAACCGACGCGGGGCAGCTTGTCTTCGGGCTGGCCCCACTGGCGCCGGTCGCATCGCTGGCGCATCGGTTGGCCGACACGCGCGAAGGCGACATCGTCGAAACCTGCGCCCCTGCCCAAGCCGTCGTTGAAACGGTGGCGGCCCATGTCGCGGCACATGGCGGCGCGGCGATCTTCATCGACTATGGCGGCTGGCACAGCCTTGGCGACACCTTGCAGGCCCTGCGCGACCATGCCCCGGACCATCCGCTGGCCCATCCGGGCCAAGCTGACCTGACCGCCCATGTCGATTTCGAACCGCTTGCGGCCGCGGCAAAGGACTGCGCCGTATCCGCCCTTACGCCACAGGGGGTGCTGCTGGAACGGCTGGGCATCACCGCGCGGGCACAGGCGCTGGCCAGCCGGCTTTCTGGTGAGGCGCTTCAGTCGCATGTCGCGGCCCATCGCCGCTTGACCCATCCTGAAGAAATGGGAAACCTGTTCAAAGCACTGGCCCTTGCCGCGAAGGGCAGCCCTCTGCCGCCGGGATTTGCGCATGAGCCTTGAGATCGTCACCGCCCCATCGCTTCGCCCGCTGACCCACGGGTTCTTCACCCGCAAGGGCGGCGCCTCATCCGGGGTCTTTTCCGGGCTGAACTGCGGGGCGGGATCCTCGGACCTGAGTGAGGTCGTGACCATCAACCGCGAACGCGTCGCCGCCGCAATGGGGGTGCAGGTATCGCATCTGGTGACGGTGCACCAGGTGCATTCGGCGGATGTCGTGACGTTCACCGACGCGCCGGTTCAACAGACGCGCGCCGATGCGCTGGTGACGGACCGCCCCGGCATTGCCTTGGCAGTGCTGACCGCAGACTGCCAGCCGGTACTGCTGGCCGATCCGGAGGCAGGCGTGATCGGCGCCGCCCATGCCGGCTGGCGCGGCGCGCGCGATGGCATTCTGGAGGCGACGGTGGCGGCAATGGTGGCGCTGGGCGCGCAGGCGGGGCAGATCCGCGCCGTCATCGGCCCCACGATCAGCCAGCGCGCCTATGAGGTAGGGCCAGAGTTTCTTGACGATTTCCTGGCAGACGATCCGGACAACAGCCGCTTCTTTGCCCATGGTGACGGCGACCGCTATAGGTTCGACCTGCCCTCCTATGGCCTGCACCGCCTGCGGGCAGCCGGGGTCGGGCAGGCGGAATGGACCGGCCATTGCACTTATAGCGATCCGGATCGCTTCTATTCCTATCGCCGCGCCACCCACGCCGGAGAGGCCGACTATGGCCGCCTGATATCGGCCATCCGGCTCTAGGCGCTGCGGCTCAACCGTTCTTCCAGCACCTCGAACGGCAGGCCGGGTTCATCCTTGGCGCAGCGGATCACGAGCGAGGTCTTGACGCTGGCCACGTTTTCCGCAGCCGTCAGCTGGTCGGTCAGGAAGCTCTGGAAGGTGGGCAGGTCGGGCGACACGCATTTCAGGATGAAGTCGATCTCGCCGTTCAGCATGTGGCATTCGCGCACAAGCGGCCATGCCTTGCATCGGGCTTCGAAGGCCGAAAGGTCGGGCTCCGCCTGGCTGTGCAACCGCACCATGGCGAACACCTGAACCTCAAAGCCCAGTTCGCGCGTATTGATATCGGCATGATAGCCGCGGATATAGCCGCCCTCTTCCAGCGTGCGCACACGGCGAAGACAGGGCGGGGCCGAGATCCCCACCCGCTTGGCCAGTTCCACATTGGTCATGCGCCCGTCGGCCTGAAGTTCCGCCAAGATCATGCGGTCGATGGGATCGAGTTTAGAGCCCGCCATTTCTGCTCCTTTTTGTCAGGCGGAACTTATGCCGCGCCACGGGTTTGCGCAATATTATTTCGCTGGCCGCTCCGTCAGTTCCCTGCGATCTGCGGCGCGGCGCTTTGACCCTTCCAGCGCCTGCGCCGGGCGCATATATCCCGCCCCGAACGAATTGAAGGGGGCCAGCATGGCTGAGACGCGTCACACGAAGGTTCTGATCATCGGTTCGGGCCCGGCGGGATATACCGCTGCGGTTTATGCTTCAAGGGCCATGCTGAAACCGATCCTGGTGCAGGGCATCCAGCCTGGTGGCCAGCTGACGATCACCACCGACGTGGAAAACTGGCCCGGCGACATCAGCGTCATGGGGCCGGACCTGATGGTGCGGATGGAAGCACATGCGCGCGAAATGGGGACCGAGGTGGTGTCGGACTACATCTCCTCGCTTGACCTGTCGCAGCGGCCTTTCGTGGCACAGGCCGACAGTGGCACGACCTTCACCGCAGACGCGGTGATCTTGGCAACCGGCGCGCAGGCCTGCTGGCTGGGCCTGCCGTCCGAGGAGAAGTTCAAGGGCTTCGGCGTGTCCGCCTGCGCCACCTGCGACGGATTCTTCTATCGCGGGAAAGAGGTCGTGGTCGTCGGCGGCGGCAACACAGCCGTGGAAGAGGCGCTGTTCCTGACCAACTTTGCCACCAAGGTTACGCTGGTCCATCGCCGTGACGCGCTGCGTGCCGAGCGCATCATGCAGGACCGCCTGTTCGCCCATCCCAAGGTCGAGGTGATGTGGAATCACACGGTCGAGGAGGTTCTGGGCGACGAAAACCCGCTGGGGGTGACCGGCGTGCGCCTTCGCGACGTCAACACCGGCGATACGACCGAGGTCCCCTGCGCCGGCTTCTTCGTGGCGATCGGCCATGCCCCGGCCTCTGGCCTGGTGCAGGGACAGCTGGACACCCATCACGGCGGCTACGTCAAGGTGAAGCCCGGCACGACCGAAACCTCGATTCCCGGCGTATTCGCGGCGGGCGATCTGACCGACCATGTCTATCGCCAAGCGGTCACCAGTGCAGGCATGGGTTGCATGGCCGCGCTGGACGCTGAACGCTTTCTAGCCGGTTTGACGGAATAACAGCCCGCCAAGGGACGAATGTGCGCCATTTTCGTCCCTTTTAACAAAAATGCCGGCAGCTCAGCTTGAAAAACGCCATGTTTGGCGGCTAAAGCCACGGCTGTCGGGCGGGCGCTTCCCGCATTACAGAGAGCCGAGTTTTTATTATGTCTGCACCCAACCTCGTTCCTATTCCCGAGCTTTATGTATCCTATGACTCCGCCCAGAAACTGAAGGTCGAGGCTGGGGAGCTTGCTTCCTGGGACCTCACGCCCCGGCAGATCTGCGACCTCGAGCTGCTGATGAACGGCGGCTTCTACCCGCTCAAGGGCTTCCTGACCGAAGCCGACTATGACGGCGTCGTCGAAAACATGCGGATGGCTGACGGCACGCTCTGGCCGATGCCCATCACGCTGGACGTGAACGAGGAATTCGCCGCCAAGGTCGAACCGGGCCAGGACATCGCGCTGCGCGACCAGGAAGGCGTGATCCTTGCCATCCTGTCGGTCACCGACAAGTGGGAACCCAACAAGTCGCGCGAGGCTGAAAAGGTCTTCGGCGCCGACGACCTTGCCCACCCTGCGGTGAACTACCTGCACCACACCGCGGGCAAGATCTACCTCGGCGGCCCGGTCACCGGTATCCAGCAGCCCGTGCACTATGACTTCAAGGCCCGCCGCGACACGCCGAACGAGCTGCGCGCCTACTTCCGCAAGCTGGGCTGGCGCCGCGTGGTGGCGTTCCAAACCCGCAACCCGCTGCACCGCGCGCATCAGGAACTCACCTTCCGCGCCGCGCGCGAAGCCCAGGCCAACCTGCTGATCCACCCGGTCGTCGGCATGACCAAGCCGGGCGACGTGGACCACTTCACCCGCGTGCGCTGCTATGAAGCCGTGCTGGACAAGTACCCGGCGGCCACCACCCACCTGTCGCTGCTGAACCTTGCCATGCGCATGGCCGGCCCGCGCGAGGCGCTGTGGCACTGCATCATCCGCAAGAACCACGGCCTGACCCACTTCATCGTCGGTCGTGACCATGCCGGCCCGGGCAAGAACAGCGCCGGCGAGGACTTCTACGATCCCTATGCCGCGCAGGAACTGGTGCGTCAGCACCAGGAGGAAGTCGGCATTGAGATGGTCGACTTCAAGCACATGGTCTATGTCGAGGAGAAGGCCCAGTACTACCCCGTGGATGAGGTTCCGGAAGGTTCGACCGTCCTGAACATCTCTGGCACCGAACTGCGCCGCCGCCTGCGCGAAGGGCTGGAGATCCCGGAATGGTTCTCCTTCCCCGAGGTCGTGACCGAACTGCGCCGCACCTCGCCGCCGCGCGCCAAGCAGGGCTTCACCGTGTTCTTCACCGGCTTCTCGGGCTCGGGTAAGTCCACGATCGCCAACGCGCTGATGGTCAAGCTGATGGAAATGGGTGGCCGCCCGGTGACGCTGCTGGATGGCGACGTGGTGCGGAAACACCTGTCGTCGGAACTCGGCTTCTCCAAGGAGCACCGCGATATCAACATCCGCCGCATCGGCTATGTTGCATCCGAGATTACCAAGAACGGCGGCATCGCGATCTGCGCCCCCATCGCGCCCTACACCGCGACCCGCCGCTCCGTGCGCGAGATGATCGAGGCCTATGGCGCCTTCGTCGAAGTCCACGTCGCGACCTCCATCGAGGAATGCGAAAAGCGTGACCGCAAGGGGCTCTACAAGCTCGCTCGTGAAGGCAAGATCAAGGAGTTCACCGGCATCTCCGACCCCTACGAGACGCCCGAGAACCCCGAGCTGCGCGTCGACACTACGGGGCTTGAGGTGGACCACTGCGCCCACCAGGTGCTGCTGAAGCTCGAAAGCATGGGCCTCATCAAGGCCTGAGCTGCCGCCAGAAACGCAAGACGCCGCCGGTTCATCCGGCGGCGTTTTCGTTTCGGCTACGACTGAAGTTAATGGACGTGTACTGGCGCCAAGTCGTTCTGGCGTGCCAGCGCAAAGGCCAGCCGGCGGTCCCGCACCAGGGCGAGCCGTTCGCCATTCGCGCCATGAACTGCGTAAAGTGTCTGGATCCCGACGGCCTGGTCGCGAATTTCCTGCGGCAGGTCACTTACCGAAATCGGGCGGACATAGACGATCCGGTTGTCGGCCTCGGGGCCAAAGTCGTATCTCGTTTCCATCTGGGGCCTCCTTTCAGGCTGAGGTGATGCGGATGGTCTGCACGATGCTTTCAGGCGCCGCGCGGGTCAGGTCGATGTGAAGCAGGCCGTTCTCCATCGTGGCCCCCGAAACCTCGACCCCATCGGCCAGGACGAAGGCACGTTGGAACTGACGCGCCGCGATGCCACGGTGCAGGAAGACGCGGTCACCCTCCTCCTCGGCCTGACGGCCGCGGATCACCAGTTGCCGATCCTCGACGGTGATCGACAGATCCTCTTGCCGGAAACCGGCAAGGGCAAGCGTGATGCGGTAGGCATTGGCGCCCGACTGCTCGATGTTGAAGGGCGGATAGCCATCGTTGCCGGTCTTGGCGGTCCGCTCCACCAGCCGTTCCAGCTGATCGAACCCCAGAAGAAACGGATGGGCGGTGAAAGTCAGTTTGGTCATCAGGCAAGCCCTTGGATAAGCGACGTTGCATTGGCGGCCCCTGCACGGCGGCCTCAGGAAGAATATGGGCGTGGCCGGTCGTCCCTGCAAGATCTAGACAGCTAAGCTTTTTCTTCCCGGAAGCCTGCGAAAATGGTATATTGCTGTCCTGGTCAAAGTGACTCTTGCCGAAGGCAACCCCATGAACGCCCCGATGGAAATGAAAAGCGAAGACGTCCTGCGCATCAAGCTTGAGGTGCTCAGACACGAACATCGCGAACTTGATGCAGCCATCCGCCAGCGCGAGGAAGGGGCTGTCGGCGATCCGCTTGCCCTGCGCCGGCTGAAGAAGCAGAAGCTGCTGCTCAAGGACCAGATTGCGCGGCTCGAGGATATCCTGACCCCGGACATCATTGCCTAGCGGCCTGTTCCGACTATAGTGCGGCCTTCCAAAATCAGCGGGGGCGCGATGACAGGGATCAGGGTCGGCATCATCATGGGCAGCCAGTCAGACTGGCCCACGATGAAGGAAGCGGCAAAGGTGCTGGACGAACTGGGCGTGGAATATGAATCCCGCATCGTTTCCGCCCATCGCACGCCGGACCGGCTTTGGGATTATGGCCGCGCCGCCGCAGGGCGCGGGCTGCAGGTGATCATCGCGGGGGCCGGGGGCGCTGCGCATCTTCCGGGCATGATGGCTTCCAAGACGAGGGTGCCGGTGATCGGCGTTCCGGTCCAGACGCGGGCGCTTTCGGGCGTGGATAGCCTGTATTCAATCGTTCAGATGCCCAAGGGCTATCCGGTTGCCACGATGGCCATTGGCGCGGCGGGGGCGGCCAACGCGGGGCTCATGGCGGCAGGCATCCTTGCCCTGAACGACCCGGCGCTCGCGCAGCGGCTCGACGACTGGCGCGACGCGCTCAGCGCATCGATCCCGGAGGAGCCTTCCGATGACTGAGCCTCTGCGCCCGGGTTCCACCATAGGCATCCTTGGCGGCGGCCAGCTGGGCCGGATGCTGTCGGTCGCGGCCTCGCGGCTCGGCTTCCGCTGCCACATCTTTGAGCCTGCGGCCAATCCCCCGGCCGCCGATGTCGCGCATCAGGTCACGACCTCCAGCTATGACGACCACGCCGCGCTTGGGGCTTTTGCCTCTTCGGTCGATGTCATTACCTATGAGTTCGAGAATATCCCGACCGCCGCGCTCGACCTGCTCGAGGCGCAGCGGCCGATCCGCCCGAACCGGCAGGCGTTGGCCATCAGCCAGGACCGGCTGAGCGAAAAGAGCTTCCTGCAGGATCTTGGTCTGCGCACCGCGCCCTTTGCCGCCGTGGACAGCGCCACGGATCTGGAGGCCGCGCTGGACCGGATCGGCACGCCCGCGATTCTCAAGACCCGCCGCTTTGGCTATGACGGCAAAGGGCAGGCCCGCATCATGACGGCGGATGACGCGCCTGCCGCGCTGGCAGCCATGGCCGGAGCGCCCGCGATTCTGGAAGGCTTCGTGAGCTTCAGCCATGAGGTGTCGGTCATCGCCGCCCGCGGCACCTCGGGCGAGGTTGCCTGTTTCGATCCGGGCGAAAACGTGCATCGCGATGGCATCCTTCACACCACCACGGTTCCTGCGCGGCTGAACCACGCGCAGCGCACCGATGCCGTGCTGCTGGCGGGCCGCATTCTCAACGCGCTCGACTATATCGGCGTCATGGGGGTGGAACTGTTCGTGACGCCGCAAGGGTTGATCGTCAACGAGATCGCGCCGCGCGTCCACAACTCGGGGCACTGGACCCAGAACGGCTGCGTGGTGGACCAGTTCGAACAGCACATCCGGGCCGTGGCGGGCTGGCCGCTGGCGGATGGGTCACGTCATTCAGATGTCGAAATGCTGAACCTGATCGGCGATGACATCGACCGGGTGCCGGAACTGGCCCGGGCGCCGGGAACCGCCATCCATCTTTACGGCAAGGCCGAGGCCCGGCCGGGGCGCAAGATGGGCCACGTCAACCGCATCATCGTCCCGCATACTGGGCATCCTGGCCGCTGACCAAGGTGGCCACCGCCGTCCGCAGGGTCAGGTCGGCATTGAAACTCCCCTCGCGCAGGAATTCCATCGTCTGCGCGATGACCACGGGGTTGAGCATCATGAAGGTATGGGTGACCGGCAGCACGATATGGTCATCCATCCCCTCCAGCCTTGTGCTTTGCACGGACACCTTGCCATCGTCCGGCCCCTCGATCATCGAGGAATAGATCGGGTTCAGCGACAGGTGCCCGGCAATGATGCCCAGTTCGAACCACGCCGGGCCCAGCTGGTTGGGAAGGCTGTCCTCGCCGGTGCCCAGCTCCTGCCCTGCCGGGCCGTTGATCCACTCGAACGGCTCCAGCCCGCTCAGGTTGTCCACCAGTTCTGACCCGTGGTTCGGCGGGGCCAGCATCACTACCCGCCCCATGTTCTGCGGGCGGTTGTCCTCCAGCCAGTAGCGCAGGATCACACCGCCCATGGAGTGGGTAACGAAATGAACGCGCTCCTCACCGCATTCTTCAACCGCCGGCCGGACATAGGCGGCAAGATCGGTGATCGGCATCAGGGTCGAGGGATAGCCGTCGTTCACGACATGATAGCCCTGCGCCGACAGGGCCTCCTCCATCACCAGGAGCGAGGCCTCGGTCCGGGCCAGGCCGTGCAGAAGCACCACGCAATCGGCCCGCGCCATCGGCGCAACAAGCAGGGCGACAAGTAAGGCAAGTACTCGCATCCCTTATTACATAGAAAGCGCCCCGCGAGGGGCGAGCGGCGCTTTCTACACATCACCGTGCGCAGCTATGGCGTGACGGTCTGGATCGCGTCAAAGACCTCAAGCTCTGGCGGGGCAAGGTAAAGCCCTGCGTTGCCCCCTGCCCCCTTGTGCGCCGCGCGGAACGCCTCTGACCGGGTCCAGTCTTCGAAGGCGGCGCGGCTTTCCCACATGGTGTGCGAGGCATAAAGCACGTGATCGTCCCGCACCGGCCCCTTCATCAGGTGGAACGAGACGAAGCCGGGAACCTCTGCCAGATGGCTGTCGCGGGTCTTCCACACCGTCTCGAAGGCTTCCTCTTGCCCCGTCTTCACGCGGAAACGATTCATCGTCAGGAACATTGTCACCTCTATATGGGGGTCAGGTCCGAACTCTGGCCTTTGGCCGCAGTTCAGGGCATCAAGGGACCAAGGTCAAGCCCTGCGGCCGCAGGGCACGGAAGGAGACGGGCATGAAACTCTTTGTCGGGCTGGGCAATCCGGGCGCGAAATACGCGGGGAACCGGCACAACATCGGCTTCATGGCGCTGGACCGGATTGCCAAGGATCACGACTTCGGCCCGTGGCGGGCGCGCTTTCAGGGTCAGGTCACCGAGGGGCGGCTGGGCCGGGAAAAGGTGATCTTGCTGAAGCCCGAAACCTTCATGAACCTGTCCGGCCAGTCGGTGGGCGAAGCCATGCGCTATCACAAGCTGACGCCCGAAGATGTCATCGTCTTTCACGACGAACTCGACCTCGCCCCCGGCAAGGCGCGGGTGAAACAGGGCGGCGGCCATGCCGGGCACAATGGCCTGCGGTCGATCCACCAGCACATCGGCGACTCCTATGGCCGCGTCCGCCTTGGGATCGGGCATCCCGGGCACAAGGACCGGGTGGCGCCCTATGTGCTTTCCGATTTCGCCAAGGCCGATGCGGACTGGCTTGATGACCTGCTCCGGGGCCTGTCGGATGGCGCCCCTGCCCTTGCCGATGGCGACAGCGGGCGGTTCATGAACGCAGTCGCCCTGCGTACTGCGCCGCCCCGCGCATCCTCCGGAACCGCGCCGGAGCCGCCCGAACCCGCCCCCGCAAAACCCGCGACCGAAGACGCGCGAAGCCCGCTCCAGCGCCTCGCGGACCGCTTCCGGTAAGGAGAGTTGACATGATGGACCCCTCGCTGAACGTCCTCGGCACGCGGCTGGAGACCTGCTCCGTCGCGCCGCTGACCGGCTTCTTCCGCAATGGCTGCTGCGACACCGGCCCATCGGACGCCGGGCGCCACACGGTTTGCGCGGTGATGACGAACGAATTCCTCGCCCTGTCGAAATACCTCGGCAATGACCTGAGCACCCCGCGGCCAGAGTTCGGCTTCAGCGGCCTCAAGGAAGGCGACCGCTGGTGCCTGTGCGCCGGGCGTTTCCTGCAGGCCCATGACGAAGGCGCGGCCCCACGGGTCAACTTGGCCGCGACCCATCAGCGGACGCTCGAAATCGTTCCCTTGGAAATCCTGCAGCAATACGCGCTCGACTGACGAAAAAGGCCGCGCGTCAGCGCGGCCCGGCCCAACGGGATGAGGCGCGTCAGCGCCGAAGACGGGCGGAGCCCTACGCCGTGAGATCGACGTTCAGCGCCTTGGCCACTGTGAAGATGTCCTTGTCGCCGCGCCCGCACATGTTCATCACGATCAGGTGGTCTGCCGGCAGCGTCGGCGCGATCTTCACCACATGGGCCAGTGCATGGCTCGGTTCCAGCGCGGGGATGATCCCTTCCTGCTGGCAGCAAAGCTGGAAGGCCGCCAATGCCTCAACATCGGTGATCGCCACGTATTCCGCCCGGCCGATCTCGTGCAGCCAAGCATGTTCCGGCCCGATTCCCGGGTAGTCGAGTCCTGCCGAGATTGAATAGCCTTCGAGGATCTGCCCGTCCCCGTCCTGCAGCAGGTAGGTGCGGTTACCGTGCAGCACACCGGGACGCCCGCCCGTCAGGCTCGCGCAGTGCTGCATCTTTTCGTCCACGCCCTTGCCGCCGGCCTCGACACCGATGATCCGCACGTCCTTGTCGTCAAGGAACGGGTAGAACAGCCCCATTGCGTTCGACCCGCCGCCGATCGCGGCGATGATCGTGTCGGGCAAGCGTCCTTCCCGCTCCATGATCTGCTCGCGCACTTCCTTGCCGATGATCGACTGGAAGTCCCGCACCATGGCGGGATAGGGATGCGGCCCCGCCACCGTCCCGATGCAGTAAAAGGTGTCGTGTACATTGGTCACCCAGTCGCGCAGCGCGTCGTTCATCGCGTCCTTGAGCGTCCCGCGCCCCGAGGTCACGGGAATCACCTCCGCCCCCAGCAGCTTCATGCGGAACACGTTCGGCGCCTGCCGTTCCACGTCATGGGCGCCCATGTAGACCACGCACTTCAGCCCGAAGCGTGCGCAGACAGTGGCCGTCGCCACGCCGTGCTGTCCTGCCCCGGTTTCCGCGATGATCCGGGTCTTGCCCATGCGCCGCGCCAGCAGGATCTGCCCCAGCACGTTGTTGATCTTGTGCGCGCCGGTGTGGTTCAGTTCGTCTCGCTTGAGGTAGACCTTGGCGCCGCCCAGATACTCCGTCAGCCGTTCCGCGAAGTAGAGCGGGCTTGGCCGACCGACGTAGTGCTTCCACAGGTCGTCCATCTCGGCCCAGAAGCTTTCGTCCGTCTTGGCCCGTTCGTATTCCTCTTCCAGCGCCAGGATCAGCGGCATGAGCGTTTCCGACACGAAGCGCCCGCCGAAGTCGCCGAACCGCCCGTTCTCGTCCGGCCCAGTCATGAAGCTGTTGATAAGGTCCTCGGCCATCTCATTCTCCTCGTGCGGCGCTGATGAAGCGCGCGATCATCCGTTCATCTTTCAGCCCCGGCGCGGTTTCGACACCAGAGGACACATCCACCTGCCGCGCGCCAGTCAACCGGCCTGCCTCGGCCACATTTTCTGCCGTCAGGCCACCCGCCAACATCCAGGGCTTCGGCCAGCGACGACCGGCGATCAGCCGCCAGTCAAAGGCCAGTCCGTTTCCGCCCGGAAGCGCAGCACCCTTCGGAGCTTTCGCATCTACAAGGATTTGGTCCGCCACGTTCATATGGGCATCCAGTGCCGCAAGGTCTTCGGCCCCGGCAATTCCGACCGCCTTCATGACGGGCAGGCCAAAGCGGGCCTTGACCTCGGCCACCCGGGCCGGCGTCTCTTTGCCGTGAAGCTGCAGCATGTCCAGCGGCACCGCCGCCACGATTGCGTCCAGCAGGGCGTCGTCGGCATCGACCGTCAGCGCGACCTTGGCCACACCGGGCGGGACCGCACCCGCCAGCGCCCGGGCCGTGTCGATATCCACATTCCGCGGAGAACGTTTAAAGAAGACAAACCCGACATAGGCCGCGCCAGCCCGTGCGGCGCAGTCCACGTCTTCGGGGCGGCTCAGTCCGCAGATCTTGACGCGCATGTCCATGACATGCGTCTAACGCGCCCGGCTTCCATCCTCAAGCAGGGCGAGCACGTCATCACGCGGTTCTGTACCCTTTTCGCGGATCTGGCTCATCTCTGCCTCCAGGCGGCTCAGGCGGCGCTGGGCGCGGGCGGCTTCGGCGCGGATGCGATGTTCGCGCAGCCATTCCCAGATGAAGCCCAGCATCAGGCCGATGACGATGCTGCCCAGAATCACCAGGAACAGCGGCAACTGCACAGACCAGTTGTTCTGGGCCAGCCCTGCAAGATCCTCGGGCAACAGGCGCAGGGTAACGACGCCCCGGTTCGCCACCGCGATGGTCAGCAGGATCAGCCCGATCAGGGCCAGGAAGGCATATTTGACGTATCTCATTCTGGGCGCGGGTCCTTGCCGTTCAACCGATCCCGCAGCAACTTGCCGGTCTTGAAGAACGGAACGCTCTTCTCGTCGACCTCGACCGAGTCGCCGGTCCGGGGATTGCGGCCCACCCGCGCGTCCCGCTTCTTGACGGAAAACGCGCCGAAGCCGCGAAGTTCGACCCGGTCGCCCCGGGCCATGGCCTCGATGATCTCCTCGAAGATCGTGTTCACGATACGCTCCACATCGCGCTGATAAAGATGCGGGTTTTCCTCGGCAATCTTCTGGATCAGTTCCGACCGTATCATGGCAATCGTTCCCCCCGCGGCGGCCGTTAGGCGCGCCTACCTTGTCACTTTAAAGACTATAGGCGGATTCCAGCACAGGACAATTGAAAAGCCAATAGATAGACAGGGTTAGAAGACAACGCCGCCCCTGCCCCGGCAGCGGCCGCGGCAAAAGCGGCGGATGTTTGCCGGTTGGATGCCGGAACGCAAACGGCCCCGCGCCGGGGCGGGGCCGTCCGTTCAGCCGTCAGGCTGATCTTAGCTGCGGTTGCCTTTCAGCGCCGCGCTGAGGATGTCGCCCAGCGACGCGCCCGAATCGGACGAGCCATACTGTTCGACTGCCTCTTTTTCTTCCGCGATCTCGCGGGCCTTGATCGACAGGCCCAGACGGCGGGTCTTGGCGTCCACGTTGGTCACGCGCACGTCGACCTTGTCACCGACCTGGAAGCGCTCGGGGCGCTGTTCGGCACGGTCACGGCTCAGGTCCGAACGACGGATGAAGGACTTCATGCCGTTGTACTCGACCTCGATGCCGCCATCCTCGATCGCCGTCACGTTGACGGTGATGATCGAACCGCGCTTCACGCCGTCGATGGCTTCCGAGAAGGTATCCTCACCCAGAGCTTTGATCGAGAGCGAGATACGCTCTTTCTCGACGTCGACCTCAAGCACTGCCGCCTGGACCACGTCGCCCTTGCGGTAGTTCTGGATGGCGTCTTCGCCGCGCTGATCCCAGGACAGGTCCGAAAGGTGGACCATGCCGTCGATGTCGTTGTCGAGGCCGATGAACAGACCGAATTCGGTGATGTTCTTGACTTCGCCTTCGATCGTGGAACCAACCGGATGGGTTTCAGCAAAGACTTCCCACGGGTTGCGCATGGTCTGCTTCAGACCCAGCGACACGCGGCGCTTGGCGCTGTCGATTTCCAGCACCATGACGTCCACTTCCTGCGAGGTGGAGACGATCTTGCCGGGGTGCACGTTCTTCTTGGTCCAGGACATTTCGGACACGTGGACCAGACCTTCGACACCGGCTTCGAGTTCGACGAACGCGCCGTAGTCGGTGATGTTGGTCACGCGGCCCTTGTGGACCGAACCCAGCGGATAGCGACGTTCCACCGCGTCCCACGGATCTTCCTGCAGCTGTTTCATGCCGAGGCTGATGCGGTGGGTTTCCTTGTTGATCTTGATGACCTGAACTTTCAGGGTCTCGCCGATCGACAGGATTTCCGACGGGTGGTTCACACGGCGCCATGCCATGTCGGTGACGTGCAGCAGGCCGTCAACGCCGCCCAGGTCAACGAACGCACCGTATTCGGTGATGTTCTTGACCACGCCATCCACGACCATGCCTTCGGACAGCTTGCCGATGACTTCGGCGCGCTGCTCGGCACGCGATTCTTCGAGAATCGCACGGCGCGAGACGACGATGTTGCCACGGCGACGATCCATTTTCAGGATCTGGAACGGCTGCTTCATGCCCATCAGCGGGCCAGCGTCGCGCACGGGGCGCACGTCAACCTGGCTGCCGGGAAGGAAGGCCACAGCGCCGCCGAGGTCGACCGTGAAGCCGCCCTTGACGCGACCGAAGATCGCGCCTTCGACACGCTCTTCTTTCTCGTAGGCTTTCTCCAAGCGATCCCATGCCTCTTCGCGGCGCGCTTTTTCGCGGCTGATCGAGGCTTCGCCACGGGCATTTTCCACGCGGTCAAGGTAGACCTCGACCTCGTCGCCGACAGCGATTTCAGGGGCTTCGCCGGGGTTAGCGAATTCTTTCAGATCGACGCGGCCTTCCATTTTGTAGCCGACGTCGATGATGGCCTGGCCCGCCTCGATGGCGATGACCTTGCCTTTGACAACCGAACCTTCGTCCGGCGTGTCGATTTCGAAGCTTTCCTGCAGAAGGGCTTCGAACTCTTCCATGGTTGCTTTAGCGCACATGCGTCAGTTGATCCTTTTCAAGTGCTTTTCACTGGCCATGCGGTTGGCTCCGCCGGTCTTTGTTAACGTCAGAAAGATGTATGCCAGCAAACGCGAAAGGGCCGTGGCTTAACCCCGACCCTGCCCCATTTGCCTCTCGATGGCTTCACACGCCTTCTTGACTGCACTTTCTATAGTCAGTTCTGTCGTGTCAAGCAAGACCGCATCGTCGGCGGGCTTCAGCGGCGCAGCCGCCCGGTCGCGGTCGCGGGCATCGCGGGCGCGCAGATCCTCCAGCACCTCGGCAAACGATGTGGCCGCACCGCCGGCCCGCAGTTCCTGCCAGCGCCGCTCTGCCCGCACCTCGTCCGAGGCGGTGACGTAAAGCTTCACCTCGGCGTCGGGGCAGATCACCGTACCGATGTCGCGCCCGTCCAGAACCGCACCACCTTCGCGCCGGGCAAAGGTCTGCTGGAAGGCCACCAGCGCCGCCCGCACTTCCGGGATTGCGGCGACGCGGCTTGCGGCCTGCCCCGCCTCGGCACTGCGCAGGTCGTCGCGACGCAGATCCTCAGGCCGCAGCCCCCGGGCCGCCGCGATGGGATCGCCGCCCAGAGCCCCTACCGCGCGGTAGAGCAACCCGGTGTCCAGGTGGGCGAACCCGAAATGCGCCGCAACGGCACGGCTGATCGTGCCCTTTCCGGCGGCAGCGGGGCCGTCAATAGCGACCGTGAAACGTTTAACCACGCGCAATCTCCGCCCCCAGGTTCTGCATCAGCCCCTCAAACACCGGGAACGAGGTGGCGATGGGGCTGCCGTCATCCACCGTGATCGGCTGCTGCGCCGCAAGGCCCAGGCACAGGAAGCTCATCGCGATGCGGTGGTCCAGATGGCTTTGAACGGTGGCACCGCCCGGAACGCCATCCGCGCCCATGCCGTGCACGATCAGCAGGTCTTCCTCCTCCTCGACCCGGACGCCACAGGCCTCCAGCCCGCGGGCCATGGCATCTATCCGGTCGCTCTCCTTCACCCGCAGCTCCTTGACGCCACGCATTATGGTCTTGCCTTCCGCGGTGGCCGCCAGCGCGGCAAGCACCGGATATTCGTCGATCATGCTGGCCGCGCGATCCTCGGGCACCTCGATCCCCTTCAGCGGGCCGAAGCGCACGCGCAGGTCCGCCACCGGCTCCCCGCCTTCCTCGCGCGGGTTCTCGAACGCGATGTCGGCGCCCATGTCGACCAGCGTCAGGTACAGGCCATTGCGCGTCAGGTTCTGGCTGACACCCGGAACAAAGACCTCTGACCCTTCGACCATCAGCGCAGCACAGACTGGGAAAGCCGCGGAACTCGGATCGCGCGGCACGGCCACCGTCTGGGGCCGCAATTCGGGCTGCCCAGTCAGGGTGATGACGCGGCCCTCGGCCATTTCCTCGACCGTCAGCTGGGCGCCGAAGCCTAACAGCATCCGTTCCGAATGGTCGCGCGTCGGCTCCTTTTCGATCACCACCGTCTGCCCCGGCGCGTTCAGCCCGGCCAGCAGTATTGCCGATTTCACCTGCGCCGAAGGCACCGGCGTCACGTACCGCACCGGCACGGGTTCGGCCGCGCCGACCACCGTCATGGGCAGGCGCCCACCCGACCGGCCATAGGCCCGCGCGCCGAACAGCGCCAGCGGGTCGGTTACCCGGCCCATCGGCCGCTTGTTGAGGCTCGCATCCCCGGTGAAGGTCGCGGTGATTGGCGTCGTGGCCATTGCCCCCATGATCAGCCGGACGCCGGTGCCCGAATTGCCGCAGTCGATGACCTGCGACGGCTCGGCAAAGCCGCCAACGCCCACGCCGTGCACCGACCAGCTTCCGGGGCCGTGGCTGATGACCTCTGCCCCGAAGGCCCGCATGGCTTTGGCGGTGTCCAGCACATCCTGTCCTTCCAGCAGGCCGGTGATCTTCGTCTCGCCCACCGCAAGCGCGCCAAGGATCAGCGCCCGGTGGGAAATCGACTTGTCGCCCGGAACCTCGGCCGTGCCGCGCAGGGGCCCGGATTTGCGGGCAGTCATCGGGATCGGGGCGCCGTGGCCGGACATGGGAAACCTTTCGCTGAACGTCGCCCGCGTGATACCGCAGCCGCCCCTGTCGGTCCAGTCAGAGCCGCTGGAAGGTCAGGTAATGTGGCTGCCGCCCCTCGCGCAGGGCCTTCTGTTCATAGCGGGTGGAAATCCAGTCCGCCCAAGGAGCGTGGATGTCGGTGTCCAGCCGCTGGAACCCGGCCTTCGGCACCTCGATCAGCGTCTGGCGCACGTAATCGGGGATGTCGGTCGCCACGCGGAAGATCGCGCCGAGTTTCAGTACCCGAGCCAGCGGCTGCAGGTGATCGGGCGTCACAAAGCGGCGGCGGTGGTGGCGGCGTTTAGGCCAAGGGTCGGGGTAAAGCAGGAAGGCGCGGCTCAGGCACTGGTCGGGCAGCACGTCGAACAGGTCGCGCACGTCGCCGGGATGGACCCGCAGGTTTTCCACCCCCGCCCGCCGGATCTTGCCCAGCAGCATCGCCACGCCGTTGATGAAGGGCTCGCACCCGATGATCCCGACGCCGGGGTTCGACGCCGCCTGATGCACCAGATGTTCGCCACCGCCAAAGCCGATTTCCAGCCACAGGTCACGGGTGTCGCCAAAGAACCCGGCGGGATCAAGCGGCACCCGATCAGGATTTTCATCCCGCCGCACACCCCGGGGGGCAAGCGCGTCCAGATCGGTCGCAAGCCAGTCGCGCTGCGTTTCCTTGAGCGTCTTTCCGTGGCGGCGGCCATAGAAATTGCGCCAGCCGGTCTCGTTCTCGTCGCTCATCGCCCTGCCCCTTTGGATCCGGCGCGCCTTATGGGCAGCGCCGGCGCCCGGGTCAAGTCAGACCGCCTTTTTCAGAGCCTCGACCAGATCAACCTGTTCCCAGCTAAAACCGCCGTCAGCCTCGGGCTTGCGGCCGAAATGGCCATAGGCTGCCGTCCGCTGATAGATCGGACGGTTGAGGTTCAGATGCTCGCGGATGCCGCGGGGGGTCAGATCCATTACCTGGCCGATCGCGCGCTCGATCACAGACTCATGCACCTCGCCGGTGCCATGCGTGTCGGCATAGATCGAGAGCGGCCTTGCCACGCCGATCGCATAGGAAAGCTGGATGGTGCAGCGCTGCGCCATGCCCGCGGCGACGACGTTCTTGGCAAGATAACGCGCGGCATAGGCGGCCGAGCGGTCCACCTTGGTCGGATCCTTGCCGGAAAATGCCCCGCCCCCGTGCGGCGCCGCGCCACCATAGGTGTCCACGATGATCTTGCGCCCGGTCAGCCCCGCGTCGCCATCCGGGCCGCCGATCACGAAGCGACCGGTCGGGTTGACCCACCACTCCGTCCGCTCGGTCAGCCAGCCTTCGGGCAGGACCTCACGGATATAGGGCTCGACGATGGCGCGGATGTCGTCGCTGGTCTGGCCCTCGTCCGCGTGCTGGGTCGAAAGCACGAGCTGCGTCACCTCAACCGGCTTGCCGTCTTCGTAGCGGAGCGAGATCTGACTTTTTGCGTCCGGGCGCAATGTGGGTTCGGCTCCGGACTTCCGCGCCTCGGACAGGCGGCGCAGGATTGCGTGGGCGTATTGGATCGGGGCCGGCATCAGGTCAGGGGTCTCGTTCACGGCATAGCCGAACATGATCCCCTGATCCCCCGCGCCATCCTTTTCCACGCCCTGCCAGATATGGGCGGACTGCGGATGCAGGAGGTTCATCAGCCGCAGGGTGTTCCAGTGGAACTTGTCCTGTTCATAGCCGATGTCGCGCACGCAACTGCGGGCGATGCCGTCGACACGCCCCATGAAGTCCGACAGGCGTTCGGGATCGGACAGACCGACCTCGCCGCCCACAACCACGCAGTCCGTCGTGGCAAAGGTCTCGCACGCGACGCGGGCGTTCGGCTCCTCAGCCAGGAAGGCGTCGAGGATCGCGTCCGAAATCCGGTCGCAGACCTTGTCCGGGTGCCCCTCCGACACGGACTCGGAGGTGAAGACGTAATTCTTGCGGGCCATGGGGAGTCGCTCCATTAAGGTGAACCGCGCCACGCCAGGAAGCCGTTGTGACGGGTGATCCGCCCAAGTAGCCCGCGCCGGGGACGGGGTCAACCGCGCTTGCGAAAACGGGTAAACGCAAGCCCCGCCAGAAGGCCCACAAGCAACACTGCCACCGGCGTGTCCCCCATCCGGGAATAGAGCGTCGGCGGCAGCGCGCCCGGCACCGCCGCCTGAAGGTACCCGTGCGTATCCATCGGCAGCGATTGCAGGATGCGTCCCCGCGCGTCGATCACTGCCGAAACCCCGGTGTTTGCGGACCGTAGTACCGGCAACCCCTGCTCGATCGCGCGCAACCGCGCCTGCGCCAGATGCTGATACGGCCCGACAAGCTGGCCGAACCAGGCGTCGTTCGTGGCCTGCAGGATCCAGTCGGCCCGCCCCGCCACGGCGTTCAGGTCCTGGGGAAAAACGGCCTCATAGCAGATCAGCGGCAGGACGCGCCCCAGCGGCCCAAGGTCCAGCAGCGCCGCCCCCGGCCCTGGGGAATAGCCCTGGCCCTGCTGCGCCGCAAACCCGTGCAGCCCGAACCGCGCCATCGTGTCGCCAAAGGGCATGTATTCGCCAAAGGGCACAAGGTGATGCTTGTCATAAAGCGCGCGCACCTGCGCGCCGGCATCGATCACCGCAAGGCTGTTGTAGAAGCGCCGCCCCTCGACCCGCTGAATGCCCAGCGCCACCGGCACCCCACCCGCGGCCTGGGCGATGATGTCGAGGCCGATCTGATCCTCCAGCAGGAAGTTCACGGCAGTTTCCGGCCAGATCACAAGATCGGGCCGCGTACCCGTATCCTCGGCCGTCATCTGAAGCTGGCGCTCAAAGAACAGCCGCGCCATCTCCGGGTCCCACTTCAGGTGCTGCGCAGCGTTGGGCTGGATGATGCGCGCGGTGATCGGCTGCGGCGCCGGTTCGGGCGCGGAAAGACGCGCGGCACCCAAGGTCCATGCGCCTGCCACGGCGGCAACTGCGGCCACTGCCCCCGCCCGCGGCCAGCGTGCGGCCAACGCCGCCAGACAGACCGTTCCAAGCGTCAGGCCCACAGGCCCGACCCAAGCTGCCAGTTGCGCCACCGGCGTATCGATCCACATGTGCCCGATCAGCGCCCAAGGAAAACCCGTGAAGATATAGCCGCGCAGCAGGTCCGCCCCCGCCAGCGCAACGGCCAGCGCTAACGGCCCCCGAAGCCAGCCGCCCACGCCCCCGGCCAGCGCCCAGAACAAGGCCATCCCCATCGCCAGAAAGACCAGCGCGAAGGGCGCCATCCAACCGTGGCGCGCGGCATCGACCATGAAGGGCTCGACAATCCAGAACATCGCCGCGGCAAAATAACCCGCGCCGGCCAGCCAGCCCTGCCAAGCCGCGTGGCCCCAGGACTGGCCTGCCAGCAGCCGCACCAGCAGCGCCAGCGCCGGCAGCGCCAGCCACCACATGTCCCAAGGCGCCTGTCCCAGCGCGATAGCGGCACCCAGACCGACAGCCGCTGCCGCCCGGCGAATGCCGGGCCAGGCTTTCAGGATCCGCATCGCCTATCGCACCAGTGCCGCTTCGGGCATGCGCACCCGCAGGCGCTTGATGCGGCGGGGGTCGGCGTCGATCACCTCGAACTCGGCGCCGCTTTCGTGGGGAATGACCTCGCCCCGTGCCGGCACCCGGCCCGAGAGCACGAAGACCAGCCCGCCCAGCGTGTCCACCTCGTCGTGTTCATCGCTGCCCAGGCGGAAGCCGATCTCTTCCTCGAACTCATCCAGCGGCGCGCGGGACTGGGCGATATAGACGCCGGGCTTTTCCAGCGACCACATTCCGCCCTCGGCGGTGTCATGTTCGTCGTCAATGGCGCCGATGACCTGTTCCACCACATCCTCGATCGTCACCAGACCATCGACCCCGCCGTATTCGTCGATCACCAGCGCCATGTGGGTGCGTTCGCTCTGCATCTTTTGCAAGAGCGCCGTCAGCGGCATCGACGGCGGCACGAACAGCAGCGGCCGCAACAGCCGGCGCAGGTTGAACCGCCCGCCCGAGGCGTCGAACCCGTGACGCAGCGCAAAGTCCTTCAGCAGCACCAGCCCCAGCGGGTGGTCCAGCGTGTCGCGATAGACCGGCAGCCGTGAAAAGCCGCTTTCACGGAATACCTCCACCAGCTTTTCCCGGGTGATATCCTCTGGGACGGCGGTAATTTCCACCTTGGGGACAAAGATGTCCTCGGTCCTCAGCCCCGCGAGATTGGTGAGACCCGGCAATGCCGCCCGGCCGTTCCGCCGGGGTCGGGCCTCTTCCTCGTCTTCCTCTCCGGGGGTCAGCGCCCCGAGAAGCCGGCCGAAGAAGCCCCTTTGGCCATCCTCCTGGCCCTGTTCATTCTGATCTTCGTCCAGCGCGCCTTGCGCTGCCCTAGACCCGTCAACCGTCTCGCCCATGGTTCCTTCCGTGTTGCCAGGCATCGGTGCCCGCCTCCTCATATGGATCAGGAATGCCAAGTGTGGCAAGTATCCTGACCTCCAACCCCTCCATCAAGGCTGCGTCGCTATCGGTCATGTGATCGTAGCCCAGCAGATGCAGCACCCCGTGCACCAGCAGATGGGTCACGTGATTGGCAAAGGGCTTGCCCTGTTCCGCCGCCTCCCGGGTGCAGGTTTCAAAGGCGATTGCGATGTCGCCCAGTTCTTCGGGCATGCCGGGATCGCCCTCGGGCAGGTCGGGGATCTCGCCCTCGGCGGCGCCGCGTTCCTCGGATGGCCAAGACAGGACGTTGGTGGGCTGGGGCTTGTCCCGGAAATCGCCGTTCAGCTCAGCAATACGGGCGTCATCGCAGCCCAAAAGGCTGATCTCAAACTCATCCGGCGACAGGCCCAGCGCCTCCAGGGTGGCGCGGGCTGCCCGTTCGGCCAAGGGTTCAAGCCCCGCCTCTTCCCAGCGGGGCTCGTCGATGACAGTGTCAACCAGCAGCGGTCGCATCCTCTTTGTCGTAGGCCTCGATGATGCGGGCCACCAGCGGATGCCGGACCACGTCCTTGGCCGTGAAGTAGTTGAAGGAAATCCCCTTGACGCCCTTCAGGATCCGCTCTGCCTCTGCCAGGCCCGACGTGACGCCGCGCGGCAGGTCCACCTGCGTACGGTCGCCGGTGATGACCATGCGGCTGCCTTCGCCAAGGCGGGTCAGGAACATCTTCATCTGCATTGAGGTGGCGTTCTGCGCCTCGTCCAGAACGACAAAGGCATTGGCAAGTGTCCGGCCCCGCATGAAGGCAAGCGGCGCGATCTCGATCCGCTTTTCCTCGAACAGCTTCTGGGTCTGCTTGCCTGGCAGGAAGTCGTTCAGCGCGTCGTAAAGCGGCTGCATGTAGGGATCGACCTTTTCCTTCATGTCGCCGGGCAGGAAGCCGAGCCTTTCGCCCGCCTCCACCGCAGGGCGCGACAGGATGATCCGGTCCACATGCCCGCCCAGGAACATCGTGACCCCCACGGCCACGGCTAGGTAAGTCTTGCCGGTGCCGGCCGGCCCGATGCCAAAGGCCAACTCGTTGGTAAACAGTTGCTGGACGTAATTCTTCTGCGCGTCAGTCCGCGGCTCGATAACCTTCTTGCGGGTGCGCAACTCGAACTTGCCGGCGTTGAACATCTCCAGCTGTTCGCCGCCCGAACCGGGCGTGGGAACGGTGCCCATGCGCAGGATCGCCTCAATATCCGCCTGCTCGAATCCCCGGCCTTCCTCAAGACGGGAATAAAGCGCCTCAAGCACCATGGCCGCCTGCAGGCGCGGCGCCTGTTCGCCCATGATCGCCAGCCGGTTGCCCCGGCGCAGGATATTGACACCGGTCCTTTCCTCGATCAGCGCGATATTGCGATCGTATTCGCCGCAAAGATCAATCAGAAGACGGTTGTCCGCAAATTCAAGCAGCGTTTCCGCAGCGTCTTCTGGCCGGGGCGGGGGGTTCACCGCGCTGATGCCCAAGGATAGCTCCTTTCAAGATATCTCAGGCAAAGGTGGGGCGGGGATGGGATCAAGGCAAGCATCCTTTCGCAGCACGCGCAATTTTGAATGAACAAAGGCCCCGCGGCCACAGGTTCAGGCCAGCGCCCCCGCCAGGGAGTTCGGCCCCGACTCGATGATCCGCACCCGCGCGATCTCGCCCACGGCGACATCCGCCGTGACGTGGACCGCGTGCAGGTATTCGGATTTGCCCACCATCTGCCCCGGCAAGCGGCCCGGTTTTTCGAACAGCACCGACACCTCGCGCCCGACCATTGAGGCCTGCGTGGCACGCTGCTGTTCCAGCAGAAGCGCCTGAAGCCGTTGCAGGCGGTCGTCGGCCACCTCGGCCGAAACGCCCGGACGTTCGGCAGCAGGGGTGCCGGGACGGGCAGAATACTTGAAGGAATAGGCCTGCCCATAGCCAACCGCCCGCACCAGATCCAGCGTCGCCTCGAAATCCTCGTCCGTTTCGCCGGGGAAGCCCACGATGAAATCGCCCGACAGCATCAGGTCCGGCCGCGCCGCACGCAGTCGTTCGATCAGCCGCAGGTAGTCGGCTGCGGTATGCTTGCGGTTCATGGCCTTGAGAATGCGGTCTGACCCCGACTGCACCGGCAGATGCAGATAGGGCATCAGCTTGGCACAATCGCCATGGGCGGCAACCAGCTCGTCATCCATGTCGTTGGGATGCGAGGTGGTGAAGCGGATGCGCTCCAGCCCGTCGATTTCTGCCAGTTCGCGGATCAGCCGGGCAAGCGACCAGGTGCCACCCTCGGCCGCGCCGTGGTAGGCGTTGACGTTCTGGCCCAGCAGCGTGATCTCACGGACCCCACGTTCCACCAGGTCGCGCGCCTCACCCATGATCCGCGCTGCGGGGCGCGACACCTCGGCGCCGCGGGTATAGGGCACCACGCAGAAGGCGCAGAACTTGTCGCAGCCTTCCTGCACCGTCAGGAACGCCGCGGGCGCCCGGTTGGGCAGCGGCCGCTTCGGCAGGTGGTCGAACTTGTCCTCGGCAGGAAACTCGGTTTCCAGCGCGCGTTCCCCGGCACGGACCCGCGCCTCCATCGCCGGCAGCCGGTGATAGCTTTGCGGCCCCACGACCAGATCGACCACCGGGGCGCGGCGCATGATCTCCTCGCCCTCGGCCTGGGCGACGCAGCCGGCGATGCCGATCTTCAGGTCAGGGTTCAGCGCCTTCAGCGGCTTCAGGCGGCCAAGTTCGGAATAGACCTTTTCGGATGCCTTTTCGCGAATATGACAGGTGTTCAGCAGGATCATGTCGGCCTCTTCGGCCTTTTCCGTCGTGACATAGCCCTGCGCGCCCATGGCCTCGGCCATACGCTCGCTGTCATAGACGTTCATCTGGCACCCGTAGGTCTTGATGAAAAGTTTCTTTGGCGCAGCCATGATGCCCCCCTTTCGGGTCCTGTCTCAGGCCCGGTGGTCTAAAGAAAAAAGCGCCCTGCCGCAACGCTTGCAATGTCGCCCGCGCTGGGCAAAGTTGACGCGGACCAGTTGGGACAAGCATTAATGATTTACAATAATTTGAGCGATTTCTTGACGAGGGGCAAGGCCGCGCTGGCCAAGGGGCCGGTCGCACTGATTTTCGTCGAAGATCAGGTCGAGGTGGAATCGACCCTGCTGCACCATCGCAAAGCTGGCTTCGCGTCGCTTGTCGTCCTGAGCCAGTTCCCGATTCCCGATTTGCCCGAACTGGAGGGCAGGCTGCACGTGATCCAGTACAACGTACACGCAGACAATGCCGTGCCCCACGCCGTCAACCGGATCATCGACGCGGCGCCCGGCATCTGGATGTATTACTGCTTCAACGCAGAATACCTGTTCTACCCGTTCTGCGAAACGCGCAGCGTCCGCGAATTCCTCACCTTCCACACCGAGGAACGCCGCGACGCAGTGCTGAGCTACGTGATCGACCTTTACGCGGGCGATCTCGATCGTTTCCCCAACGCCGTGGACCGGGAATCGGCGCTGCTGGACAAGTCAGGATACTACGCGCTGGCTCGCACCGATCCTGCGAACCACAACCACCCGAAGGAACGGCAGCTGGATTTCTTTGGCGGGCTGCGCTGGCGGTTCGAGGAACATATCAGCACCACCCGCCGCAAGATCGACCGTATCGCCATCTTCCGCGCACAGAAAGGGCTGCAACTGCGCCCCGACCACACCTTCAGCAACGAAGAATACAACACCTACGCCTGCCCGTGGCACAACAACATGACGGTGGCGCTGGCATCATTTCGGGCGGCCAAGGCGCTGCGGACCAATCCCGGCTCTGCGCCGGAAATCCGCACCTTCCGCTGGCATTATTCTGTTCCGTTCGAATGGCACTCGCAGCAGCTGATGGATCTGGGGCTGATGGAGCCCGGTCAGTGGTTCTAAAGGGAACGGGGCCGGCGCACCGGCCCCATCCCGATCATGCAGGTGCCAGTTCCGCCTTTAGCGGTTGGGCATTCTCACGCGCGGCGATGAACTCTGGCCGGGCCTTGGCGGCAGCAAAGGGCGCCTGAACCCGGTTCGACCAAGCATTGAACACCACAAACGCGTTCGATCGCGGCAGGGGCGAGATATTCGCCGAGGACCCGTGCATGGTGTTGCAGTCAAAGATCAGCAGCGAACCCGCCGGCCCCACCGGTGTCTCGATCCCATGGGTCTCGTACAGCTTCGTCAGGCTGTCGTTGTCCGGGATGCCGGTCTTCTGTTCGCGCAGGGACGACTTGTAATTGTCGTCCGGGGTCTCCCCTACCGTCTGCACAAAGGTTTCGTGCGATCCCGGCATCACCATCAGCGGCCCGTTGAAGCCTTTGTTGTCGGTCAGCAGCAGCGACATCGAGAGCGCCCGCATCCGGGGCATCCCGTCCTCGGCATGCCAGGTTTCAAAGTCCGAATGCCAGTAAAAGGGCTGGCCGCGGAACCCCGGCTTGTAGTTCAGCCGCGACTGGTGGATGTAGACGTCGTCCCCCAGCAGGAAGCGCGCGACCTCGGCCAACCGCCGGTCGCTGAACAGCCGCGCCATCGTCTCGCTTTGACGGTGCAGGTTGAAGATCGAGCGGATGTCGCCCGAATCCTTTTCGGCGATCACGCTCTCGGGCTCCAGCCCCTGCCCCGAACTGCGCAGCCGGGACGACTCCGCCAGCAGCGTGTGCAGTTCCTGTCCCTGAAACAGGCCTGGCAGGAACAGGAAGCCATTCTTGCGGTAGCTTTCCGTCTGCTCGCGGCTCAGGGGCGCGTCGGCATGCCACTCTGACCAGACGGTCGGGTCCTCGCGCTTCTGCAGGCGCGGCTCGTCCGACTTGCGCGTCGGATAGATGTCTTCCCTCATTCTTTCCTCCTTCGTGTGTGGGGCTGCCTATTCGGCGGCAACCCTGGCCAGTTCGGGTACCGCCGGAACATCCCCGTGCCGGGCTTCGACCAATTCCCGGTGCAGCGCCTTGATCGCGCTGTCCTTTGCCTCGCGCGGGACCATGAACTGCGCGTCTACGCGGCGGGTGCCCTGCTGCATGGCGACCGTGGGAATGGCAGCATCCGCCAGCGCGTTCAGCGCGCGCCGCGTCACCGACAGCCCCGCCATGTCCGCACCCACTACCGACACAAGCGACAGTGCCCGCGTGGTGATCTCCGCGTTCGGCAGGCGCTGCGCCAGGTCACGCTCCGCCCGCCGGATGGAGCTGAGCGACCCGTTCAGCCAATGGGTGATGCAGTTCGCGTTCGAGGTCTTGGACACGATCCAGATGTCATGCCGGGTCAGCACCTCCAGGATCGCGGCGTCATAGCCCTTGGCGCCGACCATGTCAGGCTCGAACACTTCAAATGCATAGACGTCGAGCCCGGTCACCATCTGCACCCGCGCGCCCACGGGCGCCTCCGGGCCGATGAAGGTGCCTGGGTCTGCGGGTTCGAACGCGTTACGCACGCGCAGGGGCACCTCGGCCTGGCGCAGGATCTTGGCGGCGCTCGGGTGGATTGCCTCCATCCCCAAGTTCGAAAGCTGGTCGGCCACGTCATAAGTGGTGTGGCCGATCTTGACGACCTTATCGCCCACCAGCTTGGGGTCGGCGCTCGACAGGTGGAACTCCTTGTGGATGATCGCCTCTCGCGCGCCCAGACGGGCGGCCAACCGGGCAAAGACCACCTCGGAATAGCCGCGGTCGAATTCGCGCATCAGCCCTTCGGAACATTGGGCATAACCGGTGACGATCGGCAATTCGCGGGCCGGATCGACGCCCTCCAAGCCCAGCGCCAGCCGCTCTTTCAGGTCACGATGGCTATCGTCGCGCCAGCCGGTCAGGTCCACGAACCGCGCAGCCAGCCCTTGCCGCTGCAGCAGCAGCGTAGTGACAAAGGCGGAATGCGCCTCGCCCAGGCCTGACAGCAGTTCACGCAGGGTCATCAACTGCGGCGCGATGCGGAAGTGGCCATAGGAACAAAGGCTCTGCAGATCCACCATGCAGGACCGCGCCCCCTCGATCCGTTCATCGACAAAGGCATCGGCCCGCGCGCGATCCTCGGGATCGGACAGGATGTCGCCGTGGATCTGGCGCATGGTGGCGCCGGTTTCCTCCAGCGCCGCCTGCCAGTCCTCGTCCCCCGCGGCAAAGCGGGCATAGACGCCGGGAGCCCCGGACTTCTTGTGTTCCAGCAGCAGGTTCGTGATCCCGCCATAGGCCGACACCACGAAGATCCGGCCATAAGGGGCATCCCGCAGGAACAGCGCCGGCAGCAGCTCCACGCTGCGGCTCATGCAGGTGCCGCCGATCTTTTCGACCGTCAGCCCAGGCGCGGGATCATTCGGCAAGGGCATAGGAACCGTCCTCCTGATGCACTTCCTTGCCAGTGACGGGCGGGTTGAAGCAGCAGGCCAGCACCAGCTCGCTGTCAGCTCGCAGGGTGTGGTGGTCGTGCAGGTTCAGCGCGTACATGACGCCCGGCCGGATCGCATGCCGTTCACCCGTGGCCAGGTCCTCGATCGATCCCTCGCCCGAGATGCAGTAGACGCTCTCGAAGTGGTTCTTGTAGTGGAAGGTGTGCTCGCTCCCCGCCTCGATCGTGGTGATGTGGAAGCTGAAGCCCATCCCGTCCTCGGCCAGCAGCAACCGGACCGAGTTCCAGCGCTGATCCGCGACCTTGCGATTGGTGTTCTTTGCCTCGTGGAAATCCCTGACGATCATCTGCTTACTCCGCTGCCATGCTGTGTGCCGGGCAGGCCTGACGCGCCGCCGTTTCAAGAATGTCGAGCCCTTCCGAAAGCTGGCGTTCGGGAATGGTGAGCGGGGCAAGCACCTTCACCACCTCGTCATGCGCGCCCGAGGTCTCGATGATGAGCCCGCGGCGGAAGCATTCGGCGCAGATGTCCGCGGCCAGTTCGCCGCTGCCGACGTCGACCCCCTGCATCATGCCGCGCCCCTTGAGCCGCGCGCCGGGGATCATCGCCACGATGCGTTCCAGCCGCTTCGTCAGCAGGGCGGACTTCGTCGCGATTTCTTCCTCGAACCGGCTGTCACACCAAAACTTCTCGATCGCGACGCGGGCGGTGACGAAGGCATGGTTGTTGCCGCGGAAGGTGCCATTGTGTTCCGCCGGGCTCCAGATGTCATGTTCGGGGCGGATCAGCAGCGCCGCCATCGGCAGCCCCATCCCCGACAGCGACTTGGCCAGCGGCACAAGGTCCGGGACGATGCCCATCTTCTCGAACGAGAAGAACGTGCCGGTGCGGCCGATGCCCGCCTGGATGTCATCCACGATCAGCAGCGCGCCCAGTCGTTTCGCCAGTTCCGCGATCCCTCGCATCCACTCGGCAGAGGCCGCGTTCAGCCCGCCTTCGCCCTGCACGGGCTCAAGGATGAAGGCCGCAGGCGCGTCGATCCCGCTGGAGGGGTTGTCGAACAGCATCTCCATCTGCGCGATTGTATCCACGTCGCTGCCAAAGGCGCCGGCATAGGGCATGTGCGTTACGCCCGACAGCGGCACCGAGGCCCCGCCCCGCTTGCCCGCATTGCCGGTGCAGGCCAACGCGCCCAGCGTCATGCCGTGAAAGCCGTTGGTAAAGGCCACGATCTGGTGGCGCCCCGTTACCTTGCGCGCCAGCTTGATCGCCGCCTCGACCGCGTTGGTGCCGGTGGGGCCGGTGAACATCATCTTGTGGTCCATGCCGCGCGGGCGCAGGATCCGCTCCTCGAACACCTCCATGAACGCTCGTTTGGCGCTGGTGTGCATGTCCAGCCCATGGGCCAGCCCATCGGCGGTGATATGGTCGATCAGCGCCTGCTTCATGTCCGGGTCGTTGTGCCCGTAGTTGAGCGACGAACAGCCAGCGAGGAAGTCAATGAATTCGCGCCCGTCGCTTGCCGTCAGCGTGGCGTTGCGGGCTGCGGAGAATTCGACCGGAAAGCTGCGGCAATAGCTGCGGGCCTCGGATTCGAAACGATCATAGATCCCGGTGGATGCCGGGGTGTGAATGGTCATGCTGTGCCTCTTGATCTGGTTCGCGCGGCTCAGGCCGCCTTGCGTGCCGCGTCGAGTTCGATGCGGACGAGATGTTCCGTCGCGTGCGCGCCGTCGAAATGGACATCGCGCGTGAAATGTGGGGTGGAACGAAGCTCCGCCTCCCGCGCACCGGCGAAGCCGCGGAACAGGCCCCAAGACGCATCATTGTCTTTGGTGATGGTGGTTTCGATGCGCCGGGCGCCGGTGCGTTCGACCAGTTGCGCCAGCATCTGCCGGCCCAGCCCCATGCCCCGCGCCTCTGCATCCACCGCAACCTGCCAGACGAACAGCGTGCCCGGCCGGCTCGGGGGAACGTGCCCCGAAACCCAGCCCAACAGCTTGTCGCCCTGTTCGGCCAGGATGCAGGTCTGCGCAAAGTGATCGCACTGGATCAGGTTGAAATACATCGAGTTCCGGTCGAGCGGCGGACAGTCCGCCACCAGCTGCCAGATGCGGGCGCCATCCCGCGGCCCAGGCGCGCGCAGGCACACCTCGGGATCGTTCTGTCGTTCGGTCATCGTCAGGTCGTGCCTTTTCTCTGCCGCCGATTCATTCGATGATCGAACTATAGGCCATTAGGTCATCAGCGCAACCGGAGACCACAGGATTTCTCACAAGCCACCGGTACGGCAGTATTACTTTTGCCTCTGCGCCCTCATCGGGACATAGCGGAGCGTACATAATTAGGCAGCCTAAGTGTCAAGTTTGTAAATATGTTAGAGAATCTAAATATTCTTGCCTTTGACGGGAAACTGCCGCATCTGATCCCGCAGGATACCAGGAGCTACCATGTCCAGCCGTGCCGAAGCCGCCATGATCGTGCTGCGCCGCATCCAGCGGGCGCAGGAACTCAACGCGCGCGCGCTGGCTCGCCGCACCGGACTTAGTTCCGCACAGATGATCGTGCTGCAGATCGCGGCCGAAGGCATGGGCTGCACGCCCAAGGAAATCGCGCGGCGAACGGGTGTTTCGCAGGCCACCATCACCGCGCTCCTCGACAAGCTCGAGGCGCGGGGCTTCGTGACCCGCAAGCGCGGCGAACAGGATCGGAGACTGATCATCGTCAGCGCGACCGACGTGGGCCGCGCGCTGCTTCTTGGCGCGCCTGACCCGCTGACCGCGGCCTTCACCGCCCGATTCGACCGGCTGGCGGATTGGGAACAGCTGATGCTGCTGGCGGCGCTTGAACGGCTGGGCGGGATGATGGACGCCGAAGACCTGGAGCCCCTGCCCGCGCTGGACGAGCCGCCGCGGGCGTGACGCCTAGCGCCGGCGCAGGCGGATGACCACGTCCACCCGCGCAATTTCCGCCCCCTCGGGCGCGGTGGGCAGACGGGCGATTTCCAGCTCCTCGGCCGGGGCGTCGGTCAATTCGGCGCTGTCTTCCCAGAAGAAATGCGGATGGTCATCCATGCGCGTGTCGAAATAGCTGCGGGCGCCATCAACTGTCACCTCTTGCATGAGGCCGGCATCGCAAAAGGCGCGCAGGGTATTGTAAACCGTCGCGAGCGAGACCTGCTCGCCGCGTTCGGCCACTGCCGCATACAGGCTTTCCGCCGTCACGTGCCGGTTCAGGCCATCGCCGACCAGCAGCCCTGCCAAGCAAAGCCGCTGGCGCGTGGGCCGCAGCCCGGCCTGGGCCAGCCATGCAGCACCCCGTTCGGTGGCTTCCCGCGAGGTCGCTTCCGAGTCCATCTGTGCAACTTTCCTCTTCATCCCTTGTTATATAAAGGCCGCGAAACCTGCTTTTCAAATGGAAACAGGTCGAATCTGCGTGACGGGTGCCGCAGGCGCAGCAGGGCGCGCACCCTTGCCACTGCGCAAAGGCCGGTGATACAGGGGCAGGCAGACACTGGCACAGACTTTGGGGGACATGGCTGAATGCCTGATTATCCGACGAGCTTTGACAAGGACGCCCTTCTCAAATGCGCCCGAGGCGAGCTGTTCGGCCCGGGCAATGCCCAGCTGCCCGAACCGCCGATGCTGATGATGGACCGGATCACCGACATCTCGGCCGATGGCGGCGCGCATGGCAAGGGCCATGTGGTGGCGGAATTCGACATCCACCCCGACCTGTGGTTCTTCGAATGCCACTTCCCGGGCAACCCGATCATGCCAGGCTGCCTTGGCCTTGACGGGTTGTGGCAGCTCACCGGCTTCAACCTCGGTTGGCGCGGCTGGCCGGGGCGCGGCTATGCGCTGGGCGTGGGCGAGGTGAAGCTGACCGGGATGGTCCGCCCGGACCGCAAGATGCTGCGCTATTATGTGGATTTCACCAAGGCCGTGCAGACCCGCCGCCTGACCATGGGCGTGGCCGATGGCCGTGTCGAGGCGGATGGCGAAGTCATCTATCAGGTCAAGGACATGAAGGTCGCTCTCTCAGAGAGCTGACACGAACGAAAGGATTTGCCTCATGCGTCGCGTCGTCGTTACCGGCATCGGCATCGTCTCTCCCATCGGCAACAACGCGGCAGAGGTCGAAGCCTCGCTGCGCGCCGGCCGCTCGGGCATCGTCTTTGCACCGGATTACGCGGAACATGGCTTCCGCAGCCAGGTCCACGGCATGCCGCAGATCACGCTCGAAGACCACATCGACAAGCGCAACCTGCGCTTCATGGGGGCCGGCGCCGCCTACAACTTCATCGCAATGGAACAGGCGATCGCCGACAGCGGGCTGGAGGAAAAGGACGTCTCCAATGAACGCACCGGCCTGATCATGGGATCGGGCGGCCCATCCACGTCCAACTTCTTCCAGGCTCACCAGATCGTGATCGAAAAGGGCAGCCCGAAGCGCATGGGCCCCTTCATGGTCACGCGCTGCATGTCCTCCACCAACTCTGCCTGCCTTGCCACGCCGTTCAAGATCAAGGGCGTGAACTACTCCATCACCTCGGCCTGTTCGACCAGCGCCCATTGCATCGGCAACGGGGTTGAACAGATCCAGATGGACAAGCAGGACATTGTCTTTGCCGGTGGCGGCGAGGAGCTGGACTGGACGCTGTCGTGCCTCTTCGACGCGATGGGCGCCATGTCTTCGAAATACAACGACGCCCCCGGCACTGCCAGCCGCCCCTATGACGCCACCCGCGACGGATTCGTCATCGCTGGCGGGGGCGGGGTTCTGGTGCTTGAGGAACTGGAGCATGCCCGCGCCCGCGGCGCCAAGATCTATGCCGAGGTGACGGGCTATGGCGCCACCTCTGACGGCCATGACATGGTGGCCCCGTCCGGCGAGGGTGGCGAGCGGTCCATGCGGCTCGCGGTGTCCACCCTGCCCGAAGGCCGCAAGGTTGATTATATCAACGCCCACGGCACCTCGACCCTCGCCGGCGACGTGACCGAGGTCGAGGCCATCCGCCGCGTCTTTGGCGAAGACAGCGTGCCGCCGATCAGCTCGACCAAGTCGCTGACCGGGCACAGCCTCGGCGCGACCGGCGTGCACGAAGCGATCTATTCGCTGCTGATGATGCAGGGCGGCTTCATCTCTGCCTCGGCCAACGTGACCGAACTTGACCCCGCCCTGCGCCCCGAGGAAATCGTAACTTCCTTGCGCGAAGGCGTGGAACTCGACACGGTGCTTTCGAACAGCTTCGGCTTCGGGGGCACCAACGCCACCCTTGCCCTCAGCAAGTATAACGGTTGATCCAAGGGGCAGGACATGGCTGAACTGATGAAGGGCAAGCGCGGGCTGATCATGGGCGTGGCCAATGAACGGTCCATCGCCTGGGGCATTGCGCGCGCAATGGCGGCGGAAGGGGCGGAACTTGCCTTCACCTATCAGGGAGAGGCCTTTGGCAAGCGGGTTGAGCCGCTTGCCGCCTCGGTCGGCTCATCGATCCTGATCGACGTGGATGTCACCAACGAGGAGTCGCTGGATGCGGCCTTTGCGCGGCTGAAAGAGGAATGGGGCACCATCGACTTCGTGGTGCATGCCATTGCCTTTTCCGACAAGAATGAACTGCACGGCCGCTTCATCAACACGACCCGCACCAACTTCCGAAATTCACTTGATATCTCGTGCTTCTCCTTCATCGACATTGCCCGGCGGGCGTCGGAACTAATGCCGAACGGCGGCACGCTGCTGACGCTGACTTACCAAGGATCGAACCGGGTGACGCCGTTCTACAACGTGATGGGCGTGGCCAAGGCGGCGCTGGAGTCGGCGGTGCGGTATCTGGCCAATGACCTTGGCCCGCAAAAGATACGGGTCAACGCAATATCGCCGGGCCCGATGAAGACGTTGGCCGGCGCGGCCATTGGCGGTGCCCGCACGACCTACCGCACGACCGAAATGAACGCCCCCCTGCGCAGCAATGCAACGCTTGAATCGGTGGGTGGGACGGCGGTCTATCTTGCCTCGGATTACGGCGCCCACACGACCGGGGAAATCGTCCGGGTGGATGGCGGCTTCCACGTGCTGGGCCTAACGCTTCCGGAGGCGCACTAACATCGGAAAGGCCGGGGCATCCACCCCGGCCCTTGCCCTTACAAGCCCTTGGATCGGTAGCTGAGCGCCACGCGCTCGATCGCAACCATGTAGGCCGCCACCCGCAGGTCCGTCACCTCGGGCCGGGAATGCCAGACCTCGCGCATCGACTGGTAGGCCGTCCGCATCGTGTCATCGAGTCCCGACCGCACAAGGTCCAGCTCGCTCGCCCCCTGCAGATAGCGGCGCTTGAAGTCCGGCGAAAGCTCCCACCCCAGCCCCTTGTCGGCCGAGAGCCGCTCCAGCTCATCCACCAGAAGCTGGTGATGGGCTTCCTCGGCCCGGCGCTGCATCCGGCCAAAGCGGATGTGGCTAAGGTTCTTGACCCATTCGAAGTACGACACCGTCACGCCGCCCGCGTTGGCGTAAAGGTCGGGAATGACCACCGTGCCCTTCTTGCGCAGGATCTCGTCCGCGCCGGCGGTGATCGGGCCGTTGGCGGCCTCGATGATCAGCGGCGCCCTGATGCGTTCGACGTTGGTCAGGTTGATCACTCCCTCCATCGCCGCCGGGATCAGGATGTCGCAGTCCGCCTCGAGCAGCGACGCCCCATCCTCGATATAGGTGCCGTAGGGATAGTCGGCGACACCGCCATGCTTGGCGATCCATTCACGCAGCGCCGAAATGTCGAGCCCGTCCGAGTCCACGATCGCCCCGTCCCGTTCGAGCACGGCGATGACCTTGGCACCATCTTCCTGCGACAGGAACAGCGCGGCGTGATAGCCCACATTGCCCAGGCCCTGAACGATCACCCGCTTGCCATCCAGATCGCCCGACAGGCCGGCCTTGGCCACATCCTCGGGATGGCGGAAGAATTCGCGCAGCGCATATTGCACGCCCCGCCCCGTGGCCTCGATCCGGCCGGCGATGCCGCCGCTGTGCAGGGGCTTGCCGGTGACGCAGGCCCGCGCGTTGATCTCAGTCGTGTACATCCGTGCGTATTGATCGGCGATCCAGGCCATTTCGCGTTCACCGGTGCCCATGTCGGGGGCCGGGACGTTCTGGCTGGGATGGATCAGGTCGCGCTTGATCAGCTCATAGGCAAAGCGGCGGGTGATCTGTTCCAGTTCGTGTTCGTCATACTGGCGCGGGTCGATGCAGAGCCCGCCCTTCGACCCGCCAAAAGGCGTTTCCACCAGCGCGCATTTGTAGGTCATCAGCGCGGCCAGCGCCTCTACCTCGTCCTGATGGACGTTGGGGGCATAGCGGATGCCGCCCTTGACTGGTTCCAGATGTTCGGAATGAACGGCACGATAGCCCACGAAGGTCTCGATCTTGCCGCGCAGCCGCACACCGAACCGCACGGTGTAGGTCGCGTTGCAGACCTTGATCTTGTGTTCAAGGCCCGGCGAAAGGTTCATCAGCGCGGCGGCGCGGTTGAACATCAGGTCGACGGATTCCCGAAAGCTCGGTTCCCCTGCAACGATCATGAGGCACTCCTTCCTGGGCTGCTGCTGACACGCGCGGCACGGGCCGCACCATGACCTTAGGCCGCAAGCGCCCTCAGAACACCCTGAATTCGCCGCGCCCACGGCATTATGCGCCGACGGCCTTGCGCACCATGTCCCAGTAGATCTGCCCGACGTCGGCGCGGCTCAGGCGCCCGCCTTCCCGGTACCATGTCGTGACGCCGGTCAGCATCGCGATCAGCGCCAGCGTCGCCAGCTTGGTATCCGGCACGGCAAACAAGCCCTCTGCCTGCCCCGCCTTCAGGATGCCTTCCAGCTCGGTTTCATAGGTCTTGCGCAGCGCTTCGATGCGGGCAAAGTTTTCAGGTTCAAGGTTGCGCAGTTCCATGTAGGACACGAAGACCGCATCCGGCCGTTCAAGGTTGAAGCGGATATGGAACCGGGAAAACGCCTCCAGCCGGGCCAGTGGCCCCTCGCCCTTCGGCTCGATGGCCCAGGCGGCCAACAGGTCATCCATATGCTCTTTCATCAGGTCAAAGAGCAGGCTCTGCTTGTCGGGCGTATACAGGTAAAGCGCCCCGGCCTGCACGCCCACCTCGGCCGCCAGCCCGCGCATCGACACCGCCGCGTAACCCTGCCGGGCGAACAGCCGCAGGGCTGCGGCGCGGACGCGGGGGCCGGTGATGTCGGAATGGGAACCTGTCTTGCGTGCCATGCGGCGAAACTAGCCGAACCGCGATTCCGCACAACGCAAAAGCGCCTTTCGCTGCCCCGGCCCTGCCGCTATGGTCGGCGCCACCCCAACGCCCGAACGCCATGACCCGGATCCTTTGCCTTCTTTCGCTTTGCGTGATCGCCGCTTGCGGTGACGAGGGTGCCTATCCAGCGCTTGTTCCGCTGCAAGAGATCACGGGTGCCGCCACCACGGTGACGGTGACGCCCGAAACCGCGCAGGGGGTCGAGGATCGGGCCGCCGCCCTGCGGACCCGTGCCGACGGCCTTCGCGGCCCGGTGCTGGCCCCCGCCGACCGGGCGCGGCTTCGTCCCTAGCGCTGAGGCGCGTTGCGCCCTGCGCCGCAACAGGCTAACACACCCGGCGACACCCTGACCTGACGGAGATTTCCCATGCCCGAACCCCTGCGCCTTGGCATCGCTGGTCTGGGAACCGTTGGCACCGGCGTTGTCCGCATCATCCAGAAGCACGCCGCCCTGCTGGAAGCCCGCTGCGGCCGCCCGATCTTGATCAGCGCCATCTGCGCCCGCAACCGCGCCAAGGATCGGGGCGTGGATCTGTCGTCCTATGTCTGGGAAGACAGCGCCACCGCCCTCGCCCGCCGGGATGACGTGGATGTGCTGGTCGAACTGGTGGGCGGCGACAGCGGCCCCGCCAAGGCCGCGACCGAAACCGCGCTTGCCTCGGGCAAGGATGTTGTGACGGCGAACAAGGCGCTTCTGGCCCATCACGGCCAGGCGCTGGCCGAACAGGCCGAGGCCGCAGGCCGCGTCATCCGGTTCGAGGCCGCCGTCGCAGGCGGCATCCCGGTGATCAAGGCCCTGACCGAAGGGCTTGCTGGCAACCAGATGCACCGGGTCATGGGCGTGATGAACGGTACCTGCAACTACATCCTGACGCGGATGGAAAGCGCCGGCCTGCCCTATGACGAAGTATTCGAGGAAGCCCGCAAGCTGGGTTACCTGGAGGCCGACCCGAACCTTGACGTGGGCGGGATCGACGCAGGACACAAGCTCGCGCTACTGGCGTCCATCGCCTTTGGCACGCAGGTCAGCTTTGACGCGGTGGAACTGGAAGGCATCGGCCGCATCGCGATCGAGGATATCCGCCACGCCGCCGACATGGGCTACCGGATCAAGCTGCTGGGCGTGGCGCAGATGACCGGCCGTGGCCTTGAACAGCGGATGAGCCCCTGCCTCGTGCCTGCCGACAGCCCGTTGGGCCAGCTTCAGGGCGGCACCAACATGGTGGTTCTGGAAGGCGACAGCGTTGGCCAGATCGTCCTGCGCGGTCCTGGTGCGGGCGAAGGCCCGACCGCCAGCGCCGTGATGTCGGACGTGCTGGACATCGCGCGGGGCACGCGGATCTCGACCTTCGGCCTGCCGGCGGCGCAGCTTGCCATGCCGACCCCCGCCAAGGCGGCCGCGCCCGCGCCCTATTACCTGCGCATGACGCTGCTGGACAAACCCGGCGCGCTGGCCAAGGTGGCGGCGGCGCTGGGCGATGCCGGAATTTCCATCAACCGGATGCGGCAGTACGGTCATGCGGATACCACCGCGCCCGTGCTGGTCGTCACCCACAAGACGACCCGTGACGCCATCGACCATGCGTGCCGCGGCTTTGCGACCACCGGCGTCGTCATCGGTGAACCCGTCGCCATCCGGATCGAGGCTGTTTGACGAGTGTTTCGGTAACGAGGAAGGACGTCCCCATGAACGCGCCGATTGAGTTTCACGACCGCATGCTCTCGCTCGGTCTTGCCCGCGTGTCCGAAGCCGCAGCCCTGGCCGCCGCGCGATTCGTCGGCCGCGGCGATGAAAAGGCCGCGGACCAGGCGGCGGTCGATGCGATGCGGACCCAGCTCGACATGCTCGACATCAACGGCGTCGTTGTCATTGGCGAAGGTGAACGGGACGAAGCCCCGATGCTTTATATCGGGGAAGAGGTCGGCACCGGGAACGGCCCGGCAGTGGACATCGCGCTCGACCCGTTGGAAGGCACGACCCTGACCGCCAAGGACATGCCCAATGCGCTGACCGTAATCGCCATGGGGCCGCGCGGCTCGATGTTGCATGCGCCGGACGTCTACATGGAAAAGCTGGCCGTCGGCCCGGGCTATCGCCCCGATGTCGTCAGCCTGGACATGAGCCCTGCGGAACGGGTTCATGCCCTTTCCAGGGCCAAAAGCTGCAACCCCTCCGACATCACAGTCTGCGTTCTTGAACGCCCCCGGCACGAAGACCTGATCGCAGAGCTTCGTTCCACCGGCGCGGCGATCCGCCTGATCAGCGACGGCGACGTGGCCGGCGTCATCCACTGCGCCGAGGCCGAGATCACCGGCATCGACATGTACATGGGCTCTGGTGGCGCGCCCGAAGGCGTGCTGGCTGCCGCCGCGCTGAAGTGCATGGGCGGGCAGATCTGGGGCCGGCTGCTGTTCCGCAACGACGACGAACGCGCCCGCGCGGCACGGGCGGGGATCACCGACCTCAACCGCGTGTACACGCGCGACGACATGGTGCGTCAGGACGTGATCTTTGCCGCGACCGGCGTCACCGACGGGTCCATCCTGTCAGGCATCCGCCGCGAGGTTGGCTGGTTCACGACGGAAACCGTACTCATGCGCTCCAAGACCGGTTCGGTGCGCCGGATGACCTACCGCACCCCGGCGAAGTGAGTTCCCCCGCCTTCCTTGGCGTCGAATCCTCGGCGCTGGGCCGCCGCTGGATCGGCCCCGGTCCCGAGGAGGACCGCTTGGCCGAGGCGATGGCCCAGCAGACTACCCTGCCGCCCGCGCTGTGCCGGACGCTGGTCCGGCGCGGCGTGACGGCGGATGAGGCGATGCGCTTCCTGTCGCCCGCGCTGCGCGACCTGCTGCCCGATCCGCTGACGCTGCGGGACATGGGCAAGGCCGCTGCCCGCTTCGTGGCGGCGGTGACACGCCGGGAACGGATCGCGATCTTTGCCGATTATGACGTGGACGGCGGCGCCTCGGCCGCGCTGCTGCTGGTCTGGCTGCGGCAGATGGGGCTGCAGGCGACGCTATATATCCCCGACCGTATCGACGAAGGCTACGGCCCCAACGTGCCAGCCATGCAGATGCTGGCGGCTGCTCATGACCTGATCGTCTGCGTCGATTGTGGCACGCTGAGCCACGAACCGATCGCCGCCGCCAAGGACGCGGACGTGATCGTGCTGGACCACCACCTGGGCGGCGAAACCCTGCCCGACGCGCTGGCGGTGGTGAATCCGAACCGGCAGGATGAAGACGGCACCCTGGGCCATCTTTGCGCCGCCGGCGTTGTCTTCCTGATGCTGGTAGAGGCGAACCGCCAGCTTCGCGCCGAGGGGGTTAAGGGCCCGGATCTTCTGGCCATGCTCGATCTTGTTGCGCTGGCGACCGTGGCGGATGTGGCGCCGCTGATCGGCGTCAACCGGGCGCTGGTGCGGCAGGGGCTGAAGGTGATGGCCGGTCGGCAGCGGCCCGGGCTGGTTGCCCTGTCGGACGTGGCGCGGATGGACAGCGCGCCCAACGCCTATCACCTTGGCTTCCTGCTGGGGCCGCGGGTGAACGCGGGCGGGCGCATCGGTCAGGCCGACCTAGGCGCGCGCCTGCTGGCCACCGAGGACCCGCGCGAGGCCGAAAACTTGGCCCGCCGCCTGGACGAGCTGAACACCGAACGCCGTGACATCGAAAACCGCGTCCGCGAAGAAGCGATGGCCCAAGCAGAGGCGCGCGGGATGGACGGCCCCCTTGTCTGGGCCGCGGGCGAAGGCTGGCATCCCGGCGTCGTGGGTATCGTCGCTGCACGGCTGAAAGAGGCCACGAATCGCCCTGCCGTGGTGATCGGGCTGGAAAAGGGCATCGGCAAGGGATCGGGCCGCTCCGTTTCAGGCGTGGACCTGGGCGCCGCCATCCACCGCGTTGCGGCCGAAGGGCTGCTGCTCAAGGGCGGCGGGCACCGAATGGCTGCGGGGCTGACGGTGGAACAGGGCGCAATGGCACCGGCGATGGAACGTCTGGCTGAACTTCTGGCCCGGCAGGGGGCGGGAGAGATGGGCCCGAAGGACCTGCGGCTGGACGCGCTCCTGATGCCCAGCGCCGCCACCCCGACGCTTGTGGAACAGATCGAGGCCGCGGGCCCCTTTGGCGCGGGTGCAGCCGCACCGCGCTTCGCCTTTGCCAACGTGGCCCTGACCGGCGTGCGGCGGGTGGGGGAACAGCACCTGCGCTTTTGTTTTACCGACGGGATGGGCGGCACGGTGGACGCCATCTGTTTCGGCGCCTTTGACTGCCCGCTGGGGCCGCTGCTGGATGCACATGCCGGCGCGCGCTTCCACGTGGCGGGGCGGCTGGAACTCAACACCTGGGGCGGGCGCAACCGGGTCCAGCTTCGGCTGGAGGATGCGGCCAAGGCCTGACGCGCTTCTGTTACGAAAGGCGAAAAATGGGCTTGCACGCGTCGGCATGGTGCCCTAAAAGCCGCCTCACGCCAGATGTGGCCCGTTCGTCTATCGGTTAGGACGCTAGGTTTTCAACCTGGAAAGAGGGGTTCGATTCCCCTACGGGCTGCCACTTTTCCCCTACATCCAGCTCCCTACAGGTCGCCCACACAGGCGTCACGAAATCCTTGTTCGGGCGAAAAAATCCACTTGCGCTTGGTTTCGGCTTCTCATACAAGCCCGCCTACGCCAGATGCGGCCCGTTCGTCTATCGGTTAGGACGCCAGGTTTTCAACCTGGAAAGAGGGGTTCGATTCCCCTACGGGCTGCCATTTTTTCCCAATATTGCTGCCGCCTCCGGCTGTGCCGCTTATTGATCCTGCCCGCGGGATCCCGTTCATGTTCATGTGAGCTATAGGAAACACGGCCCATGCCAACGCAGGGGCCGGAAGGTCCGCACTTGCTGGCATGGCATCGAGCGGTTAAGCCCGGTCAGTCAGGACAGGACGGGATGCAGGACGTGATACGCTTTTCCATTGTCGTGCCGATGAAGAACGAGGCCGACAACATCACCACCCTGGTCGAAGAGATCGGGACCGCCTGCGCGCCCCTTGGCCCGTTCGAGCTGATCATCGTCAACGACGGGTCCACCGATGCGACCGCGGCTATCGCCCTGGAACTTGCCAGCACCCGGCCTTGGCTGCGGGTGCTGAGCCATGACCGTTCAGGCGGACAGTCGGCAGCGGTGCATTCGGGCGTGCTGCATGCCCGCGGGCCGATTATCGCGACGCTGGACGGCGACGGGCAGAACCCGCCCGACCAGCTTCCGCATCTGCTGGCCCCACTTCTGGCGCCGGATGCGCCTGCGGATCTGGGGCTGGTGGCAGGACAGCGCGTCGGGCGGCAGGACACGATGTCCAAGCGACTCGCCTCGCGGCTGGCGAACGGGTTGCGGGCGCGGATCCTGCGCGACGGCACCCGCGACACGGGCTGCGGCCTAAAGGCCTTCCGGCGCGACGCCTACCTGGCCCTGCCCTTCTTCAACCACCAGCACCGCTACCTGCCCGCGCTTTTCACGCGTGACGGCTGGCGCATCGCCCATGTGGATGTGACCCACCGCCCCCGACAGGCGGGGCAGTCGAATTACAACAATCTTCAACGCGCGCTTGTGGGCATCCACGACCTGATCGGCGTTGCCTGGCTTTTGCGGCGGCGCAAGCTGGCCCGCCCGATCGAATTGCGCAGGGAAGGACAGGACGGATGAATATCGAACATCTTTGGTCGATTCTGAACGTCAACAGCTGGGGTGAGTTCTGGTGGGTCATCGTGGGCCTGACCGGGCAGCTCCTGTTCACGGCGCGGTTCCTGGTGCAATGGCTGGCGTCGGAACGGCAGCGGCGTTCGGTGATCCCGCTGGCCTTCTGGTATTTCTCGCTTGCTGGCGGCGTGGTGTTGTGCAGCTACGCGCTCTACCGCGCAGATCCGGTGTTCATCCTGGGGCAAAGCGCGGGGCTGGTGATCTATTCCCGCAATCTCTGGCTTATTCACTCGGAGAGGAGGCGGCATGCCCAGTGACCGGTGCTGGCTGGCCTTCGCCATTCTGGCGATTCTGGGTGTAACCGTCTGGCGTATCGCGCTGCTGCCCTTTGCCGGGCTCGACCTGTTCGTTGATGAAAGCCAGTACTGGCTCTGGGGCCGGGAACTGGCCTTCGGGCACTATTCCAAGCCGCCGATGATCGGCTGGGTGATCCGGGCAACGACCTTCCTGACCGGTGCGGAAGAAGGCTTTGACCTGCGGCTCGCCCTGCCGATCCTGCATGGGGCGACGGCGGTTCTGGTGCTGTTTCTGGCAGATGAGGTAACGGACCTGCGCACCGCCGCGCTGGCCGCCGTCAGCTATGTCACCCTGCCCGTGGTTTCCGTAGGCAGCCTGCTGATTTCCACCGACACGCCGATGCTGTTCTTCCTGGCCGCCAGCCTGCTGGTCTGGTCGCGGCTGCGGAACGGGCCGTCGCTGTGGCTGGCGGTGCTGCTGGGGCTGTGCCTTGGGCTCGGGATGATGTCAAAATACGCGATGTCCTTTGCCTTTGCGGGTCTTGTGCTAGTGACGATCCTGGTACCCGGCTGGCGGATCGGGTGGCGGGACGGGCTGGTGGCGGCGCTGGTGGGGCTTGCCGTCTTTGCGCCGAACATCTGGTGGAACCTGCAACATGATCTGGCGACGGTGAACCACACCGCCGACAATATCGCGTGGCAGGGTTTGAACCTGCGCTGGGGGAACGCGCTGCGCTTCCTTGGCGAACAGTTCGCCGTGGCGGGGCCAGTGATCTTTGCGGCCTTTCTTGTCCAGCTTTGCCGCCGCCGCGCTTGGGGGGATGAGGATACGCGCGCCCTCCTGCTTCTGGCGCTTCCGGCGCTGCTGATCGTGACGGCGCAGGCGCTGAATTCACGCGCCTATGCCAACTGGGCGGTCGGCGCCTACGTGGCGGGAACGATAGTGGCGGTGATCTGGCTGTCGCACCGGGCGCCGCGGCTGATGGCGCTGTCGCTGGTCTTGAACGGGCTGATCGCGCTGGCGGTGCCGGTGGCGGCGGCGCAGGCGGAAACCCTGCGCCGCCCGGATGGCGAACTTCTGCTGCGCCGCTACCTGGGGCAGGAAGCGATCAGCCGCACGGCGATCGAGGTGGCCGCGGCGCAGGGGCTGGACGTGATCGTGGCGCATGACCGGGGACTGCTGGCCGACCTGTTCTACCGCACCCGCGACGGTGGCCCACACATCCTTGCCGTGCCGCAACGCAATCCCGTGCCGCATCACTACGCGCTGATCTATCCCATCCCCGCCGGGCTCGACGGCGAGGTGCTTTACCTTACCTTTGCCCGGGACGCGCGGCCCTGCCAGGACCCCGCCGTTCCCCAGACCGAGGTGCATCGCTGGACCCCCGACACCGGTACTGCGCGTGGGATGGAACTCAGCCTGCGCCGCGTGCCTGCCTCCTGCTGGTGAGGGCGGCTGGACGCACCCTTCCAAAACGGTCTAGAACATCATGAAACCCACGGTTGACGCGGCAGCGCCGCAACAGGACGGACGTGCAGGCAGACGAGCGCTATGAACTCACCCGGACCGACGACGGCATCGCGCTTTCAGGGGCGCTGACAGTCCGTACGGCCGGGGCGCTACGTGATGATCTGGAACACGCAGAGGCCGGAACGCTTGACCTGTCGGCGGTGACGCGGCTCGATACCGCAGGCGCCTGGGTGCTGGCCGACCTCCGGCGCCGTCGCGAGGGGATCGACCTTCGCGGGCTCGACACCAAGCGCAGCGCGCTGATCGAAACGGTCTCTGCCACCTTCGACCAACCCCGGGCCGAGCCTGCGCCGATCACCCTGCGCGACCGGGTCGACAACCTTGGCCGGTCGGTCGCACAGGCCTTTCGCTTCCAGATGGACCTGACGGCGCATCTGGGGGAATTTCTGGCGCGCCTTTTCTACTGCCTTGCTCACCCGCGTGAACTGCGCGTCACGGCCATCGTGCACCACTGCCAGGAAGTCGGTCTGCGGGCGGTGCCCATCGTCTCGCTCATGGCGTTCCTGATCGGGGTGGTGCTGGCCTTCCAGGGCGCGGCCCAGTTGCGCCAGTTCGGGGCAGAGGTGTTCGTGGTTGACCTGATCGCCATCTCGATCTTGCGGGAATTGGGCATCCTGCTGACCGCGATCATCGTGGCCGGGCGTACCGCTTCGGCCTTCACTGCCGCCATCGGGTCGATGAAGATGCGCGAGGAAATCGACGCCATGCGGACGCTGGGCGTGAACCCGGCCGATGCGCTGATCGTGCCCCGGATCGTGGCGCTGCTGCTTATGCTGCCGATCCTGGGGCTGATCGCGAACATCATGGGCCTGTTCGGGGGCGGGCTGATGGCCTGGCTCGACCTTGGCGTATCGCCGGGGATGTTCCGGACCCGCCTGGTCGAGGATACGGACATCTCCCATCTCATCGTCGGGATGATCAAGGCGCCGTTCTTTGCGCTGATCATCGGGGTTGTCGGTTGCCAAGGCGGGATGCGGGTGAAAAGCGATGCTGAGTCGCTTGGGCAGATGACTTCGGCCTCGGTGGTGACGGCGATCTTTGCGGTGATCATGGCGGATGCGCTGTTCTCGATCTTCTTCGAACGGGTGGGCATGTGACCGAGGAGCCGGACATTGCCATCCGCGTGCGGGGGCTGGTCAACCGCTTTGGCACCCATACGGTGCATGACGGGCTCGATCTCGACGTGCGGCGGGGCGAGGTTTTGGGCATCGTCGGCGGCTCTGGCACCGGCAAGTCGGTGCTGCTGCGGTCCATCGTCGGTCTGGTGACACCGGCCGCCGGCACGGTCGAGGTGTTGGGGACCGATGTGCGCACCGCCGATGGTGAAACCCGGCGCGAACTCGAAATGCGCTGGGGCGTGATGTTCCAGGATGGGGCGCTGTTCTCCTCGCTCACCGTGCGCGAAAACGTTGAGGTGCCGCTGAAGGGCATCCCCAGCCTTGACGCTGACCTGCGCCGCCATCTGGCCAACATGAAGATCGCCATCGCTGGGCTGCCTGCCAAGGCCGGCGACAACTACCCGGCGGAACTTTCGGGCGGGATGCGCAAGCGGGCGGGGCTGGCGCGGGCGCTCGCCCTTGACCCCGAGATTGTGTTTCTGGACGAACCGACCGCGGGGCTTGATCCAATCGGCGCTTCGGCCTTCGACGATCTCATCCGCCAGCTCAGCGAGACACTGGGCCTGACGGTCTTTCTGGTGACCCACGATCTTGACACCCTGCACGCCTGCTGTGACCGGATCGCGGTCCTTGCGGAAAAGAAAGTGCTGGTGACCGGCACCATGGACCATATGTTGCAGGTCGATCACCCTTGGGTGCATGAATATTTCCACGGGCCGCGCGCCCGGGCCGCGCAACCGGCGCGTGACGACAAAAAGGGCTGAGCCATGGAAACACGCGCCAACTATACGCTGATCGGGGCGTTCACCCTGGCGGGCTTTGCCGGCCTGCTGCTGTTCTTCATGTGGTTTGCCCGGTTCGAACTGAACCGCCAGTTTTCCTATTACGACATCCGGTTCGAAACGGTGGCGGGCCTTGCCAGCGCGGGCGTGGTCCGGTTTTCGGGCCTGCCGGTGGGACAGGTGGTCAGCATGGGCCTTGATCCCGCAGGGGATGGGCGCGTCCGGGTCCGGATCGAGGTCAACGCCGATACGCCCATCCGCACCGACAGTGTCGCCACGCTTGAATCCCAGGGCGTCACGGGGGTGTCCTATATCTCGATCACGCCGGGCAGCCCGAATGCTCCCCTTCTGGACGATTCCGGCGGGCAGATCCCGCTGATCCAGTCCGGCCGCTCAGTCTTCCAGACGCTGACCGAGGATGCGCCCGACCTGATCGCCGAGGCCGTCGCGGTCATCACCCAGGTCGGAGAGCTTCTGGGGGAAGAAAACCAGCAGCGCGTCGCCAACATCCTGCAGAACCTGGAGCAAGGCTCGGGCGCGCTTGACCAGGCGCTGACGGATTTTTCTTCCGTCACCGAAAGCATCGCCACAGCAACGGACGACATCACCGCCTTCACCACAAATCTGGAGGGGATCGCAAGCGTCGCCACCGACACGTTGCGCAGCGCCGACACCGCGCTTCAGGCCTTCACCCGCTTTGCCGGCCAAGCCGAAGGCACGCTGGATGCAGGAACCAATGCCCTTGTCGCCGCAGAGGGCGCATTTTCCGAAGGCCAGCGCCTGATGCAGGGAGAGGTGCAGACCCTGATCGCCAACCTGTCCGAGGCCGCAGCCACCGTGCGGGGCGAAATCGCGCTGCTGTCAAGCGACGCGCGCGGGACGCTGTCCCAGTTCAGCGTCGCCGGGGCCGCCGCCGCCGCCCGCCTGACCCAAGCCGAGGCCACGCTTCAGGCCGCGAACGAGGCCATTGCCGCCCTGACCGACACGCTTCGCACGGTTGACGGCGCTGCGACCCGGTTCGACACGCTAATAGTCGACGAAGGCACCGCCCTTCTGGCAGAGGCCCGAGGCGCCGTCGCGGGCGCCAGCGCGCTGATGGACAACCTTGGCCGCGTGGCCGAAACCGACCTACCGCTGATCCTGTCGGACATCCGCGCCACAAGCGAAACCGCCCGGCAGACGATCACCAGCCTTGCTGCGGACCTTTCCGGTTTCACCGGGCGACTTGACGGGCTGGCCGACAACGCGACCGCAGCCCTTACGGTGGCGACCGAGACCTTTGCCAATGCCAACGTGACGCTCGAGGCGATCGACCTCGCCATGGTCAGCGCCGAGGAAACGCTGGAAACCGCCGAACGCGCCTTTGCCGGTGCCGACCGCGTCATCAACGAGGATCTTTCCGGCATCACCGCCGATCTTCGCGCGACGATGACCCGGATCGACACGGCGGTCGCGCAGGTGGCCGAGGATATTCCCGCCGCCACTGCCGATCTGCGCGCGCTGATGGCACAGGCCAGCACGACCTTGAACGAGGTGGGCGCCGTGGTCACCGCCTCGGGGGGATCGCTGCAGACCTTTGCCGCCTCTGGACTGCCCCAGTTCACCCGCCTGGCCGAAGAGGCCCGTGGCCTGGTCCGCACGCTGGACCGCCTGTCCAGCCAGATCGAACGTGATCCCACCCGCTTCTTCCTGGGCCGTCAGACGCCCGAGTTCCGCCGCTGAAAAGGAGAGCCTGATGACCCGCCTTATGCGTCCCTTGATCGGCCTGATGCTTTTGTCGCTGACGGGCGCCTGCGCCGCGATCTCTGCCATCGGCGATGCGGCCGAGGCGCCTGATGTCTATGACCTGCGCCCCGCACCCGTGACCTTCGTCGCCAGCGGCGCAGGCACGCGCGAATTGGTCATCGAAGAGCCCAATACCGGTGGCGCGCTGGATACCGACCGCATCCTGATCCGCCCCAACCCGCTACAGGCGCAATACCTGCCCCGCGCCCGCTGGTCTGATGAAACGCCAGCCCTTATCCAGGGCCAGCTTCTGCGCGCGTTCGAGGATGCCCGCGCCCTGCGTTATGTCGGCCGCCGCCCGCTGGGCCTGACCGGCGACATTGCCCTGATCTCGGAACTGACCGACTTCCAGGCCGAGCTTCTGCCCCAAGGCGGGGCGCAAGTGCGCATGCGCCTCTCCGCCCGCTTGGTGCGCGAGGATGACGCCTCGATCCGCGGCGCCCGGGTGTTCGAAACGGTCGTGCCCGCCGCCTCGCTCGATACGCTCAACCTCGTCGCGGCATTTGACGCGGCGGCGGCCCAGCTTGTGCCCGAAGTCACGGCCTGGACGCTGCAGACCATGGGCATCCCAGTCCGGCAGGCTCAGCCCTGATTGGCGGCGGCCATCGCGGTCGCCACCACCGCATACCCGGCGTCGTTGAGGTGGATCGCATCCGACCGCAGCGACCGGGGAATATGCCCCGCAGCGATATCGATGTTGTCGCCGTCGCTGCCGTTCCCCGCCGCCTGAAGCGCCGCCACCAGATCAACGAAGCGTGCGCCATAAGCCGCCGCGAGATCGGCATTTAGGGTGCGGATCGTCTGCAGCCCCGACCCCATGTCGTTGGCCCCCGGCAGGATGGCCCCGACCAGGAACCGCTCGTGCCCCAGGAAGCCGGTCATCGCCGCGATGTCCGCCTTGACCCGCGCCGGATCGGTGAAGTTGTTGCGCCCTGCCCAGATCCACGCCGTGTGGCTGCGCAGCGCCGCCGCCTGCGCCGGGACAAAAGGGGCCTCGGCTCCAACCTCCATCATTGGGCCGGCATCCGTCCGGGTGAAGGTCCAGCCGCCGGAAGTGTCCGTGGTCATGACACCTGCAATCCCGCCGATGCTCCCCTGAATGCTGCCGGAGAAGGCGCCGCTGTTGGTCAGCACGTTCACCGATTTCGCTGTCACCGCCACTTGGGAACGGGTGACAAGGCTCACGTTGCTGATCCGGTAGGTGCCGACGCGGGTATGTGGCATCAGCAGCAGGCTGTTGGCCGTCTGCGCGACGCCGGTCCCCACGGTGAAGGTCAGGCTCTTGCGCCCGCCCGCCGAAAAGCCCGTAGAGGCTGCCCAGTCGCCAGTCGGATGGCTTTCGGTCGGGGCATTCACCACGCCCACCTCGATCCAGCCACTGCCGCCCATGTCGATGTCGAATTCCAGCGTGCAGACCGTGCCCTTGGACAACGTCTCTCCCAGCCAGACCTGCGCCCCCGTTTGGGGTGTGCCCAGCGCCTCGATGATCAGGTGGGGCCCCTCGGTCCGGATCACGGCAGGCGGGCTGGCCGCCGCACGGCTTTGCCACCCTGAAAGCCCTTGGGCAAAGTCCCAGGTCCGCGACAGCCGCATCGGGATCGGCCCCGCCAGCGACACAAGGATCGGCACCGCCCCCTGCCGCGCCGCAATCTGGGTCGAGGTCTGGCCGCCGATCCCCTGGTTCACGACGGTTCGTGCCGGCGTATAAAGCCCCGCCGCCACCGCCGGATAGCGCCTTGCAGGCGCCGTTGCCCCGGCCCCTGCCGTCAGGCTGTCGCCCCAGGCCACCACCGGGGCCTGCAGGTTGCGCGTCCGGTGCCGCCGGCTTGCCGTCTGCACCGCAAGGCCCGCGAGGCTCGCTCCAATTCCCAGAAACATGAAAGACCTCCGGTCGAGTTTCATTGCCGCCCGACTCACGAGGATCCACCCTCGCCGCCAGCCCGGCGATGGCGGCAAATCTGGCGGAAAAGGGCTAAGGCTCTCTTGCCCATGCGCGCGCGCCGTTAACATCTTGGTAACGCCTTCGCCGCGGAACCGCCGGATTACCGGAATAGACCGTCCAAGGGGCAAGCGGCGAAAAGGAGATCCCGCGCGCGCCCAGCACCGCGCCCTCGCCCACCGCCACCCCCGGCCCGACAAAAGCTTCGGCGCAGATCCAGGCGTGATCGCCGATCGTGATCGGCCGCGTCACCAGCTCAAAGTCGACGCTGTCGATGTCATGGGTCCCAGTGCAAAGATGCGCCCCCTGCGACACCACCGCCCGCCGCCCCAGCGTGATCCGATCCATGCAGTAGATCACTACCCCCGGCCCGACCACCGCCTCAGCCCCCAGTTCCAGCAGCGCCGGGTGCCAAATCCGGGCAGAGCCATAGACCTGCGCGCTCCAATCCGCTTTGGCACCAAACGCCCGCAGGATCGCGATCCGCCAGCGCCGCATCGGCGGCGGCGTCCAGCGCGCCAGCAGCAGCCAGACCACCTGAAACAGCGCCCGTCCGAGCCGGTTGCGCAGTGTAAAGGTCGGCTGTCCGCCAAAGACACCCCGCCCCCCGTTCTGAAGCCCGGGCCTCATACCCGCGATCCTGCTGCTTCGGACAGAACCGCCAACAACGCCTCCGCCGCCCGCTCGATCCGGAAGCGTTCCTCAAAGCACCGCCGCGCCGCGACCCGCATCGTAGCCTTGCGGCCTGCATCCATTTGCTGCCACTGCTGCAACAGCGCCACCACCCCCGCCACGCTGTCTGGCGCCACGATCCCGGCCCCGTCGGCAACGATCTCGCGCCAGGTGTTGACCTTGTCCGAGATCAGCACAGGTGTCCCACAAGCCAGTGCCTCGGCCACGGCAATGCCGAAGTTCTCTTGATGAGAGGGCAGGACAAACGCCTCTGCCCCCGCCAGCGCGTCCCACTTCGCATCGCCGGTCAACATCCCCACTGCATGGACCCTGCCCCCAAGGCCCAGCGCCCGGGCCCTTGCCAGCAGGCCGGGGGCCAGCCCCGCCTCGTCCGGGCCTGCAAGTACCAGATGCAGGTCGCTTGGCACCTGCGCGAACCCCTCCAGCAGCAGATCGCATCCCTTTTTCGGATGAATCCGCCCTAGGAACAGCAGGTAACGCCCCTGCCCCGGCAGCCGCGCCCGCATCTGCCCGCCCGGGGCCAGCGACGGCTCTGCTGCCCCGTAGGGCACCACCCGCCCGTGGTAGCCCGGCCCGTGAAAGACCCCTTCTGCCGCTGCCCGTTCCTGCTCAGAGGTAAACAGGACCGCATGCGCCCGCTGCAGCACCTGCCCCTGCCCCGCCCACCACAAAAGCTGCTTGGCAAGATGCTTGGCCGGCTGCGCCTGTCGAAACCACGGGTCCATCATTCCATGCGGAAACACCACGTAGGGCAGCCGCATCCGTGCCGCTGCCAAGCCTCCACCGACCACGGCATGGTTCCATAGCCCATGCACCACCGCCGCATCGAACCGCCCCGCATTGGCCTGCATCCACTGCCCGACCTTGGGCGTATAGCCATATTTCCGCGCCACCGGCCCCATCGCATGAACCGGCCAAGGCAGGTCGAACTGGCTTGGAGGATCGAGGCTCAGAACCTCCGTCCCGTGGCCCAGCGTCTCCAGCACCTTGGCGCTTCGGGTCAACCCTTCCACCGGCCCGCCCTGCCGGGGATCCACGCTGGCAATGATGCGCAGGATGTTCATACCACCTCCTTCAGAAGCGCACGCAGGTTGGCATCCAGATGCACGCCCCGATAATGCCCTGCGATCCGTGCCTGTCCTGCCGCTGCCATCTGCCGGCACAGGCTGTCGCTACCCGCCAGCCGGCGCATCCTGTCGGCAAGGGCCGCCACATCATCCGGCGCAACGGAAAAGCCCTCAACGCCATCCCGCACCACCTCGGGCGCGGCGCCTTCGGTGCTGCAGATCACCGGCAGGCCGTGCGCCCAGGCCTCCAGATACACGATCCCGAACCCCTCCTTGCTTGACGGCAGCACGAAAACCCGCGCCCCAAGGTAAAGCCGCCGCAGTTCGGCATCGCTCACCCGCCCGGCAAAGCGCACCCTGCCATCCAGACCCAGTTCCCGCGCCAGTGCCTCCAGTTCCGGTCGCAGGGGTCCGTCGCCAACGATGGTCAGCCGCTCCCCGGGCAGAAGGGCGAGCGCCTGCAGCACCTTGTCCAGATGCTTGGCCCGGTCATGCCCGGCCAGCCGCGTGACCGCCAGAAAGCCTGTCCGCGATCCTTCCGCCCCCGTGACAACGCCGTCGATCGTGTTCGGAAAGACCGTGAAGCACCCCGTCGGCAGGCCGTAGACCTGCGCCATCCGCTGGGCGGTGAAGCCACTGACAGCGGCGATCCGATCGCAGGACCGCAGCATCCACGCTTCGAACAGGCGCGGCTTGCGATATGCCCGCTCCCCCCAGACCTCGATCCCGTGGGCGAACAGGACGAGCCGCAGCCCCGGGTTCAGCATCCGTGCCAGCCACCCCAGCGGGATCAGGTTGACATGCCCAAGCAAAAGCACATCCGCCCTCAGAACCTCGCGCAGCGTCCGGAACAGCGCCTTGAACTGGCGGCCCGGCACCAGCACGATGGGCCGCAGGGCCTTCGGGACCTGATCAGGATCGTCATTACGCAGGATTGCATGGGGTTGCCAGCCTTCGGCCCCGGTCTGACGGTGCAGGCTGTCAATCAGGCGGCGGTTGAAGCGTTGCAGCCCCCCTGTCTGCGCATAGGTCGTGAGCCCCAGAAACACCACGCGCCGCATCCCTCGGCGTGGCAGCACATGGCACAGCGCGTGCCTACAGATCCCCGCCATCAACAGATGCACCATCAGCACCGCCCCCGCGAGCATCGCCGGCCCGGGCGCAACGGCGGCAGCTGCGACCATAGAAAGGCTCAGCCACAGGAAGATCCGCGCCACCCGCCGATGCGCGTTGACTGCCGCCATGGGCGAAAACGCTGCGGCCCAAAAAAGCTCTGCCGCCACTGCCCCCGTCAGCAGGCCCGAAAGCATCGAGTCAGGTACCAGCGTACCACCTGACAGATAGGTAACACCCAAAGGCAGCACCCATGGCGCCAGCGCCAGATAGGCGCCCAGCCCCAGCAGCGTCAGCCGCAGGTGCAGCCGCCACAGCCTGCGGAACCTTGCGGCATCCGCCCGCCCACGGGCGAAGCTGTATTCCGGCGTGAAGGAATGGCTCAGCACGTTCGCCCCGGCTACGCCCAGCCGCGCCACCGTGCGCGTCACACCGTAAAGCGCCACCACCGCCGGCTGCGCCACCGCCGCCAGCAGGATCACCGGCGCCTGAATCAGCAGCGCCTGCGCCAGCGGCACCGCCATGTAGCCCAGCGCTGGCCCCGCCATCCGCCGCAGCACTGCCCCCTGCGCCTGTTCCATTCCTAGCCGCAGCCAAGGCACCCGCCGCCGCAGCCAAAGCCACAGCGCAACAAGCGCCACCACCCGCACCGCAAGCCCTGCGCCCGCCGCTTCGGACAGGCCGCCGCCCGCGAGGGCCGTGGCGACGACGGCCGCAGCCTCGGCCAGGCGCGCGGTTGCAGCGATGAACGTTTCCTCGGCCGCGAAACCCTCGCAGCGCAACCCGGCGCACAGAAGCAGGAACAGCTGATAGATCAGCGCATTGGCCGCCTGCAGCATCAACCCCGCCTGCACGACAGATGCAGGCAAATCGCCAAGGTTGAAGACTTCATCCACCGGCACCAGCCAGATCAGCAACAGCGCCAGCGGCAAGACCGCCCCCAGAATGGCCAGCAACAGCGCAAGAACGCTCTGGTAGCTGCGCAGCGCCGCATCGCGATCGCCGGCAGCGACCTGCATCGCCATCTCGTTCTTGATCACGAAGGTAAAGCCAAAGTCGCAGAATGCCAGGCACACGGGCACCGCCGTCAGCAACAACCAGACGCCAAAGGCCTCCAACCCCCAAGCCGCGATCAGCAGCGGTACCGTGCCCAGTTGCACCGCCAGCGTCACGACCTGCGCATAGCCCTGCGCCGTCAGGTTGCGGGCAATGGCACGCATCTGGTCAGGCTTCCTTTGCCCGCTGGCGGGGCTGCCCGAAACGGGCCACCAGCCAGATGGCCGCCACCATCAGCACGAAAGGCCGCAGCCCGAACACCGCCAGCGCATCGATCGTGTATTCCGGCAGGACCCAACTGCTGACGCCCAGGAAGATGCCGATCGCGCGGCCCCGCAACGGCCCGAACAAGAGGTTTCCCGCCAGCATCAGCGGCAGCGCAACCATCACCGGCATCAGGATGACGCCCGCCATCCCGCCCGCCGCCAGCGCGCTTGCGGCAAAGCCGATCACCGGGCGGGCCGAGTTGCCGTATTGCCGGATGCCATATTCCCAAGCCACGAGGTCCGCGCCCACATAGGCCGTCTTGGCCACAAGCGCCGAGGGAAGCACCCCCTCCACCACCTTGGCCAGAAACGGGATCGGCCCGATGGCGGGCAAAGCCTCTTGCCCCCGCAGCACCTGATCCACCGGCAGGATCAGCATGAACCGGTCAAGCCCCAAGGTGCTGGGCCAGATGTAACTGCCGCTTTCGGACCAGGCATGGGTGAAGCCGGTCAGGAACTGTCCCTCTGCGGCGCGAAGCTCAGCAGCGCTGAACCCGTGCTGGACCAGAATCTCCCATCCTAGGGCCATGCGCCCGAACAGGCCCAGTTCAGCAAAGCTGCCGCGCATCAGATGGATGACAGGCGCCGCATACAGCAGAAGAACCGCCGCCAGCCCCCCACCCGCCAACACGTGCAAAAGGCGTGGCCGCTGACCGAACAGAAAGAAGCCTGCGCCCAGCACAAGCACAAATTCCGCGAGCTCGCGCTTGGTATTGCTCGCCACCGACAGCAACAGCATTGCCGCCCCGACGCCTACCAGCATCAGGCCGGGACCGTTCCCCGCACCCCGCAGTGCCAAGGCCATCCCCAGCGAAAGGGCCAAGGTCAGCACGAAAGTCAGGCTGCCGAACCCACCGAACCCCGGCCCCGCATCCAGCACCCCATCCACAAGCCGCGGCCGCAGCGCTACGTGCAGGCCCACGAACAGCAGGCCTAGCGCGAGCAGCGGAAGAAAGACCCGCCGCTGTAACACAGGATCCTCCAGCCGGTCCGCCAGCGGAAACTGCCGCCCCGCAGCCACCGCCCGCGCAAGCGCCGAAAGACCCCAGAACATGCCGAAGCCCGCCAACAGAACCGTCGCCGCCTGCTGCGGATGATGCAGGTTCTGCTGCAGCGGCTGGCCCAGCATCCCCTTGATCCCCAGCGTCAGGCCGCCAGAATAAAGCGCCACCCCGATCACCAGGAAATCACTGAACCAAAGCCGCGCCGCCCTCAGCCGCACGATCCCCAGCGCCGAGATCAGGGTCATTACTCCAAGCACATAGAGGTCCGATCCGAGCCCGATGTGCCATGCCACCAGCAGCGCCAGAAGCGCCGCCAGCCCGGCGACGGTGCCCTGACCTGTCACGGCTGCCATTGCACCGCCCCGGTGCCCTTCGCGGCGGTCAGCGCCTCGGCTTCGGCCTCGAACCGCGCAAGGATCTGCTCCGCAGCCCATCGCTCCTCGGCCCGCTGCCGCGCCGTCAGGCCAAGCGCCGCGGCCGTGGCCGGATCGTCCAGCAGCGCCGCGATCGCCTCGGCGAATGCTCCTGCGTCACCGGGCGGCACAACGGCGCCACAGCCCTCGACCTCTTGCGAAAGCGTGCTGTCTGCATCTGCGGTGGCAACGACCGGCCGGCCAGAGGCCAGCATGTTGGTCAGCTTGGACGGCAACACCAGATCCGCTGCGCCCGCGACCTGTGGCAGAAGGTGCACATCCGCCATGGCCAGCAGGGGCCCAAGCCTGTCCCGTGGTTGCAGGGGATGGAAGCTGACGTTGCCCAAGCCGTCGCACAGCCGCCGAAGTTCGGGCAGGAACGGCCCCTCGCCACAGATCACGAAGGCGATGTCGTCCCGATGCGCCAGCAGCCGCGCGGCGTCAGGAATGATCTCCAGCCCCTGCTTGTTCGCGAGGTTGCCGGAATAGAGCGCCACGCGCGACGCCCTCACCCCCAAGGCCGCGCGCATCGTCGCGCCATCCATGTCCGGCGCGACACCGGACAGATCGGCCCAGTTGCGCAGTTCCCTGGTGCGGAAGGGCGTCACGCCCTTCTCCCTGATCTTGCGCAGCATCGCAGGCGAGATCGTACTCACGCGGTCGAAACGCCGCAGAACCCAGCTCTCGAACCCGCGCGCCAGCCGTTCGATCCAACCGCCGGTGGGCAACAGGCCGGTGGCAAAGGCTGCTTCGACCTCAAGATCCTGGACATGCAGCCACGCCTTTGCCCCCGTCACCCGCGCGATAACCCAGCCCACGGGGGCCGAGATCAGCGAAGGCGCCACCACAAGCACAAGATTGGGCCGTTCCCTTGTTAGCGCCCGGATCATGCCAAGGGCGCCGGTGACGGCAAAGCTTGCGTGATGCGCGATCCGGCGTGCGCCTGTCGGGCGCCTTGGCACGTAAAGCGGGCAGCGCAGCACCGCCACCCCCGCCTGCCGATCCCGAGTGAACCGCAAGCGTGAGAACCCCGGAAACACCTTCCAGCCGGGATAGTATGGCTGGGCCGCCACCACCCGTACTGAATGACCCCGGGCCGCCATCGCCTCTGCCAGATCAGTTGTATAGCGGGCGGTGCCGATCATCTCGGGCGCGTAGTTGATGCCGAGGATCAGGATCCTCATGCCTCGGACCCCAGCCAATCGGCGTAAGTCTGGGTCAGCCCCTCGCGCAGCGGGCGGGCGCGGTTCCAGCCCATACTGTGCAACAGGCTGCAGTCCAGCAGCTTGCGTGGCGTACCGTCGGGCTTGGTCGCGTCAAAGCGCAGTGCGGCGCTGAACCCGACCACCTCGGCGATCAGACCGGCAAGATCACGGATCGAAACTTCCTGCCCCGACCCCACATTCACCGGCACCGGCCCGGAATACCGCTGCAGCAGGAAAACCAGCGCATCGGCCAGATCGTCCACGTGCAGGAACTCCCGCAAGGGGGTGCCGCTGCCCCAGACCGTGACATGATCAGCCCCTGCCACCTTGGCCTCGTGGAACTTGCGCAGCAGCGCGGGCAACACGTGGCTTGTCGTCAGGTCATAATTGTCGCCGGGACCATAGAGGTTCGTTGGCTGGGCAGATATGAAATCCGCACCGTATTGCTTGCGGTAGGCCTGACAGAGCTTGATCCCAGCGATCTTCGCGATCGCATACCATTCGTTCGTCGGCTCCAGCGGGCCTGTCAGCAGATAATCCTCGCGCAGGGGCTGTGGCGCGAGCTTGGGATAGATGCAGGAGGACCCAAGGAACAACAGTTTCTCGACACCGGCAGCATGAGCCGCGTGGATCACGTTCGCCTCGATCATCAGGTTTTCGTACAGGAATTCGGCAGGGCGCGTGTCATTGGCGTGGATGCCGCCTACCTTGGCCGCAGCTAGAACCACCGCCTGCGGTTGATGTTCAGCCAGCCAGCGCCGCACCGCATGCTGATCGGTCAGGTCACAGTCCTGCCGGCTGGCAGTCAGAACCTCGCAGTCTTCGGTTGCCAGCCTGCGCACCAAGGCCGAACCGACCATGCCACAATGCCCGGCCACCCAGATGCGCTTACCCTTCAGCGCATAACTCATCCAGAACGATCCCGCCGCGCCGCCTCCTGCTGGAGGGCACAAAGATCGTTCCGGACCATTTCCTCGATCATCTCGGACAGGGTGCAGGTCGGCTGCCAGCCCAGCCGTTCGCGCGCCTTGGTCGCATCACCGATCAGCAGGGGCACCTCGGTCGGGCGGAAGTAGGTGGGATCAACCTCGACCAGAACCCGATCGGTGCCGGCCAGCACGGCATGTTCGTCCACCCCGCTGCCGCGCCAGTCCAATTGCATCCCCACCACGGCGAAGGCGGCCTCGACAAAACCGCGCACGCTTTGTGTTTCGCCGGTGGCAAGGACGTAATCGTCAGGCTCATCCTGCTGCAGAATACGCCACATCCCTTCGACATAATCGCGCGCGTGGCCCCAGTCGCGCTGGGCGTCCAGGTTCCCGAGATAGAGCCGGTCCTGAATCCCGCAGCTGATCGCCGCCACCGCGCGGGTGATCTTGCGGGTAACAAAGGTTTCGCCCCGAAGCGGGCTTTCATGATTGAACAGGATCCCGTTCGAGGCATGCATCCCGTACGCCTCGCGATAATTCACCGTAATCCAATAGGCGTAAAGCTTGGCCACCGCATAGGGCGACCGCGGGTAGAACGGCGTATCCTCGCGCTGCGGCACCGACCGCACCATCCCGTAAAGCTCGGAGGTAGAGGCTTGGTAGAACCGCGTCCGTTCCTCCAACCGCAGTATGCGTAGCGCCTCAAGGATGCGCAGCGTCCCCAGCCCGTCGGCGTTTGCGGTGTATTCCGGCGTCTCGAACGACACCTGCACGTGGGATTGGGCGGCAAGATTGTAGATCTCGTCCGGCTGCACCTCCTGAATCAGGCGGATCAGATTGGTGCTGTCAGTCATGTCGCCATAGTGTAGGCGGAAACGGACATCCGGCTCGTGCGGGTCCTGGTAAAGATGGTCGATCCGAGCTGAATTGAAAGACGACGCCCGCCGCTTTACCCCATGGACCTCATAACCCTTTTCCAGCAGCAACTCGGCCAGATAGGCACCGTCCTGCCCCGTCACGCCCGTGATCAGCGCCCGCTTGCCCTGCCCGGGCAACCCGTCACTCGCGCGCATAAAGATCCTCGTAGCGCTGGATGTCGTCCTCTCCCAGATAGCTGCCGGTCTGCACCTCGATCAGCACCATGGGCAGCTTGCCGGGATTTTCCAGCCGGTGAACGGCGCCCAGGGGGATGTAGACGGATTCATTTTCCGCCATCAGCCGCGTCTCGCCGTTCAGCGTGATCTTGGCCGTACCCGACACCACAATCCAGTGTTCAGACCGGTGCATGTGACTTTGCAGGCTCAGCACGCCGCCGGGACGCACCACGATGCGCTTGACCTGGAACCGGTCAGAAATGGCAAGGGTCTCGAACCACCCCCAGGGGCGGTGGTCGCGCGGGAAGCATTCTGCCTGTTTTACCTGCTTCTTCTTGAGCGCGGCCACCGCCACCTTCACATCCTGTGCCCGATCGCGGGCGGCGATCAGCACGGCATCGGGCATGGCGACAGCGATGATGTCGCGCAGGCCAATGCCCACAAGTTCCAGCCCCTCTGCCTCGGACCGCAGCAGGCTGTCGCCGCAGTCGATGGCCGTGACGGGGCCTGAGGTCGCAAGCCCCGCGGCATCCGGCCCCATCTCTCGCCAAATCGCGTCCCAGCCGCCCAGGTCGGACCACCCGGCAGAAAACGGCACTACGGAAAGGTTCGACGCGCGTTCCATCACCGCATAATCGACCGAAATATCTTCCGCCTCCCCCCACGGCCCCGGGGCGAGCCGCAGAAAGCCAAGATCCGCCCGCCCCTGTTCCAGCGCCGCAGTCACCGGCTGCACAAGATGGGGGGAATGAAGCCGGAATGCCTCGATCATCACCCGCGCGGTGGCGAGGAATATTCCAGCGTTCCACAGATGCCGCCCCGACGCAAACATGGCCGCCGCCGCCTCGGCATCCGGTTTCTCGACAAACCGGGCCAGCGGGCCTGCCTGCCCTTCAATCGACGAGCCGGTCAATTCAAGCCAGCCATAGCCGGTTTCGGCATGAGTGGGCGTGATGCCAAAGGTCACGATCCGCCCTGCAAGCGCCGCCTGCCGCCCGGCATCCACCGCAAGACGAAAGGCCGCCGCATCCGGCACCACATGGTCTGACGGCGCGATCAGCATCAGCGCATCAGGATCATCCTTGGCAAGGTGCAGCGCCGCCGCCAAGATCGCGGGGGCGGTGTTGCGGGCCTCCGGCTCGATCAGGATGGCGCCAGGGTCGATCCCGACCGCAAGAAGTTGCTCGCCCACCACAAAGCGGAAATCGGCTGCCGTGACCACAACCGGGGCGGCAAAACCCACCCCCGACAGCCGCCGCGCAGAAGCCTGGAATAACGTCTCATCACCCAGCAGGGGCACGAACTGCTTTGGATATCCCTTGCGCGACAGGGGCCACAGCCGGGTTCCCGACCCACCGCACAACAGGACAGGCGTGATCATCTGCATCTTCCCTTTTTCCGCGCGCAGGTTTGGGCCGGTACCACAATGGCGTGTCCCGCGGGCCCCAGCCACCCCGGAACGCTGCCATCTTCAAGACGCAGGAAGGTGAGACTGCTGATCAACATCCTGATTCAAACTGAATTTGCTAGAAACTGATCAACCATAAAGTGCATATGATTCATCAAAGCAATCAAAAAGTGTGAAGGTCGCCTGCAGTCTAGGAAAATCGCACTTGCACACCGCCTCCCATACCGGATAGACCCAACGGCGGAGACGTGGCCGAGTGGTCGAAGGCACACCCCTGCTAAGGGTGCAGACGGGAAACCGTCTCGAGGGTTCGAATCCCTTCGTCTCCGCCACAAGTCTTTGATGTTCCTGCCACTTATGGATTTCACTCACGATTTGGCAGCCTTCCTAGGGTGCGCCGCCGTTACTAAACGGTAACGCCCTCGAATCTCCCATTGCGTCGAGTTGGCAAAGCGGGTGCGCGCCAAGGCAGACCAAACCTTCCCCAGTTTCCGGCTGCCCCCAGCGCGCTGCTTTTGAGTGTGATGCGGGCCAGGATGCGTGCATCAGCTACGCCTTCCGCGAAACAAGGGGCTCTGGATCCAGAACTAACCCGCGAGCCCAAGCTTGAAGACAAACTGGGAGCAATGGGATCCTGCGCTCCACTTGTCGGGCAGGCCATACACCAGAATAAAAAAGCGTGATCGGGCCCTCCCAGTTCACCGGTCAGGTTGTTGAGCCAAGCTGAACCGGGGATTGCAGCCGATGACCGGACCAATGATGGACCTGCGCCCATTCGCTGTTGAGCGGCTGATGGAGCTGGAGGTCGGCGCCAAGACGGGCGCCGACTACCGAGAGAAGATAGCCGGCGGTGCGGGCGCTCAGGTTGCGGCCGCTGCAGATTCAAGCGCTGCGTTGCCTGCAATCAGCAGCATCCCGGTGCGGTGAGACGTATGCGCAGATCCTGCAAATCCTTAGTTCGAGGAGCCCCAATGGTCACGCGCCTGACGGTACTCCAGAAAATCTGCCCCCCCCCCCCCCCGCTTCATCCTTGTCTACGCCATAACCCAAGCCTTGATTTCGAGGCTTTCGCTGGACAGCGGCCATTCTTCCATCTCACTGTGTGAGCACTTCTATGTCGGTCAGGATATGGCGGGCCTTCTTGTCTATAACTCCACGCCGCCCACCGACCGAACCACGGGCGGCCTTCGACTACCAAAACGATGAGGCGCCCAATGGTCGCAAGCGTATGCTAGTCGAGCTATGAAGCCTCGAGTATTTTCGCCGTCACGGTGTAGAAGCGAGTTGTCTCGGGCATGTTGGGCAGCCGGATCTTTTTCGCGAGATGTTGGCCATCTGCTGCCATCAAGATTCCACGCGCCTTCAGAACCCGCGCCACAAACCTCGCATCCAATCCCCGGCAGACTTCGGCCCTCCAAACTTCTGGAAGAATATACCAGATGGCATTCCCTTCCTTGTCAGTTCCCCTGAAACCAGCGCGCTGCGCGACAGCCCTCTGATCGGCCACTACAGGATCATGGTCGTCTGTGAGAACATCGGCGAGCTCCCGGAACCTTGCCTCACCATGGACTTCAAGGAAGAGCCGCACAGCGTCCACAGCGTTCTGCTCTTCGAGAGAGGCATTGCCCCCGCGAGCGGTTTTCCACGCAAGATATGCCTGATAGCCAGCATCTTGTGATGTCCCCTCTCGCCACGCGAGGATTTTGTAGTGCTCGGCCAAGGCACCTGCGGCAATCATCAGCGCAAAGCGTTTAGCCGACCGCTGGAGTTGCGGATCCGACTGTTCGAGACTGAAGATTTTCATCACGTCCGCGATTTTCTGGTCGAGGAAGTCCTTGGCGCTGTCGCGGTCCTCAACAATCCTCTGGACGAATGCTTGGCCGGCATGGCCATGGTGGTGGCAGATGCTGTCGCGAACCGCATCAATAATCTTCCCCGTCTCGCCGGGATTCTCTGCATCTTCAGTCATCGCAAAATCGTCGGTCTCGATCGGCAAATCGAGAAGGCGGACGCCAATGCCGCCGGACATGCGCTGCGTGCCGGAATAGTCGCGCACAAGATCTCTGATCGGATGCTCGCCTGTCGAGAGTGAGATGAGCCGCCAAGTCGCGCGTTGCTGCGATCCCCCGGCTTTCGTGGCTCGTGACTTCCCTACCCCATTCGCGAGCATATAGATCATCTTGCCGATATCCGAAGCCGATCCGCGAGCATCGCTCTGTCCAACCTCATCTAAAACCAAGAGCGTATCGGAACTTTCTGCGGCACTCGCCTCAATGCCGTTGACTGTCGCATGCCATGAGCGGACGAATCTGTTGGGATCCCCCCAGACGCTTGATGCCAATCGCGCGAAGCTGGTTTTACCGCGCGAAGACCGACCATAGATGTGAATCCCACCGGACTCGGCATTAAGGAGCTGCAAGACCGGCCCGGCGAAGGCTGCGCAGAGGCAGACAACAGCATAGGGAATGCCCTGCACGTCGTTGCAAGCCTTCTGCCAATCTGCGAGGTTCCCCTTACTGCTAAAGGGATGCTGAGCGTCCGACTGATCATATGCCACCTCGAAGTCCCGGGTAGGCGGCGAGATCACGCCGCTCGGCAGGACAAAATGATCGTGATGCCATCCGGGACCATCAGCCAGGCGGTAGAGCGCGTCGTTACCAGCAAAAGACAGGAGGGTGGCAAGGGCGGCACGGCCTGGGCGGTCATTTGCGGTGACGATGCCATTCGACAGCAGAAGCGCCCGTGCTTCCTTGCCATCACCCGCGAGGTGCCGGAAAGGAACGACGATGCGACGCTCGACGCCGAACGGATTCCGGAAGGCGATAAGCTTTCCCCATTCACCGTCGGGCGTTGCGCCTTGGCCCAGCACGCGGAGATCGGAGCAGACGAAGGTTTCGACCTCCCGCGGCTGCTTGTCACGCCCCTCAAGAACGGTTTCCGTTTTGATGATGGCGCCGGTTTTGCGCAAGAAGCCATCGGGCAAGTCCTTAGTCTCGCCAATATGCCTAGCGTTCGGAACCGTTCCCTGATCGTCGCGCATGGTTGCAGGTTCGTCGATCTGCTTCTCGACTTCGGGAGACAAAGGCCCATCGAAGTCAATAAGATCCTCATCCCGCATCTGCAAGTTGCTGCACTCCATAAAATATTTCCTTCACAGCTCAGCGGACGCTTGCGCAATCCTTCGGTCTATGAGACGTAGAGGCACACGCTCTTGTCGCGTTTATTGTCATCGTCGATCTGCGGTCGACGATGGCCCGTTGATATGCGATCTGCGTCTCTAGGGTATTTTCGGCTGATCGACCGAAAATCTCAATCAGACACTTGCAGGCGTATAGTCCGAAAATGTGGATAACTGCCGCCCGTGGACACCACCTTTTTGTGATTCATAGAAGGTGAGAGAAACGTCCCCACTGTTCCCAGTGAAATGGGGGAGGTAATACTCTTCGCGTAACCGCCGCTGCGTTCGTCCTGCCTTCCTGAAAATGAGATAGCAACCTCCCGCACAGGGTGGGAACAGTGGGAACTGGCATCCTCGGAGTGCGGCGTCTTTACTGATATTATGTCGAGATGACGGTCCCGAACCTGCATGTCACGGGCCTCGTCGCGATTCGCTCTATGGTTTCTCAAAGAATTGCCCGGTGATGACTTCTATGAACGCCAAGTTCTCGGCACTTGCACCGCCGCCTGATAGAAGACTGATACGCGCCAACGACAGCAGGCTGCATTACCTTTGGACGCTGAGATCGAGATGATCCTGCTTCACCGCTTTTTTGCGTCCAATGCCGAAGATGAGGCTGAGGATGCGGGGCAACACATTCCACAACCAGCTGGCCGATCTTGGCATGAAGCTTCTCGACCTCCCGATCGCGAATTTTTTCAGCTAAAGCGTTTCGGTAAAAACGTGAATCGCGAAGGGATTTCCACCAGGTGCGGTCTGTGCTCCTCTTGTTCGGGGAGGATGGATCATGTCAGCACCTTTGCCGAATGCACTCCGGACGCGGCTTCAGCGGTATATCGAAGAGGGACTGAGCGGCCGTGCCGCAGCCATGCGCCTGAAGCTGTCACCTGCGACAGGCGCACGGTGGGTACAACTGATCCGAATGCGTGGTCACGCTCATCCGGCGCCTCAAGGCCGCCCCCGTGGGCGAGGCAAGCTTGCACCATTCCCGGCATTTTCGAGGAACTGGTCACCCAGGATCCTGACATCACCCTCTTCGAATTGCGCGACGCCCTTGCGGCGGCGGAGGGTGTCCAAGCTCACCATTCTTCCATTGCCGCGCTGCTGTCGCGGCTCGGCTTCACCTATAAAAAAAATCGCTGGTGGCCAGCGAACGTGGCCGCGCAAAGATAAAGCAGGCCCGGCACGACTGGTTGACGCGCCGGTTGCCTGCAATGCAACGGCAGCCGGAACGGCTTGTGCTCATTGACGAGACGTCGATCAAGACGAACCTTACCCGCCTGCGTGGTCACGCTCCCTGCGGTGAGCGGCTCGCAATGGACGCACCCTTCGGAAACTGGAACAGCCAGACATTCATCGCCGAATTGACCCAGAACGGCCTGATTGCCCCTTGGGTCATCAAGGGCGCGATGGCCGGGCCTGCCTTCGCCGCCTACGTCGAAAAGGTTCTGGTGCCGGAACTGACGCCCGGCACTGTTGTCATCCTGGACAACCTCGCGACGCACCGGAACGTCGAGGCAGCCAAGGCCATCAAGCAGGCTGGCTGCTGGTTCCTCTACCTGCCGCCCTATTCCCCGGACCTCAACCCCATCGAGCAGGCGTTCTCCAAGCTCAAAGCTCAAAGCACATCTGCGCAAGATCGGCGCGCGAACCTTTACCGAACTGTTCAACGCGCTCCGAGGCATCTGCGGAATGTTCACGCCCGATGAATGCTGGAACTACTTTCAGGCAGCTGGCTATGTCGCAGGTTAGTTCCGAAAGGCTTTAAGCAGCACTCTTGCCACCGAGTGCCCTGCTTCACCGAAGTCCATAGGCTTGAGCTTGACCTGACCTCTAGCGCTGCGTGGGAGGCCGGCCTTGTTCGCCTGGCTCAACACCATCCTGGGCGAGGTCGGGAGCAGCGAGGCGTTTGGACCTGCTCCGACTCCTCTGAGTCAGTTACGGCTATATGGCAACCCCATTGCCTGCGCGGCCGCATCCGCTGCGGTAACGATGCGCCGGTTGCCCACGCGCCCAGCGATGATCAGCGGCCCCTCAGCGAAAGGCGATGTATCGCCCGCCTGCCGCCGCAGCCGGTCCACCGGCCACATCGGCAGGAAGACCGAGATG